>CAREDV010000008.1:1986-2192 GCA_948964545.1 uncultured bacterium | reverse complement strand
TTCCAAACTGCCGCCACGATAATTTAAGATGGCATTTAACTCGCTGTGTGTTGTATAAAAATATTTATTATCATATGGATCATCACTTTCTCTATTCCATGGAAATTCATCATCGCTGCATCCAATTGGCAGACCATTATATCCCATAGACAAAATTTTATTGTCCTGGCTGACAATACATGCACCTACTTGCGTATTAGGGTCTT
>CAREDV010000008.1:0-1976 GCA_948964545.1 uncultured bacterium | reverse complement strand
CTTTCTGTGTTGCAAAAACAAACTCTTCCATCATATCCAAACCAAGTCCTGTTACCAACATTGTCATCACAAGAATTAATGCCAATGTCCTTCTGAATACTTTTTTGTTTACTTTGTGTTTCATAGACTTTCTCCTTATATAATAAATTTAGGTTGATAAAGGTAACCTATAACCCTTTATTAACTGTATATTTATACAAGTCATTCTTGTATAATACCTTTATTAGATAGAGTGACATCGTTTTCTCCTTGAGGCATATTTATGACCTCGTAACCGAAAGACTGATGCCTCTGTCTGATAAACTGTTTACGAATAAGTTGGATGTTGACCGCCTCCCGGTACTTCGTATATACAATAAGGCAGTAACGTTTATCAGTTCAGAGGAAACCTATCTAAAATAATTCTTAGGTGGTGTTTTATGTTTTATTTAGGTATTGATATTGGCAAAAATACTCATGTTGCTTCCCTTATGGATGATAAAGCCAATGTTATCTTTAAGGCTTTTTCCTTTCCTAACTCTTCTGACGGTGCTGCTTCTCTTATCAACAAGATACAACCTTTTTCATCACAGTTGGAAATTGGTATGGAAGCTACCGGTCACTACTGGCTTTCCCTTTATTCTTTTCTTGTTGAACAAGGTTTTATTATTCATGTCATTAACCCTATTCAGACAGATGGATGGCGCAAGGGGACTGAAATCCGAAAGCGCAAAACGGACATCATAGATTCTGTTTTAATTGCTGATTTTATCCGCTATGGAGAATTTTTAGAAACTTCTCTTGCAGACGAAGATACCATGTCTTTACGCAACTTCTCTCGTTTTCGTAATTACTTAATCAGCTCTATCGGTGACCTTAAAAGAAAAACCATTTGCGTCCTTGACCAAATCTTTCCCGAGTATTCCTCTGTGTTTTCCGATGTTTTTGGAAAAACCTCAAAAGAACTTTTATTACAATTAAACACACCTTCTGATTTTGAAGAGATAACTTCTTCCCAATTACAGGTATTGTTATCTCAGGTTACTTTTAAAAAGTTTGCCCACAAGAAAATCAATTCCATTTCTGAAATATCAAAATCCTCTTTTGGCATTACCTTTTGCGTGGAAAGTTTTTCTTTCCAGTTAAAATTGCTTATTGAACAGATCTGCTTTATTGAAAAGCAGGTTTCTGATGTAGAAGAACAGATTTCTGTATTGCTTAAAAAAATCAATTCTCCTATTACAACGATTCCTGGCATTGGTGACACAATTGCCGCAACAATTCTGGGAGAAATCGGTGATATAAACCGATTTAGCAGTGGTGCCAAACTTGTTGCTTATGCCGGCTTGGACGCTTCTGTCTCACAATCCGGTGAATACGAATCAAGCAACAATAAGATGAGCAAACGTGGTTCTCCATATTTGCGCAAAGCATTGTTTCAGGCTGCTTTTATTGCTTCTTACAACGACCCTGTATTTTCTGCTTATTATCAACAGAAGCGTTCTGAGGGTAAGCACCACAAAGTTGCTGTGGGTGCAGTTGCAAGAAAAATGTGCCATACCATTCATGCTGTTTTAAAGAACAACACATCATATGAAATCAAACACTAGTTTTTAATTCCATATTTGTCATCAGGCTTGTAAAATCAGGTCTTTTTGTTATGTATAAATTTGCATCTAATATTCAAAAACTTATTTTCTCTTACCTATTGACTTTTGATAGTTGGTCTTTCTTTTAACTATTTGTTTTCGTTCTATAAAATAAACGCACCAAACTTCTATTCCTGCTTCAGAAGTTTGATGCGTTATGCTTTCTAATTATGTATTTTTCATCCCTTTTTCGTCCACCCTAGATTTATCTTAAGTTTATTACATTCCTATCTTTTTTTCAATACATATTCCCAATGTTTTCCTAAAAATTAATGATAGTATTTATGTAGTCGTTTATAGAGTTTTACCCACTGAACTTAAAATTGTTATGTGTACTACTAACAAAAC
>CAREDV010000007.1 GCA_948964545.1 uncultured bacterium | reverse complement strand
CCTCTGAAATCGTAGTAATGCCTAAAACCTTATTTGCTCCATTGAGTAAGACCAGTTTAAAGTATTCCTTGTATTCCAGAATATCATCATTAAAAGCCTGTTCCATCAGTAGCTTGTAAGCATCCTGCGGGTAATGAATGGAATATCTGTCTGCCGCCTTTACTTTTGGCTTATAGCTTACCGTTAATTCGCTAACCTGTTGCATAATCTATTTTATTTGTTGTTTGTAATCTAAAAATGAGGGGAGGGCATTACCCCTTCCCTCAACACACAATAACCCCTATATGGAGTATTAATGCACCCTGCCTGTAAAGTATAAGCCATATCTTTAGTCCTGAATGCGGGATTTCAGGTATATCATGGAGTAATAAAACAAGTTGATTGTAACTTTTAATCAGAATATCTGCACAGGTATACCTGTTTGTATCTATGCTTACTAATGCCAGATAAAAGCCATTTTTTAAGTTGGCAAAACTACAAGCAAACAGCCTGTTTATTCCTGTGCCAGTTCTGCCCTGTCTAACCTCTGCTACACACATAAAAATAAATAAGAAGGAGAGCATGATAACTCTCCTCCCTGTACCTGTTTTGTTACCCTTCCATTTCCACCGCTTCAAAATAGGCAACCTCTTTTTCCTGTAACTTTTCACCGCTTAGCCCATAAAGCGATGGTGTACCCATACTGAAATCAGGCTTAATGGCTTTAAACGTTTCGCCTGTACACCTGAGCAGTTTTCCAATAATGTACTTCTTTGCATAATCCACCTGTCCTTCTGGGGAATCAGCAAAGGCAGGTATATTTACAATCTGCTTTACCTGTTTGATGCCCTCACCGTCATAGGCAGGATAGGGCTGTACCAATTTGTTCAGGCTGATACCTCCTTTCTTAACGGGTTCTCCTGTCTGCTTGTCAAAAAGTATGGTAATCAAGCCTAAGTAATACCTTTTGTTTTCTGGCAGGCGTTCTTTATTTGGCTTTTCTATCTCCACCCATTCGTCCGTAATGAAGTAGTTGAAAAAGTTACTCAGTCCTGATACGCCTTTCTCGTTGGCTTGATATGCGTACTTTTCTGCAATAGTATCGACATTAATGGAACGTACATTTTTTGGTTTTGGTAGTTCTTTGGTGTTTTCCGCCAAAATGTTCAATTTTAATGACATGGTTTTAAATTTTGGTTTTGTGTTTTATTGATGGAAGAAAACCGTTTGTATTTCGCTTTTCTCTCAAACTACGATGGGGGACATAGAGAGGTGGTCGAAACATTTGCACGCCATATACACCTGAAATCAAACAGATGTATTCAGATTAAAGGGGAGGGGTTATTTTTTTAGCTAAGGTATATATGTGTCTGCTGTATTTAGGTTGGTGAGAAATTTCTAAAAAGTATATACAAGTCAGATTTTGTGATTTTTCCACCAACTCAAATTTATGTCAATGAAGTTTCTATATATGGAAACTTTTATTACTTTTGTACCGTTACTTACATGACAGAGTATGACAGCTATTGAAAAATTTAAGGTTCTATTTTATACAGATGCTTTGGAGTTTCTACAACGTATAGAGCCTAAAACGAAAGAGAAGATACTCTATAACATAGATAAAGCACGCTATACATTAGACCCTAAGTTATTCAAAAAATTAACTGGTACTGATATATGGGAGTTCAGGACTTTATATAATGGCAAACAGTACCGTTTATTGGCTTTCTGGGACAAAAGTCAGGATATAGATGTTTTAGTCGTTGCCACACATGGATTTATTAAGAAAACAGATAAAACTCCATCGAAAGAGATTGTAAGGGCACAGGAAATAATGAAAGAATATTTTAACCAAAACTAATCAGGTCATGGATAAGAAGAAATTTTATACACAGGATGAAGCGAAGGATATTTTACTTGGTAAAGTTGGTACTCCTGAAAGAGATAACTACGAAAGCGAATTAAACCTGTTTTTAATAGGTGAAGCCATTAAGCGTACCAGAATCGAAAAGAATCTGACACAAGAAGCACTTGGTAAATTAATAGGAGTTCAGAAAGCACAGATTTCACGTATTGAAAATGGTAAGAATCTGACTTTGGCTACTGTTGTCAAAATTTTTAAGGCAATGGGTGTTAGTGCCAAATTAGAGATTGCAGACTATGGTTATCAGGTTGCTTTAAGCTAAACCCTGTCCCTGCTTCCTAAAGTCAGGTTGGTGAGAAATTTCCAAAAAGTATATACAAGTCAGATTTTGTAATTTTTCCACCACAATAAAATTCACTAATTGAGTGAATTTATCGATATAATTTCTTATCTTTGTGGAGTAAAATAATACAATATGATTGTAGAGTTTGAACAGGAGTATTTAAGTGAGCTATACAAAACAGGGCAATGTAAAAGTAAAAAATACAGGTTTCAGCCTAACGTTGCCACTAAGTATAAAAAATGTATAGACATTCTTATATCTGCTAATCGAATAGAGGATATATTTCCATTTCGTTCTTTAAACTATGAAGTCCTAAGTGGAGATAAAAAAGGAATATCATCTATCAGGGTAAACTCACAGTACCGCATTGAGTTTACAGTAAACAAGATAGAAGATAAAGAGCCTGTTCTGAGCATTTGCAATATACTTGAATTGTCTAATCATTATAAATAAACGATTATGAACAACGACTTAAGACCATATATGCCAACCCACCCAGGCGAGGTATTAAAAGACGAATTACAGGCAAGGGGAATCAGCCAAAAGAAATTTTCTTCATTGATAGGTGTTTCTTATACAATGCTGAATGAAATACTAAACGGTAAACGCCCAATATCTGCTGATATGTCTTTACTTCTTGAAGCAGCATTAGGTATTGATGCTACTATCTGGAATAATATGCAAAGTCGCTATAATCTTGAAACGGCAAGGCGTGATACTTCTTTCGCATCTAAACTTGACTCTATTCGTCAAGCATTTAGTGCTGCCTGTTTTTAATAGCATAAATATATTTCCAGTCCCAAAATTCAGGTGTCCATTTTTTTATTTCTATAACCTGTGAAAAAGAGATGTAGCTAAAGGGTGCAAGTATATACTGCTTATTTTCTGCTTGCCTTGTCGTTACTTCTTCCCTCCTGAAAAATAATCATTCTATTGCTTCTGTATTTCACTTGGAGTAAGTAATAGCAGGAGTATTTACAGCTAAGTAATATCTATACTCTTTAACCTTAGTCTGGTGAGAAATTTTTGAAAAGGTATATAAGACAGGAATCACAGATATTTCCCACCACCAGACCTTTTATAAGTTAAGGCTGTTTTGTAGTCTGTATATTTTTGTTCTGCTAAGGATGCCAATAAATAAGTGCATGTAATTTTGAGTTGGCAATCCTGTTTCAACTGTGTGCTATGTTCTTTAGTTTGTGGTATTTAACTTTAGTACCTTTGTATATCAAATTATGTGAAGATTATTAGTTTTTCAAATCCCACTTTCACAATCATTGCGCAATGAACAATAATGATAAAGAAGTTATTGCTTCTGGTTGGTTTGGACTGGAACATCACAGGGAAATACATACGGTTGACTTTTACCGTCATATTGGAATGGAAACCTTGTGTGCCCTCTATCCTGATTTGTTCAAACCGGAAATCTGGTTATCTGAAAATCCGCCTAAAATCAGGCAGCCTAAAAAGAAGTTAGTAAAGCGAAGCAAGTAAGATTGTTGTAAATGAAGAAAGCCGTATTCCTGTTATTTTGGGGTACGGCTTTTGTTGTTTTCTTACCATTCCATCCCAATACCCTCCCTCACACCCCTCCGGGATAACTAATAATGTAAGTAGTAAATACATCCGTTTTAGTTTATATAGTTTCTTTTTACTCTTATATTATTGCTATTGCTTTGTTGATAAGGGGATATTGAAATTTAACGATGCATATTGTCTGAAACTTTGATGTGTACTACTTTTTTTGAATAGGGTATATAAAAGTATTATTTTCCGAAAAAAGTTGTACTCTTGCCGATTTGAAACCACAGACGTATTTTATTCCCGGAAATTTGTGTTAGCTTATCCGGGAGTTTTATTTTAAGGTTGGAGGATATATAAAGTCAGATTTTCGGGAGTGTACTACTTTTTAACATTGGGGTATATAAAAAGATTCCTTTCCTGAAAAAGTTGAACACCTCAGATTTTCGGAGCTATGATGTAAACCGCTTTCGATTTTTGGATAGTTGTTGACGATGTATAAAAAAACTCATTTATCGTGTCCGATGTAATAGTTTTCAGTACCGGCACATCAAGTAATTTATATATGCGCTTAATTTCCTCCTTCACATATTTAAGGGAATATTTCTGCCCTGCCTGAAACGAGTTTTTAATAAGCTCCATAAACTCTGTTCCCCGTGTTTTCTGCTCATACTTCTTTAGTATAATGGCTTCCCGGATTCGTGTTTTATTATAGTTTAGTGCCTCAATAATTCCTTTTCCGAGGGTGTCGTATGCTTCAACAATAAAAGTATCAGCTTTTCGGAGGTCGTCTTTATATTGCAATTCCGATTCGGTCGTACACTCACCGAGTAAATCGAGTTGGCGGACTATCTCTTTTAATTTGTCCTTTACCGATAACGAGCTGCTTTGCCTTTTTAACCGTTCATAGTCACCTAATTTAAAAAAGTAGCCCCGGTGTTCCCTTTGGTCAAAAGCCGGACAATTGGCATAAGCGACCAAAAAATGGTCTATGTCGTGATAATACGATTTCACCGTTTCATCATGCAGATAGTTATCCATTGCAAAATAATTCCTGTAACCTTCCTTTGTCAGCCAATTATTAAAGGGGACACTTTTCCATGCTGCATAAAACGCCTGCTTTGCTGCTGATGCAGTTGCTTTGTCATAGAACGTATATAATGTATCATAAATGGCTTCACACTCATGTATATACTCTTTAGTTTCTTCGGGTGTCCGGATGGGGAGATTGGCATTGGTATTGGCAATGTGGGAAATGGAAGTGACACCGTTTCGGAATCGTCCGACTGCCTGAATGACATCAGTATAAGGGTCAAACATGGTATATTCTGCAAAATATACTTCGGTCAGTAGGATAACATGAGGTTTTTCGTCGATTATCATGTCAAGGGCAACCTGAAAACGGCTTGTAAAAAAGTTATATTGTCGCATCCGGTCGTAGCTCCAATTTTCGGAAGCCTGTTTAAATTTGTATTCACTTTTTAATTTGTCAACGCTCTTTTTTGAACAGAATACTGCGGATTGCTCCTTTAGGTTCAACTGGTCGATAAGGGAATAGTTCATATCAGTAGAGTTGGCAAATACACATATTTTAGCCGTATTACCAAGTTTATCAAATACCCGTTTTAAAGTTTCGAGCACGTTGTTAGTGGGGTATAACTCAATC
>CAREDV010000006.1 GCA_948964545.1 uncultured bacterium | reverse complement strand
GACTTTCTTTTGTTAAGAAGTTGTTACAATTGATAAAATTAAAAGGGCTTTCGATTTCTCGAAAACCCTTTTAAATATTATATTACAATCTATTTGATGTTTGAGAATGTCCAAGCATCAAATGTTGGAGTTTCAGAAATATTCATTTCTTTTTTCTCCTCACCTGATGTTGAATCACTATGAGCAATAGGCTTATACAATCTGTTATAGTATTCAATAACCATTCTGTCTGAATTGAAGTAAGCTTCAGATGTTCTGATAGCCTGTCTCATTAAGCGAGCCCATTCAGCTTTATTTTCATAGTAAGTTGGAATAATTTGGTTTTCAATTGTATCCATAACAGATTCATGATCTTTCCAATGACGTTCTTCCCAAGGCATTTCGTCATCAAGACCAGGATATTCAACAGTATAACCGTTAATGCTGTTAAATGTACCTTCAACTGTCCAGCCATCATAAATAGATAAGTGCAATGCACCGTTCATGTTAGCAGACATGCCTGAAGTACCTGATGCTTCAAAAGGTCTTAAAGGTGTATTTAACCAAATATCTGAACCGCGTTTTAGTTTACCTGATAGTTCAAGTTCATAACCAGGTAATACAACAACATTTTTCAAGCTATGTGAACGGTTAAGAAGTTTGTTAAACATTTCTTTACCCATTACATCGTCCGGATGGAATTTACCTGCAAAGATGATTTGGATTTTATTTTCGTCTAACAATTTGTTAATTCTGTCTTTATCCATCAAGATTAACCAAGCGCGTTTGTAGTCTGCAAATCTTCTTGCCCAAGTAATAGTCAACACATCAGGGTCAAATCTCTTACCTGCAACATTTGCAACATATTCAAATAATTCAGACTTCATTTCACGTTTAACAGCGAGCAGTTGTTCAGGCGAATTTGCAGCTTTTTTAACTCTTTCATCCTGCCAGTATTGGAGATTTACAGCATTAGTGATAGCTCTAATCGGGCATCTGCCTTCAACCCATTCCCACATTTTGTTAGAAACTAGACCGTGTAATTGAGATACAGCGTTAGCAAGTCTTGACATTCTTAAAGCAGCAACAGTTAATGAGAAGTTTTCACCGCCTAATTGTACAGCTGTTTCTCTAGAGCATCCTGCAAAGAATCCGCCTTCTAATAATGTATCAACCCAGTGTACTTCGTTACCTGCAGCAACAGGAGTGTGAGTTGTAAATACAGTTTTCTTTTTAACTTCATCAAGGTTGCCGTTGTATTGTCTTAATAATTCAAATGCTGCTGGAAGTGCATGTCCTTCGTTCATGTGGATTACATCAAAGTTATATCCAACTTGTTGAAGAATTCTTACACCAGCAATACCAAGAACTGTTTCTTGAGCAATTCTAATTTTTTCATTACCATCATAAAGTTTATGAGAAATGCTCTTAGCCCAGTCGCTGTTACCTTCAATATCTGTAGTTAAAAGGTACACAGGGCATGTTCCAAATAATTCTGGTTCAACTAAGTATGCTTTAACTTTAACTTTTTCACCGAAAATATCAACTTCAGTTGAAACATTAATATCTTTCAAGAAATCATAATATTTTCTGATATAAGCTACTTCTACCTGACCATTGTGAGCTATACGCTGGTCGTAGTAACCATAAGACCATAACATAGTAACGCCGACCATAGGCATTTGCAAATAACCAGCAGACAACATGTGAGAGCCTGCTAAAAATCCTAAACCGCCTGAATAAGTTTTCAAAGACTGATCCATTGCGATTTCCATTGAGAAATATGCTACATTTGGTAATGACATATTAACCTTCCTCTTCTTATAAATATGTAAACTGATTTTTCCCATTTTTAGGGTATGATAACAGTTTACCACAAAAAATGAATAGTCAAATAGTATGCCTCAATAATTTCAATCTAGTCCTTAAGAATTAGTTATATGCGGTTAAAGGATGGTTAACAAAACTTAATAAATTACTTTTTCAAGTATTTTAGATAGTGCAATTTTAACGTGTGCATAAGTTAATCCGCCCTGCATATATGCTGTATAAGGTGCGCGCATAGGGCCATCTGCCGATAATTCTATTGTAGAACCCTCAATAAAGGTTCCGCCTGCCATAATTACTTGATCTTCATAACCTGGTATATATTCAGGAATAGGGGTTACATAACCATTTACAGGCGACAGCGACTGAATTGTTCTGCAAAATTCTTCTAACGGTTCAGGAGAGCCGAATGTTATATTTTGAATAATATCAGTTCGCTTTTCCCAGTATTTTGGAGCACTGTCATAACCTATTTCATCAAAAATTTTTGCAGCAAGCACTGCTCCTTTTACAGCATCACATACGACTGACGGCGCTATAAAAAGTCCTTGAAAAATTAATCTGTGCTGATTAAACATTGCACCGCCTTCACATCCGATACCTGGTGCTGTTAAGCGGTTTGCTGTTCTATCAACATAAAGCTCTTTTCCTGCAGCATATCCGCCTGCTTCTACAAGTCCGCCGCCAGGATTTTTAATAAGCGAACCTGCGATTAAGTCTGCACCAACTTCTAAAGGTTCTATTGTGTCTGTAAATTCGCCGTAGCAGTTATCTACAAAGCAAATGCAATCAGGATTTTTTGATTTAACTATTTTGCAAATCTTTTCAATTGTTTCCATTGACAGCGATTTTCTTGTAGAATAGCCTTTTGAGCGCTGAATTAAAACCATTGTTACGGTTTCATCAATTATTTGTTCAAGTTTTTCAAAATCAATGTCTGTGCCGTCTTTTAAAGGTACTTCATCATATAGAACGCCGTTACCAATTAAAGATGAGCGTTTAGTTTCCTCATCTCCAGCTGTGCCGATAACTTCCTGCATAGTATCATAAGGAGCACCTGCAACCGAAACTAATTTGTCACCATGGCGTAAATTCCCAAATAAACAGCAGGCAAGTGTATGGGTACCTGATGCAAAATGAATTCTTACAAGAGCTTTTTCAGCTTTAAATACATCTGCAAAAACCTTATCTAGAACTTCTCTGCCTAAATCGTCATGTCCATATCCTGACACAGTATAAAAATGTTCAGGCGCTACTTTGTTTTCAATAAAAGCGTTTAAAACTTTTTCCTGATTGAAATCTCTAATATCTTCTATTTGTTCAAATTCTTTTGTTAAATTTTTTTCAGCATCTTTAATTAATTTATTCATAATACATTTATAATATTGCAAGCAAAAATAATCGTCAAATGGGTGATGAAATGTGAAAATTTACAATGTAATAATTATTATGTTATGAGGATTTTGTTTATATTAATGCTTATATGCCTGCCAGTATTTGCAGGGAATTATAATATTTACCGTTCAGGAAATGTCCCTGATATGAGCGAGGATGAAAGAGTTTTGTTTATCCTTGATTTTTCAAATAGTATGTCTGAATATTTAAATGGCGAGCGCAAAGTTGATTTAATGATTGACACAATGAAATCAATTTTGCCTAATTTAAATCCCAATGTTTCTGTTGGATTGAGAGTTTACGGACACAGAATGGGATTTACACCAATGGAAGCCTGCAGAGCCTCAACACTTCTTTCTCCTGTGTCACGTTCAAATGCTATGAATATTAAAGAAAGCCTGGCCAGTGTTAAACCGCGGGGAATGACACCTATTACTTATTCTTTAAAACAGGCAGTGAAGAATGATTTTATTGGTTTTTCAGGCAAAAAGCATATAATTTTATTGACAGATGGCGGAGAAAATTGTGATGAAAGTCCTTGTAAATATGTGATGGAACTTATTAAAATCAGAAAAGATATAAACATTGATGTTATTGCATTTAATATTGATGATGAGGAAGATTTGGAGCAATTGGAGTGCACCTCTTTGGTTACAAGCGGAAAATTTTATAATGCAAAAACCGCAGCTGATTTGATCAGAAGTTTAAATAACAGTGTAAATTCTTTTAAAAGTGTTGATGCAAAAATTATCTATTGACATGCAGCATCTTCCATATCAATTTTACCGTCATAGTTGTTATCGACACCGTCTGAACAAGAACCGATAGAATCTTTTCCCTCTGCACGGACGTATTGTTTGTAAGGAATTTTATTCCACAAATATTCAAAAAATTCGCTATAATATTTTGCAAATCGTTCACTTTCAATAATTAAACAGTTCTCATCATTTTTGTTTTCTCCGCTTTTTGAGAAGTTCATAGAGCCTGCGATTAAATATTTATTATCAATAATCATCGATTTTGAATGAACTTTTCCTGCATAATTTTCAATTTTAACAGGAATTCCCGCCTGACGAAATAGCTTTACTTTGCTTCTAGGGTTAGAAGCATTTGCTGCATCTACAATAATTTTAACTGTAACATTTCTTTTATGTGCTTTAATAAGTGCATCTGCCAGCTCATCATGCGTTATCATAAATGCTGGGATATAAATATAATGTTTAGCTTTGTTAACAAGAGGAATAATATTATTTGTAATAACTTTATCTTGTGGTGAGAAAAACGGTGTTATAACTGTATCTTTAATTTTGAATGTTTTTTTCGGAAGTTTTGATTTGCTGTTATGAAATCTGCCCTCGAGCATTTGTTCAAATTCTTGTTTATAAATTTGTGCTATTTCTTTTGAATTAATCGAAAAAACGCAATTTGAGTTAAATCCAGAAAGTCCAGTTTTTGAAAAATTCATTGAACCTGTAAACAATTTTTTATCATCAAATATAAAAAACTTGTTATGCATAAGAATACGCGGATTGTCGCCTGAAGTTCTATAGGCAAGCTTTAACAAGTCTTTCGTTTCTGGATAATAATTATTTTTACTTATATCGTAAACTATTCTAATTTTTACCCCGCGTTGTCTGGCATTTACAAGTGCATTGTAAATCTCAGGTACATGAACCCAGCCATATAACGCAATATCTATTGAATTTTCAGATGCATTAATTAACCCTAAAAGTTCCTGACACACAAGAGATTTGCATTTGTTATCAGGTTTTAAAGTCATAGTTAAATCGGTTAGATACATTTTCATATCACCGTTTGAGATTGCAAGCGGATAAGTTTTCAAGTGTTCCTGTTTTTTTACATAACAAAATTTACAAGGTTTTGAATCTTTTGCAAGATTTCGTTCAGGTAATATAACAGCATCATGAGCAATTGTTCCATATTTGCAGTTAAGTTTATGATATTTATTGCTTTTGTGGTTTAATATAACAAGTTTTAATTTTTTTGCTTTTTCATATTCATTGCTAAAATTATGTTGAAGTGAATAACCAGATTTTATCAAATGATCTTTATAAGATAGTTTGTTGACAAAAATATCTCCAAATTTACAGTTTTGGTTTTCTTTGCCAGTATATTTAATTTTTGCAGTTTTGCTTGTAAGGAAATTATCTGCAAATTTGTCAGTAAGATAGCCAAGTTTAATTGCATCTTCATGAGTCAGCTTATATTTTTTTTCAAGTTCCGACTGATTTATATTTAAGTCTGCTGTAAAAGTTTCAATTTCAGGAATACATATTGTTTCGTTTTGAAATTCAATAATAGTTGGAGAAATAATATTTACTATTTGCTTTTCTGATTTTCTATTGATTTCAAATATGCAAAAACAAATAAGCAGTGATAATGTTAATAATATTGAAAAAATTTTATTTGTTTGCATATTCTCTTTTACAATTTGTTATTTCAAATCCCAGCCTGTTAATTTTATCTTTCAAAGATTTGTTTTGAGTAATTAAAAATTCTATATAATGTTGATTGTTATTAGATGTTGCATAATGACAAGGATGAATAATTGCTTCCGCTATGCAATCTTCGTCTATTGCCCGAAGCCCGTATTCAACAGTCATATTATCCATTAATCCTGTATAGCCCACACCTATCATATAGTCGTTTGTTTTAAGTCCATATTCTTGAACTATTTTTTTATTTTGAGATGTAAAATAATTCAGCAGTAATATTTTCAGAATGTTTATTGGATATTTTAAATTGATATGTTTTTTTATTGAAGGCACAAAATACATTTCTTCATACTGTGTTCTGATATAAGGAATATTATACTCTTTCGCTAATCTTGCAGTTATTTTAAATAAATTAGGAATTGCATGGGTGTGTACATGCGAATCTATATGATCAACTTTTGTATAATTCATAACAGTTTCAATTTGTGTTCTGAATTCAAATTCAACTTGTTCAAGGAATTCAGGATTATTTGATTTAAGCAAAAGTTGTGCAAAGTTTTTATTAAATTTTCCGCGTTTATTAGTTAAAAGCGGAGCTTTTGTGAGTGAACGACCTTCAATAATGTTTAAATGCACACCAATTGCAAGGTTAGGACATTCTGGAATAATTTCATTAACTCCTGCATTAAAAGCTTTTCCGTTTGCACAAAGACTTGCACTTGATAAGAAACCATTATGATAACCGTCTAATACAGCCCTGTTAAAAGCCTTAGACATGCCAAAATCATCTGCGTTTAAAATAAATTTTTTGTTAACCATAAAAATCCTTGATTTAATAATATGAATATTATAGTATAAATATTGTTATTTTGGCAAATGGAGAAATTATGGAAAAACCGCTTTTGGCAATTGTAATACCCTGTTTTAATGAAGAACAGTGCATTAAAGAAACTGTAGATAAACTTTTTACAGTGTTTGATGATTTATTAAAAAAAAATAAAATTAAACCAGAAAGTTATTTATATTTTGTTGATGACGGCTCAAATGACAGCACTTGGAATATAATAGAAGAACTGCACAAAAATAATTCTCTTGTAAAAGGTCAGAAGTTTATTAAAAATTACGGCAACCAAAAAGCTCTTATTGCAGGTCTTGAAGCTGTAAAAACAATAGGATGTGACTGCGCAATTACAATTGATGCTGATTTACAACAGGACGAATGGTCTATAGAAAAATTTATTGATAAATATATGGAAGGTTTTGATGTTGTATCAGGTATCAGAAATAACAGAAAAACTGATTCATTTTTCAAAAAATTTACTGCTTTGGCTTTTTATAAAGTTATGAATCTGCTCGGGGCAAATATTCCCGTAAATCACTCGGATTACCGCTTGGTAAGCCGTCATGCTCTTGATATTATGGAACAATTTCCTGAAAGATATTTGTTTTTGCGCGGATTTTTCAATGACGTTGGTTTTAAAACAGCTTATGTTGGTTTTGATGTAAAACCACGTATGCATGGTAAATCAAAATTTAATTTTGCAAGTCTTTCTATTCTTGCTCTAAATGGCATAACTTCATATAGTGTAGTACCATTAAGACTTGTGTCAATTCTTGGTTTTTCAATGACAATAATCGGTATTATTCTGGGAATAATTGCAGTTTGTAATAAAATTTTCTTTGCTAATTTCCAGCATGACTGGGCAATTGATTTAATTATGAATTGCTTTTTTGGCGGTGTTGAATTATTCTGCCTTGGAACAATTGCTGAATATATAGGTCAAATATTTTTGGAAATTAAAGGCCGTCCCAGATACATTAAAGATATAGAATTAAAATAAAAAAAGCCGTGCCTCTGTCTATCGAATTCAGCATATAAAATTTACAAATAAACTATCTCTTTTTGTGAATACTGCACCCGCAAGGATTGTCTTAGTGCTGCTATGTTTCCATCCTGACACGGTTCGACAGCTTACGCCGCCGCATACACAAACCTCAACAATAATTTATTTTTCAAAGTTATAGGTCAAACCCTCACAACAGGCTCTGCACCCCGCATAAACTTCGGGTCAAGAGATTGCAATTCCCCGTGGAGCACGACTTATTTTATAATATACCACAAAAACTTTTCTTTGAACTAACCAATATAAATAAATTCAGTTCTATTGTTAAGAAATATAAACTCAATTTTTACCCTTTCAGCTAATAGTAATTTATTTTTAGGTTTGTCATGATTATCACGAAGGAGAAAACATGGAAAGACTAGACTTGTATAAATGTGATATTTGCGGAAATGTGGTAGAAGTTATTTTAAATGGTAATGGTGAACTTGTTTGCTGTGGTCAGCCTATGAAAAAAATGGAAGCTCAACAGCAAGAAGAAGCCATGATGGAAAAACATATTCCAGTTTTTGTTTCTCTGGATGATGGTTATCAAGAAGTAAGAGTTGGAGAAGTTCTTCATCCAATGCTTCCTGAACATTATATTATGTTTATCGAAACCATTTCAAAAGATAAGTCTCAAACGCAGTTAAAATTTCTAAAACCAGGCGAAGAACCCAAAATGCTTTTAAAAGATAGTTTTGGAGAAGCAATTGCTCGTGAGTATTGCAGTATTCATGGATTGTGGCAGAGCAAATAATCCTATATATTGCAAAATCGTAATGAATTTGTCCTAATCTATTAAATAATTTATTATACTGTTATGAGTAAGATTGTAGCAGTAGATGATGAAAAAATGGTAACCTCCGCTCTTAAAACTTTATTTAAGATCGAAGGTTACTCTGATATAAATTTGTTTAATAGTACTAAAGAAGCACTTGAGTTTTTGGCTGACAATAAGCCTGATTTGATAATTTCAGACTTTATTATGCCAGAAATGAACGGGCTTGAATTTCTGCGTGAAGCAAAAAAACTTTATCCAGAAGTAAGTATGATTCTTTTAACAGGTTATGCAGATAAAGAAAATGCAATAAAAGCAATTAACGAAGTCGGACTTTATAAGTATATTGAAAAACCCTGGGATAATGATGATTTACTTATGAATGTCAGAAACGGAATTGAGCGCAGTCATTTATTGGAAAATTTGAGGGATAAAATTGCTGAGCTTGAAGATGCGAAAAAGAAACTTCAAGATTATTCAGAAAATCTTGAAAGAATTGTAGCTGAACGTACTGCAGAGATTGCAGGTATAATTAATTACTGTGCTGACGGTATTTTGATTATTGATAAATTGGGTAATATTGAGCGTGTTAATCCATCATGTGAAAATATGATAGGTCTTTCAGCCTCTGCTCTCTGCACCAAAAACTTTAAAGACATAGCGTATTCTAATAAATCACAATTTAAACTTGATGATGAAAATACGGAAGTTTTTTTGAGAGATTTTTATGTAGTGAATGATTTGAGCGGAGTTCATACTCCTGTTGAAATAAGTTTTGCTCTTTGCGCTCCCGAAAAATATGTTGGTGTAATCAGAAATGTTACAGTTCAAAAAGAAACAGAAAGATTAAGGGACGATTTTATAGCAACACTTACTCATGATATGCGCACTCCACTTCTGGCGCAAATTCAAACGCTTAAGTTTTTCCTTGAAGGTGCAATTGGGGATTTAGATGAAAAACAGCGTGTGCTTTTATCGACTATGCTTCAAAGTAATGAAGATTTACTTGGACTTGTTAATGCCTTACTTGAAGTTTATAGGTTTGAAAGCGGGAAGTTAGAACTATGCAGGACAAATTTTCCAATAAAGGATTTGGTTGAACAGTGCTATTCAGAACTTGAACCGCTTGCGAAAAAGAAAAATTTAAACTTTAGTGTTGAATACGAAATGCCTGATAAATTGTATATTAATGCAGACAGGGTGGAAATTAAGCGTGTAATTACGAATTTGTGCGGAAACGCTCTTAATTACACTAATAAAGACGGAGAAATAAAGGTACTGGCTAAAGCACAGAATGGAGATTTTATTTTTTCTGTTTCTGATAACGGCAACGGTATTCCGCAGGATGATATTCCTAATTTGTTTTTAAGATTTTCACAGGGAACGGCTAAAAAACGTTCAACAGGAACAGGATTGGGATTATATTTATCAAGACAAATTATTGAAACCCATGGCGGTAAAATATGGGTGGATAGTAAAATAAACAAAGGAAGTGAATTTACCTTCCTGTTAACAGATGTAGTAATGAGGGATAAAAATGACTGTACGAGTTCTCATAGTTGAAGATCATGATATGGCAAGAATGGGGCTTTCCGTTATATTGGGTAACAATGAAAATATAGAAATTGCAGGTATGTGTGCTGATGGCCAGGAAGGTGTTGATATGGCACTAGATTTAATTCCAGATGTAGTAATCATGGACATCGGTCTGCCTACTATTGACGGAATTGAGGCTACTGCAAGAATTAAAGCTTCAAATTCACGTACTAAAGTTTTAATGTATACTTCCCGCGAAGATGATGATGATGTATTTGATTCTTTTAAGGCAGGTGCAGACGGTTATATTACAAAAGGCGCTACTTCAGAGCAGACAGTTTCTGCAGTTTTAGCTGTATCAGAGGGTGCAGGATGGCTTGACCCTGCTATTGCAAGGGTAGTTTTAACAAATATAAGACGCGGGTCAAATATTACAGAAAAACGCGGCGAAATAAATTATAAACTTGGCAAAAATCTTTATGGTTTAACAGAACGTGAAATGGAAGTTCTTGCATTAATTGTTGACGGCCTTACAAATCCGCAGATTTCTGAAAAACTTTTTATTACGCTTGCAACTACTAAAACACATGTGCATAGTATATTGCAAAAATTATATGTAAATTCACGCTCTAAGGCTATTTCTATGGCTATGAAAGAGGGCTTGGTATGATTTATGCCCTTCTTGGGATTGCAGCTGCTTTTTGTGCTTTTATTCAATGGGGTGATGAAATTCCGCTTCCGCACGGTGATGTGAATAAAAAAGAAGCAAAATATATTCATAATGTTCAAAAGCAGGAAGAAAAAAAGAAATATGAAAAAAAAGTTATGGACAGAAATCCCTCAGGTTATATGACCATTGAGGAATACGAACTTTTATCTGCCCCAAAAGACAGAATGACTATGGAAGTTGAAGTTCCGAAAATTCCGACACCTGCTGATATGGTGTATGTTCCCCAGCCGTCTTATCAGATTGCAAAATATAATAATCCGCCAGGAAGTCCTGAAATTACAATCGGAAGTTCTCTATATAAAAGACGACAGCAAAATGCTCAGGGAATTGTATCTCCTGATTTCAAAAAGCTTGTTTATCCCTCGATTTATTACTATCCGAACAGTGCATCAACCGCTTGTGATTTGTTTGTAATCAATCTTGAGGAAGCTAAATCAAATAAAGATAAAATTCTGACAGCTAACGTGCTTCACAGAGTATCTGAGCCGATTTTATCCACAGAAAAATCAAATAATAATTTATATACATTCAGAACGCTCACTCCTGTTGATTTTTCCGCAGACGGAACAAAACTGCTTGTTAAAGAGAAAATCGGTAATTCCAAAGACGGTATCTGGAAAACAACTCCGATTGTATATGATTTTGTAAATAACGTTTCTTATAACTTAATTGAAGTTCGCGGAGCAATTGTTTATTACTGGGAAAGATACAAAAATTTAGATCTTGATGATAAAAGGTGGGATGTTTATCCTTTAGGGTTTGATGCTGAAAATCCCGACTGGGTAATAGTCAATGCCGTTGCATATACAGGAAATACACCTGTTAATCTCGGTACGTGGAAAGTTACATATACAGGCGAACAGTCAAGGCTTGTAACTTTTGATAATTCTGCCGTAAATGTGAGTATGAACGGTTATAAACTTGTTAAATCGGGTATTGAACCGCCTGCTGTCAGCGAAAAAGAAGCAGCAAATTTGAAAAAAATTGAAAAAGAAAAAGCTAAAAATAAGAAAAAACAAGATAAACAAGAACTTAAAGAACTTGAAAAATCTTATAAAGCTAAAATTAAAGAAATGAATGCTGAATTTAAAGAATCTCAAAAAGATTACAATTTACGCCAGAAGATTAACAGTTCAACCACAGGCAATGAGGGTGTTGAAAAGTACAAAGAAATAAAAGAACAGCAGGAAGCTAAAAGACAGCAATTATTAGAAAAGCAAAAAGAAAAAGAATTAAAATTGCTGGAAAAAGAAAGAGCAAAAAGCGAAAACGCGAATAGTGAGCAATAAGCTTTAACTTTTCTTTTTTACTTAGCTTTTTAATGCGTGCTTCTTCTTTTAGAGCTTCTGATTTTGTATGGAATTTCTGTTTATAAACAATTTTCACAGGTTTATTTGCTCGTGTATATTTTGCCCCCTTGCCTGAAAGATGTTTTTGAAAACGCTTTTCCACATTGTCTGTATAGCCGCAGTATAAAGTATCATTTTCTGTTAAAAGAATATAAGTATAATACATATTACATTTTTAAATAAAAAAGGCGGTTATTAGAACCGCCATTTAAACTATTTTTCTTTATTTTCTTTAACTTTTTAACAAACTGATGTAAATCCGCCTGATGATGAGCAGGATGAAAATCCACAGTCTCCGCCAGCAGAAAATGCTCCGCCGTCAGAACCTATTACTGACACTGCGTTTGAAAAGCTGCTTAAAAATCCACTGTCAGCAACATAATCACCGCAATCAGAATACATTGAATAATCAACTGCAAATGGATTGCTTGATGTAAATTCGTCATAACTATTTACTGCAAACAAACTATGAAATGTGTTCATAGCTAAAGAACCTGCTGTTTCAACAGTTTCAGGATTTTTAGGACTTAATAATCCGTGTAATTTATTTTCAGATGATTTGGCTAAAATACCGTTCATTAAAAACTCCTCAATCTCGTGTCTTACATTTATATAAAGTATTTGAATTTTGTTTGATTTCAGCATGCTTATCTTTTGTTACATTCGTTTACATACTTATCAATCTATTGATTGGTTAACTTAAAACTATTGATTGATGGTAATTTACAAGTAATAAGGTATTGTATATATGGAGAGGATTATAGGATATGTTAAACAAAATTTTATTAACTTTAACTTTAATTTTATTTATGGGTTTGAATGCTTTAGCTTCAGACAACTATTTAAACTCTATTGTTGTTTCTAAAAATGACGATAAAATATCTGTTATACTCCGCACGGATGAAATTACTAAAGTAAAAAAAGATGTTGAAGCTTCAGATAAAATAATAATTACATTAAAAGGTGTTACTCAATCTCCAAGTATTAATACCCTTTATAAAAATATTTCTGATGTAAATGGATTAATTATCCAAAATGAAAATAATAGTGAACTCAAAATATATGTAGAAGCTCCTGAAATTGCTAAAGCTGATATTGTATTTGAAACTCCTAATTCAGCACCTATTACAGTAATTAATAAGATTAACGAAGAAAAAGCTGTATGGAGCATAATTTCAATAGTTTTGCTATTGCTAATAATGCGATCTGCTAAAAATATAAGTACAAAACCTGTTCAGCAGGATATAACAGAAATTATTAAAGAACGTGAAAAAACTTTATATCGTAATTTCCAAAGAGAAGTTGCAACTATCCCAAGCATAAATTATAAACTCAAAGTGTACAGAAAGCATGTTCTTAAAGGTGAAACAATAAGGGCTTACGAAAACAGAACAAAGACAAGCGTTTAAGCTTGTCTTTGAATTATTTTCTCAATCTTTCTTGCAGATGTTCCGTCACCATATGGATTTGATGCTTTTAAACGGGTTTGTTCGCGGGTTAGTGACAAAACTTTTTCGCTTTCTAAAACTATTTTCTCATAGTCTGCTCCAACCAGAATTGAAACACCTGCATCAATCCCCTCCTGACGTTCTGTTTCGTAACGCATTACAAGTGTTGGACAGCCAAATGACGGTGCTTCTTCCTGAATACCGCCTGAATCTGTAAGAATTAATTTTGCATTTTTCATTAAATATACAAGATAAGGATAATCAAGAGGTTTCAAAAGATACACATTTGAATATTTCTCTAATCTATTATGTATTTTATCTTTAACATTTGGATTTGGGTGAACAGGAATAACAAATGTATGGTCTGAATATTTTGTTGCAAGATGTTCAATTGCATCAAGAATTCTATCAATTCTTTCGCCATGATTTTCCCGTCTATGAGCAGTAATAAGCACTAATTTATCATCAATTTTTATGCCTAAATCATTATAATATTTAGCGGCATTTTGCATAGTTTCATCAGATAAGCAGAAAAGTGCGTCAATTACAGTATTTCCAACTACATGAATTTTATCATCAGCAATATTTTCTTTTAATAAGGCCTGCCTATTCTTTTCTGTTGGTGCAAAATTAAGTTCTGCAACACGAGAAGTCATTTGGCGCATAACTTCTTCAGGAAATGGTTCGTAAATATCATAAGAGCGCAAGCCAGCTTCCACATGATACACGGGAATTTTGTTATAAAAACTTGCAAGAGCACCGCAAAGTACTGTCATCGTATCACCTTGCACAATAACTGCATCAACTTTATTTTCGCTAAAAACCTTATTTAAAGCTGTCAAAATTCGTGTCTGAATCTCTAAAAGTGATTGATTAGGCTTCATACAGTCTAAATTTAAATCAGCTTTTAAACCAAAATACTCAAGAGTTTGATTAGAAAGCTCTTTTTGTTGTTCTGTATTACAAACAATAACATTGTACTTTTGAGGATATTTTTTGAGTTCCAAAATAACAGGTGCTAACTTTATAACTTCTGGGCGTGTGCCAAAAATAAATAATATATTCTTCATAATTGTCAGTTTATTATAAAAAAATATTAATAACAAGGGCGATTTATAAAATAATTAATTGTTTATAATATGTTTGAAAGGAATTTATATATGATAGAACTTTATATTTTAGAAACCTGTCCATATTGCCGCAAGGTAATGGATTTTATGGACAAAGAAAGTATTCGTTATGAAAAAAAAGATATAACAAAGCCTGAAAATTTTGAAAGGCTTATGGAACTTGGCGGACAAAATCAAGTACCGTTTTTGTATGATGATGGTGTAAGCCATTATGAAAGTGATGAGATTATTAAGTATTTAACAACAAGGTGCTGATATGTTTTATAATTCCTCTGACAGTTTTGAATTTAACGATTGTATTTCTCGCGGAGCATGCTCTGTTTCTCCTAATATTTCTTCTATGCAGGAGATAATGTTTATACTTCTGCGCCAAATTTCTTATTATATTTTAAAATTAAAAAATTTTGGCATAGAAAAAGAAAATATAATCTATGATATAATGTTTCAGCTAGCCTTTATTGACAGTTTGAAAGATTTGTCTGAAGCGCAGGTATTGGAACTATTTTCAAAACAATATAACAATTTTGTCAAAACACGTAAAGAATATATGAAACTGTGCAGAGAAAATAATTCTCAGTGTGAAGATTTAAAAAATTTACTTAAATTTTCTGCTAAAACAAATCTATCCTCAATTCTAAAACGCGGTGACAGAGAATTTTTACAAAAATATAAGCGTTTAGGGCTTAATGAGAAATATTATTCTGAAATTTTGTCAGGCGTTATTAAAAGTGTTAGCGTAAATTGGATTAATCTTCATGATTACGGTTCATATGCAAAATTTTCATCAGACAGTGTTTTGAATGCTTTAAATCTTTTTAATTCAAGCAGAGTATCACCTCAAAAAATAAAACTTTATATAGATGAACTTGCTAAATATGATATTGAACTTTTAAAACAAATTAATGAACTTCAAACGGAAAAATTTGGACAAATCCAATTAACTGCCGTTTCAACATCGACAAAACCAAATAAAGCAATTATGGTATCTGGTTCAAATCTAAACGATTTAAAAACGTTTCTAGATGTCTTGGATGAAGATATTGATGTTTATACAAATGGCAATCTTATGATTGCACACGCATTTCCGTTTTTTAAGGAATATAAAACTTTAAAAGGACATTTTGGAAGCGGTGTATCCAATACAATACTTGATTTTGCAACATTTCCTGGTGCAATACTTTTAACAAGAAATGAAACTCAAAATATTGAATATCTTTATCGCGGGAGATTGTTTACAACTGATAAAGTTGCAGCAAAAGGTGTTGTTAAAATTGAAAATAATGACTTTAGCCCCCTTATAGATTCAGCTCGTCAGGCTAAAGGTTTTGCTAAAGGTCAGCAAAGAAAAGAAGAATTTATTGGTTATGATGAAAGTGAAGTTAATGCGGAACTTAATAAAATCATAGAAAAAAATCCAGAAAAAATATTTATAATAGGACCGTCAAATTTAACTGTTGATAAAATAGACTATTTTAAAAAGTTTTTCTGTAATATGCCCCAAAATACTTATGCAATAAGTTTTTCTTATAATCCAAAACTAGAAAATGTATTACACATAAATATTGGAAATGATTATGCAGTATTATATGGTGTTTTACATGCAATTCTGCAAAAAATTCCAGTTAATTCTGATAAGCTTGCATTTTTCTTGACTAAGTGCGATGTAAATTCATTGTCAAATATAATTAATCTAAAAAATAACGGAGCAAAAGACATATTTTTATCAGATTGTCCCCCTCTTGTTATAAATCCTGCGGTGCTAAAAGCATTTATAAAACTATATAACATTAATGAAATAACTACACCAAAAGAGGATTTAGAGAAATTAAAAAAGGGGAACTAAGTTCCCCTTTTCGATTAATATCTGTAGTGAGCGAAAGCTTTGTTAGCTTCTGCCATTTTGTGAGTATCTTCACGTTTTTTGCAAGCTGCGCCTGAACCGTTTGAAGCATCAATCAATTCATTTGTTAATTTGTCGATAAATGATTTACCGCCGCGTTTTTTAGCAGCTTCAATTAACCATGATGAAGCAAGAGCAAAACCTCTGTCTGCTTTAACTTCAATAGGTACTTGATAAGTAGAACCGCCGATACGTCTTGCTTTTACTTCTAAAAGCGGTGTAGCGTTAGTCATTGCCTTTTGGAAGATTTCAAGAGCTTTTTCGCCTGTTCTTTCTTCTAATCTTGTTAAAGTTGCATAGAAGATTTTTTCAGCAAGCGATTTTTTACCGCGTCTCATAATTCTGTTGATAAATTTAGAAATATCAACACTGTTGTATACTGGATCTGCTAAAGGTATTCTTTTAGCTGGTTTTGAACGTCTAGACATTATTTCTTACCTCCTTTAGCATTTTTCTTAGCACCGTATTTAGATCTGCTTTGAGCTCTGTTTGCAACACCTGCAGTATCCAAAGTACCTCTAACGATGTGATATCTTACACCAGGAAGGTCTTTAACCCTTCCACCTCTAATAAGAACAACACTGTGTTCTTGAAGGTTGTGACCAATACCAGGGATATATGAAGTTACTTCAAATCCGTTAGTTAATCTTACCCTTGCAACTTTTCTTAAAGCTGAGTTAGGTTTTTTAGGGGTAGTTGTGTAAACTCTTGTGCATACTCCACGTCTTTGAGGGCAATCCATCAAAGCTGGAGATTTTGTTTTGTCAATTAGCTTTTTACGTTCTCTGCGAACAAGCTGATTAATTGTAGGCATTTTTTTCTCCTTTAATTTAGTAACATCTTCGGCAAAATCATATTCCAAAACCCTTACGCATTCCGATTATGACGGGACTGCCGAGTCATCAAAAATCTTTAAAAAGCCAGAGCCCTAAAGCTTTCGCGACCCCTACGTCCTATTTTTGCCTGACAAAATCGATATAAATCGGCTTTGTGTAATTTTATTAAACACCGCACAAAGCCTGTTGTCAATAAAAGATTGAAAAATGCTTAATGTTGTAGTAATATTTTTGTATGAATAAAGAGATATTAAAAGAGGTTGGATGTTATGCGGGCTGTATAGTCTTTATTGCAGCAAGTGCATATTTTTCGGGGATTTTACAAGAAAGTTCATTTCAGAATTTGTCAAATGTAATTGTTAATAATATAAAATCCACAGGTATAGAACAGTATATAAACCAAGAACGTTCCTCTAGAAAAAAGGTTACTGTTTATAAAAATTATCGTCCGAGAATTATACCTTCTAATGTTATAAGAGGTTCTGAAAGTTCAGGGGCTTGGAAAAATCTTTTTTCTTCTAACAAGAAAGTTGTATTTTATTTATATAATTCCAGAGATGAATTTCACTCAGCAATTTATGGATATTTCTCAAAAAATCAGCTTTATAAAAACTATAACCTGCAGCCATATAGTTTGGATGCTTTCAATAATATGCGCACAGGCACTATCGGCCCGAGTAAAATTTGTAATAGTATAGAAGAATGTAACAGTGTGAGAGAAAAGGCTTCTAATTACACATTGCTCACCAATTTTTTATCTAACTGCGGTAAAACAATGTGCGTATTTAATCCTGCCAAAAATGAGTACGTTCAACTTCGAAAACGTAACGTAACAGAAGCTGAACACATGCTTAACGGGCTTCGCAACTGGTAAGGAAACGTGACGCTTCCCACCATTGGGCATTAATACAATTTAAAGATATTTTAAACCAATTTAAAATCGCCGTTTTTCTTAATATGTTCAACAAGTCCGCCGTCTTGCAGCAACTTAATCATAACAGGCGGAAGCGGTTCAATTGGAATAATTGCTCCGTTTGTCAAATCTGTTAAAATACCTTTTTCAATATCTAAATCAAGCTCGTCACCTGCATCAATTGCATCAGTATCAGCTTCAACAGCTAAAAGCCCGATATTAATAGCATTACGGTAAAAAATTCTGGCAAAAGATTTGGCAATAACTGCACCAACACCTGCAATTTTAATAATTTGAGGAGCGTGCTCGCGTGATGAACCAAGTCCGAAATTTGATCCGCCTACCACAAAGTCGCCTTTTTGCATTGAACTTGCAAAATTAGGATCAGCATCTTCTAGAACATGTTTTGCAAATTCAGGTAAATTTGAACGCAAATGGAACAATCTTCCTGGTGCAATATGGTCTGTTGATATGTTATCTCCGAATTTAAAAGCTTTTCCTCTCATAATAATACCTCAATTAATTAACTTTTCTTGATTATATCACAAAATATGTTATAATTATAATAAAGGATAAAAAATGTATTTTGATAGAAAATGTAAAATAACTTTTATATGTAACGGTGCAACACTTTTTAGCGAAGATGACCGTTTTACAGACTTAGAAAATTACCCCCCGATTAACGAAAAAGGTCAGGAAGAAATTGAAAAAATTTGTGAGTTTTTAAAAAAACGTGGTGTAAAAAATGATAAAATATACACTTCGCCTGCAACGCGTTCTGTCCAATCAGCTGCTATGATTGCAAAACAATTTAAACAAGATTTTGAAATTATTGAAGATTTACATCCAAGAAAATGCGGTGCTTTTAAT
This sequence comes from uncultured bacterium, assembly GCA_948964545.1. GTDB lineage: Bacteria > Cyanobacteriota > Vampirovibrionia > Gastranaerophilales > Gastranaerophilaceae > Stercorousia. Next base: position 17,561 of record CAREDV010000006.1, on the reverse strand, counting down.
GGATTGACATTTGAGCAGATTGATGAAAAATTCCCAGATGCATTAGACAAGCTTATTAATAACCCTGATATTGCAACGCCTGAAGATGCTGAGAGTGTTTTAGGGTTTGTTAGCAGAATTAAAAATTCTATTAATAGGATTATAGAAAATAATCAGGGTAACAGAATAATTATTGTAACTCATAAGGATGTTATAAAAGCAGCAATATGCTCTGCATTGAATATGCCTCCTAGTTCTTTGCATAGAATTTATATTAAATCTGGCAGCGCTACTCAAATTAGTTACTTTGAACGCTGGTCAAGTCTTGTATACTGTGATTACAAACCGATGTAAGTGCTATGCACGTAGCCCATTGGGCATTGGAAAGTTTTATACGGCAATGGCGATTAATCTTTGATTTTCTTTTATTAAAAATTCTTTTCCTGGATTTATATTTATAAAATCCCACGGTAATTTTTGATTGAAATCCCAATTTGCACAGGCAAAATAATCAGTATCAATATTGTATTTTTTAGCTGCAGATTTGAAAGCCCCAAGCTTTCCTCCGTGTCTGTAAACATCCAGGATAAAATCACATAAAGATGCATCACCTCGTGATAATACAGCCTGCCAGTAATCCCACTTAATACTTGAAATATGCGCAGTAACACCAATTTTATGCAGTTCTTTTTTTAGGAAATTACTTTTTTCTTCCAATGATTTTGTATTTTCACGACCAAACCATTGAAAAGGTGTATTTGCCTTAGGTACAAAGCTTGAAAATCCAAATGATATATCAAACCCTTTGTTTTCCTGTTTTAAACGTTTTGCAAGTTTTATAACTGCTTCTAAATCCTCTTGAGTTTCTGTGGGAAGTCCTAGCATTCCGTAAAATTTCAAACCTTTCAAGCCGTTGTCTCGTGCTATTTTCACAGCATTAAAAATCTGTTCTTCGGTCAAGTTTTTATTTATAACCTTTCTTAAACGTTCGCTTCCAGCTTCAATTGCAAGTGTCGTATTTTTTTGACCCGCAGCAACAAATGTTTTTATTATATCAGGTGAAATTGCATCAACACGAAGCGAAGAAACGCTCATTTCAATATTCTGCCCTGCTTGAATTTTATCGTAAATATATTTGCAGATATCCCTAAAATGAGGGTGAGCACTAATTTGAGCACCTAATAGTGCAATTTTATTTGTATTTGAAAGTCCAAGTTCAATAATTTTTAAAAGTTCCTCATAAGGCACACATCTTAATGGCAAATTTAAATAAGAGGCAAGGCAAAAACCGCATCTGTTTGCGCATCCGCGTGACATTTCAAGTATAAATGTGTCCTTGAAAAATGCCTCATTACTAATTATTGGAGTGTAAATACATTCAGTTATTTTTTTGGTAAGCTTTTGAACATTTTTAGGATAAATTGGAACATAAATCCCCTCAACTTCAGAAAGCAATTGTAGAGCTTTTGATTTACTTGGTGCATTTTTACAAATTTCAACGGCTTTAATATTAACATCCTCACCATCGCCAATTATAAAGAAATCAAAAAAATCTCTGTAAGGTTCAGGGTTTGCACTTACAACAGGGCCTCCAGCAAATACAATAATATCTCTGTCTTTGGCTTTTAAAGGAATACTGTATTTTTCAAGCATTGAAAAAATAGTCAAAAAATCCATATCAAATGAGAATGAAAACCCGAGTAAATCTGGTTTTGAATATACTGTTTTTTCGGTATCTGAGCAGATTCTTTCTATATTTATACCCTCAAGTTCATCAAGAGTTTTAAACATCCACAAATACCCTAAAGAGGACATAGAAAAAGAATATATTCCTGGAAACGCCATCCACATGACAAAATCAGAATTTTTAGATGTGTTTCTTTGATATAAATATTTTTCCATTTATTCTTTCCCTTTGATAGGTTTTAAATACAATTCATCAATCAAAACACAAACTGTTGCAGCGATTGCAGGTGATAAAATTACTCCCCAGAACCCTAAAAATTGCTGTGCTAAGAATAATGCTAAAAATATCATAAGCGGATGTAACGACATCATTTTGCCAAATAACAATGGTCTTACAACATAATTTGAAATCTGCTGTACAACCAAGAAGCCTATAATAATTAATATCAATTTGCCTATACCTAACGGATATGCAACAAGTAAAATTACACCAAGAGCGATTGACGGGCCGAGTAACGGTATAATATCAAGGATTCCGCTTATTAAACCAAGCAGCGTCGAATACTCAACTCCGAATATAACAAGAAGAATAGAAATCATAATTCCTACTGCAGCCATTGATAAAATTTGAGCTCTTACATATTGACCAACTTTTGTACTTATTGTACTTAAAATACTTTCTGCTTTATTTTTTAAATCAGGCGGAAAAAATTCTAAAAATTTTTGTTTTAAATAAACTTTATCAATTAATATGTAATATACAATCATAGTCATAGCAACAAGAATGACTATTGCTTGTATTATTCCTGCTGTAATTGACAATGAATGATTAACAACCCCTTGAGCAACTGCTGATGAGTTATTTAAAAGAGCATCTATATCAACAATATCAGGTATTTTATGTCCGCTAATATTAAAGTTCATAAGGAACGTTGTAACGCCTGTAATTTTGTCAGGCAAAGTTATCATAAATGTTTTAATCTCTTTAAACGCAACAAAAAATATCGGAATAAATAGAGCAATTATTGACAATATACTTAAAAACATAACAATTGACGATGCAAGAGGTCTGCTCATTTTGTTCATAAGTTTTGTCACATAAGGATTTAGAGCGCAAGCTAAAACATACGAACCAAAAAACAACATTAATATACCAATAATTTTTGGAAAAATTAATAAGAGTGATAATACTAAAATTATAAAAATAATATTTTTACCAGTCCAAAATCTTTTGCTAAACATAAATTCTCCTTTAAGCTGATTATAACAGGAAAATCAGATATGTAAATAGTAACCTTTATCAGTATTATTTAAAAAAAAAATTTACAATTGTTACGAAAACTTAACATATTTTTTTAAAAAAGGCAATTATTAATAAATAAAATACTTTATATTATTACGAGGACTAAACACAAAGGATAAAGCAATGGGTTTCTTATCAGGCGCATATGGAAAATTAATGGCCGGAAGACTCGTCAGAGATTTACAGTATCAAATGACGAGTGTCCAAAGCCGTTTGCGTTCTGTTACGAGAGAAATTGGTCAAAAAGAAAAGATGTACCAAGTTCAAGAACGTAACATGAGACAACAGATGCAAGCCCAAATGCAAGCAGCAATGTTTGGTTACTTAGGTATGCCGATGGGTACATCGGTTGCAGGTATGACGCCAGAGGTGGCTACTCAATTATTTGGAGGCATTGACACTACTAAATATTCACAAGCAATGCAATTCGCACAAATGCAATGCTCCGCAGCGCAAACAGTTTGGCAGAACATGTTTGAAATGCAGCGAGAGGCTGATTTGATGGCACTTAAGGATGTGGAAGAGGATTTACAAACAGAAAAAGATAATTTGGAATCACGACTGCAAATCGCAAAAGCCGAATACGACGCGAAGAAAGAAGAAGAAAAAGACGGCGCGAAGAACCTGGCACCAAATTATACAGGACAATAAATTTAAGAGGCCCTCCAATATGGAGAGCCTCTTAAGTTATTCTTGAGTAATAATTTGAGCACCTTGCTTTTCAACTGGTAAAGTCATTATATTTGCTTTTACGTTTAAACTTTCCCACGTATCCTTAACAATTGATTTAATCTTATCAAGATTGTTTTTCTGAGAAATTATCAAAATTGACGGACCTGCTCCGCTCAATACGCAGCCTAAAACGTTTTCTTCATGTTTTAAGTTTTCAATAATTTTATCAAGTCCTGGAACTAATTTCATTCTGTATGGCTGGTGTAATCTGTCTTGCAATGCAAGTTTCATTAATTCCGAATCTTTAGTATTAACCGCCTGAACAAACATTCCCATACGTTTAGCATTAAACACAGCATCAGACATAGGAACTTCTGCAGGCAAAACTGAACGTGAAATATCAGTTGATAATTCATAATCAGGCACACAAACTGTAATGTCCCACTCATCAGGCCAATCTAGTTTTGTATAAATAATTCTGCCGTCATCTTCTTGGGAAGATAATACCAAACCGCCTACAATTGCAGGTGTAACGTTATCAGGATGTCCCTCAACTTCTGTTGCTATTGACAATAAAGCAACTTCATCTGCAGGTTTACCTAAAAGTTCATTAGCAGCTAAAAGCCCCCCGACAATTACTGATGCACTGCTTCCCAAACCTCTTGCAATAGGAATTTGAGACTGAACAGTAATCTTTAATTCGCTTGGGCTCTGACCAATAGAGTTATATAGAAGCTCAACCGCCTTATAAATAATACTGTTTTCATCCATTGGAATATGTTCCATTATAAAATCACCCGCAGACTGCGTGTCATTTAAAACATTAATCTCAATTCCAGTGCCTGGTAAAACTGTTTCTTCAATGGTTATCGTATTATACAGGGGTAACGCCATTCCAAGACTGTCAAATCCAGGGCCTATATTTGCCGTTGTAGCTGGCACTTTCACACTTATTTTCATAATTATTCCACTTTCTTCTTAATTATAACAGAAACACACAAATTTGCCAATAATTTCAATATATTCTATAATAAGCACATGTACAAATTATATCCATATTTTACAAATGATGGTTCAGTAGGACTTTTTTCGCCTAATGCAGATGATATTTACCATTCAACATACGGCGCTTTAACCGAAGCATACGAAAAGTTTATTCTGCCATCAGATTTGAAAAATTTTTTACAAAAAAATTCCGAAATAAAAATTTTAGATATTTGTTTTGGAATCGGATACAACACAAAAAGTTTTTTAAATTTTATCTATAACGAAACGATATATAAAGATAATATTAAACATATCGATAAGTTATATGGCAATAATATAAAACGCAAGATTTTTATACATGCCATAGACACGGATAAAAATTTAGCATATTTATCTCCATTTTTTATCAGCAATAAAAAAACAAGAAAAAATAATAAACTTTCATTTGAGCAGGAAAAAATTCAAAAAATGCTGTCGGATAAAATCTCCTGTCGCTTTGAATTAAGAAAAGAAATTGAAATTATGCTGGGCAAAAAGCTATTTCCGCTTATTGACAGTGAAGCCGAGGAGGTTTTGAAGGCAAGTGAATATTCGCAGTATTTTGATAAATATATGTACGGTTTATTCAAACTTTATAAAAATCAGACGTGTAAAATAACTCATTTAAGGCAGTTTATAAGCTTCTTACATAATATCTATTATAGGTATCTGTCGCCGTGTTATAAAAACGCTATAAATGCCCTTAAATTAATTGATTTTAATTTTAAGCTTAGCATAGAGGATGCGAGGACTGCTGTAAAAAATGATAGTAATAAATATAATTACGTATTTTTAGATGCCTTTACACCAGTAAAATGTCCTTGCTTGTGGACTATTGATTTTTTTAAACTGATATATGAACATCTTGAAGATGACGGAATGGTTTTGACATACTCAAATTCGGCACTAGTCAGAAATGCTTTTTTAAATGCAGGATTTTATGTAGGAAAGATTTACTCAGATTCAGCTAAGAAATTTACAGGTACAATTGCAGTTAAAAATAAATCGCTTATAAAACATGAGCTTTCAGAATACGATTTAGGGCTTATGAAAACAAAAGCAGGTATATTTTATCGTGACAAAAGTTTAACGCTTGATAATGAGGCTATAATTGAGGCGCATAAAATTGAAGTTGAAAATTCCCCCCTTATTTCAAGTTCAAAATTTATAAAACAATACAGGAGAAGCAATGAAATATGATTTAGTAGTTGTCGGCGGCGGAACTGCAGGCTGTTCGGCTGCATATACGGCTGGAAAACTTGGTTTAAAAACACTTTTGATAGAAAAAAACATACATTTGGGCGGTACAATTACGTCAGGACTTGTTGTTCCTGTGATGAAGTCTGGTAAAAACCAGATTAATACCGATTTTTACAATGAATTAATTGCCGAATTACACTCAATTGGCGGACAAATAACTTACCAAGACAATCCAGGCTGGTTTAATCCCGAACTTACAAAAATCGCTTTAGATAATTTAATGACAAAATCTGGAGTAGAAGTGCTTTTTAATACAGAAATAACTGATGTAATTCGTGAAAATAAAATGATAAAATCTTTGCAAATATTATCACCATATAACTATAAGGTACAAAATATATTATCAGTAAGTATCGATACGAGATACGTAATTGATACGACAGGAAATTGCGAAATCGGAAAAATTTGTAATTGTGAATTTTTAGAAAATTTTGAGCAGCCTGTTAGTTTAAGATTTATCATGGGTGGAGTTGATTTAAAAGAGTTTTCAAATTGGCTGCTAGAGCTTGATAGTGATAGAAATGTTACAACTGTTGAAGAAATTGACGACAACATACACCTTTCTACTGCGTATACGTGGGATAGCGGTAAAAAATGGGCTTTAGCACCGTTGTTTGAGGATGCTGTCAACAAGGGGGTCTTAAAAGACTCTGATAGAAACTATTTTCAGATATTTACAGTTGCAGGAATGCCTGACAGTATTGCTTTTAACTGTCCAAGAATGGTTGAAAACTTAGATTATTCAAAGGCTTTAGCAGCAATGCGGCAAAGTATATTTAGATTATCAAATTTTTGTAAGAATTATTTGCCTGGGTTTGAAAAAGCGTATATTTCGAACATTGCAGATATGCTCGGCGTAAGGGTTTCAAGGCGTATTAAGGGCAAATATATTTATACAATTGATGATTTAAAATCAGGTAAAAAGTTTGAAAATCCTGTAGTAATTTCTGATTATCCTGTTGATGTTCACTCAAATGAGCGTGATAAATCGACATTACAGATTGTTCAAGACTATCAATTACCGATTGAAAGCCTTATTTCTGCTGATATTGATAATTTGTTTGCTGCAGGACGTTGTTTATCAGCAGATTACATGGCACAGGGTGCACTGCGTGTTCAGGCAAGCTGTTTTTCAATGGGTGAGGGTGCTGCAAAGTATATTGCTAATCTTTGTTAATCATCCCTAACAATATCTGTGCCGCATTTAACAGCGGATCAATTGTTGGAGAATACGGAGGGGCATAGGTTATGTCATTTTTGAAAAATTCTTCAATTGTCAATTTTGCAAGCAATGCAGAAGTTACGGTATTAACTCTTTTGTCCGCATCACCCGTTCCTATAGCCTGACATCCGAGTAATAATCCTGTTTTTTTATCCGCGACAAGCTTCAAGGTTATATTATTGACATCTGGCATATAACCAACTTTATCATTTTTAGTAACCTTTACAAAAACAGGCTCATACCCAAGTTTTTCTGCATTCTCAACAGTTAAACCTGTTAATGACATGGTCAAGGATAAACAGCGTGTAACAGCTGATCCTAAAACCCCATGGAATTTATCATCCCCACCGCACGCATTAATACCTGCAGTACGGCCTTCTTTATTTGCATTTGAACCTAAAGGCATCCAAATTTTTGTGTTAGAAATTAAAAGATTTTCTTCGACACAATCGCCACAAGCATAAATATCTTCAAAATTTGTCTGCATTCTATCATTAACTTTTATTGCCCCAGTTTCACCTATTGCAATCCCTGCTTCTCTTGCAATTTCAACATTAGGTGTTGCACCTGCAGCAACAATTACCATGTCAACATTTAACACCTTGCCCGAACCTGTTCTGACAGTATTTACGCCATTATTATCACCAGAAAATTCTGTTACAAGTTCATTTGTATAAATCTCAAATCTGCCGTCTGCGGTTGACATGAGCTGTTCGTAAATCAGATTTGACATATCAGGATCAAAATGACGCATTATATAATCAGAATACTCAAATAAAGTTACATGCAAATTCTGCTTAACAAGTGCTTCAAGCATTTCAATACCAATATATCCCCCGCCGAGTATTACTGCATTTTTTGACTGCATTGCTTTTTCTTTTATTGCAATTCCGTCTTCAATTTTTCTGACAGTAAATATATTTTTCAAATCAATATTTTTTATAGGCGGGACAGTTGCTCTAGCACCTGTTGCTATAATTAATTTATCATAATCAACCAGTTCTGCCTTATTATTATCTAAATCCTGTATAAGAACCTGTTTACAGCACGGAATAATTTTTACTGCTCTATGTCTTAAGTGAATATGAACATTTACGGCTTCAAATTCTTCTGGAGAACGCACTAAGAGCATTCTGTAATCTTCAAAATTACCCTCAATATAGTATGGAAGTCCACACGCTGAATATGATATATGCGTATCATCCGTATATAAATTTATATCTGCATCAGGTAACATTCTTCTTGCTTTTGCGGCTGCCTTTGCACCTGCTGCAACACCGCCTAAAATTACGATTTTCATAAACTTAATATAAATTCATTATAAAATTTATACATCAGACACTAGTTTAATCCAGATGTATTTAAAATTACACCTTTCATAAACTCGCAATATTCATCGCAATCAACTTCTAAATTACCCATAAGATTTGTAATATCAATTATAATATTTTCTTTTTTTAAGTCTTCAAACATGACACACATTCTCCTATACGATATATAACGGCGCAAGTTTATAAAAACTTTAATTCATTGTTACATTTCTTCATTATAAACAAGTTTTTTGCGCAGATTCCACTGAATAAGTGTCAGCACAAGGATAATTATAAATAAAACGTATGCAATTGCAGAAGCCTTACCTGCGTTGAAGTATTCAAACGCATTTTTATATATCGCGTAAACCAAAACATTTGTGCTATCTAAAGGCCCGCCCTCTGTCATCAGATAAATTAAATCAAAAACCTGAAAAGAACTTATTGCAGTAATTATTACAACAAAAAATATAGTCGGGGACAAAAGCGGTATTGTCACATTTTTAAAAGTTTGAATAGCATTAGCACCGTCAATTTTGGATGCCTCAAACATGCTCTGGGAAATTCCTGACAATGCGGACAAAAATATTACCATATTATATCCGATAAGTTTCCATACAGACACAATTATTAAGGCTGTCATGGCATAATGCTGGTCATAAAGCCAATTTATATGTAAATGTTTTAATAATCCTATATTCGGGTCAAAAATCCATTCCCAAACAACACCAATTACAATCATTGGCGTTATAAACGGCAAAAAATATGCTGTCTTATAAAATTCAGATCCTCTAATTTTAGAATTCAATATACAGGCAAGAATTAACGGAATAATAACTCCCAAAATTGATGTTGAAAAAGCAAAAACAACAGTGTTCCATAAAATTTTATAGAATAAAGTTTCAGTAAAAATTTCCCTATAATTATCAAAACCGACAAACTGCACGGGATTTAGTAAATCCCACTTAGCAAAACTCAAGCCGAACGAACATACAACAGGGATTATAATAAATATAAAAGTTCCTAAAACTGCAGGCAGAATAAATAGCCAAGAGGCTATATTTTGTTTATTCAGCAAATCATCTACAAACTTTTTCATGCTATAATTATACAATAGGAGAATTGATATGAAAAGATATGAACATGCTTTCGGAAAAAACGATATTAGAGGAATTTACGGCGAAGATATTACAGAAGAATTATATTATAATACAGGCAAAAGCTTTGTGGAATGGATAAAACAACAGTCAGGCAAAAATGAAACTGAAATGTGGATTACGGTAACTCGTGATGCAAGACTACATTCACCCGCTCTTGAAAAAGCATTGACTGACGGCATAACTTCAACAGGTGCAAATGTAATTCATTTAGGACTTGCACCGACACCAATCGGGTATTACTCAGAAGTTGTCGGAGTCCCAGGATATGATGTTATTGCTTCGGCAATTATTACAGCAAGCCACAATCCGTCTGAGTATAACGGGCTTAAAATGACTTATGGCAAACGTACTTTAACCGAGAAACAAATTGCAGAAGTAAAAGAAGTTACTTTTAAAAATTGGACAGATGAACAAACTGCTTCTATAGGTGAAGTTGTTAAATATGATATCATTCCCGATTATATAAAAGAAATGAAAGAAAAATTCGGCCGCATCGGTGAAGGCGTAAAAGTTGTTGTTGACAGCGCAAATGCGACAGGCGGTATAGTAGGCCCTCAATTATACAAAGAACTTGGTTGTGAAGTTATTGAACTTTTCTCTGAACCTGACGGAAATTTCCCTAACCACCACCCGAACCCTAGCGTTGAAAAAACACTTGATACTTTAAAAGAAGTTGTTGTTGAAAATAAAGCAGATATTGGAATTGCATACGATGGAGACAGCGATAGGATTGGTATTATTGATGCTCAAGGCAAATTTTTAACAGGTGACAAATTACTTCTTATTTATGCTATGGATTTGATTGAAAAAGGTGAAAAACCGACCGTTGTAAGTGAGGTTAAATGTTCACAGGTTCTTTTCGACCAGATTAACAAACATGGCGGTCAAGCTGTTATGTGTAAAACTGGTCATGGCTATATAAAAGATAAAATGAAAGAAACAAATGCAATTCTTGCTGGCGAAATGAGCGGACATACCTTCTTTAAAGACAGATATTATGGCTTTGATGATGCAGTTTATGCAGGATGCAGAATTATAGAAATTATTGCTAAACATAAAAAAAATAATCCTGCTTTTACGATTTCTGATATTTTAAAACCTTTTGATGAAGTTTGTTCATCCGAAGAAGTTCGTTTCCCCTGTCCAAATGAACTTAAAAAAGAAACTCTGGAAAAAGTTAAACACTGTGTTGAAAATAACAAAAATCTTTTCGGCTCAGAAATTAAAGAAATTATAACTCTTGACGGTATGAGAATTGTTTTTGACGGCGGTTTTGCTCTAATTCGCCAAAGCAACACAGAACCAGTATTTACCTTAAGATTTGAAGCAAAAAATTCTAAAGAATGCGAGCAATTTAAAACTTGTATGATAAATACATTAGAAAATATTTTGAAATAGAAAAAATTTATATTTTTTATGTTATCATATTTTATTGAAAGGAAGTTTTATTGCATGAAAGTTTTTGGATTTACTTTAGCTGAAGTTTTAATAACTTTAAGTATTATTGGGGTTGTAGCGGCGCTTACTATGCCCGCTTTAATTAATAACATAAATAATATGCAGTATAAAAGCGCATATAAAAAAGCTTACTCTGATTTTTCAAATGTTTTAAGCAGAGCTCTATCTGAAGATGAACTTGTTCCAAGAACTTCAACATGGGATATTAATGCAGGAACTTCTGAGTGGGATGCAATGAAAAAATATTTTAAAGTATCACAAGAATGTGAGAAATTGACTCCATGTTGGGTATTAGCCGATACATTTGGTGAGATGCCTCAAATCACAGCAAATTGTCCAGCATTTGTTGACATCTCTGGAAGAGTTTGGGTAGCATATTGGTTATCAGAAAATATTTATCTTGTTGATGTAAATGGTTCAAAAGGACCAAATAAATTTGGCAAGGATAGATTTCCTTTTTTTCTGGCACAAAAAGGTGAAAATGGAAAATTAAAACGCGTTGACACAGGCTTACCTCAAGCTGTAATACCTCAAAGTGATATATTAACCCCAAATTCTTACTGCAATAATGCTCCCTGCTATTATCAAAGCTGGTTATATTAATTGTCTGAATAAATTTTTATATTGCCCCCTTGCAATTTATTATTTTTTCTGTAATAATTATTTTTGTCAGAAAAGTTACTCACGAATATTTTGCTATATGTCTTAATTGACTATTTTTAGCGTATTCGTTTTTATATGAATTTAACATTTAAAATGAAAGGTAAAAATCAATGGATTTAGAAAACAAAGAAGAAATCGTTGTTGAAGAAACATCATCAGAAGTTGTTGCTTCTGAAGAAACAACAGAAGAAAAACCTCGCAAAAGAGGACGCGGAAGAAAACAAAAAATTGAAACAACAGAAGAAAAACCTCAATCAGAATGGATTGAACGTGTTGTTCAAATCAGCCGTGTAACTAAAGTTGTTAAAGGTGGTAAAAAATTAAGCTTCCGTGCTATCGTTATCGTTGGTAACAAAAAAGGTCAGGTTGGCGTTGGATGTGCTAAAGCTGCTGAAGTTATTATCGCTATTCAAAAAGCTATTGCTGATGGCAGAAAAAATCTTATTACAGTGCCTATTTTCAAAACAACTATTCCTCACCCAATTACAGGTCGCTCAGGAGCTGGTTCTGTAATGCTTAGACCTGCATCTCAAGGTACAGGTATTATTGCAGGCGGTGCTGTGAGATTAGTTCTTGAACTTGCAGGTATTGAAAATATCCTTGCAAAATCATTAGGTTCAAAAGCTCCTCTTAACGCTGCTAATGCAACATTAGAAGCATTAAAAGCTTTGACTCCGTTCAAAGAAGTTGCTGAAAAACGCGGTTTAACTATGGCTGAACTTCTTAATTAGTGCTACGCATGTAGCCGCATCGGGTTATTTATTAACTTGATAGACTTTTGTATTATAAAAATAAGGAAAATAAAAATGGCAAAAACAGAATTAAAACAAATAAAAATTAAACTTGTTAGAAGCCTTATCGGTGCTTCAGACAAACAACGCAAAGTTGTTGCAGGTTTAGGTTTATCTAAACAAAATCAAGTTGTAGAACACTACAACAGTGCGACTATTTTAGGTATGGTTAACAAAGTACCTCACTTAGTACAAATCGTTGAGTAGTTATCTCAGCAAATTGCGTAAGCGAAAGCGAGTAATATTAGAAAGGAAAATGAAAAAATGACAATTACATTAGAAGATTTAAGACCTGCAGAAGGTTCAACACATAAATCAAAAAGAGTAGGCAGAGGACGTTCATCAGGACACGGTAAAACATCTTGCCGCGGTCACAATGGTGAAGGCCAGCGCTCAGGAAACTCTTCTAAAAGAGGTTTTGAAGGCGGACAAATGCCTGGTTACAGACAAATGCCTAAATTAAAAGGATTCAAAATTATTAACCAATTGAACTATGCTGAAATTAATGTTGGCAGAATTGCTCAATACGGTTTAAAAGAAGTTTCTTTTGAAATATTGAAAGAAGCTGGCAGAATTCACCCGACTTGCGTTGGTTTAAGAGTTTTAGGCAACGGCGAATTAAAAGAAGCTGTAACTGTTAAAGCATCTTATGTTACACCATCAGCTAAAGAAAAAATTGAAAAAGCAGGCGGAAAGGTTGAGTTAGTATAATGGCACCGAATATGAGAATGCCGACAACTGATGATTTAATGTCAATGTGGAATGCATCTGGCTTGAAACAGAAAATTATATTTACTTTTCTGATGATAGCTGCATTCAGATTTGGTGTACAAATGCCATTATTTGGCATTAATAATCAAATTTTCAGCAACATTGCTCAAGGAAACAATATCATTGGTTTCTTAGACCTGTTTTCAGGCGGAGCACTAGGTAAGGTATCTATTTTTGCATTAGGTATCGGACCTTACATTACTTCATCAATTATCATTCAGCTTGTTTCTGTTGTAATTCCATCTTTGGAAAAATTACAGAAAGAAGAAGGTGAAGCTGGCAGACGAAAATTATCACAGTACACACGTATCTTTACGGTAGTACTTGCTGTATTTCAGTCATTAATCTTTATGTTATACTTACACCACTTACCAGGTGCTGTTTTACCTAACGTTAATCCTATAATGTTCTTTATAAGCTCAATTGTAGTGTTAACAGCAGGTTCTGTACTTGTTATGTGGATTTCAGAGCTTATCACCGAAAAAGGTATCGGTAACGGTGGTTCTTTAATCATCTTTATAGGTATTTTATCGGGAATTCCTATTTATGCATCAAGAACAGCACAAATTGTTGCTAATAATTCTATGATGCAGTTAGGTTTGGCAGCATTACTTTTAATCTTTTTTGCAGCAATGATTTTCATCGTTGTAATGCAAGAGGCTGTAAGAAAAGTTATTATTGTTAACCCGAAAAGACAAGTAGGAAACAAAGTTTACGGCGGTATGAATTCTTTTATTCCGTTTAAACTAAATCCGGGCGGTGTAATGCCTATTATCTTTGCGATTGCAATTCTCTTGTTCCCGTCAACTGTTTTGAGTTTGGTAGGACAAGCTAATTTCAAAAGCGAAGCGGTTAAGACAATGGTAGTACATTTGACACAGTTCTTAAGCCCTGACGGTATAACATATTACGTATTGTATTTCTTATTAATTGTTGCATTAACTTTCTTCTATGCATCAATTATGCCGAATATGCAGCCAAAAGATATTGCTGATAACCTTAAAAAATACGGTTCATCAATTCCGGGTATTAAACCGGGTAAACCGACAGCAGAAGCTCTTGATAAAATTTTAACAAAAACTACGTTTATCGGAGCAATGGGACTTGGTATTATTGCACTTGTTCCTTCACTTGCAAGTTATGTTACAAACATCAAAACTTTGCAGGGTATCGGAGCAACTTCACTAATAATCATGGTTGGTGTTGCACTTGATTTAATTAATCAGGTTAGAACGCACCTGTTGGCAAGAAACTATGAATCATTCTTAAAAGAATGAACATAATATAATAATAAAAAATAACCTCTAATATACTTAGGGGTTATTTTTTTATGCAAATTATAGGTATTTCGTTGAATGATTAACCCTTATAAAACCTGTATTATATAAATGTAAATCCTCAACTCTTCTGATTGCTCAGTATTTGCTCCTCATTATATAAGGGGAGCTTTTTTTTAGGTTCAATGTAATTAATTATTTTATTAATTATTGGGGTATATAATTTTGAAAATATTTTATCGACAATAACACAAGTGGCAAATACCAAAATAGAGATAGCCATAACTTCTATACAAAAGAATTTATCATTCATTAGAGTGTGAACATGAAAAATTTTATGCCACAAATAAGGACGTACAAAAAAATTATCGTGCAGCAAATACACCCCAAAAATTGATGCTGAAATATAATTTATAAATTTATTATTTTTTAAATTGAGTTTTGAAAAATAATTAAATATAAATAAGGAAACTGCTAAAGTGTAAACTGTATTTAATTCCATATACTTAAAACATTTCCATAAATTAATTACTGCATGCTGTTCATGAAGAATAATATTAATTATTAAATAAACTACCGCTGCTAATGCAAATAAATTTAAAAATTTTGATTTAATATTTATATATCCTAATCTTACTGCACCGCCTATTAAATACAAATAAAAGAAATATACCAATATTGAATAAAACAAACCTGTATTTATAATTATTGGTATAAAAATCCATAATATAGCAGGCAATAACAAATATATTCTTATTTGTTTAGGCTCACAATTTCTTAAAATAGTATTAAGTAAGGGAGAAAACATATAAAGAAGCAAATATGCTGTCATAAACCAGTAAGCATGACAGCTAAATGGCATAAGGGAAACCCTTAACATTTTGCTTGAAACAAAATGATTGCCGATTAGTAAGCTTAATAACATAAAAAATATTGAATAAAAAAGAGTGTTTAAATAAATTTTTAACAATCTTGATATTTTAAAATCTTGCATACAAAGAAAGTATCCAGAAATTAAAACAAAAATAGTCACGCCAATTTTACCACCTGAGGCTAAAAATGAACATAAAAAATTGTTTATATGATGAATGAATGTAGTATTATTATGCCAATAAGAAAATACTCCATGCACAGTACAATGGTGTAATACAATCATAAACATAGCAACTATTCTCAACAGTTCAAAATTAGAACTACGAATATTTTTTTGCGAATTTGCTTCCATAAGCCAATATTAACATGAAACACAAAAATTTAAAATGATTTCTTAACATATCGACAAACTAGAATTAATATTGTACAATATATTCAAAGTGAGGATAACTATGAGAGAACTTATTGAAAAAGATAGACAGATTACTATTGTACCAGCAGATTTTAAATGTGCTAATAAAGGACGTGTAATTAACGTAGAACCAAGATATTTTACTATTGAATTAGAACATAATCCTGAAGGTATTATGCGGCATAATTACTGCGAATTTTATACACAAACAAGTCATGGTACTTTATATTTTGATTCTTTTGCAGAAACAATTGATGGTAAAATTTTGAAAATTGCCAATCCCGCTAAACATAGATTTTTGCAAAGACGTCAATATACACGTATTAAGTTTGTAAATGAACTTGATTTATCATTTGATGGCGGCTCTCACAAAATTACAACTCTTGATATTTCAGCAGGCGGTATGAAATTTAAAACAAATGAAAACGTAAATATTGAAAATACTTTTAAAATAACATTACCGCTATCTGAAAAACAATCAGTAGAATGTATTTTTTCACCAATAAGAATTGAAAAAGCAGAACAGGGAGGATACATTTTGTCTGGCAGATTTGAATACCACAATGGCAAAGACAAAATGACATTAACTCAATTCTGTGCCAAAAGAAGTATAGAGATACGTAATAAATAATGAGTTTATTGTCTATTCTCAGAAAACAAAATAAAAAAAATCTGTTCACGACACCATCTCATGGACAAAAGTTTTTTATATTCAATAAACTTAGAAACTTTTATAAATATGATATCTCCGAAACAGATACACATGATCCCCATACAGCGCTTTTAGAAGCCGAAAGACGAGCATCAATTATTTATGGGGTAAAATATACTCACTTTTTAACAAATGGCTCTACAAGCGGCATAATTGCCTCTGTTTTAACTTGTACAAATAAGGGCGATAAAGTTCTTATTTGGAGAAATGCTCATCCATCACATCTAAATGCAGTAAAACTTGCAGGATGTGAACCTGTTTTTTACGATTTGCCAATTATTAAAGAATGGGGAATACCTGATAAAACTACTCCTGATATGTTAAATTTAGAAGGTATTAAAGCAGTTATAATTACCTCTCCAACTTACGAGGGAATTGTTTCAGATATAAAGGCAATAAAAGCAATTTGCAAGAATGCATATGTTATTGTTGATGAAGCACATGGAGCACTTTATCCATATTCAGAAAAATTACCTGAAAGTGCAGTTAAAATTGCAGATTTTACAATCCAGTCACTGCATAAAACAGCAGGAGGACTTAATCCTACAGCACTTTTACACGTAAATTGTGATTTAGATGCTTCAAAAGCTCTTTCAATGATTAATACGACCTCTCCTTCATATCCGCTTTTAGCTTCTATTGAGGCAAATATTAATTATCTTAACTCAAAGCGCGGACGCAAAAAACTTGATGAATTAATCTCAAATTTGCAAAAATTACGAACAATAAATTTTGATTTCTACGGCGACGATATTACGAAAATTCTTATTAAAAAAGCAGGTTTAACAGGTTATGAACTTTCTGAAAAATTATTTGAAGAATTTAACATAGAAGACGAAAAAACAAACGAAATTTCAACAATGCTCCTTTGCGGTCTTGGAACTGATTATAAAAAACTTGAAAGTTTAAAAAAAGCTTTAATAAAACTTTCTTAATATACTTACGTTTTCAGCCTTTTTGTAACAAAATATTACAAAAACAATAGA
>CAREDV010000005.1 GCA_948964545.1 uncultured bacterium | reverse complement strand
TCCAGCAAGTAAAGACTTTACAAAGGAATTTTTTAATATGTAGGTATTTGGACATTAGTTATCTCCTTTATATTTTATTGTTTAAATATATTGTTTTACAGATTAGAAACAACATTTATTGTATTTAATTAGAATAAAAAAATTACAGACAATAGAAACTTTAAAAAAAAGAGAATATCATATTGGTATGTTGGATAGTAAAAAAATAAAAGCAAGATTTGGACGAAATCTCCGTGAATTGCGTTTGCAAAAAAATTTAACTCAAGAACAGCTTGCTGACGAAATAAAAATGCAACCACAATCTATTGGACAAATCGAAATTGGACGTGCCTTTATTTCAAGTGAAAAATTAGCTGATTTATGTAATTTTTTTAAACTTGATCCCTCAATATTCTTTAATAATCATATTAATAGTTTATCAGAAAAGGATATTAACTATATAAGTGAAATAAAACGATTATTACCTCTTTTAAGTTCTAATAAATTAAAAGAAATTTATGAGATTGTACTTGTTGTAAAAAATAATGATTAGTAATTATTTTGGTTTCAATATTTCTCCTATTTATTGTGTTTACGCAATATTATAGCAAAAATTTTTATTGCGCAACTACTATAATAATATCTTTACTAATACTATAGAATAAGGCTTATGGACGTAGAAAAATTAAAATCTCAACTAGGTAAACGAATCAAATACTATAGAGAGAAAAAAGGTTATACTCAAGAAAAATTTTGTGAAATTATCGATTTAGACCAATCAAATTTATCTAAAATTGAGAATGGAAAGAGTTTTCCTGACATAATTACAATATATGCCATCATTAAACAAGCAGATATTGAACCTAATTTTTTATTCGGTTATACTGATAATGATAATATTAAGTATACACCTATAGATTACAAAATACTTGATTTGTTATTAAAACTTCCTGAAGAAGCCAAAATACACATAAAAAATATTATTAATTTAATTAAATAATTATGTTTTAACCTCCCTCGCTTCTTTTTAGAAGCACTATAAAGATAGTGCAATTTATGATATATAAATGCAACAGAATACTGAAAAAATTTTACATTTGAAAAAAGTATTAGGTAGTTTAATAAAAAAGTTACGCACTGAACGAACAAATTTTACAGTAAATGAAATGGCTTACGCATTTGATATTGCAAGAGGAAATTTGAGTAAAATCGAAAATGGATATAATGATCCGCGTTTTAGCACAATTTTAAAAATAGCAGAAGCAACAGGTTTAAAATTTTCAGAATTTGCAAAACTTTTAGAAGACGAACTTGGCGAAGATTTTAAACTCATGGATGAGTAGGATATATACGATTTTAAAATTTTTTATAATTCAAATATTGACTTAATAATCGGAGTGATAAATGGAAGACAGAGAAAAAGAATATTGCATAAAAGTTGGTTCGATTATTAGAAAATTAAGAAAAAAAGTCGTCGGTAAGAGTTTATGTATTTTTGCATACGAAAATGATATAGCACGCTCAACACTTTCCAGACTGGAAAGAGGAGAAGCAGAGTGGGGGATAGTTACTCTAACAAAAGTTGCTGGTGGTTTTGAATGTAAATTATCCGAATTAATCAAAATGATAGAAGACGAACTTGGCGAAAATTTTAAACTCATTGATGAATAAATAAAAAAAGTGCTTGATTTTAAAAAATGTTCATGCTAAATTAGATTTTGCTAACCAAAAGAGTTTTTGCGGGCTGCTAGCTCAGGTGGTTAGAGCGCACCCCTGATAAGGGTGAGGTCGGTGGTTCGAGTCCACTGCGGCCCAGATTAAAAAAGAGGTAAGGTTTTCCTTAACCTCTTTTTTATTTTGCTGTAGCAGGACTCTAACCACCTTTTTGTGGTTCGGCGCGAACGAACTGAGGCTGGCTTTTGCGTTTGTGTTGAAAACATATTAGCAAAACGCGAGTAAGAGAAGTCCTTGCGCAAAAAAATTTTTGCGCAAGTTTTGATAATATTACTTAAAAAAATCTTGAACTTATATTTTATCAAGAATATAATAATCATGGAAAATTTTGAAAGGAATTACAAATGGTTGCAGAAATGACATTTCCTCAGTTAGAACGCACAATTAATCCAACTCATGATATTAAACTTTTTGCAGGACGTTCTAACACCAAACTTGCACAAGAAATTGCAGATTATCTCGGTACATCTATAGGGCCGATGGTTATAAAAAACTTTGCTGACGGAGAAATTTATGTTCAGGTTAAAGAAAGCGTCAGAGGCGATGATGTATTTATTATCCAGCCTTTATGCAACCCTGTTAACGAAAATTTAGTGGAATTATTAATCATCATTGACGCATTCAAACGCGCTAGTGCAAAAACAATTACAGCAGTAATTCCATATTACGGTTACGCAAGACAGGACAGAAAAACTTCAGGACGTGAAGCTATCACAGCAAAACTCGTTGCAGACTTATTAACAACAGCAGGCGCGGACAGAGTTTTGGCTATGGATTTGCACACTGGTCAAATTCAAGGTTTCTTCAATATTCTTGTTGACCACATTTTCGCAGAACCGATTTTGACAAATTATATTAAAAGCCTTAATATAGACCCTGACGATATGGTTGCAGTAAGCCCTGATACAGGCGGTGTTCAAAGAACAAGACACTTTGCAAAAACTATCGGATGCTCACTTGCGATTATCGACAAACGACGTGACAAACATAACGAAGCTATTGCATCACATGTTATAGGTGAAGTTAAGGATAAAGTTTGCGTTATGTATGATGATATTATTGACACAGCAGGAACAATCTGCGAAGCTTCTAAACTTTTAATAAATGAAGGTGCTAAAGAAGTTTATGTATGCGCAGCTCACCCTGTTTTCTCTGGCCCTGCAATCGAAAGACTTGCTAATGCTCCTATCAAACAATGTATTGTAACAAATTCAATTCCGCTTGATATGGACAAAATGCCTGCAAATATTAAACAATTGTCAGTTGCACCGCTTTTAGGTTCTGCAATTGCACGTATTCATGATGATGAATCAGTAAGTTCTTTGTTCGGATTTGAAAAAGAAATGCAAGTTCAGTAAAATTATACATCCCGTATGCAGGATAAAACTTTTAAACTCCCTTTTAGGGAGTTTTTTTATACATCATTTGGAGGAGATTTTTATAAAATAGTAAAGATTTAATTTTTGTTAGCCGTGTTTAAAAATATAAGATATGAAAGACGAAAGTTTTTCATACCTCCTCCCCAAGTCTGGTAGCCGTTCTTCGAAAAGAATGGCTTTTTTTTTGCGGACGAAGTCCGCTCCCACTCTGGGTCTGTTTTGAAAATACCGCTGTTATTCTATATTGTAAAAACTTCAATTGTTTTGTACATTGCGCTTTTGATGATATTGGTATTAAATTTTTATCTTGACCCATAATATGGTAATTATTTTGCGTTTTACACCAAATTTCCTTTCATTTTTTATTGAAAAAACATTTTCAAAAAATGAATTATTAGTTTTTGCCTTGCAAAGCAGTTTTTTACACTCGTTCGGCCCTAAAAATTTTTGACACATCTGCTCGTATTTTTCAATACAGTCATCAGGTAAGTTTGTATAATGCCAACACAAAACTTTCAAGGCGTAGTTCTTAAACTCCCTTTCATATTCATCATAAAAATTATGTTTTATCATATAATCTTTTAACAGTTCAATATTTTGAAAAATTGCCATATTTTCAGGTGAAATCTTGTTGATTGACGAACCTTGACGGCATCTGTAATTATACAAAGTTTTATCCAAATAACTTATTTTTTCCGCATTGAACACAACAATACAGCTAAATAAATGATCCTCGCCTGTTTTAGCAGGAGCAAAACGGGCATTCACTCTTTTTAAAAATTCTAAAGAATATGCCCGAGACCACACATGGAAATCTAACTTTGAAAGACAGCCTTTTTTAACATCTTTCAAACTGTAAAAAGAGACTAAATCTAAATCAAAATTAAATTTTTTCCGCATTTTTTTGGCAAGATTATATGTTTTGAATGTTCCCGAATACTCATTGTACTCCTTGTAATTGAATTCGATTACGTCGGATTTTGTTATTTGAAAAGCATTAAGCAAATTTTTAAACATATCCGATTCAATCCAATCATCAGGGTCGATAAACAGAACATATTGACCTTGTGCTAAATCTAAAGCTTTGTTTCTGGCAGTTCCCTGACCTTGATTTTCTTGGGTGAAAACCTTAAACCTGCTATCCTTTTTAGCGTAATTATTTAAGATATCAAGCGAATTGTCAGTTGAGCCGTCATTTATGCAAATAACCTCAAAGTTTTGAAATGTTTGATTTGCAATGCTGTCCAGGCACTGTTCAAGGTATTTTTCAACATTGTATACGGGAATGATTATAGATATTTTTGGCATGTTTATACTCCTTTGTAAATAAGTTGGTAATTAAATTTTCTTTTTATTGTTTAAAATATCTAGATGGTGCAAAAAAAAGAAAATATTATATATATATGGTTAAAAGCAATGATATTAAACAAAATTTAGGTAATAATCTTAAACGCTTAAGGTCAGCTAAAGGTTTGTCACAAGAAAAGTTAGCTGAAATTGTCAATTTAGAACGTGAAACCATCTCTGCAATTGAGGTTGGTCGTGCATTTACTTCCAGTGAAGCACTCGCAGAATTTTCGAATTATTTTAATGTTGAACCTCATTCATTGTTAAAACCTGATTTTGTATATAGAACAGATAAAGTTGATGATTTAAGAAAAAATATAAACCTTTTATTGTGTGACTGCGATGATGTAAAATTGAAAACAATCTATAATATTATCATTGCTTTAAACGAATAAATTTATTAACTTGTATTTTGTCTTTTTAAATACATAATCCTTAAACAGGATAACATTTTTGAGGATTTTTGACAAGTGTGATTGGGTAGAATATTTTTTTAACAACATTCATCATAAAAAAATGAATAAAAAGCACCTGAAAAAATTTGGTAAAAATATACGTAATATTAGAAAAAATAGAAATTTATCACAAGAAAAATTAGCCGAATTGGTTGGCAAAAGCAGAAATTATATAGGAATGGTTGAGAGAGCCGAATTAAATTTGCCTGTCGATATGGTATTTACGTTTGCAAAAGTTTTAAATGTAGAACCAAAAGTATTTTTTGAATTTTAAGAGTAATAGCAATATGCAAAAAAATAACCTAAATTATTAAGATGATTAATACTCAAAACGTAAACAAAAACTTGGGCAGAAATGTCAAAAAATTAAGAACGTCTAAAGGACTAACACAAGAACAATTGGCGGAAGCTCTTGAGGTGCAAAGAAATTTTATTACTTCAATTGAAATAGGTAAGACTTTTGTTTCTTGTGAAATATTAGTTAAACTTTCAAATTTCTTTAACGTTGAACCTGCATTTTTCTTTAAATCTACATTTATTGAAGAAACAGATAATATTAAAAACTTAAAAAAAAGAAATTATACGTCTGCTTTCTGATTGCAGTCAAGTTTTTATTGAAAGAGTATACAATATAATTATCGCCTTGAAAAAATAATCACATATTACCTCCTCGTATAATTTACATAAACAAACTTTAATAAAATAAAAGTTGTATTATAGTTTGATGTTACTTCTCAGAATAACTTTTGTCAAGAATAACCTATAATAAACAAATATGGATGTTAAATATGAATTAAAAAGTATCATAGCCAAAAAAGCAAGTACATTAAAAAATGTTTGTACACATCTTGCTTTAACAAAAAATCAAAAAATTTCACCTAATAATATTACTAATAAATTAAGAAGAAAAACTATTAAATTTGAAGAAGTTCAAGACATTTTGGATGTTTTAGGATACCATATTGAATTTGTTGAAAATAAATAGTAACTCTTGACAAAATTCACAAAATCGTAAATAATATAGGTGTAGGACGAGCCAAAAGGAAAAAGTAACGGCTTTCCTAATGACTCGCTTCACTCCTACAGTTACAGTTTAAATGCTATTACTGCTATTGAAAATGCCAGTAATAGCATTATTATTAACTTTACCATAGTGCCCTCCTTTCCGACCTTAATCCTTCACTTTAAGTGTGTGTCGCCGAAAAGCGTGAGCTTATCCTACATACCAATAATAACACAAAAAGATTTTGCAGGCAATATTATTAAATCTTAATCAACCCTTGACAAAACTCAGAAAATCGTAAATAATATAAAAGTAGGGCGAGAGCCTTTAAGCTTTAGTCGGATTAAAGACTCTGCTTCGCACCCTACAGTTTACAATTTTAGTGCTATTACTACTAAACCAAATGCTAGTAATAGCATTATTATTTTGTCAACCATAGCTTAGCCCTCCTTTCGTCCAATCTCTTCGTAAATTGTGTGTGACGAAATGGCAGTGTGGCAGCCCTACTAAATTATAATAACATAAACACACAAAATGCAATATTGTTAAAATTATATATCAATACCATACTTGCTCTACTGTTAAGCATTTGCTATAATTATCTTATGAACGACTACGAAGATTTTATCTCAACAGTAAGCCATGAACTTAGAACACCTCTCACATCTATCAGGGGGTTTTCTCAAACTATGCTTGCGTCTTGGGAGAAGCTTGACGACAACAGCAAAAAGAAGTTTTTAAACATTATAATCGAGCAGTCAAACAGACTTATCGGGCTTGTCGAAAATATGCTCTCGGTCACTAAACTTCAAGATACAACGATTATTTTCAAAGAAGTTCAAATAAAACCCGTTATTGAAATGATTTGTTCAATCGTTAAAAACCAACATCCTGACAAAACTTTTAAAACTGAGATTAATGCGCCTGCAATACTTGCTGACAAAGACAAATTTCAGCAGGTCATGACAAATTTAATCGAAAACGCGGGCAAATACGGAGATGATAATTCGATTATTACCGTAAAAGCTCACTTGAAAAACGATTTTGTATCTATCAAGGTAATCAACAGCGGAATAGAAATTCCCGAAGCTGAATACGAAAAAATTTTCACAAAATTCTCGCGTATTGATAACCCGCTGACCAGAAAGGTTCAGGGAAGCGGTTTAGGATTATACATTACAAAAACTCTGGTCGAAAAAATGGGCGGAAGCATCGGTGTAAAATCTGAAAATCATGAAACGATTTTTGAGGTTTTGATGCCCTGTACAAACATCGAAAGGCAGGCTAAAAATGCAGTCCGTAACACTGATAATTGATAAACGCCCCGAACTTTCGATAAAATATAAAAAACTTTTGAAAAGCGAAACAAATTCTGTCATAATCTCAAAAGATTTAATTTCTGCCATGAAAATTATTCAAGACAAAGAGCCTGATTTAATCATAATTTCAGACAGTATTGACAGCGATATTCCCGATTATTGCAAAAAAATCAGAGCTCTGACTTATAACATGCGCCCGATTATCGTCGCAACATCAAAATCTGCCGAACTTCAAGACAGACTCGCGGTTTTAGAAAACGGTGCGGATGATTTTATTTCAGAACCTGTAAATTCGGAAGAATTTGTCATGCGTATAAAAGCGCATCTTCGACGTGAATTGGAATCCAATATGGATACAAAAGTTATGTTACCCGCTAAAAACTATTCGCTTCGCGCTCTTAAAAGAACTATTTCGGAAAACAAATTTTGGTCAGCAATGCTTGTAAGTATTGAAAACTTTGAAAATTACAAAGAAACTTATACAGAGCTTGCTTCAGACAAGCTTGTCCAAACATATACAGCAATCATAAATTCTGTATTATCTGAAAACGATTATTTGGGAGCGCTTTCGGAGAACGAGTTTTTAATAATAACAGACGGGATTAAGGCAGAACAAATCGCAAATTTTCTGACCTTTGCATTTGATACAGTCGCACAAAAATTTTATTCTCAACAAGACATTAAACGCGGTTTTATGTTAATGCATGGTGATGAAATCGCAGGACGCCGTTCAAATTTTGTCCACACAACAATCGGGGTTGTTACAAATGAATTTTTTGAATACAAAGATACATTGCAGTTAATGAACGCGCTTATACAAATTCATGCTATGGCGGATTTACAATCCAAATCCAATTATCTAATAGAAAGACCGAGAATTTCTGCTGAAAATTCTATTGTTACGGATATAAATAATAAAATTATGATAGTTGAAGAAGATGAGGCAATGTCACTTCTTTTAAGCACTATACTTGATTTGCAGGGTTATGAAGTTATAAAAACAACTGACACAATTCCATCACTAATAATTATTGATGCGGGTTCTGCGGAAAGTCTTAATGGGCTTGAACTTTGTAAAGAAATCAGAAAAAATTCCGATTTTGACAGGACAAAAATTATAGTAACATCAATACTTCATGATAAAGAAATGATATTAAATGCAGGTGCAGACCTTTATATCCCAAAACCTTACGAGATATCGAATCTTATAAAATGGGTAGAAATTTTATTAACACAGTAAAATTTAACCAATCAACTCTTCGGGACGAAGTTCCTTTCTAAACTAAACTTTGTATAAATTTAACCAATTAATTCTTCAAGTGTTTTCGCTTCATTTTCAGCTTTTTCAGGGTTTTTCACAGCCGTACGGCGCATATAAGTGCGCAAAGCTTCACGGATAAGTTCGCTTCTGGTTCTTTGTTCATTTGATGCAACACCGTCGATTTTATGTAAAAAATCATCTGGCATAGTAACTAATATTTTTGCCATAATTCACACTCCACACACACATACTAACATATAACGACAAATATTTCAACTGTATTAGCCCATAACGGTAATGGACTTTAACATTATCTAATCTATACTTATTCTAAAAGAAAGGAGTTTTTCAAAATGGAAGACAACAATTACAGACATGAAGAATTTGACGATTGTTTCTTATGCAAACATCCTGCATTAAGACACATTCTAACTGGGCTTTTGATATTTCTAGGGGCGTTTATGGCATCTTATGTAATCTCAGATTGGCACTTCAAAAGAATGTACGATCCAGTTTACCAGATGGGGAGAATGGACAAAGCTATTATGAATAGAGAAAGAAGCTTTGACAAAATGGAAAATAGAGCATTTAAACAACAAGCCAAAATGGAAAGAAATATGTTCAAGCACGAACAGAAAATGGCTAAAAATGCATCACAATTTGTCCATGTTGAAAAAAATGCCGATGCTTATAAAATAGTAATCGACTTAAGACCTTTTGACGATGATGAAAAAAATGTTGAAGTTAGAACACAGGGCAACACTTTGATTATCAACGCAGCGGGTGAAAGAAATTCAAGACATGGTGAACAAATCGTAAAATACAGCCAGGCATTTGCATTTTCTGAAAACATTGATACCGATGAGATTACAAAGGTACGCGAGGGACATAATTATATAATTACCGTTCCATTTAACGATTAGACTTAAGCCGCATTTCGCGGCTTTTTTATTTTGTAACGAATTATTAAAAAATAGCTGAAATCTTTAAAGTTTCTCCAAAATTTAACCGATATAAAATATGTAGATAATACAGGTAGAATAAAAGGAGATGTAAATGTACGGATATATGGCATGGCCAGGAACATACAGCTTTAAAGAAGAAATAAGTCTGTTACTTAAATATTTTAAAGAACAGATTGACGAAGTGATGAGAAAGATAGAACAAGCTGAAGACTAGGAAGTAGACTCAATGCGGCGGAGCAGCAAGCTCCCTGTTGATTTAGGATATGTAAGACCGATAAAAAATTCTTTTTTTATCGGTCTGTTGTTTTTATTTAATTTTAGTTTCTAATTCCTTTATACGCTTTTCAAGTTCATCAATACGTTTTTCTTGAGCTTTATATTTAGCATCAAGCTCTTTAATTGCGTTAATTACGGCATAGAACATATCTTCCATACGAATGCTCAAAAATCCGTCTGCGCCTTTTTTAACTGCATTAGGAAAGATTTTTTGCAAATCTTGTGCAATAACACCAACACGCGGAGTTTTTGTTTTATCTTTTTTGAATGTGTAGTTAAATACTTTTAATTGGCGAAGTTTTGCGAGTCCATCATTGTTTTCTTTGCCAACATATTTCAAACGGCGGTCGGAAACATAGCCCCATTTTACTGCATTGCCGTCACCTGTGGGCTTATTTGAACTCAGCCAGCCCCATTCATCATTTTCATCACCTCTATCATCTGCAATTAAACCGCCAATATAACCTCTTACAATCAGGTTACCATTTATATATACAGAAGGTCCATTTTCATATCCTCTACGAGTATTTTTTTCGGTATTAAATTTGCTGGTTGCTTCAGTATTATGAATTTCCAATACTGCACTATTACTACCCCAGTCACTAAAATACCAACCACTGGAAGGAAATTTAGGTTTAGACCCTATATAAATAACTTCATCATCAGTACTGTTAGTACTGCTAGGTCCAGAATTAGCACCTATACAAACTTTATTAGAACCTCTTACATTACGGCAAGCATAACTTCCAATTGCAATATTATTACTACCAGTTAAGTTCTGAGCAGAAAATGCACCTATCATTATATTATTAGCACCACTTGCTGAAGAGCCTGCATAATGACCTAAAGCGGTATTATAATTTGATGTTTTATTAGAATTTAAGGCGTGTGTTCCAAAAGCAACATTTCCAAAACCTGTTGTATTTTCCTGCATTGCCAAATAACCAACTGCAACATTTGAAGCACCTGATGTATTTTCCTGCATTGCCCACGGACCAACTGCAATATTTGAAGAACCTGTTGTATTATTAATAAAAGCATATGAACCGATTACAGTATTCTGATAGCCGCTGGTATTAGCTTTTCCTGCATTTGAACCAATCATTATACTTGATGTTCCTGCGTTTGAATTTTTGCCTATTGCAATAGTATTTTCCTTAAGAGCACTTGCGTTAAAACCAATAGCAATATTACTATCAAAATTCGCAGAGGCATTTGAACCTATAACAACAACATTATTCATATTAGCTACTGCATTATTTGCATTATAACCTATAACTACATTGTTGTTCCCTTCTATATTACCACTTCCTGCTTTTGAGCCCAAAACAGTATTGCGGCTGCCAGTAGTATTGCTTGATAAGGAGTATATGCCAACTGCAATATTTTCAGCACCTGTTGTATTAGAAGCCAAGGCACTTCGTCCGATAGCTTCACTCCAATGCCCTGTTGTATTTGCACTCAACGCATCTAAACCTAATGCTATATTATGATGACCACTTGGAGCGCTATTATGATTTGTATTAGTCATTATATTAGAACCAATAGCTACACTGCCAAAACCACCATCTACCTTATGACCCAAAGTAACAGCCCCAACATTTTCTGTTCCAATATTTAAAATGTTGTCATCTATACGTAAATGTCCTAAAACATTACCACCATTTTTAAACAAAAGCATATTATCAAAATTGCTATTATTTATTACAAGCTTTGCATTATCAGCATCTGAACGGGCAGTTTGACCAATATAAGCCATTTGTAAATCACCATTGCCAAAATATGCATCAGTATTTCTGCCTGCACCCTGCTGAACCCATTTCCAGGGTGAAGTTTGAATGCTCTGGTCTGCTTTCATTTTTGTCGTCATTACAGGCGCCATACAAGCCAAAATTATACTGGCGATTAGCAAAACAACCATCATTTCGGCTAAAGTAAAACCGTTATTATATATAACAGACTTTTTCATACGTATCAACTCCCTTTTTATATATTATAACTCTTTTAAAACATATTATCAACCCTTTGTAAAAATTAAACTATTATTTTCTACATCTAATTTAATTTTGTCACCTTTTGCAAATTCACCTTCCAAAATTTTCATTGACATTGGTATTTCTACAAATTGTCTTATTACACGTCTTAAAGGTCTTGCACCGTACAAAGGTTCATAACCTTCATTTGCAAGGAAGTTTTTTGCATTTTCAGTAATTTCAAGTTTAATTTCCTGATCCCCTAGTCGTTTTTTCAATGATGATGTTTGAATATCAACAATAACTTTTAATTCATTAAGTGTTAAAGGTTTGAACATTACAATTTCATCAATACGGTTCAAAAATTCAGGCTTGAATTTTTCACGCAGTGCAAGGTTTAAATTCTTTTGTTTTTCATCGGCAGACAAGTTTTCATCAAGAATTACATCACTTGCAATATTTGATGTCATAATAATTACGGTGTTTTTAAAATCGACCAGTCTGCCCTGACCGTCTGTTAATCTGCCGTCATCAAAGACTTGAAGCATCAAATTAAACACATCGGGATGCGCTTTTTCAACTTCATCAAACAAAACAACAGAATATGGTTTGCGCCTTACAGCTTCTGTCAATTGTCCGCCTTCTTCGTATCCGACATAACCCGCAGTAGCACCGACTAACCTTGAAATCGAAGCCTTTTCCATAAATTCTGACATATCAATACGAATTAACGCATCTTCATCGTTAAAAAGAATGTCTGCAAGTGTTTTACCGAGTTCGGTTTTACCAACCCCTGTAGGACCCGCAAAGAAAAATGTTCCGATAGGACGTTTCGGATCGCGCAAGCCCGAACGTGACAGACGTATTGCGTTTGCAATTTTTACAACCGCTTCATCTTGCCCAACAACACGCTTGTGCATAACTTCTTCCATACCGATAAGTTTTTTGGATTCTTCTTCCATTAAGCGGTTAACGGGAATTCCCGTCCATTTCGCAACGATTGAGGAAATATCATCTTCGTCAACTTCTTCTTTAATAAGTCTTTTTTTGCCTGTTTGTAAAGACTTCAATTTCTTTTCCGCATCAAGCATTTGAGAATATTTCAATTCCAGAGATGCAGTCATTGTCGGATTTTTTTTGCTGAGTTCAATTTGCGATTTTAATTTTTCAATATTGCGCTTTACGCTCGCATAAGAATCAAGAACTTTCTTTTCGGCAAGCCATTGTTCTTTGAGTTTAGAAATTTTTGTATCCAAATCCGCAATCTTTTTAACTATTTTCTCAAGTTTTTTCAAAACTTCTGCCGAACCGTCTTTTTCCAAAGCTTTTTTGTTCATTTCTAACTGCATTTTTTCGCGGATATAAATATCAATTTCTTCAGGCATTGTATCAATTTGAATTCTCAAAGCCGAAGAAGCTTCATCAAGAAGGTCGATAGCTTTATCAGGAAGACATCTGTCTGCAATATATCTGTGAGAAAGTTTTACGGCAGAAACAATTGCGTTATCCATAATTTTAATCCCATGGAAACCTTCGTATTTATCTTTCAAACCTCTCAAGATACTGATTGTCGTATCAACTGAGGGTTCATCAACCGTAACGGGCTGAAAACGTCTTTCCATAGCCTTGTCTTTTTCAATATATTTGCGGTATTCGTCAATTGTTGTCGCACCGATTACTCTGATACTTCCTCTTGCAAGCATTGGTTTTAAGAGGTTTCCCGCATCGGCAGAACCGTCAGATGAGCCCATACCCATAATCGTATGGATTTCATCAATAAAAAGCATTAAATCATCTGCTTTTTCTTCAATTGCTTTAAGAACTGATTTTAGACGCTCCTCAAATTCGCCCCTGTATGAAGCCCCTGCAAGAAGTGCACCCAAATCAAGCGCCAGAATTTTGTCGTTCTTAAGACTTTCGGGAACATCACCCGATATAATTCTTTGTGCAAGACCTTCAATTACGGCGGTTTTACCAACCCCTGGCTGACCGATAATTACAGGATTATTCTTTGAACGTCTGTTTAAAATCTGAATTGTACGACGAATTTCATCATCACGACCGATTACAGGGTCAAGTTTATTGTTTTTCGCACATTCGGTTAAATCAGTTGTATATTTTGCCAGTGCATCATCTGCCTGCTCGGGAGTTTCAGTAACTTCATCAGCATTTACTATATGACTTACAACATCTGTCATTTTCTCGTAAAGTTCAAGTCTGTTTACTTTGCTCTGCTCCCAAAGAAAATTTAATGTTTTATTGTCCATTCTGAAAAGCGCCAGAAACAAATGTTCAATACTGATTTGTTCATCATTGCGTTTTTCGGCTTCTTCCTGCGCAATTTTCATCAACTTTATAGTTTCTGTGGTAAATCCGACATCGGAAAACTTTGCGCGCGGAATATATGCGCGTTTAGAAAGATAGATGTTCAACCTGTCGGCAATTTCGGGGTTTCCCAAACCTACACGCTCAAGAATTATTTGCGGCAAATCGTTTTGATCGAGCATCAAAGCAAGCATTACGTGCTCTGGCATTAATTGCGGATAATTTCTTGCAACTACTATGGATTTAGCGGATTTTATAATCGCTTGAACGTGATCTGTTAAAAGCATTTTCTTATTCCTTTTTTTCAAATTATAAATGCTTTATAAAATCACAACATCATACAATTGCTTGACTTGGGTGAATATTCAGCATCCCGCTCGTCATACTTTCGTAACTGTATGTGCAGGGGTTTTCGCGATAATATTTTTTTATAAGTTCCAAATATTCACTGTTGTCGTTACCCAAATACTTCAAAAACACTTCCAAAGGCAAGTTTCCACCCCCTCTGCCGAGTCCGAAAACCGTAGCATCAATAGAATATGCGCCAAGCTCAATTGCTTTTAAAGAATTTGCAAATGCTAATTGCAAATTGTTATGCGCGTGAAAACTTATCCGTTCAAACCCGCAATCTTCAAGGTTTTTGTAAATTTTTTCAACATCACACGGCATAAATGAACCAAAACTGTCAGCAAAATAAATTGAGGTTAAAATATTTTTATTCTCCCAATTTTTTAAAAGTTGATAATCTTCAAACTTGTCAGCCGTCATAAGATGTAAAAACACCTCAAACCCTTGTGACTTAAAATTTTCAACCGCTTCGATTGCTGTTTTTATTTGATTTGGATAGCAGGCTGCGCGGACACAGTCCGCTTTATTTGATACAGGACGAATGTTTTTGGCATCGACCATTACAACAGTCTTAATCTTTGAAGATTTGATGCATTCAGGAAAATCATAACCGACTTCAATATAATCAATTCCAGCATTCTCGGCACAACCAAGCGTTTCAAGGATACATTCATCCGTGAAACTTCTAACATGCGAGCCGTCGCGTAATGTGCAATCCAAAATTTTAGTCATTATTTTTCCTCGTTCTTTTTAACCTTTTGAACAAGTTTATGTATAATTGAGAGATTAGCAAAATCTTCGCGAATTTCTTGAGCCTTGCGTGAAAGCTGGTTATAAACCTGTGAGTTTATTTCACCGCCGATTAAAATTAACACAGATGTATAATATAACCAAACCATTAAAACAGCAAAAGCACCAATTGTACCGTAAACCATATTGTACGTTTTAAGGTTGTTAACATAGATTGAAAATCCCCAAGAACCAATCAGCCAGAAAGTTGTAAAAAACCAAGTTCCAGGAATTGCACTTTTACGCTTAAACCTTTCATTACCACGCAAGTCAGGCAGAATATAATAGCTCAAAAATGCCATTAAGAACAATGCAGCAAAAGCAACAGGCCAACGCAATGTTAAAAGCGTTATCGCAACACCTGCTGACATGTGGAAATGACTTACCATAAGGTTTATAATAGCTTTACCAAATACAATTAAGTTTATACTTAAAAACATTACCATAGTGTCAACAAACACCATTAATAATGACAAAAGTCTTGTGTAAATAAAATTTCTAGTTTCAGTGACTTTATACGCTCTGTTCAAACCCTTTAAAACAACCGCAATTCCGTTTGTTGAAAGAACAAGCGTTACACAAAAACCAATAATTGCAATTAATCTTCCATGAGAGAAAATCATAGCTTCTGATAACACAGTATTTATCAAACTCATTGCCTGCTCAGGCATAAATGTTGCAAGAAAACGTAAAATTGGGGTCATCATAGACTTATGACCCATCCAGCTAAACACTGAAGTTAAAAACAACATAAAAGGGAAAATTCCGATAACCATCATAAATCCCATTTCTGCTGCCATACCATAGAAATCATTTTTAATAACAGATATAATTAATCTTTTTGTACCTCTTATGAAAGTTTTAAATTTTGTACTCAATTTTTAAATCTCTCTATGTTTAATCTCTTCCAACATTATTTTCACAGCTTCATCAACAGGAGCTTTTATTGTGCATCCTGATGCAAACTTATGTCCGCCGCCGCCAAATACTTCACAGATTTGAGCAACATCGGCAAATTTACTGCGCATTGAAAATTTTGTCCAGCCTGACTTCATCTCTTTAGCAACAAAAGCAATTTGTGTAGTAACAATTGCGCGCAATTTTTCAGTTAAACCTTCCATGCACTCATCATTTGCGCCAAATTTTTCCAAATCCTTCCTGTAAACTACAGTGTATGCAAGTTTATCATCATACAAAAATTTTGCTTTATTTATACAGTGCGATTGAAACATTACAAGAGTTTTGCTGTCAGATTCATAAATTTTTTTGTAAATATCTGAAGGATTAACCCCTTTTTCTACAAGTTTAGAGGCATATTCAAAAGTTGCAGATTTAGTGTTATCAAACCTAAAAGAGCCAGTATCTGTAAGTATTGCTGTGTATAAACAAACAGCAGTATCAAAATTAATTTTCCAATCCATTACTTCAAAACATTTACATAAAACTTCGCCTGTAGAGCTTGCATCACCTTCAATAATATTTAAATCTGCATAACCATTATTAGTTTTATGATGATCAATATTTACAGTAAATTTGGCTTTTTCAAAAAGTATACCTGCATCGCAAATTCTATCAAAAGAAGCTACATCAACATTTATAACCAAATCATATTCTCTCGATTTATCAATATCATCAAGACTTTTGATAATATTTATATTTGGAAGATAATTATAAACCATTGGAACTTTTGATACTGCAAGCATATCACACTTTTTTTTAAAGTTTTCAAGTATTGCAGAATACAAAGCACACATTGAACCTAAAGTATCGCCATCAGGATTAACATGTGAGATAATTAATATATTTTTGGACAATTTTATGATATCATTTAATTTAGTGCAATCCATTTCTTAATATTAACATAAAAAAAATGAAAAAGGTTTTATACACTGATTTTGTAACAACCGAAACACTTGTAGAAGAACTTTTCGGCAACAACAAAGAAATAAAAAAAGCTATCACGCGCAGTAATTTATACAAATTCTGGACAAAAGCTGCGGGTGAAAAATTTGCTAAACGTTCAAAACCTTACTCAATGATAGGAGGAGGAGTAATGGTTATTGCTTGTGAAAATGCAGTTGTTGCACAAGAATTAACTTTGAGAAAAACTCAAATTCTTGTAAAATTAGAACCTTATTTAAAATCTTTGAAAATGAATGTCAAAGACTTGCGGTTTGACCCTAAACGCTGGGAAGTATAAATTTATTACTTTTTAAATAATTTTGTAAATTTATTCCAGCCTTTTTTGAAAAATTCACCGATTGCTTTTCCTTTATCAACAAAGAATTTTTTAGTTGATTTCCAATTTATTTTATTAAATGTATTTTTAACCCATTTGTTTAATGATTTAAACTTACAGATTCCAACACCTAAAGTTCCAATGGCTAAAGCACCGAATACCCATTTTTTCCATGTTGGATTTTTTACTAAATCCCTATCCTGTTCTTGTTTTGAAGGAATTTTTGATTTTTTCTGATGAAACTCATCTACTTGAGGTTGTTTTAAAGCAGGAGCAGCAGGGAGCGGAGGCCCGAGATAAGGTGATGGCGGAGCAGATGGTGCACCGACATATCTTGGAGCTTGACCTGTTACAAACGATGCGGCATCAAAATCCAAAACACCGTTTTGCGCTAATATATCTAAATTATTCGCCCAATTTGACGTCATAACATAACCTTCCTTTACATGTATATAAAGTTTTATTTCTCTAAAAAATTGCTTTTTACATAAATTTTTGTTAAATTTTGTAATATGAATAAATATCTAATTATTTTGTGGATTTTGTGTATTGCGGGCTTGACAATGTTTTTGGGGCATTACTCGGGCTTTCTGATTGATTTTGGGCGCGAGGTTTATTATCCCGAAAGAATTCTTGCAGGTGATGTTTTATACAAAGATTTGTTTAATATTTACGGTCCGCTTGCTTACCAGATTAACGCGGTTTTGTATAAGATTTTTGGCGCAAAACTTTCTACACTTTATGGTGCGGGTGCTGTGTGCTCACTTCTTACGGTAAGCGGGGTTTATTTACTTGCAAACCGTTATATGTCAAAGTTTTTGAGCTTTTCGCTCGGGATTTTTACAATTGCGGTCGGAGTAACTACGACAAGTATATTTAACTTTCATTTTCCGTATTCATGGGCGGTTTTATACGGATTGATTGCGTTTATTTATTCGCTTTATTTTATAAAAGATAAATTGTGGCTTTCTGCGCTTTTGGCAGGTATTTGTATAACTTGCAAATATGATTTTCTGCTTTACGGATTTGTCATTCTGTTTTTAATCCTTAAGCAAAAAGATTGGAAAGCTCTGCTGAGTTTTATTTCTGTGCCTGTTTTGAGTTTTGGAATTTTATTTATACAGGGTTTGCAGATTTCAGATTTAATAAATTCGCTCACAATTGTAAAAGATATGGCAAAAAGCAAGACCCTGACATATTTTTACCAAAACAGCGGAATATATTTCCACCCAAAAGCTTTATTAATAGATTTGGTTTTGTTTTTAAAATTCGCAGTTCCTTTTGGCGGAATACTTTTGGGCACTTGGAAAAACAAAAAAATAATCACAATTATTTCTTTTATTTTGGCTGTAATTTTCTTTGATGCAAAATTAATGTTAGGATTTTTGCCGATTTTGCTTTTTATTGCGATATGGTTCAAAAATTGGAATGCGCTGAATGTTTCCGTTTTATTAGTAAGTGTAAAAGTTTTCTGGGTGCTTGTTATGGGAAGTTACGGCACATATTACGTTTCGGTCTTGTTGATTGCATTGGTGTCCCTTCTCCCGCGCAGGTTTGATAAAGTTGTTGGAATTTATTTTATCCTGTTAAGTATTTTTATTTTTACCAACATGGGTTCTTATGTCAAAACACCCGATAAAGTCGTTCGTTACGTAAGCGAAAACACCAAACCGACTGATAAAGTTGTTGTTTTTCCTGAGGGAATGATGATAAATTTCCTTTCTAAAAGGCAGTCTGACGGGTTTTATAACTCTTTGCTCCCGTTGTATGTCGAAACTTTTGGAGAAAATAAAATTATTGAACATTTCAGTGAAAACAAGCCTGAAATGATTATCTTGAATAATCTGAACATGAAAGATTACGGCTTTGAATTCATTTGCAAAGATTATGCATTAGACTTTTGCGGATTTGTTCAGGAAAATTACGAACTTGTTGATATTATTGATGACGGGTACAGATACAATATTTTTATGTTAAAATAAATCTATAAAGAGGGTGAAACGGAGGCTTTAGCCTCTGGAGGCAGCAGACAAGATTTCACAAAAATCTACAAAGAGGGCAAAAAAATGGAAAGATATTATATAACAACAGCAATAGATTATGTAAACGGCGCGCCGCACATCGGACACGCTTATGAAAAAATATTAACAGATGTAATTGCAAGACACTATTCACAAAGATGTGATGATGTGTTTTTCCTTACTGGTACTGACGAACACGGGATTAAAATCCAAAAAACCGCAGCAGCACAAGGGGTTACACCTAAAGAGTTATGCGATATGAATGCGCAAAAATTCAAAGATGCGTGGAAAGCTTTGGATATTGATTATACAAAATTTATCAGAACAACTGACGATTATCACGAAGTTGCAGTTCAGCATATTTTTGATAAATTATTGAAACAGGGCGACATTTACAAACACTCTTACGAGGGTTTATATTGTCAGGGATGCGAATGCTTCTTGAACCCTAAAGATTTGACAGAGGACGGACTTTGCCCCGACCACTTGAAAAAACCCGAAGTTGTAAGCGAAGAAAACTATTTCTTTAAACTTTCAAAATACAAAGATGCAATAATCAAACATATTAAGGAACACCCTGATTTTATTCTGCCTGAATTCAGAGCAAATGAGGTTTTAAACCAGTTGGAAGATATTCAAGACATCTCCGTATCACGCGCAAAATCAAATGTTGAATGGGGCATTGATGTTTTGGGTGATGATGAACAGTCAATTTATGTATGGATTGACGCTTTGTCAAACTATATCACAGCTCTTGGTTATAACGAAAATTCTGACGATTTCAAAAAATATTGGCCGTGTGATGTTCACGTAATCGGTAAAGATATTTTGAAATTCCACAGCATCTACTGGCCTGCTTTCTTGATGGCATTGGATTTACCGTTGCCAAAACACATTTTTGCACACGGCTGGATTACAATCGACGAAACAAAAATGTCAAAATCATTGGGCAACGTGGTTTCTCCGACATCTGTATTGGAAAGCTTCAACATGGAATATCCTGATGCGTTCAGATATTATATGGCAACATCAGCACCTTGCGGACGTGACGGAAACTATTCGGATGATGATTTCAAAGAAAAAGTTAACGCACACCTTGCAAACAGCATGGGTAACTTGCTAAACAGAACTCTTTCTATGCTTGTAAAATACTTTGACGGTGAGATTAAAGCTGAATTCAAGTCAGAAAATCCGCTAGCTAAGAAAGCTCTCGGAACAGTTCAAATCGTTAAAAACCATTTTGATAACTTTGAACTTGCAGAAGCAGGATTGGAAATAATTTCGCTTGTTGATGCAACAAACAAATATGTTCAGGACAATGCGCCTTGGACTTTGGCAAAAGAAGAAAAAATGGTTGAATGCGGACAAGTTTTGACAAACGTACTTGATGTAATGTGTATAATCGCATCATTAATTTATCCGTACTGCCCGAATATCGCTAAAGATATGGCAAGACAATTGTCATTCGATATTAGTACAAAACTTGATGATTTGACAGCAGACAATATAAAAATCGGAAAATTAATCGAAAAAGAAGATATCAAACCTGTATTCTTGAGATTAGACTCGGAACTTGCAGATAAAAGCTCAAAAAAATAAGCCTTAAAGGCTTATTTTTTTTATAAACTGCTCCACAATGATGCAAGTGCTTGAATTTCGTTTCTTGATTTAATATCATCAAGCAATTGACCAATTGCATCCCTATTTACATCTGTCAATTTGTAAGAAAATTCAGCGCTTTCATCACCGCCTGCTTTATGAGAAAGTTCATGTAATGCTGTTTCCAATACATCATTGAAGCTTGCTCTGTCAAGGTAACCTTGATCAATCCAGAAACCTTTAGAAACACCTCTATCAACGATTGCTTCAGCAAGAGCATTAGAATGTAATCTGCTGTCTCTTGAAGAAGTTCTGTCAAACATATAAATATGTGCATCAAGTTCATCTGCTGTAAAGTGTTTATCCTTTAATGACGGGGAAAGTTTTCTTAAAGCTTCTTTCAGGATAAGTATTTTCTTTTTCTGAGTATCGTTTGGAATAACAACATCATGTGCTCTTGCATCACCCATAATATCACGGATTGTCGGCATCCCGATATTTGAAAATTGTGGTTTGCAAACTTTATAACCATTCATTTTCAAATCTCTGACAACATCATCCGTTGCATTGGAATATGCAACATATTTTTCAGGGAATCTTATATGTAATCTTTTAGTTACATCTTTTTGGTCTATAAATCCTAAAAAGCTATCAACAAAGCTATCCATTGGACCTTTTTGATTCCAATTTTTTTCATCCCAATATCTGTCTAATGATTTTAACAGTTTTGCTTTATCATTAGCAGACATATCATCATTACGTGCAAGCCATCTTGCAATACTGTCTAGATTAGATCTATTAAGTGAAATTCTATCACGTGACTGGTCAAGAACCGAAATTTTGTTCAAGTTTGGTTTGATAAATATTGTTACACCTTCAAGTCCATCAAAATCACCATCAAATTCAAATTTTTGACCTGCAATATAAACTCCGCCTTTTTCACCTTCAGGTAAAACTTTTATACCCATTAAACCGTTTTCAAAATCCGGACATTTAAAATCAGGGTTATTTGAATGATAAAAACGATTAACTGTTTTTCTCAAAGATTGTAACAATTCCATACTGTCTGTTTCAAACTCAATAAAGTTTCCGTTAAATTTCTCAACTTTATCTAATGAATATGAAAGCAATCGTTCGTCACAAAGGTCGCTCTTTTCAAGGTTGAATACTGATTGCCAGTTATCTGATGCAACTTTTACATTATTTGAACCGTAATCTTTTAACAGTTTTATTACTGACATCTTCAAACCTTCACCATAACCGCCGGCAGAATTTTTATTACCGCGTTTTCCGGAAGCTCCGAGAATAACTGCTTTATCAGGTGTATAAGTTGATTTTCCGTCAATTCTAACTTTATATTTGCCGTTTCCTGTCGGTGTAAATGCCATTTTTACACCGTCTAAAGTCTGTCCGTGACCATCGTAGAAGTTTTGCATAATATCACGAGCAACTTTATCACTGTTCCATTTTACTGATTCTGAATATTCCTCTGAAATACCAATTTCACCTTTTTTAGGTCTAAAGTTTTTGGATTCCATAGTTGAAATCTTTGCTTCGCCCATAGGAAGTTCCAAACTAAACCTGCCGTCAATTCCGATTTGAGGGATATGCAAATCTAACATACCGGCCCTGTTTGTTGTTCCAACATGTGTCGGAAGCGGAATTTCACCTGCTATCGGTAAAGATGGTCCTTTTTTACCTGTAATAGGCGGAGTTGTAATATCATAACCGTAATCGCCTTCATTTATAGTTTTTCTTAATCTTTCAAGAATTTTTTCACGCACATCTTTCGGTGCTAAATCTCCTTCAAAGATATCAGTAAATTTTGCTTTTGTTTCTTCAATTGTTTTACGTAATGCTTTGTTTGTCTTATTTAAAACTTCATTATCTGATGTTAAATTTTTAACTTGTTCTTTTAAAGCTCTATTTTCAGAATAAGAAGGATGGTTATAAGCATCATTTATCGCTTTTTTAAGCGATTTTCTTTCAGTATCAAATATTTTCATCAAATCTTCTTCAGCTTTTGAAGCTCTGTGATGAACAACAACACCGCCAAGAGTTGCCGCAGCCAGCGCGGTTGCAATAACCATTCCGCTAACTTTTTTCTTACTTATCATATCCTCTTTTTGAGGTTCTGTATTATATTTACGGTTTTTAATCGGTTTCTGTGCCGAAAACTTCACACTATTATTAATTGGGGTTATGTACATATTTAAACTACCTTTCAAAAATTATAATAATCATAAAGCTTTAAAATTGCTATTATATTAACAATTGTTATGCTGATTTTTTAATAAGATTATCACGTTTTTCGATTAATGCATTCAACTGCGCTTCCAGTTTAGAAGTATCTTTAAAAAATCTTTTTGCACCTGCTATACGAGCTCTTAGATTACGAATTGTACCGTCAATAGCTTTTAATTCAGGATTTTCAACAGGAGGTTTTGTTGGTTTTGCTTCCTGTTTTTGTGCAAGATTTCCGATAGTATTTTTTTCTGCGCGTTCTGCTTTGTTTCTACTTTGCAGATTTGCAAGATCAAGTTTTTGTTCTGCATTCGGTGCGTGATATCCGTTTTCTTTCATATATGTTTGAAGTTCTGCTTCTGTAAATTGTTCTTCTGCTTCTTTTTGCATTTGATTATTTAAAAGTTGTCTTTCACGTTTTCTCTGCCATTTTGCATCAGCTTTATTCATACGGTTATTTTCATGACCGCTTACATTCAAATTTTTTCTTCTGCTGGTTTTACTTTTTGTTTTAACTTTTTTTACTGCTTTTTCAGCAGTTTCTGCTGTCTGTTCCGCGGCTTTTTCAACTGTTTTTTCAATAGTTTTTTCAATAACTTTAGGTTTGCGGATAATCATTCCAAGACCCAATGCGCCCAGTGTCGCAAGTGAGCCGTATAATAACGCTGAATTATCTTCTTTTACTTCATCTTTAAGTGCACCTGTAAAATTAATTTCCTTTTCAGGTGTATTTGCAATTCTGGGGATAAGTGCAACATTTTGAATCATCGTTTTACCTTTCTACATTCTTCACACAAACATGAAAAAACAAACTGGTCAAAAAAGTTGCTATTGGCGCACGGATGCTATGCTATGCTATGCTATGCTATGAAGGCATTATGACAGGGTTTCAGCCTATTGTAAATTTAATTTTACATTTCGTAATATTTTTTATGCTAATATTAATATATGACTAAACCGATTGTAGCAATAGTAGGACGTCCAAACGTCGGAAAATCAACATTTGTAAACCGTTTGATAGGTACAAGAAACTCTATCGTTGACGATTTGCCTGGTGTAACACGCGACAGAATTTATTTTGATGTCGAATGGCAAAACAAAATTTTTACAGTTATCGACACAGGTGGAATTATCCCAGGTGACGAAGATGAAATTATGCTTTCTATTTTTGACCAGGCAAAAATTGCCTGCGAAGAAGCGGACAAAATCATTTTTATTGTTGACGGCAAAGAGGGTGTTAACCCTGTAGATTATGACATTGCAAATATTTTGCGCCAGTCAGGAAAACCTGTATTTTTAGCAGTTAATAAATCTGACAATCCAGAAAGTCTTTTGATGGTAAATGATTTTTACTCGCTTGCAATCGGTGAACCTATAGGAATTTCTGCACTTCACGGCTCAGGCGGTGTAGGTGATTTGTTAGACCTTGTTACAGAAGATTTTGAACGCGACATTGAACAAGAAGAAGATAATACAATTAAAATTGCAATTGTCGGACGACCGAATGCAGGAAAATCTTCTATCGTAAACGCTTTACTCAACGAAAATCGTGTAATTGTTTCTGATGTTTCAGGTACAACACGCGACAGCATTGATAGTTCAATAACTTATAAAGACAGAGAATTTATAATCGTTGACACAGCAGGTATAAGAAAAAAAGCAAAAGTTGACTGGGGCGTTGAAAAATTTGCCGTTGACCGCGCAATACGTTCCATTAGAGATTGTGATGTTGCACTTTTAGTAATTGATGCTAAAGAAGGAATTTCTGACCAGGATAAAAAAATTGCATCTATTATTACAGAAGCAGGCAAAGGGATTATTATTGCGATTAACAAGTGGGATTTGATTGAGGATAAACAGTCAAATACAATTAACCAATATAATAAAAAACTTGCAAATGACATTCCATTTTTAGAATACGCACCGAAAATTTATATTTCGGCAGTTACCAAACAGCGATTAAACCAAATTTTTGCTGAAGCGGAAAATGTTTATGCCGAATGCACTAAACGCATCTCAACAGGTTTGTTGAATAAGATTATAAAAGAGGCATATATGCTCAATCCGCCTGCATCTTCAAAAGGCAAGCGGTTGAAAATTATGTATGTAACTCAAACAGGTGTTCAGCCTCCGCATATTGTAATCTTTGCAAATAACGCTGATTTAATGAAAGACCATTACAAACGTTATATTGAAAACAAATTGCGTGAAGCTTTCGGTTTCTTCGGAACACCTATAAAATTATCTGTACGTGAACGCTCAGAGGAGCGTAGCCGCTCCACCCGCCACTAGGCTCTGAATAAACTTGTAATATCTATAGTTTACTTACAAAGCTCAAAACGTCATCAAACAGGTTTTTTATAGGTTCTGTTACATCATAATCAAGAATTTTCTTGATGTATTGCAGTTTTTCTTCCAAAGTCATTGTATGAGCTTGAGGCATTTCTGCAATAATCTTTTCAATCTTGCTTTCATCAATAATGATTGCATATTTGTCCAGTAATTCCTGTGACAAAATCATTGTTTCTGAAACATCAACAGGTGTAATTTTAGAAAAATCGATTTCTAGTTTTTCTTCTATATTCATATTAACTCCTTATATTAACGCTTCCGACACCATAACTGCCATGTCATCAAATAATTGCTGCATTGGCATAGTAATATCCATAATAGCTTGCTGCTGAATATTTTGTAATTCCATATCAATAGATTTTTGGGGTTTAACCATAACGGTTTCAAATTTTCCAGTTTCTAGCTGTTCAAGTAAATCTTTTGAAAAATCCTTTGTATTCCTCAAATGTGACAGGATAGCACAGTCAATTTTGAATAAATCTGAAGAACTAAGCTCACATTCCAGCATTCTTTCCATTCGATCGACATCAATTAAGTCACGCATAATCCCGTTTGCAATAACATTACTGTCGATTGCTGTCTCTAATTTTGAATTCAATTTATTACCTCCAATTTAACATATTGTCCGTAATTTCTATCTCGGTCATGTTTTTGGAAAACTTTAACAAAATATTTGATTTGTTACATTAAGTTTACAAATTGAAAAATTTATTAACGGGTTGACAAATTA
The DNA here is from genome assembly GCA_948964545.1 of uncultured bacterium. Lineage (GTDB taxonomy): Bacteria > Cyanobacteriota > Vampirovibrionia > Gastranaerophilales > Gastranaerophilaceae > Stercorousia. The sequence continues at coordinate 80,486 of CAREDV010000005.1, read as the reverse complement.
TATATTTTATGTTATAAAAAATGTGGGGTAAATGTATATTTATAAGTCTTGTTATTCGACAAGACTTTCTTTTTGTGGACAAAATCCACTACTGCATATTATGGCAGATATTATTTTTTATCCATTTAACGCTAACGGACAAACGAAATCTGTTTCATTTCTGATAAACTGTCGCCGCCAAATTTCAAAAGCAATTCATCAACCAGCACACAGGCAATTCTCGCTTCTGCAACTACACAACAGGCTTCAACAGCACAGGTATCGGAGCGTTCAAAATGCGCTTCACATTCTTCCATATTAAATAAATCAACTGTTTTTAATGGTTTTCTTAATGTCGGTATAGGTTTCATTACAGCCGTAACTACAAGAGGTTCACCGTTTGTCATACCGCCTTCTATTCCGCCTGCGTTATTTGTTTTGCGGACAATTTTATCATCTTCAAGATACATTTGATCATGATATTCGCTTCCAAACATTTTATATGCATGATGATTGCCGATTGATACAGATTTTACGGCAGGAACACTCATTACAGCCTGCGCGATTTTTCCGTCAAGCATTCTGTCCCAGTGAACATGAGAACCTAAGCCGACAGAAAGATTTTTATACACAACTTCAAACTTTCCGCCTAATGTGTCGCCTGCTTCTTTTGCTCTATCTATTTCTAATTCAAAATTTTCTTTTGCATTACCGATTTGCAAAATTCTTGAAGAACAGGTTATATCAAATTCTTTTAAAATCTGTTTTGCAACCGCACCGACTGCAACTTCAATTGCAGTTTTGCGAGCACTGGAACGCTCAAGAATATCTCTTAAATCTTTCGCATTATATTTTATACTTCCTGCATAATCAGCGTGCCCTGGACGGCATTTTGTGAAAGATTTTTCATCTGTATAGTTTTCAGCATAAATGCTCATAATCTTCTGCCAATTTTCGTAATCTTTATTTTGAATTACGAGAGTTACGGGCGAACCGAGAGTTTTGCCAAAGCGGACACCTGATGTAATTTCTATCGTATCACTTTCAATGTTCATTCTCGCGCCTCTGCCGTATCCGCCCTGACGGCGTTTTAATTCAGCATTGATAAAGTCAGGGTTTATTTCAAACCCTGACGGTATTCCTTCTATTATTGCGGTTAGACACTTTCCGTGACTTTCGCCTGCTGTTAAAAATCTGAATTTTGTAAGCATAGTTATTTCTTTGCGTATTTTAAGAATGTCTGCACTTTAGTCTGCATCATTTCTTCGGTAATCTTCCAAGCACCATTTTCACGTTTTACAATCATATAAGTTTTAAGTTTGTAATTTTCACCAGACGGCTGTCTTAAAGAACTTACTTTATAAGCACCGTTTCCTGCATTTGCAACAGACACGTTAGTATAAGTGTTTTTGTAACCTCTTAGTTTTGCGCCTGCCTGACCGAGTTTCATTTGTTTGATATAAGTTGCAGTATCAGTATCCACATTAACAAGTGAGCCGTCTGGTTTGATAACTTGTCTAATAATTTTAGCATTTGGTGAATACATTGTAGCAACTGTCGGACTGTAAGAGTTTGCTGCAGATACGTAGCTGTTAAAGAATTTTAAAGCTTCCTGCGCATCATCTGCAAATACTGTTAAACATGTTGCAATTAATACAAATAATATTGATAAAAATTTCTTCATTTTGTTTCTCCTTACATCAATATAACGATTTTCATCTCGTTTTGTTCATTATTATATCATATAAAATACGATTGTCATTATACTTAATATGTAGTATAATTTAGTGATGCAAACGTTATCGGAATATCTTGATTACCTTGAAATAGAAAAAGGTTTGTCGCAAAACACTCTTGATGCTTACAGGAGAGATTTAAGCGATTTTCTTGATTTTTGCGGTGAATTAAAAGCTATTCAGCGCACACAAATTAATGCATATATTAGAAATTTGCATGAAAAAAAATATTCGCCAACTAGTATAATACGTAAAATCGCATCAATCCGCGGATTTTTCAAATGGGCATGTATTAATGAAATTATCTCAGCAAACCCTGCTCTGACTCTTGAACAGCCAAAAGTTCCGCAAAGATTGCCGAAAGTCATCAGCGTTGCAGAAATCGAAGAAATTCTTTCGCAAAACTTAACCAAAATTGAAACTGTAATTGTCGAACTCCTTTACGGATGCGGGCTTCGCGTGTCGGAACTTGTTAATCTAAAAATAAATGATTACGATTTGAAAGGCAAATTTTTGGAATGCACAGGAAAAGGTTTTAAAGATAGAATTGTTCCATTAGGTACAAAAGCTGTTAATGCAATAAAAAAATATTTACCAGAACGTGAATTTTTCTTACAAAAGTGTAATAAAAAATCCAAAAAATTACTGATAAACGAGCACGGAAAAGAGGTTACGCGCCAGGAAATTTACACATTTATCCATAATCAGGGAAAAAATTTACATAAAACAATCTCACCTCACACACTTCGCCACAGTTTTGCAACACATTTGCTTGAAAACGGAGCGGATTTGCGTGTTGTACAGGAACTTCTCGGGCACAGTAATGTTTCAACAACACAGCTTTATACACACATCAGCAAAAAGCGTTTGAAAGATGTTTATTTTTCGATTAATAATTAACGTATTTGCACAGGCATAATCAAGCAAACGTAATCTTCTTCGTTATTTGGTCTAAACATTGTTGCTGAAAGCGGTGTATTCAAACCAACCTTAACTACGTCACTGTCAATGTTTTTCAATGCTTCCAATACAAATTTATAATTAAACGCGATTGCTAACTCTTCGCCTGTATAATCAATATCTAAATTTTCTTCCGATTTACCTGAATCAGGTGTATCAGCAGTAAGTTTCAAATTGTTATGACCAAATTCTAATTTTACAATACTAGTTTTTTCATTAACCATAATTGATACACGTTCCAAAGCTGAAATCATCTGTGAAACATTTACTAATGCTTCTTTCGGGCTTTCTTGCGGAATTAACTGGTTATATTTCGGAAATTGTCCTGATAACAATCTTGAAACTGTCAATGTTTTTTCAGATTTAATTATAATTTTTGAATCTTCTGTATATATTTTTACAGCTTCTTCATCAATGAAAGAACTCATTTTAATAAATTCGTTTAATGTCTTTGACGGAATAATAAGCTGTTTTGCATGATTTTCTTTATTATCAATAGTTTCGCGAACTCTTGCAAGTCTGTTTCCGTCAGTTGATGCAATTTCCATAACATTTGATGAAATATCACAGACAATACCTGACAATAGGTTGCTTGTTTCATAGCTTGCTGCTGCAAAACCTGCTTGTTTAACAGCTTTCACAAAAGGTCTGATTGAAATATCAAAACCATCTTCTTCTTTCACATCAATATTTGAAAATTCAGGCGGGAATTCAGAAGCTGAAATACCGATAATATCAAATTTTGAGTTTTGACATGTAATATTTACTGTTGTTTCACCTTCGTTCATTTCAAAAGTGATTAATTTGTCGCCGAGTTTTGATACGATTTCATTCAGAGTTTTTGAAGGTAATGTAATTTTTCCTTCTTCTTCAACTTGCGCATCAACTTCTGCAATTACAGTATAGTCCAAATCTGTTGCTACAAGTTTGATTGTTCCCTTGTCGATTGTTTCAATTAATATGTTCATCAATACAGGCTGTAAAGCTTTGATAGACGTAGCTCTTTCAACAATCTTAATTCCATTATACAAATCTTCTTTTTTAACAACAAATTTCATGTCTTTACTCCCTTTTCTTAGATTATATCTACTGAAAGATTAATTACAATAATATTAAATAAATATATATATATAAATTAATAATAATAATAAGCTCGAAATATTTGTAGAAAACGGTCGAAAACTATTATTATTACTGAATTTATTATTGTAGAAAATTAAGTAGAAAATTCGTAATAATAATAATGGTTTTTGTAGAAAACTCAAAACTTGTCAAAACTCTGTAGAAAACTCATGTTTTTTCTACATCTTTCTACAATGTTTTCTACAATAGATTTTTCTGCTAATATAAAATTATGTTAGAATTATATGTTACAGGCGTTGAACAAAAGAACGATAAAATTTTTGCAACCACTGGGCTTGCAGTGACAATGCAGAGTCTTGGATACAGTACAGGTATCTATAAACCTGTAGAAGTCGGAGCTTTGGAAAATGACGGTTATTTGCAGTCAAAAGATTTAATGTTTGTTAAAGCGCATGATATACATATAAAAACTTATTTTACATATCTATTGAGAGAAGAAATTTCTCCGATACTTTCTGCAGCAAATGAAAAAATAATTTTAGAAAAAAATATTATTACGCGCGATTTTGATACAATTAAAAATGATAATGAATGTTTAATCATAGATGGTTTGTGGGGTCTTGCAACACCTTACGGCAAAAATTTTTTGGAAGAAGATGTTGTGAAAAGTTTGAACTTACCTTTACTATTGACAGTTTCAGCTGAAAATTCCGATTTAAACAATGCACTGCTTTCGCTTAACAGAGCAAAAGAACTCGGACTTGAACTTCGCGGAGTTATCGTCAATAATTATAACGAAAATTCTGTTAGCAAAAAGTTATTACCAAAAATGATTGAAGAATATACTGACGCAAAAGTTTTGGGTACATTACCGCATTTTGAACAAAATGTTTCTTCCAGCGATTTAATATCAGAAATACTCAATGGTGTTGATATTGAAAGTGTGTTTAATATCAAGATATCTAAGTTGAAATAACTTCTTCAAGTTTATTTTTCATTAGTTTTGAATATTCAAAAAATCAGAAAAGTCATTTTCGATTAATTTAATTGTTCTCAAGATTTTATGGAAAAGATTTACAATATCATTATTACTTTGAAAAACTAAATTACATTTTATCACCTATAAGCTTTGTAACAACAATCAAAGTATAGTTTGATTTAATCAAATTGTCAATTGATAAAAACCTATTGTAATTAAAATATCTATAATTATTTTATGCTTATAATAAATATTTACAATGTTAAATGGAAAAGAAAATATACAAATAAAGAAATAGCAAAATATTCTGGTTTGAGTACTACAACGATAACCAAAATAACAAGAGGCGAACATGTTGACGTGAAACTCAGTACAATTGAAAAACTTGCTAAATTTTTAGATTGTAATGCAAAGGACATCTTAGTAGAAGTTCCCGACACCCCTTGACAAATTCCTCTAAATCGGAAATAATGTGAACATAGGGGGAAGCCCTAAAGAAATTCAGCTTCCTTAGAGCTTCACTTAGTACCCTATAACATTGCTAAAATAAAATTAAGAACTGCTATAATTACTGTTATGGCAGTTTTTATTTGCTGCTTTGTCATATCACCCCCTTTCTGACCATTTCCTTAGTACTCGTGTGTCAGAGAAAGGCAGGTACTACCCTACAGTATAACAATAGAACAAAATCTAACAAAAGGCAATATTTTTAATATATACATTCCGTAATTAAACAATAACTTTTCCAAGTTCTGAAACGGTTTTAATATCTTCTTCAGGAGCTTTGCCGACAGTTGTCAAATAGTTGCCGACCATTATGCCTTCAACACATGTTTTTAATGCTTTTTTCTGGTTTTCTTCCGATAATCTCATTCTTCCGCCGCAAAAACGAAGTACTGATTTCGGGTTTGCTATTTTGAAAATCGCAAGAGTTCTTAAAATATTTTCTTCATCAATTTTGTCTAAATAGTTTTCAAAAGGAGTTTCAGGTATTGGCATCAAAATATTAATTGGTATTGAATCAGGTTCAATTTCAGCTAGTTCTAAAGCCATTTCAACACGCTGCTCAATACTTTCACCCATTCCTAAAATTACACCGCAGCATAATTCCATTCCATATTTTTTTACAAGTTTGCAAGTGTTTATTCTATCTTCAAATTTGTGAGTAGTACAAACTTCAGGGTAATAAGAGCGTGATGTATTAATGTTATGATGAAATCTTGTCAAACCTGCATCAGCAAGTTGTTTTGCCTGTTCCTCATTTAAAATTCCGATTGATGCACAAGATTTTAAGCCGTCTATTTTGTTGATTTCTTTAATCATGTCTAGTTCAATCTGAAAATCCCTTCCCTCATCAGGAGTTCTGCCTGAGGTTACGATTGCAAACCTTGATGCTTTGTGTGATTTTGCATCCTCAGCAGCTTTTTTAACTTCATCAACAGATACAAGCGGATAACTTTCAATATTTGTGCAGTAATGAGAGCTTTGAGCACAATATTTGCAGTTTTGTGAACATTTTCCGTTTCGTGCGTTAATAAGCGAGCAAAATTCTACTTCATTTTTAATAAATTGTGATGAAATTTTTAAAAGTTCATCAAGTTCCATATTATAAAGATTTAAAAGTTCTTGTTTATTCATAGTAGTTCCATGTTATAACGCTCATTGACTAAAGTCAAATGATGTGTTAAAATTTCTTGGGAATATGAGGTTATAATGTACTGTTCAAATTGCGGAAAAGAAGTTGACGAAAATGATAATTACTGCAGAAACTGCGGAAATCATTTACAAAGAATAGTTATAAAAAATTCAAATGATGACGATGTTGAGGAAATTGTATTATATGATGTAAAAAAACATTGGATTAATTTAGTACCTTCTGTATTTTTTACACCGTTATTCTTTTTTTATTTTTGGAATATTTTTTTAAATACACACAGTTTTTTCAGCTGGGTTGTAATGGCAGCTTTATTAGGGTTTATATTTTATCCGATTGCAAGATATAAATCTGATAAAATAGTTATTACCAATAAATATGCACATTTAAAATGCGGTGTTATAAATCCAGAAGAAGTTAATATACCTCTAGACAAAATAGATTTACTAGAAGTAACACAAAGTTCGTTCGGAAAAACTCTTGGTTATGGGTTAGTCACATATATTGCCTGGAATGAAAAATTACAATATGGATGTATTGTAGAACCAGAAGAATTAGAGTATATCATTGAAAATCCGCAGAAATTTGTTGAAGAAAATATGGATTAAAAAGCGTTGCTGTATAAATTATCAATTAATTTTGCAATATCTTCTTTTTCTTCTTTGTCCATCATTTTGATATTGTCGTAAGATCTAGTTGCAAATTTAACAGGTTCTAAAGGATTTTTAGTATCATTGTTTACCCAGTTTGTAACTTTTTCTGTAACAGGGTCGATTCTTTTTATAATACTGATAGTTTTTCCATCACGTTTGTATATAGAAACATTAATAATTTTCCCTGTATCGATATCGTATTCTTGAATGGAAGATATTTTTGTTTCATCTTTTACATTAAAGTTTATTGTACGAATTTTTTTACCGCTTTCTAAATCATATTCATCAACAGATTTATAAAGAACATAATTAATAGTACGAATTTTTTTACCAGATTCTCTGTCAAATTCATCAATAGAACGAATTTTTTTGTCATCAAAATAATCATAATGAGTTGTTTTTATTTTAGAACCAGTTTTAGCATCAAACTCAATAACTTTATCAATTGTTTTACCATTTCTGCGATAAACAATTTGTTCTTTTGTTTCAATACTCATATTTGGGAAAAGTAATGTTAAATGAGTGTCATCCAAAACTTTTTTAACTATAGATGTTTTTGATTTCATTTAATTCTCCTATTTATATAATAACGTAAATAAAATATTTTGCTATTGTACTATTATATATAATTTTAATTTTGAGAATAAATTACCTTATTGTCTATGTTTTTTTAAAAGTTTCAGAAAAGTTTTGTAATCAGTACCCCAGCTTGCCATAGCGTTTAACACAGGTGCAAGACTATATCCGACATCAGTGAGGGTATATTCCACGCGGGGCGGAACTTCAGGAAAAACTTTTCTTGTAACAAGTCCAGCTTCTTCCATGGAGCGCAGATTTGTTGTGAGAACTTTTTGCGAAATACCGCTGCAAACTTGTTTTAATTGACCGAAACGTTTTGTACCATTTAATAAATCTCTAATAATAAGTATTTTCCATTTTTCGCCGATAAGTGTTAATGTAGTTTCTACAGGGCATTTTGGAAGCAGTTCTAAATCCATAATTTCTCCTTATAGTATCTTATGGTAACAAAAGAAAACAATATTGTCCACACATTTTCGTGGACTTGCGGGAGTTTATAACATTTGACATAATAAATCAGAGGGGGAATTATGGTTTTAAAAGGCGGAATAAGTAATACAGTTTATATTTGGCACACAGAACCTGGTGCTTGCGAAAAATGCAGAGCATTGGATAATCAAAAATTTTACAGTAAAGATGAAGTACCTGAAAAACCGCATCCAAACTGTAAGTGTTATGTTGAAGAAACAACTGATGATGAATCTTGCGAGTGTGCATTTTACTATGAAACATTGAAAAAAATATTTTCAGATTATGATGTTTTAAGTCAGGATATTCAAAATGAGTCATCAAGCATTCAAGATTTAATTGCGCAGGCTGAAGCTGTTGTCTCATCTTATGATGAAACACTGGATATTCTTGAGCCGCAATACGGCAGACATTTATCTGATTGTGAGTATAATGTAGATGATGTTTACAGTGAAATATATGCTCAAAAATTCAGGATGCAAATTTTAATATCAGATATAATGGGATTTTTGACACCATTAAATACGATATTTAATACAACTATGAGTTTTGTGAGAAATTATGCAAGGCTTCTTGGTGAGTATGATGGTACAATGGATAAATTTTATCATTCGAAAGCTAACTGCGAAGCTGGACAACGCGGAGTATTAGGTTCTTTGACAGCAGATGCTTTGAGTAATATGAAAGAGTTATACGATTCGTTTACTTATATCCATACGCATAAAGTTTCTGTAGAAGAAGCAATGGCAGATTCGGCGCGTGACCAAGTTGCAAATCATGAAGGCCGCAGACGAGGCAGAGAATACCCGACTTGCGATTGTGCAGTTTTAATGTGGGATTTAAGACCGCCTCATAAAAAATAATATACAGGAAATATTATTAATATTTTTAAAAATAAATAGTTCATAATACAAATATGAACAAGAAAGTTTATATAATAATAATAGTACTTATATTAATTTTAATCAAGCCTTTTTATTCAAAGTTTGTTCAAATAAATATGTGCCTGGATATTGGTGTTTGCGCCAAAGGTATAAAGACAAAAATTGATGGAAATCTTGTTGAAATAAATAAAGAAAATTGTGAAAAATATAATCGAATTTGGTCAGAAGAAACTCAATCATGCAAGATTAAGTAAAACTGCTGCATGAGCTTCTATTGCAAGTTCGTTGCCGACTGCGTCCATTTTTTCGTTCGTTTTCGCTTTGATTGAAATTTCTTCAGTTTCGAGTATTTTTGACAAAACTTCTTTCATTTTCGGGATATACGGCATCATTTTCGGTCGCTGTGCAATTATATTGCTGTCAAGATTAGAAATTTTCCAGCCTTTTTCTTTGACCATTTCATAAACTTTTTTCAATAAAACTGTGCTGTCAGCATCTTTATACAAATCATCATTGTCAGGAAAAAGTGTACCTATATCTGAAAGGCACAATGCTCCAAGCATTGCATCAATAATGGCATGAATTAGTACATCAGCATCTGAATGTCCGAGCAGCCCTTTTTCATGCGTAATTTTTACTCCGCCGATTATTAAATCCCTGCCTTCTGTTAATTTATGAATATCGTATCCTAGACCAATTCTGTACATTTCTATCTAATATTAACATATGATGTGTTAAATGCAAATTTATTATAATCTTTAAAAAATGGAGATTTAGTAATGATATTTTTCGTGAATTTAAAAACAGTATTGGAACATCCTATAACAGCAATTATTTTTGTTGGTGTTATTGTTATTTGCGCCCTTATAGCTTATGACAAATCTTTAAAATCAAGAAAATATTACAGATGTCCCGAATGTGGTGAAAGTTTCAGATCTGAGCATATGGAATCTCAATGCTGTAAGGTTTGCGGTGCTCAGCTGGTGGAAACAAATGATACGAATGTAAATGATAAAGCATAGGAGAAAATATGGTGATTAATCGTGAAGATTTATTGTCAGGAACTCGTCCTGAGGTTGGATACAGAATTTTAGTAACTGAAAAAGAAAATTTTCAGGGCTATGAAGTTATGGATTACAAAGGAATGGTTTGGGGTATTTCTATGCGTTCAAAAGATGCTGTTCAAGATTTCTTTATGGGCTTTAAACAGTTTGTCGGCGGTGAATTAACTTCATATACAGAACTTTCTGATGAATCAAGACAAAAGGCTTTAGACAGACTTTTGGCTTCTGCAAGAAGATTGGGTGCAAATGCTGTTATCAATTTTAGATTTGAAATCTCAAATTCTACATATACAGGTAATGCGGAAGTTGTTGCATATGGTAACGCTGTTGTAATAAGACCTATTAAAAATTATGTTCCGACAGGCGGTATCGGAAATATTTTAGCAGAATTTGTTGATGCTTATACTGCGGGAAAAACGAATTTTTTACCTGAAAAAACATATGAAGAATCTCCAGAAGGACAAATTGTGGAAAATGCAGGATTTAGATTTGTAGTATGTCCGAAGTGCGGCACTAAATATAAAGTTGATGTTGATGAAAACGGCAAATCTCATATCAGAGGGCTTGAAGATGTTGATGATGCAGAGCCAGGCATGCAGATATACTGTTTAAAATGTGGTACAAAATTCACAATTCCGGAGGTTAAATAATGTTAGTTTCAGCAGGTGGAAATTTAGAAGGTTATAAAATTTCTGAATATAAAGATATTGTATTTGGAGTTTGCAATTCATCAGAAGGCGGTGGTTTTCGCCAAACTGCGTTAAAAAAAATGACTGACAATGCAGCAAAATTGGGTGCAACTGCGGTTATAAATTTTAAAATGGAGATTTATCCTATATCAGGTACAGTTCAGGAAGCAACAGCTTACGGCAATGCAGTAATTGCAGATTCGATTGACGGTTTTACAAATGTTGAAACTCCTCACAAAATTAATTTTGAAGCATATACACGAAAACCAAAATCGGACGAAAGTCCTATTGGACAACTTCATGATATTAACGGTTATAAATTTGTAGTTTGTCCAAAATGCGGAACTAAATACAGAGTAGAAACTGATGAAAAAGGAGAAGTTCACATCAAAGGCTTTGATGATGTTGATGATAATGAACCAGGACTACAGGTTTTCTGTTTAAGATGCGGAACAAAATTTACTGTTCCTGAGCAATAAACTTTTCAACAGCTTTTACAAATCCGTCATTCTGGACGGTATCAGTTATGAAATCGGCACATTCTTTTAATTCAGGTGTGCCGTTTCCCATAGCAACCTTAATTCCGCCTGATTTGAGAAGTTCTATATCGTTGTTCTGATCGCCGATTGTTAAAATTTCCTCTTTTTTCAGTCCCCATTTTTTTGCTAAAAATTCTACACCGAGTGATTTTTTAGCCTTGTTGCTTCCGATTTCGCAGAAAAATGGAGTTGATTTGACAATGTATAACTCTGGGAAGTTCTTTTGTAATTCATTTACCCAGCGTGTAACTTTTTCTGCATCATTGTAGTCAATTGCAAGAATTTTGTTAACATTGTCGATTTCAAGAGTGTCAAATGAACATACAGTGTAGGGTACAAACTTGCCGTCTGTGTATTTTTTTACAAAGTCGTTGTCTTTTTCTACATATAATTTATCGTCAATGTAGAGATTTATATGAATATCATTATCTCTCGCCCATTTTATGATTTGTTTTGCATAATTTGCATCTAAATTCTGTTGATAAAGAGTATTTCCGTCTTTATCTTTGATTAATCCGCCCTGATAAGATACAACAGGAGTTTCAAGTCCGAGTTCATTGACGATATGATTGCAGGCACAGTGCATTCTGCCTGTAACAAGAACTACTTTTACTCCGCTTGCGCAAAGATTTTTGATGCATTTTTTAACATTTGGAGTAAAGTCGCCTAAATTCCAATCAACAATTGTTCCGTCAATATCTGTCGCAATCATCTTTATTTTTGACATGGCATTCCCCTAAAAAATGCACAAAGTGTTTTTGCGTCGTTAATTTCACCATTATTAATCATTTTTACGGCATCAATGATTTTGATTTCAAGAGGTTGAAGGATTTCGCCCTCATCTGGGTGACACTGTGTAAAATGAAGGTTTTCCGCTTTGAAAAGATAAAGTTTTTCATCGCTGTATCCAGGAGAAGTGTAGACAAATCCCAAATCAGTCCATTTATCCGCGCAATAACCAGTTTCTTCTTCAAGTTCTCTTTGTGCGGCAAGAAACGGGTCTTCGCCTTTTTCAAGTTTACCTGCGGGAAGTTCGAGCAAAACCTCTTTCATCGGATAACGGAATTGTTTTACAAAAATAACTTTATCTTCATGAATTGCTAAAACAACAACTCCGCCCGAATGTTTTACGACTTCTCTGAAAGATTTGTGTCCGTCAGCGACTTCAACATCATCTTTCAGAACCGTAATGATTTTACCGTCGTAAACAATTTGTGAATTTAATGTTTTTTCTGTGAAATCCATATTATAAAATTTCTTCTAAGTAGTTTGGTAACGCAAATCTTGCATTGTGGTATTCTTTGTTATATATTTTGCAAGTTTTTACGATATCTTCATATCTGTCATCTGCAAAATATGATAATGGTTTTACATCAACTGAACAAAATGCCCAAGCCCAGTAACCGCCTGGATATGTCGGAATATTTGATGTATAAGTGTCACATACAGGGAATACTTTTTTAAGCAGATTGTACATTTTTTTGATTTCTTCTTTATTAACAAACGGGCTTTCAGATTGTGCTGCAACAATTCCGCCTTCTTTCAACGAGTTTTTAACGTTTGTATAAAATTCTTCTGTAAACAATCCTTCACCAGGGCCCATAGGGTCAGTAGAGTCAATAAGGACAATATCGTATTCGTTCTTTTTGTCTTTGATAAAATCAATTGCATCTACTACCTGAATATCAACTCTCGGGTCAGACAGCCCGCATGAAATTGTCGGCAAAAATTCTTTGCACGCATCGATTACAAGTCCGTCAATTTCTGCAAGAACAACTTTTTTAACTGATTTGTGTTTCAAAACTTCTCTGACAGTTCCACCGTCGCCGCCGCCGATAACAAGAACACTCTCAGGATTTTTGTGGTGCATCATTGGAATATGCGTAATCATTTCATGATAATGATATTCGTCACCCTCTGTTGTCATCATTAAATCGTCAAGTGTTAAAACTCTGCCAAGTGCTGATTCTGTTTCAAACACTTCAACTTTTTGAAATTCTGATTGTTTTGAGTACAAAACTTTTCCTGCTTTAATTGCAATCCCAAACCCTGATGGTGTAATTTCGTGGTAATATCCGTTTTCTATTCCGTTTTTCATCATTTTTGCCCTTTCCGTAAAAATTGGTGTTACTTTAAATACCTTGGTCAGTCACTCGCTGTTGCTCGTTCCCGTTTTTATTCTCCTAGTATGTGTATGTGCAGGTGGAAAACTTCCTGACCTGCTTCTTTTCCTGTGTTAATCAAAGTTTTATATGATTTTAAACCGATTTTTTTTGTAGTTTCTTTTACAGCCTGTAAAAGTTCGCCCATAAGATTTTTATCTTCAAGTTCGTTGAGTGATGCCGCATGAACTCTTGGTACAACAAGAAGGTGTACGGGAGCTTTCGGGTTAATATCTTTGAATACAACAACATGTTCATTTTCGTAAACAAATTCTGTATTAAAATCTCCGTTAATTATTTTGCAAAAAATACAATCTTCCATTTTTTAATCCTCTCTTAATGTAAAATATTATAACCTAAAAATGTAAACTTGCTTGCCATTTAAATTTATGTGAAGTAAAATAGTAATACATTTTTGGGGAGGATTTATGCCGGAATTAGCAAGACGGGAATATTATGATAATCGATATTATACAAAACGTGAGTATAATACACCATTACATTCCGTTCCGCAGCGTCAATTGCGTTCGCAAAAATTAAATGCAGATAAGAAAAAAATTGAACGTAACTATTTAATCCACAGAATTATTTCTACAGCTGTTGTTTCAGCGCTTGCTCTGACAGTTCTGCCTTATGGGTTTAATAAAGTTACAAAAAATATGTTTAATCCTACACCTTACAAAAATGTAAAAGCGGATTATCAGCAATTGCTTTTCCCGACTTCAAATTACCTTTCAAACCACTGGTATCTGGGAATGCGCTCACTTGAAGGTGCAAGGGTTAAAAAACCTGAAATGACAGCTTTAACAGAAGGAAACGAACTTATAGGTCTTGAAAACCAATTAAAAGGACTTGCTTCTGCATATTCATCAATTCACCCTTCTGTTTATGTATGGGATTATCAGACAGGTAATTATGCAGATATTAACGCGGATGAAATCTTTGCAACTGCAAGTATAATTAAAGTTCCCGTGCTGGTTCAGCTTTTCCGTTCAATAGAAAAAGGCCAGATTGAACTTTTTGATGAAATGCCTTTGACAGAATATTACAGAACGGAAGGTTCAGGAAGTTTACAGTTTAAAGCTGCAAATTCAAAATATTCTATTGATACTCTTGCAAGAATGATGATTACAGAATCCGATAACTCTGCAACAAATATGCTTATGGCTCAGATGGGTTCTATGACTGATGTAAATTCTGCTGTCAGACGCTGGGGCTTAAAACATACTTATGTTAAAACCTGGCTTCCTGACCTTGGGGGTACAAACCATTCTACAGCGAGAGATATGGCGACAATTCTTTATAATATTGATAACCCGAATTTCTTGAGTACATCTTCACGAGAAAAGATTTTTGATTATATGGGTCATGTTCATAATAACCGCCTAATCGCAGCAGGCTTGCCTGCGGGTGCAGAATTTTTGCACAAAACAGGCGACATTGGCACAATGCTGGGTGATGCTGGAATTGTTTATGCGCCGAACGGAAAAAGATATATAGTTGTAATTTTTGCAAAACGTCCGCACAATTCACCATTGGGCAAAGAGTTTATTGTAAAAGCATCGGAAATTATTTATAACTATATGGTGAAATAATGCTTAAAAATCTTCTTGATGAGAGAAAATGTTTTAAACTTGTTTGCGGAGCGGGAAATGAGGATGCACAGGAAGTTGAAAAACTTGTTGCATTGTATTCTAAGGCGGGATGTAAATTTTTTGACCTTTCTGCAAAACCTGAAATTGTTGAAGCTGCAAAACGCGGACTACAGGGGCGCGAGGGGTATTTGTGCGTAAGTGTCGGGATTAAAGGCGACCCGCATGTTCGTAAAGCGCAAATTAATTATGAAAAATGTGCAGGATGCCATAAGTGTGAGGAAGTTTGCCCGCAGCGTACGATAAAACACTGCAAAGTAAAGCAGGCGCGTTGTATCGGGTGCGGAAAATGTTATTCTGTCTGCTCTCAGGGCGCAATTTCTTTTGTTTTTGAAAACAAAGATTTGAATGAGGTTTTGCCAGAATTAGTAGAACTCGGCATAGATTGTATTGAACTTCATGCTATGGACGGTGATTGGGTTGAAAAATGGGATTATATAAACTCTGTTTATGACGGCATGCTCAGCATCTGCACTGCCCGCGGACGGTTATCTGAAGAAAAAATGATTGAGCAGATAAAGCAGATGATTACAAACCGCAAACCGTATTCTACAATAGTTCAGGCCGACGGGTATCCAATGAGCGGTGGAAGTGATGATTTTAAGACAACTTTGCAGGCTGTTGCAACAGCAGAAATTGTTCAGAATGCAAATTTACCTGTTTACATAATGCTGTCAGGCGGTACAAATTCTAAGACTGCCGAACTTGCCAAAATGTGCGGAATAAATTACAACGGCATTGCAATCGGAACTTATGCACGCAAAATTGTTAGCAAATACATTGAACGCGAGGATTTTTTGCGAAACGAATACGTTTTTAATGACGCATTAAAAATCGCAAAAGCTCTTGTAGAAACAGTTTAAATAATTTTTTTCAATTCCTTTTGCATATAATCTTTGTATGTAGTAAATTTGTTATCAAAATTTTTAAACTTGTTCATAATAAGTTCAATTGATCTTCCATCATCAATAACAAAATCGTATGGAATTTGAATAACGTTTTCTACATCAATATAATTTTTAGTTAAAAGAATAAGTTGAAATGGTTTTCCTTTTCTTTTATTTTTTTGAAATGAATAAAACTAAATTTTTCATCGTGCGGAAATGCATCAATATTAATATTTTCAAAAAAATCAGAAAAGTCATTTTCGATTAATTCAATTGTTCTTTTTAAATCGCTGACATACAAATCAAATGGACAGGACTTTTCTCCGTAAAACCTTCGTGGTTTGATTCCTGCAGCAACAGCCAGAGCACGAGTAAAACATATGCTCCCTAATGATACAACATGGTAATCCATATTTTTAAAACGAACGTAGTCTGAATATGAAAACCAAAAAAGCATATCTCTAAAATATTTTCTGTTTTTAGATGGAATAATCCAAAAGGTAAGTAGTTTGCAAATGAACATTTTTAGTTTTAGTGAGTTTAACATAGTCGTCTCCTTTGGGTAGTGTTTAGTTAGATATAGTCTAATTTAATAAGTTAGAAAAGCTAAAAAAAAGACTTTATTATATTAATATGTATACTATTGAACAAGTAAATAAGAATATTGGTAAGAATGTTAAACTATTAAGAATTGCCAAAGAATTGACTCAAGAACAGTTAGCGGAAGCTGTAGGATTGGAACGTAAATCTATTACAGCCATTGAAACAGGCAGAACATTTATTTCCTGTGAAAGTCTTATTAATTTTTCGAATTTCTTTAACGTTGAACCTGCATTTTTCTTTAAACAAAATTTTATAGAGCATACTAGTAAAGAGATGGATTTACAAAAGAAAATAACTTCTATGACTGCAGGACGAAATGAAAAAGAACTTAAAAAAATTTATAATATTCTTATTGCATCAATAGATTAATTTTCAAGCTGTAATGTACATAAAAACCTCCTCTGCGAATTCGCAGAACTATTAAATAATATACCAATTATTATTTTTTTATGCAAGATAGAAAAGAAAAAATTTTACATTTTAAGAAGACTGTAGGAAAACTGGTTAAACAACTTCGAGAAGATAGGAATTCATCAGGCAATAAACTTGCAAATGAATATGATTTATATAGCGGAAATTTGAGTAGACTTGAAAATGGTGAAACCGACCCTCAATTTAGTACTATTTGGAGAACAGCAGAAGCTTTAGGTGTTAAATTTTCCGAATTTGCTATGATGATAGAAGATAGGCTCGGGGATGAGTTTAAACTTATAGACGAATAACTGTGCCTCGCATTAAATGTTATATAATTTTTGCGGCTCTGCTCACAAGTGTGGAAAGCGACTTCGTCGCCACTTGACAAACACAACAAAATCGGAAATAATATAAGAGTAGGGCGAAGTCCTCAACAACTTAAGCAACCTGTTAAGGACTTGCTTCGCACCCTACGATTGAATTTTTAGTGCTATTACTGTAATCGCAAATGCCAGTAATAGCATTATTATTTTATCAACCATAGACTTTAGCCCTCCTTTCGTCCAATTTCTTCGTAAATCGTGTGTGACGAAACGGCAGTGTGCCAGCCCTACAGCACAACAATAACACAAAAACCAACAAAGGGCAATATTTTTAATATTATACAAAGTCCAATATGGAAAGCGACTTCGTCGCCACTTGACAAACACAACAAAATCGGAAATAATTAAAATAAGGGAATTGGTTCAACTCCCTATAAGCTGAACCAATCTATCACCCTTTAGATTAATGAGGCAATTAATCGTAACAAAAGTCCTAGGGCAACTAGGACTTTTTTAATTAGTTCTCTGTTCATCTTACCCCCTTTCTTAGCCCTGTTTACTATCATATAGGTTGTTGCTAAGGGGAGTTCGGGCTTACCCATAGTTATTATAATATAAAATTAATATAATGCAATATTCTTAAAATTACGCATTATAATTTCAGTGAGCCTAAAATTAGATATTATTTGACAATTGAGCTTCAAATTTATATAATAACTTTATGGCTAAAATAATTAAAGTTTTAAAAGGAACAAAAGACATTTTACCTCAAGAAGCCGAAAAATGGCACAAGCTTGAAAAAAATGCATTAGAAATATTTACAAAATACGGTTACAAAGAAATTAGAACCCCGATTTTTGAAGTAACAGAACTTTTTGCACGCGGTGTAGGTGATACAACAGATATCGTTAATAAAGAAATGTACACATTCGAAAAAAGCGAACGCTCATTAACACTTCGACCAGAAAATACGGCAGGTGTTGTACGTTCTTTTATCGAAAACGGTATGGCAAGACTTTCAGCTCCCATAAAACTCTGGTACAAAGGCCCGATGTTCAGATACGAACGTCCGCAGGCAGGCAGACAAAGACAATTTCATCAGGTTGGCGTGGAAATGTTTGGGATTAAAGAACCTTCCGCTGATGCCGAAGTTATTGTAATGGCAGCAGAATACTTAAAATCATTAGGTTTGAATGATTTGGAAGTCGAAATTAATTCCTTAGGATGTCCGACTTGCCGTGAAGAATACAAAAAAAGAATTAAAGAAGTTTTGAAACCCGAGTTTGAAAACTTGTGCGAGGACTGCCAGAACAGATATGAAAAAAATCCTTTAAGACTTTTGGACTGCAAGGTTGAAACTTGTAAGGAAATTTTTGCAAAACCAGAAATTCAAAAAGTTATTCAATCTGATTTTATTTGCGAAGAATGTGCACAACATTACACAACCTTAAAATCTTACTTGGATAAACTTAATGTTAAATATGTTGAAAATAAGCTTCTTGTCAGAGGTTTGGATTATTATAACAGAACGGTTTTTGAGATTAAGTCGAATAACTTAGGTTCGCAAAACGCTGTATGCGGCGGCGGCAGATATGACAGTTTGGTCAGAAATCTTGGCGGAGATGATACTCCTGCTGTAGGCTGGGCAATGGGTATGGAACGTTTAAATTCGCTTTTACCTGAAACTGAGGTGCAAAAACTTGATGCTTATATTGTTTCAAATTCACCTGCTGATGCGTTTGCATTTGCGCAAGAATTAAGAGCAAAGGGTTATAATGTTGAGTTTGACCTGGCAAACAAAAAATTCACAAAACAGCTTGAAAAAGCTTCAAAATGTGCAAAATATGCATTAATTTTAGGTGAAGATGAAATTAAATCAGAAACTGTTTCGGTCAAAAACCTTGAAACATCAGAACAGGTTACAATTAATAGAAATGAGATAGAATTATGAATTTAGATGAGATTATCTTGAAACTTTGTACAGCTTTTAACCGTGTATTTAACGATTTCAAAGGTATTTATGCTTTTGGCGAATGCGTTAAGGGCGAAATTGACGACGATATTGAACTTGTTGCATTATTTGATGTTGAGGACAAAGCTAAACGAGAACAGATTTGGCCGATTGTAGGCAAAATCGAAACAGAATATGATGTTTGTATTGACTTGTATCCATATACCGATGAAACTTTTAAAAAAGATGAGTATATTTATGACGAGGTTATGGAAGAAGGAATTTTCTATAACAGTAAAGGAGTAAAACAATGAGCCAGATTACTATACGTTCAGACAGAAAAGACGATTACAAATTCTTCTACAAAGGTGATGAAGTAGTTTTGGGTGCAGGTAAAATTATCAGCATTGCAACTGGGTTGGATGATGTTGTATTACCGACTTGCGAAATGAAAATTATCAACAACCTTATTGTTGTAAAAGGCGGAGAAGAATAAATTATTCTTATATACTTGTTGACAATGCAGGAGCAATTCCAATAAAGTGGCGTACTAAATCAGCATCCCACTGTGTGCCTGCCCCGTCTTTTAAAATTTGACATGCAGTATCTACGCTCAAACCTTTTCTATAAGGTCTGTCGGAAATAAGTGCGTGGTATGTATCTGCAACTGCAACAATTCTTGCAGCAAGAGGAATTTCTTCACCTTTAAGCTGGTCGGGATATCCCCTGCCGTCAACTCGTTCGTGGTGATATTTTACCATAGGCATTAAATCACGCAAAGCTTCATTAGGTTCAAGAACTTTTTCTGCACCAATTACAGGGTGCTGTTTCATAATTTCCCATTCCTCATCAGAAAGTTTATCAGGTTTTTTCAATACACTTTCAGGTATTCCGATTTTGCCCACATCATGAAGAAGTGCGCCAAGTTTGATTCTTTGAACTTCATCTTCAGGCAAATTAATTGCGCGTGCAAGAGCTTCAGAGTATCTTGAAACTGATGTTGAGTGACCTTTTGTATAAGGATCTTTTGCATCAATTGCACCTGCAAGTGAATTTGCAAGTTCCATTAGGTGATTTTGAGATACAATATTTTCGTTATTGAACTTGTGGACAAGTTCGTCTTCAAAATTTATACCAAGCTGTGAATGGCGTTTTGCGATTACTTCAGCAAAGGAATTTAAAGCATCATCATCCCAGAAATTAAAATCTGAAGAACTTACAATAGCAGACATACCTTCTTTGTACCCTTTTGCTTGAGAAACATACATAGCCTGTTCTGCAAGAATAAGAAGTTTTTCCTGATCTCTTGAACATTCAGGAAATGTTGCAATACCGACCGAAACTTTTACAGGCCCGACATCGTCTACAAAACAACAAGAAAGGCAATATGTAATATATTCAGCCAAGTATTTTGCATCAGCTGTACTTGTATCAGGCAGAATTATTGCAATCTCATCACCGCCGTAACGTCCTGCTTTGTCAGAACTTCTGCTGTTTTGTTTAACTTTTTCAGCTAATAATTTTATAACTTCGTCACCCTTAGCATGTCCAAGTTCTCTGTTAATTTTAGAAATATTGTTTATATCAAGCATTATGATTGAAAGTTCAGAATTATTATCTGATGCTCTCTTAAGTTCTGATGATAGAACTTCCTGAAATCCTCTGTGTGTATACAAACCAGTTAAAGTATCAGTATTTGCATATAGGTTTGTCTGTTCAACAAGTTCTACATTCTGCATAAAAAGAGCACAATAATTAGCTATAAACGCAAAAAGACCTATATGTGTTTCAAGATTATCTTTACCGATAACCATAACTCCTTTGCATCCGTTAACAGAATTTAAAGGAAGAATTAAAGCTGAAGAATCATGCAAATAAGGAATATTTAAAAATTTATTATTTTTGCAGCATAGCGCGTCACGGTTGTTAAAACATTTAATAACAGGGTTTTCATCATCAGACATAAAAATCTTTGATGTGTATGTATTTCCCAATGAATTAAATAGTTTCATATTAATACATTTTGATTTTTCGTGATAAATTCCGAATGCTGTAAAAATGTGGTTTAATTTTTCTGTAAATAAATTATGAACCGCAATAAATAAATTTTGAATACTTGTTTTCTCTGATAGTGCTGAATTTAATGAATATACAATATCAGAGTAATCAACAACTTTGTTTGAACTTCCGTTCATATAACCGCTGCCGTAAATTTTATTGGAAGTTTTGTTTGTGTTGAAATTATTTATTTTAGCAACAATATTAGAAGTATCATTAGAAATTGGGTCAGAAATTGTTTTAGGCTGAACAGTTTTTTTAACAGCAGGTTTTTTCAGCGTATTGAGCTGTTTCGCCAATGGGTTTGAAACAGCTGAATTTCTGGGTTTTTTAGACTCTTGCGCCTTTTTACTGTCTACCTTGTTTTCGTTCAATATTATACACCTACTTCACATGTAAAACTAATGATAAACTATTTTTGCTTAATTATAAAAATGAGTTTACATTGCTTAAAACTATTTTATAATAGTTCTTATTAAAAGCAATACGCCATTTAGACGGCATTGCCAATGAAAATCCTTTTACTAACACTACTACATAAGTAGTATACATCTAAAATCCATGTTTTTCTAGTGGTTTTGACTTTAATTTTACACAAGTTAATAAAAAAAGCCCCGCATAAGCGAGGCTTTTTTGTTTCTATTTATCTTGCTCGTTCGCGTTTAACGGGTCTTTCGGCAAAGCTCAACGCTTTGACCATACGCCCTCAGCTCGCGCTACTTAGCAGATGATAATGCTTTAGGACCTGCGTTAACGATTTCTGCAGGCATGTTCGGATATTTGCTAGCAAAGTTATCAGCGAACATTTGAGCAAGTTTGTTAGCTTGTTCGTCATAAGCATTTTTATCAGCCCACATTCCGCGTGCATCAAGCATTTCAGCTGGAACGTCAGGACAAGATGTAGGATAATCAACATTGAATACATCGTGGTGTTTAAATTCGATTGAATCAAATGAACCGTTCAATGCAGCTGTTACCATAGCTCTTGTATAAGCAAGTTTCATACGTTTAGCACCCATTGATGCTGAACCGCCTGCCCATCCTGTGTTTACTAAGTAAACTTTAGTTCCGTATTTGTCAAGTTTTTCACCTAACATTTCAGCATAAACTGAAGCATCCATTGGCATGAATGGTTCGCCGAATAATGTTGAGAATGTAGGCTGCGGTTCTGTAACGCCTCTTTCTGTACCAGCAAGTTTAGATGTGAAACCTGTTACAAAGTGGTACATAGCAGCGTTTTTGTCCAATCTTGAAATCGGAGGCAATACGCCGAATGCGTCAGCTGTCAAGAATACAACAACTTTCGGAATTCCGCCTTTTGACGGGATTTGAGCGTTGTTAATATAATCAATAGGATAGCCTACGCGAGTGTTTTCTGTAAGTGTACCGTCATTGAAATCGAATTCACGAGTTTCAGGATCCATTACAACGTTTTCAATTAATGAACCGAATTTGATAGCATTGTAAATATCTGGTTCATTTTCTTCTGAAAGGTTGATACATTTAGCATAGCATCCGCCTTCAAAGTTAAATACGCCGTCAGGTGACCAGCCGTGTTCATCATCACCGATTAATTTACGGTTAGGATCTGCTGATAAAGTTGTTTTACCTGTTCCTGACAAACCGAAGAATACTGCTGTTTCGCCGGTTTTTGGGTCCATGTTAGCTGAACAGTGCATTGGAAGTACGTTTTTCTTAGTCATAACGTAGTTCATAGTAGCGAATACAGATTTTTTGATTTCACCTGAGTATTGAGAACCGCAGATGATAATTTCGTGTGCTTCGTAGTCGATAGCGATACAAGCTTCAGAGTTTACTCCGTCAACTTCAGGGTCGCATTTGAAGCCTGGTGCACAAAGAATTGTGTAATCAGGTTGACCATAGCTTGCTAATTCTTCAGCTGTAGGTCTGATTAACAATTGGTGAATAAACAAGTTTTGGCTTGCCATTTCGTTGATTACACGGAATTTTTGAGTGTAAGTTTTGTCAGCACCAGCAAAACCGTCGAAAATAAATACTTCTCTGTTTTGCAAGTAAGCAGCGATTTTACCTTTAATAGAGTTGAATTTTTCTCTGCTCATAGGGCGGTTTACTTTGCCCCATGCGATTTCGTTGTGGATACCGTCTGTATCTACAATAAATTTGTCTTTAGGAGAGCGGCCAGTATATTTTCCTGTTGTTACAACAAGAGCGCCTGTGTTGCTCAAAGAGCCTTCACCTAAACGCAATGCAGCTTCTGTCAACTGAGCAGGTGTCAAGTTACGATACACTGCTTTTGGGCCGATTATACCCATTTTCTCAATACCAAATGTTTCCATTGTTACCTCCTTTTTGGTAATACTTTATTATTTAATTTAATTTGGTGTCATGAATACAATAATATTATAACCGCAACATAAAATTTTTGATAACTTTTTATTTTTTTATTAATATAGTTTAGCATGGAGAAAAATATGAGAGAAGAATTATTATCTATTATAGAAAAAAACAGCAGAATTGATTTAAAAGAACTTGCTGCAATGCTCGGTGTTTCGGAAATTGATGCGGCTAATGAAATTTCTGCGCTTGAAAAAGACGGGGTTATCGGCGGATATCATACACTTATCAATTGGGAAAAAACAAATATAGAAAAAGTTACCGCGTTAATTGAAGTTAAAGTTACGCCCCAGCGCGGTCAGGGCTTTGACAAAATAGCAGAAAGAATTTACAACTACCCCGAGGTTAAATCGGTTTATTTAATCTCTGGCGGTTACGACCTTATGGTGACTATTGAAGAAAAATCACTCAAAGAAATTTCTAACTTTGTGACAGACAAGCTCTCAACACTTGATAGAGTTCTAAGTACCGCAACACACTTTGTTTTGAAAAAATACAAAGACCACGGTACAATTATGAATAAGGCTAATAATGAAGAAGAAAGAGAAATTATAACCCCATGAAATTGTCAAAAGTAGTTGAGGAAATAAAACCGTCAGGAATAAGAAAGTTTTTTGATATAGTAAGCGAAATGAAAGATGCAATCTCACTCGGTGTCGGTGAGCCTGACTTTGACACGCCATGGCACATTAGAGATGAGGGAATTTTTGCACTTGAAAAAGGTAAAACATTTTATACATCGAATGCTGGTTTAAAAGACTTACGCACTGAAATAAGTAATTATATGCTGCGTACTCAAAATGTTTACTATGATTCTATGAACGAAATTCTTGTAACAGTAGGCGGTTCTGAAGCCATTGATATCGGATTGCGGGCGGTAATTAATCCAGGTGATGAGGTTATAATCCCTCAGCCCTCTTATGTTTCTTATGAGCCATGTGCGCTTCTTGCAGGTGCAAAACCCGTTATTATAAATCTTAAAGCAGAAAATGAATTCAGGCTTACTCCTCAAGAACTTGAAAATGCGATTACGGATAAAACAAAAGTGCTCATTTTACCTTATCCGAATAACCCGACAGGTGCGATTATGGAACACTCCGATCTTGAGGCAATCGCAAAAATTATTATTGAAAAAGATATTCTTGTAATGTCTGATGAGATTTATGCAGAACTTACATATAAGGGTAAACATGTTTCAATAACTTCAATTGACGGGATGAAAGAAAGAACAATACTTATTAACGGATTTTCAAAAGCCTATGCTATGACAGGCTGGCGATTGGGTTACGCTTGCGGGCCAAGTGAAATTATCAAACAAATGACAAAAATTCACCAGTTTGCAATAATGTGTGCCCCGACAACTAGCCAATATGCAGCGGTTGAAGCATTAAAAAATGGAGATAACGATGTTGCAGAAATGCGTCAGGCATATAATCAGCGCAGAAGATTCTTATTGAGCCGATTTAAAGAAATGCAACTTGATTGCTTTGAACCTTACGGTGCATTTTACGTTTTTCCATGCATAAAAGAATTTGGCATGACAAGCGAAGAATTTGCAACAAAATTTTTACAGGAAGAAAAAGTTGCAGTTGTTCCAGGTACAGCATTTGGTGAAAGCGGAGAAGGATTTTTGAGAATATCTTATGCGTATTCAATGGAAAACCTCAAAACCGCAATCGACAGGCTGGAAAAATTTATAAAAAGGTTGAAAATTTCTATAAAATAATCTATACTAATAAAAAAGGAGTTTACAACTTGATTAAATTAAAATTCCAATCCCCCCCCCCCTCAATGCACTTGCAGTAAGGTTTTTAAGGGATTTTTTAAAACACATGCGGCGGGTCAAACGGCAGGCTTGGCATTTACATTAGCTGAAGTCCTTATTACTTTAGGAATTATCGGGGTTGTCGCAGCTATCACAATACCAAATTTGATTGCAAATCATCAAAAAAATGTTACAGTAAATAAGTTAAAATCAGAATATAGTACATTTTCAAATTTAATTACGCGTTCTGTTAATGACAATGGTGATACTTTAAATTGGATTACTGAATTTGAAAATATATCTGATTTATCAGAAAAATCAAAATTGATTACAGAAAAATATATTATACCATATATTGATGGAGGCGGAAAATCTTTTAAGCAGCATGAATATGGTACAGTATGGTCTTTGGGCGGTAAAGAAAGTTTTTTTGCTTATTATAACAGCGGCAAACCATACAGAATTAAAAATGGAACTGTATTTAAAGTTTCAATTTATGAAAACAAACTTTATTTACTTTTAGATATAGATAATAAAATTACAAAGAACATAGTTGGCAAAGATGTTTTCTCATTTGTAATTAACCCTAAAAATAACAGACTTGAACCTTCTGGAAGCGGATTATCACGAAATATTTTAATAGGTAATGATAATGACAGATGGTGTCATCCTCCCGAATGTGAAGCATCAGAATGGATAACTGGCTGGAAAAGTTGTAGTAAAAATAACACAAACAGATATGGCGGTCATTATTGCAGTGCATTGATAATGCAGGATGGATGGCAGATTGCTCCCGACTATCCTTGGTAAAATTTTTCCAATATTATTCAACAGGAAAAAAGATTACCTATGATAAAAAATCAACATCTTGACAAATAAGATTTATTTAATAAAATAAAACTATATCCAATACAAATTCTGGAGGAGTGCCAGAGCGGTTGATTGGAGCAGTCTTGAAAACTGTCGTACGTTCACGCGTACCGTGGGTTCGAATCCCACCTCCTCCTCCATTTAAAAAGCCCGAACCATAAAGGTTTAGGGCTTTTCTTATTGGGTACCATGTCCATCTGTGTCCATATTTAGTAAAGTCAACCACTAAACTAAAGTAACCTTTATCAATCCTTTCTTCTCCCGACGTTGGGCAAATTCAACAATGTCTCGAGAGTTGCCATGACCAGGATAAGCAATTAAATAATCAGAAGTCTTTACCATGTAGCGATTTGCTTGAATAATAGCCAAGCGGTAAGGTGTTTTTTCCAATCCCTCAGGATAAAATGTTCCGTCAAATCCTCTTGGAGTCTCTGTATTCTTTATAAATACATAAGGGGCAAGTAAATATAATTCTATGTTAGTATATCGCTCTTTTATCTCTCGTAGTACACTCTGTACAATGTGGTCAAATCTACCATAATCACCGACCATAAAGGATGTAACACCAAATTCAACAATATGTTTTTCAACAACTTTTAAAAGTTGTTTTCTAATACTCTCAGTAGTATACCTGCTACCTATAAAAAAACATGTTTTTCTTTCCATAATTTACCTTACTGTCCAAGTTTTATAATAATTAAGTATAATATAAATATGTCTATTTGATTAGTTTTAATTTACTTAAGTATAAGCAACAATTATAGCTATGGGTTATAAAGAACTAATTACCAATGGTATTAAGCGTTTACGAACACAATCCAAACTCACTCAAGAAAAGTTTGCAGAGAGAGTTTTCATGAGTGTTCAGGGGTATCGTAACATTGAACATAGCAGGTATTTACCTACGGCAGAAACAATAGATAAGATATGTGAAGTATTTAATATCCAACCTGTTGAACTACTATTGCCCGATACTCAAGAAAACTTAGATAGATTAAAAGAGTTAATCCATATCAAGTTATGTAATTGTGATGTCGACAAATTGATTAAAATAAACAACTTTATAGATTTAATATAATCATAAATATAGTACATGCATGTCTACTTAATTAGTTTTAATTTGTTTAAGAATAAGTGACAATCTACCTATGAGTTATAAAGAATTAATTACTAATGGTATCAGACGTTTACGGACTGAAAACAAACTTACCCAAGAACAATTTGCTGAAAAAATTAGTATGAGTGTGCAAGGATACAGAAATATTGAACATAATAGGTACTTACCTACTGCCGAAACAATAGATAAGATATGTGATGTATTTAATATCCAACCTGTTGAATTACTATTACCTGAACCGCAAGCAAATCTTGAAAAAGTAAGGGAACTAATTAATAATAAGTTATGTAATTGTGATTTGGATAAGCTAATAAGAATTAACAATATGATTGATTTAATGTAATAAAATTCATATTTATATTGTGTCCATTTGATATGTTAATTCATAGAGGTATTATATAATTCAGGAAGGTCAGAGTGTTAGTATTTATACCCATTTCGGTTAAACCGTTGGGTTCGAATCCCACCTCCTCCTCCATTTAAAAAGCCCGAACCATAAAGGTTTAGGGCTTTTCTTATTAGCAACTGTGTCAATTCTTTAAATCCATTATTTAAACGAAGTCTTTTCCTGCATTGTAAGCGTTTTCTAAATCTTTAGGAAATACATTTTCATGTTGTCTTATTTTATCGTTAATATCCCACCTTTCATCATCATATTTCGAATAATCATGATATTGGAAAGTGTTGAATGCGCAAATCCTATTCGGTTTTTCATAAATATGAGTAATCCAGTTTTCAAAAAATCCGATAGGAGCTGAATTATTTTGACCTATGTATTGATTTAAAAATATGTTTTCATCAACATTCATTGTATAAATTACTGCTGTTTTTAATTTTTTCGGTGGAATTGGAGTATATTGCTTATCAAATTTTACAAACGGATAAACCAATCTTTCTATAAACATTTTCATAACCCCTGATACATCACCAAAGTATATTGGTGTCGCAAGACAAATCCCGTCTGCAAGAGAAACTTTATTTAATATTTCTTTTAACTCATCAGGATATGAACAAAAACCATTATTCTTACTGCCTTTTAATTTACAAGCGGAACATGCTCTGCAGCCTTTAAAATCAATATCATAAAGATTTATTATTTCAGCACTTCCTCCTGCTGAAATAACTCCTTGAGCAAAACTTTCGCATAATTTAGATGTATTCCAATTCTTCCTTGGCGAGCCGTTTATAATATAAATTTTTTTTGTCATAATATTCTCCTTTTTCTTTATTTTAGTTAATATTATATTTATTACAAGTATTTACTTTTTTGTAATATACTATACAAAAAGATAGAATTAGAGGAAAACAATGAAAAATAAACTTGAAAAATATAACTGTCCGCTTGGTTTAACACTCGGAGTTATCGGTGGAAAATATAAAGTAATGATTATATGGTTTTTATATCAGAATAAAGTTTTACGATACAGCGAACTGCAAAAAACGATAAAAGGCATTACACCTAAAATGTTAATTTCACAACTTCGAGAACTTGAAGAAGACGGAATAATAAAAAGAAAAGTTTATCCGATTGTACCGCCTAAAGTTGAATATTCATTAACAGCAAAGGGCGAAAGTTTAATCCCGATTTTACTTGAAATGAAAAAATGGGGTGAAAAATATAAATCTAATACTTAAAATTTAAGCAATGCTCAATATTTTCTTTCGGAAGATACATATTAGCACCCATAGAAAACGGCACTTTATTTTTTTCTCCGCCATTTGCAAGCCATTGTGCACATTTTTTATTTAATTCAATATTATCTGGACGAAATCCTAATTTATAAAAAAGCCCTAAAGGATTACCTTTGCTTATGTCAATAGGCATTGCCTCAAAACGTATACGTCCTTGGCAATCAGAATCCGCTAAACTTTCTCTTACAATTCTTTGTATGGTTCTAATGCCTGTACCTTTGCTTCTGCCTTCACCTGCAACTATTTTATCAATATAAATATGTCCTGTTCCTATATAATCTTTAGGAACTTCATATATGCCGGGCAGACCTAAATTTTCATCAATCGGATTCCAACATTTTACTTTATGATAAGCTTCTTCCAAACAGGTTTGTGCTTTTTCACTTATATTAACAGTATCCTTTGTTAACGGTTCTGCAAGCTTCAGTTCAGTTGGATTAAGTTTTATAGGTCTTCTTAAAGGTTTACCAATAAGATTTTTATTAAACACAACTTTTTCTACTACCATATTTTAATAAAGTTTTACGGCTTAAAATAATTGCTTAATTATTACAAATTTTTACTGTATAATAATTCAAAGAGGTAAAAAATGAAAACTATTAAATTAACTAAAATGCAAGGATGCGGAAATGATTTCGTTATCATTGACTATGCAGAATATGAAAAAACAGGCTTGAAAATGGATGAACTTGCCAAAAAAGTTTGCGACAGAAACTTTGGTGTTGGAGCTGATGGCATGATTATCCCTGATACAACAGTAAAAGATACAGACATCGGCTGGTATTTTTATAACTCAGACGGATCAACTGCTCAAATGTGTGGCAATGGAATGAGATGTTTTGCAAAGTACGCTTATGACAATAAACTTGTTAATAAAAAAGCATTCAGTGTACAAACTCTTGCAGGAGTTATAAAGCCGGAACTTTTGGATAATGGTTTAATCAAAGTTAATATGGGAAAACCGATTTTAGAAGATAAAAAAATCCCATTTTACGGTGAAAGAAAAATTACGGCACTTGATAAAGAATTTGACATTTTTCCTGTATCTATGGGAAATCCGCACTGTGTAATTATTACAGAAGATGACCCTATGGAACTTGCTGTAAAATATGGGCCTTGTATTGAAAAACACGAATATTTTCCCGAAAAAACAAACACAGAATTTGTAAAAGTAAAATCAAAAATGGAAATTGATATGCGTGTGTATGAGCGCGGGTGCGGTATAACTTTAGCCTGCGGAACAGGAGCATGTGCATCAGTCGCTGCATGTGTTTTAAATAACTTAACAGAACAAAAAGTTAAGGTGAATCTCTTGGGCGGGCCTGTATTTGTTGAATGGCAAGGCTCTAAGGATGATACACAAAAAGATATTTTCCTTATAGGTTCGGCAAATTACAGTTTCTTCGCAGATTACATATTGTAAAAATTCATATTTCCATGATAATATTAATTTATACACTAGAATAGGAGAATTTTAAAAATGAAAACTTACGAACTTTTAACTGTATTTAAACCAAACTTAGATGCAGAAGAAGTAGATAAAGCTATCGAATCATTGGGCAAAACAATTGCTGATATGAAAGGTAAAGTTGAATCTACAGACAAAACTGGCAGAAAAAAATTAGCTTATGATGTTCAAAATTTCAGAGACGGATTTTTTGTAACTTCAGTTTTAAGCCTGCCTGAAGAAAATGTTGCTGAATTTAGACGCAAGTTAAAATTGAATGACAACATTTTAAGAACTATGTTTTTAGGAGTGTAATTAATGTCACTTGCAAAATCAGTAGTAACAGGAACAGTATACAGAGCACCAGAAAAACGTTTTACACAAAACAATATTGCGGTGTCAGGATTTGTTCTTAATATCGGCGAAAGAGAAGAAATTCTTATGAGAGTTGTTTCAAGACGCAACGCTCTTGATGAAATTGTTTCTTCGATTTCTAAAGGCGACAAAGTTCTGGTTGAGGGCAGACTTCAAACAGCAACAGTAAAAATGGATGACGGTTCTGAAAAAAGAATTTATGAGATTGATGCAAACACAATCGAAAGAATGGGTGAAGGGTCAGTTACAAATTCTGATTTCGGAACAGAAGAAATCGTTAAGTTCGAATCAGACGATATGGCTAACGAACTTATCAATGAGGATGAAATTCCATTCTGATAAACAAGGCTAGAAAGGCTAAAAACGGGAGCAAGCGTTTGGACTTTAGATAGAATTTCTAAGAAGTTAACAAAAAAAGCGTAGCGACTGACAAATTTTTAATAAACAACACAAATATTGGCTAGAAAGGTTTAAAAAAATGGCAAGACAAAATAACGACGATAAGAAAAAACGTAAAAATTGCAGTCTTTGCGGAGATAAAGTTGAAGCAATTGACTACAAAGATGCTGCAAAATTGAAAAGATACTTGACAGAAGCAGGTAAAATTATTCCAAGAAGAATTACAGGCAACTGTGCTAAGCACCAGAGAATGATTGTTACAGCTATCAAACGTGCAAGAGAAGCTGCAATTATTGATTACGTTTTTGACTAATATCGCTTAATCAAAAAATCATTAATAAAAAAGACGGGAAATTTTCCCGTCTTTTTTTAAATAATCCTTGATATGATTTTATAATCTTATTTAATAACTTCAATTACATTATAATCAACAAGATATGGAATATGTTCCTCCGTAATCAATTCACCTGGCAGCAATACCGCAATTCCTGGAGGGCATTCAGCAATTACTTCCGCAGAAATTCTTCCGACAGCCTGCTCTTTAGGAATTGTTTCTTTGTGTGAATAATAAGCTTCACGAAGCGTCATTTTTATAATAGGAGTTAACATCGGCATGTATTTTTTCTTTTCAAGATAGCAGATGTCTGTGTAATTTGTTTTATCAATCGTTTGCAGACATTTTACAAGATATTGCATATCAGCGCGTGTATTTCCGATATTTGACAAAATCAAAAGTCCCGCATCTGATGCGCTTTCAACTTCTATGTTAAAATCAATTTCCAAAATGCTTTCCAAGCGCTTGCCTGAAAGTCTATCGTCGCGTATAAATACCTTTGTAATATCAGTTTTATAGCCAAAATCAGGTTTTAAATCGTGAATATGTTCAAGTTTATCAATTTCACGTCTAAGATATTTTGCATTTTGAACAGCACGTTCAAGTTGTTTTCTGCCACGAGGGCTGTCAAGATTTGCACGTGCTGAATCTAAACTTGCAAGCAGCATTAAAGATGGACTTGTTGTATGTAATAACTTCAAAGCTTTTTCAACCGCATCAACATCAAGTGAGGAATTTTCCGCAATATGAAGCATTGAACTCTGGCTCATACTTCCGCCTGTTTTATGAAGTGAATGAACAACAGCATCAGCACCGAGTTTAAGTGCAGATGTCGGAAGATGTCCATTAAAATTCCACAAACATGCATGCGCCTCATCAACAATCAATGGAATATTATGTTTTTTACAAACAGCAGAAATTGATTTAACGTCAGAAACAACGCCCTCATAAGTCGGGTTTGTAATCCAAACCATGCCTGCATCAGGAGTTTTTTCAATCATTTGTTCTACCATCTCAGGTGTAACATTTCCCCATATGCCCCATTCTTCAAAACGATTAGGAATAAGCCATACAGGTTCAGCTCCTGAAATAATCATACCTGTTAAAATTGAGCGGTGGCAGTTTCTATTTGTAATAATTTTTTTGCCTTTTTTGGTCAAAGCCATTGCAAGCGCAAGGTTTCCTGCTGTAGAACCATTTAATAAAAAGAAAGTTTTTTTAGCTCCAAAAGCTTTTGCAGCCAATTCCTGTGCTTCTTTTATAGGGCCTGTTGCGGGATGTAATGTTCCAAGACCATCGAATTCATCAGTAGTATCAATTGACAGCGCTTTTTTGCCTATAAGTTTTCTGAACTCTGGCAAAGAACCGTTGCCTCTTGTATGCCCAGGGATATGAAACTGATAAGACGGGGTTTCCTGTGCTTTTTTTAATGCTTCTACAATCGGGGCATGTACTTTTAATGATTTTTCTTGTCTTGTTACGTTTGTCATAGTTATAATAATATACACCAAAAAAATTTTTTTTTGCATAAATTTTATGATACATTAATAATTGTGAACAAAATCTTTTTGTCATTTTTAATATTGTTTTTTACAGCAGGGTTTTCTTTTGCAGAAGACGCCGTTCATCTTGAGGCGTCTGTTAATGATGCTAAAAAAGTAGTTGAAGCTGAGGATAACGTGGAATCAGAATTTTCTATCTTTGAAAGTTTTGACTGGGACAAAGATGATGATGGAAAAATTGATGATGACACTTTAATGGGAAAAATTATAAACAAAGATATTACCCGCACTGACGTTCCAACATTTTTGCTTAAAGATGAGTTGACTTATCGTTATAAAAAAGGCCCTGTTTCAAAAGTTCAATATTTTGGCGCATATCGCGGTAATTTGTCAGGATTGTGGAATGCTGAAGATTATGATACTGAATATAATATAGATACCTTGCAATTCGGAGTAATCGGCAAATTCAGAAATACAAAAACAGACTTTAAATTAGGATTCAATCCAAAACCCAAAAAAGATTTAAACTATATGCAAAATTTTATCGCTGATGCCTATATTGTTAATAACAATATTCCTCATCACAGAGTCGTTATTGGTTATTCAAGAAACCAAATTGGTAAAGAGGGCGGATCAAGCTCATATATTTTGCCTTTTGTAACACGTTCTCAGATTGCAAGAAATTTCGGCTCAACCAGAGCACTTGGTGTAAGGCTTATTGGTGATTATTCATTAATGGATTACAACTTTGCATTTAATTCATCAGATAGGTATTTTCACACTCCTTTTGCAGGCCCTGAATTTACAGGATGGGTAAACGTAAAACCTTTTGGAAAAACCGATGGCAGATACGGAAAACTTGTTGTCGGCGGGGGATTGAATGCAGGACACAATAAAACTAATTATACTGTGGGAAGCGTATATGTAGGATACAAATATAAAAAATTATGGACAAACTTTGAATACGGAATAGCAGACGGCTACAATGGAACAAAAGTTAGTACAAATAAAGCGGATGGATTTAATTATACACTTGGATATAAAATTCATCCGCGCCTGCAATTAATTGCACGTTACGACCAATTCGATCCCAATAGAGATATTGCAGATGATTTGAGACGTGAATACACAGCAGGTATAAACTGGTTTATAAAAGGTCAGTCATTGCGTGTAATTTTGAATTATATTTTCTGTGATAATCAAAATTTAGACGACAGCCACAGAATAATTTTAGGAACACAGTTTGTAATATAAAATTTTTATATTACCCATCTTTATCACCGCTTGCATAATTTTGAAAAGTGGTATATAATCAATAAAAGGAATTTAGGTTTCTAAAGTACCACTAAAAATTAGGAGAAGACAAATGTACCAAGACGAAAAACTTGTATGTGAAGATTGCGGCGCAGAATTCATCTTTACAGCAGGTGAACAAGAATTTTACTCAGAAAAAGGTTTGGTAAACAAACCAAAAAGATGTCCAGACTGCAGAAAAAACCGTAGAAGCAACAATAGAAGACAAAGAAAAATGTATGAAGCGGTTTGTTCAAAATGCGGAGTACAGACACAAGTACCTTTTAAACCTGTTCCAGGCAGAGAAGTTTTCTGTAAGGATTGTTTTACAAAAGAACAAAGTGCTGAATAAATTTAATATTAATAAGAAAAAAAACAGACCCGTTTATGGGTCTGTTTTTGCTATACACCTATACAGCTGTTAAGATATTCAATTGTACTTATTTTTTCATCATATAGATATTTAATGAAATTTAAATAAGCAGCGTTGTATGAAGTTATTACCAAGTTTATTTCAAATCCGTCAGTACAGAAAGGTTCGTAATCATAAACAACATAGCTGTTATATTTACTTTTCCATTCTTTTCTTTCAACACGGCTGTTGTTTTCTTCTACAATATCTTCAAGCCACGCAAGAATATCCTTATTCACATTTTTCATTTCCAAACGATTGTATCTGTTACAATCACGGCAATCATTTCCCATTAACATGATAAAATTTACTCCACATATATGTTATAGTAAAATTGTAAACTTATTTACATGCGAAATAATCCCCTTTAGGTATAAATAGAAAATAGTAGGATATGGTGATTTATTTTCTGAATTCAGAAATAATTTTCAAAATAATATCGACTTGAGATTTTGATAAGTTAGAAATATCAAGTGTTTGTTTTTGGTAGGAAGCTTCGTTTTCGGGTATTACATCGAAAATTTGAGCAGGGTCAATTTCTAATGCTTTGCAAAGTTTAACAAGTTTGGGATAATCAATAAATGATTTTCCTGTTTCCCAAAGACCGATAGTGTTTCGGGAAACATCAACCATTTCACTAAGTTGTTCCTGGCTAAGACCGCGTAATTGTCTGTAATATTTGATATTTTTCCCGAACTGTTTCAAAAAATAACTCATACTAATACGATATATTATTTTTTAAATCATAACTACCAAAAATATCTTTTCATTGACAAAGTGAATATTGCATAACTAAGGTTTGCATATCTAAAAAAGTATTAGTTTTTATCACATAAAAAAGCTTCTATAGCTTGTATAATAACGCTTTTGACAGTGTTATAGCTGATATTAAGTTTTTTTGCTATTTCTTACAGTGTTGCGCCTGTTGCAAGGTGTTTGAGCAAAGTCAATTGTGATTTAGTCATATCATATAAGTCGATTAGAAGTTTAATAGAATGTATTAATAAATGATAAAATTTTTTATACTTAATGTCAAGAAATAACATTTTATTAACATTTTAATTAACTTTCAGGAAAATTATGCAGAAAAAATTAAAATCAAGCGGTAATGGATGGGAATTTTATTTTACAAAGCCAATTCTTAAATTATTAGGCTATAATCCAAAAGAAACAAACTTATTAATTACTTCAAAAAATAAAACTTTATACATTGAACCTATTGAGGAAAATGATTTAGAGCGATATAAAGACAATATGGTTAGAAAACTTCAGAAAAGTGGTTGTAGTTATGGTTTATATCTTCCTGCACCCCTCATTGAAATTTTGGATGTTAATCCTGAAAATGATGCAATTGATGTTGAAATATGTGAAAATAAACTATTTATAAAAAAGTATGAATGTTAACGAATATGTAGCAAAAAGAATATTAGAACTTAGAAAGAGTAAAAATTTGACAGCCGAGAAATTAGCTTGGTCTGCCGAATTATCTAAAAGCTGTATTTGTTCCGCTGAAAAAGGTTTAAAAGATACTAAAATTTCCACAATAAATTCAATCTGCAATGCAATGGATATTACATTAGCAGAATTTTTCAGTGTATTTGACAAACCAGTTTTATAAAGCTCTTATTATTGATTTTATATTGATATCAGTAACTTTCAATAATGCAATTGTTTTTGCATTCTCGTCAAGGTTGCCGAGTTTTTTCAAAATCTCTGCTGTTTTTAAAATTACTGTTTGATTATTGGATTTCAAAAGTTCGCGAATTTTTAATAAATCTGTTGCAAAATCCAATGCGGTAAATACAAACGGGCTGTTTTCATCCAGTTCGTCATTAATAAATCTTTCTAAATTATCAGTGTTTTTAAGAAGTTTTTTAATATCATAAACTTCGTTTTTGGTGTTTTTGTCCTCGTCAAAAAGGTACTCATCATTTTCGGTTAAAGTATCAAATTTGTCGCGAGCATTCAGCAAAACGATTGCAGATTTGCTGTCATCGTAATTATTTATAAGTCTTTCAAAAACTTCAAAAAGTTCATAGTCAAACACAGCGCTCAAAGGCAGGATTTCACCTAGACCGTTAATTATAAAATTAATCGTCAAAAGTGCATCTTCATAGTATTTGTCAAGAAGTTCAAAAAGATTTTCGATATACGGAATTTCTCCTGCTATATTTTCAGCCATTGCCGAACTTCTCATTGCTTTAAAAATTTCAGGCAAAGCCTCTTTTCTTCCATAAGCACTCAAAAATTTTACTGCAGAAAGTTTTTCAAACTCGTCAGCACTTTTCAATTTTTCAAGAGCGTCATTATAAGATTTTTCATCTTTCCAAAGCGCCAGAGATGAAGCGCAGTTTTGGGCAAGAAATTCATCATCCGCATAAGCATTTGCTAACAGGCCGTTGTATGCAAGCGGGTCCTGAACAGCACCGAAAAATCTTGCACAATATGTTTTTTCATCATCCGTACCGCTTTCAAATTTTTCAAGCATCAAATCAGTCAAATCCTCATCAGCGTATTTTACAAGTGCAGATACGATTACATCCTCATAAGAGGGCGAGTAAAATTTCAAAAATTCAATCAAATTTTTGTAATTATTTTCGTTAATTTGTGCTCCGATACGTTCTGCAACATTTTGTCTTACAAAATCAAACAAGAAACTTTCGCTTTCCACCAGTTCCTTAAAAAGCGCAGTATCACAGTCGTTGACAAGATGTTGAGCAACAGGTTCAAAACCGAATTTGCCCGTAAGTTTTTTTAAATTTTCACTCATAAAAAATTTTTAGTCCAAATAGAATACAGTAATAACTTTGTGACCCTCTTCAGCATACTGAACAGCGTTGTGCAAAGTTTTACTTGTATGAGATAAAAATACGATTAACTGGTTGCAATCATCAATGATTTCTCTGTTGCAGACACGTGATGCATCAGCAAGAGTCATCATAGCGCGGTCAGGGTGTTCTACGATATTTGGAACACCGATAAGCTGGTTTTGAACATCACTCGGCTGTTGTCCGATTGTCTGCGGTAAAATAACTTTCAATTTTTCAGGATTAGACTTCATTGCACCGCGGATTGCTGCTGCGTTTGTTCCTGAAGAACCGCCTGATGTAATTATTGTATTACCTTGCATAACAAGTGCTGTTGCAAGAGTTTCAATCATTTGCTGGTGAGTAATAGGAAGGTTGCGGCTTCCGATTATCGCAATTTTTTTAGCTGATTGTTGAATTGTAGCAAGTTCCATTGCCAATTCATCAACTGTATCAGGTGAATTTGACGCCACTGTATCTAAATCATCCATAGGTACTGTAATTGACTGTTGTCTTTCTTTTGCATCATCACTCATAAATATATTTGCCATATTCCACCTTTTTTTTTAATTGCAATCTACTCATTTTTAGTTTATGCTGATTATATCACAAAAAATTGATTTTGGGAATAGGGAAATGGAAAATATATTAGGTAATCTTAACAAAGAACAAAGAGAAGCTGTTGAGACTGTTCAAGGTCCTTTGCTTGTTTTAGCGGGTGCAGGGAGCGGAAAAACAAAGCTTTTAACTTCAAGAATTGCGTATTTGATAAAACATGAATGCGTTCGCCCCAGAAACATTTTAGCCGTAACGTTTACCAACAAAGCGGCTAAAGAAATGAAAGAGCGTTTGGGAAATATTCTGGGAGAAGAAGTTGTAAAATATATGTGGGTTGGCACTTTTCACGGTATTTGCGGGAGAATGTTACGTGAAAATATTGAAAAATATAATTTCCAGTCAGGCAAAAAGTTAGATAAAAATTTCTCTATTTATGACGAAACTGATTCAAATGCAGTAATAAAACAGGCTATTAAAAAATTAAATCTTGATGATAAAATTTATGCGCCAAAGCTTGTGAAAACGGTTATTTCCAATGCAAAAAACAAAATGCAGGATGCTTATACTTTTGCGACATTTGCAAGAGATTTTAAATCCCAAAAAATCGCCGCAATTTACGAGGAATACGAAAACTCACTGAATAATAATAACGCAATCGACTTTGACGATATGCTTATGTTGACCGTAAAACTTCTTGAGCAGTGTAAAGAAGTCAGACAGCAATACTATGACAGATTTCAGCATATCTTGGTTGACGAGTTTCAAGATACAAACATGGCGCAGTACAAGCTTATTAATATGCTTTATTCTAACCTCTCGACGGAAATTCCCGACGAGCGCTCACTTTGCGTTGTAGGTGATGTCGACCAATCGATTTACAGCTGGCGCGGTGCGGATTACACTATTATTTTGAACTTCCAGCAGGATTTTAAAAAGACAAAATTAATCAAGTTAGAGCAAAACTACCGCTCGACTGCAAATATCTTAAATGTCGCAAACGCAATTATCGAAAACAATACAGAGCGTGTGGATAAAGTTCTGTATTCAAATAAAGGCGACGGAGAACTTATTGATTACTTTGAAGCACAAGATGAGGGCGATGAGGCAAACTTTATCGCAAGCCGTATTAAGCAAGACAGTGCAGGCGATTACAACAGATATGCAATTCTTTACCGTACAAATTCCCAATCTCGTGCATTAGAGGAAGCTTGCATGGCAGCGGGAATTCCTTACAAAATTTACGGCGGATTAAAATTCTACGACCGTAAAGAAGTTAAAGATATAATCGCGTATTTGAAATTAATCTACAATACTGATGATTCGCAGAGTTTCCGCAGAATTGTCAATGTGCCCAAACGCGCAATCGGCCCTACAACCGTAAACAGTCTTGCAGAATTTGCAGACAAAAAGGACATAAGCTTATTTGCAGGATGTCAGAGAATTGAAGATGCACTTGAAATTCCGCCGAGAACCAGAGCGAAATTGAAAGATTTTTCTGAACTTATCTTGAAATTTAAAGATGCGCAAAAAAGTTACACTTTGCAGGAATTTGTCACACTTGTAATCGAAAAAACAGGTTATTTAAGAGAATTACAGGCGCAGGGCACACCCGAAAGCGAAGCGGATATTGAAAACTTGCAGGAATTAGTAAACGTTGCAGGTGAATTTGTTCCAGAAGAAAGCGACAACGCTTTAGGTGAATTTTTACAGCAGGTTGCGCTGGTGTCT
Source organism: uncultured bacterium (assembly GCA_948964545.1). Lineage (GTDB taxonomy): Bacteria > Cyanobacteriota > Vampirovibrionia > Gastranaerophilales > Gastranaerophilaceae > Stercorousia. Next base: position 40,494 of record CAREDV010000005.1, on the reverse strand, counting down.
GATTTGGACGGAATGGACGATATCACAAACAATGTAACTTTAATGACACTTCATTCTGCAAAAGGTTTGGAGTTTCCTGTAGTGTTCCTTGCAGGATGTGACGAGGGCGTTTTTCCGCATCAGAGAACATTTAACATTCCTTCAGAAATGGAAGAAGAAAGACGTCTTATGTATGTCGGAGTTACACGTGCAGAGGAAAAACTTTATCTGACATCTGCAAAACGCCGCCAAATGTGGGGTGAATACAAGTATTACAACCCGTCAAGGTTCTTGGAAGAAATTCCGCGTCAACTGTTGAATTCAATAGGTTTTGAAGGTTCTACAAGCGGCTCATCAACTTTCCAAAATGCCGTATCTAAAGCTAAAACGGGAAAATCTGATTTTTCTTATTCATCAGCACAATTTGACAGTTCTGGCTATGTAAAACCCTCATCGGGTTTTGGTAAAGGATTTGTAGCACCGACCAAAGGGCTTGCATCAGGTAAACAAATGCAGCCTTCAAGAACCCCGTCACGTACAATTCTTGTTAAATCACAAGCAAATAAAGCTCGTGATGAGGAACGTACAAAAGAGTTTTTTAAGGACAATGCTATTAAAAAAATGCTTGAGGAAAGACGTGAAAAAGAGCGTATTCAGCAGGAGCAGGAAGCTGAACGCCAGCGAAGAATGGAAAATACAACTCCTGTAGAATATATTTTTAACGAGGGTGAACGTGTTTTTCACGACAAACTCGGCATTGGACATATCAAAGAAGTAGCGCAAATCGGCGAAAGCCTTATGTATACAATAGATTTCGGACGTCAGGGCATCAAAGCAATGGATGCTGCCTATGCGAAGCTGAAGAAATTTTAGGAATACTCGATATTAAATACTTACCACATTCTGTAATACGGATTATCAAAACCGCGGTTTGTGCGGATTTGTTTATAAACTTTCATTGAAAACGGCAGTTCATCATATTGGTTTAATTCGGCAGGAAACGGCTTGTATTGTATTTTTGAAAATGTTTCGATAAGTTTTCTATCATATTCATCAAGTCCTGACGATTGAGTAATTTTAATATCTTTTAATGTTCCGTATTTCGTAACTTTGCACTTTATTGAAGGCTCATTCGGAATATGATTATATGTTGTCGGAATTCTGTCAAAAATGTATTTATTCAGCTTATCCATATATTCCTGATGCGCTTTTTGAGTTTCAGCTGATGGCTGAACGGGCAAAATCGCCATGCGGGCATTTGAATATGCAGGTACTGACGGTGATTGATATCTGTGGACAACATGCTGAAAACCAGTTGTCATTCTGACAGACGACAAATTCAAATCTTCAGGAAAAGGTTTAAACGGTGCAGATTTTTTGACAGCGTTAATCAAAACTTCATCCATATCAGCCCCGCCTGATTTTTCAACCTTAATATCCTCAATAGAGCCGTCGGGATTTATACGGTAACTTACGGATGCTGTTGCGCTTTCCTCGCCGTTATATTTGAAGTTCGCTTTTATTGTCTGCTGAACTTCTTTGCTGTATTGCTCCATAAACGCATTAACATCAATTTCATCAGCTAACGCAACATTAGCAAACAATAATAAAACTAATAATAACTTTTTAAAGTTCATAAACCCCCTAGTGTGTGAAGGGACTTCGTCCCCGCATCATTTTCATGGCTTTATTCATGGCATGTATTCCGAGTTTTCCGTTAAACCCGCCAAGACCGCCAAAGTTACCCATTTTACTCATGTCAGGCATACCGTGCGAAAACATTTTTTTCATATCAGTCATGCCCTTCATCATAGTGCGCATCTGCTCAAACTGTTTTACAAACGCGTTAACTTCCTGAAAATCCATTCCGCATCCTTTTGCAATACGTTTTTTACGGCTCGTATTCATTAAATCGGGATTTGCACGTTCATCAGGTGTCATGCTTGAGATGAATACTTCCATTTTTTTGAATTGTTTTTCACTCTCATGAGAAAGTTTTTCCCTGTCGTCTTTGCCTATATTAAGCCCGAGCATGCCAAGCATATTGCCCATTGACCCGAATGCCTGCATCTGCTTTTGCATCTTGATAAAATCGTTGTAAGAAAAATTATTTTTACTCATTTTTTCTTCAAGTTCAAGCGCCTGTTTTTCGTCAAAAACTTCCTGTGCGCGCTCCACAAGCGAAACAATATCGCCCATGCCCAAAATTCTTGTTGCCATGCGTTCAGGATAAAAATCCTCAAGTGCGTTTAATTTTTCGCCTGTACCTGTTAATTTAATGGGTTTTCCTGTACAGTAAGAAACACTTAAAGCTGAACCGCCGCGGCTGTCGCCGTCAAGTTTAGTTAAAACTAAACCTGTCAAGCCTAACTGTGCATCAAAGTTTTCCGCAACATTAACAGCTTCCTGACCTGTCATGGCATCGATTACAAGTAGTTTTTCTGCGGGTTTAAAAATTCTGTCGATTAACAAAAGTTCTGCCATCATATCAGTATCAATCTGCAAACGTCCTGCTGTATCAAGGATTATTGTATTAAATCCCTTGTCTTTAGCATAATCAATTGCACCTTGAACAATTTGTTGAACATCTTTGCAATCAGGAATTGTGAATACTTCTGTTTCAATCTCTTTTCCAAGAGTTTGCAGCTGTGTAATCGCTGCGGGACGGTAAACATCGCATGCTGTTAAAAGCGGATTTCTGCCCTCTTTTTTAAGTTTTACGGCAAGTTTTGCTGATGATGTGGTTTTACCCGAACCTTGAAGTCCGAGCATCATGATTAAATTGGGATGACCCGAAAAATCAAGCGGTTTTTGTTCTTTGCCCAAAAGGTTTACAAGTTCATCATGTACGATTTTAATCAGCTGCTGTGACGGATCAACACCTTCTAAAACCTTTTCGCCTTCGGCTTTATCCTTAATTGATGAAATAAAAGATTTTACAACACGAAGGTTTACATCAGCTTCCAAAAGTGCACGTCTAATCTCGCGTAAAGCCTCTTGCATGTTGTCTTGCGTAAGTTCTTTACCGCGGGTTTTACTTATAATATCTTGTAATTTTTCACTTAAATTGTCGAACATAATGAAATTATAGCATAAAGAAAAGCTATGTACATAAGAAGTGCATAGCTGTTGATTAGGGATATGTGTATCTTAGTTCTCTAAGGAGTATGGTTATATATTAGCAAACCAAATCCGAAATGAAATCGTAAAAACGGATGATGTTTTTTCACCCTGCCGATAAATTGTTGTAGAATTATTCAAATCTCGGATGATGTTTGGGTGAGTTGGTTTGTATTTTGTTTGTGTTATGATATGTAGCGTGAATTAGATTGAGAGGGGACTATGTTAGACAATTTAGTATCAAATTACGGCATGATTATATCAGGCGCAATTCTTTTAGTTGCCTATGTTTTCATTGCCTCTGAAAAGATTCAGAAATCAGTTGTTGCACTGTTTGGTGCATCATTAACATTGCTTCTCGGACTTTTGCCTTTCCATGGACATTATGACGGGGATTTAGGCAGATACATCCGCGGAGTTTTTGATTATGTAGAATTTGAAGTTATATTTTTGCTTATCGGTATGATGATTATTGTTCATATTGCAAGCAGAAGCGGTGTGTTTAAATGGATTGCACTTCAGATTTTGAAAGCGACTAAGGGTCATCCAAAGTTAGTTTTATTTGCATTAGCAGCGTTTACTGCTGTTGCATCTGCATTTTTGGATAACGTAACAACAGTTGTATTAATTATGCCTGTTACTTTTGTTATTGCAAAAGAATTTGATACAGACCCTGTACCGTTTTTGATTACGGAAGTTCTTGCTTCAAATATTGGTGGAACTGCAACACTTATCGGCGACCCGCCAAACATTATTATCGGTGCTAAAGCAGGCTTAAGCTTTATGGATTTTGTCAATGAGTTAACACCTGTTATTACTGTAATTTTCTTGGTGTGTGTAGGTGTTTTAATTTTCTTGTTTAGAAAAACTTTAAAAGCAACTCCTGAAAAAATGGAACATATTGCAAATCTTGATAATTCAAAAACTATTGAAGACAAAAATTTGATGATACGTTCGCTTGTGACTCTGGCACTTGTAATTTTAGGGTTTGTAACTCATGATATTACGGGAATTCCTGCTTATGCATTCGCTGTTGCAGGTGCATCATTTCTGCTTTTATTTGAAAAACCGAAAGAAATTTACAGAGATGTTGAATGGCTTACAATATTTTTCTTTATAGGTTTGTTTATTATTATCGGCGGATTTGAAGCAAACGGCGGTATCGGATTTCTTGCTGATAAGCTAATCGAGCTTACTCACGGAAGCTTAGAAGCTGCAACAATGTTTATTTTGTGGGGTTCAGGTATTTTGTCAGGTATAATTGATAATATTCCATACACTGCAACAATGGCGCCATTGATTGCTCAGGTTCAGCATACACTGCCTTATGCAGGTGAGGGTCATCATCCCTTGTGGTGGGCATTGTCATTGGGTGCATGTTTAGGCGGAAACCTTACAATTATCGGAGCTGCGGCAAACGTAATTGTGAGCGAAACTGCTACAACAAAAGGACATCCGATTTCATTTATGAGATTTATGAAATATGGTGCTTTGATTACATTTATTTCATTGACGTTGAGTTCAATATATCTTTATTTAAGATATTTACATTAATTAGGAAAAAGTCGGGCTATACAGCCCGACTTTTAATTGCATTGTCAAGAAGCAATTGTCTTTTTATTAATTAAAAAATATTTTAGTTGTTTAAATTCTGTTTCTACACTTTTGAGTACCAGTGCGATTATAGAAAGTTTCGATTTATCTTGTTCATTCATTGTTTACCTTAATATGTATTATCTCATTATATGATGAGATAATACATATTAATATCATAAATAGAAATAAATTGCAAGCAAATTTATAATATTTATTATGAACGTAAGAAATGAATTAAACAGTATTATACATAAGCAAGGTAAAACTTTTAAAGATGTTTGTGAGATGGTTAGTGAAAAATATGATGACCCGACATTTAATAGTAACAATCTCTCATCTAAAATATCAAGAAAAACTATAACAATTAGAGATACTGAGTTAATTTTGAAAGAGTTAGGTTATAAAATTGCGTTTATAGAGGATAAATAATCCCCCCCCCACTTGAAATTTTAACAATATTGCATTTTATTCAAATTTGTATTATTATAACCAAGTAGGTATGCTCATGCTTTCCGCCGGCACACACGATTAGTGAAGGATAAAGGTCGGAAAGGAGGGCACTATGGTTAGATTAATAATAATGCTATTACTGGCATTTGCAATCGCAGTAATAGCATCTAAAATCTAAACGTAGGAGTGAAGCGAGTCATCAGGAAAGCCTGAACTTTTTCCTTTTGGCTCGTCCTACATGTATTATTATTTATGATAACTTATGTTTTGTCAAGTGTTATATTAAAACCATTTTATAAGCGGTCGGATTTCTCCGCATTCAAGTTCATACTTTTCTGCTTCGGGGCTTCTTAAAATACTGTCGATACGCAGATGTTCCTGCACCGCATTTGGCAGATATACCTCGCCTGTTTCGCGGTCAAATGCTTTTGAGTAATTCAATCCTTTATTTACGCAGTATGGAAGTTGAATTTTTTCCCCGTCAAACCAGGCAAGCCCGTGAACTCTACACACAATTCCGCGGTATTTATATACAGAGCACATATTATCAATCAAAAACGGACATTTATACATTTTGGGGTTTTCTGATTTTAAATGTTTTATTTTTTGTCTGATTTTGTCCTTTACATCAGATGACAGTTTTATAAATCCTGACATCAAATATTCGGCTTCAAGCCTTGAAAACGGATATTCACCAACCTCACAGCAGGCAGAACAACCTTCTTTGCATTTGATAAATTCACACTGTTCCTCAAAGTATTTGTTTAATCTTTTATCAAATTTTTCGAGAAACAATTCATATCTTTTGAGCATTATTTAACCTTTATGAGTGAATATTTTCTGCCGTCGATTATAATATCAAAATCAAGCACTTTGTCAACTTCGGGCATTTTCTTTTCTTTAACAACAGCTACAACGTCTTTATCGTCAAGCATATCACCAAATTTTTTCATTTCTTCTTTGTCATCAGTTGAAATATAATAAACATGTTTGCCGTAGTAATAAAGCACAGAATAGCGTCTTTCGCTGTTCAAGACAACGATTTTTTTGTTGTTCTCTTTTGCATATTTTGCAAACTGCATCAAATCATCCTGGCCGAATTTGTAATCAAGATTATAAAAAAGTTTTGTGCCGAACGCCGATGTAATGATTATTAAAAGCGCATAGCAGGCAAAAACGCCTTTTCGCCAATCTTTTAGAGCACACAAAATACTTGAAATCCCGAAAGTTAATGCAACTGTTATGCTAAACCATTTTATGCTTAAAATATCCTGATAAATTTGTTCGGGTAGAAAATATTGCATAAAGCAGGCTGTAATTCCTGCAAATATACAAATTCCGCCTAATATATAAACAGTTAGATTAATTGGTTTTGTAAATTTGTCATTGAAAATATAATCTTCCCATATAAAGCCCAAAATATTTGCCGTAAAGAAATAAACAGGCAGAATATATGTAATAAGTTTTGTGCTTGATGCCGAGAAAAATAACATTGTGACCGCAAAAGCAATGATATTAAACAGCATAAATTTTGACATTTTAATTTTTGAAAAAGCGGCAGCAAGCCCTGAAAAAACCCATGGCACAAGCCCCCACAAAACCGTTAAAATGTAATAGTAAAACGGCTGTTCTCTGTCGATTTGGCTTGATGAGAAAAAGCGGTTTATATGGTGTTTCATAATATATTCATTGAAAAACAACGGGTCGTGGATTTTGAACATAATTAAATGCCACGGAAGCACAATCAAGAAAAAAATCAAAAATCCGACAGGCATATATTTTAAAGATTGTTTAAAGGTTCTATTTGCAAGAGTAATAAAAAACATTACGGCAAACGGAACTATAAATCCAGGTAACCCCTTTGCCATAACAGCAAAACCTGAAAATGCATAGAAAAGATACCAGCAAAGCCATTTACGTCTTGCAAACTGTGACAATATCCCGAACATTATTGAAAACCCAATACAAGTTGTCACTACAATATCTAATATTGCAAATTTTGCAAGTATTACAAATTCCAAGGTTGTAGCAAGAATTACTGCTGAAATAAATCCGAATCGTCTTGATACAACTTTTTTACCGACAAAATAAACAAGAAATGCCGATAATGTTCCATACAAAGCAGCAGGAAAACGTGCTGTAAATTCGTTTATTTTACCGAAAATTGCAAACGACAAACACTCGCCCCAAAAATAAAGAGGCGGTTTTTCAAAAAAGTATTCGCCGTTTAAATAAAGCGTTAGAAAATCTTTGCTGTGAAACATATCTCTTGCCATTGAAACATAGCGGGTTTCATCAACATCCATAAGCGCATAATTGCCAATATTAAAAAAGAAAACAAAATAACATATTAATGCTAGACCAAAGAATATGAAAAAATCTTTGTGATTTTGTAATATATTTTTCATAGTAAATTATATTAGCATAAAAATATCTTATCAAAATCGAATTTCCCGCGCTCAAGCATAAACTTATTTTTTTGCTACAATAGTTTTATGGTTAATCAATAAACGGGGATTTTGAAAATGAATGCAGAACCTTTGCAAAGAGCAGAAAAAGAGTTAGATAAACTTTTAAAAGGCAATAGAAATTTTGTAAACGGAACTCCGACTACAAAAAATATGACACTTGAAACTTTACAGAAATATGCGTTTCATCAAGAACCGTATGCATGTGTTTTAACATGTTCCGACAGCAGGGTTGTTCCTGAAATTATTTTTGACTGTGGAATTGGCGAACTTTTTGTTGCAAGAGTTGCAGGTATGACAACAGGGCCGAATGTTGTGGAAAGCGTTGAGTATGCTGTGAAAAAACTCGATGTACCGCTTTTAATCCTTCTCGGGCATGACGATTGCGGGGTTATGAAATATGCAAAAGAACATTATCCCGAGCCTATGAGTAATTTTTCGTCAATTTTGAAATGTGTTTATCCTGTGCTAGACAGAGAAGAGGACATAAAATGTCATAATTTTTTTGCGCAGGAACATACAAGATGGGTTGAGGATTATTTAATGAAACATTCAGTTATAATTAATGAAGCTGTTAAAAATCAGAAACTATTAATTTCTAAATGTCATTTTGACCACGGAACAGGTTTGGTAGAGTTGATATAAAAAAAGGCGCAGAAAGCGCCTTTTTTATTAATTATCACATGGACTTTCGCCCCACATTTCTTCATATTTTTCTTGGTTTTTATCATGATAACGCGGTGAGATTTTACGTTCTGTATTTTTAATATCTGTATTCAGTTGTTTTGCAATCAGAATCATTTTTTCTTTTCTATCCTGTTTGCGTTTTTGCATACAGCCTTTAACAATTGCGAAAATACCTGCTGCAATCATTGTTGTATATGCTGTAATTTTTAAGATTTTCATTAATTTCATAATTAAAACTCCATAGGTTTTTCCATTACCATACGTTCATAATCTTCTACCGTAACTGTATTTGGTGCTTGCGGATCAGGTTCAAGACCGCGCATTAGAAGTTCAGGCTCTTTTTTGCGAAGTTTATCATCAGCGGTTACGATATCCATACCGATTGAGGTATCAATAAGTTCGATTGTTTTTTCAGTCGGTGCGCCTTCACCGTTTGTGATTCTTTGTATACGGAAACTTGGCCAGTCTTCAGGGAGGTTCTCTATTGTTGTAAAACCGCCTTCGCCGTCGTGACGTTTGTCAATTTCGTTTTCTAAGATATTTGTAACGTATTCTTTTTGTTCTTCAAAGTGGCATGGAAGAACAATTTTGTTGCCAATAATTTCTTCAGGGTCGCGTTTTTCATATGTTTTTAATAAATTAGATGCAATTTGCAGATGTCCTAATTCAAATGCAAGGAATTCTTCCCAGATTTGTTTTAATTTATCATTTTTTTCATCTTTGTAACAGTTATAGTATGTACAAACTTCGGTAAACTCGTGAAGTAAAAGTTTTTCCAACGGAGTTTCGTTCGGGTCAATAAGTGATTCATACATTGTAACATGTTCTTCTTCAACATCGCAAATTTCACCGAAAGTTCTTCTCAAATCATCATTAGCATACATCATACCATGTTCTGCGTAGAAGTTATGTGTCTGCTGTTCTCCTGAAACAAGTGTATAAAGGTTAACCTTTGTTTGGGGAGATGCAGTATCTTTGTTGTAATGGTGCATAAGTCTTACACCGCTGCAATTATGGTGATTTTGTGTTGGGCGTCCTAAAACAACATCTGTTCTTCCTTGTAAAATGCTATCAGGGTCAATACCGTGCATCATATATGCCCACTGGCTGTATCTGTACAGGTGGTCAAAATCTTCAAGCAAGCCCATATCATAAACTGATTTTACATATTCATCAGGTTCATTTTGAGCAAGCCATGCAGTTAAATCTACTGCAACTTGCTCATATCCTAAAGTTGTTTCCAAAACTGACTGGCATGCAGGTGTTAACCAGTTTACTGTTGTTTGCTGCATATCTTCAATACGTCTGGATAAAGCAATGGTTTTTCTTACATCTGCATCAGGACAGCATCTTGCAAAGTTGTGTTTAAAATTCCACGCTTCAACTTCGATACCGTTCATTAAAATTTGTCGTGTTCTTGAATAGCAGTCAATATCGTGTTTATCAAAAGGGCGTTTAACTATATTATGCCAGCTTCTGACCTGTTTTTCTACGGGAATTCCCTTTTCTTCTAGTGGATTAAATGTCATTTTTTCTCCTTTTCCACCACTTTTGGTGGTATTTTATAAATTAACGCCAGAGGCTAAAGCCTCCGTTACCTTTCTAGTGCGTAGGCAAAAATTTCACCAACGCATTTGTTGTAATTACGTCCGTCATCAAATGCAAACAAATTTACCCAGTGGCTTAAAGCCGTGCCATCTGTAGAATAAGATGGATTTGTCATCATAAGATGATGGGTTGTTGTATCATAACGCAGAGGAAACAAGTCGTTCATCTGCATAAAACTCGGCAGTTTATCGCTTGCCAGATAAAATCCGAATAAAGCTGAATTAATGCGGTTTAATTTTTGTTCGTAAGATAGTCCTCCCTCGTTGTTGTCATTTGTGACTTCAACTCCAGGAGCATAATCACGGCAATATTTTAACTGTTCTGACAAATCTCGTACCGCATAAAAATTGTCGCCTGTTATAAAATCAGTTCCTGCATTTAAGCCCATAAGCCTGTATCTTTCAAAATCATCAGAACTTTTTTCGCCTGCAAAACAGATGTCAGTTTTGCCAGTACGGCATCTAATTTCATGTAAAATATACTGCATTTGATGATATGCAGGCAGTGCTCCGACTCCTGTATAATTTCCCATATCATATCCGCCGATATGTTTTGCAGAATCTATAAACATGCATTCAAAACCTAAATTCATTAGTTTAACGCATTCAGATATATAAATTTCAACATGTTCGGGATTATCCCAGCTGAATGTAACATCATCATTGTAAGGTGTTGCAACTTTCATCTGATCAGCTGAAATTACATGGCGAAATCCGACTTTTATTCCTCTGAAATGCGCCAAATCAACAAAAGCTTTCAACTGTTCTTCAGGCGAAATTTTATCAACTATAGAATAATCTATAATATTATCACTGTAACTTGTATTTAAACGAAGTCCGTATATAGAATTTTCTTCAAACGGGCCTTTTTCGTAAGCATCTCCGAAAATATTCTGCCATACCTGAGACAGAATTACACAATTTGCCCATGAGTTTGCAGACGGCGGAATTGCACTGAGAAGTTTAATACAGCTTAAAATTCCCTTGCATGTGCATCCATTGTCCATATATGCAATTGCACGGTCGTTAATTTCAATATAATTTGCTAACCTGCCCCATTTGTCGCCGTAATTTGGCGTTTGAATATTATCAGGGAATTTGTCATAAAAAACACCGCTTTCCGATAAAGTTGCGATAATATTTACCGCATCTTTTACAGAAAGCTTCAAAACATCAGCAGGAACAATATTGCTAAGCCAGCGCTTATTATAGGCTGAACCGATTCCGTGAAATGCAATGAAATCAGCAAATTCATCCCGCTGTAATTTAGTATTTTCTCCTAGTGCAGAAAGTAATTTATTAACACAATTTTTCATAGCACTAACAAATTAAGCAGAATATAAAAAAATTTCATTGCCCGAAATATTTAAATATTTTCTAAATATTGTTCTACTAATCTCATGTGATTTTTATCATTACGATATTCCGTCATAAGTTTGTAGAAGTTCTCAAATGTATCGTTAACACCTGCGTTTTTAAAAATTTCTTCCATATATGTACTCATGTATTTATGTGCATCATCCATTGGCAGTTTTTCTTTTTCTGATGCTAAAATACATTTTTTGAAAACAGCTTTTTTTATATCGCTGTCTCCGCTTTCCTGTATAAATGCTCTTAAAAATGCATGAATGTCATTAGGCTCTTTACAAGGTGTGATTGCTATTTCATCAACAAGTTTTAAAGAACTGCCGATTTTTAAAAAATTGTTTGGGTTATGTGTATCAAACTTATAATTAATATTTCCGTCGCAAATTCCGTTTAATCTTGAAAAATCCTGTGCCAGCATATCAAATTGTTTTTGAGGAAGGGATGCAAATTCTCTTAAAGATTTGGTATAAGCTTCTGAACCCTGCTTGGATGCTCTTGCAAGTTCCACAAATTTTCTTTTATCTCTTGTAGCATTTGCTATAACTTCAATTTTTCCAAACTTTGCAAGTACATTGCCGACGTATGTTTTAAACCCCTGAAATCTTTCGTCTAATACTTTTTTAAACGGGTGTGTACCTAATTCTTTATCAACATGATATGTCTTAAATACGTAATAATCATCAAGTCTATATACAGAACCATACATTCCTGGTGTGCCCATTTTTGCGCGATTGTTTTTTTTAGTCTGCAATATTCTTACAAATTCATCTTCAAGCTGCTGTGAACCTTGGCCTGTTAGAAGTGTTTTTTCCAGCCGTCTTGAAAATGAGCTTTTGTAATATGCGCAGAAAGAGGGTGTATAATTGTTTTGATTTATGCTATTCATTGAACATAGTAAAAACCATAAAAAATTTTTTTGCCAAAATTTTTTTAAAGTGTTAAAATAAAATCGAAAAAAGGAGAGCATTTATGATAAATGAAAAAATGGAAAAAGCATTTAACGACCAAATTAACAAAGAATTATACTCAGAATACCTTTACCTTTCAATGAAAGCGTATTTTGAGAGATTAAACCTTAAAGGTTTTGTAAATTGGTTTAATGTTCAGGTTCAGGAAGAACACGCTCATGCTATGGGAATGTTTGACTATGTTCATGAAAGAGGCGGAGAAGTTGAACTTGAGGCAATCGAAAAACCTGAAACAAAATGGGAATCACCTTTAGCTTGTTTTGAACAGGTTCTTTCTCATGAAGAGTTTGTAACTTCAAGAATTAATGCTCTTATGGATGTTGCAGATGAAGTTAAAGATCGTGCAGCATTGTCATTCTTAAATTGGTATTTGAAAGAACAGGTTGAAGAAGAAGCAAGTGTAGGCGATGTCCTTGCAACATTAAGACTTATCGGCGACGATAAAAAAGCATTGTTAATGCTTGATAAAGACCTTGCTGCACGTACATTTGTACAACCGACAATAGGCTAGCGATACGTTTAGGGCGGGAATTTCGAAAGTTTTAAATATTTGTACAGTGTTAAATCTAACTTGTTTTATTTTTTAGGTTAACATTGCGATAGCCGATTCCCGCTCTGTATCCTGATATAAAGTATAAAAACGGCAGTGTCGGCTCAATCCATTTAAAACCCGACAAAATCCCTGCTGTTGCTATATCATCCGAGTGTAATGCAATATCAAGCGCCTCAGGTTTACGTTCTCCATATAATTTCCCGTTATTCTTTTGTCCAAACATTGGGTCAATGACTTTTTTGCTTATATAGTTTGCAATATAACTTCCGCCAATAATCCCTGTTGTTGTAATACCGCCAAATATTACACCTAATTTTCCCATTGCCCCTATCGGCTTAACTTTTTTATTTTTTTCAAGTTGTTCAAAAATATATAAAGCACCGCCTGCTCCGATATTACATAGGAAAATGTTTGCAAGATATTGATAAATGCCTTCTTTTATCTTATTTGCCGTACTTTTTTTATTACCCGAATTTGTAACTTTATCTGCTAATATTCCCCCTCCAACACCGCCGATGATTGGTACTAAACCCAGCAATGACAACCGTTTTACTTCAGAAAAAATCTCCTTTGAGTTTAGATTTTTCTTTTCAGGCAAAATAGTACCAAAAAGTTCTTTTTTCGCAGGAGATAAAGGAAGTTGGTTAATCAGCAATTCTACCTGTTTCGGTGAAAGCTCTTTTGTTTTTGCTCTATTCAAAGCTTCTAAAATCTTTTCATCTTTTATATCAGTTTTGGAAAGGAATTTTTCAACCGCTGCAGTTTGTGCCTTTTGAAGCTCTTTAGCAGGCATACTTTCCATCAAACCCTTGATAACTTTTTTACCGCCAATTTTTAACCCTCTCGTACCGATTAATGAGGCTGCAATGGTGCTTGCAATAATAATAGAATTTTTAACAAATTTTTTATGTTTATCTTCACCATGTTTGCTTCTAAACGTGTCAATGACACCGTATCCGCCTCCTGCAACAATCAGTAATGCGGGCATCTTTTTATCTAATTTATTCAAAACCATTGGCTGGTCTATATATTTAGCTATTGTTGAAATCTTCATATTGTACCTTTGTTAGTCTAAGCTAACTTTAAATCAAAGAAAAAAGTTTGTCAAGACTTACTTTTTTATCTTACATCTTTTAATACAACAATAGTTTCTTCAATTTCCGTCTTTAAGTAGTCTAATTGCTGATTTATTACATTGTCGTTATATAAATATCCAGCACCTGTATATGCAAGATAAGGCCGATATTTTTCAGCTTCTGCACGTAATGTTGCAACTGATTTTGTATGTGTATTAAGCGTTAGAAGTTTCTGGAAAGATGTATAACTGCTTTCAGGTAATTCTTTATATTTACCTTGGAGATATTCTACTGTCTTGTTAAAAAAATAAACTTTTGCATTGAATTTTTGTACATCGTAATTCTTATCAATACATATTAAAATATTTTCTAAAAGAGGAAGTAATTCATTTATATCATTGACATACGGTGAAGTTTTATCAGATTTTAAAATTATATTTACAAATGCAGGGTTATCCCTTGGAACGGGTTTAATTTCATCTGCAGAATTAAATTTTTTGCTTTTTTCATAAATAGGTTTAGTGCTTTTCGGTTCGGAACTTTCAAAGTTCTTTGAAATATCGGGCAAAGTTCCGACATAACCCTTGCCTTCATTGTTATATTCTTTATTTAAAGGTGTTCCCGTATCTTTCTTCCAGCCCCATGCATAGCAGTTTGCGGTTGAAAAAAAGATTAACAAAGCTAAAACAACTAATTTTCTCATATCATAATTATAATGACATTACAGAAAAAATCATCATTTGTTTAAATTATGTTTAAAACCGAATATATGCCATTTTTTATGTACAGGACATAAAACTTCCTGCTTATTGTTCTCATACATTCCAAACGGTCTTAAATTAGGGTCTTTTTTATAAAATGCTTTATTTTTTTGGCAATATTTAATCTCTTTTTTCTGCATTTTTCTAATTGATTTTAATTTTGAGCGCTGCTCGGAATTCAAAACAGTTTTGAATTCTTTATCATATTTATCGCCCGTTTTTTTCATGCATTTTTCAATATTTTTAACTACTTTTTCTTGTTTTTTCAAAGCTTGAGGACTTGCTTGATGTTCGCACATTTTACTTAAAACATATTTTTCCTGTTCTAACTGTTTAAACTGTTCACCAAGTTCGTTATAGCGTTTCTGATCTATAACCTCTTTACATTTCTGCTGGTCAGTAGAAAGATTTAAAACATTATATAAAGTTGCGCGTTCGTTATACATAGAAGTCAATAAATCAAGACATTTAGTCTGTTTATGGCATCCGCATTCTGCCAGAGTCAAATTTCCAATTAAAATTAACAATAAAATCAAAATTATTTTTTTCATAAAAATATTATAGCTCAAACCTTTTTATAGTACAATTATTTTATGGAAGAAATGAACCTTAGAAATTATGCATATATCGGTGATGCTGTGTGGGAATTGTTTGTTCGTGAAAAAACGGTTCGAATGACTGAAAATGCAAAAATATTACATAAACTTACTACAGATAAAGTTAAAGCATCATATCAGGCAGAATTATTGCATAATATGGAATTAACAGAACAAGAGCAGGAAATTGTTCGTCGTGCAAGAAATCTTTCTATCCCGGTCGGACGGCGTTCAAACCAGGCAGAATACCGTCAGGCAACAGCATTTGAAGCACTAATTGGGTGGTGGTATTATGTTGATAAAGAAAGATTAAATAAGATTTTTTCCAATTTAGATATAAAAAAATAAAAAAAGTACTTTACAAAAAAAAATCAGCATGTAAAATAAAAAATGTGACAAGTTCATAGAAGTTTCACGAAAAACGTGGGGGTTTAGCTCAGCTGGTAGAGCACCTGCTTTGCAAGCAGGGGGTCAGGAGTTCGAATCTCCTAACCTCCACCATTTAAAAATAAGAGCCGAAAGGCTCTTTTTTAATGCGTTTCAGCCGTTTTTTAGTTCAGATTTTTCACCTTATTCCATGCCCGTTTTTTGCTCAAAAAAACGAATTTTGTTGCAAATTTGTTGCATTTTGCTTTAGAAAGGTATTAATTTTGTGTTACACTCAACATATGATGAATGACTCTTTGCAAAAAATAATTGCTCAACAAGAAGCTATGACACAAATAATAACAAAAACTTCCCTTCCTGATTTAACCTTTTTAAATAATCTTGGTTCAATTTATGATTCAATAGCACCAACATGCAGTTTGATGAATTCTATGAATTGGGCTATGCCTAAAATTTCAATAACACCAAACGCCGAATTCTATTCTGCAATGACACAATTTAACAAAGCGTATAATTTACCAATTGTAGACACATTTAAAAGATTCCACGATATTGTGCAAGTATTTGATTTTTCAAATATTAATCGCATAAACAATATTTACAATGATATAAATTTGGGGAATATTAGTAGAGTTCAAGAACTTTTAAACAATCAATTAAAAACCATTTCATTACTTAAAGACTATGAAAATATAACTATTGATGATTATAGTTTAAATGACATTCTTAAAACTGCAAAAGTTGAAGAGTTAGAAGAACAATATGAAATCATTGAAAATACAGACTCACCAATTAAAGATTATTTAATAAAGAATCATTTGACAATTTTATCTATAATTCTTTCTATCGTATTTTTTGTTTGGACTATGTTGCCTGATAAACAAACAAATGACCAATATGAAAAAATAATAAATCTATTAGAACAACAAAATCAAATCAGTATCGAAACATTGTCAGAACAACAACAACAGACAAAATTAATTGAAATTCAAAACCAGTTACTAAAAGAACTTATTGCGGATATAAATATACTAACTAAAGTTATGAAAGAAGATAAAAAGACGCCTAGACATTAAGTCTAGGCTTTAGTTTCACATATGCAACTTTGTTTACGTCCCAAATCTTCGCTCTTTTTCTTCTTCTTTTGGAATCTCAAGAATCTTGTTTAATGTTTCTACCCCCTTCTTATGAGCTTCTGGCAATAAGTGAGAATAAGTATCCATTGTAATCTTAATCGAAGCGTGTCCCATTTGGTCTTGAACATATTTGGGATGAGCGTCATTGGCTAGTAACAAGCTAGCAAAAGTATGCCTTAAATCGTGGAAACGAATTTCACTTACACCTGCGCGTCTTAAAACAGGGTTTAATTGTCTTTTTCTTACATTATGTCTATCTAAAAAGCCTCCATTTTCATTAGGAAAAACAAGATTCATTTCACTATGTGGACATCTTAAACGCCATTCTTTCAATACTCTTATAACTTCATCAGGCAAATTTATTTTTCGATTAGAACTTCTTGTTTTAGGTGTATTAATCGTTTTATTGTGCACCCTTCTATCAATCTTTATGTATCCTTCGACAAAATTAATTCTATCCCAAGTTAAAGCAAATAATTCGCCTTGCCTTGCACCTGTAAATATTGCCGTTATTAGCAAAGGATAGAAATCAGGATAATGTTTTTTAGCAACTTCTAGAACTGCATAAACTTCTTTTTGAGTTAAACATTGTTGTTCAATTTGTTCTTCTTTAAGAAGTTTAACTCTAGCTAAAGGGTTTCTTGCAAGTAAACCATTGTCAATTGCGTGAGTTAGAATACTTTTAGCCAAAACTAAATGCTTATTAATTGTAGTATTTGAAAGTTTTGTTGTACTTTGCTTTAGCCTAATATATTCATTCATTGTATTTGGTGTCATTTCTAAAACTTTCATATCACCAATAACAGGTAATAAATGACTCAAACAATTTTGATAACAAGATAAAGAAGTTTCTTTTAAATGTAATTCTGCGTAGTATTTCCAATATTTATCAGCTAATTGAGCAAAAGTTAAACTTTTATTTGAATCTACATAATAACCGTTCTCAATTTCTTGAATAGCTTTAGCTAATGCTTTTTCTGCTTCAACTTTAGTTTTAAATCCACTTTCAATTTTGCGATTGCCAAAAGTATCTTTGTAGTCAATATACCAAGATTTTGATATACCTTTTTTAGTTTCCCATGTTCTACATTTAACAGTTGCCATTTTATAGTTCCTTTGTTTTTATTATGTCGTGTTATTTGGCTTTTGTAAGCCCCTTTGCTAATTTTTGCTAATTAGACTTTGTATCTCTGTGCCCCCTTTGGGGCGAGCACTGTACCAATGAGGCGGCACGGTGCTCACGGTGCCAGAGTTATTCTGGAGTTATTGTATTATTTTTAATAAATTTATCGAGAGCTTCTTCTGTAAACATTACCTTATTGCCCATTTTGACGTGTTCAATTTTTTTGTGATGAATCCACCTATAAAGAGTGCTTACAGAAATACGCAAACAACTAGCTGCTTCTTGGATAGTTAAGAGGTTATTCATTGTTTTCTACCTCCCATTTTGGCATATAGTTATAGTTGGTTATAAAATACGACATAATCTCTTTATAAGAGTTTTTGTCGCGTTTTAGTTGCTTGATATAAGCTCTATCTTCATCACTCAATAAGTCGTATTCGGTTCTTCTATTCAGCTTTGAAACACCAACATCAAGAGCTTTAAACATTATTTCACATTTTTGCTCTAAACCTTTATTGTCAGGTCTTTTATTATTTAGAATTTCTTTAATTGTTGAAACAATAGATTCTTTACGTTTTTTATCTAAAAATCCTATAACGTGTTCATTAGAGTATTCTTCATAAGTGCTACATATTTTTGAATTAGGCTTAAAGTCTTGCAGCTCATAAGGCAAGTTGTGTAATAACAATATAATTTTTCTGCTATCAACTTGAGTAATGTTAGGATTGTATTTTAAATTACTCCTAAAAACTCTACCTATAATTTGGTGCAATTTATTCTCAATGTTTTTAGCTTGAATATCGCGCATTTCAAGTTTATCTACGAATCTCGATTCATAGTTAAGAGCAAGTGTTGGCAAGAATTGTGAACAATCAACAACAACAAAATCCACATCTGGCATATCTTTCGCCCTACAAATTGCGCTATTCGCGTAGGTTAATTTAATTTTCTTTGAACAATTTTCAACCTTTGCTTCTCCTTGAATACTTTCGTAGATATTCGTGTAATCGCCTTGTTTAAAAAATATGATTCTTTGTGCTAATTGATTATCCTTAGTAAGCTCACCATATTGTAATTTTGCTTCATATAAAGTTGGTTCAACCAAAAATACGGATAAATTAACAGATTTAAGAATATGAGCAATGTCACTATGACTCAATTTGCGAGCTAGTTTTAAAGTATAAACATTAAACTTTATAGCTGTAGATTCTACATTGCATTTTTTTATTTCGAACTTATTACTATTTGCAAATTTTTCAAAGTCACATTGAACATCAAAAGGAATTGTTGCACTCATAGCTATTATTCTTTTTGCATAAGTAAAGATATTTTCGTAAAACATTTTACTTTTGCAATATAACATTGGTATTCCACAACTGTACTTAGGGTAATGAATTTTAGGTTGTTTTTCTTCTTCACTAAGTTTTATTATTTCATCTTTAGTTAAGAATGTTTTTCCATGTTTGTCTTCGATATAAGGAAACTGAATGCGTAATTCTAAATCTTCAAAGTTGCTAATACTCTCTGCTATAAAAGGGAATAAATCAAACAGTTTTTTATCAGGTTCAATTTTTTGAGTTTTTAAGTTATTCAAAGACATATCATTGTAAAATTCAGGCTCAAAAATAATATTTTTTACTGGATTTTGTATTTGCTCTTTGTACTTATCCACATAAGGCAAACTCAAGTATTGTGAAAATTCCAAAGTTTTATTATCAACCTTAGATTCAAAAATACGATAACAATTTTCACACTTTCCTTTATGTGATTTTCGAGGGCATTGAGTTGTTAATTTTAAAACATTGCCTTCAATTTGGTAACGAGCGCAAAGAGGAATAATTTTATCAGAGTAAATTTGAATCATTTGTATTTCGTCACAAATTACAATCCTGTCACTTAAGATTTTTCTTGCAATTTTATAAGGTGTGCCACTATCTCCCTTAGGTGCAATATAAGCATAAGTTGTAATTACAATATTCTTAAATTTTTTTGGTTCTGTTTCAAATCCACTAATAGCCAAACTGAAATCAGTAAAATTATATCCTTTAAGAATTCCGGCAGTTCTTTTGACTTCTTCAATAGTCGAACAGATAATAGCAACCATTTCGCCCGATTTTACACATTCAATAGCATATTTTATTGAGGTATAAGTTTTGCCACAACCTGTTGGAGCATTAATTAATGTTACAGATTTATCTTTAGTTTCTTTTAGAACATTAAAGAAATCATCAACCTGTATATCGAGAACTTCAAGAGGTTTAATATTTTTTATAAATTCAACTTCTTCGTCAGTTTGCAAATTTTCAACTGTTAAATCATTTTTATACAATTTTTTTAAATGAGTTTTAAGTTCTTCATTTAATTCTTTTGCAAATGTCATAATTGAATCTCTACATAATTCATGCCAGCAGCGAACAATAATTCTTCCGTTTTCATTAATACACAGAATTACATCACTATTGCTATGAGAACTATGTTCATCTTCAAAGGGGCACCGAAAGTGAAACACGATTTGAGCATTTTCATGGCAGATAGATTTTTTATAATCATCTTTTGGTGTTTCTTCCTTGAATTCAATGTTCCTAGCAGTTAAGGCGTCCCTAACAAATTCAAGTATTGTACTAATTTCATCGTGGCCAAATTCCTTGGTTACTTGTTCTGATTTTTTTAACGGTTTTTCAATAGTTTGAATTCGCTTAAGTGTTTCATAGACCGCTTCTGGGATATCAGATATAACACCTTCAAATTGATATACGTCTTTATAGTTATATGCTCCGGCAATATTTGCAGGTTTACCTGATAAAATCTCATAACCATATGTTTTTAAGTAACTTCTCTGTTTTATACCTGAGGATTGTACTTTAAAGAAATATTTACAACGTCCACCCTCCTGAACATAACTTTTTAAAGTTTTGCTATTTTGCAATGCTTCTTTCAGTTTGTGTGGTAATAGCTCTGGATAATCAACATCTATAGCAATTATATTTTCACCTGTCATCACAGCAACTGTCGGGTACTCTGAAAACTCAAAAGTTTCAGGTAAATCGTTTAATTTTACACCTTTAGGGTTTTGTTTGTATTTTTTAGGAACTAGTTTTAAACCTTGACTCTGCAATATTTCAATAGCTTCGGAGTTATTATTTAATAATTCTTCGGCACGATTTGTAGCCAATAAATCATCAAGTATTTTATCAGCTTCATTTATGTAATGTTTCTTATCTACAAGTTTAATAAGTTCTTTATAGTTTAAATCGTTAGCTATAACAACTTTTTTATTTTTAACAATCTTTGTCAATTTATTATTTATATCTCGTCTTTGTAAAGAGTGTGCCTGTTTTGCATTTGATATAAAATAGCGGTTTATTCTTTGAATCTCCTGTCCTGCAAATTCAGTTTTAAATTGTTTCCCTGTTCTATGAGAGTACAAAAATAATTTAATATCCTTACATTTATTAATGGTATCTTCGACAGAGATACCTTCGTAGACATAGTGTTCGACAGCATTTGTTATAATATTTGCATCTAAACGTTTACCAGCATTAGGTTCTGCAAACATGCCTTTACGCTTTATTTCACCATTTGCTTTTAAAGCTGAATAGTTGTTTACATCTTTTTCTATGTATTTTTTGTAAAAAGTTTTTTCTAATTCTAATCTGGTCTTTTGTTGCCATTCCATCAATATTTCTGATTCATCTGAATTTGTGTTTTTAATGTATGTTATACCATCAGTATTAGCAGAAATTACTTCATAACCAGCTAGTTCTAATGCTTCAATAAGCATTAATAAGTATAGTTGACCGTTTAATGTAACAGTGTATGCTGTTTTAGGGTCATATGCATAAAAATATTGGTAAAGATAATTACCATAGGCACTATTAATAACAATTTTAAGAGCGTCTGCTGTTTGAATATCGCCACATCTTTTAGCTGTAATTCTTTGTTTAGTTATATTCTCATAAAGTTCTATCCAAGTGTCATTAAGAAAATCTGGTTTTATTTTATTATTTATAATCAAGTTAGGATAATAGCTTGAGACATCGGCATCAATAATTTCGCCTTCATAAACTTGGTTTTTTACAGTTGAGTGAATTCCGCCTAATCCTAATTGATAGGTTTTTCCATTCAATACAACTTCTTCTTTTACTTCATCATTTGATACAGGTTTAAGTGTTTCAAATGTATCTTTATTTTTATAGTCAGTAATGTAATTAGGTTTAAGGTGTATTTTAGCTTTTTTAAGTTTTTCAAGTAATTCTTTGCCAGATTGTGTTACGAATTTTATATCATCAAAAATCAAATCCCTGACTGCAATAGTGTCATAATCGGGCCTACGTAATTTCTTTAAATCTTTTAAGTTTATATTGTTTTTATTACAATAGTCAAGTGCCAGAATATCTGCAGCAAGTTGAGAGTCCGATAAGCTAACAAAATCTTTTTTATATCCGAGTTTTCTTTTTACCTCTGCATATTTTTCGTTTAAGATTTGCCTTGCTTCAATTTTATTTAATGATTCTTTATATAGTGTTTCTGTTACTGCTATATCATTTTCACAATAAATTTCAACTTGCTCAATTTCCTCATCTATTAATTCTTTATGCGGGTCAAAAGGTAATTCTTGTATTTTATTTACCTCAAGTCCCAATGCTAAAGATTTCAATCCTTTATCACTATGAAATTTGTGTAAGTCTACACTTTGGAAGGTTTTAGTAAATGGAATTAAATTAAATTCATTCCATTTTGCTTTGAACCCAGGCATGACTTTTTTGTCAATAAGTGCTTGAGACAAATTATAAATGTCCTGGTTTGTAAAATTACAGTCATTAGCAAGAATGTATTTTATTATTAGGTCATCATATTTATAATTATTAAAACCTACTAAAACTAAATCCTTTTGACTAATAAATTTTTTAAACTTGTCAAAATCACTTTTGTTCTTTGTTTGTTTAAATTTTCTGATTTCCCCAGAATCTAAGTTTTTAAAAACGATTAGTAACAAATTTGGGTATACTTCAATGTCATAAATTTCTGTTATATCCATTATAATTCCTCCTTTTGATTCTTTTTAATAACAGAATTTTCGTGACCCATCAAAACCCGATTACGTTCCAGGTGCGTGACATTTATTTTCTTGATGCGACAATTAAATCCAATGGAAGAATATCTGTATCGATTTTATACCCAAATTGTTTTTTTGATTTTATAAATTCGGTAGAAAAGCCTGCTTCTTTAAATTTTTCTTTTATTCTATTAATTCTTTTTCTATCAATATCAGGTATGCAATCAACTTCTTTTCTATCTGTAGAAAACAACCAATATCTTGTTGTATCTTCCGCCATTTTGAATAATGCTTCAAAAAGAAGTCCTGTTATATTGATTTCTACACCTTTAAAACGGCAAATTTGGTCATATTCCGTTTTACGTATATATAAGCATTTTTTATAATACTCTATTGGGTCATTATAAAATTCTATCGGGTTATCACAAGGTTCTAAATAACCTGTTTCATTCCAAGTTTCAGCCATGATATTGTTCTCCTATATTTTTGTATCATGTTCTATTATACGGATAACTAACCAACTCACAAAATGGGTATATAGACACACGTGTCTATATTTTTAAAAAATGAAATATATAGACATAGGTGTCTATATATAAAAATTTTAATTAAATTAAAACATTGCCTATACTCTTATCAAGCAAAATCTAAATTATAATTCTCATAAAAAATCGGTATTTCTGTTTACTTGTATAAGAAAAACCAGGGACACCGGAATAAAGTTTGGGGATTCTTAATCACCCCAAATAAGATACTCAATTGTGACAAATGCTACTATTTCAAATATTATAATACCCATTGATATTTTATCACTTATGCGTTTCCTTTGAAAAAAAGAAAAAGTAAAATATATTGAAACAAATGCTTAATATTGCAAAACAAAATCTCAAAAACACAATTATCCTTTCCTTTCAGCTGCATGCTTATAAATATCTAATAGCTGAGAGTTATCACCATATTTACAATCCATTTCCTGGAGCATAATTACCTTTGCCATCTGGAATAAATCTAACAGTACTAGTCCTAATATCTTTATTTCCTCTGATGTAATATTCAAAAGTAAATGTTATATCTAAACTATCGTCATAATATTTTTTTATTTTCATATTAGTCAATATAATTTTAGGGGTATCAATTGAAGCTAACATTAATCGAGGATGTAATAAATAATCTAAATGTGGTTTTCTGATGTAAATAATTGATATAGAAATTAAAATAGATATTATTAAAGTAATGATAATTAATAAAATATTTCTCTTATTCATAATTTAAACCTCATTTATATCTTTTTGAATTCCAGGGGAATAAGTGTCTGAGCTATTTGGTTCAAATATAATTCGTCGCAATTCAAATTCCTCGTTTGACCTTTTTCCACCTCGATAATTAATTGCAAAAACAACATCAAGGGCGCCGTTATAATATTTGCGCACGGTAATATCAGTTAATACGGTTGCCATTGCACCCTGTGTATCTAATTCAAGATTTGGCTGTAATGTGTATTCGTTTTTAGGTATTTTATGAGCAAGTAATAATAAAATGGCAATTGTAATTATTGATAAAAATACGAATGTTAGATATTTTTTCATTTTTATATTCCTTTAGTTTTTATAATTCTGAAGAACTTCCAAACCTGTGTAAAGGTCTTTCTCTTGTATAACTTGAATCGTTGTAATAACTTCTATTATTATCTCTTTGCTTATCATAATAATTTTGGTACATTTGTTGATAAGCTCTAGGATTTTCCATTGCTTTATTCTGAGTATCATATTTACCCAAGCTTTGTTCATATTTGATTTGCTCAACTGTATAATAAGCAAAAGCTTCTTGTGAAACGGTAATAAAAGTTGTAACAGTTAGAGCAAAAACAAAAAATTTCTTCATATCAAACCTTTCTTAACCACGCATAGTATTAGTCTTTAAAGTATTGATAATTAAAAGATTAATCTATTTTATCGCACGGTCAGTTTGTTCCATTGATTCCATATTAACACGAAAATATGCGTATGAGTAAGAAAGACTTACAAAAGTTTGGAAAAAGATTAAAATCATTGAGGATAGATAGAAATCTAACTTAATTAGAGTTGGCTGAAATTCTTGATATGTCCCCCAATTTTATTGGTATGATTGAACGTGGAGAAAGAAATACAACAGTTGAAAATGTATTTAAAATCGCAAGAGCTTTGAATATTAAACCTTCCAATCTCTTTGAGGAGCTTTAAGGTAAAATTAATGCGTTGTTTTTGCAAAAATAAATTTCGCTTTTTTATGTTTATACGCGTATAACTAGCTATTTTATGGATTCTATAGGGACACCGTTACTAATTATTTGTGTTACTATTGGAGTATGGATATTTTGATAGTTGGAAATGGTTTTGATTTAGCACACGATTTAAAAACTTCTTATATAGATTTTTTGAATTATTGCTATGAAAAACTTGTTAAACCTCGAATGACATACCCCCCATCAGACCCTTACTATCAAAATTTGTGGGTAAAGCATTTTATAAATACTCAAAGAAATATGGGTGATACTTGGATTGATGTTGAAAAAGAAATTTTTAGAGTCATCAAGTTAGTTAAAAATTTAAGTATTCTAAAAAACACAACTCATCCCAAAATAAAACCTCAAGTTTTTACTATTAATTTCAATGATAATATATTTATGTTTGATAACATTTCAAACTACTTACAAGATTCTTTTGGAACTGGCGAAGTTGGGGCAAAAGGATACGTAAGGATTCAACCTCACAACAATTTAACTTACAGTACATATATAGCTAATCCAATAGGTTTTATTAACTTTTTATATGACCAATTAAGAGATTTTTCAAAACTTTTTGAAGAATATTTACTTAATGAAGTTTTGGCAAATATAAATCAAGATTCACCTTATAAATTATCTCTTAAAGCTACTGGAGTAAAACCTAACAATAAAGATGTTTATTTACTAAGTTTTAACTATACAGATACTTGTGAAAGATTATATAATTCTAAGATTAATACTTATTGTAATATAGAAAAATTTGAACCAATTTTTGTGCATGGTAAAGCCGGACAATGTGAAAACTGTAATTTGATATTGGGCACGCATAGTTTTGAAAATACAAATCCAACAAGTCCTAGTTCATGCATTTCACATGACTTTAATATTTTCAAAAAACATAATCAAAGGCATAAGTATAGTACTATTAATAAATATCAGGATTTATTGCAAAAATTAAACCCTTTAGATAAAAGAAAAAAAGTAAGACCCGTTTTTCATATTGTTGGTCATTCTTTGGATGAAACTGACCGGGAAATATTAAAACACGTTTTAAATGCAAATAAAAATTCTATTATCAATATTTATTATCACAATGTAGAAGCACAAACTAGGTTAATAAATAGAATTAACAACATTATTGGGGAAGAAGAAGTTATGGCTAGGGTTCGATTTATTTATCAACATGATAAAGAAAAAGGTATCTTAATTCCCAAAGATATACAAGAATAATTAGTTGGACACCATTACTAATTGTTTAAAATATTCTCAGCTTCATTGATAATATTAACAATCTTGCGTAAAGCAAAATAAAAATCTACATTATCTTGGATTTGCAACTCATTATCAATAATGCAGGAATCAGAAGCTAACGCGCTAAGCCTAGCTAAGCACTTAGCCTCTAGTAATAGGTGCCCCACTTTGTTTAATTTATCATCTTCCATTCTAAACACTCCTTTTTATGCATTATGTCGCAAAAGGAGGATGATTTAAGCGTGGGAAATATTTGTTGCAAAAGTTAGTGTTTTTACCATATATTATCGAATGATATTTTTATAAGTTTTGACGACCTTTGTTCAATCAATTTTATATTATCTTCGATATTATTGCTAATCTCTGAAATCTCAGGAAGTAATAATCGATTATTGTAGTTATTAAAAAAACCTTCTGCATCTAGAATTAAAAGTTTTTCTTTCAATGTTTTATCTTTTAATTTATCTTGCATTGATTTTGTTGTAAAAATCAAATTCCCAATCTGTTCAACATCATAATTCTCTTTTGATTGAGGGATTAAATGTTCTATAGTTAATGATGAATAGTCTAACGCTATTGGTGAATGTAAATAGTATTTATCAATCGTTTCTAAAATATATCTTACAAGTTTTCTATTAGAATTTTCTCTCTCAGAATATCTTACTTTTTGTCTAAACTTTTCTTCAAATTCCTCAAAATTTTGAACATTGTATTTTATGCCATCAAAATTTAAATCTCTTAGTATAGAATTTTTATCTATTTGTGTACCAAGCATACTTTTTAAAGATTCTCTATAATGCAATCTAATAGTATTTCCTGGATATGCATATATTACATTATATCTAAAGTGAAATTTAACAGCAGCTTCAATAAATTTGCTAATATTCTTTATGCTCAAATGCCCTTTAGAGAATTCTCTTAATAAGTGCATAACAAATGATGTATGCGCTTTAATATTGAAAACTTTCAAGGTTGCAAGAGATTTAATTATTGATTTAACATAATCATTTGAAATTTCATGAATTTCACTAAGTGTAGATTGATTATATACTGCCAAATAATACTTGATATTTTCTTCTAGGTTTTTAAGAAATTCATTGGCTTTATTTACATCTTTGCAAATAATTTCTGCTTTTATCACTCCAAATAAAGCTTCTTTAGATATTTCCCTTGGTATAATTGATTTTACATATGCTTCAAGATAATCAGAAAAAATACTTGATTCATAATTTGAATTTAATTTTTCTTGTATTTTATTCCATCTGGTTAAAGGGGAATCAGTATCAAGAGTTCCTTTTTTTAACAATCTTAAGATATAACTTTTTGTTTTATCAACGGTATCAATAGATTTACCCCTATCATTTAATGAATCAAAAACAATGTGTGCACTTTCTAAGTCAATTAGTTCAACAGCAATAATAGATAGTTGAAAGACTTTCTCTCTAAAATTATATAAAATTTCATATTGTTCCTCTTTGCTTTTCCCATTCGTAATTTGAAAGAGGAATTTTATAATTACACTGTATGCATTTAAAATAGTCTTTTCTTCTTCCGTTAATCTTTCTAACTGATGATTACTTAAAGCTTCTGGCCTAAAGGTTTTATCAAAAAGTTTTTCCAAAAATAATTTACTGGTTTCTGATGTTATTACATGTCTTGTATTTTCATCATCATCCTTCCTAACAATGTAATTGTTATAAGTCCCATTACTACTTGAAATTATTTTATTTTTTATAATTTCATCACTAACATCTTTGGCTATTTCATAAAAAGATTTACTTATAGCCATCAAAATCAATAATATTGTGGTCAATCGCTGTTGTCCATCGACAATTCCTTTAACATCTTTTCTTTCATTATCTTCTTGCTGATATATATATAAAACAACCGAACCAATAAAATAGTTAATAGGATTTTCATTAATATCATTTAAAAAATCATTGACTTCCTTTGTTGACCATACATATTTTCTCTGAAAACGAGGGATGCAATAATACGAATTTTTTAACAAAGTAGTAATTTTTGTATTAGAAGCATCAATTTTCATGAAATTATCTTCTTTAGAAATATTTTCTTCTGGCTTCAAATTTATCATTATACCTCCTTGTGAGAAATTTGTTCTAATACATATTTATTACTCAACCAAAAACATTGTTTGGTCATTTTTCTTCCATCCGGTAATTCATAGCAATCATTTCTATTTTGTCCATGAGGTCTTATATGACTTACTCTGTTAAAAGTCTGCCCTGGCAGATTGTTATAATTGCAACCATTTTTACTTGTTATTACAACACCTTCTTTAATAACTTTAACTGTTTCGGCCCAAACTTTATGGACTTCTTCAATGTCTTTGACTGGCATGTTCCAAAATTTAATATTATCTAAATACAATTGGTTATTTTTATCAAACTTAAAAATAATAAACATAAATTTTGTAGAAGAAAATAAATTATACATAAAAGATTCTTCCCAATCTTCCTTGATAATTTCTGTGAATTTAAATGTTGGGAAAGACATACTTTCTTTAATCTTTTTGTCACCATAATTAATACGTATTGTTTTAGGAACAATATTTGCTTTTCTAAATTCCTCAGTTGCAGCAATATTTCCTTTAATTCCTAAAATAGAAGCAATTATTCTCTCATTAACATTTTTCATTTGAGGATTTAAATCAAATTGTTGTATTAATTCTTTTTGAGATTTTCCAAAGAACGGCTTAATTTTGTTAATAATATAATTTTCAAAGCCTTGTTGTTCAAGTTGAGATTCATTGTCAATAATTGATTCTTCAACTTTTTGATTTAAGACATAATTATTCAAAATGTATGTCATATAAGATTGTTTAAGAGAATAAGCTCTTTGATTTGCCTTAATAGAATTATATGGTTGAGGTCTTAAATCTTTTTCTCCACCTGCTCCTTTTCTGCAAGCTCCCAAATATAAGGTGTCTCCTTCTGATAATTCATGAGCTTTACCTTCTTTTATTTTTTGAACAATCTTTTCCCAATCCTGTTTAATAACAATTAAATCTTTTTCAGGATATTCATATAAAAGAGTTTCCAATATTTTAAATTCTGTTACCGGAACATTTTTGAAATACTCATAATACATTAACAAAAGGGTTTTATTTTTATGCCAAAAGCTACTATCTTCAAAAGATTTATTAACTTCAGTCATGTAATCTATGATATTTAGCACAAGCCTTTCTTTTGCAACATATTTATTTGAATTATTTTTAACACATGGAGTAACCTTTAATTCAACGCCTAATTCTTTAAAATCAGCTTCTGCTCTACTATTAACTTTTCTTTCAAACCAACATTCTTCAAACATTTGCCCAACGTTACCTTTGTTTTTAGCAGTTCCTAGTCTTCCTGTTGTATCTATTTTACCAAAAGGAATGTTGATGGCTTCTTTTGATTTTCTTAATAATTCATCCTCGGAATTGTAACGTTTTTCTTGCATATGTGCACCCTCATTACTTTTATGGTAGCATAATAATGGAGTAATACAAGAATGTTAAGACAAGACAAAAAGATAAGAGTAGTTGAATTATTCGCTGGTGTTGGAGGTTTTAGGTTAGGTTTTGAATCGGCTTCTGATTTATTTGAAACTGTATGGGCAAATCAATGGGAACCTGGTAGAAAATCTCAGTATGCATATGATTGCTATAAACAAAATTTTGGTGAAAATCATAATTGTGTTAATGAAGATATTGCTCTTGTTAAAGACCTAGTTCCAGAACATGATTTGTTAGTTGGCGGATTTCCTTGCCAAGATTATTCTGTTGCCAGAACTGGGGCTCAAGGTATTCAAGGCAAAAAAGGTGCTCTTTGGTGGGAAATTAGAGATATTGTTGAAGCTCGTAATCCAAAATATATATTATTAGAAAATGTTGATCGTCTACTAAAATCTCCGGCAAAACAAAGAGGCAGAGATTTTGGAATTATTTTAAGATGTTTGTCTGATTTAGGTTATGCAATTGAATGGCGCGTTATTAACGCAGCTGAATATGGATGTGCTCAAAGACGCCGTAGAACATTTATTTTTGCGACAAATAAAACAACCGAATTTTACAACCATTTACTAAATACTGATAAATTAGATGTACTATTAAAGAATGGATTTTTTGCTGGCGAATTCAATGTTGATAGTTCTTATCCAGATGTTAATAAAATGAATATTTATACAATTTCAAAAGATAAATATCCAACATTATCAGATGTTTCTGAAAAATTTGAAGCTCAATTATCAAATTCGGGAGTTTGTATAAATGGCAAAATCTATACAATGGAAACTATTCCAATATATAAGACTCCACAAACATTAAATGATATTTGCGAAAATAATACTGTTGATAAAAGATTTTTCTTAAATGGAAGCACTGAAAAATGGCAATATTTAAAAGGTGCTAAACGCGAAGAAAGACGCCGTCCAAATGGAGAAATTTATTATTATACCGAAGGATCTATGTCTTTCCCTGATAGAATGGATTTACCTAGTAGAACAATACTCACAAATGAATCATCTTTGAATAGAAGTACACACGTTGTTGTTGATAAAATAACTGGCTTTATGAGATTATTAACTCCAATTGAATGCGAAAGATTAAATGGCTTTAAAGACAATTGGACCAATACTGGCATGCCTGAAAAATTTAGATATTTTGTAATGGGTAATGCCTTAGTTGTTCCATTAATTAAAAGAATGGGAAACAGATTATTAAATATTTGTTGTTTAGATAGTAATTCATCAATGGAACAAGTATTAAGTTTAAAATAAGCGAGGGTTACATGAATTTTTTAAAATTTCGTATCCAAAATTTTAAAGGTATTGAAGATACTATATTAAATTTAAATCAAGTTCCATCTGCAAATATTTTTACACTAATCGGACTTAATGAGAGTGGAAAAACGACAGTATTAGAGGCCTTAAACTTCTGGAGTTATTCTCAAGAATCAAAAGATACAATCGAATGTCTAGGTTTTCAAACTATTCAGGACGATTATGAATTAATTCCTATTGGAGAAACTTCTAATTTTAGTAAATGCTCATCTGTGGCTGCAACTCTAAAATTAAGCATAAGAGATGAAATAAAAATAAAAAAATATGCAGAAGAAAATTGTAATTTTATTTTAACAGAACAAATAGGTGAAATTGAAATAAAAAAATCAAAATCCTTTGAAAATTCTAAATGCACAAAAACAAATAATTTTTGGACTATAAAATTAGTTGGTAAAATAAAAGGCAGAAGTAAAAAAATAATAACTTTAGACGCAGAGTCAGAAACTTGGCAATGCATAGTTTCGTATATAAGAGACAATTTACTACCTACTATACTATATTTCCCTAATTTTCTTTTTGATTTTCCGGAAAAAATATATCTAGAAGATATTACAGGGGACACT
Organism: uncultured bacterium; assembly: GCA_948964545.1. Taxonomy (GTDB): domain Bacteria; phylum Cyanobacteriota; class Vampirovibrionia; order Gastranaerophilales; family Gastranaerophilaceae; genus Stercorousia. Next base: position 8,641 of record CAREDV010000005.1, on the reverse strand, counting down.
AAAAAACAAAAAGAACATGCTTTCTACAAAGAAATAATTCAAGATTTACTAGATTCTTTAAATCAAGATTTAAATATTCAAGTTCATATCATCGATAGAAAACGATCTGGTGATGATAATGACGAAAATAGTTTGAGAAAAGTTTTATTGGATTTATCTAAAGAACTTAATAATAATATCCTTGGAGCTTGGAACGAAATTTTCAAGAGAAAAATTGCGAATAAAAGAATCTTAGTTGAAGCTAAAATTGATAAAGAAATTAATAAAGTCTATCTAGAGTTTTTAATAGAAGATGATGGTTATTTTTCAATTAACCAAAGATCTCTTGGTTTTAGATGGTTTTTTGCATTTTTATTATTTACAAAATATAGAGGTTATAGAAGTAGAAAATCCAATAATATTTTATTTCTGTTGGATGAGCCCGCTTCAAATCTTCATACAACAGCTCAATTACGATTACAAAGAAGTTTGGGAGAAATGGCGAAAGATGATTGTAAATTTATTTATACAACACATAGCCAATATTTAATAAATCCTAAATGGCTAGAAACAACCTATATTGTTAAAAATGAAGGTTTATCATACGAAACTGATGAAAATATTGATGAATTTTCTCCAAAGAAAACAAAAATAACCATTCATCCATATAGACAGTTTATTTCAGAGTATCCAGATCAAACAAGTTATTTCAAACCGGTACTAGATATAATCGATTATAAACCGTCTCAGTTAGATATGGTTCCAGATGTAGTAATGCTTGAAGGCAAGAATGATTTTTATACATTTAAATATTTTGAAGAATTTATATTTAACAAAGAAAATAACAGCTATAAATTCTTACCAGGCTTGTCTTGTGAAAAATTATATCCATTAATACAACATTATTTAGCTTGGGGGAAAAAGTTTATAATTATCTTAGATGGTGATAAAGCTGGTATTGATGCAAAAAAAGAATACCTTGATCAGTTTGGCGATATAATAAAAGATAAAATCTATACATATCAAGATATTTCCGGATTGCCTAAGCCTGCGAAATTAGAAGATTATATTACAAAAGATGATAAAATAGCTATTCAACAAATTTTAAATCCAAGCAGTAAAACTTATAATAAAAAAACTTTTAATAGAACATTGCAAGAACTGTATCTTACCCAGCAAGCATTTGGATTCTCTCAAGATAGTAAAAATAACATCAAAACCATTTTAGATTTTATTGATACTAAATTTTAGGAATTTTCTACTGTTTCGCTTAATTCTTCCCAATCATTAGGATTGTCACTTCTTTTTAAGTAACTGTGTCCCCCGTCTATTGCAACTTTACCGCAAGAGCAGAATTTAAAATCGTGTGTAGTTTCTGATTCTATTACATCACCACAATGTTTACATCTTATACAGTTTTTAATAATTTTTTTATCCATAATCAATCCTTCTTTGTTATGTATAAATGAATTATAATTAGTAAGAAAAAATTTAAAGCTCTTCTGTTGCAAAAGTTAGCACTTTTAATTTTTCAAAAAATGCAAAATTTTTCTGCGGTTTCGTTTATATTTATCTATATATAAAAAAGCCCCCTCCCCCGCCTGTGTGTTTACAAAATTTGGGGGTCAGCCCAAAGGAGGCTAAATGAGTGGGTCGGAAAATCTTGTTACATTTTTGTTGCAACAATTCTGATAAATGATGATAAATTCTGATAATCAATGAAAATGCAAATCAGGGTAAAACGTAGGCAAAACAACAATTCTGACAAATTGTGATAAAAGCTGAAAAAGTCTGAAAATAGCTCGTTTCCGCTTTGCACGCAGGGGGTCAGGAGTTCGAATCTCCTAACCTCCACCATTTATAAAAAAGACCGATTTTAGAATCGGTCTTTTTATTTTTTTTACTAAGTTTTAAGCTTCAAAAAAGTATGTGCAAATTATGTTTTAAAAAGTTTTGGTACAAATAACAACATCTTATACAATTTTTTAATATTAAAATTTATAGAATACCTTCTAGCATATTATTAAGAGCTAGTTTGGCACTACGAATTGGTGTTGAAAATGATGTTTCATTTAAAGTTTCCATTAAAGAATAATCAGAAAGTATTAGATTCCCATTATTATCTAATATAAATTTGTAGGGGGTGGATTTTCAAAACATCTACATATGCATTTTAACCAGTTATATGGCAAATAATATTCCCCATCTGTAACTATCATTTTACCTTCTGAAGATAATTTATTAATATAGTTTTCCCACTTCTCTAATGCTATTTTGTGAGATTCTTCTGACTTAATATAAGCTTTTTCTAGAGCTTTTAATTTTTCTGCATCTTCGCTTGATGCTATTTTAGGTTTTTTGCCATGGAACTTAATAACATCATCAGCAACGCTATCCGCAAAAGGTATTTCGGTAGTTCAACCGCCAGTTAAACTTATATCATGTGTTGTAGCTGTATAAGAATATTCTCCAAGCTCATAATGTCGAGTGTAACATCTATTTCTGCTAGAAGAAAAGCTAGATACTTTTCCAGTAGGTGATAAAGATCCTACACCATGTATGTTTCCAACCATTAATTGCTCTGAAACATATTTAGCTCCTTCATTGCCAGCTGCTTGTAAAATTCTAACATTTGGATTTTTACTTGCAAATTGTGAAAGTAACATTTGATCAGGTAATATTGCTGAACTATTCAAGTCTTGGCATTTCAACTGTTCCAGATTTAGTCCATATTTTTTCAAACCCTCTTCAATTATTTGTTTTTTTATTTTATTTCCATAAGAACAACTTATATAGTCTATCTTTGCACCAGAATTAATATGTTTTTGTTTTGTAAACAAATGTAACAACTTAAATTATAAAATTAAAGTTTTAAAAATTTGTGTCGATATGACATGTGTAGAATGTGTACAAAAATTGTATAGGTTCTGTAATGTATATATTATATATTTAAAGAGTATATAATATTACGAAATGTAAAAGGTAAAAAAGCTCTATATTCGTGTGAAAGCGGGCATTTTGACAGTAAAAATTGTAAAGAATGTTACCATGAGCGCAATTTCAGGTTAAAAAATGTTTTTACATGAGTAAGAGAAAGTATAAGTACAATTTTCAGTGTGCAAACTGAGAAAGGATTTGTCATGAGTTCACCACAAATATTTGGTATTTACAAGGGACAGGCTATTACAGAAGCTACTTATGATCATTTAAGTGATGCTGAAAAATCTCAAGTGCTTACTGGAGAGGCTTTACAAGAAGCTTTACGTGGTAAAGATGAAATGAAAATTACCATTAATGGTACAGAATATGATTTAAGTACAGAAAATGGTAAAACAAATTTTACAGTATATCTGGCACAACATGGTTATGATGCTAATGAAATTATAGCTTTGCTTGATAATCCTTTAGGCATTGATATAGATAGAATAAAAGAAAAATTGGATATACATGATGCAGATCCTGCTAATAGACAGGGTAGAGCTGACAATGTTTTATTATTGGATATAGATAGGTACGCAAAAGTAGAGCCTTTTACTCCACAACCTAAGGTACCTGAAAATCAGTTTTTAGAACAATTAAAACAGATGTTTCCTCAAGCAAAATATTCAAAATTATATAAAAAGGATGGTTCTTTGAATGAGGGTAAAGCTTGGAAAGAACTTGAAAAAGAACTTTTGTTTGAAGGTTTCTATGGAAAGTCAAGACAAGATAGAATAGCAGAACTTGTAGCTCAAGGACAATCACAAAAAAGTGCTGAAACAGTTGTTGCTGCACAAAATGCTCAAATTTTAAGAGTTGAAGAAAATATAGAACGAAAACGAGCACAAGATCCAAGTTATCAGCCTACTGAAGAAGAACAAAGAATATTGAATGCTAGAACTGGTGCTCATGATTTGATAAAACATATGAAAAAATTTAAGAAAAATGTTGATAAGAGTACAAAACGTATAAATAATGCAATTCAAAAAATGAATGATTGGCATTGGGGTGATCTTAAAAAAGATCAACAAAATAAAATAAGAAATGCTGTTTTGGCTTATAGTAAAGATCAGGCATTAGCTGTAAATCCAAATGCTTCAGAAACGGAACAATTGGCAATGTATAATGCTATCTTTGATGAAAATGGTAATGTTCCTGATGAAAAGAAAAACGCATTCTATCAATTTATGATGGATTATGTTGTTGGTACCGATGGTCAAGTAAATAAATCTGCTAAGAAAGGTAATTTTTTCCAAAAATTATTCCAAAAAAGAAATATGGAAGGAACAGAAAAAAGAGCTTCCAGAGAACTTGGTTTAGATAAAAAAGATATAGAAAATATGGGCTTTGACTGGGAAGGTCAAATTAACTGGGGCAAAGCATTATTGGATGGTTTACCGGCTGGAGCATTAGGTGCTGTATTTGGTGCAGCTTTAAGTCGTAGCGATTCAGATTCAAATAGTGCAACTGCACATGCTGAAGCTAGAGTTGATGCCCAAGATATTACCGGAGAAACTCCATATTCTGGTTCTGTCGATTATATGGTTAATGGTGAAGTTGTAATGCAAATCCCATATAATGGTGTAGTTCAATGTTTACATCATATTCCGGGTGCTTTTGCTTCAGATTCTCAAACAGCTACAGCCTTTAGTGAAGCTAAAATATCTGCTGTTTTACCTAGTGCATTAATAACAACCGGGGCTGCAGTATTGAATAGCGCTATAGACCAAGGTATTAATGGTAATGAAGCTGATGTATTCCGTGGCAATTTATCACAAATTTTACAAACAAAAGGTCAAGATAGTTTAACTCAAAAACCGGGTGACCCTCAAGCTGAACATTCATCAAATTATATTCCTGAAAATGTTGCTATACTTGCAGGTATAAAGCCTGGTACTGATGAATTTACCTTAGCATGTAAAATTGTAGAATATTATGTTGATGAAGACGGTCAATTCCATAAAACAGAATTTTTAACTGATTGGCAATATAATGGTGGATATGATTCAAAATACTTAAATAAAGAAGAAGCTGCTGTATGGCTTAATGATTTGAAAAAACGCGGTCCGATCAAACTAAATAAACCTGATAATCAGGTTACAGGAAATATGAATATAGTAGCTCCGCAGGCATATCGCATAAATGCATTTACCGGAAAAGATTGGGGTGGTTTAAGTCGTTCTGGGGCAACCGGTACTCATTCACCTAATACTACATATGACTTCGCTGAAGGATTAAGCGGGGAAGTTCTAACAGAGATGAAAGATCCTAATACCCCCGTTACTCAACAACCTGATATTATTAGAGGTTTTGATCATAGTAATCAATATCAAGACATGCATGAGTACAGATATGAAAAATTAACTCAAGCTGAAATTGATGAGGCAAAACGTAAAGGTCAGTTACCAAGAAATTTGGCTTTAAATGCTGTAATTTATAAACTGGTAAGTGTTGTTGACCATGCACATGATGGCATATCAATTAAGGCAAATAATGTTGAGTTATTCCAATTAGAAGCTACTGATCAAAATGTTAATGGTAATGAAACTTCAAATGCGTTTTGGTTAATACAACCAAGAGGATTTGCGGGTTATAACAAGTCAGCTATTTTGAGTACTGGTACAATTAATGAGTTAATAACAAAACTTAATGGCGGACAACCGAGATTGTCGAATTAAATTATAAACTTTTGTAAAAACGAAGTTTAAAATAGTAAAGTTTTAAGAAAATAAACCGTTTACATGATTATAAGTGTCATGTGCGAGGTTAAAAATGAACAAAGTCAAATTTAACAAAAAAAGAATAATATCATTTATATTAAGTTTGTTGCTTGTAATGCAACAGTCATTTGCATTTCAAGTTCTTGCAGCGTCAATTGTAACTGACGGTAATAAGAATCCAATCAATCCAGACTCTAATGGCGCATATAATATGTATCCTGACGCATATAACGGTGATGTTGGTTTTAGGAATTTTGATAGATTGGAATTAGGTTCAGGAGATGTTATGAACTTTATATTCCAATGGTTGGCTGTTAAAGAAAATGGTTATGGTAATGCAACTGATATTAATACATTTGTAAGTTTTGTTAATAATCAAGTGAAAATTGACGGTATAGTTAATGCACTTGCGAATCAAGCAGGTTCACTTAAAGGCAACGGACAATTAGTTTTTGTTTCACCAAAAGGTATGGTTGTTGGTTCAAGCGGTGTATTAAATGTTGGAAACTTATCAGTTTTAGCTCCGACACAATCATCTTATGATAATTTAATAAATGGATTGCCTAAATCTGCACCTCAAAATGCTAATCACTCTATAGCGATACAAACAACTCCGCGTGATTTGTCAACTTTACAATATGGTAATGCGAATGCTGTACCTATAACTATAAATGGCAGGGTTGTAGCCAGAGGTAATGTTGACTTAAAAGGCGATACCATTAATATAGGTGACAATGCAAAAGTTTATGCAGGTGTTGCAAACAGTACAATTGATTCGTTAACTTATCCGACTGTAAATGTTGCTACTAATATTGATACAATATTTAATAGTCTTGTAAATGTTGATAATATGAATACTGCTAGCGGATTTGCAAATTCAAACGGCAATATTACTATCACATCCAATGCAGGTACGTCAATTGGAGCAGGAGCACAGGTTAAAAACTTTGCATCGAATAGTAATATTACTATTACAAACACAGGTTCTAATGGTATCAATATAAATGGACAGCTTTATAATGCTAACGGTAAATTAACTGTTACAAATAATGGCGGGCAATTACTTGTTGATACATTAGGTGATGTTAGAAATAATGGTACAATGACATTTACTAACCAGGGTTCAGGTACTAAACTTGCACTCAATGGTGACGTAACTAACAACGGTAATTTGATTGTTACTAATTCAACAGGTGCAAATGGTTTGCTTGTTGGAGGAAATGTTACTAATAATACAGGTACTGCTACATTTACTAACAACAAAGGATTATTTACGGTTGCTAATGGAGGCAAAGTAACTTCTAACGGTACTTCATTAACAATGACAAATAACAGTACAGGTTCTGGCATGACAATTGCGGGTAATGTTCATAACAATACAGGTAAAATTACTGTTACAAACCATGGCGGTAAATTACTTGTTGATTCTACAGGTGTTGTTAAAAATGCTGGTTCAAGCATACTTGTTCAAAATGATGCAGCAGGCGGTATGGATATTAAAGGCAAAGTTCAAAACACAAATGCTTCTGCTGCTGTTAACTTTAAAAACAGCAATTCTAACATGACAATCGGTCATGCTAATGTTGATAACAATATTGATTCTAATGCTAAGGTTAATATTGCGGTTACTAACGGTAATTTATTAAACAACGGTGTTAACAAGACTTTAATCAGAACTACAAATGGTGCTAACTTAGATGTTAATGTTTCTAACGGCAGAATTGGTACAGAAGTCGGACCTTGTGCTGACGGTGTTTGCACAGGTATTGGAAGTAATGCCAGAGATTTGACAAAATCTGTTAACACACAAATTGCTGGAAATATAAAAGCAATCAGTACTAAAGGTACAAATACATCATTGATTAACATGGCAAGTATCGGAACTGACATGCGTGTTGATCAGATTAAAGCAGATGGAAGAGTAATTCTTCTTGCAGATGGAGCAACAAAACAGGCAGGCGCTTATGATATTGTAAACAGAGCAGCTGATAAAAATAAACCAAATGTTGAAGGTACTAGTATTTCATTGATTGCAAGCGGTAAAATCGGTGAAACAGGTAAAGCTTTAACCTTCAGACAAAACGGCGTATCGCCTATTTTTACAGGTGATGATGCAAGAAACCCTCATATTTTAGACCCAGAACGTAAACCGTCTCAAGGTGTTGATATGCTCGCTGTTGGAGATATTAATGTAAAAGGGCTTGATGACGGCAATAATAAAGTTAATACAAATGTTTGCGCAATGATTTCAAGAACAGGTAATGTTAACGCTGAATTTTCAGGCGATACATATATTGATGAAGTTACTGCAAATAAAGAAATTAATATTACAACACGCGGTAAAAACTTGTATATTAACCACTTAGGTGAAACTGCAAAATATACAACAGATTACTACGGAACAAATTCTAATATTCATCCGACAAAAGTTAAGCTTGCTGCTTTAGATTTAGGAAGTTATTGGGATGAAAATGAAAATCCTGAATATGAACACGCTTCAGATTCTACTATTGTAGTTAAAAACGGTACAATTAAAGGTCAAGGCAATGGCAGACCTGCACACGAACAAGATTTGTTACTTGTTGCAGATAATGCTTATGCTGGCGGATATTACTTCAATATGGGCAAACACAGAGGAGAAGTTCCAAATGAAGGACCTGCAAATTCGACAGGTCATAAATTTAATCCGTCATACTATGTAAAAGACAATTCAACTACAACAATTAAAAATGCTAATAATTCTTTAAAACCAATTTCGATTAGAGCAAAAGCAGTTAGACCAGAAGATGTTACAGCAATTGGTAAAGATGAAAACGAACGTAACTACTACTATGGTGGCAGCCAGCAAGGATTTGACCCAGATTATGATGGTGTAAATGGCGGTAAAGATCCAGATAAACAAGGCGGCGAAGAAGATGATGATAACCTTGTAGTACCTGAAGATAAAGAAATTGTCGTTGATA
>CAREDV010000004.1:161758-174756 GCA_948964545.1 uncultured bacterium | reverse complement strand
CTGTGATTTTAATGACATTATTGTTTTTTCAAATGTCTTTCTTGTTAGGTTTTTTGCAGTTTCCGTATCTTATTTGGTTAATATTAGCATTAAGATTAAATTATGATATTATGCGTTTAAATTAGTTTATAAATCAAGCAATCCCATTCTGAGTGCTATTACAATAGCGTCAAGTCTATTTTTTGCTTTAAGTTTTTTATAAATATCTTTTCTGTATGCTTTAATAGAGCTGACAGATAAGTTAATATTTTGAGCAATTTGTTTATTTGTCATATTGAGATAAACCATTTTTAAAATTTGATATTCTTTTTCTTTAAAAAATTTATTCATTCATTTGTTCTCCTATAAATAATTAAAAGAAAGGCAAAATTAAATTTTGTTAATAATATCTCCCTAAATGCTTTCGTTACAGTTGGTAATAATTGAGCAATCACTTAATAATATTTTACAAAGCTGGAAACCCTGTCATAATGCCTCATAGCATAGCATAGCATAGCATACGTGTACCCATGTAAATAATTTTTCAAAAATTTTTTTATAGAAATTGTAAGGGGATAATAAAAAGGAGAAAAATTATGGGATTTGAGGAAATGAATGACAGACTTGTGTATTGTAATCCGTATGCTAATCCATTAGGATGGACATCACATTTATGGGGAGATTGTACTTTGAATAAATATGATAGCCCGATTGTAAAATTTTATGAAAATAATAAAAAGCGCCCAAAAATTGACGATGATATTATGTTGCGCTCTTTGTTTGGCTTTGGGTATGGGGCTGCAAAGGAATTTGGACTTTTTAACCAAGAAAGAGAGGCTACTAAAATACCTGAAAATTTGACAACCGAGCAAAGAAAGGATTATATTCAAGAGCATGGCGGCGGTGTGACATTTCCTGAAAAGAAAGTCGACAACACTGCCGCTAAAGTCGGCATTTGGGGTGCTGGGACAACTGTTTTAGCAGGTTTAGCAATTGCTGCGGATTGTGTTTTTGCAAAGGGTAAACATGTTAAGCAGCTGACAAAAGTATTTAAAAAAGCACCTAAGAATGTTAAAAAGCCGACATCTGTAAAAGCTGTGAAAGCGCCTAAAAATCCTTCAAGGACGCCTATTCAAGGCAGACAGTTTTCTTCAATTCGTGAGGCTGAGTCGCATTTTAGCAATATGGGAATAAATGCAGATTTTTCGAAATGCACGGATTTGCGCCAGCTTACACAAATAGATGCGGAACTTGCAAAAATCAGGGCATTGGGTATTGAAAGTCAAGTTAAATCTATCACTGTTACTCCATTTGACAGGCAATCAATGTTAAATGCAACAAGAGCCCGCGGACTAGAATTAACTGAGAATATGCATTCAGGGATTTATGGATACTCAGATAAAGGACATGTTTTCTTAAATTCAAATGGAAATGGTTTTAGACGTATGGCGAACGGTTCTGATGTAATTAAGCATGAAATCGGGCATTATCACAGAAATGTCTTGAAAGATAATTTTTATGGTGCAGCTGAAGATGCTAATGAAGTATTTGTAAATACAGTAAGAAATATTGCACGAAAAAATAATATTTCAACAAATCAAGTTTTGGATAAGATGACATCAAGACTGCATTCTGAAGTTAAGGCTTACAGTCCGATGGGAGATGAAAGTTTTGCAGATATGTTTTCATTAATGATTGACGGCAAACAATACAGCAAAGGTGCTATGTTATTCTATGACATGGCAGGCGGAGCTAGAATTCCAAATAAAGTTATAAACGGGATGAAATATGATGATTATATGGCCGAATTGTATTTGGATGCTGAAAATATTTTGGCAAGATATATTATGTAAAAAAAAAGGAGTCCGTAGACTCCGTTGGAATTAAGAATAGCTGGAAGTATGAAAAAGATTTATGTTATTATTTAACTTAAGAAACATTGTTTTTGCAATTAGCCATTTGTCTATATTTTGACTTTTTAATTATTTTGATTAAATAGAATATATGATTATTTTGGAGTTTTTCAAAAAGAATAAAAGTTGTACACATTCAAAAGTCAGAGCAGATGTTGATTTTGCGTATTGTCCTGACTGTGGTGAATTAATAGAAAATCAGTGGTATCTTGTTCGTTGTGCATGTTGCGGAGTTAAGCTTCGAGGTATGATTAAAAACGGTGAAATTGTTCCAGAAAATCATTTTTGTCATAATTGCGGAGCAAGAGACTTTGTTGTTGAAAGAATTGATAAGATTAATTTTATTGATATTAGTTATGCTGTTCTAGTTAAAGCGGTTGTGCAAAACAATGAATATAATCATACCCAAAGTTGGGTGGATACTAAAACATCATATTACAAACCCAAACTGCTGCAACAATCCCTATAAAATCAGCAATTAAGCCGACGATGAGAGCATATCTGAGTTTTGAAATTCCGACTGCGCCAAAGTATACTGCCAAAACATAAAAAGTTGTTTCACTTGAACCTACCATTACTGCGGATAGTTTTGTTGCGTAATCATCAGAACCTAAGTTATTTGCAATATCTGAAAATATTCCCAGTGCAGCAGAGCCAGAAAGTGATCGTACAAGCATTATGGGAATTGTATCTGCAGGTATATTGAAGCGGCAAAGCTGCGGACTTAATATATTTCCAATCAGTTCAATTATTCCTGATGCTCTAAACATTGAGATTGCAACTATTATTGCAACAAGGTAGGGTATAATGTTTACAGCAACCTTAAAACCGTCTTTCGCGCCTTCTGTAAAAGTTTCATAGAGCGGAATTCTTTTGAAAAGACCCATTGTAAGGATTAATAAAAGTATTGCAGGTAGTGCCCAAAGGGATATAATTTGCATTATTTTTCCCTCCAGCAGTGTTGAAAAAGTTTTGCAAGAGCGATTGCACTCAAAAATGCAATTGTTGTTACAACAAGTGTCGGAGCTATTATTTCAGTTGGATTTTTGTAACCTATACCGACTAAAACTGCAATTACAGTTGCAGGAATTAATTGAAATCCTGCTGTATTCATGGCAAGAAACATACACATAGCATTTGAGGCTGTAGTTTTATCTTTATTTTCTTTTTGGAGTTCTTCCATAGCTTTTATGCCGATTGGGGTTGCGGCATTGGTCAGACCGAAAGCATTTGCTGATATACTCATTGCGATGTCGCCGATTGCAGGTGAATCTTCAGGGATTTCATTAAATAGTTTGCGTGTAATAGGTTTAATAATTTTGGCAATTAATGCAATAAATCCGCTTTTTTCTGCAATTTTCATTATTCCAAGCCAGAATGCCATTATCCCGATAAGTGAAAATGCAACTTTTACAGAAAGTTCTGCACCTGAAAGGATTGCGTTTACAACATCAGAAAGACGTCCGTTTATAGCTCCTGCTATTATTGAAATTACGATTAGAAAATAGAATATATAATTCATAGCTAGATTATAGCATAAAAGTTTTTTTAGTTTTTTCAGTACCTACATAACGCCAATGCCAAGGTTCAAAACCAAGTCCTTGTTTATTATTTTTTGGGAAGGACATTTCAAAACCATAGTCATTAGCATGTTTTAATAACCATTCGTATTCTTTTGTGTCTGCAAAATCTTCTTCCAGCGAATTAATATCGATTGCCAAACCTGTATGGTGTTCTGAAAATCCTGCAGGAGCTGAATATTTTAAACGCGCAATAAATTCTTCTTCTGTTGGAGGGAAGGTTTTGAATTTGCAGGGGAAAATTGTTTTTTGGTATTCAATAGAACGAAAACCCGAAATTATTTCTAAATGAATATGTTCTTTTTGGGCATCGTTTTTCATTTTTTCAAAAGCTTTTGCACAGTCTTTATGAACCAGTTTTTCTCCGCAGGTTGCAAGATTTTCTTCTGTGCAATCAGCATATTTGTAGTGCGTAATTCCGCCATAAACAATCTTTTCGCCTTGGTAATTCCCTTTTGTAATTTCTTCTATCAAATTCATATATATATTAAAACACTTTTTGTTATTTAGGTCAATTAAAATGATATAGGATAATCATCAGGAATTTTCCATCCATTTCTTTGAATCATCGTTGCGCAGGCTTCTCCTTGTTCTGCAACTCCGCCTATATCTAAGCCGATTGGCTGTTTACATTGTCCTGTACCAATATCTTCATGTATACGACTGTGAAGTACACCTACTGCATTCATAGTTCCACCTACACTGACACCACCTGTGTATAATTGGTTTGATTGGTAAGTAAATAAAAATTTATCTGTTCCAAGTAATTTGCCCGTACCTGTTTTAGCTATATCTGACTTATCTATATTATTTAGATAAATAATAAAAAGAAAAGTCGGAACTTTATATATATTATTAGCGCCTGTGTTGTTTCCTAATGGTTGTGATATGATCTTAAATCCAGAGCAAGCATAATATTGATTTCTTGTCATGCTAATACCACTTCCATATACAAGTGCATTACTATTTTCTGTTTGACAGTTTTTTAGATACTTTGAAAAGTATTCTTTGTCAATTTGAGTAACAATTTGAGGATTAGAAGCGCCATCAATTAATGGTGAAAAATCCCATATATCAGAATCTCCATGTTCATTTTCTGAAAATTTCATAGCCTGTGCTATTATAGAGTAGGCTTTTTGTAATTTTGTTTCAACAACTCTCTTTTTATGATTGCTGATTAATGTCGGCATTGTTATTGCTGCAACAACACCGATAACGCCAAGAGTAATTAAAACTTCTGCTAAAGTGAAGCCTTCGGGGGGGGGGCAATTCTAAGCTTTTTCATAATAAATACCTCCAATAACCTAATTATTTATTATTCTGAATGGTTTGTCAAGAGTGTTGAAGGCATAAAAAAAGAGCGGGGTTAACCCCGCTCTTTTTAGTTAATAATTAGTGGCAAGAGCAAGTTGCGCATCCGCAAGAGCAAGACATTCCTAAAGCTTCTTTAGCTTCTTCAAGTCTTACTTTGATACGACCGTCTACTGCAATGCCTTCACCTGTTGTTTCAGAAATCAACAATGGGTTGATGTCTAGTTCATCGATGAATTTGAAGTCAGAAACTAATTGAGATAATCTCAACAATGTTTCTTGGATTTGGTCGATTTGTGCTGGTTTTGTACCTCTAGCACCTTGTAACAATTTGTATGCTTTTACTGATTTAATCATTTCATCAGCATCAACATCTGTTAAAGGAGCAATTCTGAAAGTTACGTCTTTCATAACTTCTACGAATACACCGCCTAAACCGAACATCATCATAGGACCGTATTGAGGGTCTGTTGCAATACCGCAAACCATCTCGCGTGTTCCTTTTACCATTTCTTGAATGATTACACCTTCAAGACCTTCTAACAAGCCTTTTGCTTCCAATCTTTCAAGAAGTCCTTTGTATTCACGTCTCAATTGTTCTTCTGATTTGATGTTTACAACAACACCGCCAACGTCTGTTTTGTGAGAAGTTGTTTTTGAAGTCATTTTCATAACTACAGGGTAGCCGATTGAGTTACCCAAAGTTACAACTTCTTCTTCGTTAGTTGCTAAACCGTATTTGCAAGCTCTGATACCATAAGCTTGTAAAACGTCGATTGATTCAAGAGTTGTAAGTTGAGCTCTGCCTTCTGCTAATGAGCCTTTAATAATGCTTTCAACTTTTTCTCTGTCAACATCGTAGCAAGGAATTTTGCCTTCAGGTCTTTCCATCCATTGACGTTGTTCGTCAAGTCTGCAGAATGCTTCTGCTGCTTCTTCTGCGTACATGTAGAACGGCATATTAACTTCCATATTAGAAATTTCTGTGAAGAAACTGCTTGTTGTCATGAATACACCAACGATTGGTTTTTCAGGGTTTTTAGCTTTGATTTCCATCAATGCTTTAGCAACATCGATATCTTTCAAACCTAAGAATGGCAAGTAGATTACCATAATCATATCAACGCTTTCGTCTTTGATTACAGTTTCTAAAGTTTGCATATAGTGTTCGATTGGAGCTGATGCAATCATATCGATAGGGTTTTTAACTGATGCAGCTGATGGCAAGAAACTTCTTAATGTTTCTTTTGTAGCGTCAGAAATTTGAGCCATTTGCATACCGCTTTCGCAGATAGCGTCAGTTGCCATAATTCCAGGACCGCCTGAGTTTGTAATGATTGCTACTCTGTTGCCTTTTGGAATCGGGCAGTTAGAGAAAGCTTTTGCGTTAGCAAACAAGTTTTTCAAAGAGAATTCTCTAATTACGCCTGATTGTTTCAATAATGCTGCTGCTGCTTTATCAGCACCTGCTAAAGAACCTGTGTGAGAAGATGCAGCTGATGCACCTGCTGCAGAACGTCCTGCTTTTAACGCAAGAATAGGTTTCTTTTTAGTAATTCTTGATGCTAATTTACGGAAGTTAGCAGGATTTTGGATAGATTCCATATATAACAAAATTTGTTTTACATCATCATCATTTTCCCAGTATTCAAGAGCTGTTTCAGCGTTAACGTCAGCTTGGTTACCGATAGAAATGAATTGTGCAAAACCGATGTTTAAGTCTTTCAAAATGTTCAAGATACCGCCGCCCAATGCGCCTGATTGAGAAACGAAACCAATATCACCTCTGATTGGTAAGCTTTCAGCAAAAGTTGCATCCATAGAAACGTCAGGGCTTGTGTTCAAAACGCCTAAGCAGTTAGGCCCTACGCATCTCATACCATATTCACGAACTTTAGCTAATAATGCTTTTTCAGCTTCTGCCCCTTCTTTTCCTGTTTCTTTGAAGCCTGCTGTAATGATACATAAACCTTTAATACCTTTAGCGTGGCATTGGTCGATTGTATCAAGTACGAATTTAGCGTTAACTACGATAACTGCCAAATCAACTTCGCCGGGGATTTCAGCGATAGAAGTATAAGCTTGGAAACCTTCTATCATACCGCCTTTAGGGTTAACAGGATAGATTTTTCCGTTAAATTTGTAATCTCTTAATCTTTGCATGATTTCAGAACCGATAGTTTTCGGTTTTGTTGAAGCACCGACAACCGCAATTGATTTCGGTTTCATGATTTTGTCTAAGTTTGAATTCATGTTTTTTGCGTCCTTTCTTATTTATAATTTAGTATCCGTTTTGTATCCATTCACGTACTCTGAACTTTGCCCCGTGATTTTTTGCGATTTTTTCGCAGGTTTCAAGGTCAAGATGTCTGCCTTTGTAACCCTCTACAACGCTTGCTGTGACAGGTATATTTTCATCTGCACAAGCTTTGATAAATTTTTTAACTTCCTCATAAGCTTCATCAAATTTTGGCTGTGAAAGTTCATTGTATTCTTCTTTTGTTGCACCGTTCAAACTTACCGAGAACTCGTTAACAAGCCCTTTAAGTTCGGGAACGACATTTCTTTTGTATACAAAATTTGCGTGGCCGTTTGTGTTTACGCGAATTTTTGTATCGGGGTATTTGTCTTTAATATATTTTGCTACTTCTTTCAAAACTTCAAATTTTAACATAGGTTCGCCGTAACCGCAGAAGATAACTTCGCTTGTCACATCAAAGTTTTTGAACTGTTCAATTACGTCTTGTGCGGTTGAATTTTCATCATCCAGCCATAAAGCTTGACCGCAAACATCACTTTTATCTTTTCTGAGGCAAAATATACAGTCATTGGTGCATTTATTGGTTAAATTAATATAAATTTTTCCGTCTAATAAATATACTAAAGTGTTTGCCATGACACGCCTTTCAATAACAAAATTATGACATGCGCAAAGTAATTTTACAAGTAACATTGTAAATCTTTAAATAGTGATTTATAATAAATTTATGAAAAAGATTTTAGTGTTATTTGTTTCATTAATTTTATTATCAATACAGGCACATGCGGTTAATTGGGAACCTGCAATCAAATACGGTTCGGTTAATGATGCTCGTGTTATGAATTATTTAGATGTTGATTCTGCAAAAATAGTTGACGGAAATCTTTTTATTGCGGTGAAATCTTATTCTGTTTTTGGAGATGTAGTAGTTGTTTATTTAAAAATTAATCCTGATAAAAATGCTTGGTATCTTTTATTTTATAAAGAATATGATGAGAGTGAATATCATAGTGATGATATTTTGAAATATGATATTACATCAGCCCGACATGAACATATAATTGTACCGGATTCTTTGCAATGGTATGCTAGAAATAAATATTTTGATAAGAGTACTTATAAGTATAATGAAGAAGCTTACAAAAAAGATGTCGCGGAAAACGTAGTGGCACTTAAAAAATATAAATATTATACCGATAAAGTTTGGTCAACAATCTACAGAAATTGGAAACCTCCTAAAAATACTAATGATAGAAGTATAATTCAAGTGTTATTAATGGTAAATAAAGATGGATCTGTTATGTCTTATATTTTTAGGAAACCTATATCTGCTGAAATGAAAAATTCTTTACTGGAGGCGCTAAAAAAAAGCAAGCTTGATCCTTTACCTGAGGGTATGCAGGCTGAATTTATGAATATACCGTTACAATTCAGTATTGTTAAATAATTATTTTTTCTCATTAGAGTAATCGGCTGTTCCAGGGAATGCGTTTGAGCCTGTTGCTTTTCTTGTTATCCAGTATTGGATTTTCGGGATGAATGTTGAAAGGAACATTGCTGATACTGCAAAACCGATTCCCCAGTTTGCTGCGTTTTTAATGTAGTTTTCGCGGTTAGCTTTTTTCAACAAGTTTGCTGTAATTTCGCCATTTTTAGCTTTTTTGATTATTGATTCTATATAGCTTTCGATTTCTTTTTGTTTTTTAGTGAATGTTTCTTTTGATATAAATACAAAGTCTTTATCAAATCCAGCTTCGCTGACTTTGCCTGTAAACAGATTCTGGTCTGATGTTGAGCATCTGAACACGTTTTTCAAGAATTCAGGCATGTTAATTGCGCCGTCTGTGAATACATCAATAACCTGTTTTTCGGAAATCATTGCTTTGCCGTTAAGTTTCGGTTGTAATTCTGACATTCCAAGGGCACGTTTTTTGAATTTTTCAACATCAATTTCAGGGTATTTTGCTTTTACTTCTGATAAAAGTTCTACAAATTTGTTAACTTCCATTACCCCTTTGTTTTCACGCAATACTTTTGAAATTGACGGAGTCATAAAAGCTTTATTGTCAGGATTTCCAAGAACCATTGTTCTGAACGCATCCGATGTCATTTTTCCGCCGTTTGCTTTCAAAACTTTATTCATATGGTCTGTAACCTGTTGTGTTGCAATTGGGTCAAGTCTTGTAGATTTACCGTCTTGGATTTTATTCAATAGCATTGCAATTACAGGCATGTTGAACATGTAGAAGTAGCTTGATGAAATGTCTCGGAAAAGAACTTCTGTTCTTTCATATTTGTTTCTTGCGCAAGCTCCTCTGCCGACCCATACGCCTAAATCTGTTGAAAGCAAGCCGTATTTCGGGTTGTTTTCAAAGTTATAAGCAAGTGACATCAAGGTTTGCGGAGCCATACCGAACGAAACTTTATCTTTATTCAAGAATTTATCCATTGAATATTGTTCGGTAGAATTAGTTTCGTGTTTTTGTTCTTTTGGCGGTTCTTGAGCCTTCTTCTTCATCAGGTGTTTTGTAATTCCCTGATTAACTTTTGGCAAAACAAGTCCGACAAGGCAGTTTGCAAGGATAATACTTGTCATAACCTTGCCGAATTTATATTTTGCTATCATTTTTTCGGCTTTTTCGGGGTTATTTTTTAGTTGTGTTTTAAATTTATTTATATAATTTTGAACAGGATTTCTTAAATTGTCGCGTCCTGTATCAAAATCGGTTTCGGGCAGTTTGAAAATTCTTTTGCCTACATATTTGTCGATAAGTTTATTAAACAAAGGCACACCGCTGAACCAGAATGCCGCACCAATCATTTCTTCTGTTAAACGTTCGCGAGCTTCTGTGTAACCGCCTCTTTTATATGCCTGATAAGTTCTTCCGCCTTCTACAAATGCTTCTAAAAGGATTACGGGCGCAATCGAACGGCTTGCAAGCCCTCTTACGAATTTGCGTCCATATGAGAAATCTTTTAAGGTTTGATTCGATCTTACGCTGATTTCCATATTTGTTTTAATAGCTGTAAAGATTTTTTTTTGCGATTAAAATCCTTGTTTTTAATATTTTGTTACATTGATTATCCGAACTAGCAATGTTTTTTATTTACGGTTTTTTGGTATAATAAAACAGAAGGTGTGTGTATGCAAGTTAATGCAGTTAATAATGATAAAAGAAATGATTATAAGCTTAAAGCAGGCGTTACGGCAGCAACTGTTCTTACAACAGGAGCGGCATTAGCTCATATTGCAAAACGTCAAGGGTTTTCGCTTTCACCCTCTGCTATTAAGAAAACTCCTGTTAAGGATTGGGCTGTTTTTAGGTTATATGATAAAAAAAGACCTGACAGAAAAATGATTGAGCTTGAGGAAAAAGAAATTCTAGAACTTGCATCAGCATCTGTTGCTGGCGGTTTGTCAGCCGGGCTTCTCTTGGATGATAAAAAATACAAAAAATCCAAAATAAGAGAATCAGTGAACCAGCTTTTAGGCAATGTTGCAGTACCCGTGGCATGTGTAGGAGCAGTTTCTAGATTATACAAAAAATATAAACCGCAGATTTTGGCGAAAGTACCACAGATTAAAGAGACAGGAAAATTCTCTAGAAACTTTAACAAAGCATTGAAAGGGATACCATTTTCTATTGCAACAATTGCATCTCTTGGTGTTGGTATTGTTGGAGGTAACAGAGTTTCAAATCTGTTGAACGAAAAAGTTTTTCATAAAAAAGTAGAAAGAGAAATTAAAGGAACAGACTTTGCGCCGCATGTTGATGATTTAGGTATGGCAGTTTCTCTAATGGCTGAGAAATCTAAGGCTGCATCGTTTATTACAAGAATTGTTCCAGCGTTTTTATGTGTTCCTGGATATCAGGTAGGAACACACAGGGATTAATCAGATTCTTTTAATATATTTGCATAATGTTCTAATTTGTCGATAACGGGCTGATATTTTTCGTAAAGTTCAGCCCTGTTTTCTGACATATCCATTTTTGCCTGAAGCGCTGTTTTTAAAAGTTCAGGAATATTCAAAGCTGTCGGGTTTTCACTTGAAAGATTTTCATAGTATCTGTCAAGAAAATCAGCAGGAATTCGTTCTTTCCAGTTATCTTTCCTTGTGCTTCCTGGGATGTTGTAAATTTCATCGGTAATTCCTAAAAGGTCATCAAATGAGATTTGGAATTTAGGTGTTGTCATAAGTTCAGAGAATTTTGCAAACACAAGTTCTCGGTCATCGTTTGCAATTTTTTCACAAAATGCGTTTCTTTCGTCAGCTCTGTTTTCGTTTTGATGCAGATAGCCTGCAAGGTATAAAGGATTCCAGGCAGATTGTGTTTTTGTGTATTCTTCGCCTTTACCGTCTTTTCTCTGCAAATAATTCATTGCAGGGATTGTGTCGTGGTTTCCTAATATAAACCAGCCGTTAGGGTTATGTATGACGGCATCTTCTGCTTTTTCCCAGTCAGTAAATGAGATACGGGGTAATTCAAGTTGATTATAGACCATTTTAAACCTGTCGGGATAAGAACAGATATCTTCCCACATCGGCAAATCTTTTGTGATACCGTGTTCTTTAAAAGCAGGTAGAATTATGCACTCAAGAAGTTTCGGATAATCCCAGTAGAAATCATATTCATTGCCGTTTTCATCTTTCAACTGAGAAATGTACATTTCTATATCATTGTTTTTAACTTTAGTGTCAAATTCGCTGTCATCAGCATGCTTTGCCATTAAGTATGGCTCAATTAGACCCATTACGTGGTCTACCCTGATGTTTTCAGAAAATTCAAGTGCAAAATCAATTTTTTCCTTAAAAAATTTTCCGCCGATGTTGAGTTCATCGACTTTCATAATTTTTTTAGGGTCGATAACTGGAATGTGCCATCTTTGAGATGCTGAATTGTTTTCTCTTGCGCCCATTTCCCAATCTTTTAAAAACGCTTCTTGATAACGCCATTCGTCCATTTTTGAACAGCCCACAAGCAAATCGTTTATATATTTAAATCCTAATTTATCGCGCCATTCTTTGTTTTCTTTGATTTGTTTTGTTGCGATAAATTGTTCAAATTTGTATTGTTCAATTTTTAATGAATTATCAATGCTTAATTGTTTATAGCGTTCAACAGCTTTTTTATTTCCTTTTTCGTATTCTTCAATAAGGTTTTTGTCTATTTCCTGCCATTGTGTGAAATCATCTGTTCCATATTCATTCGAAAGGATTTTAAACAATGCTTCATCATTCAGTCTTGCACTTTGCTTGTTTTTAAAATCTACATATGATTTATTAAGAGTGAGTGCTTCTGGTTTACCGTTAATTAGGTTTTTTCTGAAATTTTTATAACTTTCTTTGAGTGCAATATTATAAGTATGTTCTGCTTCTATAAAGTTAGTCATGTCGTAATTTTTTCCTTTTACAGGATGGCGTGTAACTTTATTAAAAGTTTCTTCACTTAAAATATTGTCGTATTTGTCGGTTGTAAGTTCTTCTAAATCAATAAACAAACGGTTTTTAGCAAATGCTGAGGAATTATAAGGAGAAACATTCCCCTTTTGAAGTTCTCCTCCTGGGCCTAGCTGCATCCCGTTAAAGCCGTATAAATTCAGGAATTTAATATATTCTTTTGCAGCTTTTCCGTAAGGTGAACCAATATATGTGTCTCTGCCGAGTGCGGGAAAGCATGAACCGTGTGTTATCACGGCTCGTTCTTCTGTTCCCATGATGTCGTATGCTTTATTAACAGCAGATTTTAAATCCTGTTCCTCAGTTTTTGTCGGACGTCTTTGGAAATTTATTGTATTATTAATTCCTAAAATACGCATGTTATATTAAAACCCCTAAAAAAATTTTTTGCTATAATAAATATAACATGCAAGGAGCAAGCATGCCGCTTGACCTGTAACATTAGGTAACGAAAGGAGTTTAAGATGAAATTTTTAGAAGTTAATCGGCTTATC
>CAREDV010000004.1:0-161748 GCA_948964545.1 uncultured bacterium | reverse complement strand
GGGGGGGGGGCACTCATAGCTTAACTCCTGCAGGCTCGGGTTTTACTTTAGCTGAGGTACTTATTACCCTTGGTATTATCGGGGTTGTTGCGGCAATGACAATGCCGTCTTTGATTGCCGAATATAGAGAAAAACAAACTGTTGTTCAACTTCAAAAGGTTTATTCAATGTTAAGCCAGGCGCTTCAATCTGCTATTCAAGATAGTGATGAAGTCAATTACTGGTGTAATGGAGATCCTGTTCCTGATTATGAGCAATGTTCATTAATTATTGCTGACAAGCTTGCACAACAGCTTAAGGTTGTCAAAAGGTGTAAAGTAAATGAAAAAACTTGTTACCCAAATAATGGTAAAGGGTGGAAACCATTGCATGATGGCACTTGGCATCTCCCTCAAATAAAAACGGTATATTATGATGATGCAAATTTTGTTTTGGCAGATGGAACTATCATGACACTTCAAGCTTCAGGGCACGACGAGGGAAAGGGTTGGTGTGCTAACGGACAGCCTGCAAGTTTGAACAGTTTTTGGTCATCATATTATGGTAAGTGTGGTATTATTTATGTTGATATTAACGGGTTGAAAGGTCCGAATACTTATGGGAAAGATTTGTTTGACTTTAAAATTTTCCGAAACGGCATTCAACCTACAGGTTTAAAAATCGATACAATTCACGCTAATGCATTTTATCAACAATGCGCAACAGGTAAAGGTTCTGATTGTACAGGTTGGGTTTTATTGAACAAAAACCTTGATTACCTGCATTGTCCCGACAAACTCGGTTGGGATAAGTCGTCAAACTGTAAGGATTAAATCTCTGAAATTATATCAATCTGTGCAATACAGCCTATTTCTTCGCGGGAAAGAACTGTAATATCATTCATATAATTACTCAACAATGTAAATATCAGGTGGCGGAATTCAAGCGGAACAATAAGTTTTGGATTTTGTACCTGATGCTGTTTGATTTTTTTGTTTAATTTATCAGCAAGCGTTTCTGCAAAACCTGCATCAATTCTGATTATTGCATCGTCATCCTCGTCAAAGTTCGGCATAAATTTGTCAAGAGTTTTTTCGGAAATTTCAAATGCGCTGATTACTCCGTCCTCGTTTACATTGTTTTTAACTATTTGACGCGAAATTGAAAGTCTGATTTTCTTTATCAAATCTGATTTTGTGCAGTCTTGAACAAAGTCATTAATTTTTTCGAAAATGTATGTTATGTCTTTGATTGAAATTTTTTCTCTGATTAAGCTTGTCAGAATAAATCTTAAATCTGAAAGGGTCAGAAAATCAGGGATGATGTTTTCTACAAGAAATTCATTGGTATGGCTCACGATATCAATATATTTATCGAGTTCTTCATAATCCAAAAGCTCATCAACATATTTTACAGCACAAAACTCGAGTGCGCGCGCGATAAATTCAGCGCATGTCAAACCTTTTTGCCAGAAATCTTTTGCTTTGTCTTTTTCAATCCAAATAATTTTTCTGCCTGTAATTTCATCAATTTCAGACATTGAATTTTTAATTTTCTTTTCAAGATTAAGTTCATCTTCAAAGAACATCAAAAATTTTGGATAAACAGATGTTTTAAATACATCAAGTCCGCGGATTCTTATGCTGAATTCATATGGATTTAGGTTTTCATCATCTTCAAAAACGATTTTTGGAATTACATAGCCAAGTTCTTCAGTTAATTTTAATCTTGATTTAACTGTTTCTGCAACAAGTTCTTCTTCTAAAATCTCCTGTTCAGGGTCTAAAGCGCCCAAAATTTCTTCACTCAAACGGATTGAAAGTTTTTCTTCTTTTAATTTTGGAAACATTGCATCAGGAGAAGTGGCTTTTGCCAGTTTTGCTTTTAATTCATCAAGCTCTTTTAAGCCTGCTGAAATTTTATCATTAAGTTTTTTTCTTGTTACAGATGCGGGAGCTTCACTCTCAAGTTCTTTTTTTATCTTTGCAATTTTTGCTTTCCCGTCGCGGATTTTCCCCTGAATTTCGAGGCAAATTTCGTATGGAGATTGTTCTGATGAAAGCATTTTTTCCATCTGGCTTTTGAAGGATGAAATATTAATTACATCAGCGTTACTGTCTCTGGCTGAAGTTTCAGCTTCTCTCATAAAAATGCAGTGGCATAAAAGCTGCCCGTCGTCATTTTCGGTTTCCTGCATGCTGTATAATTCCCACCCGTTCATTGACATTTCATTCAGCAAATTTTGAAGTTCCTGAGTGTTTTCGCTTGAACATGTTTTGATTACGTACTGCATTTTTTTGTTATACATAAAAATTACTCCTTAATAAGAATTTTTAACGCTTCGATTGCGGTTTTAATCGCCTTGTCGGTGTCGTGTACGACAGGATTTTCAAGTCCCTCTTTTTCTCTTTCTTGATTTGCTACAGCTAAAAATACAGAGCCGACCATTACTCTTAAATAACTTCCTGCAATAAATAATGCTGCAGATTCCATTTCTGAGGCAAGGCATCCCATGCGTTTCCAGGCTTCCCATTTATTTTGAAGTTCAAAACTTACTGGCATTTTTTCAGGGCTGTGCTGACCATAGAATGAATCTTTGCACTGCACAACGCCTGTATGAAATTCATAGCTCAAGTTTTTAGCAGCTTGGACAAGTGCGTTTGTAATATCAAGGTTTGCTACAGCGGGAAATTCAATTGGTGCGTATTCTTTGGAAGTTCCTTCCATTCTGATTGCGCCCGTTGCAATTACTATATCGCCGCCTTTTACATCCAAATCAATTCCCCCGCAAGTGCCTACACGGATGAATTTTTCAGCGCCGATTTTGACAAGTTCTTCCAGTGCGATTGAAGCTGATGCGCCGCCGATACCTGTTGAGGTTACGCTGACTTTTTCGCCGTTTAAATAGCCTGTATAGGTTACAAATTCGCGTCTGTCACCTACTAATTTAGGGTCGTCAAAATACTGTGCGATTTTTTCGCATCGTTTTGGATCTCCTGGAAGAATTACATATTTTCCCACATCTCCGCTTTTTAAGCCGATGTGGTACTGTTCGCCGTTATCTGAGTATTTCATAAATTTTTACTATTGCCTTACTTATTTACAACTGCGCCTCGCATTAAACGCCACCGCTCGCGTTTGTGTCCAAGAGCGCGGTCTTGCACAACGCACGCTCGCCTCTCAAATTGCTCTGCAATTTTCGTGGCTCTGCTCGGCTTGTTAAAATTGTCCGCTTTTAAGTTTCTGTATTACAAGATCTGAAATATCTACACCGCCTACAAAGATTACTCTGTAGTCTAAGATTGCATCAAGTTTTTGTTCTACAAGAACCTGTTTTGTTGCTGCTTGAATTTTATTGTAAACTTGTTCTTCTTTTGTAGATTTTAATCTCATATAAGCGTCTTCTTTAACTTTGAATTCGCGTGCTGTTTGTTCTTCAAAATTTTGTTTTTTCAAAGGTGTATCAAGGTTTTTGTATTGTTTTTCTTTATCCACCATGAACTGCTGCATTTCTAATGCTTTAGAATCAATTTCTTTAATTGCCTGCTGTGCAAATGGGAAATTTTCCTGAACTTTTCCATAATTGATATAGCCTACACCTGCTGCGTGTGCCTGAAGTCCGAAAAGTAAACCTGCACCGAGCAATAAAGCTGTTAATTTTAAATTTTTCATATAATACCTCCATATTAATACATTATATCGCCTACACCAAATGTAAAGTAACCGTTTCTGTTACCGTTGTCACCAGGGTTAGTGAGCGGAATACCGTAGTCAATAGACAACGGCCCCATTCCTGGAACATATAATTTTAAGCCCACACCTGCTGATACTGCATAAAGCGGTCTGTCATACAAATCGTTTGTAACTGTCGGCCCGAATACTTTACCTGCATCAACCCATGCAGTCAATCTCAAATTGTTTAAGAAATTAATTCTTGTTCTGTCAAGGAATGGAATTGGTGTTGCGAATTCCGCACTTCCCATAATGAACGCATCACCTGTACCAACACCGCTCATTTTAAAACCTCTTACAGTATAAGGGCCGCCGAGTCGGTATGCCATAACTTCAGGCATATTGTCGCCGTGGATTTTTCCGCCGCCTTTGGCTGTGAACGATAATGATGATTTTTTGGCAATCGGTATGTACTGTTTAACCATACCTGTAAGTTTACCGTGAGTTTTGTCAAATCCATCAAGCCCGAATTCTTCATCAAATCTCAAACTTGCCATTGTACCTTTTCTTGTAACTGTTGAACTGTCTCTGGTGTCATATAATAAAGCAGGACTCAAAGATAGGAATAACCCGCCCTCTAACTGTTTTGCACGTTCAGTGATAGGGATATTGTATCTTGAATACATAGCTGCAATTTTAGTACCGTCGCCCTCGGATACGTCAATATTTTCAACGCCGAGTGAGAAAGTTCCCGTAACATGTCTGTTGAATTTCATTCTGTGTGCAACAGTTGATTCCACGCCAATTCTGCGTTCAATTGCAAGCGGAACTTGATATGAACCGAAGTCTCTATAGAAAATTTTGCTCATTAATGATGTATCTGCGTTATAGAAGTATGGTTTAAAATAGCTCAATTCGGCTTGAATATTCATTCTGCGTTTTATAGAGGAGTCATTAAGGATTACCCCAGTACCAGCGATACCGTTTAATGAGATTCTTTCACCGCGTCCGAGGAAGTTGTTGTCTGCAATGCCGACAGAACCGAACACACCTGTTACAGAGTCGATACCGCCGCCGACAGAAATTGTTGCAGTTCTTTGTTCTTCAATTTCAATTGTGACGTCATATTTATCTGGTTCATCGGTCGGTTCGATTTCGCGTGTTACATCTTTAAAAGCTTGAGTTGCGTATAATCTTACGATGTCTTCTTTGATTAAATTTTCGTTATAAATCGTTCCTGGTTCTGTCAAAATGTTGCGTTCGATTACATAATCTTTGGTTTTTTCGTTGCCCGCAATCATAATACGGTTGATTGTACCTTCTTTGATATTGACATTTACAGTTCCATCGGGGTCATCAGAAACTGATTCAATTCTTGCTAAAATATAACCTTTTGAGCTGTAACAGTCTTGAATTTTAGTTATAGCTTCGTTAATTTCGCCGATATTTTGAGGTTTTCCTTTCATTGGAATTAAAAAATTAAGGATTTCGTCGGTAGAAACTACAGTATTGCCCTCAATAGTAAAGTCTGTAACTGGGGCATTTTCTTCAAGTATAATTTTTAAGGTAACAGTTCCATCAGAATTATTGACAGGGATTGCCTTCATTTTTTCGGTAAAATAACCAAGGTGATAGATAGCTTTTAAGTCGTGTTGAACTGCGTCGCGGCTGTAAGTATCGCCAGATTGCATTTTCATTTGCTCAAGAACAACTGCTGTATCAATAATATTATTGCCCAGGATTTCGATATTTTTAATTTTTCTTGCACCAATTTCTGTAGTGCTTACAGATGCGGAAGTTACAGGTGTGTTTTCGCCAAATTGTGTAGCAGACGGCGGTTGAAGTTCATGGATTTCGTAATCAACCGTATCACCCCAGAAATTCTCTTTTGCATTTGCCTGTGCGGGGCATATAACCGCCAATAACAGGGCTATTGAAATTATATGTTTTTTCTTAAGCAAAAAATCTCTACCTTAAAAACTTCTACTATCCTAAAAATATTATATCATAAATTAAAAATTTTGGCTAAACCATTTATATTAATTTACTATTTATTTGCAGGAATGTTCTCCAGTTTTAATCAGGTGTTCTTTACAGTGTAAATAATCGACATTTTCATATCTCATAATCCAGCCTGTGCAAAATTCTCCGCTTTTAAAATCACCTTCAGCAAGATAACCAGTATATGTGTCTCCGCTTAAACAAGCAAGCGACATATCTAAGTTGGCAAATTCTCTCATTCCTATAGGTATAAGTTTTGGCTGTTGTGATTTGTTCCAAGAGCTGTTAGCATATATCCCGAATCCGAAAATATCTTTTCCGTAAGTGTTTGGACCTTTTGCACCGTTTATGTCAACATAAATCCATCCCCAACTTGCATAATTCATTTCTGATGTAGCTTTGACAAATATATACATGCCGTTTTTTAATATTCCGCCATGTGTATATGGCAGTCCATTATTTTTACCGTAAAGAGTTTTTATTTTTGTTTCTTGCGGGTAGCAGGGTGTGTATAAACCTTTAACCTTACCGCAATCTTCTGCAAGTTGTAAAAATTGAGTTATATATTCAAACCAGCCGTCAGATGCAGCATAAGCCCCATTTTCTTCACTAAAAGCCCATGTGTTTGCAGAACCATACTCGTCTTGTGCAGAAATAAATGCATTTCCTAAAATACTGTAAGCTTGTTTTACACCTGAAATTATTGCTTTATCCCTGTAGTGTTTGGTTAAATTTGGAATTGTGAGTGCTGCAACAATTCCAATAATACCAAGTGTGATTAAAACTTCTGCTAATGTGAACCCTTCGGGGGGGGGGCACTCTGAGCTTTTTTAAATAACATATTAGTTACCTCCTATGCATTGTTTGTAAACATCATTTTTGTTTGCACCAAAAAGTTCCGATAAAATTACCGAAATCTCTTTAGCTTTGAAACCTTTTGATTTTAATAGTTCTATTTTATCTGAAAAATCGTCATTTGAGTTTTTCTCTCTGAATAGAAGTCCGACAATTTCACCTTTTAAGATATTATTTTCAAAATGTTCAATAACTTTTTCGGTGTCATCTATTACGATTTCTTCAAAAACTTTTGTAAGTTCACGGCCGATTGCGACTTTTGAATCAGGACGGCAGGCATGAACTGTTTTAAGTGTATTCATCAGCCTGTTTGGTGAATCGTAGAAAACAATGTCGGTTGATTTATATTTATTTAAAATATTTTCGATTTGCTGTTTTGTTTTTGGTAAAAAACCGACAAATACAAAATCCTCACCTTTTCTTGGAACTTGTGAAAGAAATGTTGCAACAGCATTTGCACCCGCAAGTGAGGTTACAGTGAAATTATTTTTTCTTAATTCATCAACTATTACCGCTCCTGGGTCGCAGAAAAGCGGAGTGCCAGCATCTGACACTAATGCAATCTTTTTACCATCGCCTAAAATATTAAGAAAATAGTCAACGCGTTCTTTTTCATTGAATTTATGATATGAAATGCATTTTGTTTTTATGTCAAAGTGGTTGAGAAGTTTTTGCGTTACTCTTATATCTTCGCAGGCAATGATATCAACAGTTTTTAAAATCTCAACTGCTCTATTCGTTATGTCGCCTAAATTTCCAATCGGGGTTGGAACTATGTAAAAATCGTATTCTTTCATAAAATAATTATACCATAACTTAACAAATTGAAAATTATGTAAAATCAATTATAATATTTATTATGGAAGATTTGGATACAAGCAGACTTGATGAGCTGAAAAGCAGAGTTAAAAATAAACTTGATGAAACAACGCTTTATAAATTTAAAGGGTCTGTATCTAAACTTTTAGGTTTGACTGTTGAGGTTAAACTGCCAGGGTTGAAAGTCGGTGATTTATGTTATATTGAAACAAAAGACGGACGAAGAAAACCTGCTGAGGTTCAAGCTTTTAAGGGTGAAGTTGCGCAATTGCTTTTGCTTTATGACGGCGAGGGAATCGGGCAGGGCAGTTTAGTGACTTCTACGGGAAATCCGATTATTATTCCTGTCGGAGATTTCCTTTTAGGGCGTTTAATTAACCCCATGGGAGAACCGATTGACGGAAAACCTCTTGATACAACTGGTGCAATGTGGCGTCCTGTTGAAGGGCCGCCTCCAGGGCCGTTTGAAAGACCGATTATCACAGAACAGTTTTCAACAGGCGTAAGAGCAATTGATAGTTGTATGACAATGGGCTGCGGACAGCGTTTAGGCTTATTTGCTGGTTCAGGTGTCGGGAAAAGTACGCTTTTAGGTATGATTGCGAGAAATTCAGATGCTGATGTTAACGTTGTTGCGCTGATTGGAGAACGCGGTCGTGAGGTTAAGGAATTTGTTGAAGATTCTCTTGGTGAAGAGGGTATGGCAAAATCTGTTTTAGTATGCTCTACAGGCGATCAGCCACCTCTAATCCGTCAGAAGGCACTTCTAACGGCTACTGCTGTTTGTGAATATTTCAGGGATCAGGGTAAAAAAGTTTTCTTAATGACAGATACAGTAACGCGTTGTGCTATGGCAGGACGTGAAGTTGGTTTGTCTTTAGGTGAACCGCCTACAATGAAAGGTTATCCGCCGTCAATTTTTTCATGGCTGCAAAAAGTTCTTGAGCGTGCTGGAAACAGTCCTAAAGGTTCTATTACAGCATTATATACAGTACTTATGGAAGGTGATGATATTTCAGACCCGATTGTTGATATTGTGCGCGGTATTGTTGATGGTCACATTTTCTTATCCAGAAAAGTTGCTGAAATGAACCATTATCCTGCAATTGATGTTCTGGGAAGTATTTCAAGGCTTATGTCTGCTATTGCAACTCCTGAACATAAATCTGCGGCAGGTAAAATGCGTGCATTAATGGCGCTTTACCGTGAAAATAAGGACTTAATCGATGTTGGTATGTATCAGCCTGGTACGAACCCTAAACTTGATACGGCAATTGAGATGATGCCTCAGATTAATGCATTCTTACAGCAGAGAACATCTGATATTGTAAGTATGGATACTACTGTTAATACACTTGTTCAGATGATGCAGGGCGTTGAAATTTAATACAATTTTAGTTTTTTAATATCATATTGCAGCAGGAATTACTGCGAGGGAATGGAAATTCTTCTGGTTTTGCACCCTTTTGAATCCAGATTTTTAATTTTTCATACATATTCGAGTCACTTGGTATGAAACCTTTATCAATATAAAATTTGTGAGGCGGGTTGTCAGCTATCCAGCTTGCGTTTGTAGAAATTTGTTTACCGATAAATTTCTCTTTTAAAAAATCTATAATTTGACTGCCGTAACCTCTATTCTTAACATAAGATTTAAGCCGGCTTAAGTATATTGTGTCAGAAGTTTCAATAATGTTTGCTTTCGCAAGAACTTTATTGGAATTATTTTCAAGAGTAAGAACTCCCAGTTTTGGATTAAATTTAAATTGATTTACACTTAACATATTTAAATAAAGTATTTATATCATGAAAATTTGCTTTTGTGTTACAATATTTTGCGGAAGGAAAAATATATATGAATTTACCGCAAAATTTTGTTCCAGCTATGCTTATTACCCTGCTTGCAGGGCTTGCTACCACAATCGGCGGCGGTATTGCGTTTATAATTAAGAAAAAAAGTTTGAAAGCGCTATCTGTCGGACTCGGTTTTTCTGCTGGTGTTATGATTTTTCTTTCATTTACTGAAATGCTGCCTGAAGCTGATAAACTTTTATATCAGAATTTCCCGAATAATCATCAATGGATTACGCTTGCTGGATTTTTAATCGGACTAGTTATTGCTATTCTTATAGACTATTTTCTTCCAGATCACGTTGATGAAGAAGATATGCTTCATCCAGAAACTCCTGCAAAACATAATAATATGATTAAGCGTGCAGGTGTATTCACTGCTATAGCAATTTGTGTGCACAATTTTCCTGAAGGTATGGCAACATTTTTTACAACTACACAAAATATTACACTAGGACTTTCTGTAGGTCTTGCTATTGCTATTCACAATATTCCTGAAGGAATTGCAGTTGCTCTGCCTATATACCATGTTACGGGTAAAAAACGTTATGCAATGCTGTATGCAGCATTATCAGGAATAACCGAACCTATTGGGGCACTTGTCGGAATGTTTCTTTTCGGTGCGTTTTTACCGCAGATTCTTGTCGGTGCTTTAATGGCAGCTGTTGCAGGGATTATGATTTATATTTCCTTTGATACTTTGCTTCCGCTTGCAAAAGAATACGGCGATTGGCACCAGTCTTTGGTCGGAATTCTTTCAGGTATTATCGTTATGTGGATTAGTTTAATCTTGATAGGAGGGTAATGAATTTATCAGGGTTGTTTGATTTTGGCAGAAATTTATATGCACTTCCCGCATACTACGACAGAAGCGGAAAAGCACCGATACCTTTAAGGTACTTTTTTGAATTGACTTACCGCTGTAATTTACAGTGCCCGTATTGTTATGTCGGCAATGATCGTAATAAGGATGAACTTTCAACAGAAGAATGGTTTAAAATTATTGAGCAGATTCCTTTCTATTCATTTGTAACGCTTGTTGGCGGTGAACCTTTAATCCGTAAAGATTTCATTGATATTTTAATGAAAACTTCAGCAAAGACTTTCGGAAAACTTAATGTTGTATCAAACGGAATTCTTATAAATGATGAAATTATTGATGCTTTTATTAAAAGTAAAATGATGCTTTTATCTGTTTCATTGGACGGTTATGGCGCAAATCACGACAAAAACCGCGCAAAAGACGGGATTTGGGATAAGATTATGACCAATTTTGATAATATGAATTCCCGCAGCAAGCGTCCGATGATTGATATTAAAACAATTGTTTTGGAAAATAATCTTGATGATTTGCCGAAACTTTATAAAATGTGTGATGAAATGGATTTTAACTTTTTATCTATTTCGTTTTTAAGAAATAACAATTTAAAGCAAAATTCTATTTTATTTGACAGCTTTGTACCTGAATTTAATGCAAATTATCCTATTCAAAAATATTTTGATATGGAGCATTTTAAGGAAATTTACAAAGAACTTGAAAGTTTAAGCAGAAATTCAAAAGTTCAAATACGCTGGTCGCCGAAGTTTGAGTATTCAAAAGACCCGCTTGCAAAAATTGAATATTTTTTTAATACACCTGCGGATAAACCTGTTGCTGAGATTTACAAACCTTGTATGTACCCGTATTCTAATATGATGATTACACCTTGCGGTGATGTTTATCCATGTTTATCCCAAAAAGTCGGTAATGTTAAAGATATGATGATAAAAGATGTTTTCAATCTTCCTAATTACAGATGTTTTAGGAAAAACCTGCATGCTTCAAAAGTTTTCGGAGCTTGTCAGATGTGTTGTGAACTCTGCGTAAAATAAGAATTATAAAATGTTATAAAACAGTTTTTAATTGCTGCTAAAATAACTGCGCTTTTGTTATCCATGAAAACATGGATGCTGTATTATGCATGCAAAAGCGTGGACTTTTCAAACTTTTAAAATGAGTTATACTAAGAATGTGGTTAAGGTTCACGCCCAAAGATGGCAAAATCGTTTACCAAGCCAGGGGATGATGTATATGGGGTATATTCATTGTTGCGGCGCATTGCACAAAACAAGGTCGTTTTGTCTTTCCCCGCAAGAGCAATTTTTGATGTGCGAGTTGGATTATCTTCCTAAGTGCCCTATTTGCGGACATACAGTTGTTCAGCTGACGCGGATTGATAAGGAGGATAATATTTCAATAATTAGAAAAGTTAATAAAAAAGCGAGAGAATTTTTTATAAAATTAAAAAAATTTATTTTATTTGAGGAGAAACCAATTAATTATAACAGGGTTAATTCTGGGAGTTTTTACTTAAATTATAATGAATTTGGCGTAAAGAAAAGATGTTACTCAAATTTAAAAGCCTTAAAGATAGGTCTTAGAGAAAATAAAGATTTAAAACTCAATCCTTAAAATTATCTTACTCTTTATGGGGCGGGATTATCGCCCCCTTTTTTTAAAGGAAATATTATGAATGATTTTTATCAGGTTTTTAGTATGCTTATATTAGAAAAATGGAATAAAAAGGAATTATAGAATGGCATTGTCACCAAAGGAAGTAGAAGTTCTTACTTTGACTGCCTTGGGTTACTCAGATAAGCAGATTGGCACAAAATTGAACATTTCATATGGTACGGTTAGAAACCATATTGATAGAATTGTTTTGAAATTAAATGCTCAAAATAGAACCCATGCAGTCCTTATATATAAGTTATTAAATAAAGATTGGTTAGAGGAATATTATGAAACGTATTGTGATTCATTGGACCGCAGGAGGTTATTATCCTACGGATTATGAAATGGAACATTATCATTTTCTTGTAGATAAGGATAGTGTAGTTCATTGTGGAAAATTTAAGCCTGAAGATAATGAGGTTTGTAAACCTGGAAGATATGCTGCTCATACTGGCGGCGGGAATACTGGCAGTATTGGTGTTGCAATTTGTGCTATGGCAGGGTTTAAAAATAAAAATTATATTGGTAAATATCCTATATTAAAAAAACAATTTGAAAGCACAATGGAACTTTGTGCAAAGCTTGCAAATCAATACAAAATTGAAATTACACCACAGACAGTGCTTACGCATTATGAATTTGGGCTAAGAAATCCAAAAACTACAAGTGCAGGTAAAATAGATATTATATTTATTCCGCCTTATTCTTGGGTATCTCAAGGTGAGGCGGGAAGTTTTATCCGTTCAAAAATTAAATGGTATAAGTTAAGGGGAAAATAATATGGAAACAGCTTATTACAATCTTTCAGGCGGGATTAACCAGGCATTGACAAAAACCGAACTTGGGATTGATACTAAAAAAATTTACTGGGCAGATTCGCAAAATGTCGAAATTTTTCAAAATAGAGGGATTGTCAAACAAAAGGGCAATTCTTTATTTTTAGATATTGGTGAAGAAATTACAGGGATTGCTGATATGTCAGCTTATGACAAGAATAAACTTGTAGTAACAACAATATCTGGAAAAATATACATTTATGATGAATCAATAGCACAGACTGTTTTGCTGGAAAAAGAACTTACAGGAAAAAAGCCTAAGTTTTTAAATTTTTTAAACGGCATTCTAGTAATGAGTGAAAGTGATGGATTATTCTATATAAAGAATAATGAAACTTTTGATACTGTAGATTGCGGTTTGTTGGAGTTAAACGGCAATGTTCTTGTAGGCGGGGAATTCGCAGTTTATAAAGGCAGGGTATGGGTTGCAAAGGATGCTACGATTTATTATTCGGCTTTGGGAACTTATGATAATTTTACAGAAGAAGGAGATGCTGGATATATTAACGAGTTTCATACTGATACAGGTTCAATTACTGCATTAAAACCATATAAGGATTATCTTGCTATTTATAAAAAATATAATGTATATCTTTTAACAGGAACAAATCCTGATGATTTTGCTATTGTACCATTTGCAGACAAAGGTGCTCAAGGTTCTGGTGCAATTGTTAATATTGAAAACAGACAGTATTTTTTGAGTAATGGGATTTTTGCACTTGAGCAGGTTGGAGAACTTAATCAAATTCAGTTAGGAAGTGAAATTTCTTTAAAGATTAAGTCTGAATTTTCACTTTTTGTTAATTTGGATAAGGCTATCGGATTGCATTATGAAAATAAAAACCAGATTTGGTATTTTTTCCCATATAACGGAAATGATTATTTTAATACAATTTGGATAAATGATTATATAAACAAAGCCTGGTATAAACGTGTAGTACCGCAGGATATTATTACAGCTTGCGTATATGATGATTTTATTTTGACTGCTGACAAGAACGGTAAAATTTATAAAGAAGATTTTGGCACAAGCTTTAATGGCAAAGCTATCAAGTTTATGTGGAAATCTCCATTTTTAGCAATAACTTCGCCTCATCACAGAAAAATGATTGATGAATTTTATTTTTTACTTGATACAGAATACGACAATGATTTTGATTTTTCTGTTTATAAAGATTACGACAGTGAATATTCAGATGATATTGAGAGAATTTATTCTATTCATCAAGAACACTTGATTTGGGCTGATGATGAAACTCCTGATGATAAACCTTGTCAATGGACTCCTGAAGATGCTTCATTTCCTATTTGGTCAGTAACAAAAGAAACAATGGAAAAGGCAGAGATTTCTGAGTCAAACTATTCAATTCAGCTTTGTATTCAAGGTGAACAAATTACGCAAGCCTGTTGTGTAATCGGGCTGCAGTTTAGAGAAATTTATAATGATGACTAAACACCACTCATATATATATTAGTAAATTAAAAGAAAGGAAAAACAAAAATGGCAGACGAAACTTCATCTACAACTATTACATCAGGAAATGCTTATTCAGCATTTATTCCTGAAATTTGGAGTCAAAAGTTAAACAACATTTTAGAAAAAGAATGTGTAATGTTGCAATGTGTTAACAGAAACTGGGAAGGTGAAATTAGAAATCAAGGTGATAAGGTTAAAATTATTACTCCTGCAGAAGTTTCTATTTCAACTTTAGGAACTGATGCTATTTCATACAGCGAATTAGAACCTACTTCTATGGATTTGGTTATTGACCAGAAAAAATTCTTTGCATTCAAGATTAATGATGTTGCTCAGGTTCAGGCAAATTCTGATATCATGGAAGCACATCTTAAAAATGCTAAAAAAGCAATTGAAGAAGTGCAAGATGCATATCTTTTATCACAACATGCAAACGTTGCAGAAGCTAACATTGTAGGTTCTGATACAACTCCTATTACTCTTGATAAAGGAACAATTTACTCTCAATTTGTAAAACTTGCATTATGTTTGAAAAATTCTGATGCAGTATCAGCAGGGGTTAGACCATGGGTAATTATCAACCCAACTATTGAATCTTACTTGTTACAAAGTACAGAATTTATAGGTGCACATAATGTGGCTGACGAAACATTAAGAGAAGGCGCAATCGGCAGAATTGCAGGCATGGATGTATTAGTAAGCACTAATTTAACAGATGTGTCAGGTAAATATTATGTACTTGCTGGTACAAACGAAGCTATCACTTTCGCTTCTCAATTATCAAAAATTGAATCATTGCGTGACAAAGACAGCTTCTCTGATTTAGTTCGAGGCTTGTACTTGTATGGTGCAAAAACAGTTCAGCCTAAAGCGTTGGCTAAAATGGTTGTGAGCAAACCCGCTGCGTAGGAGGGTTAAATGCTAAATAATTTAAGAATAAAAATAAAGGAGCTTGCAAAATCAGCTGTAGTTTTAGCTGAAGAAGCTCTCGGAAGCTGTAAAGGCCAGCAGAAGAAGAAAATGGCAGTAGAATATATTACAAAACATATTCCCGTGCCAGCTCCTTTCAAACTGCTTGTTTCATTGTTATTATCGTCTTTTATTGATGATGCAGTGGAATTTGCAGTGCAATATATGGAGGCAGAAAAATAATGAATGATATAGAAAATATTTCATCTCAAGCCGATGTTCAAAATGCGGCAAATGCAGATAATGCTCAAAGTATTAAACAAAGAGTCATTCAAGATGTTAAATTAATCGAAAACCTTGTGCAAACAGGAGTTATGACACAAGAGCAAGGACACAATTTAGTGAATTATGTTACTCAAAAGGCGTTTG
Source organism: uncultured bacterium (assembly GCA_948964545.1). Classification (GTDB taxonomy): domain Bacteria; phylum Cyanobacteriota; class Vampirovibrionia; order Gastranaerophilales; family Gastranaerophilaceae; genus Stercorousia. Next base: position 146,426 of record CAREDV010000004.1, on the reverse strand, counting down.
AAAAGTACAACTCAGCTCAAAATGTTCAAATTCCTCAAGCTCAAGCGGTACAGCCGATGGTTATGCAAACTCCAGATTTCTTTAATCAGGATGGCAGAATTGATGTTTTTGATTATTTGAAACAGGCAAATGTCGATTTTGATGATGATGAAATCTCAAAAATATCTGCGTTAGTGGAAAAAATTGAAAATTCCGCAGTTGATAAATATTTGAGAGCACAAGAACACGAAAAAACATTAAACAGCGAGAACGAATCCGCAAAACAAAGATTGCGTGCAAATGCACAAAATTCAGTTTCTGACGGTGCAAAAAATTTGGTTTTTACACGTGAACAAATCGGTAAAATGAGTGGTGCAGAATTTGCTAAGCACGAACGTGCAATTATGGACCAATTAAGAAAAGGTCTAATAAGATAGCAATATTCTAAAAATCTTTTGGGAAAGAGCAGTCTTTTAAGGCTGTTCTTTCTTGAAAGTGGAAGGAAAAAAGGATAAGTAAAACAATGAACTATTTAGAACTTATTAATAAATGTTTGGTAGAGCTGAATTATAAGCAGGTCAATGCTTTTTCTGAGCTTACCAAAAACGAGCATAAAAAATTAAAAAATATTATAAATGTATTAAACGCAGAAATTTGTACTTCTGACAGGTGGAATTTTTTGCAGCGTAAAAAAGAAATTACTCTGCCTAAAAACACGTCTGAACTTGAAAATACAATTGACGGTAGAATAGAAGCGCTTATTGTTGATGGAGTGAAGTTTGAATATTACAGTGATTTTGAGAAATTTTTTGTTAACTCTCAGCCTCAAAATACTTACAGTCTGTATAATGATAAAATTTTACTTCCTATGTATAACAAAGATAAAAAGATAGAAATTCTTTATTATACAAAAAATTGTGCAAAATCGATTGAAGGAATGGAAAAATTTGCGCTTGAAGATGCAGAAGATTGTCCGCTAATTCCTGAAGTTTTTGCAGAACCGCTGCTTGTATACGGAACTTGCATGCGTTTAAAAGGCAACCCTCAGCATGTTCGTTTCAGCTATTGGATGAGTATGTATAAAGATGCATTAGCAAATATGCGCTCGCGGATTTGTCCGAGCATTGATGAAACGCCGTCGGTTAAAATGTATAGAAGGTAATTTTAGGCCTCTGCTCGCTCCGGCGCTCACGTTAAACGGCACCGTTCGCAATTAAAACGAAAAACGCGGTTTCCGTTTATAATTGCTCAACTGTCGAAATACTGCGTATTTCTCCTACCTCTGTTCGCGCCGCAAAAAAAACAGGAAGTTTAAAATTCATTTTCCCCTCCTGTTAAGATTTACACTAGCCGAAATATAAATAGCATGACTATTATACAATTTATTTTCAGAAAATACAAATAATACTACAAATTGTTAAGAAAAGTACATAAATGAAACAAGTAACTCAACAACAAAAAAAATTTGTAACAGAATACATAAAGACATTAAATGGCGAACTTTCAGCGCAGAAAGCCGGTTATAAATCCAAAGATTTGAAAACAACAGCATCAGAACTTTTGTCAAATGAAATTGTGATAAAGGAAATACGATTGCAGTTAAAGAATCAAATTTTATCTTTGCGTGTGAATAAAGGGTATGTAATTCAAAAATTATTACAAATAGCCGAATTTTCGCTAGAGGAAGAAGAAATTCTTGATAAAGACGGTGGTTATACTGGTAAAAAGAAACTTCGTGATACCTCAGCTGGCTTGAAAGCTCTTGAAAGTCTTTGCAAATATCTGGGATTTTATACCGATAAGACCGATGATGGTTATAAACAAGCAAAAATAATAACAATCTCTAACCTTGACGATAGCAAGATATAGATATATTATAAATTTATGAAAAAGTTTTTGCTACTATTAATATGTATAATATTTTGTCCGTTAGCATTTGGTGAAGATTATCCACCCAAAGGCGGTCGTGATGAATATCCTATTTACTGGTATTTGTTCAGGCATGCTGATAGGTTAAAAAAAGTTTTGGATACTAAAAAGTTTTTCCGACTTCACGGCTGGTTTTGTGAATATTTGGTAAAAATTACACGTGATGGTGATGTAATACCTTTAGAAGTCGTAATTTCTCAAAATAAACTTTATGACAGGGAGGTTAAAAAAATAATTGCAGAAACAAAAGCTGAACCATTTGGGGATGAAATAGGTTTGGATGAAATGATAATAGAAATAGATCTTAGTTATGCAGATTGGGGTGAGTTTGCTGATGTGCGGTATAGCCCAAATGAAAAATTGGGACATTATGTGTATTGTATAACAGTTAAATCAACCAAATAAAATAAATAACAAATTTTTACTAACCGCTTTTTAAAAGCGGTTTTATTGTAATGAAAAAAAAGGAGGTATAAATGACACAAGTGAGTGCAAATGAGTACAAGTTTGTGATATATTGAATTTATGAAAAAGTTTTTGCTACTATTAATATGTATAATATTTTGTCCATTAGCATTTGGTGAAGATTTACTTCCAAGTGGACACGGTATAGATATAACTAGAGAAACCAATCCTATTTATTGGGGTTATATGGAAGATTATGGCGCAAAGCTGAAAGAAGCCTTGGAAGCTAAAAAGATGTTTCGACTTCGCGGCATGGGTGCATCATATAGATTTTTCTTAACTCGTGACGGCAAAATCAAGGATATGGAAATATCAACATATCAAAACGAATATTTTAATAAAAAAGTAAAAGAGGTAATATTATCAGTTGAGCCTTTACCGTTTCGCGAAGGTATGAATGTGGATGAAATGCAATTTAGTGTGTACTTGGGCTATGAACGTTATGATGAGATAGATGTGGGTATAGGCAGTTCATTTAGAAATAATAAAAAAATATTTCATATTTCAGTAACAACAAGGAAATAATAAATTATATTAAATAACTAAACCGCTTTTTGAAAGCGGTTTTATTGTAGTGAAAAAGAAAGGAGATATATATGGCACAGATAAGTGCAAATGAGTACAAATCTTTGTGTGCTCAGGCAAATGATATGATGAAAAGACCTAAAGGTGAAAGTGCAGGTGACGGTTGGGTGAAAGTTGACAGCAGTCCAAAATCAAAAAGTAACTTTAAAGCCGTTCTTTATCAAAAAGGTGACCAATATGCGATTTGTTTTGTCGGGACTGACAAATTCAGCATAAAAGACCATGGCGCAAATTTGAAAATGGGGATTACAGGTAACAGCAAACAAATTCAAAATGCAAAAGAATTTGCTCAAAATATGAAAGATAAACATGGTTTAACCCCTCAAAATACCGTTTCAATCGGGCACTCGGAAGGCGGAACAGAAGCTACGCATGTGGGTTTGGAAAACGGGTTAAGGACAATTACATTTAATGCGTATGGGGTTCATAAATCTAAACTGCCTAAAGATGTTGATTTGAATTTGGTTACAAACTATCGCGATGCGCATGACCCTGTGTCAAAGATGCATGCAAATGTTGGAACAACTTATATTACACCAAGCATCCAAAACAGTTTTATGGCTAAAACCCCTTTCGGGTTAATTCAATCGCATGGGATAAATAATATGGGTGATTGTGACAATGCAGTTCCTTTACAAGAATACAAAAAACAAAATCCATGGTTTTTAGACAAAATTTCGGATGCGGAAATTACGCGTGAAAATATTGGACAAATGGATAAGGATGTATTTTCAATATACGAACCTGAAATTGACAGCCGAATGGCAGACAATCAAATTTATTCATCAGCACAACTAGCATCAGTCGGAAGTATTTATGTTGAAGGATACACAAGAGGTGACGGGACAAAGGTTAGCGGATATTATAGAAGAGCTTAACAGCGGAAAGGACAAAAAGAATGAAGAACAATGATGCAGAACAGATGCTTTTGAACAACGCATCTTTAGACGATTTGATTAAAATGAAAATCGAAAAAGAATTTATGGCGGATTTGGAAAAAGCAAAACAAAAACCGCAGAAAAAAGTTTACACAGATATTAAAGATTTGCCAAAAGAAAAAATATTCTCAAAAGATGCTGTATTCAAATATTTCAACCGAAATACAAAATGTGAAAGTTTTATCAACGGTATTCAGGCAGAAGCATTAATTGGTTTACAAAACAGTGTCAGAACGCAAATGCTTAAAGGCGAATTAAGTGCATTTACAACTGATGACGCTTATATAAAATTTGATAAGGCGGAATTTTAAAAAATGCCAAAGTTTTTAAATCCGTTTGAAAAACCTGCTTATTTTGAGCAGGCTTTATTTTTATATATTAAATATTCAAAATTTTTGGATGATGATTATGCTCAAAACGGGCTGTCGGTTTATGATTACTTCTTAAATCTCATAAACAGGACTTTATTTTTTGTAATTGTCGAAGATGAATTTGTGAGTGGGTTTGTTTATCTCGACAATTTTACGGGAAGTGATAAAAAACTTCACAGCGCAGAGCTTACAACCTGTTTTGACAGACGCTTTTGGGGTGATTATACAAAAGTGTGCGCCCGAATTTTTCTCGACCATTGTTTTGAAAAATATAAATTTGAAAAGATTAAGGCACTTGTTTATCCTGAGAATTTTCGGGTAAAAACTCTGTTAAAATCTGCAGGGTTTGAAAAAGAAGCACTTTTGAAAGGTGAAACTTTAAGAAACAAAAAATTGCAGGATATTGAAATATATTCCTGTAGAAATAAGGAAAGGTAAAAAAATGAAAATAGATATTGAAGATTTAACACAAAATTTATCAGATATTGATGAAAAATTTCTTGTAAGCAGCATTGTTGAAAAATACGACAAATTTAATGACAGGAGAAGTTTGCAGCTTACAGATATGAAGCTTATCAGGGATGCTATTTACAATTCGGATGTTCCGAAAATTAACGGATGGGACAGCAAGATTGAACTGCCTGATATTTATGAACTTGCGCAGACTTTAAAATCTCATATTAGTGAAAACTTGTATTCGCATCCTGATGCGATGTTTGATGTTTCTGGAACAACTCCAAAAACACAAAGCTTTGCAAACAGACAGAAAGCTATGCTTGTAAATACTTTTGAACAGATGAATATTGAAAATGAGATTGAAAAAGTTATTGACGGCATTGTTGAAACTGGAGAGACAACACTTTTTGTCGGCTGGGAAACAAAAATTAAATCCGTAAGACGTGTGAAAACATTGGAAGAACAAACTTTATATCCTGATAAAAACAGCTTTATTCTTGATGATAAAGTTGTTTACGATAATGCCAAAATTAAACATATTAAATCGGAAGATTTCGTATTTGATCAATATAATCGTGAAAACTGGGATAAGTGTGCAAAGATTTACAGAACATATTCGACTATTGATGAGCTGTTTTCAGATAAATCAAATAACTTATTAGATGATACTAAACTGGAAGTTTTGAAAGGAGTGGTGGCAGGTAAAAAATACAAAAACAGTGAAAATAACGCAGTTGACGGTAATAAACTGGAAATTCTGGAGTTTTGGGGAGATATAGAACTTACTGACGGGAAATTGTTGAAAAACAGATTGATTGTAGTTGCAGGCAGACGTGAAATTATCCGCTGCGAAACAAATCCGTTTGTGATAAATCCTTTTATCCATGCAAATATTATAGAATCTCCTCAAACTGGCAGAGGGATTTCTCCGCTGCGTGTGGCATTGATATTGAACAGTCTTGCATCTACGATTTTAAACAAACAAATTGATGCACTTGCATTGATGATGAATCCTCCATACCTTGCTCCGAAAGGCTGTTTCAAAGGTCAGCAGGATGTAAGGCCTGGTAAAATTATTGAATATGATGCAGCTCTTATGCCGACATCACCAATGCCTTTGAGTTTTGACAAAGCAATGGTCGGCTGGGATTTCTTGAATTATTTTAAATCAACAATTGAAAGTGCAACAGGAATTTTCAAGAATATGGCAGGAAATTTGCAGTCTGCACAGCGTACTGCAACTGAGTTGAATTACTCTGTAAGCGGTCAGGAAGCAAGATTGAACATGATGCTTGATGCAATTAACCGTAAGATTATTGTTCCTATGGTTGAAAAGACTGCAGAAATTATTTCGTACTTTAAGCTTGGCAGAGAATTAATCGGTGTGAATGACCATGGCAGAACGAGTTTTCTTGAAATTGATGATGAAGTTAGAAATGCCAATTATGTTTACAGATACGGTGACAGAAAAGCCTCATTTGAGCGTAAATTACGTTTGAAAGAGTTGTTTGAAGTCGTCCGCTCATTTGCACAAGTTCCTGAAGTTGAGGAACGTATAGACTGGCTTGAATGTTTTAAATTTGCACTGGAACAGTACGGGATAGAAAATGCAAATAATTTTTTGTTGGATGATGAAAAGGTGTCGTAACGGCACCTTTATTTAAAAATTTAATACACTAGATATTAATGCGAATATAAAAAATAGAAGAGTAGGTATAAATGTTTTTAAAACTAACATTATTCCTATCCAAAATATAATATTATAAACTTTGCTTATAGCTATGTTAATCGGAAATTTTTGGAAAATATTTATATTGAATTTTTTCTTTAAAATATTTTCAATTATGCAAGATAAAATAAGTAAAACTATAATTACAAAATAAAATGCTAATACGATAAAATAATGAAAAGTATGGGCATATGCTTCAACTGTTTCATCAGCACCAGGATCTGAAAAAATTTTGGGTGTTTCTAAATTATAAAAATAAAGATGAACATTGTATAAATATCCGCATAAAGACATAAGATGCGCAGATATATAGTTTTTAAGTTTTGATATTTTATTAAATTTCATAGATTTATTATAGTCTAATCTTATTTAAAAATAAAGTATTAATTATAAAAGAAAGGGAAAACAATTATGAATAATTATTTTGAACAGAAACAAAGAAGGTATAGTGAACGTTTAGATAAAAAAACAATGGAATATCAAAGGCAATATGGTTTTGAGTTAAATCCATTAAAAGAACATAGAACTTGGAATGTTGAGGCTGATGCTTTTAAACATGCTTTTATGGGTGCCGATTTAGCTTTTGATTATGGTAATTTAGGAAGTTTTACCTTAGGAGTTTTGCATGAAACTCAACCTAAAAACAACCCACAAGGTGAATGGAATATGGATTCTTGGAATAACAATCAAGGTCGTGAAATTGCAAAAGAAATTTTGAAAGAATACGGCAATCAGGTTTATAAAATGTCTGATAAACAAAGAAGTGATTTAATTGCAGAAAAGATAATGGACAGAATGAAAAATGGTGAACTTATAACCAAGCCTGACGATCCAAGAAAATATGATGGTAAAGTGGAAAATATTATTAATGAGATTAAAAAGCGATGGGATGGTAACCCAACCGGTTATGCATCACAGGTTGAGCCGTTTTCTCGCCAACAAATAGGTCGAATGACATCTGATGAATTTGCGCAGAATGAAGATATCATTATGGAACAGTTACGTAACGGACAAATCAGAGATGAAGCACAAGAAAAAAGTAAAGGCTCATCAAAAGATAGCGGTTCAGCCGATGGCAAATGGGTAACGATTAACGGCAACCATGTGTTGATAAAAGATTAGTTTTGATGATGACGGGGGGATTATGTTATATAAATTATTGAAAGCTCAGCGAGAGTTTTTGGAAATTCCGCATAATTATAGTTTGGATGTGGCGGTTTATCAAGGGGGATATGGATCTGGAAAGACGTTTTCAGGGTCGCTTTTAGGGATTTTACTTGCGGTTAAATTTCCAGGTGTACGCGGGTTAGTCGGTGCTCAAACATATACTCTTGTGAGAGATACTACTTTACAAACTTATTTTGAACACCTTGAAAATTTCGGATTTGTTGAAGGAGTCGATTATGAATGGTCGTCGTCATTGCAGAAATTAATGTTTAAAAACGGGTCGGAAATTCTTTTCAGACATTTTGACGAGCCTAATAAATTAAAATCTTTAAACTTAGGCTTTGTGGAAATTGAGGAGATGTCTGATGTGCCTTATGATACATTTAAAGTGCTTTTAAGCCGTATGCGCCAGCGTGTCAGAAAAGATTGGAAAGGTTTTAGACACAGGATTTTTGGGCATACAAACCCCGAAATGCAAAGAGGGTGGGTTTATAAAACTTTTGTGGAAAATTCTGCCCCTAATTACAGGCTTATTTCTGCGCCTACTACTCAAAACGTTTATCTTCCAGAGGGATTCTGTGACGAGCTTAAAAAGATTTATGATGAGCAGTATTATAATATTTTTGTGCTTGCTAAAAACGGCGAATACAATAACGGTCTTGTTATAAAAGATTTTACGGATGAAAATGTAAAAGATATTGCCTATCAGCCTGAAATGGATTTACATATTTCTTGCGACTTTAACGTTGACCCGATGTGCTGGGTTTTTGCTCATAAAACCGATGACAAAGTGTTTTATTTTGACGAAATTGCAATGGAAAATACAACAACTGCAAAAGCTTGTGATGAATTTTTACGCCGTTATCCTGCACATAAAGGCAGAGTAATTGTAAATGGCGATGCATCTGGGGACAATAGAAGCTGTACAAGCGAATATACAAATTATGTGATTATTAAGAAAAAATTGCTTCAATACGGCTATGATGCTGAAATTCAAATAAAAGCTTTTAACCCGCCGATAAAAAACAGGATTATGGCGTTTAATTCAAAAGTCCGTTCTGCAGATGGTGAAGTTTGTCTTTTTGTTGATAAAAAATGCGAAAAACTTCTTTATAATATTTATAACCTTAAATATAAAGAGGGCTCGTCAAAGATTGATATTCCGACTTACAGCCAGATAAAGCAGTCTAAGGAATTGAAATTTCTATCACATCCGATGGACGCTGCATCTTATCTTGTAGATTTTTATTGGCCGATAACTATGTAAAGGGAAATTTATGGAACATTTTATTGAATACTCTCCGATTATTGTTGTAGTGTTAATATTTTTTATTCAGCAAAGAATATTTGTTACACCTGAACAGCTGGAGAAAAAACACAGAGAAATTATTGAAGAAATTGAAGAAAAATTTGTCAGTCTGAACAGTTTTAAAGATTTGAAAGAACAGTTTAGCGAGGTAAAAGATAAGATTGATAAAATCTATGATCTTTTAATTGACTTGAAATAATGTTAATTATTGTTACAAAAATCTCATATTTTTTTAAAGTTTCATGCTAAAAATGCCGATATTAGATATGAACGTTACTAAAATGTAAGGTAAAAATATCACAAAAGCTGGCAATAGTCGGCGGAAAGGCAAAAAAAACGCAGGCTTTAGCCTCTGGTGGTAACATAAAAAGTCGAATCAAGTTCGGCGGAAAGGGTAAAAATGGGACTGGCAGCTTCACAAGCAAGATTTTTAGCCATAACATCAAGAAAAATGAACTGTGAATTTCAATCTATGCAGATTGCACAGCAAAAACTTTCTGTTACACGTGATTTGCAAAAAGCAGCACAGGATTATCAGACTAATCTGACTGCGACAAAACTAGTCTGGGAAGATATGGATGAAAATACCTATGACTTAACGTATGATATGATGATGACTCCTTCTGCTATAAATCAGTATGATCCTTATCTTATAACTGATACTCAGGGTAAAATAGTTTTAACTGATTCTATGTATAATGCAGCTGTAGCAGCAGGAATTATTGAAAAAGAGACAGGTAAACCGACAGGTGTAGCTGGACTTATGCAAAAAGGTAATGCTAATGTTTCTCAAAATGATGGTACAAGAGATGCATTTTTGTATCAATTAGGCTTGGTTAACAAAGTTGACGGCTCAACAGTTGCTGCTATTCAAGCTCTTGGTAAAAACGGTTATACAAAAGCAGGTGTTGGCGGTGAAGTTCAGGATAAGTCTATCTCAAATGCATTGACAAGTACTGCATTTATTAACTATTTAGGAAAAACATATAAAGATGCTGGAATTGAACCTCCTTATGTAGATGGTGACCCTACAAAAGGCAGAGTAGATAAAAATGAAGCTATCTATGGTTTGAAATTGACTAAGTTTTTAGATAGTGGTACATATAATTGGGTATCGGATTCCAATTTGAACGAAAAAGATTCAAGTGGAAATCCTAAAACCAATCAAGTTGTTATTACTAAAAATGGTCAAGCCTTATCTCCAGCTAATGTTGAAAAACTTACTCTTGGGGATTTATTAACTGGTAAATATGAATTATCCTATAGAGGTAATAATGCTCAAAATGTAATAGATAAAGTTTTGGAAGAAATTGCTAAAGTTCTTGGTCAGGGACATTCAAAAGAATCAGCTGAACCTAAAGGTTTAAATGTTGATTTGGAATCAAGTGCAGCTTTAGATAGTGCTTTAGAATTTACAAAAGCTCAATATAACAAATCTCAAGGAACTTCTAAAAATACAAGTAAAACTTACGATTTATATACTGAAGCTCAAAAACAAAACACTGTAATTACTGGTAATGATAATAAAAGTTCTTTTAGTTTAACAAATATGGTCAAATCATTCTTGACAAACTTTGCTATTGCCTGCGATGGTAGTGATTCAGCATTTGTAATTAAAAATAAATCATCAAGTGATAGTAAATATGCTACAGATGATTTGAATTATTACTTCTTGCTTGCTAATGATGCTGCTCAAACTAACCAAACAATGTTAAAGGCTGATTTCTACAATATGTTGTACAACCAAATCTGTATGAACGGAGCTTGTACTGATGCTACAAAACGTCAATTGGTTGAAGACAAAGAATATCTGGCACATGCATTGAAAAACGGTCAGTTGTTTATTTCCTCATTAAACAATGATGGTTATTTCTATCAAGGACCGTATACTCTTAACGGTCATGTGGCAGAAGTTCCAGATGAAAGTGCTATTACTCAAGCTGAACTTGAATATAACGTTACAAAAGGTAAGCTGAATTATAAAGAAGAAACTCTTGAACTTCAAATGAAAAACCTTGATATGGAAATTTCAGCACTGACTTCTGAATTTGATACAGTTAAAAATCTAATAAGCAAAGGTGTTGAAAAAGTATTTACAATGTTTAGCTCATAATAACTTTTGTTAACCCGATACTTGATTAGTAAATGTTTTTGTGTTTTATTAGACTTGGAATGAGGCAATTCCTCTTAGCCTTGTTCAAGGACTTGGCAGACAAAGCGGCGGCTGCGTTGTGTGACAGGTTCGATGGTTACACAAAATAAGGGAAAACAAAATGTTAAAAATCAGATTAAAAAGATTAGGTTCTAAAAAAGCTCCTACATACAGAATTATCGTTATTAATTCAACAACAAAACGTGAAGGCAGACCTGTTCAAGAATTGGGTCACTATAATCCTAAAACTAAGGTTATGAAATTAGACCTGGCTGCGGCTCAAGAATGGATTAAAAAAGGTGCTCAACCTACTGAAACTGTTGCTTACTTAATTAAAAACTGCAACGAAGACGGTACTTTGAACTACGTTAAAAAAGAAACAGTAAAACTTTCTAAAAAAGCACAGGCTAAGGCTCAAGCAGAAGCTGAAGCAAAAGCAGCTGCAGAAGCTGCTCCTGCAGAAGAAGCTTCGGCTGAAGCGTAAATATTAATTTATTATAAAAAAGAAGCCGTTTTTTAAAACGGCTTCTTTTTTTTTATTAATCATTATATTTGCTTATTTCAATAAAGTAGTTTTCTAAAGCTAAATAACCCTTATAAAGTTCGTTTGATATGCTTGCATAAGCTGTAGCGACTATGAACTTTAATTCTTTGGTTCTAATATCTAATATTGCATCTGAATCAGATTTTAGTTTTTCATCAGCAGAAACTGCCCATTTTTGTAACAATTCTAATTCTTCATACATTTGTTTTACGGTTGTATATTCAAGTGTATTAAAATCATATTTTGCTAGAAGCGTTTGTTCTGCTTTTGTAATTCTCGGCATAACAGCTTGAAATTTAAATACTCGTTTGATAATAACGTAATTGTCTGCCATTTTTCTGTGAGAATATGGTATTATATTTTTTGCCAAGAGTGCAGCATAAGAACGTGATGTAAAAACTTCATCCTCACGCGAGAATGCACTACGTGACGTTAAGTCAAAATTTGATTTTTTTTCAATTAAATCTTCTGGCATTTCTACCCCCTATTAATACAATCATAGGAAAAGCAAAGTGTATTGTCATGACATGTTGTCAAGATTTTTACATGATTTAACAAAAAAGAAACCGAATAATCGGTTTCTTTAAAGTCTATTAAAACCAAATGCGACGGGTTCAGCCGCTGGCTAGTCAGCTAATTGCTGCATAATTTCAAAAGGTTTTTCTGCAACTTTCATAGTTTCTTCGTCGATTATACCTCTTTTTAATTCGGTAAAAGTTGCTTTTTTAGAGTTGAACTTTCTTTTCAAAAATTCGTATGAAACTTTTGGGTCGCATTTGTCACCGCAAGTGAACAAATCAACTGCTGCATAACCCAATTCAGGCCAAGTGTGAATTGCAAGATGGCTTTCTGAAATAATTACAACGCCTGAAACGCCGTAGGGGTTAAACATATGAAAACATTTTTGGACAATAGTCGCACCACATTCAAGGGCGGCATCCACCATGTACTTTTCTACTTTATCTAAACTGTTCAATGTGTTTGGATCACATTCAAAAAATTCTGCTAAAACGTGTTGTCCTAAGTGGATTTCTTTTTTGCCGTTTTCCTGAAACGCTGTGAAAGGTGATGTTATTGCCAATTCATGTGCCTCCTATAAATGTATATTTTTTCTACTACGATAAACATATTACAATAAAAATCGGAAAATTTGTAATTTTTACACTTTAAATTTATTTTTTTACAAAACTTATCAAATTAATATGCCCGAAAGTCACAAATATTGTATTATTCAAACGGGTAATTTTATTTAATATTTTTTAACATAAAGTGTTGTATTTTAAATTTTTTAAATATAAAATTTGTTTATGAATAAAATTTTAGTTGTAGATGATGATTTGGCGATAAACGAGCTTATAAAAGTTAATCTTGAATTATGCGGATATAATGTAATTCAGGCTTATGACGGTGTAAAAGGGTTTGCCATGTGTAAACAGGAGATGCCTTCTGTTGTTGTTCTTGATGTTATGATGCCTGATGTTGATGGATTTACTGTGGCACAGCGTATTAGAAAAAATGATGAAACAAAAGATATTCCAATTCTAATGCTTACAGCTTTATCACAGATTAATGATAAAGTTAACGGGTTCAATATCGGGGTTGATGATTACCTTGTAAAACCTTTTGAAATGGAAGAATTGCAGGTAAGGGTGCGCGCGCTTTTAAAACGCACAAAACAAATTCCTCAAAGTGCATCTGTGCGTGAACTGTTAACACTTGGAGAAATTACACTTTTACCCGAAACTTACAGTGTAAAAATCGGAGGTGAGTCTGTAAAGCTTACTCCGATTGAATTTGAAATATTTAATTTATTATTCCAAAATCATGGCAATATGGTATCTTCTGCTCAATTGTTAAAAGATATATGGGGATATTCTCCTGATGATGATATTGAAACAATCAGGGTTCATATCAGACATTTGCGCAGTAAAATTGGTAAAATTTCTGACGGTAAAAAGTATATTGAAACAATTTATGGCGGCGGGTATAAATTAAATATTTAACTTATTGCCCTAAAATTCCTGAAAAGAATTTTTTAGCTTCCTGTACAAATTTTTCGGTTACAACTGGAGTTTGAGATTTTGCTTTTTTAGATAAGATAATATAATCTTTGTCAGATTGTCCGAAAGCTTCTTCAAGAGCTTTTTGATATGCTTTTTTATTAGGTCTTAATTTTGGTGTTTTAGCTGTGAATGATATTGCGTTTACTTCCATTTTAAAATTTCCTTTCGTATGTATTAAAACGTGAAAAAAAAATTTTTGCTACTTCTTGCTCGTTCGCATTTAACGGCGTTGCGTGTCGAAAGCTCAACGCTTACGTCACTCCAGCCTCAGCTCACTCGCGCTTCTTATTCGTATCATAACCGAAATTTTTTAATGAAGATTGTTTTTTCCGCCAGTCTTTTTCGACTTTCACTTCAAGTCCAAGAAAGACTTTTTTCTCAACGATTTTTTCGAGTTCTAATCTTGCTTCTGTACCGATTTTTTTCAGTAAAGAACCGCCTTTGCCGATTAAAATCCCTTTTTGACTTTTAGTTTCGCAGTAAATTGTTGCAAAAATTCTGTCAATGTCGTCGCTTTCTGTGTAACTTTCAATTTTTACTGCAACTGAATGCGGAATTTCATCAGATGTGTTTAGTAAAATTTTTTCTCTGATAATTTCTTCTGTAACATCTCTCATTGTTTCTTCGGTTACAACATCTTCAGGGTATAAAAGTTCACCCTCAGGAAGATTTTTAAAGATATTTTTCATTAAAGTGTCGATATTTCTGCCTGTTTTGGCAGAAATTTTAACAACGGGATAATTTTTTTCAAAAAGTGTTTTGTAGGTTAAAAGATTTTCATCAACCTTGCCTGCTTTTTTCACTTTATCAACTTTATTCATTACTATTACTACAGGGATGTTTGTTTGCAAAATATTTTGAGCAATCCATTTATCTCCTTTGCCAGCAGGTTCTGAACCGTCTACTACAAAGAGGATTAAATCAGCATCAGGCACTGCAACTTTTGCCTCATCAAGCAAAAATTCGCCTAGTTTATTGAACGGCTTGTGGATTCCAGGTGTGTCAACAAACACAATCTGACCTTCGTCTGTTGTGTAGATACCTTTAATTCTTTTTCTTGTTGTTTGGGCTTTATCAGTTGTTATAACAATTTTTTGTCCGAGAATTTGATTTAACAAAGTTGACTTGCCCGCATTGGGACGCCCGATTATTGCGCAAAATCCACTTAACATACTATTTGAATTTTCCCTGTTTTTACTTATAATATTGCTAAATTGTAACATAAAAAACATAAACTGGCAATTTTTTCTTTGTACAAGTATTATATAAGTGGTATGGTAGTGAAAAAATTCAATCTAATCAGCATAGTTGTTTTACTCGGGCTTATGGCGCCCATGGCATTTTCTGATGCGCCCAACAGCCTTGTTCAGCTTGATTTGAAAAGAACTTCAAATGATGCGGTTAATGTAACCTTGTTTACTACAAATAATTATAATGACAATGTTATGGTCAGAAAAAAATCTGACAATAAATATGTAATTCTTATTCCGAAAGTTCAAAGTTCTGGTTTTAGTGCATCAAATTTCAACGGAGTAAGAGATTTGGTTTCAAATGTAGATGTAAAAACAGTTAATGATACATCAGGCGGTTATACAAAAGTTACATTAATTACTACAAAACCGCTTGAGATTAAAACCTCTGCAAGACTTAGTGCTCCCGTAACTGCTGAGCAGCGTGAAACACAAACACTTATCGCTCAGGCTAATGCTGTTAAAAACACTATATCACGTCAGGATAATCCGCCAAAACTTCGTGAGCAGAAAACTGAAATTACTGTTAACAAAGCTCCCGCAGAGAAAAAAGTTGAACCTAAAAAACAAGAGGTTAAGAAACCTGAAATAAAACTTGTAGAAATTGACCCTGAAAAAATGCAAAGACAGGCAAGAAAACAACATCTTGAAGAAATGAAACAAGAAGTTAGAATTGAACAAAATATTCCCGAAGAACTCCCCCAGCTTCCAGAAGTCGTAAATGAGGAACAGCCCGCTGTGGTTCAGGATATTCAAGAAATGCCGAAAAAATCGTCTGCAAAACATAAAGCTAAAAAAGCAGGACTTGGACTTTTGTCACTTTTGGGACTGTTTGCATTAAGCAGATTGTTTAAGGGTACTGTAAAAACATCTGCTGGTCAGGAATCATTTATTGACAGTATTTCTGTATCTGAACCCGAAATTGATAAGACAAGTGATATTGTTGATAATTCCGAACTTTCGTGGAAAGAAAAATATCAAATGTATCTTGATAAATCGGCATCTCCCGTATCGAGAGGAGAAAATAAAGGCAATTATATGTTTATTAAAACTCCGAATATCGAGAAAAAACGCGAAAGACTGGAAAGACTTGTTACAGAGCCTGTATTTGATATAGTTGAACCAGAAATTATAGAAAGCGAAGATGAAGTAATTTCAAAAACAATTAAGCTTAAAGCTTTCGGTAATCGTTCAAAATCATTGAAAATGACAAGCCGTGATAAAAGCAGATTTAAAAAATATGAAGTTGAAATTCCGCTCCATGAACAGAAAAATATTGAACTGGGCGAATCTATGCTTCATTCAAATCCGAGAAGTTTTGCAGATGCAAATTTGAAAATTACAGATGTGGACAAAAAACGTATTAAATATGAACCGAAAGAATATATTATGTCATCAGTGGATGAATATTTATCAATTTTGGATAAGGAACAGCCCAAAATCTCTGCACCTGCTCCAAAAGTGAGTGCATCAAATCCGATTGCAAAGCACAGAAGCGAAAGCAAATCATCTTATCTCAAAGGTTTGATTGTAAAATCAGGATTTAATATTGATGACAGCAAAGGATTTTACCTTGTAAATCAGGACGGTCAAAATGCTTTAATCGGAAAGGTTAATGAGGAAGTTTTTGTACTTAAAAAGTTTGACAAAAACGTAACATCTCCGATTCAGGTAAGACACGACAAAGACAATGTTTATATGGTAAAAGCAGGTGATTTTAAATCGCTTGTTGAAGTAAATCAGGATAAAATGGGCGTATTAATTGAACTGTAGTAAAAAAATATTGACAGTATTGCTGCTGGGAGCTTTTTTGTTGTGCGGATGTTCGCAGAAAGATGAACGAACCGCTGTTCAGTTTGCAAGCTGGGGGTCAAAATCTGAAGTCGATATTATAAAGCCGCTCCTTGCCGATTTTGAAAAGCAAAATCCTGATTTGAGGGTGGAATTTATGCATATTCCTCAAAATTATTTCCAGAAAATCCATTTGCTTTTTGCCTCAAACACAGCACCTGATGTGATTTTCATAAATAATTTGCATCTTCCTGTATACGCTGATTTTCTAGAAGAAATT
Organism: uncultured bacterium; assembly: GCA_948964545.1. Lineage (GTDB taxonomy): Bacteria > Cyanobacteriota > Vampirovibrionia > Gastranaerophilales > Gastranaerophilaceae > Stercorousia. The sequence goes on along the minus strand of CAREDV010000004.1, from coordinate 129,418 downwards.
TCGCGCCGTGACGAATATTATCCGCAGGCTTTGGATGCATTAAGCTATAACGAGAAATTGTATGCAGTTCCGCGCGATGTGTCTAACCTTGTAGTCTTTTATAATAAAGATTTGTTTGATAAAAAAGGAGTTTCATACCCTGCAGCGGATTGGACTTTTGACGATTTTTTAAAGACTGCGCAAAAACTTACGGATGAAAATACATTTGGTGTGAGTTTTGAAGAAGATCCTCTGTTTTATCTGCCGTATTTAATGAGTAACGGAGGTGGATTTTATGAGATGGAAAAACAAGAAAGCAAAGATGCGATACAGTTTTATGCAGATTTGAGAAAAAAATATCATGTTGCACCCTTAAAAGCAGAGAGCGCAAGCGCTACAATGGGTCAGATGTTTTTGCAGGGGCGTCTGGGGATGTATATTTCAGGACACTGGATGATTCCGAAATTGACCGAAGATGCTGAGTTTGAGTGGGATGCTGTTCAGTTTCCAAAAGGAACTAAAGGCAGTATTGTTCCGCTTGACGCCTCAGGATGGGCGGTTGCCAAAAGTTCAAAACATAAATCTGAGGCAATAAAACTGGTTGATTTTCTTTCATCAAAAGAGAGCAGTGAAAAGTTTAAAACAAGCGGTTTGATTGTTTCGGCGCGAAAAGATGTCAAAGAAAGCTCAAAAGTATTTGCAGATGCAATAAAAACATCAATTCCTACTCCTGTAAAATCCGATTACAGAGAAATGCTTGACAAAATTAAAAAAGATAATGAGGCTGTATATAATTAATTTTTCCTTAAGATTTCACAAATTTTTCTTGTCTATGGTACTATTGTAGTAAAAGACACGGAGAGGAAAATTTTATAATGATAAGTTTTTTATTGAAAATGTTGGGCGACCCTAACGAAAAAAAAGTTAAAAGTATAATGGGAATCATTGACCATATCAACGCTTTAGAACCGCAGTTTGAAGCGATGACAGATGATGAATTGCGCGCAAAAACTGATGAATTTAAAGAAATTTTGGCAAAACGCCCGACGTCAAAAGATTTTAAAGCTGATAGAAAACTTGAAAAAGAAGCGTTAGATAAAATTTTGCCAGAAGCTTTTGCTACAGTCCGCGAAGCAGGCAAACGCGTTTTGAATATGCGTCACTTTGATGTTCAGCTTGTCGGCGGATATTTCCTCCATAACGGTCATATTGCAGAAATGAGAACAGGTGAAGGTAAAACTCTTGTCGCAACATTACCGGCATACTTGAATGCTTTGACAGGCAAAGGAGTTCACGTAATTACCGTAAACGATTACCTAGCAAAACGTGACAGCGAGTGGATGGGTAAAATTTACAAATTTCTCGGTCTTTCTGTCGGTGTAATTTTATCGGGCGGACGTACAGCAGAGGATTTTGCGGCAAAAAAAGCGGCTTACGACTGCGATATTACTTACGGTACAAATAATGAATTCGGGTTTGACTATTTAAGAGATAACATGGCGGGAAGCCTTGAAATGCTTGTTCAAAGACCATACAACTACGCTATTATAGACGAAGTTGACAGTATTTTGATTGACGAGGCAAGAACTCCTCTTATCATTAGCGGTCGTCTTGAAAAATCGGCAGAAACTTATCAATTGATGGCAAAAGTTGCACCGCAATTGGAAAAAGTTAAAGACTACGAAGTTGACGAGAAAAATAAAAACATAATTTTGACAGAAGATGGTATTGATAAAGCGCAGGAAATTATTGGTGTTAAAGATTTGTTTGATATTAACACTCAATACGCACATCACCTGTTGCAGGCATTAAAGGCAAAAGAATTGTTTGTTAAAGATACCGACTACGTAATCAAAAACGGCGAAATTATGATTGTTGACGAATTTACGGGACGTTTGATGGAAGGCAGACGCTGGTCAGACGGACTTCATCAGGCAATTGAAGCTAAAGAGGGTGTTGCAATTCAAGATGAAACTCAAACTTTAGCAAGTATTACATTTCAGAATTTGTTCAGACTTTACCCGAAATTATCAGGTATGACAGGTACTGCAATGACTGAGGAAGCGGAATTTGGTAAAATCTATAATCTTGAAGTTACTACAATTCCTACAAACAAACCTGATGTAAGAGTTAATTATCCTGATGTAATTTATAAAAATGAGCGTGCAAAATACAATGCAGTAGTTGAAGATATAATTCAAATGCACAAAATTGGACGTCCTGTATTGGTTGGTACAATTAGTATCGAAAAATCTGAATATGTTTCAGCATTATTGGAGGAGCGCGGAATTCCGCACCATGTATTGAACGCAAAACATCATGAGCGCGAAGCTTATATTATCGCTCAAGCAGGCCGTGTCGGGGCTGTTACTATTGCAACCAATATGGCAGGACGCGGAACAGATATTCTATTAGGCGGTAATGCTGAATTTCTTGCAAAAGAAATGCTTGATAATAAAGGTATTACTGTTGAATCGGAAAACTATGAATCAGAAAAAGAACAGGCGCTCGCAGAGGCTCGTGCCATTACAGAAGCCGAACATGCAAAAGTTGTAGAAGCTGGCGGACTTCACGTAATCGGTACAGAACGCCACGAATCACGCCGTATTGATAACCAGTTAAGAGGCCGTGCTGCACGTCAGGGCGATCCTGGATCTACAAGATTTTTCTTGTCTTTAGAAGACAATTTGATGAGAATTTTTGGCGGTGATAAAATTACCGCATTGATGGATATGCTCAATGTTGAGGAAAATATTGCAATTGAAAATGTTCTTATCACAAAACAAATTCAGTCAGCACAGAAAAAAGTTGAAACATATCACTTCGATATTAGAAAATCAGTTCTTGAATACGACGATGTTATGAATATTCAGCGTGAAAAATTCTATGCACAAAGAAGAAAAGTTCTTGCTGGCAAAAACCTTTCAGAAGATATTTGCTTTATGATTGAAAAAGAAATTGACAGACTTTTGAGAAGCTATATTGCGCCTGATTTGCATCCAGAAGAATATGTTTATGAAGATTTGCAGACGCTTATCAAGGAGCTTCACTCAATTGTTCCTCAATTGTCTGGAGTTCAGGTTTCGGATATTCAGAATCTACGTTTTGAACCGATTTTTGATAAATTAAAAACACTTGCACTTGATGCATACAAACAGCACGAAGAAGAAGTTGTAAATTTCTATAATTCTGTTATTTCTCAGTATGATGCGGAAGCTCCTTTGCAAGAAGCATTCAGCGAAAATAATGTTATAAGAAACCTTGAAAAAGATATTTTGCTCCGTGTTGTAGATAACAAATGGATTGACCACCTTCACAATATTGATATGTTGAGAGAAGGTATCGGCTTGCGTGCTTATGGTCAAAAAGATCCGTTGATTGAATACAAACGCGAAGCTTATGATTTGTTTAACAAAATGATGTATGAAATTCAAGGTGACACCGTAAAACACCTGTTTAGAACGAAGTTCGGCATCCAGGTAATCGGGCCGTCAACTGATGAAGAAGAAATGGCTTAATAAATAAAATTCAGGGTGTATACCCTGAATTTTTTATGCATTTCTTTGGAAAAAGCTTGCAATTTCTTTGTGCGGAAGAACTTTTGAGATTGTTCTTCCGTGTGGACAGGTATAAGGCATTTTTGTCTTACGCCATCTTTTGATAATCTCCTGCATCTGCCATGTTGAAAGCTTTTGACCTGCTTTGACAGAAGCTTTGCAAGATGTTGTAATCAAAATCTTTTCCTCTAATCTGTCCAAATTACCGTCGATATTTTTCAAGATATCGGCTAAAATATCTTTCGGGTTTACTTTTGCAATCATTTGCGGAACTTTACGAAAAATAAGTTCGTTGTCTTTCATAAATTCTATGCCGTAGCCGAATTTTTCAAACTTGTCAAGATTTTCTTTGATAAGCTCTGCCTCTGAAATTGAAACATTTATCACATCAGATACAAACAACATTTGCGAAACAATGTCTTTTTCAGACATTAATTTTTCGTAAATATATCTTTCTTCAGCAATATGCTGGTCAACGATTTCCAAACCGTCTTCTTTTTCAATCAGAATATATGTATTTTTATATTGACCAATAATATTTTCTTCGGGTTCAACCTCTTTTTCTACAGGTGCAAACATTCTGGGTTGTTCTACAATATGTGTTTCCAGTTTTTCCATTTCTTTGTCAGAAATATAAATAGTGTCATCTTCTTTATCAAAAATTACATCACCTGAACTTTCGAGTTTCGGCTGTATAAAATCTACCACATTACTTACGGTTTGAGGTTCAGGCTGTGCTTGTTCAACATAATTTGTCAAACCTGCCTGAATTGATGTATAAATAAAATTGAAAATTTGGTTTGTATTTTTATATCGAACCTCTTTTTTGGTCGGGTGAACGTTAACATCAACGTCAGACGGCGGGATTTCTAAATTTAATACCACAAGCGGATATTTGCCGTTAGCAATCAGGCTTTTATAAGCCGTGTCAATTGATTTTTGGAAAATAGGACATTTAACTGTTCTTGAATTTATATAAATGTGATAACTTTTTTTGCTCGAGCGTGTATAATCTGGCGTGCTGACATAACCGCTGATTTTTAACCCCGAAAGCGGGTCGGTTTTTAAAACTTCTTTAAGGTTTTGTGTTACATCAGCAGAATAAACCTCTTTTATTGTCTGCAAAAGATTGTTTTGTCCTGATGTTTTTAAAACTGTTTTGCCGTTCTTTTTTAATTCAAGAGCGCAATGCGGATGAGCAAGTGCAATTGATTGAACAAGTTCTTGAATATATGAAAATTCCGTGTTTGAACTTTTCAAAAACTTCAAACGTGCAGGCAGGTTATAAAACAAATCCTTAATTTCCATAATCGTTCCAATAGCACAACCTGTTTGAGTTGATTTAACTTCCGAATTCTCGCATTTTACCTTAGTTCCAGCATCAAATTCGGCAGTTCTTGTAGTACAGGTCAGTTTTGAAATCGAAATAATACTTGCCAGAGCTTCTCCGCGAAAACCCATTGTGTGAATATCAAACAAATCCTCATCAGATGAAATTTTACTTGTAGCATGTTTTGAAAATGCAAGCATAATATCATCAGGATGTATTCCAGAGCCGTTATCAGCAACTCGAATATCACGACAGTCGTTATTTATTTCAATGCTAACCTTTGTTGAACCTGCGTCAATTGAGTTTTCAACTAATTCTTTTACAACAGATGCTGGACGTTCAATTACCTCACCCGCTGCAATCTGGTTTATCAAATGTTTTGAAAGCTGTTTAATTCTAGCCATACTAACCGCCTATAAAATGTGAAAAGAAAAATTCTTTAACCGCACCGAATTGTGTTAACAAAACAACCACAACTATAGAAACTATAAGTCCCAGTGTAACTTTATATAAATCCTTTATAATGTGTTTATACATTTTTTTAGGAGATTCAAATCTTAAGCGTTGGTAAAGTGCGACTTCACGGCCTGCCAGTAATCCGATAAATACCCAGGTTGTAGACATTGGGACGTTGTTTAAATTAATAAAATACAACAGTAGTGATGCGTAAATTATATCAATAATCGTTGCCGAGCGCGGGTCTTGAACGTTAGTTTTCATCTTAACTATTTTTTGAATATCTCCGCCTCTCTGGTATGTTAAAATTCCAAGATAACCTACAAAACATACAAGTACAAACATTAACTCGCCAAACGAGGCTTTTCTCGGCAAATATACAAACAATTTTGCAGAATCCTGCATCAACCATTGTGACCAGATAAATGCTGTTGAAAGCCATTTGGCAACCATCCACCATTTAGAGATTTTTTCGTTTCCAGAACGTTTTTGAGTGTAATAAAAATATCTTTCAACAGGACGTCCGATAATGTTATAAATAACAATTGCAGCAATAAATGCAATTACATACCCAAGAACCGATTTTGTAAGCATCATCCAGATTACAGACACATCGCTTACGGAAAACACGCTTAATACAAGAAATGTTGTAGCAACAGGAATTCCCCAACGTGTCAAAAGAATTAGTATAATAGGCGGTAACAAATACAAGAATGTAAAATGTTCAGTGACTGGAATTCTTGTCAAAAGTCCAAATGACATATCGCCGTCGTTTACATACCAGCCTATCCCGATTGTTAAAACGAGAATTATTGCAGAATAAGCCCATAACCAATAGAACGGGGTGTTTTTATTTGCGCTTAAAAAAGTGCCTAAAGTTTGGATTATATCATTTGAAACGCAGGCATACATTGAAAGCAGAAAGCCTGCTATCATATAAAAATTACTTAGTGTAAATGTTCCCTCGAACATCATACCTCCATCTATTTATCAATCTACAACAAACACAAATTCATCTAAATGTTTGATTACAAATTTGAAACATTTCTATAAGATAAGATAAAAATTATGGGGAGATAAGGACTTGGCAAGAACTAATACAAAACTAAAACCGTTACATCAGAATGATTTGCAGGTAGTAAAACCTGTCAAAACCACAAAATACAGTGATATTGATTTGAATAACTGGAAAGCTTATGACCACGTTAAAACAGATACTCTGTGGGAATTTCCGACAAGACTTAAAGAAGGCGGACACTCTAACGAGTATCACGGAAATTACATTCCGCAAATAGCACAGCAGTTATATGAACGTTTTACCAAAAAAGGTGATGTTGTATTAGATTTATTCTTCGGTTCGGGAACTTCGGGTATTGAAGCGGTAAATATGGGCAGACGCTGTATTGGTGTTGAATTGAAGGACGAACTTGCTGAAAAAGTTTCAGAAAAATTTACTCCAAAACAGCTTGTAACAGATGTAAGAATTATCTGTGCCGATTCAGCATCAGAACAGGTGAAAGATAAAGTTCAATGTGCATTAGATATTATGGGCGAGGAAAAAGCTCAGTTTTTAGTGCTTCATCCGCCGTACGATGATATTATTAAATTCTCAGATAAAGAAGAAGATTTATCAAATTGTGAGTCCACAGAACAGTTCTATGATTTGTTCGGAAAAGTTGCTAAAAACGGCTACGATATGCTTGAAAAAGGCAGATTTGCAGCATTAATCATCGGTGACAGCTATAAAAATTCAGAAGTACAGCCATTGGGCTTTGAATGTATGGCAAAAATGATGAATTTAGGCTTTAAACTGAAAGGTATTATTGTAAAAGATATTCAGGGCAACGAACGTGCAAAAGGAAAAACCGCAAACCTATGGCGTTACAGAGCACTCGCTGGCGGTTTCTTTATCTTTAAGCATGAATATGTGATGATTTTTCAAAAGGTTTAAACAATTTTAAATTTGAAAATATTTTTACCGATTGTTGAGTGTGAGAAATTTTCAACAAATTTGGTGAATTGGTTTACCAATTTATTGGCAGGCATTTGTAAGTTTATAATTTTATCACTGTTTTGCTTGATAAATTTTTGTATTGCTTCATTCAAATGATTAAATGGAAGTTTTGAACCGTTTGGCAAAGTGGATGAAATTTTATTTCTCAACAAGATTAAATAATTTAATTCCATTGAATTAGTATAACTTTTTTTCAATAAGATTGGTTTTAACACATCATCAGAAGGAATTAATTTTTTTGTATCAAAAAATTTGTTTTGTTCTATATATTTGAGAAACTCAAATTTTTTAATAATTTCTTTTGGATTAAGCGAGCAGGTTGTCGGATGTGCTTTGAAAATTTCCAGTACATCAGTTCTTGTACCCTGTATACCTTCAGCTATTTGGTTGACTTTTTTATCTAAGCTTTTAGGATTAATAGTATAAACATTTGGCTGGGATTTTGCCATTTTAATGATTTCTTCTATGGTCAAGCCGTCATTTGCAAAAAGTTGAGCTTTTGTCATTATATTATTTTCAATTGTATCTGGTGACATTGAAAATAAAGGCGGATGGCGCAGTGCATTTTTAAGGTGATTTTCTGCTGTAATACCGTATTCACTGAATCTGTTTGCAAATTCTCTAATATTATATTCCAAGGTATCAGGTTTATGAACCAGCATAAATGGGTTTGTTTTAGCAGCTTTAAGACATTGTTGATATGTTAGTCCTTCGTTTGAAAATTTTTCGGCAAGTCCTTTGAGGTTGCTTATATTAGTTTCAGTAAGGTTATTGTTTTGGATACGCTGAGAACAGTCTTTTCTAAATTTTTGCGGATTGCAGGTGAAACTAGGTTGTGAATAATTTGATAATCTTAAACATACTTTCATATTATTTATTAAATTCAAACAAAAATTTTTTTGCTAATCTCATGCATTTAAAGGATAAATTTTAAAATATAATAGTTTATTCTAATTATATACATCAACGGCATGCCCAAAATTGGGCAATATTACAAAATATTAACCAAACTTGAAGAAATGTTAATTTGGCTGAAATCATGTAATCATCATGGTTTTGGGGAGAAAAAATAAGTCAAAAATGGTTAAAAAATAAAAAAGTTGTCCGCACATGATGTATAGAGTACAATTAATAATATACTTCTTGTAGGGGTGATTATGATTGAAACAATTAAGAGAAATCTTTTACAAATACAGGAAGATATCGCACCTTATAAACCAAATATCATTGCAGTTACAAAGTATTTTGACGAAAATGCTATAATTAATGCTTATGATGCAGGATTAAGCAATTTCGCAGAATCCAGAGTGATTGAAGCTATAGAAAAAATCGAAAAACTTCCCGATGAAATTAAGGAAAATTCAAAATTTCATTTTATCGGACACCTTCAAACAAATAAAGTTAAAAAGGTCGTGAAATTTTTTGATTACATTCATTCTGTAGACAGTCTAAAGCTTGCAAAAGTGATTTCCGATGAAGCTCTAAATCTCGGTAAAATCCAAAAAGTTCTGCTTCAGGTTAATAATGCCGATGAAGAACAGAAGTTTGGGTTCTCGAAAAATGAGATTTTTGAAGTTTTTACTTTGATTAAAGAACTTCCTTCAATAGAAGTTGCTGGATTAATGAATATGGCACCTCTCGGGGCGTCTGAACTTGAACTTGACAGCTTGTTTTCGGAAGTAGCTCAAATTAAATCAAAACTGGAAAAAAACTTTAACTGTGAGTTGAGCGAGATATCAATGGGGATGAGTCAGGATTATAAAATCGCGGTAAGACACGGTGCGACAATGGTTAGAATTGGCAGAAAATTATTTAAGTAAGATAAGTAAGGAGAAAAACGGTGGCAGTAGTAGCAGACAAAATTAAATCAGTAGTAGATTATTTGGTAAGAGGTTTTGAACCAAGAGAAACAATTTTTGATCAAATGGAAGAAGATATTAATGAAGATTACCCAATTCAAGATAATTTAGCAATTGACCCTGCATATTCATATCAGCCTTCTATAGATAAATCAAATGAAATGAAAGTAGTTAATCACCCGAGCATTGGCAAAGGTTATGAAGTTAAAGTTATTGAACCTCGTTCATTTGAAGATGCTGCAACAATCGTTCAACATTTAAGAAACAGAAAAACTATCGTTTTAAACCTTCACCTATTAGATAAAGAACAATCTCAAAGGACTATTGACTTTGTTTGCGGTGCAGCTCATGCTCTTGACGGCAAACCTCAAAAGGTAGGCGATTTAGTATTTGTATTCACACCAAGCAATGTTACTTTGTCTGTTGATGTTACTGCTAACCAAAACAAATTTAATGATTCATTGTGGAGAGCTCCTTCTTTACAGTAAATCAAATTGATATGAGAAAGAGAGATAGTTGAATTAGGGATGCATTTTATGTGTCCCTTTTATTTTATGCTATAGTTTATATATGAAAAAATTTGCAATATGCTGTAATCACAAAATACCTAATTCTGTAAAAGTTAAAGATAAGCTTGTTAAATTTATTGAGGATGCAGAAATTCTTGATATTGATGCTCTTAAGTATGGTTTTGATTTTGTTTTTGTAATCGGCGGTGATGGCACAATATTAAAAACAGCAAGGTTTTATGCAAAATCTCAAACTCCAATTTTTGGAATTAATTTTGGTAGACTCGGGTTTTTATCTCAATCTTGTGAACAGGAACTTGATACTGCCGTTCAAAAAATACTTAACGGAAAATATGTATTACAAGACAGGATTATGCTGAAAAGTGGGGATTATAGTGCATTAAATGATTTTGTGATAAAAAGCTGCGATAGAGGAAGAACTGCAAAATTTTCTTTAAAAATAAATGATAAATTTGTATGTGACTATTTGGCAGACGGAATTATAATTAGTACACCCACTGGTTCGACAGCCTATGGGCTTTCAGCAGGCGGGCCAGTTTTAAATCCGTCTTTAAATGCATTTGTTATAGTTCCAATTTGTCCGCATACACTTACAGCACGCCCAATAGTTGTACCTGATAGTGAAAAAATAACAGTGTATACTGATGGTAAAAATCTTTTGTCAGCTGATGGTCAAGAGTTTTATGAGTTTGATAGTGAAATATGTATAGAAAAAAGTGAGTTTAATGCAAAATTAGCATTGATTGAAGGCTCTGAATTTTATTCGGTTTTGAAAAATAAACTTAATTGGGCGACTTCTCCAGTTTACATGAAGCATGCTGATTTCTAAGATATAATTGAGTTTTGCTGATTTATATTAACTTTTGTTCATAATTTGACCGAAATTATTGTACTTTTTTTCTATTTAAAATAGTATGTTATTATACTATTGTAGTAGGTCAATCATACAATTACATAAAGAGGTAACAAAGTGGAAAATTTCGTATCAGATATCTTTGCGAAAAAAGATGAAACAACAAGCACCGATCACAGGTCTCCAGTAAATCCAACTAATATTAAAGTTATTGGTGTTGGCGGCGGCGGTGGAAATGCTGTTAACAGAATGATTAAAGCAGGACTTTCAGGTGTTGAGTTCTGGTTAATGAATACAGATTTACAAGTTTTAGAATATGGTCAAACTAAAAATAGAATTCAGTTAGGTACAAAATCTACATCAGGTCTTGGCGCAGGCGGAGATCCTTCAGTAGGTGAAAGAGCAGCAGAAGAAGCACAGCAAGAAATTACTCAAGCTCTAGACGGTGCAGATATGGTATTCATTACTGCAGGAATGGGCGGCGGTACAGGTACTGGAGCAGCACCTGTTGTTGCTAAAATTGCTAAAGAATTAGGAATTTTAACAATTGCTGTTGTAACTAAACCATTTACTTGGGAAGGCCGTAAAAGACAAAACCAAGCTAATCAAGGTTTAGATAAACTCAGAGAAGCTGTTGATGCAGTAATTGTTGTACCTAATGATAAATTGCTGCAAGTAGTTGATAGACAAGTTTCATTGACTGAGTCATTTATTATTGTTGATGAAGTTCTTTTAAGAGGTGTTCAAGGTATTTCTGATATCATTACAGTTCCTGGACTTATCAACGTTGACTTTGCCGATGTTAAATGTGTTATGCAGGCTTCAGGTTCAGCTCTTATGGGTATCGGCCGCGGTCAAGGTGAAGGCAGAGCTGTTAAAGCTGCTGAAATCGCTATTAACTCACAGTTGCTTGAATCTTCAATTAACGGTGCAACTGGTGTAATCGTTAATATTACAGGCGGACCTGACATGACATTGCATGAAATTTCAGATGCCGCAAATATTATTCATGATGCTGTAAATGATGATGCTACAGTAATTATCGGTACAGCAGTGAACGAAAATATTCAAGGTGAAATTCAAATTACTGTAATTGCTACAGGATTTGAAATGAAAAATCAACTTCCTGAACAAAAAACTGAAGCAAAACAATTGAGTGCATCAGATTTCTTTGCAGGTACATTTAATTCTTCAGTTGGTGTACAACCTCAACAAACAATCAGAAGAACTTCAATGCCTGAAGTTTCATCAAGCTTCACTAACATTGAAATCCCAGATTTTTTAAAGAAGTAAGAAATAAATCAGAAGCAATCACACAAAAACTGGAAGATGAAAAAGATTAATAGGACGGTAATTCCGTCCTATTTTTTTATTTATTAAGAAATATTAAGTGGCTTGGTTTTGTTTTAGCAATTTTTCAAAACAAAAAACGTTTATAAAAACATAGGGGATATTTAATCACTTAGGGAAAAAGGATTTAACAAAAAGCTAATCAAGTATTTGATGGTTTAAGTTTATCTGCAAAATGGTTTAAAATTCGGAGGAACTGAGAAAAGTCGCCGAACAGATAAATCTGTGAAAAAGTTAAGTTACTACTATTTAATAAACGAGGAAAAGGGGAAATTATGGGTGAATTTGATGTTAAATTTAGAGCGTACGAAAATGCTATGCACGCAAACAACAATTTTGGATTATCTGGAGATAAATTAGCACAACAATATGGACGTTATACAACTGGTCTACAGTATGATGCCGATAAAGCTGCTAAAAAAGCTTTTGGCAGAGAATATGGTAGAGCACTTGCTCAAGAACGAGCATTAGCACAACAAGCACAAGTACAAACAAGATTAACAAATGCATTGACAAATCGTAGTGCATACGTTAATGGTGGCTTACATCCTGCACTTAATGGCATGGGTGTGACATCAGCTGATTTTACAACAACTTATGGAAATCTTGCGCAACTTAGAGCACAAGCACCATTAGGCAATATTGCTCCTGATGTTGTAACTCCTAGAGATTTTACAACTCATTATGGAACTTTAGAACAATTAAGAGCTCAGGCTCCTCTCGGGGATGTAACTGCAACTGCACCGCAACCAGCTACAGAAACTCGTCAACCATTAACTTGGGAAAGATATTCTCGTGAACATGGTGGAACTTATAAAAAACCTCCTGTATCAGATGCTGTAACTGCAGACAAAATTGCTTCAAAACAAATTAAAATTAATGCGTTGAATGCTGATATTGCAAGACTTCAAGGTTCTGTTGCTGAAAATCCAGATTTACAAACTTTGATTAATTCAAAACAAGCAGAAGTTGCAAGATTAAATAATGAAATTGCTCAGATTAAATCAGGAGTTCAAACACCTAGAGCAAACGCGCCAGCAAATGCGCCAGCAAATGCACCAGCAAATGCGCCAGCAAATGCACCAGCAAATGCACCAGCAGGCAACGCACCGGAAGCACCAAAGGCACCAGCAAATGCACCAGCAAATGCACCAGCAAATGCGCCAGCAAATGCGCCAGCAAACGCGCCAGCAAAGCAAGCTGTTCAAAAATTGCCAGAAGGTTATTCTGGCAGCAGAAGAGCACCTAAAGTAAATCCTGAAGGAATTAAATATGTTGGAAAAGCAGAACAAGCAGTAGCACAAGAAGCAAAAGGCGCAAGTAAATTAGCAAAATTCGTTAAAGGTAAAGGTGGTAAAGTTGCACTTGCATTAGGTGCAGCAGCATTAATTGGAGGCGCAATATTTGGATTGTCTAAATGCTCAGGTGATAAAAAAGCTGAAGAAGTAAAACCAGAAGAACAAACAACTCCAGTAAATGGTACAGTACCTCCAACAGATGAAAATCAAACAGAAGAAGCTCCAGTAACTGAAGCTCCAGCAACTGAACAACCAGTAGCAGAACAACCTTCAGCACCTGCACAACCTGTAGCTGATGCAACAGAAAATATTATTCAAAATGGTGATTCGTTAGAAAAAATTGCAAAAAGATATGGAGTAACAGTAGATCAACTTAAAGAACTAAATCCTGATAAAATTAAGCAATTCCAAACTGCTGACGGTAGAGTAATTGAAGGCTTCCTGGTTGGCGAAGATATAACATTACCTGAAGGCACTAAAAGGGTTGAAGGATTAAAAAATAAAGAAGAAGCAATTGCAGACTATGAAGAATATCTTCGTCAAAATTTAGACAATATCCCTCAAACAATGTGGAATCAACTTTGTACTCCTGAATTTAGAAGAGAAAACAAAATAGGTGAATACAAAGAAGCAGCATAATTAAATAATCCAAAATAAAAAAGACCGTTCCTAAAAGGAGCGGTCTTTTTACTTTAAATAAAAATTAATCCTGTGCGTGTCCTGCTGTACCCAATACGTCACGCATTTTGTGGATAACCATTTCTTTAACAGCAGTTCTGCCAGGTCCCATATATTCACGCGGGTCAAATTTTTCAGGATGTTCAACAAAGAATTCTCTGATTGTTGAAGTCATTGCTAATCTTAAGTCTGTATCAATATTGATTTTTGCAACACCGTGTTTTGAAGCAAAGTTCAACATATCTTCAGGAACACCTTGAGCGTTAGGTAATTGACCGCCGTATTGATTACATTTAGCAACAAATTCAGCAGGAACTGAAGATGAACCGTGCAATACTAATGGGAAGTCATATCCTACAGCTTCGTTAACAGCTTTTTTAATTTCAGCAAGTCTATCAAAGTCTAATTTAGCTTCTCCTGAGAATTTGTATGCACCGTGAGAAGTTCCGATAGCAACAGCCAAAGAATCACAACCTGTTTCTTTAACAAATCTTGCAGCTTCTGCTGGATCTGTGTAAGTAGAATCAGCAGCAGAAACTTTAACATCATCTTCTACACCTGCTAATTTACCTAATTCAGCTTCAACTGAAACTCCGCGCGGATGAGCGTAATCTACAACTTGTTTAGTTAATTTAATATTTTCTTCCAACGGGAATCTTGAACCATCAATCATAACTGATGAGAAACCGCCGTCGATACAAGCTTTACAGATTTCAAAATCAGCACCGTGGTCTAAGTGAAGTGCGATAGGAACTGTAGTTGTAGCCAAAGCAGCTTCAACAAGTTTGATTAAGTATGTTTGGTTAGCGTATTTTCTAGCACCTGCTGAAACCTGTAAAATGATAGGTGATTGAGTTTCTTCAGCAGCTTCTGCAATACCCTGTAAAATTTCCATGTTGTTAACATTGTAAGCACCGATAGCGTATCCGCCAGCTAATGCTTTTTTGAACATTTCATTTGTTCCAACTAATTTTCTTTCACTCATTTGAGTTCTCCTTCTTTTTGGTAAATATATTACACATATAAACCTTACAACAAACACAATATTGGCGCAAGTGTAAAGAATTATTAATATAGTATATACAATTTTACAAAGAGGGTTTTGAATTGGTATAATCATTAAAACGGGTTAATGAATATCAAAAATTATGGCAAAAAATTTTTTGCCTGTGTTTTGGTATAAAAAAGTAAAAAATAGGGGTAAAAAATTATGGCAATAGCACCAATCAACAAGGTATCTTTTAGAAGTAACTATAATCAGGTAAATTTTGAAGGAAAAAAGAAAGAGCATACTCATAGCAAAATGACAAATGCATTAAAATCTGTTCCTTTAGCAACATTAATTGCAATGAGTCCTTTGAATATGCAGGCAGAAGATGTAGTAGTTGCAAGGGTGGAAATTGAGAATGCAGATGCTATTACAGGACAAAATGCCAGAGTATTATTCTGTGATACTGATGGTAATCCAAGTAATGTTGAAAAAATAGTATTCGAATTTGAAGACTTGCTTAAATATAAAGAAAAAATAAATGGCAGAGAAGTTCCAGTAAGACAGACTTTTATAAAAGCTTATGAACTTGATAGTGTACGTGTAGAAAAGGTTACAGAAGTATTTGATAATGAGCCTGACAGGCATTCAACAAGATATTATATATCAGGTCCTACAACTTCTACATGGTCAAATTCAAGAACTGCTGATGTACCGTATGAGCAATCGAAATTGGTAAGACGAGGCCGCACAGAAAAATATCCGAGAGAAGAAATTCAAGTAACACAAAGAGTATATGATTATTTGAAACAAATTCTAGGCTCACAATTGCCTGAGAAGGTTACGACTGTTACTGAAGATGGCGATTTGAATTATAGGGAAGAGATGGGAGAATTTGATTATTAGTTTGTAAATTTATGTAAACTTGTTAAGACATGCTGAAATAGAAAGTTTTGCCATGTTTTTATATATTTAATGAAATAACCAGAGAGAGATAATGGGTCTGAATTTTCAAACTGAAATTACACAAATAACTCAAGCAAGTGGAGTGAGAGTATCAGAACAGTCGACTTTATCGGCTCAGTCTGTGCAGACTTTTGCTAATAATAAAAAACCACTTGAGGAATTAGCACAAAGTTTGGGTATAACTGTAGAACAGTTACAAACTATTTTAGATGCAAATCCTGAAGTTGATTTTTTTCATTTAACTTCTCAAAAACAAATAGAGATTGTTAATAAGTTTAATAATACACCTGCTCAAACTTCGGTTGAACAAAGTGAACCTGTCATAGAAACCCCGCAAATTTCCGAGTCGGTAGATAATTCCACTTCTTTTGATAAAAAGAAATACAATGGCTTATCAGCTAAGGAAAAATTTGATACTAATTTTAAAGAAATAGCATGTAATTTATATATTTACGGTATAAAAGATAAAAACGGTAATGTTATATTAGAACCGCATACTGTTGAAGAATGGAATAATCTCAAACCTGAACAGCAGGCTGATTTTATAAAACAATGCCAAACCCGTGCTGAAAATGACGAAAAACTTCAAGAAATAATAAAATTAGAATTAGAAAGTTTTTCAGAAAAGAAAGTTGCAAGCGCAGATTTTGATGAAAATAGATATTTAAACAGAAAAGCAGATACGCAAATGCGTTTTATTCAGGCTGCAAACCTAAAAGGAATGTCTTATTTTGAGTTTATGCAGCTTGATAGAGGTCAAAGACTGGATGCAATTGATGAATATTTGCAGGCAAATAAAGATACTTTATCTGAAAATGATAAAAATTATATGCAGCGCAAAAGCAGAAGCAATGCTCGTGTTGCATCTTATGTGTCTGAAAGATTTGGCGTAAATGTACCTGAAAATATAACATCATCTCAAGCGTTAGAATTTTTAAGATATTATAATTTATCAACAGAAGAAGTCAGATTTTCAGCATTGGATAAACAAGTTCAAAATGGTGAAAAGTTATCGGATGACCAACAAAAGTTTTATGATAATTATAAAAAAGGACTTGATTTACCTGCTGTTCAATATATGACTGATAGTGCGAAGGCGTTAAATCTTAGAGAATTAAGTGCTGAATATGAACAATTAAAGACTAAAATTTCTCAAGGTGTTGAATTGACTGAGGATGAAACTCGCCGTTTCAATATGCTTGAAACAACATTGAATACAGAAGATGCTAAAAGACTTTCGGCTTTCAAACCAATAGAGCCTAAAAATGATGCAGAAAGAGATATTTATGATTTTGTTCAAGATTTAAATGTTTCATTGGATGAGCAATTTGGTGATGATACAAACTTATATAGCAGAGCAAAAATAAATGATATTGAAGCAAAATTAAATTCTTTGCCTGAAAATGAAAGATATAATTATTTACAAGCGGTAGTAAAATTTGATCCTAAATTTAAGCTTGTAGCTAAGCATTTTTTAAGCAAGCCTGAATATAGAAATTTATTGACTGATGAAAGTTTGGTGCTGCAAAACTCATTACACGCACATTTGCAAGATGATGCTTCTTATGAAGGTTATATGAAAACAGCTCAGCGTGTAGCAAATTCTGCTAATAAAGAAGAAAGTATGCTTGCATGCTGCGCGTTGAATACTCAAGGTCAAATTTTATGTTTGGATGAATATAATAAAAAAGAAGAATTTGATACTAAAAAATCAACTTATGCATCAACTGTAGCTGAAGTAGATAATACTGATTTACACAAAACTGGTATTGATGTTGCAACTACAATGAAAAATTCAAAAATGCAAGCTCAGGCTGTTGATGTAATTCAAAATGGTGAATATGCAACTGATGAGTTACAGGTTCATATTACAAACAGAGCACCTGATTTATATTCTGAAAACCAAAAAATTGCAATTACAACAGCTATGAACAAGAGCCGTGATGCATTTAATAATGTCGTTGAAAATGATATTATTTCAAAATTAACAAATCCTGATGCTCAAAGGTCAGCTATTGATTCTGTATATAATTCAGGTGATAAAAATGCTATTGAAACTATTATAAATAATCTTCCAAATATTAAAAATCCTGAGGTTAGACAGCAGGAACTTGATAGAGCATTAAGTGAAATTTTGCTTAATGATAAAAAAGCTGATTTACACGAAAAATTTTTATCAGGTAATTTAACATACGCAGAAGTTAGAGAATTATCTGTTTCTGAAAGAAGAAAATATTATGATAGATATTTTAATAATCTGCCGCAAACTCAAAAAATTAAATTCTTGAAAGAAAAACTTTCAACAGCTTCAGAAAGAAAAGCTGCTTATACTATGATTGCAAGAACTGATTTTCACTTATTTAATGAAATGTGTAAAGATAAAACCATGGCAGATAATCTTCTTTCTATTGGGTTGCCTGAAGATGTTAATAATAAAATTAGTTCTATAGTCAGTTTTTTAGCTGTTGCTGATATAGGATTCCAAGAAATTGCTAAAAAGTATGATATTGAATATGATAAGTTAGAAGAAGAGTATCCGCAAACTGCAAAAACAATTAGTTATTTTTCTATGCCAAATGGTTTTAATAGTGAAAAATTTCAATTGTTTGGAAAAGATAAACATGGTAACTTATTAGCTTGATTTTCAATTTTGTTTATTGTCTAATTGAATTACAGCGAGAATTTCTCGCGAGTTCTTTAGAAAGCAGACAATTTTAAATTGCCAAAAAATATTAAACTAGCTAAATTTGCAGGATTTTGTTACGGTGTTAAAAGAGCCGTTGAAACTGCTAAGAAATTAAAATTTGAAAACCCCGATAAAAATGTGTTTGTACTTGGCGAACTTATTCATAATTCCGATGTTATTAATGAGTTGGAAAGTTTAGGTATTAAGACTTTAACAGAAATTCCCGAAAAAGGCGACGGAATTTGTGTTATAAGAAGTCATGGCGAAAGTCCGCAGGTGATTGAAAAGATTAAACAGGCAGGGTTTGAACCTGTTGATTTGACCTGTCTTGATGTTAAAAAAGTTCAACAAAAAGCTGTTGAACTTGCTAAAGACGGCTATTTTGTTGTTATTGTCGGAAAATCTGAGCATCCAGAAGTTGTTGCTATTAGAGCAAATGCTGAGCTCTGGAGTGAAAATGTAGTTGTTGCTGCAAATCCTGAACAGTTAAAAAAGTTAGAACAGAAGATTAAATCTCATAAACGCGTTGGTGTTGTTGTTCAAACTACTCAAAGAATTACTACTTTAAATGCTATTGTTGAGTATTTAACTTCAATTGCTAAAGAACTTCATGTTGCAAATACAATTTGTCAAAGTACTTCTATGCGGCAAACAGAGGCAACAGAACTTGCAAAAGAAAGTGATTTGGTAATTGTAGTGGGCTCTAAAAAAAGTGCCAATACAACTCATTTAGCTGAAATTTTGAAAGATATTACAAAAACAATTCACATTGAAAATGACAGTGAATTAATTAACTATAGAGATTTGATTGAAAGCTCTCAAAATATTTCAATCACAGCAGGAGCGTCAACTCCGCAAAATATTATAGAAAAAGTCATAGAAAAATTAGAAGGAGATATTTAAAAATGACACAAACATTAGACAAAATGGATGAATTCGAAAGATTGTTAGAAGAATCTTTCTCAAAATCTTTTTCTGTAGCTGATATCGTTGAAGGTACAGTTATGAAAAAAGAAAACGACGGCTACCTTGTAAGTGTTAAAGGTGCTAAAACAGAAGCTTTCTTGCCTAACAAAGAAGTTTCTTCATCAGATGAAACTTTGGAAATGGGTGATGAAAGAGAATTTTATGTATTAAAAGAAGAAAATGACGAAGAAGGTATGCTTCTTTCTCTTAAAAGACTTGCATTTGCTCAAGCTTGGGCACAGCTTAATGATGCTAAAATTCAAGGCGATACAATTTTGGCAAAAGTTGTTTCTATCGTTAAAGGCGGTGTATTAGTTGATGTTGCAGATTTGAAAGGTTTCATTCCTTCATCTCAATTAAGAACAGGCACTCCGTTTGACGGCTTGGTTGATACAAAAATCGAAGTTAAAGTTTTGGAAGCTGATCCTAAGAAAAATAAACTTATCTTATCTCAAAGACAGGCTGTTGCTGAACAACGCGATCAGGTTGTAGACAATATTTTGTCAGAACTTGAAGAAGATATGGTTGTTAAAGGTGAAGTTGTAAGAATTGCTGATTTCGGTGCTTTTGTTGATATCAACGGTATTGACGGTTTATTACCGATTTCTGAAATTTCTTGGTCAAGAATTAAACATCCGTCAGATGTAATTTCTTTAGGCGAAACTATTGAAGTTAAAATCATCAAAATTGACAACGAATTGAAAAGAATTTCATTGTCTTTGAAAAGAATGGGTGAAGATCCATGGCAGCAAATCGAAGGTCAATTTGAAGAAGGTCAGGTAATTAAAGGAACAGTTAATAAAGTAACAGGTTTTGGTGCATTTATTAATATTTTCCCGGGTGTAGAAGCTTT
The DNA here is from genome assembly GCA_948964545.1 of uncultured bacterium. Lineage (GTDB taxonomy): Bacteria > Cyanobacteriota > Vampirovibrionia > Gastranaerophilales > Gastranaerophilaceae > Stercorousia. The sequence goes on along the minus strand of CAREDV010000004.1, from coordinate 109,055 downwards.
ATTACCTGTATCTGAAATGAGCGATGAAAATATCAATCCGTTCAATACATTCAAAGTTGGCGACAGTGTGGAAGTTCTTATTAAGAAATTCACTCCGCAAGAACACAGAATTGCATTGAGCATTAAAGACATCAACAAAGATGCTGAATAACTGAATAAATGAAAATATAAAAAGAGGACTTTGGTTTATTCCATGTCCTCTTTTAGTTTGTATAATAGTTTATCACATTTTTCAAACATAATATCAGCAAGTGTGGAGAGTTGTTGACATTGTTCAATATATCTGTTTTCTTTACTATTACAGAATTCTTTAAAAATTGCGGCAAGATTGTAGTTTTCTTCTGATAATTGTTTTAAGATTTCATTATTATTCATTAATAATCCTTTCTTTTGCAAATAATTAGTTGCTATAGTGTAAGTATCTATACTATAGCAACTGGAAAGAAAAAAGTCAATAGTGTATAATTAAAAAATGGATAAAAAATTATTTGAGCAAGAATTAGGTTTGTTTATACGAAATGCAAGAAAAAAGAAAAGTTTGTCGCAAGAACAACTTGCAGTTCTTGCAAATTGTGGATTATCACAAATTGGGACGGTAGAACGCGGCGAGAAAGGTATATCTTTTTATAATCTTTATAAGATAGCAAGGATTTTAGATATTGATATAAATAAATTTATAAAAGAATTAGAATAAAAAAGCTTCCAAATGGAAGCTTTTTTATTCACCGAAATAATTTTTCAAACCTACTGAAAGCTTTTTGTTTTTGCAAAGTTTTTTAAGTTTTGCGATTGCACGGTTTTCAATCTGTCGGATGCGTTCTCTTGATACACCGTATTGCGAACCGATTTCATCAAGTGTCTTTTTAGCTCCGTTGTTATCAAGTCCGTAGCGCAAAATCAGTACGTCGCGTTCTTTCGGGCTTAACTGGTTAAGCATTTTTCTTATGTCTTCAAAAAGATTTTCCTGCGAAACTCTGTTTTCGGGAGCAATTGAATCTTCATCAACAATAAAGTCTGCGATTTTTGAGGAATCTTCCGAGGAATTTGCAGGAGTTTCCATACTGATTGTTGATTGAGCTGATTTTACAATTGCTGTAAGTTTGCTTACGGGAACACCTAAACGGTATGCAATTTCCTGTTTTGTCGGAGCATGACCGAGTTCTGTCGTCAAATCGATTGTGGCACGGCGAATTTTGCCCAGTGATTCAATCATGTGTATCGGCAGTCTGATAATTCTTGCTTTATCAGCGATTGCACGTGTGATTGATTGTTGAATCCACCATGTCGCATAAGTTGAAAATTTGTAGCCTTTCGTGTAATCAAATCTTCCTGCAGCTTTCATCAAGCCCATATTTCCCTCTTGGATTAAGTCAAGAAAAGATAGCCCGCGTCCTATGTATTTTTTTGCAATACTTACAACAAGGCGTAAGTTTGCATTAACAAGAAGATTTTTAGAAAATTCATCTTTGTCTTCATAGATTTTTTTAGCTAAATCATATTCTTCTTCAGATGATAGAAGCGGAATTTTACCGATTTGCTGCAGATAAATTCTTACACTATCGTCTGAATTTACAGATGTCAAGTTTTCCTGAACTTTAGGATCTTCAACAGATTCTAAAACATTATCATCATCATCTGAATCAAGTTCATGAAAATCAATGTTTTCGTCAGAAATGTCTTCAGACATTAGTCCGTATTTCTCAAGCTCTTTTTTCATTTCTATCTCCTGATATAATTATAATCAATTTTTTAATTTTTGTCTAACTGTTTCAAAAATTATTGCGCTCAGTGCATTTGAAACGTTAAGTGAGTTAAATTCTTTTAACATTGGGATTTTTACGATAAAATCCGAAAGTTTCAACAATGATTTTGAAACTCCTGCATGTTCTGCGCCCATAATGAGTGCAAAATTCATGTCGTTGTATTTAACATCATAATAATTATCTTTTGCACTTGCATCAGTTGCAACTACCCACCAGTCGGAATTTTTTAACTTTTGGACTGCATTCACAAGGCTGTTTACTTTAATGATTGGTATATGATTTATAGCACCAGCGCTTGTTTTTTCAACGATTGCGTTAACCTGAACATTGCGTCTAGATGGAATTATAATCCCTGAAACTCCCGCGCATACACAGGTTCTGATTATTGCACCGAGGTTATGTGAATCTTCAATACCGTCAAGAATTACTATGGATGCGTTTTCATGTTTTTCTTCAAGAAAATCGTCCAAATCCTTATATTGAATAGGCGAGATTTGAGCGATTACTCCCTGATGGTTGAATTCAGCATAAGGCAGGAATTTTTCTCGGGCTACAAATTGAAAAACAATTCCGTTTTCGCGTGCAAGTTCTTTAATTTTATTTAATTTAGCATCAGAGTGAATATTTTTTGATATAAGAATTTTATTAATCTCTCTGCCGCCTAAAATAGCTTCTGTTACCGCGTTTTTACCAAAAATTATATCATCCATTTGACACCTCGAGCATACGATTAATACAATTTAAAGCTTTTGATGCTAGGTCTTTATCTACATTAATCTCGTGTTCTTCTCTGTCAAGAGCATTATATATATCTGTGAGTGTATGCCATTTCATATTGGAGCATACAATATTTTCTTTTATAAGAATAAACTCTTTTTCTGGATAATCTCTTGTAAGCCTATCGACGACCCCTTTTTCTGTGGCAATAATAAATTGTTTTTTATCGCTCTCTATTGCGTATTTCATAATACCTGTTGTAGAGCCCACATAATCTGCAAGTTTTGTAACAGACTGGTGGCATTCAGGGTGGGCAAGAACTTCTGCATTTGGGTATTTTGCTCTTGCGTTTTCAATATCTTCTGGCCTGATTTGCAAATGTGTCGGGCAGAAGCCAGGGTATGTAATAACTTCAAGGCAGCCCAATTGTGATTCAACCCATTTGCCTAAATATGTATCAGGTAAGAATAAAATTTTATCAGCCCCCATACTTTTTACAACTTTAACCGCATTTGAGCTTGTACAGCACATATCACATTCGGCTTTAACTTCTGCTGTAGAATTAATGTAACATACAGTTGGAATGTTTGGATGTTTGCTTTTAAATTCTCTCAATTGATTTAGTGAAATCATATCCGCCATTTTGCATCCTGATTCTAACCTTGGCAGAAGAACCTTTTTGTCAGGGTTCAAAATTTTTGCAGTTTGAGCCATAAAATAAACACCTGCAAAAAGAATAATATCAGCATCAGTTTTAGCCGCCATTTGACTCAAATATAAAGAATCACCAACAAAATCAGCGACCTGGTCAATTTCTTCGTTTTGATAACAATGTGCTAAGATAACCGCATTTTTTTCTTTTTTCAGTTTATTAATTTTTTCTATCAGCTCATTCATTGGGTAAATCTCCTACATTTAGTGTAAATTTATGTTAAATTTACAAACTTTATTAAAAGTATTGTATAATAAAAAAGGATATTAGTAAATATAATAAGAAAAAGATGTTATGGATTTAAATAATATTTTATCTCAATTTGGAGCAGGGAAGAAAAATACAGTTTATTTATCAATTACTCCCAGTGTAGGGCTGGAACTTATTGACATTGATGTAAATGCTAAAGTTGTAAGAAATTATGCATACAGACCTCTTGAATATAACGATTCATTAAGAGAAATCGCAAGTATGGAAGCGTTTAAAAATGCAGTTACTGAGCTTTTTGATGAATTAAAGATAAATATCAAAAGTAATGTCGTTTTAAACATTCCTTTAGTGCTTTTAGGTAAAATGGATTTGTCTATTCTTTTGAATGACGAAGCTGTTACTGAAGCTTTAACTTCTGAGGCTGAACAGTCATATATTTTTAGACGTTATGAGCCTTTAATCAGCTGGATAGATGCAGGCGGCATGCAGACTGGCGATATGCGTAAACTTTTTTATTCGGCTGTTCAAAAAAATGTTATTGAAGATATTAAAAATGCATTGACAGAGCTTGGGGCAACACTTGCTGGCATTGAAGTTTCATTAACTTCTATTATGAAAGCTCTTGCGTTTTCTGGACTTATTGAGGAGCAGTTGAAAGACGGTGTATCATGGAACTTGATGCTTTTATCCCAAAACGGGTATTCAATTTGTTCTATGGTCGGCAAAAATTTAATTGATTATTATGAAGAACCTCTTGCAATAAAATCCTTTGAGGGTGAAGAAATTTATAATGCAATTAATGCTTCAGCTCAGATTACATTAATGAGCTATCCTGCTAATTATTTGTATGTAATCTCAGAAACAGATTTAGTAAGTGCGGAACTTCTGACAAACAGAATGTCTGTTGACTGTATTGTAAATTATTTGGAAAATAACAGCTTTAAAAAACAGGATGTTATTCCAACAAGCTTGGAAGTTCTTGAAGATACTGCACGCAAAATTTCATTGGAAGCAATTGGTATTGGTACAGGTAATGCAGTTAATATGCCTGTTAAATTTAATTTTACAGGACAGGCAGGCGGTGGTGACGGCGTTATTGAAAATCCAGATGAACCTGTTCATGTTGTGTTAGGTTCAACTGAATTTGATATTTCACCTAACAATGCGCGTAACATTGCTTTGATATTTGCACTTATTATTCTTGTTCCTGCAATTATTTTGTTCCTGGTTATACCAATGGTTGCAAATAAAAAACAGGTACAGCTTGATGAACTTAACTCAAATCTCCAAAGAGTTCAGGCTCAGGTTAAAAAACTTGAAGATGAACAAAATAAATCAGGCAATTTTGACGTAAATGCTGAAATTAAAAAAGTTTTGGGTACAAATCGTTCAAAACTAATGTCTTATACAGCTCTAGGTGAAGCTGTACCTAAAAATTTATGGCTGACATATTTTACGGCAAAAGATGACGGAAAACTTGATATTAAAGGTGAAGCATCTAATGTTGAGGATGTTTATACATTCTATAGAAATATGAAAGATTCTTTAATTGATACAAAATTAAGACTTCATAAATTAGAAATGAAATCAAAATCAGTAGATGATGCAGTTACTATTGATCCGAATGCTCCGTCGGATTATGAATTTGAAATTACAAATATGACGGCAGCAGAGCTAAATCCTGCCCCAGCGCCTGCTGAAAATAACCAGGCACAGCCTGCTGCAGAAGAAAATAAAGGCGGACTGCTGAACAAACCGTTGTTAAACTTTGGAAAAGATAAGTAAGGAGAAATTACATTGGCTGAAGATTACAAAGTATATTTGAAAAAATTTAAAATTGCTGTATCTGTTTTTGTAGGTTCAATTGCAGTATTCGGTTTTCTGCTTTCAAAAATTATTCCTGAAATTCAAAGAATTACAAATATTCAAAACGAATATAAAAACCAAACGACAACATTAGCTGATGCAGAAAGAAAGCTTAAAGGCCTTCAGGATAATATTGAAGCTAAAAAAATTGAAAACGAAAATATGGTAAAAGCTTTTTTCAAATCTATTAACGGCGGTACTGATACTGAAAGTGTTATATCTGATGAGTTTAGTGAAATATTGCAGTTGATGCGAGAGAACAAAATAAAAACCCGCTCTATAAAATATGATTATGACCCTCAGGATGACAACTTTGTAAAAAATGTCGGCAATAAATATCATGTTTGTAGAATTACAGCAGAAATGATTGCTAACTATTCGAATTTTGAGAGTTTTCTACGTGAACTTTATAAGCATGAACATTTCTTAGAAATCTCGAAAATAGAAATTTTACCTTATGAAAAAAATAAAAGGATTTTGCTTATAAATCTACAAGTTAAATTATATGCACAAAGAGATCCGTCAAGCGTTGTAGAAACGCCTCAGCAAGCTGATACAAACGGACCTCAAAATATTCCTCCACAAGCACCTGAAATGCCTCAATAATTTACTTGAAAAGGTTAAAGTTTATCGCAAACATTCTTTCTTTATTTTTCATGCAAACAGAACAGTATGAAGTTTCAAGGGTATTGTGTTTTGCATAATCAGAAAAATCAGAACCGCATCTGCCGCGATGGTCATTTGCAAGAAGCGGACAGCTGTAAACGCCTTTTGCAGTTAAAGTTCTGCCATATTCGCAATCAAGATTTTGCCATGAAAAATTGTCAGGCTCATTGTGTGAATTTTTATCGATAAAGTTATTTATAATGAAGTTATTGTCTTGAGCTTCAAATCCTGCATTAAGGCAAACTTTTTTAAATTCGTTTATAAGAACGGTTTTATCTTCGTTGTAGTAATTAGTTATACATAATATCGGGTTAAAACCGTATTTTGCAAGACTTTTTACAGCATGAACCACTGCTCTGTAAGAGCCTCTAGCTCTGATTTCATCGTTTTTCATTTCATCATAATGGTCTATACTGAGTTTAAAAATGATTTCGTTTGTTCCTTCATCTTCTACACGTTTTAAAAATCGAACTTTCTTTTCATTTATAAATGTTCCATTTGTAAAAATGCATACATTAGAGCGTTTAAGACATGCTCTCAAAATATGATTAAAGTCTGGATGAGTCATAGGTTCTGCACCTGTCAGATAAATACATTCAAGAGGTTCATCTTTAGTATCTGCGAGTGCTTTTTTGACTGCATCAAGACTGATAAAGTCTTTTACATTTTTGCTAAGTGGAAAATCAATATAACAGTTTTTGCAACGCATGTTGCAATTTTTAGCGGTAAGTTCTATGAAAAGATTGTTTAATTCTTTCATTCTGCATAACGGGGTTTGAAATGTTAAGTTGTTCATAAATAGCTCCTATTTTCAAAGCTATTTTATAACTACAAAACTTAAATGAAATTCCCCGCCATGGCAGTTTACTTATTAAAATCTTCAGGATTTTTATCAATAAGCCATTTGCTCATAATGTAATTTTCATAGCTTAGAGCAAAGTTATAGAGAGCGTTTACGAGCACCCGTCCGCTTTCTGATTTGCCAACAATGAAAAAATCTCCACTTTTATTTTGTGCTAAACAAATTTCTTTGTGAACGATTTTATCAACATGATTTTTGGGATTTTTATTAATGACAAATTTTATCCACTCGCAAAGAAGTTTAGTTGCAGTTGTTTTGTTTACGATTAAGTCCTGATTTCTTTCTTGCAGGTATTGAGAAAATTCGTGTAGTATCATTTTAATCTCCAAACGGCGTTGTTGCTGCAAAGCAGATAATATCATCTATACCGTTTTTTTGCAATTCTTTTATCATTTCTTCAAAAGTTGAGCCTGTTGTGCAGATATCGTCGATAATTAAAATTGTTTTGCCTTTATATGCATCTTTATTTACTGTAAAAGCTTTTGAAAGATTTTCTATTCTTTCTATGCGTTTGAGTTTGTATTGCGGTTTGGTGTCTTTAATTCTTTTGATAAGCTCTTTATTTAAGGTTGATGATGTCAATGTGCAAAATTCTTCGGCAACAAGGTTCATGTGGTTGTATTTGCGTTTCTTTTCGCGTTTTGGAAAAATGGGTACAGGTACGACTTCAAAATTCTTATTATCAGTAATTTTTTCAAAATATTCAGCCATAAATTTTGCCAGATAAAACGCTAAATCGCGCTGGTTGTGGTATTTTAAACCGCGAATAAGTTTTTGCAGATTTTTATTGTAAACACCTGCACAGTAAATTTTTTTACCCTCAGCTATTCTATTTACTTTTACGGGCAGATAATCCATTTCATTGTAGCATTTAGAACACATTTTGACGGCTTCTTTGGACGAACCGCAAAAATAGCATTTTTTCTTATAAACCCAGTCGAGTAATTTTTCTAAATTTTCTAACATTTATACCTATGATGGAATTTTTATACAAAATTCTGTTCTTACATTTTCTTCGCTGTCTACTGAAATTTCTCCGCCGTGAGATTTTATAATCTGTTGAGAGAGGTATAAGCCTAAGCCTGTACCGATTTTACGGAATTTTTTTACGGCTGAATAATATTTGTTAAAGATTAATTTAATTTCTTTTGGCGGGATTCCCTGTCCGTAATCTATAACGGAAATTGTTATAAATCCAGGAATTTCACCTGTTGTGATATCGATTTTTTCTTTTGTATTACTGTGTGAAATTGCGTTTGAAATAAGGTTTTTGATAACTCTTTCCAGCTGCATCGGGTCTGCCGTAACTTTTATATCACGTTTTGAGGTAAAATTTATGGTAATACCTGAATTTTTTGCAATCGGTTGAGTTTCAGCCGCAATATCAGTTATAAACTTATTCAGCATAATATTTTCTTTTAAAAGTTTAATTCCTGTTTCTTTAATTTTGTATGTGTCAAGAATTATTTGAACAAGCTCTACAAGCTCCTGATTGGAATTTTTCATGTTCAAAAGCGCATATTCTTGTTTTTCATTTATTTCGCCGAATTTGCCGTCAAGTAAGAAATTAATAATATTAGATTCTGCAACAATTGGAACTTTCAAATCATGTGTTAGTGTCGCAACAAAATCCTCTTTCAAGGTTTCGACTTCTCTTTCTGTTGTAACGTCTTTTATCAGAATTACATAACGTTTTTTGTCATCATCAAGAGGAAGTTTAATTGTGTTCATTACAAAGTTGTTAGTCGGAGTGTGTTTTATGAATACATCTTTATTTTTAAGTTTTTCTATAGATGTATCGTCACTGATTTGAATAAAGTCAAAAATATTTTTTCCGATAAGTTCATGCCCTTTTACGCCGAACCATTCGCCAACCTGCGGGGTTGCTCGTAAAATGCTGTGTTTGTCGTTAATGATTAAGATACCGTCTGAAAGTGAATTAATAACGGATTCCAGAAGTTTGTTCTGGCGCATCAATTCTGTCTGGTATTCAATAATCATTTTTTCTCTGTCATTGAGAGTTTCTACCATTCGGTTAATACTGTCTGTAACGTTTTGGTATGTGGGGTGGTTTATCTCATCGATTTTGGTAGATAAATTCCCATAACGCACTGAATTAACAGTGTTGGTAACCATGCCAAGATAGTCGTTAATCTTTGACCAGCGCTTATTTGTCTGCCTTGTTATCAAAAACAGTATGATAAATACACCAATTATACCTAAATTAAGCAAATACCAAAGCATTTTTTCTCCTTTTTATAGTATAATTATATCAGATAAGGGATATTTTGTATATGTTGAATTTACCAAAAACAATAAAAATGGTTATAACCGATTTTGACGGTGTTGTTACAGATAACTGTGTGTATATCAACGAAGATTACACGATGAGCAGAAAGCTTAATTTTAAAGACGTTATGGCGTTTTCCATTCTCAAAAAAAATGGATTTAAAATCGGCATTATTTCAGGCGAAAAGAATTCTGCGATAGAAATTCTTGCAAAAAAGTTTGAAATAGAAGAAGTTCACCAAAATATCCGAATAAAAATTGATGTTCTAAAAAATATTGTTGAAAAATACGGACTTTCAAAAGAAGAATTTGTTTATATCGGTGATGACATAAACGATATTGAATGTCTGGAGTTTGCAAAATATAAAATTACCGTTGGGCATTCTGTTTCAAAGGTTAAGGCTGTGAAGGATATTCAGATTACAGAAAATTCCGCAGGCGACGGCGCATTTAGAGAGGTGGCAGATTGTTTGACCGCATAATTAACACAATAAAAAATTTGAATAATTCGGTTGAAAAGTATAAAAAAGATACAATAATTCAATCGCTTCCAACATTGACTTATGTGAATAGAGCAAAAAAAATGCTTGAACAGAATGATTACGAGGGTGCTGAAAAAGTTTTGCTTGAAGCTTTGGAGTTACCGCAAAAAGATGCGTTAGTGTATAAATATCTTGGAGCTGTTTATGAAAGAACGGGCAGAAACGAGCTTGCTGTCGAAAATTATCAGACTTCTGCCGATATAAACCCGCAGGATAAAAATATCTGGCAAAGACTCGGGTTTTGCCTTGTGACAGCAGGAAAATTTGAACAGGCGGAAAAATCTTTCGAAAATTCCGACAGAGTGCATTCGGGTGTTTCAGAAACTTATGCAGGCTGGGGCATGGCGTTGATGAAACAGAAAAAATATTCAGAAGCCAGAGAAAAATTTACTCAAGCAGTAAAATCAAATAAATATAACTTCTCTGCAGTATTTCTAAGTGCTGTCATGGAAATTAAACTTGAAATGTATGATAAAGCCGAGGCTAAATTGTCGTTTTTATCAAATGTCTGTCCGAATGAGGCAAATACTTACGAATATGCAAGGCTTAAAGCAGTTAAAGATGATTACGAAAATGCAATATTTTATGCAAAAAAAGCGCTAGAATATAATCCAAATATGCTTCCCGCCTATGTTTTACTTGGACAGATTTATTCAACAGTTTCCGATAAAGAAAATTCTTTAAAATCTTTTGAAACAGCTTTTGAAAAAGACCTCACATCGCCTGCGTTTTATCTTGAATGGGGAAAAGCACTTCAAAAATTTGAGCGATATGATGAAGCTTTGGAAAAACTTAAAAAAGCTTACGAACTTGATGCCGAAAACCTTGATATTTTAGCAACTCTTGGCTTTTGTTATGTTATCAAAAAGGATTTTTCTAATGCAGAACCTCTGTTACAAAAAGTTCTTCAACAAGAACCCGATAATAAAAGAGTCAAACAGGCGCTGGGAATTATTGCTTTTGAAAACGGGGAAACTGATAAGGCAATTTCAATATTAAAATCTGATGATGAAAATGCAGTTAACTGTTTTTATCTTGCCAGATGCTTTGAACGTCAGCAAAATGATATCAGGACAGTGGATTATTACGAGGCAGCATTGAGAGCAAACCCAAAATATACATCAGCATATATTGATTATGTAAATTATCTTATCTCAAAAGGCGAGTTTGCTGATGCGCAGAGAAAACTTCGAAAAGCATTGAAAAACGAGGACGATAATATAGTTTTGTTAAATTTAATGTTTAATGTAAGTTACATACTTGTCAAAGATAAGGTTTGTGAATATAATGTAAAAGAAGTGCTCGCGGTTGCAGAAAAAATCCAAAGCATAAACGCGGACTTGTTTGAGTACCCCGTGCAAAAGCAGGAATTAATCAACCTTTTGCAAGAAAGTGGTGAAAATTGAAAAAGATAATAGTTCAAAAATTCGGCGGAACTTCAGTTGCCGATACAGATAAAATCAAAAATGTAGCAAAAACCGTTATAAGAGAAAAAGAGAACGGAAATGATGTCGTAGTTGTGGTTTCAGCTATGGGACACACTACAGACTATCTTGTTAAAATGGCAAAAGATTTAAGCCCAAACCCGTCAGGCAGAGAAATGGACATGCTCCTTTCTACAGGCGAGGGAGTTTCTATTGCACTTCTTGCAATGGCAATTCAGGCTCAAGGATATGATGCGGTTAGCTTTAACGCTATGCAAATTGGTATTATGACTGAAAATGTTCACTCAAAAGCTAGAATTGTTGACATTAAAACCGATAAATTGCGCAAAAATCTCAATGAGGGAAAAATTATTGTTGTTGCAGGATTTCAGGGCGTAACAGAAGAAGGTGAGATTACAACTCTAGGCAGAGGCGGTTCTGATACTTCTGCTGTTGCTTTAGCGGCTGCTTTGAACGCTGAAAGATGTGATATTTACACAGATGTTGAAGGCGTTTATACAACAGACCCTAGAGTTGTTCCGACAGCTTCAAGATTAGATGAAATTTCATACGAAGAAATGCTTGAACTTGCACATGCAGGTGCAAATGTTCTTCATCCGCGCAGTGTTGAAACTGCAAAACAATTTAACGTTCCGATGAGGGTTAGAAGTAGTTTCAAGCTGGATAATTTAGGTACTTTAATTTTAGGAGTTAATAAAATGGAAATTTATAAACCAGTCGCAGGTGTAGCGGCAGATTTATCTCAAGCAAGAGTGGTTGTGTGTGATGTTCCTGATAAACCTGGCGTTGCTGCAAAGTTGTTTACCAGACTTGCACAGGAAAATATTTCGGTAGATATGATTATTCAATCTTATGCCAGAAAAGTTTCTAACACAAATGACATTGCATTCACTGTTGATATGGGCGATTTGTCCAAAACATCATCTACATTGGAAACTTTGAAAGAAGAAATCGGCTTGACAGGCGATATTCAGATAAACGATAATATTGCAAAGGTTTCAATTGTCGGCGCAGGTATGATTGATCGCCCAGGTGTTGCTTCCACAATGTTTGAAACGCTTGCTCAGCAAGGTATTAATATCAGAATGATTTCAACAAGTGAAATTAAAATAAGTTGTCTTGTAGATAAAGAGGATGCTCAAAAGGCAGTAAAGGCATTACATGAAGTGTTTGAGCTTGATTGTGATGTAGTGGCAGAGGTCAAAGGCGATTTGCCCAACGTATAGATCAAGATTAAGTGTAACTTTTACAATAGAAGCATGGTTTTTAGCACACTAACCATGCTTCTATTTTTGTAGTAAAAGAACAAGAAATATAGCCAAAAGTCGAATAAGTGTAATAAGTGCACTTTATGCCAAATTGTGCATAAATACTATATTTTAGTCCGCTTAATAAAACTTTATAATAGGGGTTGACAAATGAAAGATTATAGTTTATAGTGAAAATGTTAGATGAAGTGTTAAATGAACACTTAATAAAACCTCAAGCGGAGGCTTTAGTCTCTGGAGGCAAAACCTAAAATATCACCAAGTTCTACGGTGGTGGTAAAAAGGAGGAACAAAATATGATTACAGTAAATCCAGTAAAATTTAATAATATAAAAACTATAACTTTTGGTGAAGGTAACTTAAATAATATTACCCCGAACTCAGCTATTTTGTCGCTTCAAAATCCGAATGCAAAAATTAATTTTGAAAATGATTTGAATCGTACAAGAAAAGCGGATGTAGTTCAATCTCACAATATGCTTGGTGCATTAGGTGCTAAGCTGCGCAAGACTTATAATATACTATTTGCAACAAAATATGACAGCAAAGCCCCTACCCCTGGTCAAATTATGTATATGGCATAAGTATCAATAAATATAACCAAGTTGCCGAATCAATTATTTAATAAAGTAAGATATCCTTTCATTAGAAAGGATATTTTATTATGTATAATGAAATTAAAGAAGTCAGATTTAATTCTGAAAAAGCACAATGTTTTTTTTCAAAGATTTTAGCATTTACACTCGGTCCTGTTGAATTGAAAGAACTTATGGAGGAGGGAAAAGTCAGGGTTGTTGATGTAAGGCGCGCAGAAGATTATGAAATTTCACATATTCCTTCTGCAATTTCTATTCCTAAAGATGAGCTTGATAAAAATTTGGATAAGCTTTCTAAAGATGAAGTTACTATTATTTATTGCTACAATCAGCAGTGTCATCTTGGAGCAAGAGCTTGCTTAATACTTGCGGATTATGGTTACCCAGTTATGCTTTTGGAAGGCGGTTTTAAAACTTGGACTGAGGATTTCAGGTTTGCAACAGTATAAGAGAGGTTATCACCTCTCTTTTTTCGTAACGTTATCTTAATAAAATTTTACAAAGCTGGAAACCCTTGTATAATGCCTCATAGCATAGCATAGCATAGCATTCGTGCGCCCATAGCAACTATTTCAGTCGTTTGCGTTTTAATAAATTGTGTAGTGATAATTTAGAAAGGAAACAATTTATGGCAGTAGATGGTGTGGACAATTCAAACAATAATACCGCGCTTTATACGGCAGGCGCAGCGTTAGTAGGCGGCGGCGCTGGTGCTGGTATAGGCTATGCAACAAAATCAATTTTGAAAGATGGGAATTATACAGACGAATTTGTTTCTAAGGTGCATAAAGGTATTTTGAATACAGATAAAGGAAAGGCTATGAGCGATTTGTTTGCATTAGACCCTAAATCTGAAACTTATTTAACTGATTGTGCTAATGTGATTAAGAAGCATGCTAAAATTTTCGGAATTGATGTAAAAGAACTTTCAAGTGCAGATGTTAAGATTGCAGAGATGCTTGGTGGTAGCGAGCAAGTTAGAGATTTTATGGAAAGTTTCAGAATATCTATCTCAGCTGAGTTGGGTGAAGAAATTAAATTAGGTAAGGAATCAAATATTTCTGAAATTCTAAAAAAGCATACACCAGATAGTTTAGACAAAGTTTTTGATCGTTCTAAAAATAAAAAAGCTTTTAAATCTGAAGTAAATGGTGAAGGAGCGAAAGAAATTTTAAAATTAGCAAAAGATGCGCAAAAAAGTTTAAAATTGAAAGCTGCCGGTATTTACGGTGCAATCGGCGCAGGTGTGCTAGGTTTGGGAACTTTACTCTGCTGTGGCGGTAAAAAACAACCTGAACAACCGCAAAATATTGACCAACAAGCTTAATTTTTACACACTGCTAACGGGGCTAAATATTAGCCCCGTCGTTTTGCATTTTCATCAGAACTTTTTTTGAACCTTCGCGGTGTTTTGCAAGAAGCAGTGCAAAGTCTGTTGCTTCCTGGTCGCGATTGATTGCTTCTTTTAATCCTGTCATTTCATCTAGATTAAGGTTTGAAAGCAGTGCACCGTCAGAATTAAGGTAAATCTTAAATATTTTTTGTGACATATAATCAAATCCTGGGAGTTTCATTTGCAGTGCATACCATTTATAAAACTGGTGTGCCATATAATAAGGGTCGATTTCACCGTTTCTCATTACAAACATAGGTTTTGACTTAATTGAAAAGCCTGAACCCGTTACAATATTTATATAAAGAGCTTCCAAGCCTTCAAGAGGTGTGATAAGTCCTTCTTCCTCTTTTATAACATTTAAAATCTTGTCTGCGTTATCGATTTTGCAAACTTTAGTCCCTTTGCTTTCTGCGTATTGGAGCAGCTTTTCGGGGTTATTTGCGCAGGAGTTTATGATATCGGTGACATTTTGTTTTACAAGCTCTTTATTCCTGTCTGTTTCTGCGTTAAGGGTCATTGTAACGCCTTTACCGAGAACCATTTTTGATGTTGAATTTGTGCTTGATGATTTAAGATGTTTATTAAGCTTGTGTTTTAAAGCTTTTTCCTGCATTTCTAAAAAGAAATAAATAATTTTCTGCAATGTGTTCATAATGACAGTATATATTATATTCAAGCGAGCTTTTTCATCCAAATAAATGAATTATTAAAAATGTATAAAGATTGTAAAATTTACACTTGCTTTTGAAATTTCTTTATTTTATAATGTAATCGTGATTTATTTCACAAATACTTAAAAGTACATTTACTACTTTATAGGAGAAAATCAATATGACAACAAAAAGCAAAAAGACTGTTGAAAACCTTGAAAAGAGTTTGAACAAATCAACTCTGGTTGACAACGCAGAACAATTGGAATTGCTTATCGAAAGAGCTAAAAAAGCTCAAAAGATTTTTGCAACATTTACCCAAGAACAAGTTGATGCAATCTTTAAAGCTGCGGCTACAGCTGCTGACAAAGCTCGTATTCCTCTTGCAAGAATGGCTCATGAAGAAACAGGTATGGGCGTTTTAGAAGATAAAATTATCAAAAACCACTTTGCATCAGAATACATTTATAACAAACATAAAAATGCTAAAACTTGCGGAATTATCAAAGAAGATAAAGCAAACGGCATTAAAGTTGTTGCAGAACCTCTTGGTATTATTGCAGGTGTTGTACCTACAACTAACCCTACTTCAACTGCAATTTTCAAATCTTTAATCGCTTTGAAAACAAGAAACGCAATTATCTTCTCACCACACCCGAGAGCAACAAAATGTACAATTGAAGCTGCAAGAATTGTTCTTGAAGCAGCAGTTAAAGCAGGTGCTCCTGAAGATATTATCGGTTGGATTGATGTTCCGTCTATCGAATTGTCTAACCAATTGATGAAACACCCTAACATTGCTTGTATCTTAGCAACAGGCGGTCCGGGAATGGTTAAAGCAGCTTATTCATCAGGTAACCCTGCATTAGGTGTAGGCCCTGGTAACGCAGCTGCAGTTATTGATGAAACTGCTGATATCAAAATGGCTGTTTCTTCAATCCTTATGTCAAAAACTTTCGACAACGGTATGATTTGTGCTTCTGAACAATCAGTTGTTGTTGTTGATAAAGTTTATGAAGAAGTTAAAAAAGAATTCATCTACAGAGGTGCTTATCTATTAAACAAATCTGAAGAAAAGAAAATGATTGATCTTCCGTTCATCGATCCAAAACGTGGCACAGCTCACCCTGATATCGTAGGTCAAAGTGCTCATAGAATTGCTGAACTTTCAGGTTTTTCTGTTCCAGAAACAGCTAAAATTCTTCTTGCTGAAAGACCATCAGTAGATTGGGAAGATCCGTTCTCAAGAGAAAAATTGTCACCGATTTTGACAATGTATAAAGCAAAAGATTTTGATGAAGCAACAGAAATGACTTACGAGCTTGTATCAAAAGGCGGTGCAGGTCACTCTGCAGACCTTTATACAGATACTCGTACACAGGAAAGAGTTAACAAATTTGCTGAAAAAATGCCTGCATGCCGTGTATTAATCAACTCTCCGTCAGCTCAAGGCGGTATCGGTGATTTGTACAACTTCAAACTTGAACCGTCACTTTCATTAGGATGCGGTTCTTGGGGTAAAAACGCTGTATCTGGTAACATTGGCGTTGAAAACTTATTGAACTACAAGACAGTTGCTGAAAGGAGAGAAAATATGCTCTGGTTTAAAGTTCCACCAAAAGTTTACTTCAAAAGAGGCGCTGTCGATTTAGCTCTTCGTGAACTTCAAGGCAAAAAACGTGCATTTATCGTTACTGACAGATTCTTATTCAACTCAGGCGCTGTTGATGCTATCGTAAGTGTATTGGACGAAATCGGTATTGATCACCAAATCTTCTTTGATGTTAAACCTGATCCTACATTATCTACAATTAATCAGGCAATGGAAATTATCAGACCTTACGAACCTGATGTAATCATTTCATTAGGCGGCGGATCTCCTATGGATGCTGCTAAAATTATGTGGTTATTGTACGAACAACCTGATACAAACTTTGAAGATATCGCAATGAGATTTATGGATATCAGAAAAAGAATTTGTTCAATTCCTGAATTGGGTAAAAAAGCTACTATGGTTGCTATCCCGACAACATCAGGTACAGGTTCTGAAGTAACTCCTTTCGCTATCATTACTGATGACGAAACTCATGTAAAATATGCAATCGCTGATTACGCTTTGACACCAAATATGGCAATTGTTGATCCTAACTTTGTTGACGGTATGCCAAAAGGCTTGACTGCTGCATCAGGTATTGACGCATTAGTTCACGCTATTGAAGCTTATGTATCAGCTTTAGGTACAAACTTTACAAATTCAAATGCATTGGAAGCTACAAAACTTGTATTCAGATATTTGGAAAGATCTTGGACTGAAGGTGCTAACGATCCTATCGCAAGAGAAAAAATGCACTATGCTGCAACAATTGCAGGTATGGCATTTGCTAACTCTTTCTTAGGATTGTGCCACTCAATGGCTCATAAACTTGGTGCAATGTTCAACGTACCTCACGGGGTTGCTAACGCATTGTTAATCAGACAGGTAATCAAATACAATGCAGTTGATTGTCCTGCAAAACAATGTATCTTCCCGCAATACAAATTCCCTAACGCAAAAGCTAAATATGGTCAAATTGCTGACGAACTCGGCTTAGGCGGTAAGAATGATGATGAAAAAGTTGAATTGTTAATCTCTGAAATTGATAAATTGATGAAAGCAATTAACTTGCCAAATTCAATTAAAGATTTCGGTGTAAGTAAAGCTGATTTCAACGCTAAATTAGATGAAATGGTAGAACTTGCATTCGACGATCAATGTACAGGTGCAAACCCTGCATATCCGTTGATGAAAGATATCAAAGCAATCTATGAAGATGCATATAAAGGTATCGTAAGAGATTACTACCCGACAACTAAGTAATCATTCATAAGATAAGTAAGAGAACCGACTTGATAAGTCGGTTCTCTTATTATTCATATAAAGCTGAATAAGCACATCCTGCTCCGGGAGCATCAGGGAAACTTGGATAATTGCTTTTTAAACCTATGTCAGGTGAACATCCTTCAATTCCTTTACAAGAAGTGTATTTTCCTCCATTTTTACCACAATAACCGTTAGGAGAACCCCAGGGTATTAATACAATATTTTCAAGGTTACTTTTTTCATTGACAGAATTGTTAATCTTTTTATCATAGACACCTACAACAAAAATATCACGTCCTAATTTATTTGGACCTTTGATGTTATTAACATCAATACCAATAGAAACAAGACTAGTATGTCCATCTCCAATAAAAAAAATCCTCGCTCCATTTTTTAAAAGGGCATGTCTTACACTTTGAGCTCCGACTATATATTTACCGGAAAGATCTTTAAACCATGGTTGCATCCATTTGTGTTTTGTTTCATTGCAAAAAATATCATCATATCCATTACTACCACAAGTATCAACAATATCCAAATGAGCCAAGAATGCATCTATAAATTCTTTTGAATTAGTTTTAAAATTTTCGCATATAGTAATGCCTGGATTGTCTTGTTTTACTCCCAGTAATGCATTTTCTAATAGTGCAAAATTTTTTTTCCACATAGCTTTGAAATGTTTGTCTTGAATATTTGTAATAAGTGATGGCATAGTAATTGCAGCGACTACCCCTATAATTCCTAAGGTTATTAGTACCTCAGCTAAAGTAAAACCATTTTTCATATCTTCTCCTTACTGAATAATGTCCAGTAAAATTATGATACTATATTCAGTAAAATTGTCAAATGGATGAGAAACTTGTTTATAAGAAATTGGGTGAACGTATAAAACAATTAAGGGAAAATGCGCATCTTACACAAGAAAAACTTGCCGAGAAGGCAGGGATAAGTCTGGATTATCTTGGCAAAATAGAAGTAACTATAAATAAACCAGGGTTAAAAGCTTTGATAAAAATAGCAAATGCACTGGATGAGCCGTTAGTGTCGTTATTTGATTTTAAAATATAAAAATGCATTGCGTTTTTTTATTTTGTTTTTAAAAAATTATACCAGTAATCTCCACTTCCATCAGGATTAGTATTTGACAATGCATATTGTGTGCACCCGTATCCTAAATAAGAATCTGTACTTTGAGGATTTGAAAGTGTGCATTTTCTTGTATCATGTGCTGGATGTGTTACTGGGGCTAAATTATTATCTGGCAAAATTTTAAATTGATGAAAATCATGTCCAGCTTTATTAGGACCTTTTTGAGGCCCGTTTATATCGACAAATAACCAGTTATAACTGCCAATAATAACTAAAGAACCATCATTAAGCATCATTGCAGGTGTTGTTGATATTGCACCTAGGTGTATACCAGTTTTACCTGATAAATTTTTCCAAAAAGTATATCTGCTGGTGCAATATGATTGTTTGCATTTAGATGCATTCAAAACTTTAGCGTATGCTTCTATGCGTTCGGCATTCGTGAGGTCGTAAGGTGAAATATCCTGTTGTACAAGCATTCTGGTTGCATTTGCTAATACTGAATAAGACCGTTTAAATTGAGTTTGTAAAACCTGAGCTTTGTGATGTGCTATTAACGAGGGCATTGTAAGTGCAGCAACAACACCTATAATCCCAAGAGTAATTAGGACTTCTGCTAAAGTGAATGCATAGCTAAAATTTTTACAAAACCCAATGTGTCGGGTCAAGCGGCTACGCTTGGGGGGGGGGGCGATTCTAAGATTTGTCATTGTAAATACCTCCAAATTCTTCAATTATTATTGATTATTTTTAGCCATTTGTCAAGTATTGACTTTTTATCATGTCTTTTTTATTATAAGAATACGGCGACATGGCCAAGTGGTAAGGCAGAAGCCTGCAAAGCTTTTATCCCCCAGTTCGAATCTGGGTGTCGCCTTTTTTTATTGACATTATTATATAAATATTATATAATTTCTGTATGAAAAAGTGGTTGGTTATATGTTTATTCTTATTTGCTGTTTTACCTGCAAATGCATTGCAACAGTTAAATTTTAAAGGTTTTATTGCAGATGAAGCTAATATTTTATCTGAGCAGGTTAAAAATGATTTGAACATGACTTTATGGGATTTGCAAAAAAAATCAGGTGCGGATATTGCAGTTGTTACTTTGCAATCTTTGGACGGTAAAAGTGTTGAACAAACTGCTTTGGAGATTGGCAGAACTTATAAAATTGGTTCAAAAGAGAAAAATAATGGTGTTGTATTTTTGACAGCATTGGCTGAGAGAAAAATGAGAATTGAACTTGGTTATGGACTTGAAAACAAGATAAGTATGAGTTCATTAGAGTATATTAGAGATAATGATATTTTGCCATATTATAAACAATTAAATTATCAGAGTGGAATTGCAAGAGGTACTTATCAACTTGCAAATATTGTTGCGCAGGCTGAGGGTGTAAGTATTAAAACTCAGGGGGTATGTCCATCGCAAACTTACTCAAGTGCATCGGATGAGCGTCATCCATGGTGGATTTGGCCTTTTGCGATAATTATGAGTATATTTTGTCCTCGCAGACGCAGGTTTGACTATGGTGGCTTCGGCGGGTTCGGCGGTGGCGGCGGATTTGGCGGAAGCGGTTGTTCAGGAAGTTGGTAAGAAAGGATTTATATGACAAAGAGTTTAAATAAATTTGTAGAAGAATTAAAAGAAAATTTAGGTGATAATCTTAATTCGGTTATTGCTTTCGGGTCGCAGGCAAATGTTGAAGATGCAAAAAATAATATTAATTTGATGATTGTGACTAAAACATTAGACGCGGAAAATTTGTATTCGATTTCAAAACCTGTTCAAAAATGGGTTAAGGCTAAAAATCCTATCCCTGTTATTATGAATATTGATGAGTGGTATTCTTCATTTGATGTTTATGCGATTGAATATGCTGATATCAGAAGCAATTATAGAATGATTTACGGTGAGGATTTGGCGCAGAATATTTCTGTTAACAAATATTACCTGCGCTTGCAGTGTGAATCAGAATTGAAATCTTTGCTGCTTAAATATAAAAATGCATTTTTAATGAATATTAAATCTGACAGAGATATGAAAATGCTTTTGTCGAACGTAACAAAGAGCTTACTTGTAATTTTTCGTTCTGTATTGCGTTTGTATGACAGTGAAGTGCCGTATAGAGCTGTTGATATTATTGAATTTGTTTCAAGATATTTGTCTTTTAACAAAATTGTTATGACAAAGCTTGCAAAAGTTAAATATGAAAACGATGCTTATACAAAGCAAGAGCTTATTTTTATTGAATCTGAAGTATTGATAGATATTCAGTCAATATTAAAACAAGTTGATGCTATGAAATTTTAAATGTTTGTGATAAGATTATCTTACCGCATGTAAGGGCGATTAGCGCAGTTGGTAGCGCATCACATCGACATTGTGGGGGTCACGTGTTCGAGTCACGTATCGCCCACCATAAAAAAGACCGTTTTAAACGGTCTTTTTTATATACAAGTCAATATCTTCTTTACTGTTCATTTCAGTTGTGCATACAAGAATTTTATTGTCAGAGAGTTTTAACCCGCCGATAATTCCTTTAGCTTTTAAGTTTGCAAGGAACTTATCTGCGTTTTCAACTTCTATAACAAATTCGTTAAAGAAATTTTTATTTAGAGTTTTAATTCCTTTTTGTGCAAGTTTTTCAGATAACTCATGAGCACGTTTGGCTGATAAATATCCTGCTTGGCGGAAGCCTTTTTCGCCCATAACAGTCAAATATAAAGTTGCACAAAGTCCCATTAATGCTTGATTTGAACAAATATTACTTGTAGCTTTTTCACGTTTAATATGCTGTTCACGAGTTTGAATTGTTAAGCAATATGCGGGTTTACCATCTGCATCAACAGTTCTTCCTGCAAGACGTCCTGGAATTTGCCGCATAAATTTTTCTCTGCACGCGATAAATCCAGCATGAGGCCCGCCAAAATTCATCGGAATGCCCAAAGGCTGAATATCTCCAACAACGATATCTGCATCTTTCGGCGGTTCTAAAATCCCCAAAGATGCAATATCAACACAAACAACCTTTAAACAATCAACACTGCTATACTCTTTTATTTCGCCGTAAAAATCGGGGGTTTGAACCAAAACACAGGCAAAATCTGCGGTGTCTGACGGAATTTCATCAAACATCACAAGTTCAATGTCGTTTGACCAGCAGTAAGTTTTGATTACGTCTATGTATTCGGGGTTAAGCTTATCAGATACAAGAACTTTGTTTTTCTTTGAAATTCTAACAGCCATTAAAATAGCCTCAGCACAGGCAGAAGCTCCGTCATACATTGTTGCGTTTGAAATATCCATACCTGTCAAACGGCAAATCATTGTCTGGAATTCGTACATAACTTGAAGTGTGCCTTGAGAAATTTCAGGCTGGTAAGGTGTGTATGCAGTCAGAAATTCAAATCTGTTTGCAACCTGTGAAATGCACGCAGGAATAAATTTATTATAAGTTCCCGCTCCCAAAAAGCTTACGAAATCTGTATTATTCTTTTTGGAAAGAGTTTTAACTCTTTTCTTTGTTTCCATTTCGCTTATTGCATCTTCAAGTTGAAGTTCGCCCATGCGAGCTTTTTGAGGGATTTGTTTGAATAAATCCTCGATTGAGCTTACACCAATACTTTCCAGCATTTCTTTTTTAACTTCGTCACTATGTACTAAAAAATTTTTCATTTATTATTCCAATTCTTCTTTGTAATCTTCGTATTCCAAAAGGTCGTTTTGTTCTTCAGCATCACCTGTAAGTTCAATTTTAACAAGCCATTCAAAAGCGTTTTCATTTAAAGTTTCAGGAGCATCAACTGCTGTTTCATTAATTTCAACGATTTTACCGCTTACTGGCATATAAATTTCTGAAGCTGCTTTAACAGATTCGACAGTTGCAAAAGTTTCACCTTTTTTGAATTCTGAACCGACTTCAGGCAATTCCAAAAATACGATATCGCCTAATTGCTCAACTGCATAATCAGTTAAACCGATAGTGTGTGTTCCGTCTCCGTTATCCAATAAGAATTCGTGAGATTTTGAACATAGAATTTTTTCTGTGATACTCATTTTATATCTCCTTATATTGTGACCTTGTTTCTTTTTTCGATAAACGGTCTTTTTACAACTTCCGCATCGTGAAACTTTTCCCTAATCATAACCTGAATAGTCGCGCCTGTGCAAATTTCTTTATCATTTTTAACATAAGCAAGCGCTATATTTGCACCGAGCATCGGCGATGGTGCTCCGCTTGTGATGTGACCGACTTTTTCGCCATTGAAATAAACTTCATACTCGTGGCGTGCGATTGATTTATCCAGCATTTTCAGACCGATTAATTTTTTGGAAATTCCGTTTTTGATTTGTTCCATTATGACTTCTTTTCCGTTGTAATCTTCAACTTTGTCTTTTGGAACAGACCAGCTCAAACCTGCTTCAATTGGAGTTGTGTTCTCGTCCAAATCGTTTCCGTAAAGGTGTAAAGCAGCTTCAAGACGTAATGTGTCGCGAGCACCAAGTCCAATTGGCTTAATGCCAAATTCTTCACCTTGTTTAAGGATTTCATCCCATAAAAATTCTGAATGAAGATTTTCGACTAAAACTTCGTAACCGTCTTCGCCAGTGTACCCTGTGCGTGAAGCAAGAACTTTAATCCCAGCGATTTTTGCAGGTTTAATCGTGAAAGACTCCTGATGAGTGTCAAGTCCCATTTTGCGCATCAGAGAATCAGCTTTTGGGCCTTGTACTGCGAGAAGTGAGAACTCATGCGAACGGTTGTCAATTTTAACATCATATCCGCGGCTATTTCTGACCATCCAGTTTAAATCTTCATCAATTCTTGACGCGTTACAAATTACTAAATATTCCAAAATGCCAAGCTTATATATGATTAAATCGTCGATAAGTCCGCCTTTTAGATTTGGAAGCTGGCAATAAACCGCTTTTTCATAATTCAATTTTGAAATATCTTGAGGTACAATCTTATTTAAGAATTCTAAAGCATCTTTTCCCGACACAAAAACTTCGCCCATATGAGAAACATCAAAAAGTCCGACATTTTCCCTTACTGTTTTGTGTTCTTCAATAATGGAAGTGTACTGTACAGGCATATGCCAGCCAGCAAAATCCACCATTTTCGCATTCAATTGAACGTGTTTATCGTGTAAAAAAGTTTCTTTAGTCATTTTAACCCCCTCGTTAAGTTTATTGTGACTGTAAATGGGGCTGTTGTCAATATATTATTGAGTTTTATGACTCTGAAATTTTTTTATAAAGTTCGATTTGTTTGTCTGAAATATTTTTCGGGATTACGATTTTAATTTTGGCGTTTAGGTTTCCGTAACCGCCTTTTTTCGGTAATCCGAGTTCTTTCAGGCGCAATGATTGACCCGATGAAGTTTTTGGCGGAATTTTTATTGTAATTTTTCCGTGAAGTGTTTCAATTTCTTTTTTTGCCCCCAAAACTGCTTCAGGTGGTGTGATTTCGATTTCTTTTGTCAAATCATAACCGTCAATTTCATATTCGTTATCTTTGAAATGAATTACAAGATACAAGTCTCCTTTTCTGCCGTAAGCATCGGTTTGCCCTTCGCCTTTTATACGAATTTTTTTACCTTCTTTAATTTCAGGCGGTAGTTTTACTTTAATTGATTTTTGTTCTGTTTTTATTCCTGTCCCGCCGCAATTTGAGCAGTATCCGCCGCCTTGGCATTGGGTGCAGCGTTCCATGTTGTTATATTTTACTGAAATCGGTTCTTTTGAAAATATATCTTTAGCTGTTATGTTAAGGGTTTTGGTTATATCCAAATCCTCTGACGGCGGTTCTTGACGACGTCTTTGACTTTGCCTTGCCTGTTGTGCTCCGCCGAAATCAAATCCGCCAAAATTCATTCCTTGAGAACTTCTGCCTCCGCCCATCATATCACCGAACAGAGAGCTGAAAAAGTCTGAAAATCCGCCCATATCCTGACCGTTGAAGTTAAAGCTTTGATAACCTTGTCCGCCGCCAAACCCGAAATTTTCAAATCCAGGAGGCGGAGTGTAGCTTTGACCTCCCTGCCAGTTTGCGCCAAGACTGTCGTATCTTTGGCGTTTTTGTTTGTCGCCGAGAACTTCATAAGCTTCATTTATATCTTTAAATTTACTTTCTGCTTCTTTTGTTTTATTAACGTCAGGGTGATATTTGCGCGCGAGTTTTCTGTAAGCTGATTTAATTTCCGCATCAGTTGCATCGCGTTTTACGCCTAATATTTCATAATAGTCTTTGTATTCCATTTTGATATCTCCTTATTTTATAATAATACAAAATAGTGAGAATTTTGGATTTGTTAATTATTTTTTAATGAATACTTGACAAATTGCAGAAAATCGTAAATAATGAAAAAGTAGGGCGAGAGCCTTTAAACTTAAGCGTGGTTAAAGACTCTTCTACGCACCCTATAACAAGATTAAAATAATCTCTAAAATTGCTATCATTACCGTGATGGCAATTTTTATTATTCGACTTGTCATGGTTACACCCCCTTTCTGTCCAATTTCTACGTAAATTGCGTGTGACAGCGGCGGCGTTGTGCTTTTTTGCCCTACTCTTTTAAAAATTCTTTTAAATCTTTTATGGATTTTAGAATATGTTTAAGAGTTTTTGTATCAAGATTTTCTGTTTCTTTAAGGATTAGTGCCTGCAAGGCATTTGGTGTGTTGGCATCATCTGCCTTGAATAATTCAAAGTATTGTATGTCCAGAGCTTCGGCAATTTTTTGCAAAGTCTTGAATGACGGAGCACGTTTGCCTGTTTCTAACATACCGACAAAAGCTGGTTCTACGCCAACTATTTCTGAAAGTTTTTCTTGCGTTATATTTCTTTCTGCCCTAAGCTTTTTTAATCTTTTGCTAAATGCTAAATATATATCCATGAGTATAAATTACAACTCATTGTATATATAATCTATTAACGACATGTTTATGATAAACAATTAGTTATAAAAATTGGAAATATTATTAACGAATTCAAAATTAAAAGAGTTATACTTATAGATAGATACTAACTATAAGGAGATAAAATTATTACAGATATTTATTCCAAATATTACGATTTAGCAGGCACGGATATGTTGTTCTATCTGTTTTCAGGCAAGACTTATGCGCAAATTGCACAGGAATATTACCTTTTTGATTTGAACAAGGTTTTGTATAAGGTAAGAAAACTCCGCGAAAAATTATGTTTAAGAAATCGCCGCCAGCTTGCGTACTTTGCGCTGGTGAACGGGTTGGTGGATGCAGATATGATTAGTTGTAATCTTTAATATAAGTATCAAGTATTGCATTGACAAAATCTAATGTTTTGTCATCAACTTTTTTAAGTTTCATAGAAATATTGTCAAGTTTATCACTTGTTTTATTTCCAAAAGTAAATAAATCCTTAAATTCAACATTTAAGGCAGTTTTTATGCATTCAAGGTTTTCAGGTTTTGGATATGATTCCCCTGTTTCTATCTCACTTAGAGAATTTCTGGACATCCCAATTTTTTCAGCAAATAATTCTTGGGAGAATTTATTTAATTTTCTTAATTGTTGTATTCTTTTGCCTAGTTTTTTTCTTAAATCCATTTTTTAATGATATTTTATTTTTACATTTTCAACTACCATATAGTGGCTATTATTATGCAAGGTGATGTATTGCAAAAATATGTTTTTATTGTATTCTTTACCTATGGATGAACTTACTCCGTTGGAATTAAGGGTTTTGCGTCTGCTCGCAGAGGGGCTGGACGCTTTTTCTATTTGCGACTGGCTAGCTATTGATTACCCTCAATACGTCAAATGCAAAAGTTCCATACTCAAAAAACTCAAAATCAAAAGAATTACTCAAATTCTGCCGACTGCTGTCAGTCTTGGTCTGATTGACTTTTAGTTCGCTTGCGAAAAATTTTTCCTTGTATTATAATTAGGACATTAAAGGAGAGGCAGAGAATGGAGACATTGACTAAACAAGAGGGATTAATTACAAAGATTATCGGACCTGTTATTGACGTTGAGTTTCAGCAAGGAGAATTGCCTGAAATTTATACTGCTTTAAAGGTGCAAAAAGATGACGGAACTTTTGTGGTTGCCGAGGTTCAGCAGATGCTTGGCTCAAACAGGGTTAGAACCGTTGCAATGTCATCAACCGACGGTTTGAAAAGAGGGATGAAAGTTATTAATACAAATGAACCTATAAAAATCCCTGTCGGCAAACCAATCCTCGGCAGAATTCTTAACGTTGTCGGCGAACCTGTTGACCAGATGGGCGAAATTGAAACTGATACTTATCTGCCAATCCATAGAGAATCTCCAAAACTTACAGACCAGAACACTAATATCGAAATTCTCGAAACAGGTATTAAGGCAATTGACCTTTTGCAGCCGTACCAAAAAGGTGGTAAAATCGGACTTTTTGGAGGTGCAGGTGTTGGTAAAACAGTTCTTATTATGGAACTTATCCACAATATTGCTCAAGAACATTCAGGTGTATCTGTTTTTGGCGGTGTTGGCGAAAGAACCCGTGAAGGTAACGACCTTTGGAATGAAATGAAAGAATCAGGAGTAATTGATAAAGTTGCATTGATTTACGGTCAGATGAACGAACCGCCGGGGGCTCGTATGAGAGTTGGACTTTCTGCGCTTACTGCTGCGGAATATTTCAGAGATTTTTCAAAACAAGACGTACTTTTATTCGTTGATAATATTTTCAGATTTACTCAGGCAGGTTCTGAAGTTTCCGCGCTTTTGGGACGTATGCCGTCTGCCGTTGGTTATCAGCCTACATTGGCAAATGAGATGGGTGAATTGCAGGAAAGAATTACGTCGACAAAAGACGGTTCAATTACATCCGTTCAAGCAATTTATGTACCCGCAGACGACTTGACTGACCCTGCGCCTGCAACAACTTTCTCTCACCTTGATGCATCAACCGTTTTATCTAGAAATATCGCATCATTGGGTATTTATCCTGCGGTTGACCCGCTGGAATCATCATCGCGCGCTTTAGACCCGAATATTATCGGCGAGGAGCATTATGATGTTACGAGAAAAGTTCTTGAAATTCTTCAAAAATATAAAGAATTGCAGGATATTATCGCAATTTTGGGTATGGACGAACTTTCAGAAGAAGATAAAGAAGTTGTTAACCGTGCAAGAAAAATTCAAAAATTCCTCTCTCAACCGTTCTTTGTTGCAGAGCAGTTCTCAGGCTTAAAAGGAAAATACGTAAAACTTGAAGATACTGTAAAAGGCTTTAAAGAGATTATTGAGGGTAAACACGATGATTTGCCCGAACAAGCTTTCTATATGGTGGGAACTATTGAGGAAGCTGTTGAAAAAGCTAAAACATTGAGGGTTTAATCATGCGCCTTAAAATTATTACACACGAAAGAGTTGTATTTGACGAGGACGTTGATGAAATCTACACAAAAACAATCGACGGCGAAATTGGTATTTTAAAAAACCATGTCCCCTTAATGACAGCTTTGGACATTGGAGTTACAAAAGCCGTAAAAGACGGTAATGTCAAGTTTTTCACGACTATGGGCGGAGTTTTTCAGTTTAAAGATGAAGAAGCTCTAATTCTTACAACAACCGCTGAAAGCGGTGATGAAATTGACGTTACACGTGCAAAAGAAGCTTTGACACGAGCTCAGGCTAAACTCGCTGAAGCAGAGGCAGAGGCGGATGCTAAACGTGCAGAAGCTGCTATGGCAAGAGCTATGGCAAGGTTGAAAGCTACGTTGAATAATTAGTATGGAAAAGACTTTATATCAGATTTTTAAAACTTTTTTTAAGGTTGGAACTCTGCTTTTGGGCGGGGGATATGTTATCTTGCCGCTTTTGCAGTCTGAACTTGTTGACAAAAAAAAGTGGATTGACGATGACGAATTGTGCGAGTTTTACGCGTTAGGTCAAAGTGTTCCTGGGATTATAGCAGCGAATGTTTCTATTTTTGTAGGATATAAATTGCGCAGAACTGCTGGCGCAATTTCGGCAGTGCTCGGAATTGTTACGCCTGCATTTATTTCTATTGTAGTGCTTGCAAAAATTTTGGAAGAAATTATTCAATTGAAATTTATTCAAAGTATTTTCTGGGGTGTCGGAATTGGAGTATTAATACTTATTTTTCTTGCTGTAAAGGAGATTTGGAAAAAGAGTGTTGTTGATAAATTTTCCTGCTGGATATTTTTTCTAACTTTTATTTTGTCAGCTTGTTTTAAAGCTCCCCCTGCATCATTAATTATTCTTGCAATATTTATTGGATTGTGGCTTCAATTTGCCAGAAAAATTGAGCGGGGTGAAAAATGATATATATTAAGTTATTTTTAGAATTTTTTCATATCGGACTATTCTCTTTTGGTGGAGGATACGCAACTTTGCCGTTTTTGTACCATATTGCTGATGTGCAGAAATGGTATACTGCAAAGCAGTTGTCTGATATGATTGCCGTTTCATCAATTACACCAGGGCCTGTTGGTGTAAATGTCGCAACTTTTGCTGGGTTTTCAACTTCGGGGATTTTGGGAGCATTTGTTGCCACCGCATCAGTAATTTTGCCGTCGTTGATAATAGTTATTATCATTTCAAAACTTTTGGAACAGTTTAAGCATAATAAATATGTTCAATCAGTAATTTATACACTTAAACCTGCGGGATGCGGACTTTTGGCTGCAGTCGGGGTTGATATGTTTGTTAATAATATAAATTTACTCGGAATGGTTTTACTTGCAGGGTTATTTATTGCAAGTTTGATAGAAAAACGCGACCCGTTATTTTATCTGGCAGTTTCTGCTGTTGTCGGACTTGCAGCTGGATTTTTTAATTTGACAGCTTAAGCGGTCTGTATTGAAGTGCCTGCATAATATGATTTTGTTTAATAGCTTTTGAACCGTCAAGGTCTGCTATTGTTCTGGCAAGTTTTAGAATTCTGTCATAACGTCTGCCTGAGAGATGATATTTTACTGATGCGGCTTTCAAGATTTCTGCACTTGCTTTGTCAATTTGGCAATATTTTTTGATAAGTTTAGCGTTTAATTCCGAATTTGTAAGAATTCCATCGTTTTTATAACGTTCAGCTTGAATTTTTCTGGCATTGACGACGCGTTTTCTAATATCTGCAGAAGTTTCTGCGGCAGGTTGTGTGTTCATTAATTCTTCTGCAGTAAGTCTTGGAACTTCAATTTGGAGATCAATTCTGTCTAAAAGCGGGCCTGAAAGCTTAGATTGGTAGCGGTTTATTTGAAATTCCGAGCATGTGCATTGTTTCTCTTTATCCCCCAAATACCCGCAGGGACAAGGGTTCATTGCCCCCAGAAGCATAAATTTTGCAGGGTATTTTATCGAGTGTCTTGTTCTGGATATTGTTATTTCTCCGTCTTCTAACGGCTGTCGCATAACTTCCAATACGCTTCTCGGGAATTCTACCATTTCATCTAAGAATAAAACTCCCCTGTGCGCAAGTGTAATTTCACCTGGTTTTGGGTTTGAACCTCCGCCTATAATGCCATTTGCAGATGCTGTGTGGTGGACTGAGCGGAAAGGTCGTTTGGTCATTAATGGTTCATCAGGTGCAAGTAACCCTGAGATACTATAGATTTTTGTTAATTCCAATGCTTCAGAAAGTTGAAGCGGAGGCAAGATAGATGGCAGGCATTTAGCCATCAGTGTTTTGCCAGAGCCAGGTGAGCCTGTCATAAGCATATTGTGGCCTCCAGCTGCGGAGATCTCTAATGCTCGTTTAGCTTTTTGTTGTCCTTTTACATCTTTAAAATCATAGATGTAATCTTGCTCAGAACATTTTGTCAAATATTCGTTTATATCTATTACAGTAGGTTTTATTGGTTTGTCTGTAAAATGGTTTACAACATCTGCAAGACATTGCGCACTAAAAATATTTACATCTCCTGCAAGTGCAGCTTCTGTAGCATTAATTTGCGGTACAAAAATATTTTTCATACCTGTCTCTTTAAGACCTAATATCAAAGGAAGTACACCAGTTACACCGCGCAGACTCCCATCAAGCGAAAGTTCGCCAATGAATGCATAATCTTTGATTTTATCTTCAGAGAGAACTTCTTCTTCTGTTAAAAGTCCTATTGCAATCGGAAGGTCAAAATTTGAACCTTCTTTTTTAAGGTCAGCAGGAGCAAGGTTAATTACAACTTTTCGAGATGGGAATGTAAAACCAGAATTTTTTATTGCTGAACGGACTCTGTCGCGTGCTTCATTGATTGACGCATCTGGAAGTCCTACAATTGAAAATGAAGGAAGCGAACTTAAAACATCTGTTTCTACCGAAACTTTATATGCGTTTAAGCCGATTACTGCACCAGTTGTAACTTTATTTACCATAAATTTATAATACTACAAATATTTTTATTGTATAATTCAAATATGAATATATTGGCAGTAAATTTTGGCGGAATAGGTGATGAAATATTTTTCTTGCCTGCACTTATATCTTTAAAAAAAGAATATCCTGATTCGAAGATTACTCTAGCGCTTGAGCCCAGAAGCAAAAGTGTTAAGGATTTAACGAATATAATTGATGATTTATTTTTGATTGATGTTAAAGGCAAAAATAAATATGCAGAACTTTTGAAACTTGTTTTCTTGGCACGAAAAGGCAAGTTTGATATAGTTATTTCATCAGGCGGAAATAAGCTTATAAGTCTTTTGCTTTTTATGACTGGAATTAAAAAACGTTACGGGTATTATACAGGTAATTTAAGCGAAAAACTTTTGACCAAAGCTGTTCCGCTAAATAAAAATCAATATGCCTGTGCAATGTATCATGATTTAGTAACACCGATTACAAATCATAAAACATATTTGCCTGAAATAGATGTAGAAACGCAGGTAAAAATTCCTAATTCGGTTTTAATCCATCCAGGTGTCAGTAAAATGAGTGTTCAAAAGGGAATGGTTAAAACCATATCCGCAGATATTTGGGCGCAAACTATCGACCTGCTTGTAAAAAAAGGCAAGCATGTAATTTTAGCAGGCGGCCCTGATGATGTTGAAGTGATTGATGCTATACGTAATAATACCAAAGGTTTTGAGGATTTCTACGGTAAAACAAGAAGTCTTAAAGATTTGGCGGTTTTAATTGGAAAAGCAGAACAGTTTATATGCTCAGATTCTGCTCCATTGCATGCTGGAGTTGCTATGAAAACAAAAACTTATGTGATTTTTGGCCCTACTGATGATAAAAAGTTAATCCCGCAGTCAGATTTGGTAACTCCTATTAAAGCAAAAGATACTTGTCCAATAAAACCATGTTTATGGGAACATAGGCAGACAACATGTGAAAATCTTGATTGTTTAAAGATTACTGCCGAAGATATAGTAAAATATATTAACTAATTGCATTTTGATTTTCCGCTCCAGGAAAGGTCATCTTTACATCTTAAATAATCCATGTTTCCATTAAATATGACCCAGGCAGTACATCCTGTAGAGTTACTATAACAATCGTTTGGTTCGGATTTTTTTCCAGAAGGTACAAGTATATTGTGTTCGAATCTGAATGCAAAAATATTTTTGCCGTAAACTTGTTTTTGAGAATTATCGGTTTTGACGGTCAAATCTGCGCAGGCAAAGTAATCACCGTTTCTAGCACATCCTGTATCATAATAAACACCTGCATTGAAAGCAATCATTGTACCGTCATTAAGTACAGCTGTTATTTGCTTTCCGTTGTGTATATGATTCTGAGTAGAATCCCCGTTTAAGTATATAAAATAATTGTCTGCATCCCAACATTTAAACCTGTTATTAGAATTGCATTCTTTTAAAAACTTAAGAGTGGGTTTTAATCTATCCCAAAAAACTTTTGTACGATCTGGCGCAAAATTTATTTCATCCCAAGTGTCAGGTGTTCCATATTCGTTAATTGTCATCATATAGGCATTAGAAAAAGTACTGTACACCTTTTTTAACTTAGAAATAGTTTGTTTTTCTTTATGATTTGCAGCTAAATTAGGAATAGTTAAGGCAGCCACAACTCCTATAATTCCTAATGTAATTAAGACTTCTGCAAGTGTGAATGCTAAGACTGCGCCTCGCGATAAACGCTCCTGCTTCTGCTCGGGGGGGGGGCAATTCTGAGTAAACAATCTTAACATATAACATTTCTCCATTAGTTTAAATACCAACACTTAACCCTGCACATAGGTTTATAGATTGCCCTGTAATTCCTTTGGCATCTGATGAAACCAAGTATTTGCAAAGTTTAGCAACTTCTTCTGGTTTTACAAAGCGTTTCTGCGGAATACATTGCAAAATTTCGTCTTTAGAAAACTCGCTTTCTTCTATAGAATTCATCCCGAGTTCTGTTTCAACCCAACCTGGGTTAATTGTGTTAACTGTAATTTCATATTCGGCAAGTTCAAGCGCCAGAGCTTTTGTAAGCCCTATTAAACCTGATTTGGAAGATGAATAAACGCTTGCATAAGCCTCGCCCATTACACCTGAAATTGAACCGATATTTATAATTCTTCCCCATCTTTGACCTTTCATATGCGGGATTGCTTTTGAAATCAAATATGCGGGAGCAACAAGGTTTGTCTGATAAATCCTTTGGATATCAGCAGTTTCGAGGGTTTCCAGACCGCCATAAACATATTCGCCTGCATTGTTTATAAGTACATCTATATTTTTATCAACAATAAACTTTGCAAGTTCATTAATATCTTTTGACAAATCACAGACGCAGAATCCTTTTGCATTACAAGCCGCTAATGCCTGTTCGTTTCTTCCTGTAACAAAAACTTCTCCAACTTCTTGGAGTTCTTTTGCAATAGCATTTCCAATGCCTTTTGATGCACCTGTAATAAGTATATTCATTAATGAATAATTCCAAAGCCTAAAAGGAATGTGCAGATTAAAAATATTGCGGATACAATTCCTGTTAATTTGTTCAATCCTTTTTCAGCACTTTTTTGTGAAGCAAAAACATGTGATGCTCCGCCAATCCCAGCAATACCGTCACCTTTAGGTGAATGAAGCAGAATTAAAATAACTAACAATAATGCTGAAATTATTTGTACAGCCCAAATAAAGTTTACTAACATTTAA
This sequence comes from uncultured bacterium, assembly GCA_948964545.1. Taxonomy (GTDB): domain Bacteria; phylum Cyanobacteriota; class Vampirovibrionia; order Gastranaerophilales; family Gastranaerophilaceae; genus Stercorousia. Next base: position 75,033 of record CAREDV010000004.1, on the reverse strand, counting down.
TTTTCTCCTTTTTTTTAGAAATGAAATGGGCTCTTTTAGAATTCAATTTTATATTTTCGAAAGTGTATAATCTTGCGGGTCTTTTTGAAGATGATTTTGTGTATTCATCAAGTTCAATAAGTCCGTCTGTACAAAGAGCTTTTTTTCTGAAGTTTCTTTTATCAAGTTTTTTGCGCATAATCAACTCGTATGCTCTCTGCATTTCTGTCAGAGTAAATTTTTCGTTTAAAAGCTGATATGCAACAGGGCAAAGTTCTAATCTTTCACGTGTTCTTTTCATGGAATACTCGATGATTTCTTTGTGGTCGAATGCTAAAGGCGGCAAGTCAGAAATTTTATGCCAGCCCAGTTCGGGTGTTGTAACAATTTGAATATCCTCTGCTCTTACAAGTGCAAAGTATGCACATGTTATAACCCTTGAATTCGGGTGGCGGAGAGGATCCCCAAATGTATACAGTTGTTCAAGATAAATGTTATCTACATTTGTACGTTCTTTCAATACTCTTAAAGCCGCCTGGTCAAGGTTTTCGGATAATCTTACATATCCGCCTGGGATTGCCCATTTATCCTTAAATGGTTCATTGGTACGTTTTACAAGTAATACCTGCAATGCATCGTTTTTAAGAGTTACAATAACTACGTCGACCGTAATTTCATGAGTTTTGGTTTCATTAAAAATCATAATATCCTGCCCTTAGAACTATCATATAATAAAAATATTAATTCACATCAGTTAAAAGAGGGTAATTGTTAACAAATTTTAACATACTTGCATGCTTTTATCAATTATTTCAGGTCAATATACTTTATATATATACAGGGGATAATTACGGGGATATTATGTATTATTGCGGTAATAGTTTTTACAGATATATGAATAATCCGTTTATGGGCGGATGTTTTTGCAATAAAAACGATAATTTTTTCGGCAATATGATGATGTTTGGCATGTTGTCAAATATGATGAATAATCTTTTTGCACAGCCTCAAATGAGGATGTCTCAGTATACTATGCCTCAGCCAATTATGACGATGCCTCAGGCTTATCCTATGCAGTCAATATTCGCACAATCTTATAGAATGCCTGCAATGCCGTCTTTATTCAATTTCAATCAACCTGCATATAATAACATATTTAGCAGTTTTAGTTTAAACAATGAAGGTAAAGGCGGTTTTGCAAAATCTAATTATCTAAGTGCATCAGGATATAATGGTATGTCGAATGAAAAACTGCAAAAAATTTACGGAAATTATACAAAAGATGCGACTGTTTTATACAGAGGTACAGCAGAAGATTTGAATAAATATTTGCGCGGTAAGGGTGTGCTTGAGGGGCAGGGACAAGCCTTTATTAATGCACAAAATAAATATGGAATAAGCGCGTCAGTCCTGGCAGCTATATGTGTTAATGAATCAGGACACGGAAAAAGCAATTTAGCAAAAAATAAAAATAATATCGGCGGAGTTCGTATTTCAGGTTCAACAGAATTTAGAACATTCTCATCTGTTGCAGAATGTATAGATTATATGGGCAGTTTCTTGAAAAAAGGTTATTTGGATAAGGGGCTGACTAAATTATATCAAATTAATGCAAGATACTGTCCTGCATCTGATCCTACCGATAAAACTGGGGGAAATTCTAGCTGGGCAAAAGCTGTAAATACTTTTGCTAATCAAATTGAAACTCAATTAGCTTAAAATATTTTACGTTTTTAAAGTTTCATTTGTATCCACGCCTATAAGAATTATTCTGTTGCTTAACTAAACTAAATATTTCATTGATGTTCCGAAATGTTCATGTATTCATGTATTTATAGTTTAAAGCGGAAGGAACAAAAATGGATAAGGGATACATTGAAAATGGTTTTATTGTTGATGTCAGCAATGCGAGCAAAACCTCAGAAATTATTTATGAACTTTCAAGGATTTTAGACTTGCCTGATGCACAGTGCAAGAGAGTATGCTTAAAATTGGGTTCTGTAGATTTAAGCGTGACAGAACTTACAAGTATTAAGGCTCTAGTAGAATCTATGAATTCTGAAATTGAGTTTGTAAGCACAAGTTCTGATGTTACTTCAAAATCTGCACAAGATATGAATATTGAAGTTTCAGTATTGGAAAATAAAGTTCCAACACCTGAATTTAATACTGATCAAGATACTGTAAACAAGGAATTAGAAAAAGCTTTAGACAAAATTTTCGGCGACGAGGGCACTGAAATCAAAACCTTCGGGCATGTTGAAAATACTTCCGAAATGGTTCAGGAAGTTGTAGAAATTATCCCCGAACCTGTTGAAACTATTGAAGCACCTGTAGTTGAAGAAACTTCTCAGGATGATTTTAATGAAAAACTTGAAAATGCAAATAAAATTGAAGGTGACGAAATCGAAGAAATTGATTTTGACCTTGATGATGTCAGAAAAGCTTTGAGGGAAACCGAAAAACTCCCGACACTTTATATTCAAAGAACCCTGCGTTCAGGCCAGAGCATTTCTTCAGACGGTAATATTGTAATTATTGGTGATGCAAATCCAGGTTCAGAAATTATTGCTAAAGGTGATATTACGGTTTGGGGTATTTTAGGCGGGATTGCCCATGCAGGAAGTGCGGGAAATAATTATGCAAGAATAAGAGCATTGAAAATGAACGCAATTCAATTGAGAATTGCTGATGTCTTTGCAAGACGTCCTGATAGTGCAAATATTCCGTATATTCAAAAAACGGATACGTTTGTGCCAGAAGAAGCCTGCATAAGAAAAAAACAGATTTTTATACACAAAATACACGAATAAAAAAGGAGAAATAATGAGCGGACGAGTTATTGTAATAACATCCGGTAAAGGCGGTGTAGGTAAAACGACTACTAATGCCAACATAGGAACAGCTCTTGCCAAAACAGGCAAGAAAGTTGTTATGATTGATACCGACTTGGGATTAAGAAATTTAGACCTTTTATTAGGTTTGGAAAACAGAATTGTTTATACAATCGTTGACGTTGTTGAAGAACGCTGCAAGCTTAAACAAGCTCTCGTAAAAGATAAGAAAAATCCTAACTTATGTCTTTTAGCTGCAGCGCAGACAAGAGATAAAACTGCAGTTACAGAAGAACAATTGAAAGATATTTGCGAAAAATTACAAAAAGATTTTGATTTTATTCTCGTAGACTGCCCTGCAGGTATTGAACAAGGTTTCCAAAACGCAGTTGCAGGTGCATCAGAAGCGATTGTTGTAACAACTCCTGAAATGTCTGCTGTTCGCGATGCTGACAGAATTATCGGACTTTTGGAAGCTAAAGAAGAAATAAAATCTTATAAACTATTGCTAAACAGAGTTCGTCCAAATCTAATCAAATCAAACGATATGATGAGTGTAGATGACGTTGTTGAAATACTTTCAGCTGATTTAATCGGTATAATTCCTGAAGATACAGGTATTATTACATCAACCAATAAAGGCGAACCGATTGTAAATGATGAAAAGTCATTAGCAGGAAAAGCTTACAACAATGTTGCAAGAAGAATTATAGGTGAAGATGTTCCATTTTTGGATTTGGAAGAACCTAAAGGTCTTGTTGCTAAAATGAAAAAGTTCTTTTCAGGTTTGAAAGGAGATAAATAAGATGTTATTGCAGAATTTATATAATAAAGTCTTAGGTTTCTTCCGCCAAACAGAACAAGAAGAAGTGGAATCTGCAAAAGACACGGCATGTAACAGATTGCGTGTAGTTTTAATGCAGGACAGAACAAATTTAACACCTGAATTAATGGACAGAATGAGAAAAGAACTCGTTGAACTTCTTTCCAAATATGTTGAAATGGACAAAGAAGCTCTGGATTTAAGTCTTGAACAAGATGGTGAACAGGTAGCTCTTATGCTTTCAATTCCTGTGATTAGAGCAAAAGATGAGGAAGAAATCAAAGAAGCTCTTGCCAAAGAAGATGCAGAGGAAGATAATCAAAACGAAGAAACTTCGGAAAAAGATGATGAAGCAGAAGATGAACAAACTTCTGATGATGAGGAAAGTTCCGAAGACGAAGAAGCTGCTGATACAGAAGAACCTCAAGAAGAAATTGAAGAAGATAAAAAAGACTAACCAAATGGTTAGTCTTTTTTATGGTTTACAAATCTATACAATTTTATAATTCCAGTGTTGACAGCGGATTTTGTTTGTTTTACCATTGATATGCTTGGAATTATACCCTAAAACATTAGTCGAATGTCTAAGCACAGTAATACATAAAAAAGAAAAAGGAATTGCACAATGGCAACTACAAAGAGACAAAGAATCAGAGTTTGTTTGAAAGCATACGATCATAAGCTAATTGACGTATCTTCTGACAAAATCGTAGAAACAGCAAAAAGAACAGATGCTAAAGTAGCAGGCCCTATTCCTTTACCTACTAAAAGACGTATATATTGCGTATTGCGTTCACCTCACGTAGATAAAAAGTCTCGTGAACACTTTGAAATGAGAACTCATAAGCGTATTATTGATATATACGAACCTACACAACAAACAGTTGAAGAATTGGGAAGACTTGATTTACCAGCTGGTGTAGATATCGAAGTTAAACTGTAAGACTTCAGAAAATTTGACAACTAAATAAGCATTATGCATTGTAATGTGAACTGCGACCGATTGAGGCAGAACATTTGAGAGGACTCAGGTGTTAATATGAAAAAGCCGCAAACGGTACAGCCAAAAGGTTGTAGAGGTGAAAATCCTCATTAGGTAAAGACGTAGCGCTCGCAAGAGTAAATGCAAATCGGAAATGGGACAGAATGTGTCTGTACCAAGTACGGTGAGCAGGAAAGGTAAAAATATGACACTAGGTGTAATAGGTAAAAAAGTTGGAATGACTCAAATCTTCGACGAACAAGGTTTGGCTATTCCTGTTACAGTAATCAAAGTTGATGAAACTGTTGTAACTCAGGTTAAAACAGTTGAAACTGATGGTTATAACGCTATTCAGGTAGGCACAATTGCAGCAAAAGAAAAACACTTAACAAAAGCTGAATTGGGTCACTTTAAGAAAAATAGCCTTGCAAACTTCAGACACCTTCAAGAGTTTAGAGTAGAAAACCCTCAAGACTACAAAGTTGGTGACAAAATCGAATTGTCAGTTCTTGAAAACGTAGAAAAAGTTGACGTTACAGGAAAATCAATTGGTAAAGGTTTCCAAGGTACAGTGAAAAGATGGAACTTCTCAAGAGGACCTATGGGCCACGGTTCTAAGAACCACAGAGCACCAGGTTCAATCGGTGCAGGTACAACTCCCAGCCGTGTTATCAAAGGCAAAAGAATGGCAGGTAACATGGGTAACGAAAGAGTTACTATTACTAAATTAAAATTAGTTAAAGTTGATTCAGCTAATGGTTTAGTATTGGTAAAAGGTTCAGTACCTGGATGTGAAGGCAGATTGGTAACAATCGTTCCGACAAGAACAAAGTGGAATGGCTAATCCTTAAAAGCCCTGACTTGCCATATAAAGCAGTATGCAAGGGGTAAGCAGTAAAAGACAAAATAAAGGAAAAACAAAATGTCAAAAGAAATTTTAAATACAAATGGCGAAAAATTAGGTGAAATTACTTTAAACGAACAAGTTTTTGGTGTTGAACCAAATTTACATGTAATGCACTTAGCATTAAGAAGACAATTAAACAATGCCCGTCAAGGTTCTGCTTCTTGTAAAACAAGAGCTGAAGTATCAGGCGGCGGTAAAAAACCTTGGAAACAAAAAGGTACAGGTAGAGCTAGAGCAGGCTCACTACGTTCACCATTATTTGCAGGCGGCGGCGTAATCTTCGGACCAAAACCAAGAAGCTATGCTTTCAATATGCCTCAAAAAGCAAGACAATTAGCATTAAAATCTGCATTGTCTGCAAGAAGCGAACAAATGGTTGTAGTTAAAGACTTCTCTACAATTGCTGAACCAAAAACAAAATTAATGGTTAGTGCATTAAAATCATTAAACGTATCAGGTAAAATTCTTATCGTTGCAGATGTTAAAGCTGATGAAAACAAAAATCTTGAATTGTCAGCAAGAAACATCCCAAGCGTAAAAATTATTTTACCGTCAAACTTAAACGTGAAAGATTTACTTGAAGCTGATTCTGTTGTAATCACTGAATCTGCAGTAAATGAAGTAACAGAAAGGCTGCAATAATGAGTAAAGCTAGAACTAATACAGAAAAATTATATGATGTAATTAAAAAACCTATCATTACTGAAAAATCAGTAGGTGCAACAACATTGGGTCAATATACTTTTGAAGTTGTTAAATCAGCAACAAAAGTAGAAATTGCTCAAGCTGTAGAATTAGCTTTTCCTGGTAGAAAAGTTAAAAAAGTAAGAACAGTTTATATGCCATCTCACGAAAAAAGAATGGGATATAAATTTGGAAGAACTGATTCTTCTAAAAAAGCAATCGTAACAATCGAAGGCGATCCGATTGAAGAATTAGCAGGAGTTTAATAGCTCCATAGCAGGGTGTTAGGCATATATCCTGAAATAGTACAAAGCCAAAGGAGAAAATAAAAATGGCAATCAGAAAAATAAATCCAACTTCCCCGGGACAAAGAGGGATGACAAAAAGTGATTATCAAGAAATCACTTGCACAACTCCTGAAAAATCATTGTTAAAATCATTGAAAAAAACAGCAGGAAGAAACAATACAGGTAGAATTACATGTCGTCACAAAGGCGGCGGTGTAAAAAGAGCATACCGTATCATAGATTTTAAACGTGAAAAATTCGGCGTACCAGCAACAGTTAAAACTATTGAATACGATCCGAACAGAAACGTAAGAATTTCTTTAGTATTTTACGCTGATGGTGAAAAAAGATATATCTTAACACCAGAAGGACTTAATGTAGGTGACGTAATCGTTTCAGGCCCAGAAGCTCCTGTTCAGACAGGTAATGCACTTCCGCTGGAATTGATTCCGTTAGGTACAATTGTTCATAATATTGAACTTACTCCTGGACGCGGCGGCGTTATGGTTAGATCAGCTGGTAACGCAGCTCAGGTAATGGCTAAAGAAGGCAACTATGTAACTATTAAATTACCTTCAGGTGAAATGAGAATGGTAAGAAAAGAATGCATGGCTACAATCGGTACTTTAGGTAATTCAGAATTTAAAAACCTTAAAATCGGTAAAGCAGGTAGAAAACGTTACATGGGTATTAGACCAACAGTCCGTGGTGTTACAATGAACCCTTGCGATCACCCTCACGGTGGTGGTGAAGGTAAAACTGGTCCTGGCGGCCATCCGAAAACACCTTGGGGTAAACCAGCTCTTGGGTTTAAAACACGTAAAAAAGGAAAAGCTTCTGATAAACTAATTGTTAGAAGAAGAAAGAAATAAGAACATAGGCGACGGGGCATAAGCCCCGTATGCGAACCAATAAGGAGAATAAATTAATGGCACGTTCATTAAAAAAAGGTCCATACGTAGAAGAAGCTCTACAAAATAAAATAGCTAAAATGAATGCAAACTCAGAACACAAAGTTATTAAAACTTGGTCAAGAGCATCTATGATTGTACCTGATATGCTAGGTCATACAATCGCTGTTCACAATGGTAAAACTCACGTACCTGTATATGTAACAGAACAAATGATTGGACACAAATTAGGTGAATTTGCACCTACAAGATTGTACAAAGGACACGCAGGTTCTGATAAGACTGCTAAACGTAAGTAGTGCACAGAAGTCAGTCTGACGCAATGTGCGTCTGGTTTCTGAGCAAGAAGTAAAAGGAAAAAACAATGGAAGCTAAATCAAGACAAACTGATATTAAAATGACAGCAAGAAAACTTCGCAGAGTAATCAACGAAGTTAGAGGCAAATCTGTCGTTGAAGCTCAAGATATGTTACGTTTTATGCCTTATTTCGCAGCAAGAGTGGTTGAAAAGAACTTGAAAGCCGCTGTTGCAAATGCGCAGGAAAAATATGGTATTGGCGCTGAAGCTTTAAAAGTTTCTGAAATCTTCGCTGATGAAAGCGTTACATACAAAAGAGCAAAAACAAGAGCGCAAGGTCGTATGTATTCAAGACTAAAACGCACTTCACACCTTACTTTGAAAGTAAGCGAAAAGTAGCGCAAGCGCAGAGGTCAATCTGTCGCTGAGGGCGAAAGTTGACGACAATAAAAGTAAACGTAAAAGATAAAGGTAAATAAAATGGGACAAAAAACACATCCAAAAGGATTTAGAATAGGCGTAATTCAACCTTGGGTAAGCACATGGTTTGCTAAGGTTAAAGATTATGGTCAATTCGTTGCAGAAGATGCAAAAATCAGAAAATTCGTTAAGAAAAAACTTTATACAGCAGGCGTTTCTAAGATTTTAATTGCTAGAAAAGCTCAAAATATAACAGTAACTGTTGTAACAGCTAAACCAGGTATCGTTGTTGGCAGAGGCGGACAAGGTATTGAAGACTTGAAAAAAGAAGTTTCAAAATACATCGGTAAACCTGTAATCATTAATGTTGTAGAAGTTGCAAGAATTGATGCTGATGCACAACTTGTTGCTGAAGCAATTGCACAGCAATTAGAAAAACGTATAGCTTTCCGTCGTGCAATGAAACAAGCTATGCAGCGTACAATGAGAGCTGGCGCTCAAGGTATTAAAGTTATGGTATCAGGCCGCTTGGGCGGAGCTGAAATCGCTCGCTCTGAATGGGCAAAAGAAGGAAGAATTCCTCTTCAAACATTAAGAGCAGACGTTGATTACGGTTTCACTGAAGCTGATACAATCATGGGTAAAATCGGTGTAAAAGTTTGGATTTTCAAAGGCAACTTAATGCCTGGTGAAAAAGCAGACCAAAACATCAAAGCTAAAAATGAAAAAGGCGGTTCTGATAAAGGACAAAGACGTCCTCGTCGTAGAGCTGTTGAAGCTGAATAATAGATAAATAATAAAAATAAATGGAGTAAAATAAAATGTTACAGCCTAAAAAAACTAAATACCGCAAAATGATGAAAGGCAGAATGAAAGGCACAGAAACCAGAGGAACAAAATTGGAATTTGGCGGATATGCACTTCAAGCTGTTGAACCTGGCTGGATTACCAGCAGACAAATCGAGGCTGCACGTCGTGCAATGACTCGTGAAATCAAACGTGGCGGTAACGTTTGGATTAAAATATTCCCTGATAAACCAATTACTGCAAAACCAGCTGAAACTCGTATGGGTTCAGGTAAAGGTAATTTGGAATATTGGGTAGCAGTTGTTAAACCGAACAGAATTCTTTTTGAATTGGATTATTTTGATAGAAATACTGCAGTTCATGCGTTAGAATTAGCTGCTCAAAAACTGCCAATTAAAGTAAAAGTAGTTGAAAAAGCTAAATTGGAAACTAAATAAGGAAACTATAAAATGAAATTAAATGAAATGCGCGAAAAATCAGTAGATGAGTTACAAAGTGCAATCGTTGATTGGAAGAAAGATTTGTTTAACTACAAACTCCAACTTTCAACTCACAAATTAGAAAACACAGCGTTGATTTCTAAAACAAAAAGACTTATAGCTCAAGCTAAAACTGTAATAACTGAAAAGGCAAAAGGAGAATAAGATGCCTAAGAAAGAAAAACAAGGCGTAGTAGTAAGTAATAAAATGGACAAAACTATTGTAGTTAAAGTTGCAGATTACGAACCGCATCCAAAATACAAAAAAATTATCGAATCTAATAAAAACTATAAAGCACATGATGCTGAAAACGTTTGTAATGAAGGCGATATCGTAAGAATCGTTGAATCAAGACCTATCTCAGGCGACAAACGCTGGACATTAGCTGAAGTAGTTGAAAAAGCAAGATAACAAATTTTGCGGCAGCATTATCAAGAATAATGAGAGGCCGAGTTTAAACAAAATAAAGGAAAAAAGAAAATGATACAACAAGAAACAAGACTAGAAGTAGCAGATAACACAGGCGCAAAAGAACTTTTGTGTATCCGTGTTATGGGCAGCTCAAATAAAAAATTTGCGGCAGTAGGCGATGAAATCGTTGCAGCTGTAAAAGATGCTAACCCGAATATGCCTGTTAAAAAATCTGAAGTTGTAAGAGCTGTTGTAGTAAGAACAAAAGCTGATATCAAACGTGCAGACGGATCAGTTATCAGATTTGATGAAAACGCAGCAGTAATCATCAACAAAGATGGCAACCCGCGTGGAACTCGTGTTTTCGGACCGGTTGCTCGTGAATTGCGTGATAAAGGCTATATGAAAATAGTTTCTCTTGCACCTGAAGTTATTTAGTGCAGGATTAATAACAACACAAATATACGCCCGATATTAAATATCGGATCCGTATGAAAAATGGAGAACAGTAAAATGACAGATAAAAAGAAAAGCTTGCATGTAAAAAATTCTGATAGAGTAATGATTATTGCAGGCAAAGATAAAGGCAAAGATGGTAACATTAAAAAAGTTAATGTTGCAGACGGAACTGTCACAGTTGAAGGTTTGAATATGGTAACTAAAGCACAAAAACCTCAACCTATGGCAGGCATTCAAGGCGGATTGATTAAAATGGAAGCTCCTGTTGATGCTTCAAATGTTATGGTCATCTGCCCTGCTTGCGAAAAACCGACAAGGATCAAACACGCAGTCGTTGACGGCAAAAAAGTTCGTGTTTGTAAAAAATGTGGTGAACAATTAGATGCTAAATTATAATATTAGTATCGCAGAATTAAGGAAATACGAAAATGACAACAAAAACTAAAAGTTTAAAAACAAGATATCAAGAAGAAATCGTTCCTGCTTTAAAGGAAAAATTTGGTTACGAAAACATTAATCAAGTTCCAAAACTTCACAAGATTGTTTTGAACATGGGTGTTGGTGAAGCTTCACACAACTCTAAAATTGCAGAAGTAATTGAAGCTCAATTAACTAAAATTGCAGGTCAAAAATGCGTAGTTACAAAAGCTAAAAAATCAATCGCTTCTTACAAATTGAGAGAAGGAATGCCAGTTGGTGCAATGGTTACATTGCGCGGCGAAAGAATGTATGATTTCTTGCAAAAACTAATTTGTGTAGTTCTTCCCCGTATTCGTGACTTTAGAGGTATTTCACCGAAAAGTTTTGATGGCCGCGGCAACTATACTTTAGGTTTGAAAGAACAAGCATTATTCCCTGAAATCACTTATGAAGAAGTTGATTTGGTAAAAGGTATGAACGTATCAGTAATTACAACAGCTGAAACTGATGATGAAGCTCGCGAATTATTGAGATTGTTAGGTATGCCTTTCAAAGGAATGAATAAGTAAGGAGCGTAGCAGCTCCACCCGCTAATCGGGTTTTGCATTAATTTGCATAAATGAATATAATTAATAACTAACATAAAAGGAGAAATTCATGGCTAAAAAAGCGATGATAAACAAAGAACTAAAAAGAGCGAAATTAGCTGCAGCAGGCAAATACCCGACTGTTAGACTTCATAACAGATGCAGTATTTGCGGACGTCCGCATGGTTTCCACAGAGATTTCGGTCTTTGCAGAATTTGTTTAAGAAAAATGGCTCACGAAGGTTTACTTCCAGGCGTAACAAAAGCAAGCTGGTAGGAGCATAGCCGCTCCACCCGCCGCATTGGGTTTTGTATAAATTTCAAGACCTGTGTGAATTAAAATATAACTAAAAAGACCTCTGTTAAGAGGTCTTTTTGTATGGCACAATTTACCATTACTTCTTGACAATATTTATTATATAGAAAGAATTTTTTGTTGTAAATTGGCCCAAAGGCTATATTTTTTTGTAAATAAATTTTGCAACATTGTTGTAAATATTATTTTTTTATGCTACTTTAATTATACAGTTCCGAACTACTGGGATATGCCCTGATATTAAGGCAGCAATTAGCTCAGCAAGCGGTGTAATAGAAGAAGATACTGCCTTGTAACTGTAAGGTAAGTCTATGAAAGGAAAAAGATATGTCAATGACAGATCCTATAGCAGATATGCTAACTCGTATTAGAAACGCAAATCAGGTTTCACATGAAACTGTTTCTATGCCGTCTTCAAAATTAAAAGTTCAATTAGCTAAACTTTTGAAAGAAGAAGGTTTTATTGCTGATTACAGCGAAAAAGTAGAAGGTAAATTCAAAGTTCTTGAAATTACTCTTAAATATGATGCTAAAAACAAACCTGTTATTACTAAATTAGAAAGAATTTCTAAACCTGGTTTGAGAAGTTACAGCAAATCTAAAAACTTGCCTAAAGTTTTAGGCGGTATGGGTATCGCTGTTGTTTCAACAAGCAAAGGTCTTTTAACAGACAGAAAAGCTCGCAAAGAAAATCTTGGCGGCGAAGTTCTTTGTTACGTTTACTAGGAGCGTTTTTAAAGTTTTTCGGTGCAATTGGTAGAAAAGCCGAAATTATGTATTAAATATACCAAAAGGAGAAAATTAAAATGTCACGTATTGGTAAAAAACCTATTGAAATTCCACAAGGTGTGGAAATTAAAATAGAAGGTCAAACAGTAACAGCTAAAGGCCCTAACGGTACAGAAGTTGTTGAAGTAAGACCTGAAATCGCTGTAAAAGTTGAAGATAATCAAATTATCTTATCAAAAGCTAGCGATTCAAGAGAAGCTGATGCTTTGTTCGGTTTATTCAGAACTTTAGTTGCTAACGCTGTTCAAGGTGTTAAAGATGGTTTTGAAAAGAAATTGGAAATTCAAGGTGTTGGTTACCGTGCTAACATGGAAGGTAAAAACCTTAACTTAGCATTGGGTTATTCTCACCCTGTAGTAGTTGAACCGCCAGAAGGTATAACTATTACTGTTGAAGCTAACACTAAAATCAGTGTTAAAGGTTCTAATAAGCAGACAGTTGGTGATGTGGCTGCATTTATCAGATCTAAACGTCCACCTGAAGTTTACAAAGGAAAAGGTGTTAGATATGAAGGCGAACACATCAGACGTAAAGCAGGTAAAGCTGGTAAGAAATAATGCTAAATAAAGTTACCTTTGGCGGATTTAATTATATTCATTACAAAACAGCTGATAAGAACCAAGTTCAGGCAGATGCTAAAAAATTAAAAGATTTTGTTAAAAAAAATAAACTTGAAAAATTAGCGTTTGCAGAAGTCTGTCAAGATGGCAAAACTATTGGCGTTTTGACAAAATCGGGAAACCCTGATTTGGATATATCACTTTTGATGTTAATAAGTGATGATTTAGTAAAAGAATATATAAAAGAAACCAGAGTAGATTTATTCGTATAAAAAGTTTACAAGCGGAGGGTTAGAAGCCCGTTAAAGCTGTAAGAAAGGAAAATAAAATGATTAAACAAGAAATTAGAAAACCAAAAGTACAAAAAAGACATAGATCTATAAGAGTTAAATTGTCAGGAACTTCTGAATTCCCAAGATTGGCAGTTTACAGAAGTACTAAACACATTTATGCCCAATTGATTGATGATGTAAATCATGTAACATTAGCTTCAGCTTCTTCAAATGATAAAGATTTGAAAGAAAAATTAGCTCACGGCGGTAACATCGAAGCTGCTAAAGCAGTTGGTGAAGCTATTGCTCAAAAAGCTAAAAAAGCTGGTGTTGAATGTGTTGTATTTGATCGCGGCGGATTCTTATATCACGGTCGTGTAGCAGCTTTGGCTGATGCAGCTAGAGAAGCAGGACTTTGTTTCTAGGAGCGTAGTCGCTCCGCCACGTGGGTTTTGTATAACCTTTAGTGGAGGTAGTACAAAAAATAACCCTCATTTGAGGGTTATTTTTTTTTGCATATAAATATTATTGGAGCATAGGTCAAAGTTATTTCAGGAAATTTTTGCGAGTAGTTGTCACAAAAATCTTTTACCTCTTTGAATGTCCAATGCTGTGCTGTAAGAGAATTTACACCTGTATTTTTCATGTGTGCCAGAAGTTCAAGCGGTGTTGAAAATTTTAATGTATGTATAAATTCCTCTACGTGAAGTATTTCAAAGTTTTTTTCAAAAATCAGAGTCAATTCATCTATTGTTCTATAATCCAAAGAAAGCCCTGTAAGTTCTCTGATTTCTTTAAAGTTTTCTGGTGAAAAGCTTGAAAATGCAAATATACCGCCTGAATTTAACAGGTTTTTGTAATTGTCTGCATCAATAGTTTTAAACCACTGAAACATGGCATTTGAAATAATCAAATCCATTTTTGCTGACGGTTTGATTTTCTGAGCGTTTCCACAATAAAAAACTGTATCAGGTATAATATCTTTTACGTAAGTTTGTGATTTTTCTACTAAATCGTTTGCAAAATATTTTTTGAATTTGATAGTTTTAACAATTTCTTTTGTAAGCAGCCCTGCACCGCTTCCAAGTTCAAGAATGTTGTCAAATTCAACTTTAATTTTAGCAGTTTCTGTAACAAGTTTTTCTGCCATAAGCTTTTGAACTGAAGCGTTTTTATTGTATGTATCAATATTTTTTTCAAATTGATTTTTGATTAATTTAGGATTTATCTGCATAGTATTTCGTTCCAACTTGTGAAGTTATAGTATGGAAAATGTCCGCTATCTATTATTTCAGCTTTATCTTTCCAAAATTTCAGCTGGTTTTTAGTCGGGATAATTTTATCATTAATGCTGACAAGTGCTTTATCGTAATAATTTTCATAAACTTTATCCGTTTCTTTTATTTTAGCATAAAGTGATTTTAATTCTTTTTCTCGGTTTTCAATCGAGCGATCAACGGGTGTTTTTTGATACTTTTCAAATTCTTCTTGTTTTTCAAAAATATTTTGATAGAATTTTCCCTCTAAACCTGTTTTTGCGTGTCGAAGTGTGAGTAAAAATGGTTTTTGCGGGATTCCAAGTTCATCATCAACAGGGAATGGTGTTCCGTTTACTGCAAGTTTTTTTACAAACTGTGGCAGACTTTGACGCAGTTGATATGCCGTGAAAACTCCCATTGACCAGGCGATTAAGTAATATTCTTTATAATGCGGAATTTCTGGCAGATGTAAATCGTTATAATCATATAACATTAACACATCAAAATCCCCGCAGTTCAAGAATTCGAAAGGTTTGTAATCAAAGCTCCAGCCTGCGAAAAAGATTATTAATTTGTCATTATTTTGTTTGTTTAGCCAATGAAATTGCATTATTTAATTCCTGTTCCGTTATTTCTGTTGTGAGTGAAAGTCTTAGGCGTGAAGTCCCTTCAGGAACGGTTGGCGGACGGATTGGAAGTGTAAAGTAACCGTTTTGGTATAGAATTTCACAAGTTTCAACAGTTTCTTTATTACCGCCAATGACAATCGGGATTATGTGGCTGTCAGAGCCTGCTTTTTTACCGATTGAAAGCATTTGCATTCTTTTTTCGTAAGTTTTTGGAAGTTTGTTTTCAATAATCCATTTGGTGAATGCAATATTAATCGGCGGTAAAGCTGTCGAGAAAATAAATGAGCGGGCTTTGTTTGTCAAATAATCAATTAAAGTCTTATTGCCGACAGCAAATGCCCCCATTGAGCCGATTGCTTTGCCGAAAGTTCCGACAATTAAGTCAACTTTATCAATTATCCCGAGGGTTTCACAAACGCCGAGGCCAATTTGCCCGAAAACTCCGAATGCGTGGGCTTCATCAAGGATTAAAATACAGTTAAATTTTTCTTTAAGCTCTACAAGTTTTTCTAAATCAGCAATATCGCCGTCCATTGAAAATACGCTTTCTGAAACGATTACTGCATTCTTAAAATTATTTCTTTCTCGCACTAAAAGTTTTTCCAGAGCCTCCATATTATTGTGTGGATAACGGAAAAATTTACTCTCACTCAGCCGCATTCCGTCAATTATGCTTGCATGGTTTAGTTTATCTGAAAAAATTACATCTCCTTTGCCTGCAATTGAACTGTTAATCCCGACATTTGCATGGTAACCGCTATTGAAAAGCAGTGCTTTATCTTTATTAAAAAGTTGTGATAGAAGATTTTCCAATTCATTATAAACAGGCAGAGAACCTGTTAATAGTCTTGCTGATGCGCTTCCAAATGAGTATTCTGCACCTATGCTGTTTAA
Organism: uncultured bacterium; assembly: GCA_948964545.1. Lineage (GTDB taxonomy): Bacteria > Cyanobacteriota > Vampirovibrionia > Gastranaerophilales > Gastranaerophilaceae > Stercorousia. The sequence goes on along the minus strand of CAREDV010000004.1, from coordinate 59,025 downwards.
AAACTCATCTGTTAAATCTTTATTATCAGCAAAGCCGAGGTAATTATTTGATGAAAGATTAATAAGTTTTTTGTCATTAAAATATATATATTTTTCATCTTTTTTTGAAAAATCTTTTATTTCTCTGAAGTGGGAAGCGATTTTTAAGCTATCAAGCTGTTTTGTAAAATTTTCCAACATAATTGTAATGTATGACAAAAGTGATTAAATGTCCATATTGCGTTTTTAATTTAAAACGTATATAATTATTTTATGGTAAAGAGAGCATTCACATTAGCAGAGGTTTTAATTACACTTGGAATTATTGGTGTTGTAGCTGCAATAACAATACCAAGTTTGAATCAAAAACTGGAAGATCAAAGAAATATGTCTTCTTTAAAAAAGGTTTATTCAATTTTGCAGCAAGCTACTAATATGGTAATATCAGAACATGAAGCCCCTGAATACTGGTGGATTGAAGATGGTAAGGAAGAACCTGTAAAAATTATTTATGAATATTACAAACCTTATTTTAATGCAATGAGAATGTGCCCTAATACGACTGGGTGTTGGGGATATCCGACAAAAAATTTAAATGGAAGTGTATACTGGTCAGAACATAATAGCAGCTGGTATCAATATTCTTATACCCTTGCTGATGGAGTAAATGTTTTGCTTGATATTTATGATGCAGGTAATATACCTAATTTTGGCATGAATATCAATTATCCTTGTCCTGTATTTTGGGTTGATATAAATGCAGATAAACTTCCAAACCAAATAGGGCGTGATATATTTGCATTTTTGGTAACAAGAAAAGGTTTACAGCCTGCAGGTTTGGATAATACTGACAGTTGTATAACTGGTGGAAGCGGATGGGGATGTGTTTCCAGAATTATTCGTGACGGCTGGACGATAAAATATTTATAAAAAAAGACCTCTTTATAGAGGTCTTTTTGTTATTCTTTGTTTCTCATTGTTGGAAATGCGATAACGTCTCTTATTGATGGTGAATCTGTCAAAAGCATTACCAAACGGTCAATACCCATTCCCATTCCGCCTGTAGGAGGCATACCGTATTCAAGTGCGTTGATAAAGTCTTCATCGATTTCCATTGCTTCCTCATCGCCTTCTGCTTTCGCCTGAGCTTGAGCTTCAAATCTCATTTTTTGATCAATTGGGTCTGTTAGTTCAGAGAAAGCATTTGCAATTTCCCAGCCGTTTACACGTGTTTCAAAACGCTCAGTCAATCTTTCGTTATCTCTGTGAACTTTTGCAAGCGGAGAAATTTCTCTCGGATAATCAATAATGTGGCATGGTTGAATTAATGATGGTTCGATTTTTTCTTCAAACACAGTTTCAACAACCTGACCCCAATTCATATTGTCATCTACGGCAACGTTAAGTGTTCTTGCAGTTTCAATTGCCTGTTTTGCACTGTAGATTTCCATAAAGTCAACGCCTGTAGCTTCTTTGATAGAGCCCAGCATTGTTTTTCTATCCCATGGTGGTGTTAAATCGATTTCGTTTTCGCCATATTTAATTTTTGTTGTACCTAATACTTCTTGAGCAACGTATGCAACCATATTTTCTGTCAAAGTCATCATATCGTTATAATCAGCATAAGCTTGATACAATTCAATCATAGTAAATTCAGGATTGTGACGGGTGTCGATACCTTCATTACGGAAGCATTTTCCGATTTCAAACACTCTTTCAGAAACTCCGCCTACGATTAATCTTTTCAAATATAATTCAAGCGCAATTCTTAATGTCAAATCCATTTCAAGCGCATTGTGGTGTGTATTGAAAGGTCTTGCGTTCGCACCTGATGCTGTTGTTTGCAAAATAGGTGTTTCAACTTCCATATAACCTTGTTTTGCCAAATATTCTCTGACTTTTTGTATTATTAAACTTCTTTTTCTGAAAGTATCTCTGCTGTCTTCGTTAACGATTAAGTCAACATATCTTTGACGGTATTTCAATTCAATGTCAGTAAGTCCGTGGTAGTGGCTTAATGTTTCTGCTTTTTCTTTGCTGATTTGTTTGTTAGGCAAAGGTAAAAGAGCTTTTGACAACAATTCTAATGATGTTGATTTAATAGAAAGTTCCCCGCGAGGTGTTCTTCTGACTGTACCAGTAAAACCTACGATATCACCTATATCAACAAGCTTAAGGATTTTTATCTGTTCTTCTGATAAATTTTCTTTGTGTGAAAAAATCTGAATTTTGCCCGAAGCATCCATAAGGTCGATAAACATGCCAGTATTGCGTATTGCCATAACACGACCTGCTACAGAATATTCATCTTCTGTTTCAACACCTGCTTCAAGGTCTTTGTATTTTTCTTGAAGTTCTGATGCATCAGCAGTTTTGGCAAATGTGTAAGGATAAGGGTTTACACCTCTGTCTGCTAAATCAGTTAATTTTTGAATTCTTGTTTGTCTTATTTGTTCTTTGGTAGAACTAACCTCTTGAGTTTGTTGTGCCATTTTTATACTTCCTCTTTGTTATGTGATAATAAAATTTTAGCACAAAAAAAGGAAATTGTTTTGTCAATTTCCTTTTTATTTTGTTAGTTCATTAAACGTTTTAATTCATCAGGTCTTGAGGATTTTTGCAGTGCATCTTCAATTGTAATTAAACCTTGTTTATACAAATTAGATAGAGCCATTTCAAGTGTTTGCATGCCTAAGCCCTGATTCATTTGGATTGTTGAATAAATCTGAGCCGCTTTTGCTTCACGGATAAGGTTTGCAATTGCAGGGGTTACAATCATTATTTCCTGAGCCATTACACGTCCCTTTTTAGTTCCGTCAGGCTGAATTTTTTGTAAAAGTGTCTGCGAGAATACTGCTCTAAGTGAGTTTGCAAGTTGTACACGAATTTGCTGCTGCTGACCTTCTGGGAATACGTCAATGATACGGTCGATTGTTTGTGCAGCAGAAGATGTGTGAAGTGTTCCAAAAACTAAGTGACCTGTTTCTGCTGCTGTCAGCGCAAGAGCGATTGTTTCATGGTCACGCATCTCACCTACAAGAATAATATCAGGGTCTTCACGGAGTGCTGATTTCAATGCGTTTGCAAATGATCGTGTATCCATTCCAAGTTCACGCTGGTGTATAATACTTTGTTTTGATGTGTGAACAAATTCGATAGGGTCTTCAATTGTTAAAATATGTTCTGCTCTGTTTGAATTAATATAGTCAATCATAGCAGCAAGTGTTGTAGATTTACCTGAACCTGTAGGGCCTGTTACAAGTATAAGACCTCTGGGTTGTTCTGCTTGTTTTCTTACAATTTCTGGTAAGCCTAATTTATCAAAAGAAGGTACGATTGAAGTAATTGTTCTGAATGCTGCTGCGTAATTGCCTTTGTCTTTATAAAAATTAACCCTGAAACGGCTTAGTCCCTCAATACCGTATGAAAAGTCAAGTTCCCAGGTTTGTTCAAGTGTACGTCTTTGTTCATTTGAAAGCATAGGGAAAAGTAAAGCTTCCACATCATCAGGACTTAACGGCGGATAATCAAGTCTTTGCAGTTTACCATCCACACGTGCCGCGGGAGGCAGATTACTTGAAATATGTAAATCTGAGCCGCCAAGTTCAACTAATTTTTCTAAAAGTTCTTCTATCAGCATATCTTACCCTTCCTGAAAATTCATTAATGCATCATTATCTTTCATAGCAAGTTCAATCAGGGCGTATGTCATATATGCCCCTAGAGCAACAGCTTTCGGGTCTAAGTCAGTTTTATTTGCGGCTTCTATGATTGCCGTATTAATTTCTGGATTTTCCTCTTTGATATAGTGAATCATTTGTTTACGCCAGCTTGGCATATCTTTAAAGATTTCACTAAAAGCTATTGCTGCATTTTCTTCTGAAATAATTGGTAACATTTATTTTCCTTTATTATTTTCCACATGTATTATATAGTTTACGATTTGTCAATAAATCATATATTTGAGGTATAATTTATTTTATGAGATTAAGGGATTTAAGTCTTACTAATTACAGGAATTGCAAGGATTTGTCGCTGGATTTAACCTCGGCAAAAGTTCTTATTATTGGGAAAAATGCGCAGGGGAAAACGAACATTCTTGAAAGCATTTATTTTCTTTCAGGGCTTAAATCGGTCAGAACCTCAAATAATATTGAATTAATAAACTTTCAAGCTGAAAAAGCGGAAATTAACTGCAATCTTATAAAAAATGATACTGATGTGGAACTTGATTTTTCTTATTCTAATGAAAAAAAACGTGAACTTGCAGTGAATAAGGTTAAAACAACTCCAAAAAATTTTAAATCAGTTTTAAAAACTGTACTTTTTTCAACAGCGGATTTACTTTTGTTGAGGGGAAACCCTTCAGACAGACGCGATTGGCTTGATAGGGCTATATCGCAGATTTATCCTGCTTATGATGAAAGACTTTCCAAATATGATAAAATTCGAATTCAAAAAAACAATTTGATGAAAGAATATTTAAAAACAGGTAATATAAATTCTGCGCTGCTTGATGTTTATAACGAACAACTTGTAATAACGGGGAGCAATATAATATATTTGCGAAAAAAGTTTTTGAAAGAAATTGAACGTACAGCCTGCCAAAAACACCGTATAATAAGTGAAACAGAAGAATTAAAAATTGAATATGACTGTTCATTTTTAAATGGGGAAGATGATTTAGCGCAAATTGCATCAGCGTTTCAATTGTCGCTTGAGGAGCGTAAAGCAGAAGAACTACGCCGCGGACAAAGCTGTGTCGGCCCTCATAGGGACGATATTATATTTTATATAAATAATAATGAAGCTGTAAAATATGCATCACAAGGACAGCAAAGAACGATTGTTTTATCTCTGAAGTTGTCTGAACTTGATATGATTACTGCAAAAACAGGAGATGAACCAATTTTGCTTTTGGATGATGTTCTTGCAGAACTTGATGATTTGAGACAGAATTACTTGCTGAAATCAATTAACCCGAATACTCAGACTATAATTACTTCAGTTGATACAATTTTGTTTGAAGATGAATTTTTAAAAGATGTAAAAATATATAATATATGTAATGGACAAGTTATATAAAAAAACCGTCACTTATGTGACGGTTTTTTTATGCTTTAACTAAAACTTATTTTTTGTTAACAGCTTCTTTGAATTTTTTACCAGCTGAGAAAGCAGGAACTGTTGTAGCAGGAATTTTCAATTCTTTGCCAGTTTGAGGATTTCTGCCGATTCTTGCAGCTCTTTTTCTTGATTCGAAAGTTCCGAATCCAACTAAAGTAACTTTTTTACCTTTAGAAACTGTTTTTTGGATAGTTTCAATAAAAGCGCCTAATACTTCAGCAGCTTCTTTTTGAGTTACGTTAGATTTTTTTGCAATTTCTTGTACTAATTCTTCTTTGTTCATAATAAAACTCCTTCTCTCTTGTACATTACCTATTATAGCGGAAGATTTTTACATGGCAAGTGTTTTAACGTTTTTTAACATATTTCGAGGCATAAAACATATAAATAGAGTAATTTCATGGTATAATATCAAAGGAATTGGAGTGTATGATGAAGGAACGAATTCTTTTATTTTTAATAGTTTTAGGTCTTGGAGTATTTATTTATATATTCCAAAGTTATTTCAATACAGTTTGGGGTTTAGCGTTATTATGTACATTTATGTTTATTTATGCTGTATTCATGAATTTATCTTATAAACTGCAAAAACGTAAACTCGAAAAATTTCCGCAAATAATAAATCAAGATTACAAACCTTTTGTAACCGTAATGATTCCAGCTCATAATGAAGAAGGAGTTATTGGTGCTACAGTTCAGAACATTTTAAATATGGATTATGAAAATTTTGAAGTTATTGTAATTGATGATAGAAGTTCTGATAATACAGCATCTGTAATTAAAGATTTGGAAAATAGATTTGAAAAAGTTACGGCACTGATTAGAACTTCTGATGCATTTCCTGGTAAATCAGCAGTTTTAAACGATGCTTTAAAACTTGCAAAAGGCGAAGCAATACTTGTATTTGATGCGGATGCAACAGTTGATTCTGATTTTTTGACAAAACTTATACCAAATCTTGAACCAAAAGATGTTGGTGCAGTTCAGGCTAGAAAAGTTATACGAAATAAAAATACAAATCTTTTGACACGTTGTCAAAACAATGAATACACAATGGATGCACATTTGCAGCTTGGTAGAGATTCTATAAAAGGTGCGGTTGAACTTCGCGGAAACGGCGAGCTTATTAAACGTGAAGCACTTGAAGACATTGGCGGTTGGAATAATTATACAATCGTTGATGATTTGGATATGTCCACAAGACTTCATATCAAAGGCTGGGACGTACGTTTCTGTATTGATGCAATAGTTTATGAAGAAGGTATTATATATATAAAACCTCTTTACAGACAGCGTAGAAGGTGGCTGGAAGGTACAATCAGAAGATATTTAGAATATTTTGATCAAGTGTTATTTTCAAGAAAAATGTCATTACGTGCAAGTGTTGATATGACAGCTTATATAACACAATTTATTATGCCAGGCTGGTTTTTGATGGAAATACTTATTAGAGTTTTCAAAGTAATTGCAAAAGATGCATCGCCTCACATGTTGTATTCATCTCTTGTTATTGGATGTGTTATAGGATTTGGATTTTTTCTTGGTGCAAGATATGCATTAAGACGATATGACTACATGCCAAGACTTGATGCTATGTTTGAAGCTTTGGAAACTTCGATTTATCTTTTAATAATTTGGTTTCCGCTTGTACTATATATCTGTTTCAAAATTTTGTTTATGAAAAAAGATATGAATTGGGGTAAAACAGCTCACGGTCTTGTACAAGAAGAAGAAGCAAGTATCAAAGCATTTATTAAAAAAGAATTAGAAAAAACTAAAGAAAAAACCAAAGAGTATGCAGAAAAAATTAAACAAATAAAGGAGAAAATATAGATGAACACACTAGTTGATGTAAAAAGCAAAATAAGAGATGTTGTAGATTTTCCAAAACCAGGAATTGTTTTCCGCGATATTACAACTGCTCTGAAAGACCCAGAAACATTAAAAGTTATGATTGACCATCTTTGCGAACAATTCAAAGATGTAAAAATCGATTATATCGCAGGTATTGAAAGCAGAGGATTTATTTTCGGTATGCCTATGGCTTACAAAATGAATGCAGGCTTTGTTCCTATCAGAAAACCGAATAAACTTCCTGCTGAAACTTATTCTGAAGAATACGCGCTTGAATACGGCACAGATAAAATAGAAGTACACAAAGATGCATTCCCAGAAGGTGCAAATGTACTAATCGTAGACGATTTGCTTGCAACAGGCGGAACCGCAGAGGCTGCTTGTAAACTTGTTAAAAAGACAGGGGCAAACTTAGTCGGCATAGCTTTCTTAATTGAACTTGAAGATTTAAACGGCAGAGAAAAACTTACTGATTCACCAAGAACAGTTTCAATGCTTAAATATTAATTAAAAAGGCAGAATTAAATTTCTGCCTTTTTTATAAAAAAAGGAGTATAAAGATGAACATCACACCAGTTAATTCAGCTAATTCTCAACCAAATTTTAATGGATATCTTGGTAAATCAGTGACTGATTTTATAAACGGAACTGCAAATCGTTTAATAAAAAAAGAATTAAAACAAGCTAACAGACAAGGCAGGCAGATTAATACACAAATTTTAAGCGAAATCAGAAACAGGGCAGATAAATGTATTAATACATTACAACAAGCTGTTGAGCCTTTGCATCCTGACACATTCTTATCAGTAAACTACCCAAATAGAAATGGGGATGCATTTATCAGATTAAAACTTAAAAATTGTAAGCTAAAAAAAGAAGTACTTATCGAAAGTTATCCTGATAACTATTATATGATGCAAAAAAACAAAGACTTCGTAAGCCTGTTTTTACACTGAAAGCTCATGAAACATTTATTGAACGGGCAAAAGAAAAACTAAGCAATAATAAAATGAAAGAATTTGAAAATTATTTATTTAGAATATTTACAGAAGATATATCAGAAACATTATTTCCTATGCTTAAAGCAAAAAAAGCCGATAAATTAGCCCCTGAATTCGGTTTCTCTGCAAATTATACAGAAACATTAAAAAAAGAAAAAGAACTGATTAAGGCTGAGAAAAAAGCTAAAAAACAAAAAATTTGTGAAGAAAAAAAGGCTCTTAAATTATCGAAACGTAATGTGAAAGATGAAAACATTGAAACAGCAAAAAAATATTTAAAATAAAATTTAATCCGACCTAAAGGTCGGATTTTTTATTCTTCAAAACCTCCGCCGATTTTGTAATAATATGAACAGCTTATTCCAGTTTCAAAACAATCTTTTTTAAGCTCTTTCATATCCAAATCAAACCCAAACGGTTCAATTTTTCCGCCATCAAAAATACTTACCCCGTAAATATCTTTTCCCCAGCGATTTGGAGGCAAAATTCCGTTAATATCAAACATCATTAAAAACAAAGCATCTTCAGATTTATCAGATTTTATATCTTTAATACCTACTATAGTATTGTTTTCGGCAAAATAAAAATCATCAAAAAAGTAAGTCTGCCCTTTATAAACTTTTGAACCGTTAATATATTTGGGTTTGTATCGACGCGGTCTGTTATCACTTATGCGCAAATAAGGTTTAACAAGTGCAAACAAAATTGCTTCACGCTCCTCAGGCGTTTTTGCTCTATTCATACTTTTAAGAATATCCTCTGTAATATGGGCATTTATTACTGAAAACATATATTCAACACGATTAAATTTTTCGTTCCATTTAGAAATAAACCCAGCCTGCCTTGTGCTTTCAAATGAAACAGGCATTATAAGAAGTAAAATTCCAAGAAGTATAAATAAAAATATTGAATGCTCAAGTTTAAGGTAATGTTTTTTTGCCATAATTACGCCATATCAATTCGTTTCTTTTCTTCAATTAATTTATCGTAAACCCATTCGGGAACAAAGTTTTTACCTAGTATAATTTGACCATTCATTATATTTGGACAATGGAAATCTGAACCGCCTGTTACAATAAGACCCAATTCCTCTGCCATTGATGAAAAGTATTCTACACATGCAGGTGAATGTTTTCTATGATATGCTTCAATACCTCTAAGACCATACTGCATTAATTCTTTTATAAGTTTTTCCGCAATATCAATATCATGAGGGTGAGCTATAACAGGAATGCCGCCTGCATCATAGATAACTTCTACAGCATCCTGCGGACTTACGGTTTTTCTCTGAACATATACAGGCGAATCGTCATGGATATATTTTGAATATGCTTCCATAACATTTGATGTCCCGCCAACATTTGTTATAGCTTTTGCGATATGGGGACGTCCGATACTGCCGCCTTCGGCAACTTGTTTTTTGATATCATCGAATTTTATTTTGATACCTTCTTTTTTGGAAAGAAGTGAAATAATTTCTTTAGTCTGTTTAACACGCGCCTGCTGCTGATTTTTTAACATATTTTGAAAATCGCTGTTTTCAACATCCATAAAGTATCCCAAAATATGAACTTCATAATTTTTGTATAATGTGTTAACTTCAATTCCTCGGATAATTTCTAATTTGTTTTCTCTATTGTTTTTTTTCAAATATTCTTTTGCAACAGGATACGAAAGTACGTTATCATGATCTGTTAAAGCAATTACTTGAAGCCCAACATCAATTGCTGTATCTACAATTTTCTCAGGCGAGAATACCCCATCTGAGTAAAGGGTGTGAATATGTAAATCACTTTTCATTGTCCTTTTCCTTTTTTTCTTTATCTACTAACAAAAATTTTCTTTTTATAGCAACAGCATGTCCGCTTATTCGATTTATTTCAACTTCGACAGCATTAATTTGGACGACATTACCGTCTGCTACTTCATAACGCTCAGGGATAACAGTTGTAAATCGGTTTAATGATGTTGAATATTCCATACCGATAACACTGTCGGCACAACCGCAAAAGCCTGCATCAGTGATATAAGCCGTATTATTTAAAATCTGTTCATCTGCAGTCTGAACATGTGTGTGCGTACCGAAAAACGCACTTACTCCAAGTTCTGAACAAAATCTTGCAAAACAAATTTTCTCCGCTGTTGCTTCTGCATGAAAATCGACAATTACAATCGGAGTAATTTCTTTTAATCTTTTAATTTCCTCAGCAAGCATTGACCATGGAGATTCTACTGGGCTCATAAACACTCGGCCGAGAGCGTTTATGACAGCAATTTTAAGACCATTTTCAAATTCAAAAACATGACTGCCCTGTCCGATAGTATCGGCAGGGTAGTTAAACGGGCGGATAAGTTTTTCTGCGCCCGAGATGTAGTTAAAAATTTCTTTTTTATCCCAAATATGGTTGCCTGATGTCATACAATCAACACCATATTCAGATATTTCCTTATAGTTTTTTTCTGTTAAACCAAAACCATGTGATGCATTTTCAACATTTGCGATAATAAAATCATAATTATTTTTATTTTCTGCAAGGAAATCTCTTACAGCAAACCTTCCAGGTTTACCTACCAAATCTCCGAAAAATAAAATTTTTATATTTTTACTATCCATAAATTTACCCTTAAAAAAGGGTTGAGGCACTAAGCCTCAACCGTTATTACTTAGCAATTTCTGTTGTTCTGAATTCTCTTACCACAGTAACTCTAATTTGACCAGGGTAATCCAATTCATCTTCGATACGTTTTGCAACATCACGTGCAAGTTTTTGAGAAGCCAAATCATCAAATCTTTCAGCTTCAACGATAATTCTAACCTCTCTGCCTGCTTGAACAGCAAAAGATTGTTTAATGCCATCGTAACTATTAACGATTTCTTCAATTTTTTGAAGACGTTTGATATAAATTTCTAAAGTATCTCGTCTTGCACCAGGTCTGCCTGCAGATATAGCATCTGCAACTTTAACTAATACTGCTTCAATTGTATTTGCAACAACATCATCATGGTGAGCTTCAATAGCATGTACAACTTCAGGTCTTTCGCCAAACCTTGCAGCAAGTTCAACACCAAGCTGAATATGTGTACCCTCTTGAGTTTGATCAACAGCTTTACCAATATCGTGCAAAAGGCCTGCTCGTTTTGCAATAGATTCATTTGCGCCGAGTTCTGCAGCCAGCATGCCTGCAATATGTCCTACTTCAAGAGAATGTTTCAAAACATTTTGACCGTAACTTGTTCTGTAATACAAACGTCCTAGTGTCTTGATAAGTTCTTTATTCAAGCCCATAACACCCATTTCAAGAACTGCATTTTCACCTTCGGACCAAATCTTTTTGTCGATTTCTTCCTGAGCTTTTTCAACCATTTCTTCAATTCTTACAGGGTGAATACGTCCGTCTACAATAAGTTTTTCTAACGCTAGTTTTGCAATTTCACGTCTTACTGGGTCAAAGCTTGATAAAACAACTGCTTCGGGAGTATCATCGATGATTAAATCTACGCCTGTCAACGTTTCTAAAGCTCTGATGTTACGACCTTCACGCCCAATAATACGACCTTTCATCTCGTCGTTTGGCAGAGCTACAACTGAAACAGTTGTTTCTACAACCTGCTCAATCATACATCTTTGCATTGTTGTTGAAAGAATTTCTTTTGATTTCTCCAGTGAAATTTCTTTTATCTTAGCTTCATTTTCTCTTATTAACTGCATTTGTTCTTGAGCCAAATCATGTTTTAACTGTTCAAGAAGCATATTTTTGGCATCTTCTGCAGACATGCCTGAAATTCTTTCAAGTTCTGTAGTTTGTTTTTGAACAATTTCAGCCAGATAATCTTCTTTTTCAAGAAGTTCGTCCAGTTTTTTCTGTGCCTGTATGTCTTTTTCAGTATATTCTTGAATTTTATCTTCAAGCATATCTTCGCGTTTAGCAAGTTTTTGCTCCTGTCTTGCTAATTCCTGTCTGCGTTCTCTTTCTTCTTCGTTAAGTTTTTCTCTGTCATCCTGTAATTCTTCAATTGCTTTGATTTTTGCCTCTTTTAAAAGGAGTTTTTCTTTCTCTTCTAATGCTTTTTTATCTTTTTCAACAGATAAAAGCACGGATTTAGTTTTGTTTTGCTGGACAAACAGCATAGCGATTAAAGCTATTACCGCAATAATCGCAATAATTAATAAAGCGTCCATCTTATACCTTATCCTTTTCTATTTTTTAATAATACACACAATGCCCGATACATATATCCTATCGAGCTTTCATCTATTCTATTTAAACGAATTTCATTGCATATATTTCCAAAAAATATTTACCTACTACATCTGTAAGTATCATATCATGACATAAGTTTTTTGTATAGTAGGTAAAATAAAGAATTTACAAACATTGTAAAAAGTGTTATACTTGCCCTTGTAAGGAGAGAAAAATTATGGAAATTAAAGTTTCACAAGACGTAAAAGAAACAGAAGTTCTTGTTATTAACAAATTTGAAAACGAAATGACTTCACAAGAGCTTGCTAACAAATATGCTGTTGAAAAAGACGGGTTTGAAGGCAAATTCGGACAAACATATTTAATGCATACACTTGGTCAAAGTTCTGCTGATAAAATTCTTATTATCGGCTTTGGCAAAAAAGAAGAATTTGATTCAAATAAAATGAGAGAAGCTGTTGCAAAAGCCGTTAAAAAATTACATCAAATCAAAGCTAAAAAAGCTGTTTTTGATTTTGATATAACCTGTGATTACGGAAAATCTGCGGCAATTGGTGCTTTGATGGCGGATTACGCTTTTGATAAATATAAATCAGAAAAAGCTCATCATTTAGATGAAATCACTTTCACTAAATTCTCGCAAGAAGAAATCATTGAAGGTATTGTTTTTGGTGATGCAATGAAATTTGCCCGTGACCTTGCAAACACTCCCGCACAAATTGCTACACCCGCAAAGTTAGCTGAAATTGCTCAAAATATTGAAGGATTAGAGACTAAAGTTTTTGAAAAACAGGATATTGAAAAAATGGGAATGGGTGCATTTCTTGCTGTCGGACAAGGAAGTGTTAATCCGCCAAAATTTATTCACATGAAATATACAGGAAAAAATCCTAAGAAAAAAATTGCACTTATCGGTAAAGGCATCTGTTTTGATTCGGGCGGTCTTGATATTAAACCAGCATCTTCTATGCTTACAATGAAAGATGATATGTCAGGCGCAGCTTGTGTGCTCGGTGTTATGCAGGCTTTAGCAAAATTACAGCCCGATGCAGAAGTTCATGGTATTATTGCAGCTTGTGAAAATATGCCGTCAGGTTCTTCATATAAGCCTGGTGATATTTTGACTGCTAAAAACGGAAAAACAATTGAAGTTGATAACACAGATGCAGAGGGCAGACTTACTCTTGCTGATGCTCTTTGTTATGCTTGTGAACTTGGAGTTGATGAGGTTATTGACATTGCAACACTTACAGGTGCTTGTATGGTTGCCTTGGGAACAGTTGCAGCAGGTGTTATGGGTAATGATGATGAAATGATTGCAGAAGTAATAAGAACTGCTAAAGATTCTGGTGAAACATACTGGCAGCTGCCGATGTTTAAAGAATACTTTAACAGCATGAAATCTGATATTGCTGATATGAAAAATACTGGTTCAAGATATGGCGGAGCATCAGCTGCAGGTCTATTCCTTCAGGAATTTGTAAAAGATGTAAAATGGACTCATATTGACATTGCAGGAACAGCATTTTTAGAAAAACCTCAAAAAGAATTTATTGCAGGTGCAACTGGTGCTGGTGTTAGAACGCTTTTAAACTATGTGAAGTAAATAAAAAAGGGCATCAGCCCTTTTTTTTTATTTAACAATTTCGTGCTCACGAATGCGATGTAATTATCACGTACGTATAATTTTGGCATGAAAAAAGAAAGCAGAGAACAAATATTTATAAAAGCTATTGCTATGGCTGTCAAACAATGCAAACCAGAAAAATCAATTTCTAAAATTGCAATGGAATATGGAATTTCAACCTCAACAACTTCAGATTTGATAAATGCTAAAAAAGATTTTTATGTAACGTCTATAGCTAAAATAGCAGAGGCTATTGATGTAAAATTGTCATATTTCTTTTCAATAGTAGAAACTAATTTGCCAGAAAATTTCTCATTATTTGAGGATTAATTTTTTTTAAAATATTCTTCCAATGCATCAGCAATTGCTTTTGCTAAACTCTTTTGAAATTCGGGATTAACAAGTTTTGCATTATCATCAGGGTTAATTAGATATGCGGTTTCAATCAACAGACTTAATGCCTCGGTATTTCTCGCAAGCGCCATACTTGCCTGTCTTACTTTATCATTATTCAACCCCAATTGAGATGTCATCTCGTTTATCAACACATCTGCAAGCGGTTTTGCCTGATTATAATAATAATAAATACTCGTTCCGCTGTTTTTGTTAGGGTCAGCCCCATCAGGCAGAGCGTTGCCGTGAATGCTCAACAAGACATCTGCCCCATTGTCATTTGCCTTTTCAACTCTGTCTTTCAATCCTGTATAAATATCATCATCGCGAGTCATAACGACTTTTGCACCGCGTTTTTTAAGTTCTGCCTGAAGATATTTTGCAATAGATAATGTAATATCTTTTTCCTTGTCGCCCAAACAGCCGACAGCACCGATTTCCGAACCGCCGTGACCTGCGTCAATGGCCGCTGTCAAACCATGAAGCGCATATTTTATATATTTTGGTTTTTTTATTTTCAAAATAAAATCGTCGGCATCATATTTTCCGCTATAGCCATATAATTTTGTAACTTGAGGGAAATTCATAGTGTAGCCATCTTTTACATTATAAAATTTTATAGAGAGCGGATTACTTTCTGTAATTTCAAAAGGAACTTGTCTAGTCAAATGAAAAACGTATATGAAATAATCTTTGGTTTCAGTGTAATCGTAACTTAAAACTTCGGCAGGTTTAAAATTGTAATTTTCACATTGTTTTACATTAGTTTTAGCAATCCAGCCATATTTATTGTTTTCTAATATAACCCTATAAAATCCGCGGTTTTCCCCATCAACAGCCAGAACGATATTTCTTTGCAGGTGGGCAATACGGTTAATTCCTGCATCCACAGGGGTTGAACGAAGCGGAGCGTCTTCTGTCGTTATATAAAAATATTGGTTTTCTTTGTACGGTATAAATTGCGGCGGAAGATTACAAATAGCCTTTACAACAGGTTTTGTAATCACAAATATTTTTCTTTCATCTTCTGTCTGCAATGTAAAAACATTTTTGCCTTCAAGAAGGTTAACAACATATGCAAATCCGCCTGTAGAATGCAATGGGACATTCTGCCCGTTAATTTTTAAAGGTTTATTAGATGAGCCGATGAAAAATGTAGATTTTGCATTTATAATAACATCATTTTTTTGGGGGTAAACAATATTAAATGCAAAGCTTTTACTCCCTAATAATATTAAGCATAATGATAAAATTAATTTCTTCATAATCCAATTATATCAAAAAAGTTTATATAATATTTTTTATGTAAAAATTTTTATATTACACTAGCAAAAATTTTTTTTCTCATGTATTATATCTTTCATATAATTTAATATGGAAAATATGATGCAATTACTTATTGATAAAGAATTGAATTGTGAAGATAAAATCCTAAAACCCGATTTTAATTCTAAAACAGGCAGAGAACTTCTCGCGTTTTATCTTCAAGCCAAGTTTAAGCAGATTTTAGCATACGACAAGCGCTGTAATACCCCGATATTTAAGGTTATAAGTCCGACATTTATTTCAAGATTTACCAAGCGTTTGATAAATAACCCATCTAAGCGTTTGCTTGTGGGAATTACAGGTGAATCTGCATCAGGAAAATCTACTATCTGCAAAGAAATTAAAAATATTATAGAACAGCTCTCGATGCCTGTTTCTGTTTTAAGTACAGATAATTATTTTAACGACATTTCAGAGTTGATTAAAAAATACGGAAGTTTTGATAATTTGACTGACAATGGTTATGATGTTGATGCGCCATCAAGTTTTCAACTGGAACTTTTGAAAAAAGATTTAGAAACGTTATCACATGGCGAAACAATAAGAGCGCCAAAATACGTTCCAAATGGTACAGGTGTTTCAATCCCAAATGCTCAGGAAGTTAATTCAAATAAAGTTGTTGTAGTCGAGGGGATTGCAACTATGTATGAAGATGTTAAGGACTTATTTGATGTAAGAATTTACATTGAAACTGATAACAATATAAGACGTGAAAGATTTATTAAACGTGCAATTGCAGAACGTAATCAGGATGAGGAAAATACTTTAAAACATTGGAATTATTTGATTAGCGCTGGTGAAAAGTATGTTATGCCCTGCCGCGAATATGCTGATTTTGTTTTGGATGGAAATTCAGATTTAAGATATTTTGACCAAATTTTAGAATATATTTATACTATTACTAATAACTTTCAATCTTAACATTTTGCTTAATATATATGATTATGCTAAAATAACTTATGTTATTATTGCGTGTTTGATTTGAATTAAATACACTAAATAACTGATACTATAATTGTTACATTTTTATATAATAAAACAGGATGTAAATAGAAATAGGTGGTAAGTGATTAAGAGCTTTGCAGATATATTAAATGAAGAGGATGAGAAAAAATATTCCTGGAGCTTGAAAAAAAGTGCAGGAGCATTTATTGCAATACTGCTTTTTATCTTTCTAATGATTAATACAACGGGATGTACTAAAGATAATGCCGTAGAAGATGACATTATAATTAATACTCCTTCAGAGCTTCCAAAAGAAAGTGTAAAAGTAGGAGATGACGGTGTAAATGGCGCAATTGCCCCTGATAATGTTTCTATTATTGCTGATCAAGCTGCCAAAAGCACAGCTATGGTATCTATGTCAGTTGAAGATATGGGAAGATCTGACCCGTTTCTGCCTGAGAATGAAAGTTTTGGTTCAAAACCAAAACCAAAATATGATTTTGACTTAATGCCCCCGCCAGAAGCTATTACAGTTGATACTAATGCAACAGATGTTATATCCACAAAAGTTTCAGGTATTATGTATGACAGGTTTAATCCGTCTGCTATATTGAATATAAGCGGTTCAGATTATCTTGTAAGAACAGGCGATATTATCAATAATTATAAGGTATTATCGATTGGAAAAGAATTCGTAACAGTTCAAAATGGTGCAAATGTTTATAAAGCAGGTGTTGGTGAATTGTTTACAGGTGAAGGAATTAACTTTAATACGGTGTCTAATTTGGAAAGCAAATTTGGCGGCCGTAAAAATTCAGCAAACAATTAGGAGCAAATATGGAAAATAATTTTTCAAAAAAGTTTATTGCAAGTTTGATGTTAACAATGTTTGTATGTTCAAATATTTTGTTGTCAGCGGCTGCTATGGAAAATGAGAAACCGAAACTTCGTAATAACGATAACGGTGAGTATTCACTTCAATTAAAAGGTGATGTAAGCTATATTAAAAATGAAACCCCGATAAGTATCAGTCTTAGAGATTCTGATGTTAAGCAGGTTTTGCGAATGTTTGCTGATAAAGCGGGCTTGAATATTGTTTTTCATAAATCTGTTGACGGTCAGGTTACTCTTGATTTGGTTGATGTGCCTTTGGAAAAAGCGTTTGATATGGTTCTTGGAATTACAGGTTTGAATTATGTAGTTGATGACGGCACTATTATTGTTGCAAAAGCTGGTGAAAAAGAGTTTAATATGGCAAAACAGGATATGACATTAATACCTGTAAAATATGTTAATGCATCAACTCTTGCAGAATTTTTGAATAAAAATATTTATGCAATGCAAAAACCAGGACTTTCTGATACCGATATTGTTACAACTAACCCTGCAACAAACGAACTTATTGTTTTTGGTTCAAAAAATGATGTTGCAATTGCAAAGAAAATTGTTGAAAAATTTGATAAAAAACCACAGACAACAACGTTTAAGGTAAATTACACAACTCCTGCAGAAATGGCACAAATGATTTGTGATATGCTGCTTCCTTCAACAGGAACTTCAGGCGGCGGTTCATCATCAGACGGTTCTTCTACTGGCGGTGCAGCGGGTATTGCAACAGGTTTTGCTGCAGATAGCGGCAGTTCTGGCGGCGGAAGTTCTTCTATGGCATTGAATGCAGGTACTGTTGCTTGTACTCAAGATGGAAAAGCGGGCGGTTCTTTAGCATCTTTAGGATTACAGAATTTATCTGTTGCTTATTATTCACAGCTCGGTACAATTAGTGTTGTCGGCGGTTCTGATCAACAGCTTGAAATGATAAAAGATTTTATTGCTCATACTGATAAAAAACAGCCTCAGGCATATTTAGAAGTTGCAGTTATTGAGTTGAACGAATCTGGCAGTAAAAGTTTGCAGAATGAATGGACTTTCTTAAGCAAATCATTCTCTGCTTCATTTGATGGTGAAACAACAAAAACTGATTCTTTGCACCCTGTTTTCTTTAAAGGCAGCGGGTATGAAGTATGGGATTTGAGCGGTGACGAGCCTAAACTTGTCAACACTTTGACTAAATATGCCGGTCCGATGAATATATCTTATGCTATTAATTACCTTGTTAAGAATTCAAAAGGCAGAGTTGTTTCAAATCCAAAAATTCTTGTAACAAACGGCGAGGAAGCTACAATTGAAGTTACTCAGGATTATATTGAATCAACTGAATCTGAAATGTCATCTTACACAGGCGGTACAATGGTTACAAGAACATATAATATCGAAAGTGATGCTGGTATTACTATGTCTTTGTCAGCATTTATAAGCCCTGACGGATACGTTACTTTGAATATTAAACCCGAATATAAAACTATTTTGGAACAAGTTCCCGCAAGAGATTCTGCAGGTACATATGTTGCAGCAACATTGCTTTCAAACAGAAATCTTGATTTGAAAAATGTAAGAATTAAAGACGGAGAAACTCTTGTTATCGCAGGTTTGATAAACGAGGAAGAACAAAAAGCTATAGGTAAAGTTCCTGTTCTTGGTGATATTCCTGGTATTGGAGCTCTGTTCAGATCAACAACTTCTACTAAGAAGAAAAATGAAATGGTGATAATGCTTACTCCGAAAATCATTACTGATACTGAGGATGCAGTTGGAAATACTGATACATTATAGACTAAAATACTGATATGAATGAATTACTAAACAGATTAAAAAACAGTGTTGATTTAAAGATACTGAATAAAGTTGAAAGCGCACTATTGGAACAATACAAGTTTGTTCCAATTAGTGTTAAAGATAATTATCTGTTTGTTGCAATAAATTCATCATCTGATAAAAATGTTATAAACACCAAGCTAAAAGAATTTTATCCTCAGCAGGTTAAATTTATTCAAGTTCCTGATCAAGATTTGTTTGATCTTATTCATGTTCTGCAGGAAGAACTACAAAAAGGAACGGTAGATGACGGAACTTCAAAACAGATTAAGCTTGGTGAACTTCTTGTTCAAAAAGGTTATATTAATGATGTTCAACTGCTGCAGGCACTTGCAGAAAGTAAACGTCAGAAACAGCCTATTGGTTCGACATTATTTAAACTCGGATTTATTACTCTTGAACAGTTGAAAGAAATTCTGCACTTGCAGACAGGGTATGATTTAGTCACTCCTGAACAGCTTGCATCGCAGGATAAATTTGTTAAAATGCTCCCAGAAGATTTTATCAAGACAAATAAAATTATTCCGATATCTTCTGATGGCAAGACATTGATTTTAGGGGTTGTAACTCCTGTTAAACCTGATATTTTAAAAGATATTATCTATTTAACAGGTCAAAATCCTAAACAATTACTGATGACTCATTATGAGTTTGAAAACTCATTAAATACTTTCTTCTCGGAACAGAAGAAAGAAACTGAAAGAGTTATCAAAGAAATTGAAAACGAAGCTGAGGAATTTGAAGTTGAAGAATCCTTAGCAGAAATGGTTGATAAACAGTTAAAGGATTCTACAGGTTCGGTTGCAAAATTTGTTAACCAGATTATTACAAATGGTATTGATAACAAAGTTTCCGATATTCACATTGAACCAAGACTTGACGGATATATTGTCCGTTACAGAAAAGATGGTATGCTTCAAAAGGTTCTTGATATTCCGACTAAAGTTGAAACTCAGGTAATTGCGCGTTTCAAGGTTCTTTCTAGAATGAACATTGCAGAACACAGACGCCCGCAGGATGGTACGTTTTCGATTAAGTACAAAAACGGTTCGTATGACTTCCGTATCAATACACTTCCTGTATCAGGCAAAGAAAAGGTCTGTATTCGTATCTTAGCGCCTGCTGTCAGCTTGAATGCAGCGGATAAGAATATTAATCTTATCGGCGGAACAAAAGAAGATATTGTAAAAATTAAGAATATGGTAAGCTGTCCAAACGGTATTATCCTGACATCAGGCCCGACAGGTTCTGGTAAAACAACAACTCTTTATTCTGTTTTGAAAAGTTTGAACGATGAAGACGTTAACATTACAACAATTGAAGACCCGATAGAAATTAAGCTTGAGGGGATTAACCAATCTCAAATCAACGCAAAAGCTGGTATTACATTTGCATCCTGTATGCGTGCGATATTAAGACAAGACCCTGATATTATCCTTGTTGGTGAGATTCGTGACTATGAAACATTAGAAATCGCGATTTCTGCCGCACTTACAGGTCACTTAGTATTAAGTACTGTTCACACCAACTCGGCAGCTGCAACTGTTACACGTTTGATTGAAATGGGTGCGAAAGATTACCTTGTATCTTCAACTCTGTCAGGCGTAATTGCACAGCGTCTTGTCAGAAGACTTTGCGACGATTGCAAAGAAGAGTATTTCGCAACTCATGATGAAGCAAGACAAATCATGGCAAACGAAGAGGATATTCAAGAATTTATGAAAAAACCGATTTACAGACCTAAAGGCTGTAATAAGTGCGGATTTTCAGGCTATAAAGGCCGACTTGGCGTATATGAAATTATGACTATAACCAAGGAAATTAAAAAACTTATTGCCCGCGGTGCTCACGACTTGGAAATTGAAGAAGCTGCAGTTAACCATAACGGCATGAATACACTTTATAAATCATGTTTGGGTCATATACTTAACGGTATGACAACTATTGATGAATTTGTAAGGGTTCTTGGTGTTGTTAATGAATAGGAGATGCAATGGCAATATATAATTATATAGCATTGAAAAATGCAAAAGATATTGTTAAGGGAAAGGTTGAAGCACAGGATTTGCGCGAAGCCCGCGAATCTATTCGTAAACTTGGTTTTATACCTACAAAAGTTTATGAAGAAAAATCAAAGGATGATGCAAAAGACGAAGCAAAAAGTATTCCGCGCGGACAGGTTAAAAAACTAGGTCTGCAAGACAGAATGGATTTTACATCAACTTTGCAGATTTTGGCACAGTCAGGTATTCCAATTATTGAATCCTTGATGTTTATTGAAAATGACGCGGCAAAACTTAAAGTAAGACTTGTTGCAAGAGAATTAAGACGCCAGATTATGCAGGGTGCAACTTTTGCCGATACTATTGCCAAATACCCAAACCAGTTTGGACAGATTTACATCGGTCTTGTAAAAGCAGGGGAAGATTCAGGTGAATTGGAAAAAACATTACAGCGTTTACTGGAACTTCTGACAAAGGAAGCAAATATCAGAGGAAAGGTTATTGGAACATTGATGTATCCTATGTTTGTAATCGTTCTGGCTGTAATTATCGTACTTGTCATGCTGATGTTTGTATTCCCTGTATTCAAAGAAATGTTTGATGGTATGGGAAAAGAATTGCCATGGATTACTGCAACATTGATGAGCGCGGGTATTTTCCTGAAAACCTATTGGTTTTTTGTTCCGATAATTCTCGGTTCAATTTTTGGTACTTGTGCATTTTTGATGAATTGGCAGCCAAGTAAGAGGAAAATTGATGATATTTCGTTAAAAATTCCACTTTTGACAGATTTGATACAGTTTTCAAACTTTGCAAACTTTATTGCCGTAATGCAGGTTGCGTATGATGCGGGTGTTCCGATTATCGAATGTTTGTATCTCGCAAATATGACGTTAACAAACCATACGTTGAAAACGAAAATTGAAACTGCAACATTAAAAGTTCAACAGGGGCAGCATTTGTCTGTTGCACTTCGTTCGACAAATGTTATGCCTAAGATGATTTTGTTTATGATTGCAACGGGTGAACAATCAGGTCGTTTGGGCGATATGCTTTTACAGGCAACTTCATTTATTGATAAAAAGCTGGATACAATTATTGATACAATGACTAAAATGATTGAGCCGATAATGCTTATTGTAATCGGCGGTATCGTTATGGTTCTTGCGTTAGCACTTTATTTACCGTTGTTCAACTCTTATATGCAGGATTAATAATGAAAAAAACTTATGTTATAACAGGCGCAACTTCAGGTATCGGCAAGGCTTTATTAAAAAGACTTGTCAAGGATAGTATTGTTTTTGCGGGTTATCGAAACGAAAAATATGCTGGTGAATTGGAATCTATTGGTGCAATTCCTTTTTATATTGATATGGAGCGTTCTGATACAATTGCGCAGGCATCAGCTTATATCAAATCCAAAACTGATAAGATTGATACGCTGATTAATATTGCAGGATGTGTTGTTGCAGGTGTAATGGAACAGTTGCCTGTAGACAGGGTAAGGCAGCAGTTCGAGGTTAATACTTTTTCACATCTTGATTTTACCCAAAGACTTTTACCGCTTTTAGGCAGAGTGATTAATATAAGTTCTATGTCGAGTTTTGGGATTTTTCCCTTTGTTGCGCCATATTGTGCTTCAAAAAGAGCTATGGATATTTTGTTTAACGCAATGGCATTGGAAAGCGGTTTGGAAGCGGTCTCCATAAAACCAGGGGTTATTGCAACTCCGTTGTGGGAAAAATCTATTGAATCCAATAAGTCATCCATTGAAGGCTGTAAGGGGTATGATGCAGAAATGAAATATATGGTTTCAAATGCATCTAAAAACGGTAAAAAAGGACTCCCTGTAGAAAAAGTAGTTGATTTGATAATTAAAGTCGATGCTATGAAAAATCCTAAGCCTTCATATTGTGTCGGACGTGATGCAAAGTTTGCGGAATTTGTTTCAAGACTGCCGTTTTGTTTGCAAAATAAGCTTATAAAGTTTAAATTATCCAGAGTAAGGATTACAAAATAATTTATTCATGTTAAAGTGATTTCAAAGAGGAAAATTTTTATGAAAGTTGCTTTATTAAATCATGGATGTGCGAAAAATCTGGTAGATAGTGAATTAATGCTCGGACTGCTTGCTCAAAAAGGGCATGAAGTTACTTTGGATGAGAATGATGCAGATATAGTTGTTATAAATACCTGTTCATTTATTCATGATGCTGAGCAGGAATCTGTCCAGACAATTCTGCAGGTTGCTCAAAGCGGAAAAAAAGTTATTGTAACTGGGTGTCTGCCGCAAAAATATAAGGGTGAATTAAAAAAAGCTATACCTGAAATTGCTGGCATGGTCGGAACTTCTGATATTAAGGAAATTGTTAACGTGGTAGAACAGGTGTCTAACGGTTATGTTTCAAAAGTTTCAGAAAAACCCGATTATATTTATCCCGAAAATATTGAAAGACAACAGATTACGGTCGGCGCAAGCTCTTATATAAAAATCGCTGACGGATGTAATTACCACTGCGGATATTGTATTATCCCGAATTTGAGAGGCGAATACCATTCACGCACAATGGAGAGTATTATTGAAGAAGCAAAAGGGCTTGTTAAAAAAGGTGTAACGGAAATTGTTCTGATTGCGCAGGATACAACAGGATACGGAATTGATTTGTATGGAAAACAGGCACTGCCTCAATTGCTTGAAAAGTTAAACGAAATCGACGGCTTGGGCTGGATTAGAATTATGTATGCATATCCGTCGCAAATGTCTGATGAACTTATTGATGCAATGGCACGTTTGGATAAGGTTGCAAAATATGTAGATATTCCGCTTCAGCATTGTAATGCTGATATTCTAAAAGCAATGCGTCGTCCTGTTATGGATTATGAGGTTCTTGTAAATAAAATTAGGGAAAGAATCCCTGATGTTGCAATAAGAACTGCATTTATTGTCGGCTATCCTGGTGAAACTGATGAACAGTTTAATGAACTTTATGAATTTGTTAAAAAGATGAGATTTGAAAAAATGGGTGTCTTTGAATATTCAAGAGAAAAAGATACTGCATCTTATTCAATGTCTGAGCATGTTTCGGCTAAGGTTAAGAAGCAGAGACGTAATAAGCTTATGAAGTTACAGCAGAAAATTTCAAAAGAGATTAATGAAAGCTATGTTGGCAGAACTGTTCCATGTATTGTAGAGGGTTATACTGATGACGGAGTAGTATTAATGCGCTCTCAGCACGATGCGCCTGAAATCGACGGAATGGTTTATGCATCATCTGATGAACAGGTAGTTCCAGGCGATATCGAAAATGTTTTGATAGAACGTGCTGATGAATATGATTTGTTTGGCACTATACAAGGATAAGTTATGGAATTTGTAGAAAACAGAGAAGTTGAAAAAGAACAGTTAAAAGCAATATTCAGAGATATGATGAAATATTCACCGTCGAAGATTATAGGAATGCTCGGCAATGCAATCATTGTTCCTGTATATACAAGTCTTTTATCCCCCGAACAATACGGATTATATTCGCTTTCAATCGCTGTTTTATCATTTCTGTGTATTATATTTTCCGATTGGGTCGGCTTGTCTGGTTTGAGATTTTTTAAACACCACCAAATGACTCAGGATATGCCTAAATACTTAACAACTCTTGTGACAATGCTTGTTTCAAATATTTGTTTAATGTTTGTTCTGGCGTTTATTTTCAGGCAGAATTTCTATGACTTTTTTCATATTCCCGTAAAATACTTTTTTGCAATTTTATTATTGATTATTCCTGTTGCGATAAGAGCTTTGTTATTCCAGCTATTGCGTGCACAGTTAAAATCAATTGCGTTTACAGTATCAACTATTGCAAACCAGTTTATGACAATTTTATTGTCTATATTTTTTGTGAAAGTTTGCCATTTAGGTGCAATTGCTTTGCTTTTGGGAATGGCAGTTTCAATTACGCTGACTGATATACTTTTAATTTTTCAGAGCAATATTTTGTCATGGTTTCGATTGCAAAAAATCGAGTGGCATTCTGTTATGCCGATTATGATGTATGGAGTTCCGATTGCGGCAACTTCTTTAAGTGCATGGATTATCAATCAGAGCAACAAATTTATTATGAACAGTATCCATGGATTTTCTCAAGTAGGAATTGTCGGGGTTGCATACGGGCTTACTCTGCCTTTATTAATGACTATCTTTTCGATAATTACAGTAGCTGCTATACCTCGTATAATTAATATGTACGAAGAAAAAATTGATGTAAGACCACTGATTTCAAGATTTATAGGATATTTTGTTTTAATTGCACTGCCTGTAATTACTGTAATATCTTTATATTCAACTGATTATGTTCAAATGCTTTCATCTAACGATAAGTTTTTGGATGCTTTTAAGCTTGTTCCATATTTTGCATTCGGAACATTTTTTATGGCGCTTGCTGATTACACAACTCTGCAGTATCACCTTGCAAATAGAACTTACATAGATTTTATAATTAAGTTAATATCTGGTATTGTTGGAGTAGTCTTAAATATTATTTTAATACCGCAATATGGACTTGTTGGGGTCGGAATTGCAACATTGTCTGCAAACTTTTTATATTTCTTATTGAGTACACTTATTGTATTGCCTGGATTAAGACTTATTTATCCGAAATTAACCTTAAACAGAATATTTTTATCTTTAATTCCTTGCGTAGCAATTTATTATTTATATAAAAATTTCTTATCATTGCCTGCGTTATTTGAGATGTTAAGTTTACTTGTTATTTTTTATGGAATTTATTTTACTTTAGCCAAAACAGTGATGAAACGTCCTGAAATTGGTTAATATTTATTTACATATTGGCAAAAAATTTTTTTTACAGCTTTAAATATATTAAATAATTGTAATAAAAAATGGAAAATCATTTGTGCTCTTGCTAAAATTGTCACATATTGATTAGGGAATTTGAAAGGATATATAAACATGCTTCAGATAAAAGACGGTAAAAGAAAAGTTGTTGCATCTGCACTAACATTATCTTTCTTTTTACAGCAGTCGTTCTGTTTACAGGTTTTAGCAACTAATATACCAGGTGCGGGAGTTGTTCAAGATGGAAACATATATGATATTTCTCCCGATGCATCAAATGGTGACATAGGTTTTAGAAAAGGACCATATTTTAATTTAAGCGAGGGCGATATTGCCAATTTGATATTCCATGATGCGGTTAAAGGCAAAGATATTACGACATTTTTAAATCTTATTGATAATGAGATTAATATAAACGGTATCGTAAATGCTGTTACTAAAGATGGTAACTTAAATAGTAACGGGCATGTTGTATTTATTTCGCCGAAAGGTATGGTTGTAGGGTCAAGCGGTGTATTGAACGTAGGTTCTTTATCGGTTTACACTCCTGACAGTACATCTTATGAAAAATATAAAAGTGATGTAAGAGTTCCTTCTTTAACATCAAAATATGCAGAACGTCTCGGGCATGGCGATGCAACGGTTAAAATCGACGGTAGTGTTCTCGCACGTAATTTTGTAAATATTGACGCTGCTAATGTTGATATTTCAAACAATGCTCTTGTTATGGCGGGTGTAAAAGATGCAACAAAACTTATTTCACACGCACAGGCAAAAACATTGTTTGATAAACTTGTTAATGCTGATAATATGAATGCAAATTCATACACAAATTCAAACGGGAATATTAAAATCGTTTCTTACGGTGCTGAAGGCGGTACTAACGTTGCAGGTACATTGAAAAATTTTGGCAAAGGCAATATTGAAATTACAAATGAAGGTTCAAAAGGTATAACAGTTTCAGGTAAAACTTTGAATGCCGACGGAAAAACTTTACTTGTAAATAAAGATGGAAGCATTAATGTTTCCGGTAATATGCAGAACAAAAACGGTGTACTCTCACTTGATAATACGGGTGACGGGATTTTAATTGCATCAACAGGTAAATTAACAAATACAAATGGTGACCTGATTGTTACAAATACAGGTTCAAAAGGTATTGTTATTGAAAACGGAGCTGTATTAACCGATAAAACTAATGCAGCTTATATAACAAACAGCGGTGCAGACGGCATTAAAGTCAGAGGTCATGTTAACGCTAAAGGTATCAACATTAACAATAAAAATTCTAATGTTGTAATAGGCTACAATACAGGCAAAGATTTCTTAAACTCAACCGGTAATGTTAATATTAAAGTTGATAATGGAAATGTTTACAACTACGGTACAAAAGCTAATCTTATCAAAGCAAACGGTAATTTGGATATTAACACTAAAAACGGTTCTATAGGCAGAGATCTTGGAAACTGTGACGGTGGTGTATGTACAGGTATCGGAACAAATGCAAGAGATTTGACTAAATCAATTAATACAAATATTGCAGGTACTGTTAAAGCAATAAGTTCAGGCAGAAATTCACTTGTAAATCTTGCAAGTTTAGATACAAATTTGAATGTTGACCAGATTAAAGCTGATGGTAAAGTTATTCTTCTTGCCGACAGTTCGGTTAAAGGCTCAAAAGCTTTTAATATCGTAAACAGAGCATCTGACAAAAATAAACCGAATGTTGAAGGTACGGGAATTTCTATTATTTCAAGCGGTAATATCGGCGAAACAGGCAGAGCTTTGACATTTAGACAAAACGGTGTATCTCCGATATTTAACGGTGATGATGCAACAAAACCGCATGATCTTAATCACATAAACAGACCACGTCAGGGCGTTGATATGCTTGCAATTAAAGATATCAATGTTAAAGGAATGGATGCAGATAACGGTAAAAAACTTAATACAAATGTTTGTGCGTTAATTTCAAGAACAGGAAATATTAATGCAGAGTTCTCAGGTGATACATATATTAGAGAAACTACTGCTCCAAATAATATAAACATTACAACCCGCGGCAAGAATCTGTATATCAATAATTTAGGTATTGTTCCTACATATCCGAGTGATTATTATGGAGTAAACAGAAATATTGCTCCGAATAAAGTTAAATTAACAGCTTTAGATTTAGGAAGCAAATTAATTCCGTCTGAAGCTCCCGAATATGAACACGCGGCAGATTCTACAATTGTTGTTAAAAACGGCAGAATTAAAGGAAAAGGTGAAGGCAGACCTGCTCACGAACAAGACTTAACTCTTGTTGCAGATAATGCTTACGCAGGCGGTTACTACTTCAATATGGGTAAACATAGAGAAGGCGGTGTTTCAACTTATGTAAAAGACGGAACAACAAATCCGATTAAAACCCTTACAGGTAAAGATATTTCAATCAGAGCAAAAGCTGTCAGACCCGAAGATGTTTTAGCAATCGGAGAAGATGCTGAAGATCGTAATTACTATTATGGCGGAAGTTCTCAAGGTAATGATAAAGATTACGACGGTGTAAAAAATAATGGTCAGCCAGGATCTGAAGAAGATGATGATAACCTTGTAGTACCTGAAGATAAAGAAATTGTCGTTGATACGGATAATGATACCGATACAGACAACGATACCGATACCGATCTCGACAGTGACACTGATATCGATACCGACACCGATATTGACACCGATACCGACACAGACGTAGATACCGATACTGACATTGACACCGACACAGACAGTGACACTGATGTGGATACTGATACTGACATGGATACGGATAATGATACCGATACAGACAACGATACTGATACGGATGCGGATACTGATACGGATATTGACACCGACACTGATATTGACACCGATACCGACACAGACGTAGACACCGATACTGATATCGATACCGATACAGACAGTGACACTGATGTGGATACTGATACTGACATTGATACGGATAACGATACCGATACAGACAACGATACCGATACCGATCTCGACACTGACACTGATATCGATACCGACACAGACGTAGATACCGATACTGACATTGATACCGACACAGACAGTGACACTGATATGGATACTGATACTGATAGTGATACTGATAGTGATACTGATAACGACACCGATACAGACAACGATACTGATACTGATGTGGATACCGATACGGATATTGACACCGACACAGATATTGATACAGATACCGATACTGATACGGATATAGATACTGATACAGACAGTGATACTGATGTGGATACCGATACCGACACAGATGATGATAACAAACCAGAATTGCCTGTTGTTGACTTTAAAGACTTATATAAACAACGTGTTGTTACAGATAAAATTGATTCAATCGATAAACGTCAATATATGAGATTTAATGCTGATGAAACTGACAATCCTATAGTATTTGAATCATCAAACAATGATGTAGTTGCTATAACAGACATCTCAAGAGGCGGTGTTTCATTGAAACATAACAAGAAATTAAAAGTTGGCGATGTTGTTCCTGTACACATCAAATATGGTGATTTGGAAGTTAACGCAGAAGTTAAAATTGTATCAGCAAGTGATGTAAAAGCTGGGGCTCAGTTTATGAATCTTGATAAAGCAACGGCAAACAAACTTCTATACTTAAGTTTACTAAATAACGGTGAACCGCTAGCACAGGCAATCCCGAACATGACGGCAACGGTACAAGAAGAATAAAAAAGCTCCCTAAAGGAGCTTTTTTTATATTCTTTCTTCTAATAAGTCAAAATTTTCTGCGTTAACTTCTCTTAAGAAAGTAATCCAGCAGTTATAATAATCTGCAAGTGCATAAATATAACCTGCATTAATCGAACGATAAGACTGTTCCATTACGATTAAAGTAGTAAGACTTGATTTCCCTTCTGCATAATTTTTTTTAGCGGCTTTAATCATTTCTTTTGAATTTTTTAACAAATTATCATTATAATAATTGAGATTGATTTGTGCTGTTAAAAATTTTTCATAAGCACTTTGCAAATCATTAAGAGCCTTGTTTTCTGTGGATATATAATTCAACTGTGCCTGTTCAAGTTCCATTTTAGCGTTTTGAATTTCAGGTTGATATGTATAAAAAAGCGGTATATTAACAAGATTTGCACCAGCATAAGCACCGTTCATATACGAGCCTGATTCGCTCATATTTTTTGTCATAAATCCATACCCGCCTATTAGTTGAATATCAGGAACTCTTAAACGTTCAGTGTAAGAAAGATTTTTTTTCGCTACATCAATTTCTTGCAACGCTATTTTTATGTCAAATCTGTTTTTTATTGAATTTTGTAATATTGAATCAAATGAGGGAAGTTTATCAAGTGGTTTAGGACTTAGTAATGCCAAAAAATCTTCTTTATCAGAGAAATTTTCGTCTTCTGCATCATATTTTATGTTTGAATTATTTGCATTAATAACTTTGTTGAAATTAAGCATTGCACTTTTAACATTGGCTTTTTGAGAGTTAACTTGTATTACAAGCTGATTGAGTGAAATTTCTGTTTGAATTACGTCTATTTCTTCAACTTCTCCAGCCGACACGCGTTTTTTCGCAATGTTTAAAAGGTCATTAAGAAGTTTTTGACGAGCTTCAAGCGTTATTAAAATTTCCTTTGCAGCAACTAGATTTACGTATGCTTCGCGAACATCCATTTTTAAATCAAATTCTATATATTCAAGATTTTTTTTTGTAAGTTCTAAATTTGCTTGAGCAAGTTTTTTTCGCGCATCACGTTTAGCAATTTCAATTGTTTCTGAAACGCCTAAAATTTGAGGGTTTCCAATTCCTATATCTCCAATATTAAAAAAGGTATTAATATCAGGATTTTGAAGTTTGTTTGAAATCCTGACTTTATTTCTTCCTATATCAAAATTGATTTTTGAAGCCTGATAATCAATATTATTCTGGACAGCAATAGTAAGTGCATCTTGCAAAGATACTTTTGTAATTTCTTCTGAATAAGCACTTTGACATAATAAAATTGTCAATAAAACTATTAAAACTTTTTTCATACCTATAAAAGTATATCATTAAAATTTTTTTTAAGGTATATTATAAATATGTTTAAAATTGATGAAGAAAAATGTATTCACTGCGGACTTTGTATCAAAGATTGTTCTGCAGATGCTATTAAATTTAATGAAAATAAAATTCCTGTAATGGATGAGAAAAAATGTTTTAAATGTCAGCACTGTATGGCAATCTGCCCTGTCGGTGCGTTGTCTGTATGCGGTAAGAATCCTGAAAATTCTGATGCCATCTGGTCACAAAATCCTGACAGTGTGTTAAATCTAATCAAATCTCGTAGAAGTGTAAGACATTATAAACAAGAAAATGTTTCGTCAGATAAAATGCAAAAATTAAAAGACATGCTTAAATTTATCCCGACAGGATGCAATAACCACAGACTTCATTTTTCTTTTATTGATGATATTGAGGTTATGAATGAATTTCGTTCTCATGTAAACGGTAAAATTCTTGATGCATTGACTAAAAAACCAGTTAAACCGCTTGTGGATAAATTCGGCAGATATACAAAAAGATTTGTTAATGGAGAAGATATAGTATTTAGAACAGCTCCTCACTTGCTTGTTGTTTCAACTCCTGTTGATGCACCATGCTATGAAATTGATCCGACAATTGCATTGAGTTATTTTGAACTTTACGCGCAAAGTATGGGAATCGGCACTTGCTGGTGCGGTTTGGGCGAATTTTGTATTAAAATAATGCCTGAACTATCGGAATATTTGCAAGTTCCAGCGGGTTATAAAGCTTCTTATATGATGCTTTTCGGTGAACCCGAGAATAAATATTCAAGAACAGTTCAGCCTGAAGAAGTTAAGATTGTTTCTGTCAAACAAGGCGGGTTTAAGAAACTTGGACTTATTGACAAAATGAAGCGGTATTTTTGGAATATTAAATAATTACTTACCCAGTGCGGAGCGGAAACCGAATGAGAAGATTACACCGTTTCTTCCGCCGCCTCTGAACATTGCCTGTAAGAATCCTGTAAATCTGTCGCCCCAGCGTTTTTGAACACCAACGCCGTATTGAATATAAGGTTTAACAGATAATTGCGGTAAGCTTGCATCTGCTGCATTGAATTTTGTTTTGTCCATAATATTCCAAACATAATCTATACCCAAATACGGCTGCCAGCTGTGTTTAAGGTTTCCGATAAGTTTTATGCCAGGAACGATTTGGATTGCATTAAGCGGGTCTGATGTAATTTTATATGATGCAGAATTTCTGAAATCTTCTGTATCAACAAATGTGTAAGATGCCATTAAGTGCGGCTGTATGATTAATCTGTTGCGGAATAATTCCCAGTTGTAGCCTGTTTTCAAAGCTGTACCTGCCATCCACATCATAAAATTGTCTGAACCATACATAGTATTAGCATCAACACCATTTATACCGCCTGCAACAGTCCAGCCGCCAAACCAGTTTCCTTTGTATAAAGTTCCAGTAACTCCAACAGATGCACCATTCTGGTATAGGCTGTTTCCGTCAAATGTTTGATGAGAACCGTTATAGCCGACATAAGCGCTGAAAATTCCGTCAAACCCATGTCCAAGTTCTTTAATTGATGTGTCACCGCCAAAGAATGAACCGTACATAATGTTATTAACTTTCGGGCCATTTTTGAGTTTAACATTTTCAAATGTTGTATAAGGTCTTGCCCACAGCCCTGCTTTTTCTTCGGGAATTACACCTGCTGTATCTGGAATCATTCCGACAGGTGCGTAACCGCCGAGTGCGTATTTGTTATAAAGTTTCAATGCCTGACGCTGTTCGCGTGTCATAAGCATAGTCATATCCATATTGGCAAACGCCTGGTCATAAGTGTTTAATTGGGTCAGATAACCGCCGATTTGTGCTGCAACTGGTGCAGCCATTATTGCAGGGTTAACTTCACTGTATTTGTTGCCAACACCTCTTGTAAACCCGAAACTTCCTGTTGTTGGGTCGTAATCGACTCCATATCTGTATATAGGTGAATATGCAACTGATTTAACAGATGTTGTTATGTGGTCTTTTAAGGTTTCGTCGTTTACAAAATTGATTTCTGTGTATTTGTCTTTCGAATCGCTTAATAGATTAATTCCGCTGACGTTGAGATTAATACCTTCGCCGATATTTATTGTTGAAGCATTTAGCGTGTCCATTGTTTTTGAGGCAAGGTCTGCATCAACCATTATATTTGAATTTGAATTCAATGACATTTCGTTGATGTTAATTTGATTTACCGCGCCGTTTGCAATGCTTAAAGTACCGCCGTTAAAGATTAACGAATTATTGTTGTCAGAGAGGTATTCGTCTTTTGCAAAACTTGCTCGTCCGCCGTCCAAACGGTAAATCGAATTTGTCACTTTGTTATTGTGAACCGTATTGGAATTTTCGTTAACCAGTGTAAGGTTATCCACTGTTCCGTTAAGATTTAGTGTACCGTTCCCAGACATTTTCAGAGTGTTTGCCGAATTTGCGGATGCAATGTTGTTGTCAACGGACATTTTGCCCGATGTTTTTAATGTTGTTTGTGCCAATCCTGTTCCATCAAGGTAAACCGCGTTTTCATCAAATCCTTTGATGTTTGCATCATTAATTTCTAAAAGTTGGTTATCATTTACGGTAATTGCAGAATTTCCGTTACCGTCAATTGTGTGGTTGTTGCCGTTTATGGTTAATTTTGTACCGCCGAGGTTTCCGCTCCATCCGCCTTCAACTCCCGAACCTGTAACTATTACGTCATCTGTTGCAGAGAATGACCTTTCATCGTTCATGGAAATATTAACCCCGCCCGCTTTTGAATCTTTGTTTACTGCGAGTGTAAAACCGTCAACCTGTATAGGGTTTCCGTCATCATCATGAAGCCTGTCAATCGTAATTTTATCATCATCCCTTGAAATTACGTAGAAAGAATTGTTTGTCATGATGTGCATGTTCGGGAAATTCAGTGTCAATTGGTCAATGCTCATAGGCGCTGAAACCTGATTTGTGCCGTCAGCCATTTCTGATAAGAAATTCAGTTCAGAAATATTTAATGTTCCCGATGCTGTGTTTGCATTAATTATATCGAGCGGGCTTTCCGAATTTGCAAGATCCATGTCGATTTTAAGATTTGCGTTATCTGATGTTAAAGAGTTTAAATTCAGCACACCTGTTTTGCCATTCATCAAATCAAGAGTTGTGCCGTTTGCAAGGTGCAAATCTGTACCGTTAAGGTAACTTTCCACAGATGATTTGATAACTCCGCTTGTAAGGTTAACAGTAAGATTTCCCTCATCAGGAGTTACAAAATTATTCAAGATAATGTTTCCCGATGCGTTTATTGTGCCTGAACCTGCTATACTGTCTTTAAAGATAATATTTCTGCTGCTTGATGTTGTAAGATTAAGTGTTCCGTTTTCAAGATAAAATGCACTGCCTTTTTCAGCCGTGTTTCCTGCAAATACAACATCTTTTTTGTCAGCTGTAACGTTTGCCGCTGCATTTTCTAAATATAACGCTCCGCCTTTTTGTGCGCTGTTTCCTTTAAATTCGTTATTTCCAAACGTTACAGTGGAATTTGATACGTATAACGCTCCGCCTTTTTCTGCTGTATTGTTGGTGAATTTATAGTTGTTAACGTTCAAATCTGAATTTTTGTTGTATATTGCACCGCCTTCTTTTGCAGAGTTTTTGTCAAAGATTAAAGTGTTGCCCGAACCGCCTTGGACATTAGGGTTTCCGCCAAGTTTTAACGTACCCTCATTATAGATTGCGCCGCCTTTGCCGTCAGCCGTGTTGTTTGTAAAACTCTGGTTTGATAAAGATGAAGTTGTTATTTCGCCCGTGTTATACAAAGCACCGCCGTCTTGAGCTTTATTGCCCGTAAAGGTTGAATATCTTGAGATATTGTATGTTCCCTCGTTTGCGATTGCTCCGCCTTGATTTGCTGAGTTGTTTTCAAATGAGATTTTTCCCTGTGAATTAAGTTTGCCTGTATTGTAAACCGCTCCGCCTTTATTGTTAGCTGAATTGCCTTTAAATGTTGATGCTTCAAGCGTTCCGATTTCGCCGTCATTCATCAAAGCTCCGCCATGAAAACCTTTATTTTGGGTAAATTCTGCGCTGATTTTGTCTACTTTGCCCTCGTTATATATTGCACCGCCGCCCTGGTCTGCAGTGTTGGAGCTGAATTTGCCGTTAATATCTTTGATGTAGCCGTAGTACATATCAAATGCTTCATTGTTTTCATCAGCATCAAAATGTTCTGTTGCATATTCTCTATTATAAATCGCACCGCCCTGACCTGTTAAGGCGCTGTTGTTTGTGTAAGTTCCGCTGATTGAGCCGATTTCACCGCCGTTATAAATCGCTCCGCCATGCCACTGAGCTGTATTTTTGTCAAATATTCCGTCAACAGATTCTATATCAGCGCCCCAAAGCAAAGGATTTCCGTCAACATCTTCTCCGAGAGGCCCGCCAAAGTTGAATATTGCTCCGCCTTTTCCAGCATCACCGTCAAAAAAGCCGCTGCTGCTTAAACCTTCTGCTTTGTTGCCTGTAAATGTTCCTGAAATTTTACCTATGCTTGAAAAGTTATAAATCGCCCCTCCGTCTTGCACGGCAGTATTGTTGATAAATGTATTATTTCCCATATTCTGGATTAAACCGAGCAATCCTGAATTTGCCACCCCTCCGCCAAAATCAGCTTTATTATCTTTAAATGTATTGTTATTAAAATTGATTATAATCCCTGTGTTTTCAAATCCGCCGCCTATAGTTTCCTCCTGACCAGGCATCAAATCCCCGTATCCATATTGAACATAGGCAAAGCTTCCTTGTCCTGGACCTGCATAAACGTAATTGCCGTTAACAAGGTTGTAATCACCCTGTTTTTCGCCTACGTTATAAAAACCAATGGGTAAAGGTTTATATGTTTTAGAGGCTTCGTCATAGTAATTTCCCCATTGTTCGGGGTCATCAGGGGCTTCAAAACGTTTGCCTGCACTATTTATATTGCTGAAATTTCCGTTTGAATAACTGCCTAAATAAGCGTCGTTATAAATACGTTCTGCAGCGTTTGAAACATTGACGGATGCCAAAACTACTGACAAAAGTAATGCAAGACAAGTGTTTTTATTATTCATATAATCCTCTTAATTCCAATTTATAACAAAATTTTAAAGTATTTTTCATTACATGTCAAATTATTATGATATAATAATGCTATGGAAAAAGTTATTCAATACGAAACAAAAGGAACTTGCTGCCGTCTTATGCAGGTAAAATTTGACGGAGATATTATTACGGATGTAGATTTTTTAGGCGGATGCAATGGAAATTTGCAGGGAATTAAAAGCCTTGTCAAAGGGATGACAATAGATGATGTCATCTCAAAACTTTCAGGCATTAAATGCGGAGACAAACCTACAAGCTGTCCTGACCAATTGGCAAAATGTTTAAAAGAAATTAAATCAAAAGTTTAATTATAGATTTCGGCGCGTTTTTTGATGACGACGGGATTTTTCAAATACTCATCGTATTTGTTACGCATATTGATGTAACCTTTTGGCGAAATTTCGATAATTCTATCTGCAACCGTTTGAATTAGCTGATAATCTTGCGATGTAAATAATATTGTTCCAGGAAAATCAATCAGCGCATTGTTTAATGCTGTAATGCTTTCCAAATCAAGGTGGTTAGTTGGTTCATCTAATATCATTACGTTGCTTTCTGCTATCATCATTTTTGCAAACAGGCAGCGCACTTTTTCGCCCCCTGAAAGTACGTTAACTTTTTTATCTGCATCTTCGCCTGAGAAAAGCATTCTGCCCAAATAGCCGCGCAAGAAATTTACATGCTGGTCTGGTGAATATTGCGCAAGCCATTGCATGATATTAAGGTCGTTTTCAAAATAGAAATTATTGTCTTTCGGGAAGTACGAATGAGTTGCAGTTACACCCCAGTTTATCTCACCACTGTCGGGTTTTACTCTATCCTCTAAAATATCAAACAAGTTTGATAAAATAAACGGGTCGCGTGCAATGAATGCAACTTTCTCGCCCTGATTAATTTCAAAGCTTAAATTCTTGATTAAAAGTTCGCCGTCAACAGTTTTGTTCAGATTCTTTACGCTCAAAACATCTTTACCAGGGATTTTGTTATATGTGAATCTTATTCTTGGGTATTGTCTTGAAGATGGTTTAATCTCCTCTAACGACAGTTTATCAAGCATATTTTTTCTTGAAGTCGCCTGTTTTGCTTTAGAAGCGTTTGCGCTGAATCGGGCAATAAACGCTTTCAATTCTTCCATTTTTTCTTCAGTTTTCTTGTTCTGTTCTTCTTTTTGTTTTTGGATTAATTGGCTTGCCTGTGACCAGAAAGAATAGTTACCTGTATAAAGCTGAATATTTTTGTAATCAATATCAGCCATGTGTGTACAGACGTTATCAAGAAATTTTCTGTCGTGCGAAACAACTATTACAAGGTTTTGGAAATCAATTAAAAATTCTTCAAGCCACGCAATTGTGTTTAAATCAAGGTGGTTTGTAGGTTCGTCAAGAAGCAGGATGTCAGGATTTCCAAAAAGTGCCTGTGCAAGTAATACTCTGACTTTTTCACTGCCTGAAAGTTCAGACATTTGTTCATAATGAAGTGCGTCAGCAATTCCTAAATCTGATAACAAAGAACCTGCCATTGATTCTGCCTGCCATCCGTCAAGGTTTGCAAATTCTTCTTCCAAATGCCCTGCTCTAATTCCGTCTTCGTCTGTAAAATCAGGTTTTGCATACAATGCGTCGCGTTCCTGCATAATTTGATAAAGTTGTTTGTGACCCATAATTACGGTATCAATAACTTTATAATCGTCAAATGCAAAGTGGTCTTGACGTAAGACTGCAATTCTCTGACCTTTAGAGATATGAACCTCGCCTGATGTAGGTTCAATATCGCCTGAAATAACTTTCAACAGGGTACTTTTTCCTGCTCCGTTAGCGCCTATTACGCCATAGCAGTTTCCCGGGGTAAACTTTATACTTACATTTTCAAAAAGTGTTTGCGAACCAAATCGCACAGTTAATTTATTTGTTGTTATCATAATGTTTTTAGTATAACATAAACATATGGTTAAGGTAGTTATTTTTGATTTAGACGGAACTTTGCTCAATACTCTTGAGGATTTATGGATTAGTACAAATTTTGCACTATCGCAATTTGGTTATCCTCAGCGTACTTTTGAAGAAGTCAGAATGTTTGTTGGAAATGGTGTTAGAAAACTTATTGAACGTGCAGTTCCTGAAAATTGTCAAAATGTTGATGAATGTCTTGCTGTTTTTAAAAAACATTATGCCGAAAATATGTATAATCACACTGCTCCCTACAATAGTATCGAAAAGATACTGAAAGATTTGCATGTACAAGGGGTGAAAACCGCCGTGGTGTCTAATAAATTTGACCTTGCAGTAAAAGAGCTCTGCAAAAAATATTTTGGTGATTTAATAGATATTGCAATCGGACAATTTGACGATGTTCCTCCAAAACCCGCTCCAAATGGGGTTTTAAAAGCATTAAAAGAACTCGGAGAAGAAACTGCGATTTATGTTGGTGACAGTGAAGTTGACGTTCAGACTGCAAAAAATGCAAATCTCACTTGTATTGGTGTAACGTGGGGATTTCGCGATAGAGAAAATTTAAAAGGTGCAGACTTTATTATTGATGAACCTTGTGATATAATTGATATATGGAAAAACTCTCAGTAAGTTTAGAAGATTATATTGAAGAAATTTATGCACAGGTGTTGAAAAACGGTCAGGCAAAAGTTACCGCGATTGCTGATGCTATGGGAGTTAAGAAGGCATCTGTTACCGGTGCTTTGAATATTTTGCAAGAAAAAAAACTTATTAATTATGCTCCTTATGCGCCTGTTACGCTTACAGCAGAAGGTGAAAAGATAGCAAAAAATATTATGAAAAAACACGAAAATCTTGCCGAGTTTTTTATTGAAGTTTTGAATACTCCACATGCGGAAGCTTTAGAAATTGCCTGCAAAATGGAACATATTGTATCGGAAGAGCTTTTTAAGAATATGATGAAGTTGACAAAATATGCTAAAATGCAGACTGAGTTTAAGAATATATATGAAAGGGTAAAAGAATGAAAAGACTATTAAATCAAATCTTCGGGGGGGGGGCACTTCCAGCTTAACTCCTGCATTTACGTTAGCCGAGGTTTTAATTACACTCGGAATTATTGGTGTTGTTTCTGCGATTACTATTCCAACTATTATAAATAATATTCAAGATAAGCAAAATATTGCAGCATGGAAAGTTTTATATTCTCAAATTTCAAATGCTTATAATTATACATTAGAAAATGGTTATGTCTGTTCTGAAGCTGTGTTAGATGAGTTTGTTGAGGAATTTTTGAAAAATTTTGAAGTAATTGATTTTTGTTATGGATCTTCTACTAACGATCCTACCGGTAAAAATTGTGCAAATAATAAAAAAAATAGTTGGCAGGGAATTACATTTTCAGATGTTGGTACAGGATATAAAACGCTTGCGGGAGGTTATTTTAATGCGTACAACATGAATTATAAAGTTGTTTTATTAAAAAACGGGGCTGTAATATATTTTGGGAAGTCACATGGCGGCCCTTGGATTTCTGTTGACGTAAACGGCTACAAAAAAGGTCCAAATGTTATCGGAAAAGATTTTTTTATCGTAAAACCTAATGGTACAAAGGCTTTGCCGTTGGGTGCAGAGGGTAGTTATGATAAACAAAAAAATAACAATGAATGTTTGTGTGATAAAAATCATGGAGCATCAAGCGCAAATTATTTTGTAACTGTTGGAGGCAGTGAATCTGGAAAAGTGGTTTCCGGCGGATGTTGCAGTGCATATTATTTATATGGAAAATAATTAATTTTTAATATTCCATTTTTCGCGCATTTTGTTAAGTCTGCCTGTGCTTTGAAGATTATCTATAATATAATCGATTTCTCTTATAAGTCTTGCCGATTCTTTTTCCTTGCGGAAGGCTACAGCGTAAGGTTCTTGGGAATATCTTTTCGGCAGGATTTTTACAGAGCTGTCATTGCGCGACAGATTATATAAAATCGTGTCGTCGGCAACTATCCCTTGTGCCTTGCCCATTTTTAGAGCGTTAAAAGCATCTTTGTATGTTTTAAAGCCGATAACTTCAACTTCCGGAACATTTGTTCTAAGGTTGTTTTCACTTGTTGAGCCGAAAACGATTATAAGTTTTTTGCCTTCAAAATCTTTTAATGAAGTTGCTTTGCTTGCGCGATTGGTCAAAATAGCCTGACCTGCAACATGATAAGGCATTGAAAAATCTAAAATTTGTTGTCTTTGTTCGGTTATAGACATTGTTGCAATCAAAATATCAACTTCGCCCGAATTAAGTTTCATGATACGATTTGATGCTGTAACAGGTACAAAATCAACTTTTTTTTCGTCTTTCAAAATGCCTTTTGCAATTAAGCGTGCGAGATCAATGTCGTAACCTATAAGGTTTCCGTTTTTGTCACGAAATCCAAAAGGTGCTGTGTCGTCGCGAACTCCAATGATTAATTTATCGCGTTTAACAATCTCGCCAAGAGTATCGGTTTTTTTCTCCTGTTTTTTACCACACCCTGTGCATATAAGACACAAAAACAAAAAACATAAAATAATCTTTTTCATAAATATATTATACGTTAAAAATCTTATTTGTAAAATTATGTAACAAGTGTTCTTAAAACTCTAAAGTTTTTTCAAAAATGTTCCGATATGGAATTTGTTAGTACGGAGGCTTTAGCCTCTGGCGGTAACGAGTAAAACATCACCAATATCTACAGAGGTGGTATAACAAAGGAGTGTAAATGATGGATGAAAAAAACTTTAATGAAATGGAAGATTTGATGTTGGATTATGGTGAAATGACCAGTTTCGACTTTAATTCAATGGATTATAAAGAGGTTAGAGAACTTCAAAGAGTTACTGACAGCGAATATTCTGACAAGCCCTATGCGTTTAAATACGGTAATTTTGATTTGGTAGATATGATTCACTCATTCTTTGTTCAAAACCAAAGCCGAGCAGAGGAGGTTTAATGAACAGTAAAGAGCTTTTTGAAAACAATTGTTTTCCGCTCTGCTGGCTTGAAGATGACGAGGAAATTGAAACTTTTGAGCCTGTGCAGAGAAAAGATTTGACAACACTGCTTGCAGAATTGGAAGACATTAAAAACAAAATTAATGACATTTCAGCAAAAGAATGGCATTTAGCCAAATTGATGAAATTTCACCAACAGGGTTTCACTACTACTACACACTAATAGGCTACGAGATTTGGGAGTAGCAAAAATTTTATCGTCAGACTAACTGACGATTTTTTTTTGAAAATTTATGCGAAACACGATGCGGCGAAATGCTGCTTTCTTATATATCTTCAAATACGCTTTCATCCAACAACAAATCGTGTCCGACGTTATGCATCAAATCCAAATATGCACGGTAGTAAATCTGCATTGCGTTAATGTATTCGTTCAACACCTCTCTGTGAGCGTTTTCGTTGATAAATACATTTAACAATGCTGTTTGACCTTTTTCATATCTTTCACCTGACATTTTTAGAATAATTTCGGAATCTTTCAAGATATCTTTATAATAATTGATGTTTTCTTTTGCATATTTAAACCTGTTAAAATCCTGTTTCAGGGCAAATTTTAATTTATTTTCAAAAGAAATTCTGTCAATTTTTGCACGTTCTAAAACGATTTTAGCTCTGTTAACTTCAGGTCTGTATGTATAGAATATTGGTAAATCTAATGCTCCGCCGACATAAGCACCCTGGGTTTTTCCGTCGCCTGAAAATGCATATCCGCCTGCAAATGTTAAATCAGGAATAATTTTGTGTTTAGCTTCGTTTAATTCAGCTTTTGACATTGCTATGTTGTCATCGGATATTCTGATAGAATAGCTGTATTTCATTGCAATGTCTTCAATAGTTTTGTATTCGGGAATTTGTAAATCCAAAAGGTTTATATGATCTTCAAAAAGTGAAGTTTCACGTGCATCATACATTATATCGGAGTTTTTTAAGTTCATTACCTCGTTTAAGTGGAATTGAGCGCATAATAGGTCGGCTTTTGCTTTGTTTAAAAGAATTACCTGTTTTTTGTGACGCATATCAGATTGAAGTTTTTCAATCTCGTAATTTACCGAACTTTTCGGTTTTGAACTTGCCATAATGCTCATTGCATTATACAATTCTTCTCTTTGTTTGAGAATTGCAACGACTGTTTTCATATAAATAACATCAAAATATGCACTCATTACGTCAATTTTCAGGTTTAATTCTTCTTGTCTTATTTGGTTTTCAATAAGTTTTAGTTTTGCAATTGCAGCTTTTTTACGAACTCCTCTTTTTCCGATTTCAATAGGAACAGCAATGCCTGCCTGACTTGAATTTGTACGGGCAATAGAACCCATAAGAACATTTGACTGGACTTGTGGATTTTTAAGGGCATTTGCTATTTTAACTTCTTGCTTCAAAATATCTGCTTCTTTGCGTTTAGATTGTAATGCAAGATTATGTTCTAATGCGAGTTGAACTGC
The DNA here is from genome assembly GCA_948964545.1 of uncultured bacterium. GTDB lineage: Bacteria > Cyanobacteriota > Vampirovibrionia > Gastranaerophilales > Gastranaerophilaceae > Stercorousia. Next base: position 16,348 of record CAREDV010000004.1, on the reverse strand, counting down.
ATCATCTGCCGAAATTCTTACAACTTCTGCATTTACGGGTAAAATTGTTATAATAGATAATATTATGACAGCAAAAATCTTTTTCATGCATTAATATTATACAACAAAAACATTCGGTGTTCCTGCTGCATTAATTAATATTTCGATAACTCTGGGCATCTGGCATTTGAAAGAATAACCGCCGTTTCTAAGAGAGCACTTTGAACAGTCGCATTTGATTGAGTAACACTCAAGTGCCTGCTGTGTCCAATTTTCCGTTATAGAACCTGATAAATCCGCTAAATTTTCCATATAAAACCCCTCAATAATATTTTAGCGTGATTACAGGGTAATTTAATCCTCTAAACAAAGGAAATGTTCAAAAATCTTTTCATTATATCTGTTATCAACTGCACTGAATGGCAGAACTATTCCGCCGAATTCTTTTTCAACATATTTGAGTACATTCAATGTCTTTGATTTAGGTACATAATCCATTTTGGTTACGATAGTGAAAATAGGCAGGTTATAAGTTTCAATCCATTCACGCATCTGGTAATCGTTTTTTTGAATTTCATGGCGTCCGTCTACAAGTTGAACAAGTGATTTTATTTGTTCGCGTTCTAAAAGGTATTCTTCCAAATATTTCTGCCATCTGTTTTGTGCTTCTTTGGAAACTTTTGCATAACCATATCCTGGCAAATCAGCTATCATAAATTTATCTGAAAATTGAAAAAAGTTTATTAATCTTGTTTTACCAGGAGTATTTGATGTTTTTGCAAGTTTTTTGTGATTGGCAAGTCCATTGATAAATGATGATTTACCAACATTTGAACGTCCAAGAAGCGGAAATTCAGGCAGTGTATAATTAGGACACTGTGAAAGCTTTTCTGCACTTATTAAAAACTTTGCCTGCATATATTTTGTAGCCATAAATGTATAATATCATAAAAATGACTATTTATTTAAAGCTTTTTCTTTTTGTTCTTTTAATCGCTGTTTAAATAAAACTGTTTGGAAAATATTATACATTTTTTCATTATTAACAACTGTAATCTGTGTTTTTTTATTCACAAAATCAACACCTATATAAGGTTTTTGGCTGAAAATATTGTTTTCAATATTTACAAGTTGAAACAGCCCCTCAGTTAATACACTGATGGGCTCTCTCAAAAATATTTCAAATGTTTTTCTTATATCGAGTTTTTTCATTAGTTTGATTTCGGCATAAATTGATTGATTTTAGCTTCGATTTGTTGTCTGTCAGAAGCATCAGGATTCATAGCCAGATACTGCTGATAGTATTTTACCGCACCTCTATAGTTAAGTTCTTTTTCATAAGACATTGCTTTAAGCTTTGCTATTTGAGGACTGTTATGATAGAAGTCAATTGCGCGGTTGCAGTATTCAATTGCTGATGCGTAATTGTTCTGCTGATATTGTCTTTGTGCAATATCAAAGAATTCATTTGATTTGATTTCGCATAGATTTATGTAATCAATACCATTTTTAGCAATAACGTTATCAGGATCTTTCATTAAAGCTTTTTGTAAAGCTGTTCTTGCTGTTCTAAATTGTTTGTTATGAACAAGAATTTCACCTAAATACAAATCATCTTCAACAGAATTTGAGAAGTTTACGGCATTTTCAAATGTGTAAACAGCATCTTTTTCTCTGCCTAGAGCAAGATATGCTTCACCTTTGATTACATTATCCATCAAATTGTTTCCTGCTGATTGAACAATATAATTCAAGCTGTCACGAGTTAACGGGTCTTGGTGTATTAGTCTTGCAAGTTTTAATTTTGCAAGGTGAAGTTCTAAATCTTCAGGACATTTTTCAATAGCTTTGTTTATGTAGTCATAAGCAAGGTAGATTTCGCGGTTTGTTGTAATACCGTTGTTTTCACCGCGTTCTTTAGCCATTTCATAATATGTATTAGCAAGTCCGATTATAGCATCGTCGTTGAAGTTTGCATCTCCGACAAGTTTTGTATAGTAATCAAGAGCCTGATCATATTTTCTGATATGCAATGCCATATTTGCAATTCTTAATTTGCTTTCTGCATTATTAGGATTGATTGCAAGAGATGTTTTCAATTGTTCCATTGCAAATTCTTCATCAGCTCTGTTTTCGTAAATTGTAGCAAGGTTCATATATGGTCTGATATTTTCAGGTTTTACGATTTGTGCTTTTTTAAAAGAGTTAATCGCAGCTGCCTGGTTGCCTTGTTTCAAATAGAGTTCGCCTTGTAAAGTCAATGCAGGTGACGAATTTGGATTTACATGCAATGAGTGGTTAACCCATGTAAGTGCTTTTGAATAATTTCCTCTGCGGGTTTCAACCTGTGACATGTGATACCAGGCTGTCGGGTTGTGAGTATTAAATTTCATTGCTTTCATGAAATTTTGTTCAGCACCGTCAAGATTTCCATTCATCATTTCTACAACGCCGACATTGTCGTAAGCGTTTGCGAAACCAGGATTTACTTTTAATGCTGTTTGGAAAAGTTCCATAGCATCATTTTTGTTTCCGAGTTTTAAAGTTGCAACACCCATTGCGTTATATGCTTGATAGTAATTTTTGTCTAAAGTTACAGCTGTCACAAATTCTTTTATTGCAGAATTAATCAACCCTCTTGTTGTTTTGATATAGTCAACGTCAGAGGCTGTTTGGCGCTGCATATAAACATATCCTTGAGCATAGTGAACAATAGGGTTGTTCGGAGCTCTTTTAATAAGTTTGTCTAATTCAAATTGAGCAGGTTCAAGTTTGTGTTGTTTAGCCATTGAAACGGATTTCAAAGCTAAAAGGTTAACATCATTTGGTTTTGAATTTAACAATTCCTGTAATTTTTTATCAGCTTCATTACAATGATTGTATTCAATTAATTTTGCTATTTCGGGGTAAGGCTGTGATAAAGATTTAATAGGTGCAGCTTTTTGTTCCGAATAAATATTAGGAACAGTAACAGTATTTCTCTCCACTTGAGCTTGTAATTCTTTTGCAAAGCTTGGTGCAGACAGGGCAGTCATAACGACAATAGATGATATTAACAATTTTTTATTCATGATTTCTCCTGGAGTTTGTTAATAAATTTTCATTTATTCCAAAAATATTGTATTATAATGAATATAAAAAATCAATCATGTAAATGTATTAGAACAATGACTGTAAATGCTAACTCAAAACAGGATTTGGAAGATTTCAAATCTTACATAATTGCGGAAAAGAATTTTTCGCACCATACAGCAAAAGCTTATTGCTCAGACATTTTGAGCTTTTTAATCTGGATGGATGAACAGTCTTGTGAAGATGTTAATTTCTCAAAAATTCGTGATTATCTGCATTTTATACAAAAATTTAATTATAAAAAAACAACGATTGCACGAAAAATTTCATCTTTAAGGACATTTTATAAATATTTATACAGAGAACGCAAAGTTGAAATCAATCCTGCAATAAGTTTGACAAATCCAAAGCGTCCAAAATCTCTTCCTAAATTTTTAACTCCTGATGAGGTTGAGCATATTTTAAACAATATTAAAATTGATACTCCTGCCGGTTACAGAAATCGAACAATTCTAGAACTTCTGTGGGCAACAGGCATGAGGGTTTCAGAGCTTGCAGGGCTAAATTTTGGGGATTTGAATTTAGTTGAAAACGAGATAAGAGTTTTTGGTAAAGGTTCACGAGAACGTATTGTTCTTATAACAGACAGGGCAAAAAGTTTTTTGGAACGTTATTTGGAAAGTGCACGTGCACTTGTGCCAAAGGGTTATGATATTGGAGAACCTAATGAAACTTCTCCTGTATTTATAAATAATACTGGCTATAGGCTTCAAACTAAATCTGTTAGAAATGCAATTAATGAGGTTGTAGAAAAAATAAGTCTGCCAAAACATGTTACGCCGCACGTTTTTCGGCACAGTTTTGCGACGCATTTGATTGAAAACGGAGCTGATTTAAGGGTTGTGCAGGAACTTTTAGGGCACGTAAGTATTTCTAATACTCAAATTTATACACACGTTTCAACACAACATTTGAAAGAAGTATATAATCAATCGCATCCAAGAGCATAGGTTTAAATTATTTCAAATAATCTTTAAAAGTTTTTATATTAACCTTATATCCGCATCCATCATGAAGTTTTCCAGGGTAAAAAATGCGTTTTGCAGGATAATTTTTACACATTCTCAAACGATGTTTGTAATCGGAGCATAAACCTTCAGGGGTTACAAGTTTGCAGGCAAAAATCAGATTACCCTCATCGTCTTTACCTTTTATATAAAATCTTTTGTAAGCAGGAAAAAGAAATTGCATAATTTTAAATTCTTTTTCTGTATAAGTATCCTTGCTGTACATATAATTACAGCATTTTCCACACTTTTTGCATTCGCCCGTAATCTCATAACTTACTTTTTCGGGAACGAAATATGAACGAAGTTCGTTAAATATTACAAAGAAAAAATCGAATATCATATTACCAGTATATCATAAGCTGCTGTAATTGTCGTGCAGGGCGGGTCAAGCGGCACGCTTGCTATTAATTGTATTTTATAATAAAATAATGTAATTGACGAGGGAGTATCTATGACAAAATATAAAGTTAACTCTAAAGCTAAAAAAATTGCAAAAGAAAATATATCAAAAAATTCCAAAAAGAAACAGGGCGGATTTTTTTCAACTTTAAAATTTTTATTTTTAATGGGCTGTGCCTGCGCACTTGCAGGGGTGGCATCATTTGAACTTTATCTTTCATCTTTGCCGCCGATTAATAATCTTGAGCAGTTTAAACCGAATATCGTAACAAAAATTTATTCGGCTGATGAAGAAATTATCAAAACTTTTACAGCATACACCTATGAAAAAATCGAATTGAAAGATATTCCCGAAAATTTAAAAAAAGCTTTAATTGCTACAGAAGATAAAAACTTTTACCGCCACCACGGCTATGACTTAAGCGGTCTGGTGCGCTCAACAGTTCAAAACGTTATAGCAGGTCATGTTGTTCAGGGTGCAAGTACTTTGACACAGCAATTGGCTAGAGTGTTGTTCCTTAATAACGAAAGAACATTTGACAGAAAATTAAAAGAACTGTTTATTGCGGCAAGAATTGAAAAAACAATTTCTAAAGACCAAATTTTAGAAATGTATATGAATAACGTATATCTTGGAGCAGGTGCGTATGGAGTTGAAGGTGCATCACAAATTTATTTTGATAAACATTTGAAAGATTGTACATTATCTGAACTTGCACTTATTGCAGGGCTTCCGCAAGCTCCGTCTGTTTATAACCCGTTTAATAACAAGGATTTGGCTATTAAAAGACGTAACCAGGTTTTGATGAGAATGTATAAAATGAGATACATTACAAAAGCCGAATATGAAAGCGCAAAATCGGCAGATGTAAAGCTTGCAAAAGTTCCTCAATACTACACAACCAACAAAGCTCCATATTTCTGTGATTACGTAATGAAAGAACTTGAAAAGCTCGGTTTTGATGAAACAGAGATTACTCAAGGCGGATACAAAGTTGTCACTACACTTGATTATAAAGCACAAAAAGCAACAGATGAAGCGATTGACAAAAACCTTAAAAATTGGGGGCTTCGAGGTGACAATAATCAGGCAGCAGTATTTTCATTTAGTCCTGTTGACGGACGCATAATTGCGTATGCAGGCGGTAAAAATTATGCAAAAAGCCAGTATGACAGAGTAACTCAGGCAGTAAGACCGCCAGGTTCATCATTTAAACCAATCGTTTATGCAGCAGCACTTGAAAAAGGCATAAGCCCGAATGATATGATTGAAGATAGACCGCTTACAATCGGCAAATGGTCGCCAAGAAACTACGGAAACAAATACAGAGGGCCAATTCCTGTTTATACAGCTTTAATGGTTTCATCAAATGTTTGTGCAGCAAGAATGATTAAAGAAGTTGGTATTCGTTCGGTTATTCAAACTGCAAGAGTTTTGGGCCTAGAAACTCCAATTGAATATGATTATACAATTGCACTTGGTTCAAATGGGGTTAAACTGTATGAATTTACAAGAGCATACGGCGCATTTGCAAATGGCGGATTTGTAGTTCAGCCTTACGCAATCGAAAGGGTAGAAACTTCACGCGGAAAAGTTGTTTACAAAGCTCCGAAAACAAAATTCACTCATCAGTTAAGCCTTAATACTTCTGCTCAAATGACAGCTATGTTGAAAACAGTTATTTCAAATGGTACAGGACGTGCTGCATCTATTGGAAAACCAGCAGCTGGTAAAACTGGTACAACTGATGACAATAAAGATGCTTACTTTATGGGCTATACCCCGAACGTTGTAACAGGTGTATGGGTCGGAAACGATGATAACATTGCAATGAACAAATCAATTCAAGGTGGTACTGTTCCTGCGCTGATTTGGAAAGACGTTATGAAAGTTGCTACAGAACCTTACGGAAATGCAGACTTTAATTATCCAGAAGTTAAGTTAATTCCGTTTGCAGCAGGTTCTAATGTAAAAATTATCGGCGAAGAAGAACAAGAAACTGAAAAAAAACAAGAAGAACAGGAAACTCCGACTGATAATATGAATTCGGAAGATGTTGCAAAACAAGTTAATAAGATTTTGAAACAAACAGAAACACCTGCGCAGCCTGTTCAGCAGCAGGCTCAGCCGGCGCCAAAACCTGAGCAGAAACCTGCGACAGCACCAATACCTATACCAATGGCAGTACCGGAGAGTTTACATTGATGAATAACTTTATCGCACACATAGGAACAGATGAATCAGGAAAAGGAGATTTCTTCGGCCCGCTTGTTATTGCAGGCGTTCTTGCTGATGAAAAAACAGCACAATATTTTCTTGATTTGGGAATAAAAGACAGTAAGAAATTAACAGATAAAAAAATGCTGACCCTTGCTGCAGAAATCAAAAAAGTCGCACCACATTCAATTATCGCAATTTCAAATTCTAAATACAACGAATTATATAATAATATGAAAAATTTAAATAAACTACTTGCCTGGGGTCATGCAAGAGCTATTGAAAATGTCTTGGAAAAACAACATTGCGAATACGCGCTGTCTGACAAATTCGGCGACGAAAGTCTTATTAAATCTGCCCTGATGCGAAACGGCAGAAGTATAAGATTAGAACAAATGTGTAAAGCAGAAAGCGACATAGCGGTTGCTGCAGCATCAGTGCTTGCCCGCGCAGTTTTTGTGCAAAAATTACAGGATATGGAAAACACTTACGGGCTTAAATTCCAAAAAGGATGCTCGGGACTTGTAAAAGACGGTGCAAAATTATTTATTGAAAAATATGGAAAAGAGAGATTAAAAGAAGTTTGTAAGGCACATTTTAAAACTTACAACGAGGTATAAAAAAGATGAAAAATATATTGGTAACAGGCGGAGCGGGTTTTATAGGTTCTCATCTGTGTGAAGAATTAATTAAACAGGGAAATCATGTAATTTGTCTGGATAATTTCTTTACGGGTTCAAGAAAAAATATTGAACACCTGCTTGATAATAAAGAATTTGAACTTATAAGGCACGACATTATAGAACCTATAATTCTTGAAGTTGACCAAATCTACAACCTTGCCTGTCCAGCAAGTCCGATACATTACCAGTTTAATGCAATCAAAACAATTAAAACCAACGTAATCGGCGTAACCAATATGCTTGATCTGGCGGACGAAACCAAGGCAAGAATTTTGCAGGCTTCTACAAGCGAAGTTTACGGCGACCCGACAATTCATCCGCAAAGAGAGGATTATTGGGGAAATGTTAATCCGATAGGATTAAGAAGCTGTTACGACGAGGGAAAACGTGTTGCAGAAGCCTTAATGATGGATTACCACCGTCAGCATAACGTTGATATTAAAATTATAAGAATATTTAATACTTATGGTCCTCGTATGGCTGAAAATGACGGCAGAGTTGTATCGAATTTTATAATTCAAGCCTTAAAAAATGAAGATATAACAATCTACGGCGATGGTTCGCAAACACGTTCTTTCTGTTACGTTGATGATTTAATCCGCGGAATGATTGCATTAATGAATACTGAAAACTTTATCGGCCCTGTTAATGTGGGAAATGACGGTGAATACAGTATTCTGGAACTTGCGCAAATGATTATTGAATTATGCGGTTCATCATCAAAAATAATATTTAAACCGCTTCCGTCAGACGACCCGTGCAAACGTCGTCCCGACTTGATGCTTGCAAAAGAAAAATTGGGATATGCTCCGACAGTAGATATAAAAGACGGCTTGCTGAAAACGATAGAATATTTCAGAACAAGCTTGTAATGTTACGGATATGTTCTTTTTGTTGTTCAAGTAAAATAACATAATCTCCTTCAGCACTGACTTCAGAGTACCATATTGCATCTAAAAGAACATTAGTTACTGATCGTATGTAAGTCATTTCTAATTCAACTTTCTCCATTTTTTCTTCGGGTGTGAGCATAATTAACCTTTCTTAATATTTATAAATTATTTTCAATTTATTTAAATTATAAACAATTTAAATAATACCAAAATAATTTTTATTTGTCAATAATAATCTAAAAAAGGTATAATCATTTTATGAGCGCAAATAAAGATTTAAGAAAATTATTACTTGAAGAAACAAAATCAATAAAAGAACTTGCTGACATGGCAACTAAAATGTCAGGTAAAACTATTACCCAATACAGCATCTCCCAAAAACTCAACAGAGATTCAATGAAATATGACGAAGTGAAATTTCTCGCCCGCGTACTTGGTTACGAAATTGAATTTAAAAAGATAAATTAATAATATTGCCTTTTATGTTTTTATAGTATAATCATTATGCAGGGTAAAAGATGCCTTTTTAAAAGGAAAACTAACCGACACTTTTATTTTGAACCTCGGGTTAGTTCCCGACTAGAAAGGGGGTCAATATGGATAGATTCAATATTAGTCTATTACTAATCTTTATGATTTTATTTATATTAAAAAACGGCTCTCACTTAGAAAGATAAGAACCGTTTGAACCTCTACAAGGCATCTGGCACTTTCTCAAGGTGCCACCCTGTTCTTATATTATTTCCGATTTTCTGTGTTTTGTCAAGTATCTTCTTTATATCAAATAGCCCGAGTGAATAACCGCTTACGGTAATGTTTCTGCCATTGAATAAAGTACATAATCTAGTATCAGTTTTTTAAAAAGATAATCTTTTTGGATTTTTTAGAAAAAATCCGCAACACAAGGAGGTAAAAATGACTATTAAAAAACTTACTGTGGCAGCTGCAATTGCCGTTGGAATAGCAACGTGTTCCTTGAATCAGGCAATGGCGGCATGTCCATGCTCAATTCCGGAAACTCCTGCACCGTGTGCAGAACCGTTACCGGTTGTAACAGGCCCTGCATGTCCATGTGAAACAGTTAAGCCAAACACATGTTCAAAATGTAAAAAAGCAATGCCTGACTGTGATTGTGAAAAGAAAGTTGATCCATGCGACCCATGTGAAAAACCAAAAAAATCAGACTGCGGCTGTAATGATGAAATCAGCTGTGACAAACCTGCAGAACCTGCATGTGCAGTTTGCCCTCAAACAGGCAAACCATCAAGAAATGACATGAAACAGGTTTATGGTTATCCAAACGCAATCTATGGTACAAACAACTATGTAGGCGAACCTGCAAACTCAATTCTTTCTACAGAAACAGCTTTAAACGGCTGTGCTGCAAGCAGAATGTCATCAGGTATTACAGGTACAACTGTAGCATCTGGCGGACAAGTAACAGGGGCTGCATCTCAGCTGCCTTGTTTAAATGAGCTTCCAAACCGTCACAACGGTGTTATGATTGATAGAAACGAAAGATTAATGGATGGTAACAACTGTCCGATAGACTTTCAATCTACAAACTCAATTGATGCAGTAAGAAAATCTTTCGTTCCATACGAAATTCCTAACCAAATTATGCAGACAACAGGTGCTGCTGCTAACCTTGGCGGATGCCAATTTCCCGACGTGCCAAACGGTTTCTGGGCAGCATGCGATATCGACAAATTAGCTATTAACGATGTTGTTGTAGGCTATCCTGACGGTTATTTCAAACCTAACAGAAACATTACACGTGCTGAATTTGCAACAATTTTGGTTAAAGGTTTTAATCTTGATCAATGCGATATGCCTCGTGCAGGTATGTTCAAAGACGTTCCTATGCATAACTGGGCAAACCAGGCTATTGCAAAAGCAGTTGATGAAGACTTGTTGAAAGGTTATCCTGACGGCAGCTTCAAACCTAACAACCATGTAACAAGGGTTGAAGCTTTATCAACAATTGCAAAAGGTATGACTTGCGATATCGACCAATGCAAAGCTGATGAAATCTTAAGCAAATACGCTGACGGCGCTTCAGTTCCAAATTGGGCAAGAATACCTGTTGCAAAATCATTGGAAAATGGTGCTTTAAAAGATATGCCAAATCCAAACATGATTATGCCTAACAAAGAAGCATCTCGTGCAGAAGTTGCTGCTATGATGCAGACAGTTCGTGTAGCATTAGGTTACGATACAAACCCAAAAACAGCTAACAACATCTGCCCTGCATGCCCTGTAAACAAAAATGCATTTGTTGAACAGGAAGAAATTGTTAAAATTCCTACATTGAAAGTTAAAATGATTGACCAGTTAACTGCAAAATCATCTCACGTAGGTCAATACTTCAGAGCAAACACTCTTGAAGATGTTACAATTAACGGCGTAACTTATCCTTGCGGTTCAACAGTAACAGGTCAGGTTGTAGAAGTAATCAGACCTTCAGGCTGTGATAAAGGTGCAATGAAATTGTCATTCACTTCAATTAAAAATGGCGACTGCAAAACAAACTTACCTAAACAAATCTTGCAAGCTCAAGTTAACAAATCAAAACAGGTTAACCCTGTAGCAAGATTGGTTGAAGCTCCGTTTACACTAGCTGGTTCGTTAGTTGGTGTAGCAGGCAGAACTGTCGGCGGTGTTGTAACTAACTTAGGTAACGCTGTTGAAAACGTATCTAACGATGCAGGTTATATGTTAGGTCACGTATTCCAAGGACAATTCGGTGCAGCAGCACGTAACCTTGGTGACGGATTATGGGAAACAGTTAAAGCTCCTATCGACGTAACAAGAACAGCATTGTCAGGTACAATGGGCTTATTCCAGACAACAGGCGACGAATTTGCTTACCTTGTAGACCCTCGCGGATACAAAATATCTGCAGTTAACCCAAGAGAACACATTACAATTGCCTTTGGTTGCAGTGAATAATAGATAATTATTCGAAGCCTGAGGAAACCGATATTCTATATGGATATCGGTTTTCTTTTATTCAAAATCTAAAAGTTCTGTAAGATTAACACCCAGAACATCAGCAATAATTTTTAGTTTTGTTAAAGTTATATCTGTCTTTCCTGTTTCAAGCATAGCAATAGTAGAACGAGAGATTCCATTAACGTCTAAAAAATCATCTTGTTTAATACGTTTTTTTCTTCTTAATTCTCTTAAATGATTTGCAAATTTTTTCAGATATTCTTTATCCATTTTTTTATTATCAATCAGATTGACACATCTTAAAATCAATGCTATTGACAATTTACACCGCACAAAAAATATTTATTTAATTTTATTTCCATTTTTCTTGATTTTTTAAAAGTTTTATGGTATAAAAAAGAAGTATTATTAAAAAAGGATTATTGATATGGAAAAAGATTTGAAAAAACAAATGTTGAAATCAATTGATATTACAAGAGAATGTACACGTAATCACATGCAAATTTCTTTGGAAAATTATTCTGAAATTCTTTCAAGACTTGATTTATTATCCTTTTTGCTTATGCAAGAAGATGTAAAATAGTTTTTTTGCGTAATGAAAATTTCCTTTTTTCATAAAATTATGTTATTATATGAAAAAAATTACTTTTAAATTTTTGGAAACTTTTTTATTAAAATTACATCTTAATAGTTAAGGTAGAAAAAAATTAAGAGTTTTTGGAGGAAATAGTGAGAAAAATTATGAAAAAAAGCATTATATTTTTTGGAGCATTCTTGTTCCTTTCAGGCTGGGTAATCAGAGATAACGTATTTGCATACGGCCCGACTGATTTATATGATCAGGTTTGGAGATTGATTAACAGTAAGTTTGTTGATCAAACCAACAATGATCAAAATTGGGCAAAGTGGCGTCACAAATATGATAATCAAATTAAAACAAATGAAGATGCGTATGTTGCAATTAACACAATGGTTGCAAGTTTAAATGACCCATATACAAAATTTTTAGACCCGAAAGAATTTGCAGATGAAACAAGTTCTATTAAAGGTTCTTTAAAAGGTATTGGTATACAAATTGGTGTTAAAGACGGCAAATTAATGGTTATTGCCCCAATTGAAGATACACCAGCTGAAAAAGCAGGGCTGCTTGCAGATGATGAGATTTTGGAAATTGACGGAACAAGTACAAAGGGTATAACTGTTGATAAAGCCGCTGATAAAATCAGAGGTAAAGAGGGTACACAGGTTACATTGCTTGTAAAACGCAAGGATAATCCGCCAAAAACTTATACAATAACACGTGCGGAAATTGAGATTAAATCTATTTCACAAAAAATTCCTACAGAAGTTAATATGCCAAATGACTTGTGCTACATTAGATTAAGTTCATTTATAAGCAGAAATGCGGCAAGTGAATTCGGTGCAATATTAAACAGCAACAGAAATAAAAAAGGTTTTATTATTGACCTTCGTTCAAATCCTGGCGGACTTTTAACAAATGCGATTTATATCTCTGATATGTTCTTAAACGGTGGAACAATTGTAAGTACTGTTGACAGGGACGGTTATAAAGAAACTCAACGCGCATCTTATAACACTTATACGCAAAAACCCGTTGTAGTACTTATCAATAAAGGTTCAGCTTCAGCTTCGGAAATTTTTTCGGGGGCTATGAAAGATAACCACAGGGCAGTAATTATCGGTGAACAATCATTCGGTAAAGGACTGGTACAGGAGATTAATAAACTTCCTTATGAGGCAGGTGTAAATATAACTATACAGAAATATTTAACTCCAAATGGTACAGATATTAATAAAAAAGGTATCACACCTGACATCGAAGTTAAATTAACAGAAGAAGATGTTAAGAATAAAAACGACGTTCAGCTTAAAAAAGCGATAGAAGTTTTAAGTAAAATGACAAGTGGACAATCGATAGCAGTTCAATAACAAATATAAAAATTAAAAGCTCCCAAAAAGGGAGCTTTTTTTATTATGATTCTACATATTCTCTTAAGCGTTTGCTTCTGTTCGGGTGACGAAGTTTTCTCAAAGCTTTTGCTTCAATCTGTCTGATACGTTCACGTGTAACACCGAACAGTTGGCCAACTTCTTCAAGTGTTCTCTGGCGTCCGTCGTCCATACCGAAACGTAATCTCAAAACATCGCGTTCTCTCGGTGACAATGTGCATAAAACTTCTGCAAGATCTTCTCTCAAAAGTTCTGATGCAACAGTTTTTATAGGAGCATCTGCTTCTTTGTCTTCAATGAAGTCACCTAAACGTGAATCTTCTTCTTTACCAATTGGAGTTTCCAATGATAAAGGTTCTTGAGCGATTTTAATTATTTCGCGAAGTTTAGGAATTGAAACATTCATTTCAATTGCAAGTTCGTCTTCAGTTGGTTTTCTTGAAAGTTCTTGAGCAAGACGTCTTGTAACTTTTTTCAATTTGTTAATTGTTTCTACCATATGAACAGGGATTCTGATAGTTCTTGCCTGATCAGCAATTGCTCTAGTAATTGCCTGTCTAATCCACCATGTTGCATAAGTTGAGAATTTAAAACCTCTTTCGTGGTCAAATTTTTCAGCAGCACGGATTAAGCCTAAGTTGCCTTCTTGAATCAAGTCTAAGAACAACATTCCGCGTCCAACGTATTTTTTTGCAATTGAAACAACTAAACGCAAGTTAGCTTGAACAAGTTTTCTTTTAGCGATAGCACCTGGAGTGCCGCCTTCAAGAATTTTTCTTGCAAGTTCAATTTCTTCATTTGCAGATAATAATTTAATTCTTCCTATTTCTCTTAAATATAATCTTACAGGGTCATCAACAGCAACACCTTTTGGAACTTCAAGACTTGTTTCGGAATCTTCTTCATGGCTGTTAATCATGTAGATATCTTCCATTTTGTGTTCCATTTTTTCAGTAACGATATCTTCAATATTATCAGTGCTGATATCCATGTTCATATAATTTACGCTGTCATCTGCGCCTGAAATTTCGTCATCAATCTCGTGTAAATCAATGGTATCTTCATCCATAATACTTACAATAGAGGAGTTTTGTCTTTTCTTACTCATTCATTTTCTCCAGTTTTAGTCTGTTGTTAATCTTATCTCTAAGCTGCATTTGAATTTTTAGGGCTTCAATTTCATTATCATTTGCGCTTTTATATAAATTACGTATTTGTTCTTGTTCTTTTTCTTTATGACATTGATTAATTTTGTTGATATTTTCTTGAATTACCATTACAAAATCGTCGTCATCAAGGTTGTGAAATGTTTCTGAAATGCTTATTAAATCCGTGATTACTCTTTGCATTTCCTGATTATTAACAAAAGCAGTGTATAACTTTTCTATTAATTCTTTCACATTATTTACGGTATATGTTAATTTGTCAATTGTAGATTTTACATTTATTAACGTTTCGTCCGTAAATGGGGTGTCACCTATCATTTTGCTGATTTGTTCAGTTGTAAAATGATTGTCGTTTACAAGAAAAACGCTCAATAAATTTTTTTGCGCTTTTTCCAGAATTGATACATTTTTCTTAACAATTCTTTCAAAAGCTTTGTTTGCAGTAGTTTCAAAACCTTTTGCTTTTTTAACTTCCCTGATAAGAGCATTTTCATCAATGTTTAAGTTATCAGCAATCATTTTTACGTATTCCGAGCGTACAATTTCATTTTGTATTTCCTGCAAAAGCGGAATAATTTCTTTAACTGTTTTTGTTTTGTCAGTTGGAGTTTTAGGTTTATCCTTAAGGATTTCATTTATCTGAAAGTCTAATAATAATGGTGCTTGCGCCATATACTCTTTGTAACTTTCAGCGCCGACAGAACGAATAAATTCATCAGGGTCTTTGCCCTCAGGCGGTGCTATAACCCTTATTTCGCATGAATATTTATCATCAGATGCTGACAGGTAGCTTTCGTCAAACTGTTTTATGTTGCCAAGTCCTGTGAATGCTTCTTTAATAAGTTCCGCATTTCGTTTTGTAGCCTTTTGACCTGCATTGTCCGTATCAAAAGACAGGTAAATTCTTCTGGATGGTGTATATCTGGATAAAAGTTTAATGTGGTCAGCCGTTAAAGATGTTCCGCAAGATGCCACAGCATTTTCAATTCCGTGAGCCTGCGCTGAGATTACATCAAAATAACCTTCCATTAAAATTACGCTGTTATTTTCTTTTATAGAATCTTTTGCAGTATAAAGCCCGTAAAGCAGTTTACTTTTATTATAAATCAAGGAGTCAGATGAATTCAAATATTTTGGCTGTTGGTCAGCTTCAATTGCGCGAGCACCAAATGCTACAAATTCACCAAATTCGTTTTGAATAGGAATAATAATTCTGTTTCTAAACCTATCAATATATTCATCATCGCGGGTTTTTATCGTTAAACCTGCTTTTTCCATTACTTCATCTGTAAAATCACTTCTGAATTTTTTATAAAACATTGCGTAAGCTTTTGGAGCAAGGCCTAGAGAGTATTTTTCAATAATTTCTTTTGTAATACCTCTTTTGGTTAAATATTCAAGAACGGCAGTAGTTTCAGGACTTTTGTCTTTAAGTAAGCGCAAGTTGTAAAATTCAACAGCCTTTGAGCAGGCGCGTATCATTTCCTCTTTAAGCCCCTTAGAATTTTCTTTTTTTTGAATATTTTTGGGCATCTCAAGCCCGAAGCGTTCGGCAAGTTCTGCTATAACTTCCATAAACTCTTTATTTTGAGTTTTCATAATAAAAGAAATGGCATCACCGCCCTCTCCGCAGCCAAAACATTTATAAATGCCAAGTGCGGGGTTGACAGAAAAAGATGGAGTTTTTTCTTTATGGAACGGGCATAATCCCCAGTAATGACCGCCATTTTTCTTTAAAATAACTTGTTCAGATACAACTTCCACTATATCCAGACGGTCTTTAATCTGAGATACCAATTCTTCGATAGAGTTCGCCATGGCAACATTTTAGCATTAACAAAAATAATTATCAAATATCACTTCGCTCAGCCGTTTTTTCATTTTTTTGCAATATTGCGTGTAGTTGTTGTCGTAATCCCCATATTCATTAATTATATGAACA
>CAREDV010000003.1 GCA_948964545.1 uncultured bacterium | reverse complement strand
CGTCCTGAGCCAGGATCAAACTCTCCATTGTCAGAAAGTTATTAGTTTCTGCATTACTGCAGTTTCTAGCTCATTACTTAATTCGCTAAGCGTTTGCTTAACGTGTCCTTATCATTCGTTTTTTGAATTAACAAAGTATTGTTTATTTCAGCTATTCTGTTGTCAAAGTACTGTTTAAAATTCCTTTTTCGACCGCTTCAGTTTCTGAAACTTCGCATTCGCGAACTCAATTATTTTTAATTGGGGGTTTACTCTTATATTATATCCAGATGCATTATTTTTTTTATTTGCTAGTGCTATCTGCATTTCTTAGTATACATCGTAATTTTTTTTTGTCAAGCAATTTGTTTTTTATTTTTTTTGACTATTACAATGTCCTAGGCGGTCATTGACCACGTCTTTTATTCTATAGTAAAAAAGTTTTCATTGCAAGAGGAAGAAATCATGTTTTTCATCTATTTTTATAAGTTTTTTTTCATGTCCAATAACAGCAATAGTTTTCGCCAATTTACAATCGTTAACAATTCATGCAAAACCCATGTATAGAGACTGTTTTCATGTTTTTTTGTTCCAAAGATTTATCATGTTTTTGTATGAGTTTTTTTGTAGGGCTATACTATATAATTCTATTTATATAATAAAAGGAGATATAACCATGACAAAAACTATTAAAAATCTGACTTTAGCTTTAACTTTAACAGTTATTACAGCATGCTCATGCTTTGCTGACGGGAATGCTTTTACTCCGTTGAACTTTGATGATACTGCTTATGGTGTTAGAACTTCTGCTGTTACTACAACACCTGCGCCTGCTAAAACTGAAATTCCGACTGGAAATACTAAGATGCAGAATGCTATTACACAGCTTGATAATGCACAGGTTGAAGTTAGAAACGAATTATTAAATATCAAAACTAAATATGCTGACATTGATGCAAAGTATCAAACTTTAAAAGCTGAAAGAAAGGCTCTAGATAAAGAGATTAAGTCAATTGAAAGAAGAATAAACAAGATTGATAAACAAAAAGAAAATATCAGAAAGAACATGCTTTAAAGAACATGCTCCCCGAAAAAGTAAAAGACTTGTCAATATGACAAGTCTTTTTTTTATTTTAATTGTTTCCCGAATAAATTCTTATATAGTTCCAATAACTTCTAAACACCTTTTTAACATAGTTTTTGGTTTCGGGGTAGGGAATTTGCTCAACAAATTCATCTGTATCATTATAATGAAGGGTTGCTTTCCATCTTTGAATAGAACCTATTCCGCCATTGTATGCTGCAACAGAGGAAACATCATAGTTTTCAAGATTTTTACGCAAGAATTCATAATAATAATTACCTAATTTTATGTTTGAATACGGATTAAATAATGCATTTGAAACATCCATGCCAAGTGAAAACTTTGAGTTTATCTCATTTGCAGTAGCAGGCATTAATTGCATAAGACCGCTAGCACCAACACCGCTTTGAGCAAGAGGATCAAAATAACTTTCTTCTCTGATAAGCCCTAACATAAGCGGTAAGCTATTTCCAGTCTCTCCCGCGAATTTTCTTACATCATCAAAATACATAATAGGATAAACAAGACGCCAGCGAAGATCATGCTTATCTGGTTTATTTTGAATTTTATCCATAGCATCACGTGCAGTAAGCATAGAGTGTGAATAGTCGCCTTTTTTATAAAGCACCCAGCTTTTAATAAACTCATCATCACCCGCAAATTCATTGATAATATCATAATCGCCAAGATCAACAAGCTTAACTATAATATTATTTTTTGTATATTTATATGGGTATACTACAGGCTTAGGATTAATATAATTAGTGATAATCGGCCCTTGTAAACGACTGAGCTTTAAATAAGCCCTATAGGCATAGTAACTATCAGGATATTTGTTTATTACACTTTTATAATAATTAGTATATTCTTCATAATTGCTTGTTTTTTCATTAATTTTGCCCATCCAAAACATTACCATCGGCGTTGAATTTACACTAGGAAATTTATTTAAATGATCCCGCCCAATTTTTTGAGCACTCTCATAATCATGCGCTTTGACTCTGGCAAAAAATACGTTTGCAAGCGCATCTGCAGAGAATCTTCCATTAGGATATTGAATATATAATTTCTGGAAGCATGCTCCTTTATCATTTTCTGTCTGACATTTTTGGCTTAATAAATAATCTTTGCCTTTGCCTGTTGCAAAAGAAAGCAGATTATCAACTTTGTTTTTAGAAGCATAAATATCAACAGCTTCAATTATATCATCTTCAGATACATATTGAGAATATGATTGAAGTCCGCGCTCTGTCAAACTTTTCACCATAATATAATCTTTTAGTGCATTTGAAATTTTCACATTCAAAGCCCAGTTTTCACTAATATCGGTAAACTTTAAAAGTTCAAGAGCCTTTTCATACTCGCCGAATAAATAACAGGTTTCTGCCATTAATAAATAATCATCTTTTGCAATAAACCCAACAAAATCAAGCCAATTGTTAACAGCATTTAAAGCAAGTCTTCCTGATGGAGCTTTTTTGAGATAATGTCTAAAATAATTCTGAACATCATCTTTAACTGATTGTGGAACAATTTTTTCATTTTCATATTTATTTTTAAGAATTAAACCGAGATAATATTCAGAAGCTATTGCGTAATCAGTATTTGGAGCATTGTTAATTATGTATTCAAAATACTTTTTAGCAATTTGCGGTTTATCCTTTAAAAGTTTCTGTCCTGCAATATATCTTGATTTTGTACTTAATACATGTTTTGGATAATTATTAAACAAAATTTCATACTGCTTAATTTCAGATTTATCATCGCCAAGCATCTTTGCACATTCTGCCCTGTGGAAAATTGCAACAGGTTTCAGATTTGAAAACAATGTAACCTTAGAAAAAAGATAATAAGCGTTCTGATAATCACCCTTGTTAAAATCCTCAAGTGCTGATTTATAAATTTTATCAGTTTTAGCTGGAGGCTGATAAACTACACCAAAATAAAAGCCTATGGAAAACAATATTCCAACACTTACAAATGTAACTATAACCCTCTTTTTCAGATCCCATTCAAACATTATATATATATATTAGCAAAAGTTAATATATATTTCAAGATTAATAAAACACGACTTGTAACAAACGTTTTTAACATGAGTATATAATACTTTTGGGTATAAATTTTGTAAAATTATCATTACAATTACTCTATAAACAATATTTATAATATAATGGCATTGAAATGGAGAAAATATTATGTATGCAATTATTTTAGCTGGCGGTTCAGGAAGTAGGCTTTGGCCATTATCAAGAGAATTATATCCTAAACAATTACTTAATTTAAATTCAGACAAAAGTTTACTGCAATCAACATATAAAAGATTGACACACTGCACATCTAAGATTGTAAGTATAACAAATACAAAACATGCCTCCAATGTACGCATGCAGTTATCAGAATTAACAGAAAATCCTGTTGTATTATCTGAACCTGTAGCTAAAAACACTGCTCCTGCAATAGTTCTTGCCACAAAATATATTATGCAGAAATCAAACTCTGATCCTGTAATTATTGTTGTGCCATCTGATCATTTGATTGAAGATAATGAAAAATTTTTATCAACAGTAAAAAAAGGTGAAAAACTTGCAGAGCAGGGCTATATTGTAACTTTTGGCATCGAGCCTGATTATCCTGAAACAGGTTATGGATATATTAATACATGCGATAAACTTGAAGAAGGGTATAAGGTTAAAGAATTTGTTGAAAAACCAAATCTTGAAACAGCTAAAAAATATTTGCACGCAGGAACTTATTTCTGGAATAGCGGAATTTTTATGTTCAAAGCTTCAACTATGTTCCAGGAAACAATGAAGCATGCCCCTGAAATTGCAAAACTTACAGAAGAATTTGATTTTAAGATAAAAAATGAAATTCCGTTTATCAACTTTGACAAAATGCCAAGTATTTCTATAGATTATGCGATTATGGAAAAATCTGATAAAATCGCACTTGTCAAATTGGAAAGTGATTGGAATGATTTAGGCTCATGGCAGTCTATTTATGATGTGAGCAAAAAAGACACAGATGGAAATGTTTTTGTTGGTCATGTTTTGGATGACAATTCGAAAAATTCATTTGTGTATTCATCATCAAAACTTGTTGCAACAATAGGTTTGGAAGATACAATAATTGTTGAAACAGAAGATGCAATTCTTGCCTGCAAAAAAGACCAGACACAAAATGTTAAACATATTTATGAAACATTAAAAAAACAAAACGATAATACTCATCTTGTACATAAAACTGTTTATCGTCCATGGGGGTTTTATACAGTGATTGCACAGGGCGAAGGGTTTATGACAAAAATTATTCATGTAAACCCTGGTCAGAAATTATCGGTTCAATCTCATAATTTTAGAAGCGAACACTGGGTAGTATTGTCAGGAAATGCAAAAGTTATTCTTCAAGATAAAGATTTTATACTCTCACCTGGCCACAGTATTGATATTCCTCTTAAAGCAGTTCATTCACTTCAAAACCCTTACAAAGAGGATTTGGAAATTATTGAGGTTCAAAAAGGCGACCCGTTGATTGAAGAAGATATTGTCCGTTACGAAGACATGTATGGAAGAGTATAGGAAAGGAAGATTAAAAATGAAAGTTATTGAAAAATCCATGAGCTGCCCCCCCCCCCGCAAGCCTCGCACTATAATTGCGTTTACACTTGCTGAGGTTCTAATCACTCTTGGTATTATCGGGGTTGTTTCTGCACTTACAATACCAAATTTAATTGCGAACTATCAAGAAAAAGTACACCTTACAAGACTAAAAAAAACCGCTTCAGAATTAACTAATGCATATAATCTGGCAGTTTCCGAAAACGGTTCTGTAAATACATGGAGTAACGGAACTTCAATGACAGAGCATGGCAAAGCTCTTAATAATGTTTTCAGTCAATATTTAAAATACGTTAAAGTTTGCGAAAAATATTCAAAAGCCTGTGAGTCCCCGACTATTCACAATCGAAACGGCTCTAAATATTGGACAAGAAACCCATTTGATTATTATTCTAATGGAGCTGTAAAATATTTTTTGACAGACGGTTCGATTATTCAAATAAAAGCTTCTGTTGGTGACGGTTATACAAGCAATTGGTGCAGATATCCGTCAAAATATTCTCACTATCTGTATAAATGCGGAGAAATACTTGTTGATACTAATGGTTTTAAAGGACCGAACAGAAACGGTGTTGATGTTTTTAAATTTTTAATAATGCAGGATAAATTATTGCCGCTTGGAGCAAAAGATGATCACTCTATAGAAAATTTTACTGCCTGTAACGGTACAAGCGGTTATGGCGAAGCTTTTGGCACCTGCACAGCATGGGCTTTATATAATGAGAATATGGATTACCTGCACTGTCCAAAAGAACTCAGCTGGGACGGAAAACATTCATGTAAATAAGCAAAAAAATTTTTTACGGATTTTAAAGATAATATGAATATATTTTGCCCGTATTTACCTCAATACAATTTTTCTTTTGGAACAAATTATCGCAGTTATAATAGGCTTGACGGCGAGAACATGAGAACAACAACAACTTTATTCCGAGAAGATTTAAACTGGAATAAATTCACAAATTATATTATAAATAATTTCAAAAATAAGGAAAATGTAAATGTTGTTCAAATAGCATCCTCTGACGGCTCGGAAGCTTTCTCATTAATTATCAGTTTACTTGAAAAAGATGCATATAATAATAAAAATTTTCCGATTAAAGCGTACGATATCGATTTAGAAGTTATTAAAGCTGCAAATAGCGGAAAAATAAATGCAAATAACGAAGATATAAAACGTTTACACAAAAATAAATATGATTTCGACAAATATTTCACAGAAACAAACGACGAAATTAATATGAAACATGAAGTGTTTACAAAAGAAGCCTTAGGAAATCAAAAAATCTACAAAGATATTATAATGCGTCCATACAACGTTTCTGATGAAATTACCAAGCGTGTAGAATTTAATTATGGTGAAATGTTTGATGTAGTTAAAAACATCGAAGATAATTCAAATACAGTTTTACTATGCAGAAACGTAATCGGTTACCTTAATTCTCGCCAAACTGAACTTTTTACGGATTTAGTGTCAAGAACACTTAAAAAAGGAAGCATGTTTGTAATAGGTGATTTTGATACCAAATCACATCAATTTCTTGATTTACAACTTCAGCATAAAGGTTTCAAACCCGTTACTAAAAATGTTTATCGAAAAATGTAATCCAATTCCATATAATATCCATAATTTAAGCGGTCAAAGAATTCTCTTGTAACACTTGGTGCAATAGCCTCTACCCATTCGCAGTCAAGATAAATTGCCTCAACCAGCCGTGCAAAAAGTTCACAGGGTTTTTCGTAATACTTTTTGTATTTATTAATACGCGCAGAAATTCTCGCCTGTTTCTTTTGATAAGACCTTAATCTTATGTATGAAGCATAAGCTTTTGGCATATCTGTAAAATCTTTTTCAATATTGTCAATGGTATAAAGTTTTGCCGTTCTGCGCCAAAAACTACCCTCAATAAGTTTTACCCTGTCATATCTTAAAAGGTATCGAGCATTTGAGCGTTTAATATATCTGTCAAACTCTTTAAACTTTTTGGAACGCTGAAATTTCGGATAATATTCTTTTATAATTATTTCCTGCTCTTTAATTTTGGCTTTAACCCTGTCTTTGTGCTCATAAAGCCTGACACATAACGAATTCTGGTCAACAAAATTAGTGACTTTAATGAGCTCGTCTTTGTATTTTTCAGACCCGAATAATGTTTCCAATGTTCCGCCTGTTATGTTCATATCAGGTTCGATTTTTGAATGAATATAATGTGCAAATTCATGGAGCAACGTCGGAACAATTCGATTTTCGGGCGTGTTTCTGGAAATATCAATACGATTTTTGAGAAAAAATCCTTGATGACCGCGCGCTTTAGTCGTTGTGTGCACGGTCAATCCGAGAGATTTGAAATATTGAATAAGTTCATTTTTATCCATATCAGAAAATTTTATACGGGTTTAAAATATTATTAGGATCAAAAGTTTTTTTGATTTGGCGCATGTAATTAAGTGCGGTAGAATTTATAACCTTATGAATATGAGCACGTTTTTCCAAACCTATTCCATGCTCGCCAGACAAAATCCCGCCAAGCTTAGCTGTCAAATCATAAATCTCACTTTTAGCAAGTTTATATCTTTTGTATTCATCCTCATCATTATAATCAATAGGAATTTGCGGATGAACACTTCCGTCACCCACATGCCCGACCATACAAACATCCAAATTATATTTTTCACAGATAGCACGAATGCCCAAAACCAACTCCGCCAGATTTTTACGCGGAACAATGACATCATCTGTTGTAACATTTGGTTTTAGCCTTGCACATGCTCCCATTGAGGAACGCCTTGCTGTCCAAATTTTATTATACTCCTCATCATTATGTGAAGCTTGAATTGCAGAGGCTCTACAAGATTTAAGAACATTTATAATAATATTTTCCTGATAATCCATAGAACATTCAAATCCATCAATTTCAATCAAAAGCAAAGCTTCTTTATCAGTCAAAAGTCCTGCAGGATAAAACTTTTCAACAGTCTGCACTGCATTTTTGTCCATAAAATCAATTGTTGCAGGAAAAATCCTCTGTTCAATTACAGCATTTACAGCATAAACTGCATCTGCAACAGTGTCAAAATAAGCAGTAAAAACTTTTTTACTTTCAGGCAGCGGAATAAGTTTTAAAGTCGCTTCAACAACAATTCCCAAAGTTCCCTCAGAACCGACAAAAAGAGTGCCGAGATTATAGCCTGTTGCATTTTTTATTGTGTTTGCACCAGTATGCAAGATTTCGCCGTTTGCCATGACAACTTTCAAATCTATAATATAATCTTTTGTTGTACCATATTTAAAAGATTTTGCCCCGCCCGAACTCTGAGCAATGCTTCCGCCTATTGTCGATACTGCAAGATTTGAAGGATCAGGCGGATAGAAAAGTCCAAGTTTTTCCGCCTCTTTTTGAAAATCACCTAATACCACCCCTGGCTCAACAATAGCTGTCATATTCTCAGCAGAAATCTCTCTAATTTTATTCATTTTAGAAAAATTTAAGATAATTCCGCCATGCTCACACACACAAGAACCGACAACATTTGTTCCAGCACCGCGGCAAATTATCGGAACTTTATGCTTATTTGCAATTTTTACAACTTTCTGAACATCCTCAACTGTTTCGACAAAAACAACCGCATCGGGCAGGTTCGTAATACGTCTTATATTAGACGCATCTTGAGAATAAGCGTAGCGTTCCTCTAAAGTATCTAAAACACAGGGTAATTCTTTTTTCAAATCAACAATTAATTTATTCTTCATCAACATAAGAAGTCAGCTTTTCTATATTTGTACCAAGAGCTGATAATAATTTTTCAATATTATCGACTTTTCTTTCTAATATTGTAACATCTTTTTGCTCAAGTATCGAAAGAACTTTATCCAATCCCATCTCTAACCTGTCAATTCTTTCTTCCTGTTTTTCGAACTTGCGTTCAAGCTCATTAAGAATAAGATTTTTTTCAGGAATAATTTCTCTAAGTTCTTGAATACTTTCTTTAATACTGTCGATTTCGCCAGTTTTTTCAGTAATTGTTGAAATATTTTCACCAGCAGAATCAATCCACTCGCCAAGATACATCATAACCTGATGAGAAACTTTATTGGCATTATCAGCTTCAACTGCAAGTGAATGAATGCTGTCAATTTTTCTCTCAATTCTTTCACTTGTATCAGTATTTAATCTGTCCTCAAGCTTATATATTATATTGCTAAAATTGTTCAAACCATCATTTAACGCCTTATATGCTTCATCCGAATTTAACAGAAGTTTGTTAGTGCGCGAACTGATACTTACAATATCTTCATTTAATTTTTCAATATCAGACTTCAAATCAACAATCTGTTCTTGTGTAAGAGAAGTTTCCAATCCCTCAACAGCATCAACAATTCTTTTAATCTCGTCTGTAATTTCAGAAAAATCATTGCCTGACATGTTTGTAACAGCAAGTCTTAATTTGGCAATATCCGACTCCACATCCTGAAGCGTATATGTATAATCAAAATCATCACCTGGAGATGTTAATTGTTTAAGCTGATTGCGGACTTCAATAAGACTCTGGTTAATTTCTTCAGTTTTTTCCTCAACAAAATCCTTAATTTCTTCCGTTTCTTCAACAAATGAAATCTGGTCAAAAAGAGAAACTAAAGCATTTAAAATAGACTCTTTAATATCGTCTGCATTCTTCTCCAAATCAACACTATCAAGTTTTAAAAGCACATCTCTTAAATACTTGTCAATAGCAGAAGCCTTTTCATCAGAAGAAACTTCAAAGAACTTGCGCTGTTCAAATATTATATCTTTAATTCCGTCAATTTCTTCTAAAATATCAAAATCTGAACTATCATCTACAAGCGCATCAATTTTAGCATGCAAAGCAGATATCATATCAGAAACTTTTGTCTCAGTCTGCGATAAATCTTCAAAATTACGTTCATTATGTTTTAAAATTTCATCGAATCTGCTATGAAGTTCTTCAACAGATGTATCTGAAACTAGAATATCAAGTTTAGACCCTATTTCATCAACAAAATTATCAAATTTAGTATTATCAAAATATTGTTTTAATTCATCCACATTTACTTTAATATCACGTAAAGCACTTTCCAAAGCCACATTTAAAAATTCAATACTGTTTTGAACTTTTTGCGCAACACCTTCTTCAATTTCAGATAATTTATTAAATGTCTCTTTAAATGCCTGCTCAAGTCTTAAAACAGCCTGAGAGTTAGAGGCAAATTCACTGTTAATATCAACGCTGAAATTCATAAATGTAAGTTCCATCTGTGCTTTAAGGTCGCTTAGAATTTTCTCAAAATCAAATCCGATAAATTCTTCAATACCCGTTTTTACAGGTTCAAAAGCCCTTACAATTTCTTCTGTTTTACATTCAATTGCACTTGCAATATCAGAATTTATAAGCCCCAGTTCATCTTTTAATGCTGTAACTTTATTTTCAATATCCTGAATTAAGTCAACATTGTTAATTGTATGCTGGCTTTTAACTTCATTTATAACTTCAAATAAGTTATCGAATTTCTCATCAACAGATAAAATATTTTCTTTTAAAGAAGCTCCTACACCGCTTACCACATTATCGCTTAAATTTGTAATATTAAATATAATATTTTCAATACCAGCATCTATTAATGAAACTGTTTCTCCAAACTTCTCATCATTTGAAACCTTAGAAACTTTTAAAATATCATTTAAAGATAAAAGTTCATCCTTAATGCTTTCAATCTCCTCAAGTGATGATGCTATTTTACCTTCAGTATCAGAATTGCTGTTTTCTACAATATGAGCAAACTCAGTAATTTTTGCCTGTAAAAGTTCCATTTTTTGCTCATACTCATTTGTACTTTGGACAAGAGTTGTTTCTAAATCAAAAAGTTTTTGGGTTAATTTTTCATCGCCCGCAATTTTTACAGAATTTGCTGAAACTTCCAATTCTGACATATAATTTTTAAGGCATTCAACACTCTCGTCGATATATCCTCTAATACCGTCAATGTTTTCGCTTACACTTTTCATCTGCGCAAAACGAACATCATTTGTATCATTAATATGCTGGACAATTTCATCCTGTTTCAATGACAAATCAGCAGATAAAGCAGATATTACATCATTTAATCTTGAAATCTTTTCATCCAAAGCTTCAATACTCTCATTTGATGCACCCATTGAATTCAATGCTGACAAAAGGTTTTCCAAAGACATTTTAACATTGTCAAAACCTGATGAGATGTTAAAAACATTTGCATCATTTTTCTGAACAAAATCCTCTTTAATTTCAGACATATCAGAAACAACTTTTTCAAATGAGGTTTTCAAATCACCGAAATTAACTTCCGAATCAGAACTTATTTTTTCAATAGCATTATTTAATCTTTCAAAACCTTCAAGACTCTGCTCAACAGCTGAGTTTGAATTTTCATATAGAACATTTGTATTATCAATAATTTTTTGAAGAAACTCTGCAAATTCAATCTTAAATTGCGAAAAATCATCAGCTGTCACAATTTTTGCAAATGCCTTCTCAAACCCCTCAAATTGAGCCTTTACAGCCTCTGAATTATCAAGAGATTCTATAAGTTCTTTAATATTTTCAAAACTTTCTTCAAGTGACTCTGAAATTGAACTGTTTGTTGATGTAAAATCATCTAATATAGATAAAATCTGTTGTATATCGTAAGAATAATCTAGAGGTTCAAATTTATTTATATTATCAGAAATTTCATAGAGTTTTTCTCTGTTAATAACTGTATCAGTTTTTAAAACACTCACACTGTCGAGAAGTGAATTGATATTTGCGGAAACTTCTTCTACATAATCTTTCAAAGCGTTATAATTGTTATCATCATTATCTTTAATGTTGTCAACAACCCCAGCCAAATCATCTTTAATATCATGCAGATTTGCGATAAGTTCATCCAGCCCAAATTTTACCGCGCCAAAATTTTCCTGCACATCAGCACCAATTGCATTTTGTAAAGAATGCAAAGTTTCAGAAATTTGCGACAAATTATCTTTCAAGTCAGAATAATCAATAGAGTTAACTGAATCAAGAATCCTTTTTGTACTGAAAGACAATTCAGAATTTAAGACAGCTGAATTATCAATAATTTTTTGAACAAAATCTGCAAGATCCGCCCTAAAGTTTGAAAAATCAGTTTCCGACACAATATTTTCAAGTTTTTTCTCAAGGTTTTCAAATTCAAGAGAAAAATCAATCGGAGTTGAAGCTATATCTTTTAATTCACATATTGATTCATTAATTTTTGCAAAATCTTCTGATGTATCAAAACTTTTAATACTTTCATCAATCTGCACAAAAGATTTCTGCATATTTTCTCCAAGTACAGATAAATCAAGTAAAACATCCTGAATTAATGATACCAGTTCCTCTTTATCAGAAACTTTTTCATCAATTTGTGATAATCTTGCATCGAGAGTTTCAAGCAATTCTTTCTGACTTGCAACTTCTGTCATATAAGCTTCATTGTGTGCGCTGAATACTCCAAATAAATCCTTAAGTTCAGAAGTTTTTGCAAGCTGTGATTGAGATGAAATTATGCCGTCAAAAGAAGCTTCAAACGCATCATATTTAATCATTGAAGCGCTGAATCTGTCTTCAATCGCCTTTTTCAGTTCTGCAATATAAAACCTGACTAATTCTACAGTTTCGTTATCTTCTTCCATTACCTCAAGTTTTGTACTAATCCCTGAAAGAATTTTTTCAAAACCTTCGATATTGCGCTGATTTTCTTCACGCATATTATTTAGTATTTCAGCAATTTCTGTCTGCATAATTTTCTCTTTCTTACAATTATCCCCTATTATTTTAACAGAACCATAGAAAACATTGCAATTATTATTACAATTGTAAAGATTATAGTATCGCTCAAAATTTCGGTGCTATAATATTTTAGTAGGGGAATTTAAGATGAGCTATATTAAAATAGATAAAAATAAATGTAAGGCTTGCTATTTATGCATCAGCGAATGCCCGAAAAAACTATTGAAAATAGGGCAGGAAACAAACAATCTCGGAAACCATGTTGTAGAATTCTGCGACCCGAATAATGAATGTCTTGGATGCGCAATGTGTGCAACAAGATGTCCTGATTTAGCTATTAACGAAGTTTGGAGAGGATAATGACTTGTTTGGTAAATAAAAAGATTTTAACTAAAGGAAATTATGCAATAGCAAACGCAGCCGTAATTGCAGGCTGTGATTGTTATTTCGGATATCCGATTACTCCGCAGAGCGAAATCGGAGAATTTATGAGCGGTAAAATGCAAGAATTAAACCGAGCTTACGTTTCTGCTGAAAGCGAACTTGCTGCAATTAACATGACATTAGGAGCATGCTCAACAGGTGCTAAAGCCATGACATCATCTTCTTCGTGCGCTGTTGCCTTGATGCAGGAAGCTTTATCTTATGCAGCGGCAGATGAACTTCCGATTGTATTAGTAAGCGTTATGAGAGGCGGCCCAGGTTTAGGAAATATCTATCCTTCACAGGGAGATTATTTCCAATCCACTAAAGGCGGCGGAAACGGAGATTATAAACTTATCGTTCTTGCACCATCAACAGTTCAGGAATGCGTTGATTTAACATATAAAGCTTTTTATCTTGCTCACAAATACAAAAACCCGACAGTATTATTAGCAGACGGACTTTTGGGCCAGATGATGGAACCTGTAGAATTTGGAGCATATCCGTACCCTGTAGTTGATAATTCAGATTGGGCATTGACAGGTGCAAAAAACAGAGATGGCAGAGTTATCCGCTCTTATGCTCCGCTTGCAGACAAACAGTGCGAATTCTTAGACAAACTTTATGCAAAATATAAAAATATCGAAGATAACGAAACTGAATGGGAAGAAATTAATACTGATGATGCTGATATCGTTCTTATAAGCTTTGGAAGCACATCCAGAAATGTCAAAACAGCAATGAAAAAATTACGCGAAAAAGGAATTAAAGCAGGATTTTTCAGACCAATTACCTTGTTCCCGTTCCCTTCTAAAAGACTAGCTGAACTTTCAAAAAAAGTTAAAAAGTTTGTAACCGTAGAGGTTAATATGGGGCAAATGGTAAATGATGTAAAACTTGCAGTTAATGGAGCATGTCCTGTTGAACTTATAAATAAAGGTGTAGGTGCACCACCGTCTGCAGATGAAATTGTTTCAAGAATTGAGGTACTGTAATGGCAACACAAGTTTTTAAATTACCAAAATCACTAAGAGAAAATACAAAATATTCATTCTGCCCTGGATGCGACCACGGAGTTGCAGTAAGACTTGCGGCAGAAGTTCTTGATGAATTAGGCTTAAAAGAAAACTCAATTCTTGCTGCATCTATTGGATGTTCCGTTACAACATACGACTTCTTAAATGTTGATTCAATAGAAGCACCGCATGGCAGAGCTTTAGCAGTTGCAACAGGCGTAAAAAGAGCACGCCCCGATAAATTTGTATTCACATATCAGGGCGATGGCGATTTTGCATCAATCGGAATAGGTGAAAGCCTGCACGCAGCACTCAGAGGTGAAAATTTATCCGCAATTTGTATTAATAACACAACATATGGCATGACAGGCGGTCAACTTGGGCCTACAACTTTAATTGGTCAGAAAACCACAACATCTCCGACAGGCAGAAATGTTGAATACTATGGTTATCCGATTAAAATTGCCGAACACATCGCACTGTGCGACGGAACAGCTTTTTCTGCAAGAGTTTCATTAGATACTGTTGCAAATATCAAAAAAGCAAAACAAGCCATCAAAAAAGCTTTTGAAGTTCAAATTCACGGGCTTGGTTTTGGATTTGTTGAAATTCTTTCAACCTGCCCGACAAACTGGAAAATGACACCTGAGCAGGCGCATGACAGAGTAAGAAATGAAATGATGCAGGTATTTAAACCAGGCATTTATAAGGACATAACAAATGACCAAACATTATGTTTGGCTCACCACATTAGACATTAAGACATAGGTATAAAAAATGGAAAGAAATTTTATAATAGCAGGATTTGGCGGACAGGGCGTATTATTGGCAGGCGAAGTGCTTGCAAATGCCTTTATGCATGCAGATAAACATGTAACATGGTATCCTTCATACGGTGCTGAAATGCGCGGTGGAACAGTTAATTGCGAAATTGTCATGAGTGATGATGAAGTTAGTGAAGTTAATAAAGCTGATGCTGATTTCGTCGTTGCACTAAATCAGGCATCTTTCGACAAGTTTTTACCAAAAATTAAAAATGGCGGATGCATGATTGCCAATTCGACACTTGTAAAAGAAGAAAAAACACGCTCTGATATAAAATATGTATTTGTACCTATTACAAAATCAGCTGATGAACTGGGAAATGTCAAAATGGCTAATATACTTGCATTAGGAGTTCTTGCAAAAACAAGCGGTCTTTTAAATCTTGCAATTATTGAAAAAGCGCTTGATTCGGTACTTCCGTCACACAGAAAAAATTTATTACCGCTCAATATGAAAGCTCTAAAAATAGGTTATGAGTATGATTTATTTGCTTTTAATGCTTAAATCAACTAAAAAGTCGATTTAAAAAATTCTAATAGGCTATATTCTGATAAAGTACAAAGAGGTCTATAGTGAAAAACGAATTGATAAAATCCATTAGAGAAAAAGAGATTCAATTAGCTAAATTAAAAGAACACATCGATAAGAGTTCAGTGTGCTCGGATTTATACAACAAAGTCGTTCTTGAAAAAGCAATCCTAAAAAAAGAATTAGAAGATTTGGATAAAAACAAATTTATCGACGGGTTGAAAAATTTACTCCCTCGTAAAAAAGTTTTGATTTGCGATTATTTTAGAAATTCGTAAAAAATAATCATGTTCATGGTACAATTTTTCTTATAAAAAAGAAATTATTCTGTAAGAAAAAAGGAGAATTGACTATGACAGAAAAACGAGTATGGTTGTTTAGAGAAGGCAACGCCGATATGCGCAATCTATTGGGCGGTAAAGGTGCTAACCTCGCTGAAATGACTAATTTAGGATTACCCGTTCCTCCGGGATTAACAATCACTACAGAAACTTGTATGGATTATATTAATCACGGAAATAAAATGCCTGAAGGTTTGATGGATGAAGTTAAAGCTGCATTGAAAGATGTAGAAGAACAAACAGGCAAAAAATTCGGCGACAGCGAAAATCCTCTTTTGGTTTCAGTAAGATCAGGCGCTAGACTTTCTATGCCAGGTATGATGGAAACAATCTTGAACTTAGGCTTAAACGATCAAACTGTTGAAGCTATGATTAAGCTTACAAACAACCCTCGTTTCTGCTATGACTCATATAGAAGATTTTTAACAATGTTCGGTTCTGTTGCTTGGGAAATGGATAGACAAAAATATTTCGAATCAGAACTTGAAAAAGTTAAAGAACGTGAAGGCGTTAAAGAAGATACAAAAATTTCAGCAGAAGGTTTGAAATCTTTAATCCCTGTATACAAAAATATTATCAAAGAAGTTACAGGTAAAGACTTCCCTCAAGATCCATACATTCAATTGCAAGAAGCTATTGAAGCAGTATTTAGATCTTGGAATATTCCTCGTGCAATCGCTTACAGAAACATGAATAAAATCGACCATAACTTTGGTACAGCAGTAAACGTTCAAACAATGGTATTCGGAAATATGGGCGATGATTGCGCTACAGGCGTTTCATTCACTCGTAACCCTGCTACAGGTGAAAACAAATTCTACGGCGAATACTTGACAAACGCTCAAGGTGAAGACGTTGTTGCAGGTATTAGAACTCCGAAACCTATCGAAGAACTTGAAACAGAAATGCCTGATTTATACAGACAATATGTTGATATCGCTAAAAAACTTGAATTAGGATACAAAGACGTTCAAGATATGGAATTCACAATTGAAAAAGGTAAATTGTGGATTTTGCAGACTCGTAACGGTAAAAGAACAGCAGCAGCAGCTATCAGAATCGCTGTTGAAATGGAAAAAGAAGGTATTATCACAAAAGAAAGAGCAATCCAGCTTGTTGACCCGTATTCAGTAAATCAAATTTTATTACCTTGCTTTGATTCTAAAGCTTTAGAACAAGCGCACAAAATTTGCACAGGTGTAAATGCATCTCCTGGTGCCGCTGTAGGTAAAATCGTATTCGATACAGAAGAAGCAGCTCAACGCGGTGAAGCTGGCGAAAAAGTTATCCTTGTACGTGTAGAAACATGTCCTGATGATATTCACGGTATGGCAGTTTCTCAAGGTGTTTTGACACTTCGCGGCGGTGCTACATCTCACGCAGCAGTTGTTGCTAAAGGTATGGGTAAACCTTGCGTTTCAGGCTGTGAAGACTTGAAAATTGACTTGAATAATGAAACATTAACAGGCTGTGATGGTAAAGTTTACCACAAAGACGAAATCATTTCGCTTGACGGCGGTAAAGGTATCGTAATGGAAGGTGCTGTTAAACTTGTAGAAGCTCAAATCGACGACAATTGGAACACATTCTTCTCTTGGGTTGATGAAATCAAGAGAATGAAAGTTGAAGCTAACGCTGATACTCCAAAGGATATCGAAAACGCTTTAAAATTCGGTGCTGAAGGTGTTGGTTTATGCCGTACAGAACACATGTTCATGGACCCTGACAGACTTCCTTGGGTACAAAAAATGATTATTGCAGGTACTCCTGAAGCTAGAAAAGAAGCATTGGCAAAATTACTTCCGATGCAGTATTCAGACTTCTACGCAATGTTTAAAGCATTAGGCGACAAACCTCTTACAGTAAGACTTTTAGATCCGCCGCTTCACGAATTCTTACCTTCAAAAGAAGAATTAATTGCTGAAGTAGCAACACTTAAAGCTCAAGGCAAAGATGCTTCGGAAAAAGAAGAAATGCTTCATATCGTTGAGGGCTTGTCTGAATCTAACCCAATGATGGGATTACGTGGATGCCGTTTAGGTTTGACTTACCCTGAAATCAACGAAATGCAAGTAAGAGCAATCTTTGAAGCATGCTGTGACTTGAAACGCGAAGGCGTTGCAGTTAAACCTTGGGTAATGATTCCTCTAATCGGACACGTTAATGAACTTAAAGTTGCTAAAGAAATTTTAGTTCGTGTAGCAAAAGAAGTGATGACTGAAAAAGGTGTTGAAGTTGAATACAAATTCGGAACAATGATTGAAATTCCTCGTGCAGCATTAACAGCAGATGAAATCGCTGAATACGCAGAATTCTTCTCATTCGGTACAAACGACTTGACACAGATGACATTCGGCTACTCTCGCGACGATGCTGAAGGTAAATTCTTAAACAGATACGTTGAGCAGAAAATCCTACCTGCTAACCCGTTTGAAACACTTGATACAAAAGGTGTTGGTCAGTTAATTGAAATGTCAATGGAAAAAGGCAAATCAGTAAACTCATCACTTGTTGGCGGTGTTTGCGGCGAACATGGCGGTGACCCTGATTCAGTAAAATTCTGTGACAGAATTGGCTTGGATTATGTATCTTGCTCACCGTTCAGATTACCACAGGCAAGACTTGCTGCAGCTCAAGCAGTTGTAGAGGCTAAATAGTTACTACATTCATAATGTAAAAAGACGGAGTTTTTAAACTCCGTCTTTTTTAACGAAATCGTCTTTCAAATATGAAAGAAAACTGATAGTGTTTAGGGAGCTATCCATTTCATTTAACGCTTGCTGAAGATATGAAAGATTATCTCTAATCATATCGTGTTGTTTATCAATCTTTTTTGCTAACCTCATAATAAATTCTTCTTTTGTTTCCATAGCTTTACCTTTCTTTATTATAGTTTATAAAAATATTATCTTGTTTATATTTTTATAATCATGTTATACAATAATATACAAATGTTGTCAAGTATATTATCATAATAATATGGGAATTAAAGACGAAATAAAATCACTGCTTGCTAAAGAAGCAAAAACCATGACAGAGATAGCAAGCATATTATATAAAACAGAAAACAAGCGCACTGCTATGAGCAGTCTTTCTCAAAAGCTGAAAAATGAAACTATAAGATACCGTGAAATTCGCGAAATCGCCGACATTCTCGGCTATGATATCGAGTTTAAAAAACGCAAATAATATAAACTTTTGTAAATATTATATTTGTGGATATATTATTAACAAATTCTCAAAACAATCTCCTTTATATTAATATAAAGGAGATTAAAATATGAATAAAAACAAATTAAAAGACCGTGAAATTGAGATTATTATTTTAATGACAAGAAACTATACAAATCAACAAATTGCAGATGCAATCAATCTTTCAATACATACAATTAAAGCTTACAATACGAAAATCTTTGAAAAATTGAACGCTACAACAAGAACAGAAGCTATCATAAATGCTGTAAAACAAGGATATATAAAATTAACTTAAATTTAATTGTGAAAATCTTTTCCGCCGACAATTTTGAGATGTCGATTATTACCCTCGCCGATAGATTTACTTGTCATATTGTGCTGTTCTACAAGCTCATGCTGCAATTTTCTTATCGCTTGATTTTGCGGAGTTAATTCAACATCTTTTTCACCTGCCAAAATCTTATTAATTGCAGCTTTTGCTTCATCCAGAGCACGTTCGGCATCATCATAGTATCCGCACAAAGTTTCTGAGGTTTCCACAATATCCAAAGCTTCTTTCAAAACTTTCTGAATTTGTGCCATAGAATTTGTTTTTACATAAAACACTTGTAATCTGTAATCATTTGCAACACTCAAAACTTTAGCACCTCCTTTTGCAAAGTTTTTGTGAGCAACAACAATATCTGCATCATCAATACTTCGCGTAACTTCTGCATTCAAATCAAGACGCTCAATAACTTTTTCAACTATAGTACGTGAAACAGCATAAAGATAAATCTTTTTAAACCCTTTCAATTCTTCAACATACTTTTGTCTTGAGAAGGAAAATTTCAAACTGTCTGTCGGATGCTCGATTTTTTTCTCTAATTTATCAATTTCTTTTGGAATATCAGTAATTTTTGGTTCATCATTCAGCTGTTGTTGAGGAGCTTCATAAGCTTTGTCAACCTTTCTGATTTCAGGTCTTATAGGCCATCCTCGCAAAATATAATCAACAGCTTCGGCTGTATCTTTATAAACAGCAAGAGTATTTCTGTCAAGAATTTCTATTACAACATCAAAAGTCGGCTGTTTTTCTCTTTCCAAAACAGTTTTTTGTGAAGCTCTGCGCTTGGCCTCATCATCACCCAGTGTAACAGATTGAATACCGCCGACTAAATCTGATAAAGTCGGGTTTTTAATCAAATTTTCTAAACTATTACCGTGGGCTGTTGCAATCAGCATAACCCCGCGTTCTGCAATAGTACGCGATGCCTGTGCTTCGGCTTCCGTACCGATTTCATCCACAACAATAACTTCGGGGGTGTGATTTTCAACAGCCTCAATCATAATATCTTTTTGAAACTCGGGCTGAGTAACCTGCATACGTCTTGCATGACCGATAGCAGGATGAGGAGTATCTCCATCGCCTGCAATTTCGTTAGATGTATCTACTATCACAACACGTTTGCCTAATTCATCAGCCACCAGCCTTGAAATTTCTCTAAGTTTAGTCGTTTTACCAACACCAGGACGTCCTAGAAACAGAATACTTTTGTTCATCAAACAAATATCTTTTATACAAGCAATTGTTCCTGTAACTACCCTGCCGATTCTGCAAGTCAAACCTATTATTTTACCCTGCCTGTTTCTAATTGCACTAATCCTATGAAGTGTTCCAGGGATTCCAGAACGGTTGTCAGAAGTAAACTCCTGTAAACGGCTTG
This sequence comes from uncultured bacterium, assembly GCA_948964545.1. Classification (GTDB taxonomy): domain Bacteria; phylum Cyanobacteriota; class Vampirovibrionia; order Gastranaerophilales; family Gastranaerophilaceae; genus Stercorousia. The sequence goes on along the minus strand of CAREDV010000003.1, from coordinate 166,871 downwards.
TTATATAATTAATGTCGTATTCCTCGACAAACTCATCACCTAAATAATCAATTTTACCGCCTGCATGTCTAATCTCTGGGGTTCGCCCTATATCAAGGACAATTTCTATAACATCTTCCATTTTCTCATAGTTAATGTACCTTCTGACCTTGTCAGGCAACACATTTATTAATCTGTCCAAATCATTGTGAAACTGCAGACTGCTCATTTTACTTCCGCCTTTCTGAGTTTCCGTACCCGCCACGGAATTAAAATCTATTCTAATTTCAATTTACCTTACTTATATTATACCACTTTTTGAAATTTTCTCATCAATCAAAAGTATTACATTAGTAGTAATTTTACAATACTTAATAGGGGCTTATTTACACTTATTTAAAATGTAAACAAATGTTACAAAGCCTAATAATTTTTTAAAGTTTTGCACCAATAATTCCGTAATCCTACATGAACGTTACTAGGAAAATTTTGCAGAAAGGGCAAAAAAATGGGATTAGCAGCAGGACAAGCTAGATTACTATCCATAACAGGCAGAAAATCTGACTGTGAATTTCAATCTATGCGATTATCTCACCAGAAAATTGCATTGGCGAGAGAACTTGCTGACCTTTCAAATGAATATCAGAATTCATTAAACCAGACTAAATTAGTTTATGATTACTACGGCAAAGGCGACACAAGCACACAACTTTCTTACGGTATTTTAATGAATCCTTCTGCATTAAATAATTATATGCCTACAATTATTTCAGATTCATTAGGCAGAGTAACATTAAATTCTAAATACGCAGCAGTAGCTCGTGCAGCAGGTATTCCTCAAGAAGGACTTGGAACTTTACCTTCTGAAAAAATGCGTGAAGCCTTTATTAAAGGACTTGCTCAAGAAGGTTTAATTACAGAAAAATTAGCAGATACAATTAACCACCTTCCTTATAATCAGGGAGCAGGCTTTGGAGGCGGTACAACTGTTGCTGTAGCAACAGACTCTGGTAATGTAGATGATTTGTTAACATATTTAAATGAATCTGGGGCTGTTATCGATATTAATCTTTTGGCGTCATATAATAATCCTAATCAAGACGGCGCAAGAAAAAATTCTATCGAACTTCTTGCTAAAAAAAACGGGCAGGAAATTATAAATAGCAATACTGAAAATGGCGATGTCAGGACGCAACTAAACCTTGGTGATCTTATCAACGGCACAGCAATAGCTCAAATTACAGCATACAACGGTCATTTATATGGTTCAGATCCAGATACTATTGGAGCACTGCAAGAAGAAATGCTTCAAGGGATATTTGATCAAGTTGATGGATGCTTAAAACAAGTCTTAGATTTAGGAGACGGATATACGGGTAAAGCTCTTGAATATGCGAGAGCATCAGTAAATGATCTTCTTGCCACCAGTGATGACCCCCGAAATGTAGCACTTAAAAATAATCCCCATGCCGTTGACGTAAAGTATGACAATGTTAACGAATCTACAGCTAAAGAATATATTGGATGGATTGGCGGTGAGAAAAGAACAGGTATCTGCGGATGGGGTCATGGTAAATCTAAATATACTATTGATATAGGTAATTTACTACATGCTTATTTAACATATTTTGCAGATTACATGAATGGTATATCAAAAACTGACAGCAGAGGCGTTGAAATTTTTGATATATCTGGTCAAAAATACAGAGGTGACAAAGCTGAAAAAGATCAAATTGCATGCCCAGTTTCAGGAAGCCACTTAGCAATGAATAACAAAACATTCCAATACACTTGGAAAATCGGCACTGAAGTTTCAAGCGATGACCTTGGTCAATCGACATTCTATGATGCTCTTTTCAATCAAATCTGTGCAAACGGCTGGACTGAAAACGATAGAATTAATGACAACGAATACTTACAGCAAATGCTCCAAAACGGCATGATGTTTATTTCAAGAATGAAAGACGATAATTATTATTATCAGGGTAATTATGCAACAGATACATATATTAAAGAGATTGCAGATGAAACATTAATTGCCTATGCAGAATCAAAATACAACACTGAGAAAGCAAAACTTAATGCAAAAGAAGAAACTATCGACTTAAAAATGAAAAATCTTGATACAGAAATTTCATCTCTGACAACAGAGTATGATACGGTTAAAAATACAATCTCAAAAAATATAGAAAAATCGTTCAAACGATATTCAGCTTAAACTCCTGAAACAGGCGGTAAATCAATGCTTTTCAAACGCTGTTCAATACGTCTGTACCACTTCAAATGCTGTTTAAATAAAATATTATACTCAGAAACTTCACCATGTGAAATATCATATGCCTGTGCATCACAAGTTTGTGTCAAAGCTTGTTCAAGCATTGTTGTAAGGTCTTTACGATTAATCGGCACATCTTTTGAAAGTTCAATACGTTTGCCGAAATCTACTACAACTTCAGGTCTATTATCTCTGAAAAAACAATAATCAATTGCGCAAGGAATTAAATTAACACGTCCATATTTTTTCACAGCGTTTTGCGCAATATATGCTAGTCCTGTTTGAAATTCAATAGGTCTGAAATGAGGCGGTCTGATAATTCCCTGAGGAAAAATACATAGCATATTTCTCAAATCACCTACAACATCAACAGAATATTGCAAAGCTTTCATAGCTGATTGTGCAGATTTTTTATTAACAGAATAAGCACCACCGCGTCTTAAAAGTGGAAATCTGTTCAGTTCTTCAACCATTAAACGAATTTCTTTATGAAAAATCCTATGAGTAATATTATAAAGAACTATACCATCCCACCAGTTGCAATGCGGAGCAAAAAGTATTGTTGGTATGTCTTTCTCAATAGCATTTTCAGCACCTTTATAGCGGAATGCATAAAATCTGTTTTGAAGCATATTAAAGAAAAACGTACTTGCAACCCAAAGCCAAAAACGACTTGTTTTTGCGGGTTTAAATTTTTCCTCCTTGTTCCTAAGCTTTGTAGGCGGGATGTCAGAATATAATTGTTCCTCTGCTACCATAAAACAATTGTACTCTGTTCAATATAAAAAGCAAATAGCCAAGAGTATAATTTTAAGAAACATTAACAATATCTGAAGCTTTATAAGAACTTCTAACCAATGGGCCGATTTGAAAACTCTTAAATCCTATTTTACGCGCAAGAACTTTTAAATCCTCATATTCTTCCAACGTATAATATTTTGAAACTTCTAAATGTTCTTTTGATGGTTGAATATATTGCCCAATTGTCAAAATATCACACCCAGCATTCTTCAAATCTGTCATTGTACTTTCTATTTGTTCAAAATTTTCGCCCAAACCTATCATCAATCCTGATTTTGTTAAAATATCACTGTTCTCTTTTATATATTTTAAAACCTCAATTGAAATATCATAATTTCCCTGCGGACGGGCGGTTTTGAATACCTCACGCACAGTTTCGATGTTATGATTAAAGACATCAGGATGAGCATTTATAATTGTTTTTAGCGAATCAATATTACCTTTAAAATCAGGAGTAAGAATCTCGATTTTTATATCATTACATATATTTCTGATTTCATAAATACAATTAGCAAAATGTTCCGCACCACCATCAAACAGGTCATCACGCGTAACAGAGGTTATCACTGCATATTTAAGCCCTAAATCTTTGACCGCTTCCGCAATATGTTTCGGTTCATCCAAATCCAAAAGTTCGGGACGAGCACAGGAAATATTACAATAACGACAATTTCGCGTACAGTTATTGCCCATAATCAAAAATGTTGCCGTGTTTTTTGTATAACACTCGTTTTTGTTAGGACAGCGCGCATTTTCACAGACTGTGTTCAAACATTTTGTTTTTAATATCTTTCTGACAGTGCGGGTTTTATCCGTATCAATAATCGGTCTTTTTAAATAATCAGGTAATCTTCTTTGCATAATTTAAATTATATAGCAAAAATATTGATTTTCATGTTTTGAAACGTTATAATATGTATAAAAAGGATAATTACTATGAAAAAATTAATGACAATTTTATGCTTATTATGTTTTGCAGGATGTGCATATGCAGAACTTTATCAAGTACCAGGCTCATACAAAGAAACTGTAACTGAAGTGTCAGTACAAGACAACACACAGCAAGTAAGCCAAACAACAACCGAAACAAAAAGAAAATGGAAAAAACGCCGTCACAAAGATTATAATCCAACAAACACATACTGGAACTTTGGCAGACCGCCGTTTTGGACAGGTACTATCTAAGTGCGCAGCACTTAGATTCATCAAATTACAGTCTAAACAAACTCTCAAATATCCCTTCCGAATATGTCGGATGGGCAAAACAAACTTTCTTTAAATCATCAATCGCTATGCTGTTTTGCATGGCGATTGTTATTTGTTGAATCATTGCTGATGCCTCTTTTGCAACAATGTGCGCACCAACAATTTTGCCATCTTTGGAAAGAATTTTTATAAACCCATCTGTACAATTATCACAATGAGATTTACCGAGCGCCGAAATCAGCAGGTTTGATTTTTGATAAGTTCCCTCCTCCAAATCCTGTTCCCGTTTTCCGACCCATGCAATTTCGGGGCATCCGTAAACTACAGAGGGCACTAAAGTTTCGTCAAACTCAATTCCCGTGATTTGAGCAACAGCCTGTTTTATCGCAAAATGCGCAAGCTGAATTTTTCCACACGAGTCACCGATGCATAATCCGTCCGCTTTTTGAGGGGATCTTCCAACCGCAAGCAAAACACATTCAGGCGTCAAAACATCTCCTGATTTTAAGGTTACAGTGCGGTTTTCAATTTTTTCAACGCCGTTATTCAAATACATTTTAATCTTTTTGGATTTAAAAATTCTTTCAACACGTTTTGAAACCTCAATATCCGTCAATGGCAAAAGATGATCTGCAAGTTCAATAATGCTGACCTCAACCCCAAACGCAGAAAAAATCCTAGCCCATTCAATCCCAATTGCACCCGAGCCGATTATTGCAACACTTTTTGGCAAAGTTGTCATTTCTAAAATATCATCAGAACTTAAAACAAATTCATGATCAAACCTTAACCCCTCAAAATCCCTGGGAATAGAGCCCGTTGCAGTAATAATCTGCCCGCACTCATAAGTTTCACCATTTGCAATAATTTTTCCGTTCTCAATTAAAGCTTCAGCATAAACCACCGCCACGCCTGCGTTTTTAAGCGAAAGTTCAAGTGATTTTCTCAGTTTCTCAACGATACTATTTTTGCGCTCAATTACTTTTGCATAATCTACAGAGATATTTTCGGCATTAATTCCCAAATCTGATACGCATTTCAATTCTTCATAAAGTTCTGCCGAATGTAAAATAGCTTTAGTCGGGATGCATCCACGGTTTAAACAAACTCCGCCGACTTTGTCCTTTTCAAATAAAACTACAGATAAGCCCTTTTGTCTTGCCTGAAAAGCTGCCGTATATCCAGCAGGCCCGCCGCCTATTATTCCTAAATCATAATTCATCTTGTATAAACCCTCGGTAACCTAACCTTTAAACGGCAGGTCAATTCATAATTAATAGTACCCAAAATCCTTGCCCATTCATCAATTGAACGGTTTTCATCCAATAATGTTATAATATCACCAGTTTTTGCATCAATTCCCGTAATATCAAACATCATTTGATCCATAGTAATATTACCGATTTGAGGCGCTTCCTTGCCGTTCAAAACTCCACAAATCTTGTTAGAAAGCGAACGCGGCACACCGTCTGCATACCCAAGCGGAATTGTCGCAATTTTCCTTGTACCATGAGCACTAAACGTATGCCCGTAACTTACTCCCTCACCGTCTTTTGCCTCATGAATATTAACAATTCTGGCTTTCAAAGACATAACAGGCTTCAAGTTCGGTTTTTTCACATTTTCATCAGGCAAATCAGGATAAAGTCCGTAAATTCCAATACCTGCTCTGCGCATGTTGGAATTTGGAACATCGTAACACATTGCCCCTGCAGTATTTAAAATATGCAAAATTAAGCCTTTGGTATCAACCTTCGAAATAACTTTGTTCCACCTGTCAATTTGAATTTGGGTTTTTTCTCGATTTTCTGCATTTGCAAGATGCGTAAAAATCCCCCCAAACTCCAAATAATCAGCATTATTAACCTGATTTATAAAATCGACAGCATCATCAACAGAAATTCCAATTCTGTTCATGCCCGTATCAAGTTTTATATGAACTTTAGGCTTAACACCAGTTCTTTCATAAGCCTGCCTGCAAGCTTCCAGATGCTCTTTTGAAAATATTGAAATAGTAATGTCAGATTTTACTGCAGTTTCAACAGCCCAAACTGGAACTGCGCCAAGGACAAGAATTTCACAATTAATTTTAGCCTGTCTTAAATCAACTCCCTCATCAATTGATGCAACTCCCAGCATATCCGCGCCCGATGCCAAAAGTGTCGGCGCGAGCATTACAGACCCATGTCCATAAGCATCAGCCTTAACAACAGCAAGAAGTTTCACCCCCTGAGGTGTATTTTTCCTTATTTCACGCATATTGTGCGAAACATTTTCTAAATTTATTTCAACCCAGCTGTCTCTGTGAATATTAATATTTGTCTGCCTGACGTTTTTCATAATTTTTAGTATATTACTAAAAACTAATCCTTGCAACTCGATGCTTTATCCCAGCCGAGTTTTTCTGGACACTTTAAATAGTCAAAATTCTGATTTTGAAGCACCCAGGCAGTACAGCCCATGCCGCGTTTTAACTTTCCGCTGGCATCAACACAATAAATATCAAATGGAAAAGTATTATTTGTAAGATTATCAGAATAATTCCCGATACCACCAGGTATAATTCCTTTGCTTGTCAACAAAAAAGAAAATATATTTTTTCCATATACATTTTTAGAACCTGCAGGAATATATGGTTCTAAATATACACTAATACTTGCATAAATTTTTCTCTTTTGTAAAGGGTTACTTGTTGCATCCTCAAAAAGCGGACTTATACCATACACAAGCCCTCCTGCCATAAATGCATAATATGCACTGCCGCTTCCGCCAGTACCATCAAGAAAAGTGCCTCTATTGGAATTAACAGTCTCACGTCCACCTGTAAAACAGGTTAAAAATAAATCTTTCTTATCGCAAATTTTATCGGTCTTAATTACAGTAACAAGATTTTTACCTATTGCAGAAGCATACTCTTGACTGGTATAACTATACTCGGGCAAATTCCAATCATCAACTTCACCCAATTGGTTAACTGCTGTTATATATGCATTTGAAAGCGTACTATAAGCCTTTTTAAGTTTAGTTATTCTAACTTTATCTCTATGTTCAGAAACCAATGCAGGAATAGTCATCGCTGCAACTACACCAATAACTCCAAGAGTAATTAAAACTTCTGCAAGAGTAAATCCAAAGCGAAACGCTTTACCTGTCTCACTGGTTTTAAACAAACTTTTAAAAAACGAAGATTGGCTTAAATATGCCCCCCCCCCGATATTCCGACTATGCCTTATTTTCATAACTTCCATCTCCTTTAACTTTAATTTATCATATTTTTTTAACTTTTTCAAGTTTTTATTATATAATTGAGCTATGGACAGACATGAATTTATTAAGGCAAAACGCATAGTTTTTAAGTTTGGAACAAATATTTTGAGAGGTGATGACGGTTATGTATCACTCCCGCGAATTTTCTCGTTTATTGAAGATTTGTCACGTCTTGCACGTCAGGGAAAAGAAGTTATTGTAGTAACCTCAGGTGCAGTCGGCTTAGGCAAAAAACGCCTCGGACTTGAAAGTACAGAGGGGGTTGCCCTAAAACAAGCCTGTGCTGCAATAGGTCAGGGCAAATTAATGTCAATATACGAAAGCGGATTTGACACATACGGACTTGTATCTTCTCAAATCCTTTTGACAGAAGACGATTTTTCATTAAGAAAACGCTACCTCAGCCTCAGAACAACATTGAATAAACTTCTCGAACTCGGCGTTGTACCCATTATCAACCAAAATGATACAGTATCAACTGTTGAGGTTGACCCGCAGTATGAACACATGCAGGTGTGTTTTTCCGACAACGACAAACTTTCAGCACTCGTTGCCTCAGAACTTGATGCGGATTTATTGGTAATTCTTTCTGATATTGAAGGGCTTTATGATGAAAACCCGAAAATTAATCCAAACGCAAATATCATAAGAAAAGTTGACGAAGTAACCGATGAAATCCTTTCACTCGGAACAGATGCATCAGCAGGCGGACGCGGCGGAATGAGGACTAAACTTGAAGCTGCAAGAATGGTTACACGCTTCGGCGGAAAAGTTTTAATCGCTAACGGCAAAATTCCTTATATAATTAAAAAAATCTTTGACGGAGAAGAACTCGGCACAATGTTCTTACCACAAAATGAAGGATTATCTGATAAAAAACGCTGGATTGGGTATGCTACAAATATTATCGGCAAAATTGTAGTCAATGACGGAGCAAAAAAGGCGCTGCTTGCACAAAAAAGCCTGTTACCAATAGGTATTTGCGAAGTTATAAATGAGTTTAAAAAAGGTGATGTTATTTCTATTTTAGATGAACAACACAATGAAATCGCCCGAGGTATAGTAAATTACAGTTCTGATTCATGTAAGAAAGTTATCGGATGTCATTCCGATAATATTATGGAAATTCTCGGATTTAAAAACTACGACGCAATAATTACCCGTGACAACATCACATTACTTTAAGGAGTAAATATGGAAATCGCTAAAATTGCTAAAGAAGCTTCATTAAAAATTGCAGATTTATCAACAGAGATTAAAAATCAGGCGCTTTTAAAAATCGCAGAAGAAATTGAAAACTCTGCACAGGAAATTTTTGATGCAAACAAACAAGATTTGAAAGATGCAGAAAAACTCGTTGAAACAGGTGAACTTTCCAAATCAACTTTTAACAGGCTTAAACTTGATGAAAACAAAATGCGCGATATGATTCAAGGAATTCGTGATATTGCAAAACTTGACGACCCTGTTAATAAAAAACTACTTGTACGCGAATTGGACAGCGATTTAACCTTATATAAAGTTTCATGTCCCATAGGAGTTTTAGGAATAATCTTTGAAGCGCGCCCCGATGTTATTGCTCAAATCTCATCACTTGCAATAAAATCAGCTAACGCAGTAATCCTAAAAGGCGGAAAAGAAAGTATTAACACCAATAAAAAAATTATGGCAGTAATTAATTCCGCACTTGAAAAAGTTAACGGATTTCCCGAAAATGTTATACAACAGGTTTTTACACGCGACGATGTTGCCGAAATGCTTAAATGCGACAAATATATTAATTTGATAATCCCGCGAGGCGGAAATAAACTTGTAAAATTTATAAAAGAAAATACAAAAATTCCAGTTCTCGGTCATGCTGACGGAATTTGTCATATCTTTGTCGATGAAACAGCCGATATAGATATGACAATAAAAGTTGTAACAGATGCCAAAACCCAATATCCAAGCGCTTGTAACGCTGTAGAAACTCTTTTAATCCATGAGAATTTTGCGCATAAAAATGATCTTTTAGCTGCATTGGAATTATCAGAAATTAAACTTGTTAAAGACCCCGAAAGCTGGGCACATGAGTATGGCGACAAAATTCTTGCTTATAAAACTGTCAAAAATGTAGATGAAGCAATAGAACATATAAATGCTTACGGTTCTGGTCATACCGACAGTATAATTACAAAAAATGTTGAAAATGCAGAAAAATTTATGAACAAAGTTGATTCTGCAGGTGTATATTTTAATGCATCAACAAGATTTGCTGACGGTTTCCGTTACGGTTTCGGCGCAGAGGTCGGAATTTCGACAAATAAAACTCATGCCAGAGGTCCTGTCGGTTTGGAAGGTTTAACAATTTATAAATATAAACTTATTGGAAACGGAAATATCGTAAAAGATTATGTTGACGGGACAAGAAGTTTCCATCACAATGATAAATAATTGGAGAGGTGTCCGAGCGGCTTAAGGTGCGGATCTCGAAAGTCTGTGTACAGCAATGTACCGTGGGTTCAAATCCCACCCTCTCCGTTTTTTATAATTCGCATAAAAAACTGAGGTAAAATCAATACAGTTAATTTATTTTATATTTCAAATCTAAATTATTTATATCAATAAACTTTTTGTAAGTGTAAGGGATATCAACAGTTAACACGCTTTTATCTTTATAATATTCAAGTGCATTTGCGTTAATAAAATAATCATCCAATTTAACAATATATTTTCCTGGTTCAACACCTGAAAAATTAAACTTTCCAGTGCTGTCAACTGTACTATAAGCAGTTTCTTCTCCATTTTCGTCGTTTAATACAACTATAAAATCATTTATATTTATTGCTCTGCCAAAATCGTCGATAATCTTTAATTTGCCTGTGATATTTCCAACACAGCTTTTTACAGGAAATTCAATTTTTGTATTTTTTTTTGCATCAATTCTTACAAGTTTTTCGTTTATGAAATTTTTATCTACCAAAAGCGTTGCTGGAAGTTTATCAATATTAATTTTTGCATTATAAATTCCAGCATCTGTTCCTATGGGGTAAGCTTTTCCTCTGCGATTTGTGTAAACAGTATCATTAACCCAACTAAACTTTATTGGAACATCTTTTACAGGTATGTCGCCTTTATCAAATTTTCCGTTTTTGTTTTTATCTATATATGCAACTGCTGATACATAACCTCGATTATCATCAGTATAACCGACGGATTTTAAACCAGAGGGAAGAACTGCAAAAGCGTCATTCAATACTATATTTATTGAATGCCTATTACTCATTGGAAGATACATGTTATTTATTATATAACCGCCCATTCTATTATATTGGTAGTTAAGATTAATTGTTCGACCTGATTTTGTTCTGTATGCAAGGTTTGCCGAGAAATCAAAGCCTTTATCCGAACCCGTATATTTGTAACCCGTTCCCACACTTAAAGTGACACGTTTAATTTCAGGGAAGGTGTAGCCGATTTTCATCATGCTATATTGGTTTTCCTGATTTGAATAATCGTATTTAATTATATCGTGTCCTGCAGAAATTGTTCCGATATTTTTAGGCAATTTGTAATCACCTTTGAGGTAAATTGTTGAATATAAAGATTTAAACCCGGTATATCCTTGAGAGTTTTCTTCGTAAGTTGTTTGATAATTGCTTTCTGTTTTTCCTGCTTGAAAATTTAAATTTCCGTTAATCCTTTTTGAAAAATTCAAATCATAATAATAACTCTTGTTTTCAGCAATTGAATTACTTCCCTCTCTGCCTGTTATATTAAATCTTACATCGCAGATTTTTTCAAAGGTTTTGTGAAGACCAAGACTGTATTCATCAAAATCTATTAAACCTCCTTCAAACCGCTTTGCTGTATTTGAAAAATATTTTTTGTAAGTTCCTTCAATTCCACTGTTTTTGCCTGATATTGATGCGTTTAAAAAACCGCCAGTTCTATCGTTATAATAACTTCCATCCCCGCCAGCGAGATAGAAATCAGAAGATGTGTTAAAAAGTCCTGCTTTCAGTGTGTAATTATCTTTTGTATAAACTGTTTCGCCAGAAAGTGTATAACCGCCCTGATATTCGTTATTAAGACTTATATCACGTGCACCGCTAGCGCCAATTATAAGTTTTGATTTCAAATTGTCGTTTTTAATGTGTTCTAAAACATTTAAACTTGTAATTCCTTCAAGATTGTTAGGATTTTTCCAAGTCCCAGAGGTTAAAAGCGCATCAGTTGAATAAATATTTTGCCAAATTGCATTTTTGGGCTGCGAGTATATTTTATCAACACTCAATTTTGAATTAAATTTTAAATTCTCCTTAATCCCGTATTCATATTCACCTGCAAGCAGGAACTTTTTTGTGTTCATTTCATAAATATAGCCGTTTGTATTAAAAAGCTTGTTGTTATAACCAGTTACTCCGCCAAATACTGAATACTTTTTTTGTTTTTCAGAGGGCATATTCAGGTATTTCGGATAAGTTTTTTCATAAATTATTTCTGTTGTACCGTCAGCCTTTAATTCTTCAAGTTTTATAGATTTTGGATTTTCGTTAAGATAAAGATTGGCAAGTGAATAATATCCGTCATAAGTGCTTAATGTAGAATTTTCTTCCCCGTTTATATACACTTTTACAAGACTGTCTTTTGCAACATACCCGTTAAGCTCACGATATTGTTTGGGTTTAAATTCATAGTTGCTTATTTGTGCACCGAGCATTTGATTCCCGATTGTGTAATTATCCTCTCTAATTCCACGTATACGTCCTAGTTCATAGTCATAACCTTTATAATTTTTGTAATACTTAAACCCTAAACCGCCGAATGAAAAAAGTTCACCTTTATAATTATAAGTATTTAAATCAAGATTTAAATCTCCGCCATAGGCTCTACCTTTAAGAATAACTTGTGAATTGTTGTTAAAAAAAACATTTTTTTGTGTTCCATTTATAAAATACTGCGAAATTGTATCGCTCATAGTGTTATTATTTAATGCTACTGAGTCAAATTGAAAAATTTTTTCTTTATCTGGTTTAAGAACATTTGAGTAAGCTCTTATCTTTGGCAATGAAGTATCAGCCTCTTGAACAGATGCCTTCAACAGTTCAAGATTTCTTGTTGTATTTGCAATTATGGATAAATCGTTTTTATCAGTTTGAATTTCGGATTCAAAAATCATGCTCAAATCTTTTTCATCACAATATATTTCGTCTTTAATATCTTCCATTAGACCATTTTTAATGTATAAATTTTTTTTTGATGAAATATTTTTACCCTCAAAATGAATATAATGTAAGCCGACACGGCCTTTTTTGCCGTCTGATGTTTCAAAATCAATTTCCTTTGTTGCATGATTTGTTTTAACATTAACTTCAAAAATTTCAGCCATTTGTTTAAAAGGAAGAAGAATTTTATCCTCTTTTGTAAGCATAATTTCAATATCATAAAAACCTGTATTGTTTAAATTGATATAAGAAATTATTGTTTCGTTATTTTTAGCTGCAAAGCAGGGTTGACAAAGCATTATTGCTATAAAAATTGTAAAAAACTTTTTCACTTAGGGATTCCTGTTTGCACTGAAAGTTACTACTGCTTGATAAACACCTGCACGGTCATTTGAAATTGAATATGTATTTGCAAGCGGTGATGCACCAACTGTTTGTTTAAGCGTACCGTCTTTTGACGTTCCTGTCTTTACGATATAACAAAGCCCGCCGTAAGCTGGATTGTTTGTAAGCGTTGCGGAAGCAAGATTTGTAAGTGTATTTGCAACAGGATAAGCTATAACATTTGCATTGTTTGCAGAAGTCGGTGTACCGCCTGTAATATTATTTATTGCAGCTGGTGTCGGATAGGTCGAATTGTTTCCTAAAAGAATATATCCATTACCGCCAATTTGGGCATAAGCGTTTTGTTGATTACCTGCGCTGACAAGCACTTTTGCCTGAACAACATAGGTGTAATTTGTGTCAGCTCCATTTGTTTGCAATCTGAAAGATGCAGACGGGAAAGATGAATTCCCCGTTGATGCATCAATAGTTCCTGTTGCAGCAGCAGGATTTATTGCTGTAACATTGACCGAAGCTGGAACAGTTGTAGTGAGTGTATGCTGAAACGTTGTTGCTCCAAAACAAACATTCTCAAATAATAAGATACAAATTAAAAGTAATTTTATCCGCAATTTTGCACCTATAAAGTTGTTGATGTAAGTGTCATAATTGCCTGATAAGTTCCCGCATTATCGGCAAAAGAATATGTGTTTGCGTAAGGTGCTGTGCCTGTTGTAGTAGTTGCGATTGTTGTTCCGCCATTTACGGTAACATTATACTGGTTCTTTGTAGCATCATAAGTAGATGTTCCACTGTTAGTTAAAGCTACACTTGCAATTGGGTATGCAATAGCATTCGCGTTATTTGCGGCTGTCGGAGTAGCTGATTTACAATCAGTTATAGCAGCGGCTGTTGGAAGTTTTCCCGATGCAGTATTTGAAAATACGGCATAAACCTGACTTCCCTGTTGGAATAGTGCGTTAACATTACCTGCTGCACCAGCCGTTGTTGCCTGTAAATATAATTGCTGATTATCAGTATTTAAATTTACCTGGAATTTTGAAACGAGCGCAGCTGCAAGATTTCCTGTATCTGGCGCAATTGTTGTTGAGGTTACAGCTCCTGATGTTTGCGCCGTAATATCAAGATAAGTCCCAAGCGTTGCTTGTAAAGTCTGCGATGCAGTGTTTGAAATCGCGTGAGACATATTCATCGCACCGAGCATTGCAGGTAAAATCAATAAACCTGCCAAATTTTTGTTAATCATGTTTTTCCTCCTTCTTCTATATTTGTGTAGTACCATCAATTATGAATTGATTTTCTTTTATAATATTTTTTAACTTTCCTTTCTCATCTGTATATTGAAGAATTAGACGCAAAGTGTAACTGCCGTCTTCGTTAATATCATTAAGAGGGATTGTATCGTTTGTAAAAAGTACATTATTCGCACTTACAACACTACTTTTTACAGGATATTCACCTATAAGTTTTTTGTCTTTAATAATTTGTGCTTTACCTGTGTAGCGAACTTTACTATTTCCTGAAGAAACAAGTTTAAGTGCTGTTTTAATCTCATTATTTTTCTTTTCTATATCAAACTTTTCGATTTGTGCACATTTTATAAATCGTCCTTTATCAACATATACAGGAATTCCCACACGTGTTTTTACAACAAGTTTTGTGGAAACATCTTTTTTGCCTGAAGGCAGGTAAACTTCTTTTGCATCAACATCTTCCAAAAACAAAACCATTCTGGATTCGCCGTCGGGCATAGATTTCAAGTCAGAGACAGTTAATCTTACTTTTTGTGTTCTGCCGTTTTCAAGTGTAAATTCGTTAGGCACAAATCTGACATTTTTGATTAAATAATCTGCTTCCTGCGAGTTTTCTATAATATCCATTGTGCCTTGCTGTGAGATTTTAAAATATTCAGGATAAATTTTAAAACGTATTAATTCATTGCTGCCTCCCTGAATATCAATGGAAGCGGTTAAGTAATCTCCTCTTGCATCATTTGCATTTAGCTCCAAGATGGTTGGCGTAACCTTGATAGCTGCATTTGCACTCAAAAATGTCATTAAGAAAGTAAACAAAGTTAAACAAAGTTTTTTCATTTATGTCTCCCCGTTTTGTATTGTGTAATTTAAATAATTATTGTAAGTTCCTTCGGAAATATAAGTTCCAGAAGTATTTTTGAGAAAATATTTTATATTTATATAATCATTAGTGTAACTTCCCGTAACAGGTGTTGAAACTGTTGCCGTGCCTGATGCAAGTGTATATTGCTGATTTGGCTGAATTTGTGTTTGTTCAGTAATATAATTTGTTACATGTGATGAAACACCTGTAATTAAAAAATAGTAATTTGCAGGCAGAGTGCCAATATTTGCTGTATTTAAAACAAGTTTCCATGTTCCGTTAGATTGGATTTTAATCTGCGGGGTTGTCGTGTTCTCAACTATTGCTGTTCCGTCAAAAACATTATCTGGAGTAAGTGTTATATTTACAGGATTTGTCACGCTTGAAATATTCTGCGTTAAAGGAATTGTAAAACTTAATGTATAAACAATAGATGCAGGCGAAAGTGTTGTATTTGTATCAAATTGCAGACGCGTTGTATAAGTTCCTGGCGGTAAAACTCCGATATTTTTTACAATACAGTTATAATTTCTAGAGTATCCGCCTACACTAATTACAATCCCATTTATAGTTGTAACATTAGTGTTATATATCATCTGAAATTCATTTGTACCGTCATTAAGATATAGCTGTGAAACAGGTATTCTATAAGCAGAATTTGTAGTATTTGTTATATACTGGTCAAGCGCCTTAACTCTTACTGTAAGAGTAAGCGAAATTAAATCATTAACCGTCATTTGAATAGGTGTTGAAATCTGCGTTGATGCAACTGTTGTACCGCCCGTACTTTGAACACTTACAGCACTGTAGGCAGTATTATACAGGGCAATTATAAAAAATATTATAAAGAGTAATATTTTTTTCATATCAAAAATTTATGTTATTTAAACAAAAGTTTATATTACCCTTCTGTTGGGACAAGTTGGTGTTATTTTTATGTCTTAACGGGTATTATTTATTCTTTATAATGAATATAAACTTGCCTTATGAGAGGATTGATTATTTTTCTTTGTTTATTCTGTTTTTATGGTAAAAGCTTTGGGGCGCAGCAAGCTTCTCAAATTTTAAACTGCCAATTACCACAAATTCTTGAAATAGAAAAAATTATTGTTGAAAATATTGAATATAATAGAGATGAACCTTTACCTAATATGAAAATTAAAGAAAGTGATTCTGTAAATGCTGATAATATTATATTAAAGTTAAGCCCTGTTAAGGTTAAATTGCATACAAATGCTTCATCACCTATAATAGTTTCAGCTTTGTTTAAAGAATTAAATCATAAAGATGGGTTATATAACTTTTCTCAATCAAACCTTTCAATTTCACCCAGCTCTCAAAAAATTTCAAATCCTTATGATCATGTAATAACAGATGTTTTTACACCTTATGTTAATGTCAAACCCAATTCTGCTCTGGGATTATATCGAGGAACTCTTGTTTTTACAGTAGGTGGAATATGAATAAATTATTATGTATAATCTTGCTCACATTTTTTATTTCTCCAGTATTTAGTGCGGTTACAGACAGCAATAATTCTTTTGAAATAGAATTAACTCAGATTCCCCCAGGCGGCGAAAAAAATTCAAAATCTCACCATGGATTGAGTGACGGGGCTGTAACTGCAATAACTTTAGGGTCTGTTTTTGGCGGAATAGGTGCTTTAACAGGAATCGGCTATTATTTCTTTAAACATTCACCAAAACTTACCTGCGGTTTTGCCTGCGGAGAAAAGTGCCATTATCAGCTTGTTTCGCTTGAAAACTCTGAGTTTATAACAAAAAGTAAGCACACATATTTGATTAAAGCATATAATGAAATAGAAAATAAAAAATCAGGGCAATATTTAATTATTCCTGATACTTCAATAGAACCTAATACATATAACACTGTATATTTTGAAGTTCCTTATGAGAACAAGGAAATAAATTTCAAAATAATTCAAGCATCAGCCGCAATTAATAATAAAGAACTTGATTCAGAAATATTTATAAATCCAAAGACAAATCATACTGCCAATATTCCTGCCAAAACATTAAAGTCTGAGGAAGGCATTGTTATAAAACAAGGTAAAATCTCTCCTCAAAAAGACAAGCTTTTTGCAATTAATACCTGTTACAAAACCTTAAATAAGCATGATGCTTCAAAAATTTATGCAATAATTATAGCATTTGAAGAATAAATATAGATTCATAAATATTAATACAAAAATTGACAAGAAATTATTGTTATAATAATATATTTTTGAAAAAAGGGAAAAAAATGACAAACAACAACACTATGATGATGCAAATGATGATGCAAAACCTCACAAGAGGCGGTCGTTGTTGTGCAAATCGAATGTGTTAAGATTTAAACAAGTTTTCAAGACCGCCTTTGAAAGGCGGTCTTTTTAGTATGAAAAAAAATAAGGAAAGAATATGATAGCAAAAGTAAACGGATTTACACCAGCAACAAAACGTTTAGATAAATTTTTAAAATCACAAGAAAATTTATCTCACACAAGATTTATTCAAGGAACACTGACAAATTGGTTTCCTAAAGCAGCACTTTCAAGAAGTTTTATAGATTTCAGTGAATTCACATTTCTTGAATTTTTGGAATCAGGAATATTTTATTTTGCCGCTCCGTTTTTTGGAGAACACGCATTTAGAAACGGGTTATTTAAAAAAGTTCAGCCTAAAAAACTGCAAAAAACAATCTTGAAAGAAGTTCCAAAAAGTATTGAAGAAATAAAAAAATCAAAACTCAGTCAAGATTTAAAAAACAGAGTTACAACAACAAAAGGCGGTATAATTCTCGGCTGTATAACAATTCCTGCAATGGAATACGCGCTCGGATTTGCCAAAAACCTTTTTACATTAAAAGTTTTTAAAGTAAGTGATTTTAATAACGTTGCAAACCTCAATAAAGAAAAAACCGAAAACACAGAACAGCAAAAACATGTAGAAAAACATGCAAAAAGTGTACTTTTGAAAACAGGACTTCTTTCAGCGGGTGGAATCGGTGCAGGCTTGCTTCTCGCAAGTAAAGGACATAAATATAAAACTGCGCGCAAATTCTCAGAAATTCTTCTTGAACCAGGTGAGCAAATTTCTAAACTATTAAATATCAAATCAGAAAAGACAAATAAGTTTTTAAAAGAATATCTCAAGCTTGATTTTGTAAATAATAACGGAAAACTTGCATTAAGCAAAGGCCAGCTCGCTGTAACTTGTATTACAGGTTTGTTCGGCTATTCAAGCGCAGCAAAAGACAGAGGCAAGCTTGATTTTTATGAAGTTTGGACACGAGTTCCGCTTGTAG
The DNA here is from genome assembly GCA_948964545.1 of uncultured bacterium. Lineage (GTDB taxonomy): Bacteria > Cyanobacteriota > Vampirovibrionia > Gastranaerophilales > Gastranaerophilaceae > Stercorousia. The sequence goes on along the minus strand of CAREDV010000003.1, from coordinate 148,367 downwards.
TTTTATATACAATTTTCGGCTCATCTATTCTTGATGCTGGATTTAAGAAATATCTTGCCAATAAAGGTAAATTCCCCGAACTTATAAAACGCGATCAAAAAGGTAAGATACAAAATGTTCCGACACGCAAAGAATTACCGCAGATTGCACAAAAACTTGCAAAAGCAAATAACACATCGACAGAAACAGAACTTGCAAAACTCATTAAACAAAAATCAATTATAACAGGAGTTCCGTTTCTATTCAGTCTGGTTGCAATGGGCTTTACGCTGAGTGCGGTATCAAGAATTTGGACAAAATACAGATACGAACATCAACAAAAAACTCAAAATCAAAAAATTGCAGAATTAAATCCAAGTTTTCAAGAATTTAAAGTGAATTTACTAAACAATAAAACTTGTAATATTTATTAACAAAAAGGCAATTATTTATAAAATATATACTTTATATGTATAGATTATGAGCAATAATTTTTTTAAACAAGATTATACTTTAAATAATTCAACTCAGATAAGCGCTGATTTTTTAAAAGCACGCGCAAATTTAAGTACTGAGCTGACCCAAGATACTACATTAACAGGCGGAATAAACGGAAACAAAGTAGATTTTGGTATCTTCACTAAAGATGAAGGTGCAAACTGGAATATTAAAGGCCAATACAAGCCGTTAAGCAATAATGGTTCAATTCAAGCGGGATATACCCAATCAAATTTTGATATCAGCGGTAAACTCAATACAAACGGCAGCTTACAAGCATCTATGGGAATTAATACAGGTTCTGACTCACGTTTAAGCATGAGTGGTTCAGTATTTGGAGGCAAAGATCCTCAACTGGGAGTAAATTACACAACACAAAATAAACATAATAAAACATCATTCTCAATAGAAGGCCGCATATCACCTGAAGAAGCAGGTATTAATATGAAATATACATTTTAAATTATAGTTGACTCTTTCTTTTTGTAGTAAAATATGATTAAAAAAGAAAGGGACTATTATGTTGACCAAAAATTCAAATGTTACAGCAAAATTTTCAGGCGTGGATTTTGAAAAATATTCTTCTAAAGTTTCAGAATTCGTAAACGAATTTTCATCACGCGCTAACAAAAAAGGACAATTTTTAAACTGGGTAAACCTGCCCTCAGAACAAGCTAAAAGAGTTGACGAAATTTATGAACTTGCAGAAAACTTAAAATCTGCAACTTCTGCAACAAAGTTAAGCGTTATGGGTATCGGCGGTTCAAAACACACTGTTGAACACATGCTTTCTATCAACGGTTTGAACGTAAAAGGCGATTGCATAGAATTTTATTCAGACGTTGACAGCGCAAGTTTGGAAAGATTTTTATACAGACTTAGTGATGATGTTTTATCATCAAACTACCTTATCGCATCAAAATCAGGCTCAACTTTTGAAACTAAAGATGGTTTCTTAAGAGTTTTAGAAATGTTAAAAAATGCTTACATTGCGAAAGGTCAATCAGAAGAAGAAGCTGTAAAATCAGCAAACAAACACTTTATTGCAGTAACTGATGCTAACGCTGAAAAAAGCGAACTTAGAAGAACTTCTAACGAAAACGGCTGGCTCGGCGACCTTTACATCCATGATGATGTTGGCGGACGTTTTTCAGCATTTGACGATCACGCTTTGTTCACACTTGCTTACGCAGGAATGAAAAAAGAAGATATGATTACAATGCTAAATTCAGCTCAAGAAATTTCAACAGAATCTCTAACAGCTGACTTGTCAATCAACGATGCATTAAAAGAAGGTATTTTCTGGGCAGATGCAAAAATGAACGGAACAGAAGCTTCAGTTCACCAGTATATGGGTTCAATCTTTGAAAACACAGTATACTGGCACGCACAAATGCAAAATGAATCTGTTAAAGATACATTGAAACAGGTTGCAAAAGTTCCTGATGCAATGCACCACTCAGCAGAAGCACATTTTAACCCTGCTAACAAACTTGCTTTTGCCTTAACTGTACCTCAAGATAACGGTGTTTGCAGAGAAAATGCTGAAAGCTACATTGATGCTTTGACAAAATCTTATGAAGTTTCAGGAAACTTCTTCCTTGAAACTGCAAATACATCAGGTATGGGCTTAACTCCTGCTGCAGCAGGCGCTTTGACTCAACTGAGAGCATTTGCTACAGTTTATCAAGAAATCGTAGAAAAAATTATGTCAGGAACAGAATTCCCTGAAGTTTTGGACAGCGTATTACAGCCGCACGTAGAATTCTATAAAAAGAATTTAAAAGGCGGAGTAGTTGTTCCAGGCAGAATTTCAAAATAATAAAAATGCGGTGATAATCACCGCATTTTTTAAAAATTGAATTGATGCATTCTTTCACCGACACCAAGATTTAGCGCTTCATTTACAAATGCGTTATCAACTCCTGTCAATTGTTTTCTGGCGGCAGCAATAGACGAAAGCAGTACATCTTTATTCAGTTCAAATCCACCGCCGTATTTAGCACACCCGTTACGGGCAATAATACCGAGCGAAAGAATATCCGTCGAATTTCTGTCAACAGTTTGTTTACTTCTTTGACTTATTATTTCAATCAAATCTTTTTGCAGCGGTGTAAATTCTTTGTCTTTAGAAACAATATGTATTTTAGTCCTGATAGGGCGCGGGTCAAATCTTCCTGATGTTACACTTATACCAACGAGTTTACGGCCATCATCAAGAGTCTGAATTAAATAATCTCCCGCCATATCAATATCAACCTGCCTGCGACAATCAAACGGTGTGCCAACAAGTTGTGTTCTATAAATTTTATTGTCTACAATATCTATAGTTTTACCGACATAGTCAATATCTTTTGTTCTTGTTTTAACAGAAATGAAAGAATTGTCCTGCGCATAATTATGCGGGGTTAATGATTTTATAAGCTCGTCGGAATTTTCAGCCACATCAACATTTGACTCAGAAAGTTTTAGACGAAAATCCTGCACAGCCTCATCAAATGTTTTAAAATTCGGTAAATTTTTTCCTCTGTCAGGGGTTATAAATTCATCATATACCTTAGGCTGTGTATGAACTTTTGATACTGACAGTGCAGGTGTTGGAGTTGTGTGACGTGCAGTACTGCTTGCGGCAGTTTCGGAAGCGTTTTCGACAGCCTTTGTTGAACCGCCGATATTTGCTTTACCGAAAATTGATTTTATATGTTTGCCTTTTACAAAAATTAAGTCACAAACAACAGCCCCAACGGCAAGTGCACCTATACCGAATCCAACTTTGGCTGTTGTCGATAATTCTTTTTTCTCTACAATTGCTGATTGATTTTGCTGCAAATTACCTTTGAACACAGGAACTCTATATTGATAAGCCATTGCATAGTTGTTTACAGAATTAATCATTTAACTAACCTTTCCTAAATACATAAAAACACAACCCGCTAAAAATTTGACACAGTACGCCTCTATGCTATGCTATGCTATGCTATGAGGCATTATACAAGGGTTTTAGCTACTTTAAACTTAAATTAATATTTTGTTACAATTCACCGATTTTATGCTACAATATCAGTTATGAAAATAGGGATTATAGGTTTAGGTTTAATTGGCGGTTCGCTATTCAAAGATTTAAGAAAAAAATATGATGTCATTGCGGTTTCAAAGTCGCAAAACGGTGAAAATATTTATAAAACTTATGATATTTTAAAAGACAGAGATATAGTTTTTGTCTGCACTCCTATGAATAAAACTCTTGCCGTACTTGATGAACTGGAAAACATACTTTTACCTGAAACAGTTGTAACAGATGTCTGCAGTCTGAAAAAATTTGTCACAGGCAAAAGACCATATAAATTTATTCCCTCGCATCCGATGGCAGGAACAGAACATAAAGGATTTGAAAACTCTTTTGAGGGATTGTTTAAAGGTGCAAAATGGGTTATCACGGGAGAGGAAAATCCACTTTTGACAGAAATAATCAATTTTGTCGGAGCAAAACCCGTATTTACAACAGCAGAAAAGCACGATGAAGCTGTTGCGATGATTTCTCACATGCCTATGGTAATCTCGCAAGCGTTGATGCTTTGTGCAAAAGACAATCCGCTGGCACTCGAAATCGCATCAAGCGGATTTCGCGATATGACAAGACTTGCCCTTTCAAACGAAGAAATGGCTTGTGATATGGTTTCGATGAATTCACAAAATATCGAGCACGCAATTTTAAAACTTTACAAATCAATCGGAGAATTAACAAACGGCGACTATCCAAAGACAATCGCCGAAGTTAAAAATATTCGTTCAAAAATGTTTATTTAGCAAACGCTTGTGCAATTGATTTCACGTAATCAGGTCTTAAAATACCTTTTTCTGTAATAATACCTGCAATAAGTTCATGTGGTGTAACATCAAATCCTGGATTAATAATATTAACCTCAGGTGCACAGATAATTTTGCCGTTAATATGAGTAACTTCTTCGCGTGAACGTTCCTCTATGACAATTTCATCACCAGTTTTAATACTTGTATCAATTGTCGATAAAGGCGCAGCAATATAAAATGGTATATTATGATATTTTGCAGCAATTGCAACTGTATAAGTTCCGATTTTATTTGCAGTGTCACCATTTGCTGCAATCCTGTCAGCACCTACAACAACTATATCAATCATACCTTTTTTCATAAAATATGAACACATGCCATCAGTGATTAAAGTTGTCGGAATACCATCCATTGTCAGCTCAAGGGTTGTAATTCTTGCACCTTGCTGACGCGGACGTGTTTCATCTGCAAAAACCTTAACAGTCGGATCATTAGCAAAAGCAGAACGTACAACACCAAGTGCAGTTCCGTAACCTACTGTAGCAAGCGCCCCTGCATTACAGTGAGTCAAAATTGTCGCACCTTTCGGCACAACTTCTGCACCGTAATCTCCAATTTTTTTGTTAATCTCAATATCTTCATTTTCAAGTTTTATGCCATTTTGTTTTAATTCTTCAACAATACCTAAAATATCAGATTTTGAATTTTCAATAATTTCTTTTTGCTTTTTAACAGCCCACATAAGATTTACGGCTGTCGGACGAGATGTTGCCATGTAATCTGCTTTTTCAAGTAATTTTTTAACAAATTCATCACGGCTTAAATTTTCTTGTGCAAGTTCCTGTGCATATAAAACAACACCATGCGCACCAGCCACTCCAATTGCAGGAGCACCTCTAACAATCATAGTTTTGATTGCATCAAACATTTCTTGACCTGTTTTGATATTTACATACTCAAATTGCTCGGGTAAAATTGTCTGATCAACCATTTTCGAATAATTATCCACCCATTCTATAGTTTTAATTTTTGATTTAAATTCTGCCATTACTATTTCCTCATAAGTTCTATTACATAAAAAGTTAAAAACCCTGTAAACGCATTAATAGTTGCACTTAAAACACTCATAAAAAGTGAAAGCACAACCAGAATAAATAAATTTGCATTTAAAAGAGTTAAGCCGATACCGTAATTTGCACTCAAATTAAATAACTTCATCAAAATAACGGAAATCGGAATATAAACTATTGAAAATCCCAGATAAGCAACCATTCCAGCTATAGCACCTGTAATAACACTTCCTTTGACCGATGATAATGAAAGACAGTTATATTTTACCAAAATCCAAATTACCAATGGTGCTATAAAACAAAATAAAAACACCAATGAATAAGTTCCGATAAAAGGAATTAAAGTTATAAAACCTAAAATTGCACCAAAAAATGCGCTTAAAATTGAAATTCGTTTCAATAAAATAAAATCAATATTCATAGAATTTATCATAACATAACAGAACGCGTATGACAAATTGCAATCGCAATTGAATCTACAGTATCATCAAGTTTTGGTAATTTATCAACCCCAAGCGACAACTTAACCATCTGCTCAACCTCTTTTTTATCAGCTCTGCCATAACCTGTAAGGACTTGTTTAACCTCCATAGGCGTATATTCAAAAACAGGAACACCATATTTTTCAAGCACTGTAAGAATTACACCGCGTGCATGTGCAACAGGCATAACAGTCGTATGGTTTCTGAAGAAAAACAATTTTTCTATAGCACAAACATCAGGCTTATATTTGTCAACAATGACATTCATATCTTCCCAAATTTCCAAAAGTCTTGCCGATTCTTTTTTATCCTTAGAAGTTTGAATTGAGCCAGAATGTAACAGCACAGTTTTGTTTCCGTCATAATCCAAAACGGAATAACCAACTATTGCCATACCTGGGTCAATACCTAGAATTTTCATAATTTCCTGCCTAAAGACAAACCTGCTGGCAGAGGAAGAACTACATTTTCATAATTCGGATGAGCATTAATCGCATCTATAAATGGTTTGCACTTAGCCTCATGCGATAAAACATTGTCGCATGCAATAATCCCGCCTTTTACAAGATGCTTGTCTATAAGTTCAAAATACTTGATATATTCAGATTTGTTCGCGTCGACAAAGGCAAAATCAATTTTAAAATCTTCAGGCAGATATTCCAAATGCATTAATGCAGAGCCTTGCAAAGTTGTAATAACATCATCAACTCCGCAGGTTTTGAAATTTTCTCTTGCAACATCAAGGCGTTTGTCGTAAAACTCAATTGTTGTAAGGTGTCCGCCGTTTTCTTTAACTGCTTTGCCGAGCCAAATTCCCGAATATCCGTTAGAAGTACCGATTTCAAGAACATTTTTAGCTTTTTTGTCACAGATTAATGTATACAAAAATTCTGCCGTAACACGCGAAATATTCCAGAACTGTTTTTGCGTTTTCTCAAGTTCTAATAAAACTTTTTGGGTTTGTTCATCAAATCTTTTTATCATTTTATTTTTTTGACTTTCTCAGTAACTACAATCGAATTTGCGGGAATATCAATCGGAACGGTTTTGACAACAGAATTTGTACCCAGGTCAAACACTGTGTATAAAGAAGCCTTTGTATCCGTAATAAGCGCAATATTCGTATCATCTATATGCGAAATCTTTGTTGAAAATCCGTTTGTGCCAAGATAAATAGAATTTGTTAATTCATCCGTTTTTGCATCCAAAACCTGAATAGAATTATCTCCCGCACCGAGAATATAAATTCTGTCATGGAAAGCAATCATATCAATAGGTTTGTCGCAGATTTCAGTTTCCGACATCAGCCCGATTGTATCGTAATCGATTATCGCAAGACGATTTTTTGTTCTGCTTGTAATATAAATTTTATTGTTTGAATAAAGAATTTTCGAAACATTCGGGAATCTTCCAATTTCTTTCAGCAAATAATTATTATCAAGTTCAATCGCCCAGATATCGCGGGTTTTCTTGTCATAATAAAACAATTTTGTTCCGTCATCAGACAGTGTTAATTTTTCGCACATGCCAGTAATTTTAATCTGTTTTGAAAGCGTCATTGTTTCCAAATTAAGCATATAAATCGATGAGTCCAAAGAGCTTGAAATATATGCAATATTTTTGTTCTTGTCGATTAAAATCTCATCTGGCAGTGTTTTTGTATAAATCTGCTTGATAATCTGATCATCTGCAAGCGAAATTACATCCACAGACGGTTTGTCATATGCTGTCACAAGCAAAAATTCATTGTTATATGCTTTCATTGAAATCGGCACATTATTTTGTTTCAGTGAATACTCGGGAGTTTTTGCACCCATATTCAATACCTGAATATTTTTAGAATATGGCGATGAAACATAGAAATTTTTGTTTCTTAAAGCTGGAATTTGCGCTAAAGTTTTTAAAGTCGAACCGTTTAACTGTGTTACAACAGGTTTTGTGCGTTCAATTCTAATCCCAGGATCATTAACCGTCTGAATCATCAGGTTTCCGATAATTGATTTTAAATTTTCTGGAATGACAAGTCCTTTCGGCACTAACAAATCCTGCGGGAGCAGACCAGTTCTAACTTCCAAAGGCGGATTTGCCATTTTATAAATTGTTTTGCTGCCTTTAGTATCTGTAATCATTTTCAAAAGCACAAAGTCATTATTAAAAATTACAATATTAGGCTTTGAAGCTAATGCTGCAGACTCGGGAACAGTTTGTTTCACTGCAAGAGTTTCGGGCGTAATCTGTTTTGCAGGAAAAAGCGGTAAATAAACTGTATTATCAGGCAAAATTATCAACCCGTCAAAACGAAAATTTGTTTTAGGAAAATCATTATTAATTATTTGTTGAATATCATCAGGAATTGTTGCCGAAAACGCGGCAGCTGATGTCATTATGATAATTCCCAAACAAATTAAAAGCTTACGCATTATTGAAATACTCCCTTAACTTTATCTATCACTGATGAATGATGAACCTTTGCGCCATGCTGAATTTCATAAAGCTTTTTATATAAATTTCTTTCTTCATCAGAAAGTTTCGTAGGAGTTACAACAGAAATTACAACAATATGATCACCTCTTTGAGATGGTCTTGCAACATAAGGCACTCCTGCTCCTTTTATTTTGATAGAATTTCCGCTTTGAACTCCTGGATGAACTGCAATTTCTTTTTCGCCGTCAAGAGTTTTAATTGTAACCTTGTCGCCTAAAACCGCCTGAGCTGGTGTAATATCAAGTCTTGTATAAACATCATTTCCATCACGTTTAAAACAATCTGAAGCTTTTACATGCAATACTACATACAAATCTCCAGCTTGCCCGCCGTTTGTACCTGCATCGCCTTCGCGCGATACCCTGATTTTAGACATATTATCAACACCTGCGGGGATTTTAATCTTAATTGTTTTTTCTTTTTCAACTTTGCCATGCCCGCCGCAAGCTTTACAAGGATTTGTAATCTTTTTACCTGCACCGTGACAGTCAGGACAGGTCACAATTTGCGAAATTGCACCTAAAGGAGTTCTCATAACCTGCTGAACATGTCCTGTTCCGTGACAGGTCGGACAGGTTACGGGCTGTGTTCCTTTTTGCGCACCTGTACCGCTGCATTCTGTACAAATTTCCAAATGGTCAAATTTAATCTCTTTTTCACAGCCAAAAACTGCCTGTTCAAAATCTACTTCGATATCAAGTCTTAAATCATCACCCTCAACAGGAGCATTCGGATCAGGGCGTCCTCCGCCAAACCCGAAACCGCCCATTCCGCCAAAGAATGAATTGAAAATATCGTTCAAGTCGCCAAAACCGCCTGCAAAAGGCCCGCCTGTGTCAAAACCTGCATTTTTCAAACCGTCTTCGCCGTATCTGTCATAAGTTGCACGTTTGTTATCATCTGACAAAGTTTCATAAGCCCTGCCGAGTTCTTTGAACTTTTCCTCTGCATCAGGCTCTTTGTTTACATCGGGGTGCAATGTACGGGCTTTTCTTCTAAAAGCCGATTTTATCTCATCTTTTGAAGCGTCTTTTGAAACGCCTAATATATCATAGTAATCTGTCATTAATCCTTCCCTATTCTGATAATTTTATTTTAGCATGCAAAATTAATCTTGTGAAGTTGCAACATTTACTAAAGCAGGTCTTAAAACCTTGTCGCCCATTTTGTAGCCTTTCTGCAATTCATTAATAACAGTATGTTCAGGATATTCGCCAGACGGTGTCTGCATAACAGCATCATGCAAGTTCGGGTCAAATTCTTTCCCCTCAGCTTCAATTTCTTCAAGCCCAAGTTTTTTCAAAGATTCAATAGTCTGCTTATGAACTAAATCAAAACTTTCTTTAACTTTTAGACAATCTTCAACACTTTCAAGTGCTTTTTTACCGCGTTCAAAGTTGTCAAGGACTTCAATCATTTTTTTAAGCGCATTTTCCGTGCCAAATTTTAAAAGCTCCTCACGCTCATGCTCCTGACGTTTGCGGTAGTTGTCAAAATCAGCCGCAAGTCTTAAATATTGATTATTTAAAGCATCAAATTTTTTCTGAAGCCCATCATATTTAGTTTTTGCCTGATTGCTCGCGTTAGACGTTCCTTCAGCAGCCGCTTTCGCGTCAGCTTTCGCACTTTGCTCGCAATCCGCTTTAATTTCTTCTGCAGTTTCTTCTACTGAAGCTTCTTCATTAATCTGATTTTCCAAGTCATCGTTTTTAAACGGATTATTTTTATGTCCCATTTTTCTTTCCCTCTTTAAATATATTATAAATTATCAATATGTATAAACAAGAAAAATTTATTATTTTTTAATAATTTTACAAATTGCCAATCTATATTATAATATAATCATGAAAAAGTTCGATTTTTTCAGACAATTTAGGGATGCTGTATTAATTATTAATAAAAAAGGCGACGTTGTGTACCGAAACCATACTTTCAAGAGATGGTTTAAAGATTTTTCAAATCTAAAAAAATTCTCACACAACTCAAACTTTGATATCTGCCCGCTTAATTCCGAAAACATCGAAATCTATTCGCCTATCTACCATGCAGTCCATTCAAGCGAGGATTTTTTTGCACGGATTTCGTATCAATCAGATTTGAACCGCATCTATTATTACGATTTGCAAGCCGTTAAAAAAGGTAATTACACAATAATATTTTTTACAGATGTCAGCGCGCAAAATAAATTGAGCGACATAAATAAACAGAACGAAAAACTTCAGGAAAAATATAACAAGCTTCTTGAAGAAAATCAGGATTTGCAGAAAATTAAACAAAAAGCACAAAGTCAGGCAATCCGAATTGCGCTCATAAACAAAGTTTCCAACAATATCAGAGAAAGCTTAGAGCTGTCACAAATCATTCAATCAGCCCTGAAAGAACTTGCCATAATGTTTGGTGCATTTAAAGCCTACTACGCTAAAGCCGACGGCAATCACTTCTTAATCCAGGAAACAAATACCGAAATCAGTTTTGATTCTATTGATACAAAAGAAATTGCAGTTTCTAATGTACTGTTAGAATATTCTGGAGCAAAACCTTTTAAACAGCCCGTTATGAGGATAACCGTTCCTATTCACCATGCCCAAAACCTAAAAGGCATAATAGTTTTACTCAGTTATCAAAAACGCGAACTGACAGAGGAATTAGAAATTCTTGAAGCTATTTCGACACAACTATCAAATGCTATTACCACAGCAGAACTTTACCAGAAAAACGTTCAAACAATAAAAGAATTAAAAGAAACACAAATTCAATTGATAAATTCAGAGAAAATGGCATCACTCGGCCAGCTTGTTGCAGGCGTTGCCCACGAAATCAACACGCCCGCCGCCTCAATAAAATCCAATAACGGAATAGTCGCAAAACTGCTCAGCTCAATAGATGACACCGAACTTAAAGAAATGCTGACAGACATAAATGAAGTCGACAAAGAAGCTATTAACAGAATAAACAACATAGTCTCGTCCCTGAAAAAATTTGTCCGCCTTGATGAAGCTGAACAGCAGGAAGCTGATATTAATAAAGAGCTGGATTTGACGTTAGATTTAATCAGACACGAAACAAAAAACCGTATCGAGATAATTAAAAATTACAGTGAAATCCCGTTGGTAAAATGCTTTCCAAACATGCTCAATCAAGTGTTTATGAACATTCTTGTTAACGCTTGTCAGGCAATCGAAGGGTCGGGCAAGATTATACTCACTACAGAATTTATTAACAAAAAGCTTGTTGTAAGGATAAAAGATAGCGGAAAAGGAATACCCGAAAACCAGCTTGACAAGATATTTACAGCAGGTTTTACAACCAAAAGTTCAGGAGTTGGAACAGGTCTTGGTTTAGCAATTTGTACAAAGATTATTGAAAAGCATAAAGGTGAAATTACTGTAAACAGTGAGGTTGGAGCAGGAAGCGAGTTCATTATTACTATCTGTAGTGAGTAATAATTGTGAATTTTTATGAAAAATTTTGCTCTAATATAATTGAAAGAGCGCAAATTTTAAAAAAACAAACATACCATTTTTTACAAATTTCGTTCCGATTTAACACAAAATATAAAAAATATGTTATATTGGTAATATAAAGTGTTAGTTTTACCCTTAAAAAAATAACTGCACTTAACAGATTGTTAAAAAAAATTAACAAAAGTAGGTAAAAAAGGCAATATTTTATTCACAAAATTTTTTATAAATAAGTGTAGTGGAATATCATATTGTGTCGGAGGAAAAATTTAATGACAATTAGTGTGAACAGCAAGAAGAAACAAGTTAAAAAATCTTTTGATGAATTATTAGTTGATTTGAAAACAAGCAATTCTGAAAAAGTCAGATATAATGCAGCACGTGTTCTTGGCGAAATGGGTGATTCAAAAGCCGTTGAACCATTAATTGAAGTTTTGAAACATGACAAAAACGGTTCTGTAAGACTTTATGCAGCACGCGCACTTGGCGAACTTGGCGATTGCAAAGCTACAATTCACTTGATTGAATCATTACGCGAAGACAGAAACGTTGACGTTAGAGTTCGTGCAGCTCGCGCATTAGGACGTTTAGGCGGTGAAATCGTTGTTGAACCTTTGGTAGAAGCATTAAATGACGAAAACCCTCAAGTTTGTATTACTGCAACTGATGCATTAATTGAAATCGGCGATGTTGCAACTGATGCATTAATGGAATCATTAGACCATGAAAAAGTTAACGTAAGATGCGATGCAACCCGCGCTTTGGGTGAAATCGGCAATAAAAAAGCTGTTGATAAAGTAATTAATATGTTGTATGACGAATGGGTAAACGTTAGAATTTATGCAGTAACTTCATTGGGTAAATTGAACGATACAAAAGCAGTTCCCGCATTGATTGACGTTATGAAAAACCGTTCAGAAAATGAATTAGTAAGAGCAGGTGCAGCAGCTGCATTGGGTGTTCTTAGAGATCAAAGAGCATTGTTACCATTGAGAGAATTGATTATGGAAGCAGAAGAACTCGGCGAATTGGAAGACACTGCTTTGAAATCATTCAAAAAAATCATGGCAGCAAACTGGCAGTCAATTCCGGGTGCTACAGCTCAAAAGAAACCTGCTAACGTTATGTAGGGGCGTAGCCCCCGCCACATTGGGTGTTGGAAAAATATCAAAGTAGGCGAAAAAAAACAAAAAGGATTAAATAAAAAAACGACCTCAGTTAGAGGTCGTTTTTTATATTAGTAGTTTATACGCATCAATTTCCAACTTTTCTGCAATTTTAAACAAACATTTCAAACTAGGTGTACGTTTCCCATTCTCAATCAAAGAAATATAATCCACAGACAATCCGGTCAATTCTGCAAATTCCAATTGCGTATAATTTCTTGCCATACGTACATTTTTTATATTTTTGTAAACATTATTTATCGTACTATTTGTCATATATTTATTTTAATGATAATATTAACCCATTGGAACTGACAATGAGTACGGATTATTATGAACACAAAACAACAACTACTAAACATTATGCAAAAACACAACATGACAATCGAACAAATCGCACCACTAATTTCTACACAGCCCCAAAAACTTCAAAAAAGATTTGATGAAGACAAAATACGCTTTTCAGATGCACAACAAATCCTGGACGCATTAGGATATGACTTGGTGTTTAAAAAAATTACTTAAAATAATATTCTATCTCTGTATCTAAATCCAACTTTTTGGCCTCAGGTTTAAATATCTTTGATTTTAACCCCCATTTTGCAAAGCGGTATTTCAAACTGACAGCCAACACGCCAAGTCCGTATTTGCATGAACGGACAAAGTTTATTGATGATGCTTCTTTAAAATACTTTGTAGGACAGGAAACTTCGCCTATTTTGTAATTATTAAAGAACAAAAGCGCAATCATTTCGTTATCAAAAATAAAATCATCATCACATTCACCTAGCGGTAAATTTTCCAAAACCTCTTTCGTGAACCCTCTAAAGCCCGTGTGATATTCTGACAGTTTTTCACCTGTAAAGAAGTTTTCAAACCCTGTTAAAAATTTATTTGCAATAAATTTATACAAAGGCATTCCGCCTTTAAGTGCAGAATTTCCGAGCATGCGAGATGCCAGAACTGCATCATACTGACCGAAAGCCATCATTGAAACTATCGCAGGGATAAGTTTTGGGGTATATTGATAATCAGGGTGAAGCATTACGACTATATCAGCGCCTGCTTTGAGCGCTGCTTTATAGCAGGATTTCTGATTTCCGCCGTAACCCTTATTTTCCTTGTGTACAATAGTTGTAATATTCAATTCTTTAGACACAAGTTTGGTATTATCCTGCGAATTATCATCAACAAGAATAACCTCATCGACAAAATCCTTGTAGATTTCGTCATAGGTTTGTTTAAGAGTTTTTTCCGCATTATACGCGGGCATTATTACAACTACTTTTTTATTATTTATCATCTTTTGACCTTAAAAAAGGTGTCTCACGACACCCTTTTGAATTTATTCTTCTACAACCGCTTCTTCCTGAACTTCTGTTCTGATAGAAGCTTTGTCTGAACTTAAGCTTTTTTCTTTGAATTTTTTAACTTGTCTGTCGAGTTTATCAGCTAACAAGTCAATGCTTTCATACATAGAATCAGCTGATTCTTCACAACGAATAACCTCTCCTGAATTCAATTTACAGCTTACTTCAGCTACGTGTTTCCCGGAAGCTGACGGATTTTTAATAACTGACAAAACAACGTCAATTGCTTGAATTTGGTCATAGTGATTAACTACTTTACCGATTTTTTCTTTCACATAAGCTTTGATAGCGTCAGTGATTTCAATGTTTCTTCCGTTAACGTGAATGTGCATGTGAACCTCCTATAACATAATGCTTTTATATTATAGCACATATATCGGAAAATTTAAAGTCCTTTTTTACGTTAATCTTCGATAATGAATTGCTGTAATTCTACATTAGGAGTTCCGATAACTCTTACAAGTTCAAGCACAGATGCTTTCATCTGGCATTTTTGAGAAGAACCGCTGAAGAAATCTCTATAAAAACATCCCTCGCAATTACATCCTCTTTTATAACATTCCAACGCAGTCGGCGTCCATCTTCTAACCGCAACTGCTCTGCCCATATCCCTACTTCTAAACAATTTATAAAATCTCCAATTAAAATATCTTACCCAAGTATGGCAGCCATGACTAAACTTTGTAATTGGCACTCAAAAAGCTCCAATTCATCACCTCGGTTTCGCCCCAAGCCCCATTAGTGAGGTGTTTCACCTCTCTATAATTTAATTATAAAAAATCAGAAAATTATTTCAAGGTCAGGACATGTTATTGTGAATTTTTGTAACAAACCCTTTAATCGCAAGCAATACAGCCGTTTTCAAAAGTCAATCATGCTAAAGATAAAGCTATTGACTGGTTTAGAGAATTTAAAACATGAAATCATGCTCATGGCATGCGTTTCCATGATTTTAATACGTATTAAGAATTGTAAAACATTTAAACACATGCCCTAATTGCCATAACAATAAGTATTAAACCGCCAAAAATTTCCAGAAATTTTGATGGAAGCTTATAAAAAAATACGGCAAGCCAAAAACCCTTAGCTGACATCCAAAATGACATTAAACCGATTATTAAAGCAGAAAGCATAAGCGGCGTTTGTGTGAGTTTGAGAGTAATTCCCGATGCAAAAGCATCAATACTTGTTGCAATTCCCATTGCCATAAGACATCTCAAATCAATACAGCAAACATTTTCTTCTTTTTGCTGAAAAGCCTCATATATAAACTTAACCCCCAGTGCCATAAAAATTGCAAACACAAGCCATTTGCTGTAAGGTGCAATATATTTACTTATCATTTCTGTTCCAAAATAAGCAAAAACAGGCATTATCCCCTGACAAAATCCCATAGTCACGGCAAGCACAAACGAATTTTTCAGACGGTTGGAATTTAAAACCAAACCTTGTGAAAAAGAAACAACCATACAATCAATCCCGAGTGCAATCGCAAGTGCTACAATTTCAACTAAGCTCAACTTCCACCTCAAACAATCTGTCCCAAGGGAAACTATAATTGACATTATACTTTACGCCTAATTGCTCAAAAATTCTATCCTCAAAAGGCTTCATCAAATCTTTTATATCCATAGTGCCAGCTTGGCGTACATTTGCCTGATAAGCCCAGTCATCAAGAAAACGAACAACCTGCAATCTTTTGAAAGCATCATTGTTATCTGCTTTGATTTTCACCCCGCAGATGAGACTTCCGAGGCTATTTGCAGAAGTGTTCCACGCCGAATATCCGCAAAAATTCTCACACAAACCCGCTTCAAAAAGTTTTTCTACAAACGCATTATCTGATCCATTTGCAAACCTTACATCTGCAATCATATAAGGTTTATCGGGTTCATGCCAGTCACCTGTAAAGGGTGTTGTATCAACTTTCATGACAATTTCACCCTGATGGTTTTCAAAATTGTTCACATAAAGCAAAATATCAGCTTTATCAGGCTCGCAGACCTCGCATCCTGCAAGTTCCAGCTGCCCTAGAACTGATTTTTCAATTGAAACATCCTCATAATTTGAAATACGGTGTTTATGTTCTGGTTCAAGGAAAATGGGAGCGACTTTTAATGATTTGTTTACTGCACGTGCAAGGAGTGTCAACGGGATTTCATCAGCGCCTGTTTTAGTGAGCCCGCCGAGCTTTTCAAGCTCGCGTGCTTCTTTAACATTAAGCCCAAATTCTGCACAGTCATCTTTTGAGAATACAAGAGTATCTAAATTCCAATCTAAATAAAGCTTATTAATCTCAAAATTTCTTTTGCGTGTTTCAAGATAATCATTTAAAATCTCATCGGGAATATCACTTTCAGCAGTTGAAAACTTATCGAGATTATATGAGTATTCAAAAATTTTTTTGCCGTATTCACTCCAGTATTCTTTTTCCTCTTGATTTATGTTGTTGTTGGAAATTCGCATAATACTTGAAAAAGCGTAAACTTTTTTACCGTCAAGCAATTTTTTAAATCTTTCCACCCGTTCTTTTACCTGCTCAAATGTATCAGCAGAACGGCGCGAGGGGATTAATCCGCCGTAAGCAATTGTATCAAGACACATTACCACCGCATCAATATTTTCAAGTCCTTTAAACCATTCAAAAATTCCCTCAACATCAGCAATTTTTGTTAATCCGCCAAGCATTCCGCGCTCAGGAATAAAAAGATTTATTTCATCATTCATTGCGCAAATCTGCTCAGGCAAGGTATAGCAGACAGGACGATTATCAATAGGTATAAAAGCTATGTTCATAATTTCATTATATGTTAATATTAAAATTAAGCAAAAAGGTTACAATTATGTACGATAAAAATCCTCAAGCCATTCACACAATGTTCAATATGATTGCTGACAAATATGATTTGATAAATAATATTATGTCATTCGGCACTCATGCTATAATTAAATCAGACTGCATTAAAAAACTTAACTTAAAACCGCATGATAATGTACTTGATTTATGCACAGGAACAGGAGATTTGGCAGGACTTATCAAAAAAATTCAGCCAGAAGCCTGCGTTACTGGAATTGATTTTTCTGAAAACATGATTGATATTGCAAAAGACAAATACCCGAATGTGCAGTTTTTTCAGGGCGATGCGACAAGCCTGCCTTACGAAGATAACACATTTGACATTGTAACAATGGGATTTGGTTTAAGAAATATTCAAAACGCAGAAAAAGCCGTAGAAGAAGTTTACAGAATTTTGAAACCAAACGGAAAATTTCTCCACCTTGATTTTGGCGAAAAAAATATTATCAGTAAAATTTACGATAAAATCACACCGATAATTGTATCACGTTTTACAGATAATACCCCCGCTTACAACTATCTGGTAAAATCCAGACAAATTTTCCCAATACCTGCAGAACTTATCAAAGATTTTGAAAGCAAAGGGTTTAAGCTATACAAAAGAGAAGATTACCTTCTCGGGGTAATCTCCTCACAGATTATGATGAAATCATAAATTTTTAAACTTGCTTCCGCCCTGAATACAGTCCTGAATGCCTTTAAAAGTCATCTCCAAAAGGTAATCTACGGCGTCTTGAGTTTCGTAAGCAATATGCGGAGTTATTATAACATTAGGCATCAGCGCAAGTTTTTCAACTGTTTCGGCTTCTTTCATGCATATCATATCTTCACCAAGACGCTGCGAAAATTGATTGCATTTAAAACTGTAAGTTTCACAAGAAACAACATCTAAACCAGCACCTGCAATTTCTTTTGCATTTATTGCATCATACAATGCAATAGTATCAAGAATTTCTCCGCGTGAAGTGTTTATTATATAAGCATCTTTTTTCATCATTTTAAACTGTTGTGATGAAATCATATGATAATTTTCGCCTGTATACGGAACATGCAAAGTTATAACATCAGATTGTTTTATTAGTTCATTAAAATCAAAATATTCAACTTCTTCCAAAAGTTCCTGCCTGTGAACCAAATCATAAGCCAAAACTTTCATTCCCATAGCATGAGCAAGTTTACATACAGCAGCACCTATAGAGCCTGTTCCAACAACACCGATTGTAAGCTTTGAAATATCACGCCCGATAAATGTATCGCAGGCTCTGTCTTTATTTAATACATAACGTGATGCAGGAATAATTTTTCTGATAAGTGCAATCATTAAACCCATAGTGTATTGAGCTACAGAGCGTGATCCGTAACTTCCAACATTTATTACATCAATATTTTTATCAACACATGCTCTGTGATTAATATGATCAATACCTGTTGAACGTGTGGAAACAGTTCTTAAATTCTTGAACTTGTCAATAACCGCCTGAGTAACTTCCGAATCTATAAAAACACTTATTACAGCTGTATGCTCAAGTTGTTCTTCTGTTAAATTGTTCACCGTATCTTCATTCAAACTCTCTTTAAAAAAAGTTATATCAAAATTATCAAATTTGTTTTCCTCAAAAAACTTTTTCTCGCTGTCGCGGAAATCAAATATTAACATCTTTATTGCCATTATGTATCCTCCTTTTCTTTTTACCACTGGGCTTTTTCAGGGACTTATTAAAGTTTGTTGTCACTTTCTAAATCGCCTACTGTGTGATTTTACCAAACATAACCGTTTATTCTATTACACAAAAGTGCATAGTATAAGCACAATTAATTAATACAAAGTCTAATGAAAATGTCTGAAAAAAAGTTTATTGTGAAGATGTGAAAGGAAAAAACGGGAACGAGCATTTATTAGATCCTGAAACTCAGGATGACAGAAAAGCGAAGTGACTAACCAAAACCTTTAAACAAATACCAATATCTACGGAAAGGGTAAATAAATGAAACATGACTTAATAATTAGAGAACCTGATTTTTACTTTGACAGTATTCACAATGAATTGAATAACTTTTTGCGCGACACGCTTCTTGTTCACGCAAATCCCTTGAATGTCAAAAAAGCTTCTATCTGGCGTCCAGCAGTTGAAGTTAAACAAAATGACAAAAACTACAAAGTAAAAGTTCAGCTTCCTGGTGTAAATAAAGACGATATTGAAGTCGAACTCGATAACGAGTTTATGACAATAACGGCAGAAATTCATGAAGAAGCCGAAGAAAAAGAAGAAAAAGCCAAAAACGAACGCTGTCATACATCCGAGTTTCGTTACGGCAAATACCAAAGAACAATCTCTTTCGACCATCCTGTAAAAACCGAAGAAAGTACAGCGGTTTATGACAAAGGTATCCTGACAATAACAATTCCAAAGGTTGAAACAGAAAATAAACAACCTAAAAGGTTGGAAATAAAGGAAAAATAATAATCGACAAAATCACACAGTAGGCGATTTAGAAAGTGACAACAAACTTTAATAAGTCACCGAATAAGCCGCCCAGTGGTGAATAAGTCGCCCAAAATTGGAAAAATTACAAAATAGGCATTTATATAAATTACACCAAAACTTATAAAGTCCTAGTATAAGCCGCCCAGTGGTGAAAAAAGAATTCGTATCCCAAACCTAATCCTCCGAGAGATTTTCGGTCATCCGTGTGAATGAAATGCCGAACCTGTGGTTTAATCAGGGCAAGGGAGTACACCCCGTGGCACATGTCACACAAATAAACAAGGCGGGATACGGACGGTTACCTGATGGGTGAAACTTTCCTCTATAATCTGACTGGTAATAAATCAGGTTTTTGGAAAGCTGAGCGCAATCGCCGCATATCTCAGATGACGGTAATCGATAAAAGAAGCGGAGCGACTGAAAGCTCCGCTCTTTTATTTAACAGAATTCACAGTAAGCCACTTAACAAATAGCAAAAAATAGTAAATAATAAAAATGAGGTTGGCATCTTGAGAAAGTGCCGATAGCCCTTAGAAAGTCAGAATATCATGCTGGTCGGTTTCCTTTTGAAAAGAGCTATCTTTTACCCTAATTTATATTATACCAAATTTTACTATATGTCCAATGAGTGCCCAACCATTAGATTCTTTAATGCAAAAATTATGGTTTCACATATAGAAATGCTAAACTATTATTTATCCCTACTATTCTATATATGAAACATGCTAACTTTAAAAATTCACAAATAATCCTTAATGCTCTATCTGAAGTTTTAAAAGAAGAACGTGAAACCAAACAAAAATCTATACGTATTCTTGCATATGAATATGATATTCCCAAATCATTAATCAGCAGACTGGAGAACAGTAAAAATGAACCTAAAATATTATCACTATGGGCTATTAGTGAAGCTTTAGAGCTAAAATTATCAGATTTAATTAAAAAATTAGAAAATAAACTTCCTGAAAATTATTCACTATTGGATTAGTAATTATTTTTGAATATTTTGTCCTAATATAAAACAAGCATGTGCTTTATTTTTTGCTTCTAATTTTTGGTAAATTAACGCTAAAGCATTTTTTATCGTGCAAAGAGAAAGTTTCATATTCTTTGCTATTTGATTATTAGAATAACCCATCACCATCAATTTTGACACTATCGTTTCTCTTTGAGAAAACTTCTCTAAAATAATATCGTTAAATTCCATATTTTGCCTCTTGGTTCTATTTATAGAAATGCTTATAAACATCTTACAATTAAAATTCTATATATGCAACCACAAGATTATGA
Source organism: uncultured bacterium (assembly GCA_948964545.1). Lineage (GTDB taxonomy): Bacteria > Cyanobacteriota > Vampirovibrionia > Gastranaerophilales > Gastranaerophilaceae > Stercorousia. The sequence continues at coordinate 127,414 of CAREDV010000003.1, read as the reverse complement.
AAAATTTACAATTTTGTCTAAAGCTATAGCTAAAATTATAAAAAAAGAACGCAAAAGGCTTAATAAATCCCAACGTACTTTAGCTGATGAATATGAGTTGCAAAAGTCTTTAATAAGTCGTTTGGAAAACTGTAAAAGTGAACCTAAACTTTTTAATTTTTGGAAATTAATTAACGCATTAGGCTATAACCCATCAGAATTTTTTATTTTACTGGAAAAAGAACTGCCGAAAAATTTCACTTTGATTGATGAATAATCCCCCCCTTGAAAACATAAAAACAATATGTTATAATATAAAAGCAGGGTAGGGTATCTGGCAGGATACCCTTTTGCAGACCCTACATGAAAGATGCAATTATTAGCAAAATATGTCCTATGATAACTAGGGCATATTTTGTTATCCATAATATTTGCTCTGTCACTGTGCATCACCTCCTTTCTTACACCTTATTGCAGAATAGTTTGTTGTGCGTTTAAGGAGGTCAGGTCAAACCTGCTGGGAAATATTATATTATGAAATTCAAAATTTGTAAATATTATTAAATATTAATTAAACCCTTGAAAACATAAAAACAATATGTTATAATAAAAGAAAGGGCGGGACAAGTTCCAGCTTGCCCCTTTAAAAGCCCCTAGAAAATGATTGAAAGCACTATTATGATTATTAAAATTATAATTAGTGCTTTTTCGCTTACTGCGAATATCATTTTTATCACCCCCTTTCTTTGCGGTTATCCAAATTTATAGTTTGTCCCTCAAAGTATGAATACGGAGGCTTTAGCCTCTGGCGGTAATTAATAAGATTTTATCAATATCGTCAAAAATGGCTAAAAAATTGGGCTTACCCTTATACAGGATATCTCATTCGCGAAAATATGTCAATATTATTAAATCTAATCCAAAAACTTCATCTTTACATAATTTAACTTATTTACACCAACTGAGTATAGTTGTATTATTATAATAGTAAGTTAGATATTTTTACAGGTAAGATAAATTGACAGACAAATATTATATAAAAGGCGGTACCCCTTTAAGAGGTGAAGTTTCAATAGGCGGGGCAAAAAATTCGGTTTTAAAATTAATGGCTGCCGCATTATTGGCTAAAGGTGAAACAAAGATTTATAACGTTCCCGATTTGACAGACGTTGAAATTATGCTCAGCGTTATTGCTCAATTGGGTGCAAAAACATCTTATGACAAAACAGAAAAATCAGTTACAATTGACGCGACAGATTTAACAAGCGTGACTGCAAAATATGAACTAGTAAGCAAAATGAGAGCTTCTTTTATTGTTCTCGGAGCTTTAGTTTCAAGATGCAAAGAAGCAATTGTAGCACTTCCTGGCGGATGTGCAATCGGCGAAAGACGTGTTGATTTTCACATAAAAGGTTTAGAAGCACTCGGTGCTAAAATCAAAATTGAAAACGGCTATGTTCATGCTAAAGCTTCAAAACTTTCTGGAGCAAACATATACCTTGATATTCCTTCAGTAGGAGCAACAGAAAACCTTATGTTAGCTTCTGTATTAGCAGAAGGTTCTACAACAATCCAAAACGCAGCTCAAGAACCAGAAATTGTTGACCTTGCAAACTTTTTAAATTCAATGGGAGCAGACATTAATGGGGCTGGAACTTCTGAAATAGTTATCAACGGTGTTAAACAGGAAAATCTACATGCGATAGAATATACTACAATTCCTGACAGAATTGAAGCTGGTACATTTATGTCAGCAATTATAGCAACTAAAGGAAAAGCAATAATTAAAGGGGTTTTCCCTGCTCATTTGACATTCTTTACTGATAAACTTTTAAAAATGGGCGCAAATATCAAGCTTATTGAGCCTAATTCTCTGGAAGTTTCCTGCAGAAACAGACTTAATTCAATAAACTATGTAACCCAGCCTTATCCTGGTTTCCCAACTGACTTGCAATCTATGGCAATGACACTTTTAACAACAGCAAACGGAGTTGGAATTATTACAGAAAGCTTATATGAAAACAGATTCATGCAAGTTCCAGAACTTCGCAGAATGGGAGCTGATATTCATCAGGACAGAAACCATGCAATTATCAAGGGGGTCAAAAAACTTACAGGTGCAACATTGTGCGCAAGCGACCTGAGAGCAGGCGCATCACTTGTTGTCGCAGCATTAATGGCTGACGGAAATTCTACTATTGAAAAACTACATCATATAGATAGAGGATACGAAAATTTTGAAAGTAAGTTAAGATTATTAGGAGCGAAGATAGAAAGAAAAAATGAAGAAATCATTTCAACTCCTGTCGAACCTAAAATTACGGAGGGCTTACTCTAATGTCACCTGCATATAAACGCTGGTACGATCACGATCCATTATTGCTGGAAGTTATTGAGCTTTTAAGAAACTATCAAACAGAATTAAGAGCACAGGCTGAAATTTTCCTGCAAAAAATTGAAGAAAAAGTTTCAAAAGAAACTGTTGACAAATTTTATGCAATGGTAAAACCTGTTAATGCTAATAACCGCTGGTATGATAAAGACCCTGTGATTTCAAAGACAGTAGAAATTTTGAGGATTGTTCCACCTGAAGCTCAAAAAATATGTGCACAGAACTTTATAAGAACACTTAAAGAAATGGGCATAGAATACGAACCTAAAACAGATGTAAATAAATAAGACGGTCATATAGACCGTCTTTTTGTTATCCTATCCCTAATTGATTTCCTAAAACTTTTTCTCTTTTTCCGATTTCCTAATTGATTATCTAACGACTTTTGATACGAAATTTACTGCTTCAAAGAATGAATCTTTAACGAATTCTTTTGCCAGAGTTTTAATTGGTCTGTTGTCAATAACATCAAATACATAATAAATCGGGTCTTTTGAGTTATTGAAACGCATTCTTTTATCATTTTTACCAATAAATGTATAATCCTCTAAGTTAGCACTTGTAATATCTTTTGCGCTTACTTTTTTTACTTTATCGCTTTTTACCAAAGTTCCGAATTGACCGTTTGCCATTTTCTTTTTCTCTCTCTTATCTCTTACATATATATAAAGGATATAAGTTCGAAAAAATTGCCTTTTTTACTTCAGGCAAGTTTACAATTCGTAATATTTTATTCACCCAATTCTATAATATCATCCGAATCAGCAACTATATTTTTACCGATTGATTTTTCAAGCTCTGCTTTTGCAGAATTATACTGGTATAAAGCATTATAATAACTTAATTGCGCCTGCTGGTAATTTATCTGTGCATCTTTCAGCTCAGTCGGGCTCGCCTCGCCGACTCTGTATCTGCCGTATGAAAGTTCGTAATTTTCTTTAGACTTTTTGACATTTAACATAGCAACAGGCATTTGATTTTTCTTTTCCTGAAGCTTTAAAAATGCATTTTGAATTTCCAAATAAATCTGGTTTTGCGTATTCTTAGCATTTGCAAGTTCTTTGTCATACAAATATCTTGCTTCCTTAATTTCGTTTTTAATAAGCATTCCGTTAATAGTCGGGAAATTTAAGTATCCGCCGAAATTATAACCGTAGTTATTATTCCAAGATCTTCCGCCTCGCTGGTATTGACCCTCAACAGAAAGTGTCGGAAAATATGATTTTTTCACCAGCTTAAGTGTCTGTTTAGCACTTTCAACCTTTATTTCAGCAAGTTTCAATTCAGGACGAGCTTCACGCGCAATTTCTATTGATTGGTTAAAAGACACATCTACAGGACTATATTTTAAACGCTCCTGAACATTATATGAGTCAATAAACGGAACACCCATTATATTATTCAATCTTGCAACAGCAAGATTTACAGCATTATCAGCCTGAATAAGCTGTAATTTTGCATTACTTAAATTAACCTCAGCAATTGTAACATCAACTTTCGGATTCATACCGATTTCGTAAAACGCTTTTGCCTGATTATAGAACATTTCGAATTTATCAACCGTGTCTTGCGCAACTTTTTTACTTTCAAACGCATACAACAAATTGTAATAAGCATCTTTAGTCTGATAAATTACTTCATTAATAGTTCCTGCAAGCGTGGTTTTGTATGCTTCATAATCCAAACGTTTAATGGTAGCCTGATTTTGAGTTACACCGAAGTCATAAAGCATTTGCTGCAGGGTTATCTGCCCTAGTGTATAGTAATTAAATGTAAGGTTTTGTCCTAAAGCGTCAGACAACTGCAATTGACGAATTCTGGTGTAGCCTGTCTGCCAGCTTAACTGCGGAAAATAATTTGACCAAACCTGTTTTATACGTGCATCTGACGCCAGAATATCATGAAATGCCGCATTAATCTGCGGGTTGTTGCCAAGAGCAAGCTCAAGACACTTTTCAAGCGTCATGTCAATATTTTTTTCGACAGAACCTTCAATAATAAAATCAGCTTTATCTGTTTTTTTAGGCAAAACTGCTTCTGCTTCAGGGTATTCTTTTTCATTAACCTTGTTGCCGATTTCGTCTGCGAAAACAGTTCCCATACTTAATATTAACAATAAAAGTAATATTTTTTTATACATTTATTTATCCTTTTTTAATTTTTTAGCTGTATAAACTTTTAAATTCTCAACCATAACGAAAAACGCAGGTACAAGGAAAGTTCCGATAAATGCAACTGCCATCATACCGCCAAATACTGTCATACCAACAGAATTACGGCTGGCTGCACCTGCACCCTTTGCAAATACAAGCGGAAGCAAACCTAAGATGAATGCAATATTTGTCATCATTACGGCTCTAAATCTCAATTTTGCAGCCTGCATAGCTGATTCCATTATGCTCATTCCGTTTTCGTGTGCCTCTTTAGCAAACTCGATAATCAAAATAGCCTGCTTTGTAGATAAACCAATTAACATAACAAGCCCGATTTGAGAGTACAAGTCCAAAGAATAACCAGAAACATACTGGAAGAACAAAGCTCCAACTAATGCTACAGGTGAAATCAAAAGCACCGCAATCGGAAGCATCCAGCTTTCGTACAAACCTACCAAAAACAGATAGATAAATACCAGTGACATTGCTAAGATAGGGCCGATTTGACCGCTTGATTGTTTTTCCTGCAAAGAACTTCCTGCCCATGCATAACCCATATCGCGCGGTAAAACTTCATCAGAAATTCTCTCCATTGCGTTCATTGCCTGCCCTGAGCTGACACCCGCACGCGCCTGACCGTTAATAGTAATTGACGGATACATATTAAACCTTGTAATACTATAAGGACCGACAACGTTTTTAACAGTTACAAGCGCAGACAAAGGAACCATTCCGCCCTGTCTGTTTTTAACATAAATTTTGTCAATATCTGAAGGTTTTTCTCTGTATTCTGAATCTGCCTGCAAATATACACGGTAAACGCGGCCGTACTTGTTAAAGTCATTTACATAAGATTTTCCAAAATATCCTGATAATGCTGAATAGATTTCTGATATATCAACACCCTGTGCAAGAGCTTTTGCCTCATCAACTTTAATCATCAACTGAGGTAAATTTGCGGTGAAAGATGTATATACCATCTGAAAAGCTGAATCTTGATTGGCATCAGCAATAAGTTTTACAGCCTCATCATAAAGTTCCTGAGATGTTCTATCACCCTTATCAAGCAATTGATATTCAAAACCTCCGAACATACCCAAACCTGAAATCGAAGGCGGTGAAAATATTGCGATAGTTGCAGACGGATAATTTGCAAATTCTTTCTGCATTTTACCCATGATAGTCTGCATCTGAAGCTCTTTGCTTTTACGTTTTGACCAAGGCGTTAACTCCGCAACAATCAACGCAGTATTTTCGCCAGAAAACCCTACAAGGTTAATTGTAGTATTAACTCCAGGGATTTTTAAAATTCTATTCTCAACTTCACTGGCAACCATTTCTGTTCTTGACGCTGATGAACCATCAGGGAGCTGAATTTGAGCAAATATAGCACCTTTATCTTCAGTCGGTAAGAATCCTTTTGGAATTAAAAAGAACATAAAAAGCGTAAATAATACAATGCCTGCTAATACTGTCATAGTAAGTTTTGCAGAATTTGTAAATATTTTTACACCCTCAAGATATTTATCTCTTATGTTGTTAAACCAGTCATCAAATTTTTGTATAAATTCAAAATCGGCTTTTTCCGTACCTGACTTCAAAATCATCGCACAAAGCGCAGGTGCAAGAGTCAAGGCAACAAGCGTCGACAACCCGATAGAAGATGCAATACACAGGGCAAATTGTCTAAACATCTGTCCTGTAATCCCTGACATAAAAGATACAGGCACAAATACCGCCATTAACACCAGTGATGTTGCAATAACAGGGCTTAAAACCTCTTTCATTGTAATTTCTGTTGCCGTTTTCGGGTCTTTTCCCTCTTGAATATGTCTTTGTGTGTTTTCTAATACAACGATAGCATCGTCAACAACCAGACCTACAGCAAGAACAAGTCCGAAAAGGATTAGCAGGTTAATTGAGAAACCTAATATGTTCATAAATATAAATACACCGACAAGTGAAACAGGGATTGCTGCAAAAGGAATTAATGCTGCACGTCCGCTTCCTAAGAACAAATAAGTAACCAAACCTACAAGAATAACAGCAAGTCCGATTGCAGATATAACTTCTTTAATTGATTCACTTACAAACTCTGTTTCATCACGTGCAATCTCATAAACAATTCCCTGCGGAAAACTCTTGCTTAATTCAACCATTTTTGCTCTGATTTTTTTAGAAAGGTCAATAGCGTTTGCCTCGGGTAATTGGCTTATAGAAATAATAGCCGTATCCTTACCGCCTCTGCGGGAGAAGAACGAATAACTTTCAGCCCCGAGTTCAACTCTTGCAATATCTTTAAGTCTAATCTGCGAACCGTCAGGTTTTGAACGTACAATAATATTTTCAAATTCTGTTACATCTTTCAAACGGCCTTTAGTACGCATCGTAAGCTTAATCATCTGCTTATTTTTCATAGGTTCAACACCCAAATCCCCCGCAGGAACTTGTGTGTTCTGCGACTGAATTGCCGCATTAACCTCGGAAACCGATACACCCAAATTTGCCATTTTGCCTGCATCAAGCCAAATTCTCATAGAATAATCAGAAGAACCGAAAACCTGAACTTTACCAACACCTTTGATACGCGCAAGTTCGTCTTTAATATAAATAGACGCATAGTTTGCAACATACAAAGAGTCATAAGTATGGGTTGGAGAATTTACTGCAATCATCATTAAACCAGGGCCGCCAGTTGATTTTTTAACCGACAAACCGTAACGCTTAACTTCTTCTGGAAGACGAGGAGTAACAAGCTGCAGCTGGTTTTGAACGTTAACAACCGCCATATCAGGGTCAGAACCGATGTTAAAATATAAAGTCAGCTGATACTGACCGTTTTGAGAAGTTGACGACATATAAATCATATCCTCAACCCCGTTTAATTGCGCTTCAACAGGAGCTGCAATGGTATCAGCTACAACGTCAGAACTTGCACCTGCATAAGTAGCTGTTACAACAACCTGCGGAGGCGTAATGGATGGGTATTCTTCCAGAGGAAGCATTAACATCATCAATGCGCCTGCAATCATAATTACAAGCGAAATTACTATCGCCAGTTTGGGGCGTTTTATAAATAAATTTCCTGAATTTTCCATTATATCCCTTTATTTTTTAGTTTCAGTAACTTGTTCTGTTTTAATTTTTTTCATTTCTTCTTCAGACACAATTTTAACAGGCTTTCCAGGTATAACTTTCTGGAAACCCTCAGTAATAATTCTGTCACCTTTTTGCAGCCCCTCGGTGATAATCCAATTATGTCCATTCTGCTCGCCGACTTTTACATACACAAGCTGTGGAATATTATTATCATCAAGCTTATAAACATATTTTCCTGCCTGATTTTCCATAACTGCAGTCACTGGAGCAACAGGAACGTCAACAGGTTTATTGGCAAAAAGTTTTACTGTCACAAATTCACCGTGGATAAGTTGATTTTCGGGGTTATCAAAAGTTGCACGCATTGTAACCGTACCTGTTGATGCATCAACCTTGTTGTCCTGAAAATCCTGTACACCGTCAATTTTATATTTAGTTCCGCCTGCAAGAATTAATTCAACTCTCCTGCTTTTGTTAGCTTCCCCGTCACCTGATGCCAAAGCTTGAAAATCACTTGAATCAAGCGGGAAAGTTACATAAATCGGATTTGTACTATTAATAGTTGTAAGCGCACCTGATGATGGCGAAACGTAGTTTCCGACTGTAACATTAATTATACCGACTTTTCCGTCAACAGGAGCTTTAACATTTGTATATCCCAAATTTCTGTTAGCATCATTATATTGTGCCTGAGCTGAAGCAAGCTGGGCTTTTAAGGCATCTCTGTTAGATAGCATCTGGTCATACTGCGCTTTTGCAATGTAATCTTTTTTTACAAGTTCAGATGCACGCGCAAGCTGCTTTTCAGCATAGCTTAACTGTGCTGTCAAATTTTTCACATTAGCACCCGCACTTGCAGAAGCGTTTGCATACTCATTCGGTTCAATCTGGAACAAAACCTGCCCCTGTTTTACATAATCACCCTCTTTAAAATAACTTTTCAAAAGATAACCTGAAATACGCGCCAGAACATCAACTCTATATTTTGAAACAATTCTTCCAGGTGCTTCAAAACTTCTGATAACTTTCTGATGCTCAACTTCCTGAATAGAAACAGACGGAGCAGGCTTGTTTTTCATAGCTTTGCCCTGCATAATATTTCCGAATAATGAAAATCCGTACCTTATTAAAATAGCGGCAACAATTACCGACAAAAAAATTATAATATTTTTCTTCATTTGCTCTCCCTGTCTAATTTTATATATGTTGTTTTTGCAACACATTTATTTTATTATAAAAACAGAGTTTGTGTCAATAAGAATTTAGTCGCGATTATTATGAATTGCAGTAATAATATTTTGTATTAATTTAAGTTCATGGACTGTAGAAGTTTGAATAAGATTATAAATTTCGGCTCTCAAATTATCACTGCTTTCAAGGTTCAAGTTAAAAAAATCATTGATATTAATATCAAGAATTTCAGCAATTTTGATAAAGGTTTCAATAGAGGGAAAAGAATTTCCGTTTTCAATCGTGCACATGTGGCGTGGAGAAATATCAATTTTTTCGGAAAGTTCTTCCTGCGAAAACCCTTTCTCTTTGCGAATTTGTCTTATTTTTTTACCTATTGTTTCTTTATCTAAATTCATCTCAAACCTCTATTAAAATATATAGATAAGTTTAAGATGATATAATGATATTTATATCAATAATCTTGACAAATTGATATAAATATCGTATAATAAACATGTGACTAATAATGAAAGGACATAGAGGATTATGAGAAGAAATTTTAGTGCGTTTACACTCGCAGAGGTCTTGATTACTTTAGGTATTATCGGTGTTGTAGCAGCAATGACAATGCCTACGTTGATGAACTCAACACAGGGTGCGCAATACAAAGCAGCTTACAAAAAAGCATTGTCAGCTTTATCACAGGCTGTTACTTTGAACGTGGCACTTGATGACTGGAATTTTGCAGATACAACAAAAAATGAAATTGATACAACTGCAGGAAAACAAAATATTTACAAACTTATAACAGATAGAATGAATTATGTAAAAACAGAAACAACCACTCCGACTATATATAATAGTACAAATCTTAAAGATGGTTCTAATCCAGATGAAAAAATCTCAAACCTTAAAGCTGATACATATATCTATTTTAATGACGGCATGATGTTTGCTTACGCAAAAGGACAGGGAGAATGTAAAAAAGATTCGCCATGTTTTGGTTTTGTTGATGTAAACGGAGAAAAAGGCCCTAATAAAGTTACAGTATGTAGTGGGACTTATGCTTTAGATTCTACTAATACAGATGCAGAAGATGAAGAATCGGCTGCTGGAACATTTGGTAAATTATATGATAAATCTACCTGTACAGAAGTATCAAATCCTACAGATATATACCCTGTAGTTTTTTATGATCAAACAGTATTACCAAACTCAGCAGCAGGCAGACTTATTCTGTACAGCAAATAAAAACAATTCCCACGGGAATAAACAAAAATCGAATCTTTTTGTAGACCGGAAAATCTTTTCACGCCGGTCTTTTTTTTGCCCTTGCTTTTGCAAGGGCAAAAAACTATTTACTTAAAAATTCCAACACTTTTCTCAGCGCCCTGCCGCGGTGAGAAATTTCATTTTTTTCATCCTCTGACATTTCAGCCATTGTGCGGTCACTAATCAAGAATACAGGATCGTAGCCAAAACCGTTCACACCCGACTGCCCTCTTGCAATTTCACCATGGCATTCTCCGCGGGTTTGAAACAAAACTTTCCCGCAAGCATCCACTAAAGTCATTGCACACACAAATTTTGCCCTGCGGTTATCCTTGCACTCAAGTTCCAGCAATAACTTATCAATACGTGCCTGCGCAGTTTCTGCATAACGAGCTGAATGAATCCCCGGTGCGCCGTTTAAAGCTTCCACACACAATCCCGAATCATCCGCCAATGAGATCATTCCGCTTAAACGCGCTGCCTCGCGGGCTTTAATCAAAGAGTTTTCCTCAAAAGTTTCACCGTCCTCTACAGGGTTAAAGCCCTCGGGCGGTAAGACAAACTCAACCCCCGAACCCGCGGAAATCTCATTTATTTCCTGCAATTTATGGTCATTCCCTGTTGCAAATGTTATCTTCATTTTCCGAAACGCCTCTGTCTGTTTTGAAACTCCTCAACAGCACTTGCTAAAGACTCTCTGCCAAATTCAGGCCAAAACTCTTTTACAACAAGAATTTCCGAATACGCAATCTGCCACAAAAGATAATTTGAAACCCTCATTTCCCCGCCTGTTCTGATTAGCAAATCAGGGTCAGGAATTCCGCCTGTATACAGATATTTTGAAATTGTTTCTTCATTGATATCTGTAATTCCTTTTGCAACAATAGTTTTCACAGCATTCACAATTTCATCGCGCGAACCATAATTGAACGCAATCTGCAAATGCACACCCGTGTTATTTTTTGTTGTTTCAACAGAATGAGCCAAAATCTTCTGTAATTTCGGGCTTAATTTTGAAATATCACCGATAAAATTAATAACAACACCTTCCGCGTGCATTTCCGCAAGTTCATTTGTTAAAGTTAAAGCAAGAAGTTCCATCAAAAAATCAACTTCTTCTTTTTTTCTATTCCAATTTTCGGTTGAAAACGCATAAACGGTTAAATATTTTATACCAAAATCATTGCACGCACGAAGCGCAGCTTTCAAAGCATCAACACCTTTTTTGTGCCCCATAGCTGATGGAAGATTTCTTTCCTTTGCCCATCTTCTATTGCCGTCCATAATTATTGCTATATGCTGTAAGTTTGTCTGCTTAACGATTTCAGCCGTTATCAAATCTTTTTCTGATGTTTTCATATCACTTATTATATTGCAAATATTAAAAAATTTCAAACAACCCGTTTGTAAAAATATATGTTTGTGTGATAATTTTAAGTGAAGCTAAAAATATATAATAGCGAAGTACACAATATAAAAAAGGAAAAAACAAAATGGCAAGAAAAACTCCATTAGAAAAAATCAGAAACATTGGTATTGCCGCTCACATCGACGCAGGTAAAACCACTACTACTGAACGTATTTTGTTTTACACAGGTAAAACCCACAAAATTGGTGAAACACACGACGGTGCTGCTGTAACTGACTTTATGGAACAGGAAAAAGAACGTGGTATTACAATCCAATCAGCTGCTGTAACTGCTGAATGGAAAGGACACCAGATTAACATTATTGATACACCAGGTCACGTTGACTTTACTATTGAAGTAGAACGTTCACTCCGTGTATTAGATGGTGTTGTTGCTGTATTCTGTGCTGTAGGCGGTGTTCAATCTCAATCTGAAACTGTTTGGAGACAAGCTAACAGATACGAAGTTCCACGTATGGTATTCGTAAACAAAATGGACAGAACAGGTGCAGATTTCTACAGAGTTGTAGACCAAATTCAAAACAGACTCGGCGCTAATGCTGTTCCTATCCAGCTGCCTATCGGTGCTGAAGATAAATTCACAGGTCTTGTTGACCTTATGACTATGAAAGCCGAAATCTATACAAATGATTTAGGTACAGATATTAGAGAAGAAGATATCCCTGCAGAATTGGCTGAAAAAGCTAAAGAATACAGAGATGCAATGGTTGAAGCTATCGCATCAGAAGATGACGCTTTAATGGAAAAATTCTTTGAAGATCCTGAATCTATTACAGTAGACGAATTAAGAGCTGGTTTGAGAAAAGCTGTTTGCGAAAACAAAATCGTTCCAGTATGCTGCGGTACAGCATTTAAAAACAAAGGTGTTCAATTATTATTGAACAACGTAGTTTACTATATGCCGTCACCTGTTGATGTAAAAGCTATTGAAGGTGAACTTGAAGACGGTTCTAAAACAGAAAGACACTCATCAGATGATGAACCATTCGCAGCTCTTGCATTTAAAGTTATGACTGACCCTTACGTTGGTCGTTTAACATTCTTAAGAGTTTACTCAGGCGTAATCACTTCAGGTTCTTATGTTCTTAACGCTACTAACGGCAAAAAAGAACGTATCGCTCGTTTGGTACGTATGTATGCTGACCAAAGACAAGAAGAACAAGAAGTTTACGCAGGCGATATCTGTGCAGCAGTTGGTTTGAAAGACACAACTACAGGTGATACATTGTGTGACGAAAAAGCTCCTATTATCTTAGAAAGAATGAGCTTCCCTGAACCAGTTATCTCTGTTGCTATCGAACCTAAAACAAAAGCTGACCAGGATAAAATGGGTATCGCACTTCAAAAATTGGCTGAAGAAGATCCATCATTCCGTGTTAAATCTGATACAGAAACAGGACAAACAATCATTTCAGGTATGGGCGAACTTCACCTTGATATCATCGTTGACCGTATGCTTAGAGAATTCAAAGTTGAAGCTAACATCGGTAAACCTCAGGTAGCTTACCGTGAAACAATCCGCGGAAACGCTGACCAAGACTCTAAATTCATCCGTCAATCAGGTGGTAAAGGTCAATACGGTCACGTTAAAGTTAGAATTTCACCTGCTGAAGAAAATGCAGGATTTGTATTCGAAAACAAAATCGTTGGTGGTGCTGTTCCTCGTGAATACATCGAACCTGCAAGAAAAGGTATGGAAGAAGCTCTTGAAGGCGGTATCTTAGCTGGATTCCCGATGATTGACGTTAAAGTAGAACTTTATGATGGTTCTTACCACGAAGTCGACTCTTCAGAAATGGCGTTCAAAATCGCTGGTTCTATGGCAATTAAAGAAGGCTGCCGTAAAGCCCAGCCATGTATTCTTGAACCTATGATGAAAGTTGAAATCGAAATTCCTGATGAATTTACAGGTACAATTATCGGTGATATTTCAAGAAGACGCGGACGTATTGAGGGACAAGAACCTCAAGGCAATACAGGAAACGTAATCGTAAGATCAATGGTTCCTCTTGCAAATATGTTTGGTTACGCAACAGACTTGAGATCAAACACTCAAGGACGCGGAACATTCTCAATGGAATTTGACCATTATGAACAAGTTCCTGCTAACGTTGAAAAAGAAATTATCGAAAAAGCAGGAGCAAGCAAATAAAAAAAAGACCCTCAATTGAGGGTCTTTTTTTTGTACTACGTACATAGCCGCTGTAAGCTTTATGAAAATATTTTAAATGAACTTTCAACGTTTTTGTCTACAACATTTTTAACCGCATCGTATTCTGTTTGAAGTGCATTATGTTCAGTATCAAGTTTTTTTAGTTCAAGGTCTAATTTTTTATCTTTGTTTTCCAAATCAGCCATATCCTGATTATATTTTGATTCTGCTCTTGCGATTGCTCTTTCATCTGCAACTTCCTGTATACAATTGTCCTCAGAAATTGTAGTTGATTTGAATGCTTTATCTGTAGCTGAGTAGTATTCAAGTCTCAAAGAGCCGTCGCGTAATGCTGCTTCAAATGTGTAATTATCTTGAAGCGGGTTCTTTTTAACATTACCCTTGTTACCTGTACCTTCTGATGTGTAAAGGTGGTTTTCATCAACTTCTGCTGGAGTATTTGTGTATGTAAAGTATCCGCTTGATTGAATTTTATTAAATATATTCTGATAGTATTTGATAGCACTTGCGTTATCAGGGTTTGCTGCTGATTGAATATTCTCCATATCATATTCCGTTCTAAATGCAATACCATTTTCGCCAGTTCCAACTCTTAAATAAGCTTCAGTAAGAGACATTGCATAATCATACAGGTTACGCGATTCTTCTGTAGTACCTTCATAGTTGATTGGGTCCCAAACATTTACCAATTTTGTTTCATCATAAACAATATTACCATCTTCGTCACGTTTCGGCGCACCATTTTCAATTATCGGCGGATGAGTTGTTACATATACAGGATCACTCAAATCATCAATCATAACTGGTTTATATACAGGGTTTCCATTTTCATCAACCTTAGGAGTACCATCTTCGTTCATATCCTGTTCAGAAGTATAAACAATATTGCCATCAACATCTCTTTGTTCAGTCTTATTATAAAGAATATTACCTTCATCGTCAGTTTGAACACGTTTAAACCCTGCATAGCCGTCGCCGATATTATAGACCTGATTACCATTCTCATCTAATGCATATGTTTCATTCCAACTGATACCTAAATCGTGTTCAGGCATAAATTTATTAATACCGACTGATGCAAAATATTTATCCCATGCTTCATGGATTTGTTGTTGAGTTTTTTCTTTTGCTTTTTCATCTGCAGAATTAATTTGAACGCTTATATCTGCTTGAGAATATCCCAAAGCTTGTAAAAACACATTGTAATTTCCACGGCTTTTTTCGTAAGCTTTTGCAATATTATCAGTAACCAAAATTCTGCCTTTGGTATCAGTTACAACGTATTGTTTTGTTGTAGATGCCATTTGCATACCTGTCATGAGGTTGTAAGAAATATCCTGATAGTTAGCCTGAGCACCGTTAAAACCAATCAATACAGTCAATTTGGTAGCATCAAGCGCCTCGTTATACTCATTGGTAATTTGCTGAGTTTGATCTGCAAGTCTTTGTTTAGAATATGATACAGCCTGACCCGTATTTTCATTGTTTGTCAATCGGGCTGTTATGCTTAGTAATCTTGCTTGTGATGCTGCCATTCCCATTTTTTGACCCTTTCATGTAGTTCCTTACTTCATGTCTACGGCACTTTTTAGCAAAATCTTTAAAACATGACAGTAATTGTTAACATTTTGTAATATAAAAAAAGAGCCTTTCGGCTCTTTTTATTTAACTGCTTCATTACATTCATCACAAATTCCGTCGGAATTAAGTTTTCTGTATTTCCAACAGCGTTCGCACTTTTCGCCTTCTGCTTTTGTAACCCATACGGTGAAACCGTCCTCTGTGTATTCATTCAATACATTTTCAGGTTTTTCACTTGTTACATATGCCTGTGATGTGATAAATATATTGCAAAGTTCATCCTCGTTTGCTTTCAAAACAGACTCGTCAGAGTTTACATAAACCGCAACTTCTAATGAACTTCCAACTTGTTTTTCAGCTCTCAAAGGTTCAATTGCGCGTGTAACAACTTCGCGAGCCTTCAAGATTTTTGCAAAATCTTCTTCAAGTTGAGCATTTGTCCATTCAGGATTTGCTTTTACCCAATCAGAAAGTAAAATGCTTTCAAGTCCGCCTTTTTGGCATTCGGGAACGCTCATCCAAATATCTTCTGCCTGGTGAGGCATTACAGGAACAAGCATTCTTACTAATGTTTGTAAGATTTCAAACAATACGGTTTGACATGCTCTGCGTGAAAGCGATTTTTTGCCTGCTGTGTACAATCTGTCTTTTACAATATCAAGATAGAACGAGCTTAAATCAACAGCCGCAAAGTTTTGCAATTGCTGGAAGTATTTGTAGAATTCGTAATTGTCGAACGCTTCCGTAACACTTTCAATCAATGCGTTCAATTTATGCAACGCGAATTTGTCAATTGCTTTCAAGTCTTTGTATTCAACATAGTCAACTGCAGGATCGAAATCAAACAAGTTTCCAAGCAAGAAACGTGATGTATTTCTTGTTTTCTTAAAGATTTCGGCAAGCTGTTTAATAATGTTGTTACCGATTTTTGTATCGTTTCTGTAATCGACTGATGCTGCCCAAAGTCTTAAGATATCTGCACCGTAAGTGTTAATAATTTCATCAGGTCTGATGTAGTTACCCAAAGATTTTGACATTTTTCTGCCGTCTTCGCCGAATACAAAACCGTGAGTTAAAACCGATTTGTAAGGCGCAATTCCCTGAGTCGCAATTGATGTTAATAATGATGACTGGAACCATCCTCTATGCTGATCTGATCCTTCCAGATACATTTCAACAGGAGTTGTGCCGAGTTCTTCAGAACGTTTGTTAACAACTGCGCGCCAAGTAATACCTGAATCAAACCAAACGTCCATAATGTCATTTTCTTTACGGAAATGGTTTTTGCCACACTTAGGACAAACAAAACCTTGCGGCAACAATTCCTCTACCGTATGATTAACCCACGCATCTGAACTTTCTTTTTCAAAAATACGCGCAACATTTTCGATAGTTTCATCAGTTACGATAACCTCACCGCAATCGTCACAGTAGAATACAGGGATAGGAACTCCCCATGCTCTCTGACGTGAAATACACCAGTCTGTACGTCCTGCAACCATGTTGGAAATTCTTGCTTCACCGCTTGCAGGAATCCATTTTACATTTTTGATTGCATCAAGAGTTGTATCTCTGAATTTGTCTACCTTAACAAACCATTGAGGTGTTGCACGGTAAATTACAGGGTTTTTACATCTCCAGCAGTGTGGATAACTGTGGTTAATATCTTGTTGTTTCAACAATGCTCCGCAGTTTTGAAGTTTTTTGATAACAATTGAATTTCCTTTATAATATGGAACACCTTCCAAATCTTTATCATTAACTGCTTCTGTCCAAACACCTTTGCTGTCTAACGGTGAAAATACTTCAATACCGTATCTGCATCCAACTTCGTAGTCCTCAAGACCGTGACCTGGAGCAGTGTGAACAGAACCTGTACCAGCTTCTAACGTAACGTGTTCACCCAAGATTATCGGAGATTTTCTGTCAACAAGCGGATGAGTCGTGTTCAAAAGTTCCAAATCCTGACCAATACAAGAACCGATAACTTTAATATCGCTTTCTTCCCATTCAACGTCAGCTAAGAATGAACCAAGCAATTCCTGCGCAACAACATAAACATCACCGTCTTTTTCAAACCAGGTATATTCAAATTTCGGGTGCATACTGATTGCCATATTTGAAGGAATTGTCCAAGGAGTTGTTGTCCAGATGATTGCATATGCATCTTTTCCGCCAAGGTCAACAATCTTATTAATCTTTTCTGTGCTTTCTGCATCAAACTTAAATCTTACGTAAATAGAAGTTGATGTATGATCAGCATATTCAACCTCTGCTTCTGCAAGCGCGGTTTCACAAGATGCGCACCAGTAAACAGGTTTTAAACCTTTTTCAACATATCCTTTTTTAAACATATCGCCAAAAACTCTAACCTGTTCAGCTTCAAATTCAGGATTAATAGTCAAATAAGGATTTTCCCAGTTGCCAAGAACGCCTAAACGCTTAAATTCGCTTTCTTGTCCTTTTAAGTTTTTATGAGCAAATTCACGGCATTTTTGTCTTAACTCGTAAGGTGTTAAAGCACTTCTACCGCCTTTAATATTTTTTACAACAGCGTTTTCAATCGGAAGTCCGTGTCCATCATAACCAGGAACATACGGAGTATAAAAACCTGCTTGAGCTTTATATTTCAAAAGAATATCTTTAAGAATTTTGTTTAAAGCTGTACCAACGTGAATTTTTTCAGAACTCAAGTACGGAGGGCCGTCATGAAGAATAAATTTATTAGCTTTATCGCGCTGATTGATAATTTTGTTATAAATATCATGTTCTGCCCAGAATTTTTGTATTTCAAGTTCTCTCACAGTAGCATTCGCCCTCATAGCAAGAGTCGTTTGAGGCAGATTTAAAGTTTCTTTATACTCTGTTTTTGTACTCATTATTTTTACCCTCTTTATAAATTTTGGTATCACTTTCTTTATCTTGGATAGTCACTCGTTTACACTCGTTCCCGCTTTATCCTTCTTTTTTTACAAATTCTCTCATTTTATCATAATCAAAAACTCGTTCCCAACGTGCAATTACAACCGTTGCAACGCAGTTTCCGATTAAATTTACCGTTGTCCTTCCCATATCAAGGATTTGGTCAATACCCAAAAGTATTGCAACACCGAGAATCGGAATATTAAAGCTTGCCAAAGTTCCTGCCAATACAATCAAAGACACTCTCGGAACTCCCGCAACACCTTTACTTGTAAGCATCAATGCCAACATTATAATTAATTGCTGATTTAAGTCAAGATTTATCCCGACAATCTGTGATGAAAATATAACTGCCATTGCAAGATACAATGTGCTTCCGTCCAGATTGAACGTATAACCCGTCGGCATAACAAAACTTACTATATTTTTCGGAACTCCAAAACGCTCCATAATATCCATAGCTTTTGGAAATGCTGCCTCTGAACTAGCTGTCGTAAATGCAAGTAAAGCTGGTTCTTGCAAAGCTCTTAAAAGGCTTCTAAATGAAATTTTTACAATTTTGCATGCAATAATCAAAACCAGAAATACAAATACAGCCAAGGCAATATATAATGCTCCAATTATCTTAAAATAACTTTTTAACACAGATAAGCCGTTAGCACCGATTGTAGATGCGATTGCACCAAAAATCCCTAAAGGTGCAAAATACATTACGTATTCGGTAAATTTAAACATAATCTGCGATACCGAATTTAAAATATCAATAACAGGCTGTGCCTTTTTACCTACAGCAATAATTGCTAACGCAAAAAATATTGAAAACACTACGATTTGCAATAAATTTCCCTGTGCCATAGCATCAACTATACTTGTCGGAAAAATACTTGTCACCATTTCACTGATTGAAGTATGTGCCTGAGCGCCTGCCATCAGACCAGCTTCTTGCATATGCAGTGCATGCGGAGTAGTGCCGGTAACAAATCCAACTCCCGGTTTGAAAATATTTGCCATTGTAAGCCCGATTACAAGAGCTAAAGTCGTAACGATTTCAAAATAAATAACTGTTTTAAGCCCGATTTTCCCTAATCTTTTAGCATCTCCATGACCTGCAATGCCGACAACCAGAGTCGCGAACAACAATGGAGCGATAATCATCTTTACCATTCGCAGAAAAATGACCGCAAAAGGTTTCATTTTAACCGCAAAATCGGGGGCAAAATGTCCAACTATAACGCCTAAAACCAACGCTATAAATATCAGGGCTGTAAGTTTTGAATGTTTCAATGTGATACCTCAGTCCTAATTATATAATAAACATATGTACCTGCAAAAATTCTTATGACGTTTTGTAAAGATTATTCACCTAAATTTACCTCCCCGATCTCCAAGGATAATCATCTTTAATCCGCCAGCCGTCACGTTGAATTTTCAACCCGCAAGCGTTGCCATTACCGCTAGTTTTGTTGCAATGTTGATATGTTACTATGCCTTCAAATTCTATTCGATTACCATAATCTGAATTAAATCCGACCATAAATATATCTCTCGCCACGCGATTTGGTCCTTTTTGTATTCCATTAATATCAATATTAATAATTACATGACCGTTGTACAAATTTCTAAAACAATACAAATAATTTTGAGGTGTCTGTAAACAAGAACTAACAGCATCGGCGGGAAATATATAGCCATTTTTCATTCCATCAGACCAAATCGGCCAATTAGGAGTATTATATTTATAAGTAGACTTAGGTACTGATGCAGATTTAAAATACGGCAAAAAAAACGTATCTCTAATTGCAACATTGGACATGCTTTTATAATTCCAATATTCTATACTTCCATAATCCTGTTGAGCGAATTCATATGCCTGCTGCAAAAGACTATATGCCTGTTTTAATGACTCAACAGTTTGCTTTTTCTGGTAATTTGCAATCAACATCGGCATCGTTAATGCTGCGACAACACCGAGCACGCCTAAGGTAATTAAAATTTCTGCGAGATTGAAAGCTAAATGCGGTTCAGTGCCCCCCCCCCAAGGCGATTAATGTTCAAACTTTTCATAATTTATTTACCTCCGCTTTTAATTATAACAAAATTAGTAAGTTTTGTAAATCTTTTTTAATACATTAACCCATGCCCCAATAAAATTGTTATATTATATAATAATAAAGAAACAGGGGAGGTTAATGTGACTGATACAACATGTATTGAAAAACTTGAACTTTCTGAAAACGCAGTGAAAGTTCTTGAAAAGAGGTATTTAAAAAGAGATAAAGACGGAAATTGTACCGAAACTCCAGCTGACATGTTCAGACGTGTAGCGGATACTATCGCAGCAGGCGATTTGAAATTTGGGAAATCACAGTCAGATGTTGATAAATTATCTGACAGATTTTATAAAGCTATTACAAACAGATATTTTATGCCAAACTCACCAACATTGATGAACGCAGGCAGAGAATTAGGACAATTGGCAGCTTGCTTCGTTCTTCCGGTTGAAGACAGTTTGGAAGGTATTTTTGAAACAGTAAAAAACACTGCACTTATTCACAAATCAGGCGGTGGTACAGGTTTTTCATTCTCTAATTTAAGACCAAGAAATAGTGTTGTTCGCTCAACTATGGGCGTTTCATCAGGCCCTGTTTCATTTATGGAAGTATTTAACGCTGCAACTGAAGCAGTTAAACAAGGCGGTACAAGACGCGGTGCTAATATGGGTATCTTAAGAGTTGATCACCCTGATATTTTAGATTTTATCAACTGCAAAAACGATACTTCTAAATTAAATAACTTTAATATTTCAGTAGCTTTGACAGATAAATTTATGGAAGCTGTTAAAAATGGTACTGAGTATGAACTTGTCGCACCTCACACAGGTGAAACTGCAGGTACAATGGATGCAAGAAAAGTTTTTGATTTAATCATTGACGGTGCTTGGAGAACAGGTGAACCTGGTATTGTATTTATTGACAAAATGAATGCCGATAATCCGACTCCTTTGGTAGGCCCGATTGAATCAACTAACCCTTGCGGCGAAGTTCCATTGCTTTCTTATGAAGCATGTAACTTAGGTTCAATTAACCTTGGCAGAATGGTAGAAAACGGTTCTGTTAACTGGGATTTATTGGCTGAAACAACAAGAACAGCTATCCGTTTCTTGGATAACGTTATTGCAGTTAATAACTATCCGCTCCCCCAAATCTCCGAAATGGTTCAAAACAATAGAAAAATCGGCTTAGGCGTAATGGGCTGGGCTGATATGCTTATGAAAATGGGCATCTCTTATGCTTCAAAAGAAGGTACTCAATTAGCTTCTGAAGTTATGGAATTTATTGATTACGAATCAAAATGTGAATCTATCGAACTTTCTAAAGAAAGAGGTAAATTTAACAACTTTAAAGGAAGCGTTTACGACGGTCAAAACTTCTTGTATAACAAATACAAAGGTAAATCAGCAGGTAAAATTTCAGATGAACAATGGAAAGAACTTGACAGCCAAATCGAAAAATTCGGTATCAGAAACGCTACAACAACATGTATTGCTCCAACAGGTACAATTTCAATGATAGCTTCTGCTTCAGGCGGTGTTGAACCTCTATTCGGTCTTGTATTCTCAAGATTGATTATGGACGGAACTGAAATGTTTGAAGTTAACCCGATTTTCAAAGATTATGCAATTGAACACGGTTTCTATTCAGACGAATTGATGTCAAAAATTGCAAAAACAGGTTCTGTAGCTCACGTTGACGGTGTATCTGATGAAGTTAAACGCATCTTTACTACAGCACACGATGTTTCACCTTACTGGCACGTAAAAATGCAGGCTGCATTCCAGCTTCACACAGACAATGCTGTATCAAAAACAGTAAACTTTGAAGAACATGCAACTCGCAAAGATATCGAAGAAGCTTATGTATTGGCATTTGAAAACGACCTTAAAGGTATAACTGTTTACAGAAACAACTCACGTCAATTCCAACCAATGAACTTGGATAAGAAGAAGGAAGAAGAAAAGGTTGAAGAAGTCGTAGTTGAAGAAGCTGTTGAAGAATACAACCCGACAGGCGAGATTAAAACAGTAAAATGTCCTGAATGCGGAAACGAAATTCAAATGGCAGAAGGATGTTTCATCTGTTTGAAATGCGGATACTCCGGTTGTTCATAGCGCGAGCGAGCTGAGGGCTAGGCTTGTTAGCAAAATGGCAAAGCCATTGCAGATAACAACCGCAGACCCGTTAAACGTGAGCGAGCAAGACAAGAAGAGAGAGTACAGGGGGATATTCCCCCTGTTTTGTAAATATTTGTTAATATCTTGCTTAACAAATAGCACAAAAATTTATTCACATGTTTACATGAAACTAAAAGTGTGTAAATTTGAAAGGTAAAATTTATGGCAAACAACATGACAATCGGACCCGCAGTAATGGTAGGCGGAAATGAAGTTCAATTAACAACAAAGGGTAAAATTCAAGTAACTAACCCTAAAGGTAAAGTTGTAACTTTGTCACAAGACCAATTCCAAAAACAAACATTGAAAAATGTTGATAAATTGCAAAACGGCGAAGATTTTGAATATAAAAAAGATCATAAAGCATTAAAAATTGCAGGTGCAGCAGTAGGAACAGCTGCTGTTGTAACAGGTATTATCTACCGCAAAGAAATTGCAAGATATATGAAAGACTTCTCTTTCAAAAAATTGTGGAATGATATTAAAGATTTGTTCAAACCCGTAAAAAAAGATAAGCCTGCCGAAAAGTTAACTAATACTGTTTTTGATGGCGAACAAGCTATTGCATACAATGCATCTGACGCTAAAGTAGCAAGAGAAACATTAGCCGTGAAAGAACAAACAATTGCAGATATGACACACTATGACCTTGAACAATTTGATAAAATGGTAGCAAAAACAAAGGGCGCTATTCATAACAACAGACAAAAAATGTACGAAAGATTATTTGCTGAAAAAAAATAACAAATTTACACAATAACAAAAAAACTCACCTTGTAATCAAGGTGAGTTTTTTATATGATTAATTTATGATTTCGATTGTCACAGCAAGCTACAATTACGAACAATATGTCGGTGAAACTATTCAGTCTGTTCTTAATCAAACATATAGCGATTGGGAGCTTATTATTGTCGATGACTGCTCTACAGACAAGTCAATTGAGGTGATTAAATCATTCAATGATGAGAGAATTAAACTTTTTGTGAATGAGAAAAATCTCGGGCTTAAAGGCACTGTAAAACGCGGGATTGAAGAGGCTAAAGGCGATTGGGTTGTATTTCTTGAAAGCGACGATATGATTACACCAGATTATCTGGAGAAAAAAGTTGAAATCGCTCAAAAATATCCCGAAGTTGCTCTGATATTTAACGATTGTGAATTTTTTGGAGATGAAAAAAGGATAGAACTTTTTTCCAAAAGATTAAAGAAAACAAAAAAGATTTTAAGCGGGAAAAAATATCCTTGTAATTTATTTTACGATTTTTTTGTGAGCAATAAGATTTTCACATTTTCTGCTGTTATGGCAAAACGCGAGGAACTTTTAAAGATAAACTTTGACCCTAAACTTGATTATCTTTTGGATTGGCATTTATGGATACAGCTTGCATATCGGGGAAAATTTTACTATGTGGATGAGCAATTAACCAGGTGGCGCTTACACCCTGAAAGCTACATAAAAAAATCAACTTTCAAATCACCGTTTGATTTGCAGATTAAATCTTATACGGATGTTTTCAAACAGACTAAAGATTTCAAAATCATTCTCAAAATTTTAGGGCTTTTACCTTTGTGGTATGCAAGACAGGTTAAAAAGTTTTTAATCTCTTAGGAACGGCAAGCATTTTGCAATAATGAGCGAGGAAATTTTTCTGACAATAAAAGGACATGGTGCAAGAGTATCAAACAAAAACCGTTTCAGCCATATAGGACTTGTGTGTCTGCCTTTTCTAATATAGGGAATTCTTTTAACATTATTTTCCATAAGTTCAACGGGATAATCGCTGACCTGTTTTACTATTTTCTGCCAGCCCTCAACTGTTGTGGAATTTTTGTTAATCAAACGCGGAAGCGAACATTTCATTAACGGCATATTGTGTTCTAAGATAATCTGCCGCCATTTGTTGATTGCAATATTTGAAACATTTTCAAACGCATTGACATAAACTTTATAACTAAACCCCTCTTTAACAAGAGATTCTGTCAGCCCTATTTCATACTTGTTTATAATATCTGACTTAATTTCTTCGTGTTTTATATTGCTGATAAAATCTTTAAAAAATTGCGACATTAAAATATTTTTCTTAAATACCAGAAAATAACTTTGAACGTGCGGCTGGGTGTATTCAATTATTCTAAAATGTTTGTTTATACCGAATTTATTTTTAGTCATTCCCCAAAAATCACAATCTTTAGCATCCATTTCATCGAAAATTGGAGTTAAGTTGCGAAACGGGCCGAAACAGCTGTCGTTTGCAAAGATAAGTTCGTCAAATTCATCCAAACGCGGCAAAAGATACAAAAATCCGCGCTTATAAGAGCCGAAATCATACTCGTTATGCGGTTCTGCGATTATATGAGATGCAATTCCGTCAAGCTTTTCAGAATTTTCAACATTACAGCAGGAGACAAAAATCACCTCTGACGCAATCTCTTTCAAAGCTTTCAGATAATACACAACATAATCGTCAATCAAATTTTGTTTATCGTAATGCGCAAATACAACAGCTCTTTTCATAATGCAATTATATCATAATTTATGCTAAAATAATAATATGTTTAAAGTAATTGCACCTGAAAATAATGAAAATTACTCCTTGTTTGAAAGTTTTCTGACACGGAAATTTTCGTTTGCAGTGACGGGTTTGACAACACTTTTAAGATTACTTTTAATCACTAAAATAAAAAAGATTACGGACAAAAAAATCCTTGTAATAACCTCAACCGAACAAAACGCTTTGAAGTATCAAAATGATTTGCTAAAAGCGTTCGGAAAGCAGGCGGATTTAATCCCTTTCCAAAATATTTCAATGTACGAGGCGGTTTCGCCAAACCTATATGATTATGCAGAACAGGTAAGGATTTTACAGGAAAAACCCGATATTGTAATCGCTCCTGTCAAAACATTATTGGAAAAATTTCCAACACAAAGCTTTTATGACAAAAACTCTTTCACTTTGAAAATCGGTGATGAGATAAATAACATCGCTCAAAAATTTGTCGATTTGGGCTACAAACGCTCGACAATGGTGTCAGATATAGGTGAATTCAGTATCCGCGGCGACATTATAGATTTTTACGGACTTGATAAACACCCTGTTCGTGTGGAGCTCTGGGGCGACGAAATCGTTGACATAAGATATTTTAACAACGAAACCCAAAAATCTATCGAAAAAATTCAATCAGCAAAAATCATGCCTGTGTATAAATTCACAATCGAAAACGGTGTACCTGATGAAATTAAGCCTGAGGATGAGGACGGGTATTTTGAGGGAATAGAAATTTATCAGAACTATTTTAACACAGATATGGTCGGAATTCTGGACTATTTTAAAGATTATATTCTGGTGTTTGACGAAACTTCAGAACTTTATTCAAAATACGAATTTGTGGACAAAAATTTTGAAGACCAGATGCAGGAAAACCTCAAACTGGGCTTGAATATTGACCTGAAAGGAAGAAATCATATTCCGTTTGAGGATTTTATCAAAAAATCGGCAGGATTTATTAAAGTTGCATTAAATAACTTTTTAGACAGCGAAATGGACGAAGTTATTGAATTTGACACTCAACCTGTGCAGAATTTCGGCGCAAACCTTGATGATATTGCAAATTTTATAGCTTCAAAACAAAATTACAATATCGTTATCGCAACGGATTATCCCGAGCGCGTGAAAGAAATTCTTAAAGAGCGTGATATTTTTGATGTTGAATACTCGGAAAGCATTTCATCAGCAGGTACGATTTTAGAGGATTTTAAGACAATTATCCTTACTGACAGAGAACTTTTTAACAAGCGCACAAAAGAGGTTACATCATCAAAACGCTCCTATTACAAGGAAAAACCCGAATATATCGAAAGTATAAATGACATCAAAGAAGGCGAATACGTTGTACACTCAATCCATGGGGTAGGGGTTTATAAAGGACTTTCACAGCAGGAAATCGACGGACAGTTAAAGGATTATCTTACAATTGAATATGCAAACAAAGACAGACTCCACATTCCCGCCGAACAAATAAACCTTTTAGTGCGCTATCGCGGTTCGGGCGCATTGAAACCGAAACTTTCCAGAATGGGCGGAAAAGATTGGGAAAACACAAAAAACCGCGTTAAAAAAGAAGTTGAACAGGTTGCCTACGACTTGTTACGTCTTTATGCAAAACGCAAAATGCAGCAGGGTATTGAATTTTTACCTGATACAACCTGGCAGGTTGAAATGGAGGAAGCTTTTGAATTCACAGAAACTCCTGATCAGATGAAAGCGATTAATGATATCAAATCCGATATGGAAAGTTCACAGCCGATGGACAGGCTTATTTGCGGAGATGTCGGGTTTGGCAAAACAGAAGTTGCAATGCGCGGAATTTTCAAGGCAGTAACTTCGGGAAAACAGGTTGCTGTAGTTGTTCCGACAACGATTTTGGCGTTTCAGCATTACCAGACAATTATGGAAAGATTTAAGCCTTTTGGGGTTAATGTCGAACTTCTGTCGCGTTTCCGCTCTCAAAAGGAACAGAAAGAGACTATCAAACACCTTGCAACAGGAGAATGTGACGTGGTTATCGGAACGCACAGGCTGTTACAAGAAGGAATTGTATTTAAGGATTTGGGCTTATTGGTAATCGACGAGGAACATCGTTTTGGTGTCCGACACAAAGAAAAACTTAAATCATTGCGCGAAAACATTGATATTATCACAATGTCTGCAACCCCTATTCCAAGAACCCTTTATATGTCTTTGTCTGGGATTAAGGATATGTCGATTATCAACACTCCGCCTAAAAACAGGCTTCCAATCAGAACTTATGTCGGCGAGTGGAATGAAAATATGGTTAAAAACGCAATTGTCCACGAACTTGACCGCGAAGGACAGGTGTTCTACCTTTACAACCGAGTTGAAACAATTGACGAATTTAGAATGCAATTGCAAAAACTTGTTCCAAATGCACGTATCGCAATCGGTCACGGGCAAATGAACGAAAAAATGCTTGAAAAAGTTATCATTGACTTTGCAAACAAAGAATATGACATTTTGCTCGCAACAACAATCATTGAAAACGGTATAGATATCCCAAACGCCAACACAATGATTATCCACAACGCCGACAAATTCGGACTCGCACAGCTTTATCAATTAAGAGGACGTGTCGGACGCTCGCAAAGACAGGCTTACTGCTACTGTCTTTACACAAAATCCAAACAGATTACGACAGATGCCGTTCAGCGTCTTAAAGCAATTAAAGAATTTACAACGCTTGGAAGCGGTTATCAAATCGCAATGCGCGACGTTGAAATCCGCGGTGTCGGAAATATTCTGGGCACAAAACAGCACGGTCACATGGTTAACGTCGGCTTTGACACATACTGCCAGCTTTTAGAGGAAACTGTTCAAGAGCTTCAAGGCGAAGTCGTTGACAAAACCAATCCGACAATCGTTGATATTAATGTTACAGCCTTTATCCCTGATGAATGGGTCGGTTCAGCAGAGCAGAAAATGATTGAATATAAGCGTCTGGCGGATGTAAAATCCAATATTGAACTCGATTATATTACAGAGGAATGGAAAGACCGATTTGCAAAACCGCCCGAAAGCGTTGAAAACTTAATAAAACTCATTAAAATAAGACTCTGCGCTACAGATGCAAAAATTTCCGTAATCCGCGAAACCGAGGACAACATAAGGATTTATACACCTTACAACAAAGCCGAATGGCAGATTTTACAGCGCGCATTACCGTCAGAAATACTAAAACGAATAAAATTTACAATAGCGCCAAACTCTTGCACTGAGGGAAATTCCATACTGCTTCTAAATAATTCTTATATGAATTTTAATGAAGTATTTAACATTTTGACAGATTTGTTCTATTATATAAATAAAACTAAAAACGACTACACGAAAAAATAAGGAGACATTATGAAGGGCAAAAAACTTTTAGCGACATTAGCTTTATCTGCCGTACTTTTTGCAGGCTGCGGGCTGAAATCAGGTGAAACAATTATCACGGTTAATGACAAAAAAATTACTCAAGGCCAGTTTGACGAAATGTTTAATAAACAAGCTAACAACGGAATGATGAAAGCTCTCGGAATTGACGTTAAAAGCGACAAAAACAGCTTTATATATCTTTTGATTAAAGAAAGAGTTATAAACGAACTTATCGTAAAAGCACTTCTTGAAGATGAAATCGCAAAACGCGGTATTGAAGTTACAAACAAAGATGTTGATGATGCAGTTAAAGAAATTATCGACAAATTAGGCTCAAAAGAACAATTAGATAATCTTTTGAAAGAACATGGTATTTCAGCTTCTCAGTTCAAAAAAGAATTGAAAGAAGAAGTTAAAATGAAAAAACTTGCTAAAGAATTAGGCTCATCAAGCGTATCTGATGCAGAAGCTAAAAAATTCTACAACGAAAATACAAACAAATTCAAACATCCTGAAAGAGTAAGAGCATCTCACATCCTAATTTCAGTTAACCCTGAAGAAATCACAGAAATTATTAAGTCAGATGCTAAAAATAAAGAACTTGATGATTCTGCAATAAAAGCAAAAGTTGACGAAGAAATAAAAGCAAAAGAAGCCAAAGCAAATGCGCTTCTTGCAGAAGCTAAAAAAGACCTTTCACAGTTTGCAAAACTTGCTAAAGAAAATTCAGAAGACACAACATCAGCTGTAAAAGGCGGTGACTTAGGTTTCTTTAATGATAAAGAAATGGTTCCCGAGTTTTCCAAAGCAGCATTTTCAATGAAACCGAACACAATTTCGGATAAACCTGTAAGAACTCAATACGGATACCATATCATTATGGTTACAGACAGAGCAGCAGCATCAACTACTCCGTTTGAAAAAGCAAAACCTGATATCAAAGGTTACCTTGAAAATCAAAAGCAAATCGAATCAATTGATAAATTAACAGAATCATTAAAGAAAAATGCAAAAATTGATTACGTAAACCCTGAATATTCACCAGAAGCAGGCAAAAAAGCTATTCAGGAATCAATAAAAAACAGTGAAGAAACATCAAAACAACTCAAAGAACAAAAGAAAAAATAATAAAAAAGACCTCCGATTGGAGGTCTTTTTTTATATAAAAAAATAAAGTAACTCATAAGCCGTGTTCTGTTTCTAAATAATCATCTGTCTGGTATTGGAATTACTTCCAATCTCTAGCGGTTCCTCTGAAGTTGGCGGACAGCCTTTATAACCTTCAATTTAACCTTGCATTCTGCAGGGGTTTACTTAGCCAATACCTCTCGATATTGCTGGTGAAGCTCTTAACTCACCGTTGCACCATCGCTCGTACTTAAAAAAGCCGTTAGCAGTATAATTCCTGTAGCACTTTTCCACCGGCTCACGCCGTCCGGAAGTTTCTCCGGCTGCCTGTCCTTGAATGCACGGACTTTCCTCACTTTCGCGCGATTATTCGATTACTTTATTTAATTATCACGAATTGATGTGTTAATTGTTGTCCAATTAACAGCTCTTCCATGGTCAGGATTAATTCTCAGTTTACCATTTGCAAGAATTTGAATTTCATACTGATCACAGTCTTCTGTTCCTTCTGCCATTTCACATGCCTGGTTAGGTTCTTCATCACCGTTAACATCAATAGCAATTATACCTATACCCGCAGTATTTGCATCTTGCTTATCAAATGTTCCGACTCTGTCTTTTTCGCTGTCCCAAGCATCTTTTGTGCCTGTCAAATCCCATTTGACACCGTCAGAAGTATAAAATATAGGATAATAATCCGTACCGTTTGGAGCTTCACCGTCTTTACTCAAAACATCATTTCTTGAAACATTCAATCTTGATTTAAACAGTGCACCAAATTTATTTTCACCCTCGTATATTTCACCCTCTTGATTCGCTTCAAAAACATAGTCAAATCCCCAAGCGCAATAAATATAATCTTCATCGCTAGGCTGAGCACCAACTCTGCAGGCTTCCCGCATATCAGGGTATAGAATGTCGTCATTAATGAGAGAATTTACAATCTGCTCTGTTGCATAGAATGTCTTTTTAACCATCATTTTATTTTTATTCGGCCTTGTTTTCATTATCGCAGGTGTTACAACTGCAACAATTATACCAATTACAGCCAGCGCAATCATAAGTTCAGTAAGAGTAAATCCTTTTTTCATAAACATCCTTTCATATACTCTCAATCTATTCTTATAATAACATATATACCCATATTTTTCAATATAAAATCCTTACCCGAAAGAGGAATTAAACTTTTGTAAACATTTGTTAACATAATAGCAAAATAATATATTTAGACGAGTTAATATACTATTCAATTTGATAAAATCATTATTGGATAAACAGAGGAAATTTACAAAGAGGATAAAAACGGGAACGAGCGTTTTTTACTTTCTACAATAAAATTTAAAAATCTAAAAAGCGAAGTGACAAACCAATAATTGGAAAATCAAACTAAAATAAGCAAAGAAGGATAAAAAAATGGTCGATAACAGATCAGCTGGATTCTTCGGAATCGGAGGCTCTTTCAATTTCAAAAGCGGAGATATTTCAGGTACAGCTGCCAAAACTCAGGATGATAAAATGGGTCAGGGCAATGAATATTTTGCGCAACAACCAAGAGAAGAAGAGGAAGAAAATACAGAAAGCCAAAAATATACAGATAGAAGTGCTCAACTTCGTGCAACATTGAATTCTCTTGCGATGATGAATGTTGCAAATGTTATCAACTCAAGAAAAAAAGCGTTTGAAGAACAAAAAGAACGTCAAAAATCCTCAACTGATAGTGATAAAATAAGAAAAGAACTTGAAAAAGAATTTTATAACCTGTCAAAAGATAATGAAGAATAGTCTATGCTACTGCTATAGTATCTTCTTTTTCTTTTTCACGTTTAATAAATAAGAATTCACCTTTATAAGACGGAGCTGAACCATTTTTATCTTTACCAGCAGCAAGACTTATTATACTGTTGAATTTTGGAGCTTCATTTGTTTTTTGGGTATTGCCTACACCCTCGTTCAACGCAACAGTAATTTTACCCTCAACTTTTTTGTGAATATTCTGTACTGCCTGTGTATTTAAATATTTAATAGAATTTAAAACTTCCTGATTCAATTGAACCTGCAAACCTGAATTGTTCAATGCAATTTGTTTTGCAGTGTTCACATCAACATTACCTTTGTATAAATCAACACCAATATCAGCAGGTTTGAAAATATTATTGACAGTATGAACATTATACTGATTGTTTTTTTCATTAGCACGTTTAAGAATTTCCTGCGAAACCTGCTGGAGTGTAGTTTTATCTATTCCTAATTTGTACTGTGCATTGTAAACGCTCATTGTCATAATACTTTATCCCTTTTTGATGTTTCCTTAATCTTTTTATCGGCACAATTTCCCTTAAACTTTAAGGTTTTAAACCAAGTTTGTAATATTTGTTAACATAATAGCAATTTTATGACCAGTATATACTTTATATATATATGAATATAAATAACACAATTTATGCATTAAGCGGTATCAATAATCTGCTTGGCGGAACACTCGGTTATATCAATGATAAACAAAATGGCGTTCCAACAGGCTATGCACTCTCGAATGCGGGTTTTAATATTATGAACGGTGCTGTTAGAAACGAAGCATCCCGCGATATTCAACAGATGACGGGAAGTTATTTGGGATACGCTGTTAACAACCTTGCAGGATACGGAAATCCTGTTGCAAATTATCAGGGAACGTTAGGTACAATGGGAGCATTAATGCTTTCAATGCCAATGAATATATTTACATCATCGCTTTATGGATGCGGACCTTACGGTTACGGATATTGGAACAGTGGATTTTTGGGCGGAGGATGCTGTAATAATCCATATATGTTTGGCGGGCCAAGTATGTTCGGATGCCGTGGATTTTTATGTTAGAGCGAATTTAGCTTTTTTAAAACATCATCAAGAATATTCTTGGTGGTGTTTTTGTTTAGTAAAATTTGTTGAACAGCTGTATTTATAATTGTGTTTATCTCTTTCTGATTACGAGATGTGTAAAGCGCAGGTTCAATTTTATTAAGCTGTTTTGCACTTATAACACGGGCTTTTGACATTAAATCATCATATTTTTTATAATAATCATCATTAAGAGTTTTTTGGTTTACCGCAAGAACATTTGTTAATTTTGCAAGCTCAAGTTGATTTTCATAATTTGTTAAAAACAGTGCAAATTTCACTGCATCTTCTTTATGTTTTGCACGAATGGGAATTACAAAGTTCATCAGCGAAAAATCATTCTGACCGAGTTTACCTGTAATTTGCGGTGCAACATCAGTTTTAGCATAAGTTGAGGGAGCATTTTCTTTAATCATATTCAAAAAATTTGCACCAGCTTGAAAAAATACGATCTGCTCTGCCATATATTTTTCCAAAGCCTCGCGATGCGTTTGAGTTACAGATTCTTTCGGAATATAACCCTTTTCGTACATGTTTTTGAAAAGCTCAAATACCTCAATTGAATGTTCGGAATTTATATTTTCAATACTCACTCCATATTTATTCAGAATTCGAAGCATTGTATCGTTTTCTGTAATATTCGGAAAAGTTGCATAAGCGCCTAGTTTTGGTGCAATTTTTGCCATCTCATCATAAGTTGACGGAATTTTTTGTCCATTCAGCAAACTCTTATTGTAAATAGTGATTGCAGAAGTCGCATACCAAGGCAGTGAGTATAATTTACCATTATATTTTAATGAATTTATGATAGATTTATTAAACTGCTGTGTATTTTCTTCCGCAATTTCGTAAAGTGCTCCGCGCTGAGCAAGAAGTGCTGAAAAATCAGGGTTTAAGTTAATCAAATCAGGCGGATTATCACTCAAAACAGATGCAAGCGTTCTTTTTTCACCCTCAGAAAATGGAACATCAATCCATTTAATCTTAATATCATTTTGCGCTTCAAATTCATCAATTACTTTATTCATATAAGGCGCAAAATCATTCATTTGTAAAGTCCAAAACACAAGTTCATCCTGACTTGAAGTTGACCTGCCGAAAAACAAAATCGATAATAATATTATCACAATTACAGCTAATATACTTTTCATGCTACAATTATACTATGAATAATTTGTTTACGGAACTGGAAAATATAAATAAACAAATACCGCTTGCGGAAATTCTGCGTCCAAAAACTCTTGAAGAATTTTTAGGCCAAAGCAATGTTGTTTCTTATAACAGCCCAATTTTAAATCTTCTGAAAACCAACAGACTTTTTTCGCTGATTTTCTGGGGAACTCCTGGATGCGGTAAAACAACGCTTGCGCGCCTTATTGCGACAAAAACAAGTGCAAATTTTATTGAAATTTCTGCCGTAACATCAGGCGTAAAAGATATTAAAGATGCTGTTGAGAAAGCAAAAGAAGCACTTCGCGCAGGACAGAAAACAATTCTTTTTATTGATGAAATCCACCGCTATTCAAAAACCCAGCAGGATGCACTTCTCCCGCATCTTGAAAACGGAACGTTATTTTTAATCGGTTCAACAACAGAAAACCCGTCTTTTCAAGTTGTTCCCGCACTTTTATCGCGCTTACAGGTTATAAGGCTAAATTCCATTGACGATGAAAGTATGGATAAAATTATTAAACGCGGCTTTGCATATCTTGCAAAAAATCATCTTCCAATGGACTGTGAAACAGGTGCTATAGACTTTATCATTAATTTAGCCCGTGGTGATGCGAGATATGCGCTTAACGTTGTTGAAAATGCTTATTTTGCAAGTGACTTGAAAGACGGCAGACGCAATTTAACAGTCAAAATCATTGAAGAAATATGCCAGAAACGTAACACGCGCTACTCTCAACAAGAACACTACGACTGTGCTTCTGCATTTCAAAAAAGTTTACGAGGAAGCGACCCTGATGCAGCAATTTATTATCTTGCAAAAATGATTTACGCAGGCGAAGACCCAAGATTTATTGCACGCAGGCTTATTACCTGTGCTGCTGAAGATGTTGGAAATGCGGACCCGAACGCTTTAAATATTGCACTTAACGCATATAAAGCAGTGGAACTTCTGGGCTTGCCAGAAGGCAGAATTCCACTCGCGCAGGCAGTAATTTACGTTGCACGCGCCCCAAAATCCAACGAAACAATAATGGCAATTGATAAAGCTTTATCAGATATTGAAAGCGGAAAAGATTTCCCTCCGCCTATGCATCTTCGTGATTGTCACTACAAAGATGCTAAAAAATACGGTTTTGGCGAGGGGTACATATATTCACACCTCGCACCTGATGTAGAACAACAGTTTCTGCCTGATGAACTTATAGGCAAAAAATATACAAAATAATTTTTTTATCTATTGTTCCATTGGAATTGTTAATTGCTGTCCGATTGAAAGCTTATTCGGATTTGTCATATTGTTTGTTTTCAAAACAAGTGATTCTTTTTCCTTGCTGTAAGAGCCGTAAAATCTTACCAGTATTGCTTCCATTGTATCGCCGTCTTGAACAGTATAAACTTCATTAACAGCAGTTTCCTCATCAGCTTTTTGAGATGACGGAACAAAGCTGAAACTTAATTTTTCTTTTTTGACAGGAGCAACGGTATTTTCTTTAACTGTATTTATACCACGTGCAGTAAAGCTGATTAGGACTGTTAAAACAAGCATTACAACAGCACCAGCAACGAAACCTGCTGTCAAATAAACATTTGGAGATTTGTCAGATTTGCGGTTAATATTAAAATTTTGCCAAAGCAAATCCAATTCTTTTTCTCTGTTCGGTCTTACGTAAACGCCGACAGAATCATTATATGCTTCGTGTCTGTATTTAGATAAAGCCTCTAATACAGCCATTTTTTCCTTAGATAAATTTGATCTTCTGATAGTTGAACTTTTCATGCTATTTCCCTAATCTTTCGTGTAAATAATATATCATAAGCATATTTTTTATACAAGTACTTAACTATTTTTAACATGGTTCTTGATTTTTACGATTTTTAATATATTATGTTGTTATACGAACTAGCTAGAAAAGGAATAAAACTATGTCAAAACAATGTGAAATATGCGGTAAAAAACCAATTAAAGCAGCAAAATTAACTTTCTCACATAAACAAATCGTTCACACACAAGAACCTAACTTACAATCTGTTAAAGTTAACATGAACGGTACAGTTAAGAGAATTAAAGTTTGCACATCTTGCTTGAGAGCAGGAAAAGTTCAAAAAGCTCAATAGCGGTGAGGGCGAGGCTTGTTAGCAAAATGGCAAAGCCATTGCAGATAACAACCGCAGACCCGTTAAACGCAAGCGACCAAGAGACGTAAAAAAAAGAGAACCGATTAGGTTCTCTTTTTTAATGAACAGATTTTGTAAACCATTTATAATCAAATACAAATTGGAAATTTTGAGGTTCTGTACTTGATGCACTTCTCGGAAATCTTACAAACGGAACTGTTTTTTCAACTGCACTTATAATAGAACGGTCTGTCGCTTCGTCACCTGATGATTTTGTAAATTTATAATTTTGCAAGCTGCCGTCAACTCCAATAGTTAAAACAATAACTGCCTGAGTATTTCTGACTGACGCAGGCGGATTCCAATTGTCATATAAAGCAGAACTTGTTATATTTGTGTATTCTTTCAAATTGTTTGCAAGCGTGTATGATACAGGTTTTACATTACTCTCTCTCAGCGATGAAGCCTCCTGTGCAAGGCTATCTGTTTCCTGACGCGTAGTCGTAAACTCATGGGCATAACTTAAAAAAGAATTTTCTTTAATAGGTTTCATAAATACATGTGCGTTTCTGAAAACAACCTGAGGTTTGTACTGGTCAAGCCCGTATTCACCAGTTTGAATTACGCCAACATAATTTGTTGCCGAATTAGACTTTAAGTACGCAAATTTTTCAGGTTTATCACCCTCTTTAAACCTGATTGCATAATAACATTCATCATTGTTAATATACATTAAAGAATCAGTGTCAACATACAGACTTAAATTTGGAATATCCGTATCAATCATTTCCCAGTTTACCGCGCAGACAGGCAGTATAGACATTAATAATACAATCAAAAATAAAATTTTTTTCATCATTTCACCAGCCTTTTTTATTATTATAACACAATATTAAGGGATGTTACAAGATTGTGAAAATATTTGTCTTTTTTTTTTATATAAAATAAAATATAAGTGGAGAAATTTTAAGGGATAAAAAATAAATGATATTAGAACAAGAGTTAGAGGGAAAAACTTTATCTCCTCAAGAAGTGAGAAGTATTCTAAAAACAGATAATAAAGAGATTGTTGAATTGTGCAAACGTGCATCAATTTTGCCTCGCAAAAACAGCAAAGGACAAACATATTTTTCTTATGAAGAAGTGAAAAATCTCAGAAAAGTTCAGGCTATGAAAGGTGCATCTATGCCCCCTGTAAAAACTGATTTAAAACAACCTTCAGCAATCATGAATATCCTAAACTCTTTAAAAGAGATGGAAAATAAATTAAGCAACAGAATTTCGAAAGTTATCGACGAAAAACTTGAGGGCATGGACGAAGTCGTTGTAGAACTTATCCGCTGTAAAACAGATAATGAAACTTTAAGACAAAAAATTATTGACCTTAACAAAGAAATTTATCAGCTTAAAAATGATTTGAATTCATACAAACCTGTAGGTTTGGGATTTTATAAGAAAAAAGAAAAGCACATATGGGAATGAGCCAGCGTGCCGCTGGACCCGCCAAATGGGGTTTTGTAAGAACTTAAAATAAGGAATTAGATAATGGCAGTAAAAGATAAAGAAACCGAAACTTCTTCACTTGATGAAAGAAGTAAAGCCTTAAAACTTGCAATAGAAAAAATTGAAAAAGACTTTGGTAAAGGCTCAATTATGAAACTTGGCGACAAAGCCACAGTTAATGTTGATGCAATCCCGACAGGCGCGTTGGCATTGGACGTAGCTCTGGGTATCGGCGGAATTCCGCGCGGACGTATTATTGAAATATATGGCCCTGAAAGTTCAGGTAAAACAACTCTTGCACAACACATTGTTGCAGAATGCCAAAAACGCGGCGGTATTGCCGCATACGTTGATGCAGAACACGCTCTTGACCCTGAATATGCAAAAAATTTAGGTGTTCAAATTGACGATTTATTAATCTCACAACCAGATACAGGTGAACAAGCACTTGATATTACAGAAGAATTGGTTCGCTCAGGCGCTGTTGATATCGTAGTTGTCGACTCTGTTGCAGCTCTTGTTCCAAAAGCTGAAATTGAAGGTTCTATGGAAGATCAGCAGATGGGCTTACAAGCTAGATTGATGAGTAAAGCTTTAAGAAAATTAACAGGTATTATAGGAAAAACAAATACTACAGTAATTTTTATCAACCAATTGCGTATGAAAATCGGTGTTATGTATGGAAACCCTGAAACAACAACAGGTGGTAATGCATTGAAATATTATGCATCAGTTCGTATGGAAATCAAACGTACAGAAAGCCTTAAAGGCGACGACGGAGATGTCGGAAACCATGTAAGAGTAAAAGTTTTGAAAAACAAAGTTGCACCACCTTTTAGAACTGCAGAGTTTGATATCATTTTTGGAAAAGGTATCTGCAAAATCGGCAATATTTTAGATGTTGCCGTTAACCTTGATATCGTTAAAAAAGCAGGTTCATGGTTCAGCTTTAACGAAGAAAAACTCGGACAGGGCAGAGATAAAGCACGTGATTTCTTATCAGAAAACCCTGATATTTTAAACACTGTTGAAACTTTAGTAAGAGAAAAATTGGCAAACAATTAAGTTTTGTAAACTGGCTGCAATTCAAATATACCAACGATATTAAAAAGAAATATGTTTTTGTTATAATTCTTATGGCAAATAAAAACATGTTTCTTTTTAATATATTTGCGAATAC
This sequence comes from uncultured bacterium, assembly GCA_948964545.1. Taxonomy (GTDB): domain Bacteria; phylum Cyanobacteriota; class Vampirovibrionia; order Gastranaerophilales; family Gastranaerophilaceae; genus Stercorousia. The sequence continues at coordinate 89,103 of CAREDV010000003.1, read as the reverse complement.
TAATCGGAGGTTAACATGGACGTAAAAGCAGTAAATAGTGTGTCTTTACAACAAAGTTTTGAAGGAAAATCAAAAAGAAAAGAAAATAAAAATAATGCAGAATATCCTCAAATGGACAGACCTGCATCTAAAAAAGCATCAAAGGCTATGAGAGATACAGCAATGGGCTTAATGCTTCTCGGTGCTGCAGCAGGCGGTATGAGCACAGGGATGACAAGTTGTGTGAAAGCAGAAGCATGGGCAGAAGCTGAAGCTAATGCTTGGGCTTGGGGCTGGATTATCAACAATGGCGGATGCAAACCCGATACAATCTTCCAAACTACACCTATCAAAGATATAAACTGGGCTGTTAACGATTCAATTAAAAACCAATTTATTAATATAGGAGCAGAAGTAGACGGACCAGTTGATGGTGACAATGTACTTCTTGTTTCAGGAAAATTCCGCAACAAATACGATAATAAAGTTACAGAATTTCAGGTTGACAGCGTAGGATGCAACAGCCGTCAAATGATGTATGTATCTAAAGTTACTGATTTATATGACCCTAATAACCCTAAAAAAGAATGGTGGCAAGTTACAGCTCAAGACGTAAAAGGGAAAGGTATTAAATATACATTCAGTACAACAAATTCAAAAGAAAAACCTGAACCATGGCAATATGACCAAAAATATTCAATAATTGTTTCAAACGGTGCAAGAGGCAACAAACCTGGTGTAAACACAATTTACGATAAAGACGGCAATATGATTTGGAAAGGTCAATTAACAAAAGGACAGCAAGCAGGTATGTTCACATACGGTGTACTGGCACTTGATGAAAATGGCGAAGTTTATACTGATCCCGAAACAGGCGAACCCGAAATGGTGGATTACGATTATGACAATTGCAAAATCTTTACAAGAGAAGTTGACTGGGGTAAATTCAAACAACCTGCAAGAACAGAAGATGTTGACTTGGATTTATGGCACTAATAAATTTACTATACAAACAATGCACCCTCTTGATATAAGAGGGTGTTTTTGTTATATCTTGTAACTATGAAAACATTAGCACAATTTATTCAACAAAAAAGAGATGATTTGGGACTTTCACCCAAAGGACTTGCAATGCAAACGAACCTTCCGCTTGAAACAATCGAAGATATTGAAGCAGGAAAGGATTTATTTCTTTCCGTAACTGTTCGCCAAAATCTTGCCAAAGTCTTGAGATGCGCGCCCGAAGAAATTAAAAAATATGAAAAAGATTTTAACAATCATATAGTGTCAGAACAAATAATCGACAGCTTAAAAGAATTAATACTAAATGAAGCAGGCGGTTTAAAATGTCCTGTATGCGGCGCACCTCTTGTAACACGTATACAAAAACTTTACGATTTGGAAGATAATTTAATGCTTCATCCAAAAGCTCATTGTACTAAATGTTATTTCCAGATTCATTCCTAAGGTTTTGTATTGCCTTAAATGCATCTAAAAACCACCCCTGTTCATCCTTATGAAGAGATTTTGTCATAAAATTAACATATCTTGGGTAATCATATCTATCTTGGGCAAGAAAATCTAAAACTGTTTTCTGTACATTATCACCAGAATCCAAATTTTTAAACCCTAATCTTTTATAAAAATTTTCAACCTGCCTTGTATTTGTTAATAACACATCAGTAAATTTATTTTTTATAGATTCCAAACTTTTATTTAACAAAATCTTACCTATTCCACATCCTCTGAAATTTTCACCTACCGCAATGTCTTCTATATAATAAAGAGAATTTTCACAAGCAGGAATTGTGTCAAACGGAAACCCCAACACTGCCCCTTGAATCTTTCTGCGGCTGTCACGCGCAATCAGTAATGTTAAATGATTATTTTTTTCCTTTAATGTATTTTTAAAATTCTGAGTTAAAAGCTTTAAATAAAAATTAGCACTATTATTCATTTCTTTTCCTGCAAATGCCTGCCATACAGGACAATCACTTGTAGTTGCAAAATTTTTGCAAAAAAATAGAGTTAATCTCTTAACAAATCCCCTTTTATTAATTTGTTCTAAAGTAGGTTCTTCAAAATGGAGCTTACCAGCTTTAGTATTTATAGTAAAGGATGGTACAGGATTGATTCGTGATGTGAAATTTTGATGAGAAATGTTTTGAACTTGCATTTTTTGATAAAAAAACATGTAAAAAAATTTTTTTGCTATTGAAAAAAAGAAAAAATAGGTTATAATAAGCATTAGCACATTAAAAATTAAATATGGGGACGTTTTGGATTTGACAGGATGTTCGGTTGAGATAGGTTGCGAGTCCGAGCGCTGTTCTCGGTTATCAACGAGCAAAACAAATTAAATGCTAACAACGTAATTAAAGCAGACTTCTCTAGAGCTTATGCTTTAGCAGCTTAGTCGCTGATTATAGCTACTCATAGAGTCCAGCTTGCCGATTTTATGGGTCAATCATGCAAGACGCAGTGCATTGAGGCAATGTAGATGCATCAAGATAACGTTGCAAGGTTTAGAGTTTCCTTGAAATAAAACCTAGGACTGATTTATAAGGTTTTGATTTTTTCCTGAATCAGTTGAGCTAATAAAAATCTACGCTCGTAGAAGCTTGTTAAGATCCATTTTGGACAGGGGTTCGACTCCCCTCGTCTCCATTTTATAGGACTTTACTAATTTTTCACCCCTCAAACACTTGTATTTAAAGGTTTTTAGAGGGTTCGACATTTTGATTTTATATCTTTGCGGGTTCGATTGCTTTCCCGCCATCACCAGATTTTAGTCCACAAAAGAGCAATAAGACCATTTTGAAAGCGTTGAAAGCCCGCTATTAGCAGACTTTATAAAACAAAAATCAAGCAGAGAATTTATTTTATCAAAATTCTCTACTTTTTAATACTTATTTTTATTAAAATTCTCTCTTTATCAGAGACCTAGTCCAGAATTAATTTTTAAATAATTAACCTTGTTATATGTTTACATGTTTTCAATATATATTGTTTTTATGTTTACCTTTTTATTGTTGACAATACTTATAAATTTGGTATACTAACAGTGTATTTAATAGGAGTTTAATATGTATAAAAAACTTGTAAATTTTATAAAAAATAATATGCTTTCAAATACAGAACAATTTAGCATGAGAATCCCGAATGATTTAAAAAAAACACTAGAAAAGAAAGCAAAATTATTAAGATTATCTCTGCCTGATTATGTGAGAGCAATTATGTTAAATTCAATTTTGCCCGAAATTCTAGATTCTGAATTAAAAAAAGTTACCTGTGAATGGATAACGAAACAAGGTAAAAATTCTATTGAAATTCATTTTGAAGAAAAAATCAAAATGCTAAAGGAAATAACTGCAATGGCATCCTACGCAATTGAAGAAACAGAAAAACTCCAACAAAAATTTATTGAAATAGAAGTCGAATATATGAACAATATAAATAGCAAATTACACTAGTCAAATATAATTTAACTTTTAAAGGAGGTAAATATAAATAGCAAAAAATAAATTAAATTTTTAGATTATAAAAAATGGGTTCTATATATTCCAAAAATAAACAGATTAAATATGGCAATTAGCATGAATGCTATTATGCCGATATTTTGTGATGCTGTAATTATTCCATTACAAAGAAATTTTTGTTTATTTTAATAGAGAAAATTAACTCAAAAAAATAAATACAAATAATAATAGAACCATTATTATTGGTAAAAATGCAAAAATTATTCCTAAATATTGGATTATTTTTATATATTTGTTATCCAAAAATTTTTCGTTGGTTATTCTTTTCCGACTAACAATTTCAAATACATATATGAAGAATGTAATTAAATAAAATAAAATAGCTAATACAATAAGAAATTGACAAAATAAAAAAAGAGGAATAAATGAAAGACCATCTTTGGCTAAAACTAAATAAGGACAGATAATTATACAAAACAAAACAAATATAATCCATCCACATACAGATAAAAAGTTAAAACTATAACGATTTCTAAATTTATCTAAAAACATAAATTAATACTACAAAAAAATGAAAGGAAAAACAACTATGACAATTCAAACAACTGAATTTGACAATGAAATGAAAGCTCTTGCTCAAGGAGTTTACAAAGGAAACGAAACATCAATCCCAAAAGAATGGATTAAAGTTTCAGAATATGATCAAAAAAGTGGTTTCCATGGAGAAGCTTTTTACAAAGATGGAAAAGTTGTAATAGCAATGCGTGGAACTGAAAAAGAGGATCCTAAGGATATTGCTAATGACCTAGCTATGGCAATGAAAAAACTTCCAAATCAATATGTAGATGCCCAAAAATTTTATGAAAAAGTTAGAAAAGATTTTCCAAATCAAGAAATTATTTTTACAGGACATTCATTAGGTGGCAGTTTAGCACAATTAATGTCGAATAAAACCGATCATGAAACTGTCACTTTTAACGCTTATGGTGTTAGGGATATTTTACAAGGAAATGTTAGAGATAACTTAGACAACATAAGAAATTACGGAAATGTTGATGATAGTACCTATAATCTTAATTTAAGAAATCAATTGGGAAAGACTTATGTCATTGGGTATGGTAAAGGTAGTGAATATATAACGAAAAGTCCAGAAGGGGATTATTTAGGAGGAACAAAACCTTCGCAAAAACATTTTATAGAAACAATGGGCAACTTGGAAGATGCTATTGAATTTAAGACAAATTATTTAGAAGGGCAGATTAACATGGATATTGATTTTAAAGATATTGATAATAATAGAGTGTTTACAAACGAAGAAATCGGTCAAATGTCTACTAATGAATTTGAAAGATTAGAGAATTTTATTAATCAACAAGTCACAGCTGGTAAAATTATGTCTGATGCTCAAGCAAGACAACAAGTCCATACAGGAAATTTAATTTATGTAAATTCTTATACTCGTTCTGATGGTACAGAAGTTAAAGGATATTATCGCAGTCGTTAAAACATATAAAAAAATAAGCGTTATATATTTTTATAACGCTTATTTTAAATTAATCAATTTCTGCAAACTCAAATCTTCCGGCTGAGTTCCATTAAGAATTTTTTCTGTAAGTTGAGGTGAAATGTATTTTAGGTTTAGAATATTACGAATATATTTGGAATCTTTTAAGCCTTCTTCTGTTTGCAAATCTTCAATAGTTTTACCCGCTTGAATTTGCTTGTGATAATAAAAACTTTTTACTATCGCATTTACAAGATACGGATTTGGCTCGGGAGTATCATATTCTTTAGCGTTCAAAATTAAAATATTATCATTTCTTGACGGCTGTGTGATTTTTATATTTTTTGAAATTACAATCGGAGTCACATTTTCACTTTTATCTGGAATAACAATTTCTTGATTATTAGCTAAAGCATTTAAAACTTTCTTATTGAAGCTTCGTTATAAGTTATTTCAATTAAATTCTTCGATATAACAATTTTGTTTATAATTGCTCTTATAAGTTTTGGCTCTGAATAATCTTGAATATTTTGTGCTGTATAAATCAATTTGTTTTGCTTGCTAATTTTGTATTCCGAGACAATTTTTTGAATTTGTTCTTTATCCTGTAAAAATTCTTTCGTCGTTTCAATTACAAATTTTTCAATTTCACCTGCCGAAATTTTTGTAATCTCTCCTCGTTCATAATCAACCGGATTCTTAATTGACTGACTTACATAATATCGATAATGTTTATTGTTGGCATTACTAGCCGATGGTGACATCTTATTTCCGATATCATCATATAACAGCCCAGTAAGCAGTGACCCGTTTTTAGCATTTGTTGCGTGTTTTCACAAAACTCCTGAAATTGCTAAACTTTTTGATTGTTGGATAAAACAAAGTTAAAATCGTATTTAATACCAAAGCCGATATAGCTGAATATTCTTTACGAGTTGAACCCAGTTTAAAATATTTACCACAACTTTTGCAATAAAACTGATTTCTGTTTTGGACCACAGTGTGCTCTGTGCTTTTAGAAAAGCTAATCTGTCTAAAGAAACTTAAAGTCTTTGGACGTACACAAAAAAAAGGGAGAGTCTTATGACAAAACCAAACACAATTAGTAGTGAAGACATTTCACAAGCCCTACGTCACTTCAAAAAGATTGTATTAGAAGGTAATCAGACAAACAACTTACAAATGATCGACATCAACTTAATCGTATTGAAATTGAAAAGTTTACGCAAACATTCGAAAAAGCAGATTCAAAAACTGATAAATGCAATCATTAAAGTCGGTTACGTAAATCCCATACTGCTTGATAAAAAGTACAACATAATAGCAGGGGAATTACGGTTTTTGGCGGCAAAGGAACTCGGATTTACTCAAATTCCTGCAATAATACTCGAAAATCTTACTCAAGAAGAAACTGACACAATCAGAATCCTTGACAATAGAATTGCAGAAGACGGCGAATGGAACTTCGAAAACCTAAAAGAAGAAATCGAAAAGTTGATGAAATTCGATATAACTTTTGAAGATTTGGCGTTTGATACCGTAGATTACGATAAAATATTTCTCGCTGATAATTCAGAGGAAAACAAAGTCCACAACTCGGACAAAGAAGACGAAAGCTGGTTGGATGCCAACATTCCGTCAAAAGTCAAATTTGGCGACCTTTGGAGGCTCGGGGATCATTTCATTTTTTGCGGAGATTCTTTACTTGCCAGGTCATTTGAACTCCTTATGCAGGGCGAACTTGCTCAAATTGTCATAACTGATCCGCCGTATAACTGCAAAATAAAAGGACATGTTTGCGGACTCGGTAAAACTCAGCACGAAGAATTTGCTATGGCTTCCGGCGAAATGACAGATTCTGAATTTGCTGAATTTATTTCAAAATTTATGCAAAATCTTGTTAAATTTTCGGTTAACGGTTCGCTGCATTACTTGTATATGGACTGGTCAGGGTTAAATACCTTACTTACTCAGGGTAAAAAACATTATACTGAACTCAAAAATATTGCAGTCTGGAATAAGGGTGTCGGTGGTATGGGTTCAATGTATAGGAGCCAGCACGAAATGGTTCCGATATTCAAAAACGGAAAAGCGAAGCATCAAAACCATATTCAGCTTGGTAAATATGGCAGGTATCGTACAAATGTTTGGGATTATCCAGGAATTAGAGCAACAAATCCCGCATCTTTAGAACTCCTAAAGCTCCATCCAACATGCAAAAATATTTCTCAACTTCATTCGATTCTGCTTGATGCCTCATCTAAAAATGACATCGTATTGGACTGTTTTGGCGGTTCTGGTTCAACATTACTTGCTGCAGAACGTTGTAAACGCAGAGCCCGATTAATTGAAATTAGTCCGAGATATGTGGATGTCTCAATTTATCGTTGGGAAAGGGAAACTGGTAAAACGGCTAAATTAGTGAAAAACTTTGCGGAGGTTCAAGATGGAGAATAATAAACCTGATTTGAACGAAGCTATTAAAGCATTACGTGCTAAAAACGAGGAAAAACTGCGAAAAGATTATGAGGTCGGTTACGGCAAACCTCCTAAGGATACCCGTTTTAAAAAAGGTCGTTCAGGTAACCCGGCAGGGCGTCAAGAAAAATTCTCTTGCAATCTAAGAATATACTTAAATGTAATATTCCAGAAAGCGTCAAATTTATCGACGAACGCAATAATCCGACTGAGACAGATGAAATTCCTGAAGAACATTTAGAAATTATAAGGGGATTACTGCATAATGAGTTGGATAGAAGGGCACGTGAAAGTTAAAGTTCTCTCTTAGCTTATAAAAACCCGATTCTTAAATAGAATCGGGTTTTTGCTTACATTGCATAAATATGCTATAATTACGTAAAATCAAAGGATAACGGCATGGAAAATGAAATCATTATTTACCAGACTCAAGATGGTCAAACAAAAATTGATGTAAGAATAGAAAATGAAACGGTTTGGCTTACGCAAAATCAAATGGCAGAATTATTTCAGACATCAAAACAAAATATAAGTCTGCATATTAAAAATATTTTTGAAGAAGGTGAACTTTTCGAAAATTCAGTTGTCAAGGATTACTTGACAACTGCCACAGATGGGAAAAATTATAAAACAAAACATTACAATCTGGACGTGATTATTTCTGTGGGTTATCGTGTTAAATCATTGCGTGGTACGCAATTCAGAATTTGGGCAACACAAGTTTTAAAAGAATATATGCGTAAAGGTTTTGCTTTAAATGATGATTTATTAAAGCAATCCGGTGGTGGCGGCTACTGGAAAGAACTTTTGGAACGTATCAGAGATATTCGTTCATCAGAAAAAGTTTTTTACCGCCAAATTTTGGATATTTACGCAACAAGTACGGATTACAATCCTAACGCGGAGGAAACCAAATTATTTTTCAAAGTTGTTCAAAATAAAATGCATTTTGCAGCACACGGACATACCGCCGCTGAAATCGTATATTTAAGAGCTGATAGCACAAAAGATAATATGGGCTTGACTGTTTTTAAAGGCAATCATCCGAAAAAAGATGAAGTTACGGTTGCAAAGAATTACTTGGATGAAAAAGAATTGAATATTTTGAACCGAATTACATCTGCATATCTTGAATTTGCAGAATTACAAGCAATAAGACAAATCCCAATGACAATGAAAGATTGGATTGCAAAACTTGATGATTTTATTAAAATGACAGGAAGCGAACTTCTTGACAATCCCGGTAAAATCTCAAAACTTGAAGCTGAAAATAAGGCACTTGCTGAATATGCAAAATACAAAGAAACAATAAAAGACGAGTTATCCGAAGTCGAAAAACACTTCCTGGAATCAGTAAAACAAACTCAGAAACAGCTTGAGAAAAAGACTAGAGGTGGAAAATAATTTTTAATTAATTTCAGAATCATCAAGTCTTTCATATAAATGAGAAAGAATACTCAACATATCTAAACAATTTTTTTCGGTAAATAAACCAGAATCTTTTAAATCAGGTATTTCTTCATGTGAAAGGACATTTCGTCCCCCACAAACAACTCCTGTAGATAGAAGTTTTTGAGCATCTTCTATATCATTCAATGTAACTTCACTAAAGCTTTTTCCATTTGGTCTATACTTAAATTTTGAGGTAACCCGTAAAATCTTATCCTTACCAAAAGATTGAACCATTATATCATAGTCATTACTTACAGTCACCAAAGATTTATCTTTTACGGCATTTTTATAGCTCTTTGCAGCCTCAAGAAATGCATGATAATAATCCCCACGTTCATAATATTCCGCAGAAACTTCTCGAATTTTTGGATGTAAATTTCTCCAGTGGAAATAAGGATATTCTGGTACTATATTTTTTAATTCCTTCAAAAAATTTTTTGTTTTAGTTTCATCAATATCTTCATCTTTAATGATTATGTTAACTAAAGAATTAACTTCTGTTCGTAATTTTGTGGGCATTGTATTAACCCATTTATTTAAATTAATTCCAGTGGTTTCATTTATCTCTTTTGTTTTAGATTCTTCACGTTTTTGTCTCCATTCTCTTGCAATATTAAAAAGTTGAGATTGCAACCATTCTCTTAATGAATCTAATTCTTCATTTTCCCATGTTAAACCATCTCTATTAGTTGTAACCATATCTTTTTCATAATCATCAATAAAATCAATATTTATAAATCCAGTAAAATAATTATATGCAAAAGACGTAGTAGTTTTTAGTCCAAAGAAGTCATTTGAATTTACTAATTTACCACGAGCATATAAAAATATTCCATTTTGATGCTCTCCTAATGGTTTCTCTGTAGAAATTATCTTACCAGTAATTCCTTTATTAATAGCATAATTATCTTCGCTTATATCATTTTGTGGAAATTCCCATTGAAATTGTGGCTCTATATATTCCCATTTTGTATCTGATGTAATTTTTTGAGATTCTATTCCAGATTTTTGTAATTCAATATAAAAATTTTGGTCTGCAAAATTAAATCTTTTTGATATTGACTCTTTTAAATTTTCTATATCAAAAGCACTTTTTCTTTGTATATCTCGTAAAATAATAGTTGTACCATTTAAAGCATCTACATTTTGATTATAAGTTAAAATTTGAGGAAGATATTCTTTATCTGTATTTAAAATATCTCTTAAATTCATCACAAAAACATTTTTTAAATTATTTTTAACAGTTTGAACTTCTATCTCATTTGCAACACCAAATATTGCGAGTTTTCCTAAACCTTTACGACCAGTTACTTTTCTTCCATTTGGAGTAATGTCATTTGCATGTTTTCTTCTATTTCTACCAATTTTTAAGAAAGAATCATTTAATTCATCGAAAGTCATTCCACATCCATCATCTGTTACCATGATAGTTTTATGTTCCAAAGAATCTTCAAAAACTATTGTTACGCAAGATGCATCTGCATCATAAGAATTTGAAATTAACTCGGATAAAACTGGAGGCAAAGTTTTATACATTTGAACTCCAAGATGTTCAATAGTATGTATATCAAATTGTAACCTTAATTTATTATCTTTCTCAATTTCCATAAAATTATTATACTATAAATTGTTTTTGAACTAAAATTAGTTTTATTTATCAAAATTTAGTCTCAAATTGCTTGCAGAAGGATTAATTCTTCCATCAATAACTATAATCTCAGTATCTAAATTAAGTTCTTTTGCTTTATTTTTTAAATCAACTTCTAATTTTTGATACTTTTGATTATCTTCTTCTAAATTAAAACATATAAAATATGCTTTTTTGTTTTGAATACATTTTTTGTATTTTTCAAGTTGTAACTCTAAACCTTTTAATGGATCATTTTTAGATAATTTTATTTCAATAAAGACCCTACATTTTGAGCCTTTAGTAAGATTAAAATCTACGGGACCACTACCTGTTTGATATTCTGGTACAACATCGAAATCTGCATCTTCTAATTTTTGAAATATTGTAAGATGGAATGCTTGTTGCCAGGCTTTTTCTACTTTAGGTTTGCCATTTACCCACAACAAATTACGCTTAATATCGTTATTATTATCAATTTTTTCTTTAAATCGCATAATTGTTTCATGAACAATTTCTAATGGTGATACACTCGCTATTTCACCTAAATCAAACATTTTTCTAAATTTTTGAGGAAAGTAAAACCCATATTTATCATTGTTAAAATCATAATGTGAAGAATTACGTTTCATGGCGTAAGTTACAAAATCATTTAACACATTTGTATTTTCTTTGAAAAATTTAGTTAAATTATTTTGAACATCTTTTCTTTTTTTCTTATGATAATCTTTAAAAATATCAGAAATGTACTCATTTACTTTATCACGTATTTCTTCATTTGGACGATAACCCATATAAACATCTTTCATGTCAACATCTATGGGTAACAAATTTAAGATATCTTCAGGTAATAATAGTACTGGTTCTTCCATATAAGGATGTTTAGGTAATTTATATTTACTAAAATTTTGAATTGGTAATCCAAGTTTAGGGGCAATTTCTTGTGTGAATTCTTTAATTTCATCAAGAATTATCTGAGCAGTCATATCACTTATATAATCAGGACCGATTTTTTCGGTCAACATATATACTACTGAGAATATTCCAGGATTTTCATCAATATCTAACGAAAAAAGTTCTTCAGCCCTATCTAAAATTTTACTGGCATTTTTATTACCGATTCCATTATCTTTATTTCCAGAACTTGAATATCCTAAACATAAACCAGGAATCCCTTTTGCTTTTAACTTCCTTATTAAAGTATTTGTAGAATTTTTCTTTACTTTCTGAGGAAGATTAATATAAGTCTTGACATTTTCATATAATTTTTCAAAATATTCTCTATATTTTTTGTGTGCAGTCTTACTAAAAATTTCATACTGAGAATCTTTTAATAAAACCGGATCAATAAACATATTTGTATTTTGTACTAAGTTTGGATTTAATACTCCTAACTCTGCAAATTTTTCTAATGGTATGTTGTAATATTCTGCTAATGATAAATCTTTTTCCATAAATGTACTTCCTTCAAGAGAAGGAAAACATAAAAAAAATAAAAAGTCTATTAGCCAATTTGGTATTTTTTTAACAATTAAATTCCCTGCTATTAAAACAACAGGGAATATAGGTTTAAAGTCTTTCACAGAGAGTGTTTTAAAATCAAAAAACTTGCAAAAATCTATCGATTTTCCCTGTTTTTTGATTTAGCAGGGAATTTTCAGCCGAGCCTGTTGCTTGTCAGACGGTTCGCACCAGTAATAAAAAAGGACTACTTTAGATAGCCCTTTTTTGTTGCTTAAGTTGAGATGTCGAGAACCACTACAAGACGAAGTCTTGTCCAGGGTTCGAGCGGGAGCGAGCTTAGGCTGAAGCCGATTTGTAAGGGTTGAAAAACCCGCCACAAATCGCGTAATTGCCGTTACACACGAGCGACCAAGACACCCCCTCCAGATTTTTTAACTTTTCATTGCTCTAAGTGAATTTAGGACTGCAAGCAAGGTAACACCTACATCAGCAAAAATTGCACCCCACATTGTCATAAATCCAAATGAACCGAGTACAAGAAATAAAACTTTTACTGATAATGCAAAAATAATATTGTGTTTTACTATTTTCAATGTTTTTTTTGAAATTTCGATTGCAGTAACAACTTTGTAAGGATCGTCATTCATAATCACCGCATCAGAAGCCTCAAGTGCACTGTCAGAACCTAATCCGCCCATTGCAATTCCAACATCAGCACGTCTTAAAACAGGTGCATCATTAATACCATCACCCACAAACAAAACTGTGCCTGAAACTTTTTCCATTAATTCTTCCAAATTGTGTAATTTATCCTGAGGAAGAAGTTTCGAAAACGCCTGTGTAACCCCGAGAACTTTTGCAATCTTTTGTACATTTTCATCTGTATCTCCTGACAATATAACCGTATTTTTAAGCTCTGAAATCGTTTTTCTTGCATTACTTTTAAGTTCATCGCTCAATACAATATAGCCGATTATATCATCATTTTTTATGACAGATACAGAATTTTTGCCCAAACTTCCGACAAAAATCGGTTCACCATTAATTTCTGCTTTTAAACCTCTCCCTGCAATTTCTGAAACATTAGAAACATCAAATAATTCACCATTATAGCACTTTGTAATCGATTTTGCTATCGGATGATTTGAATATTTTTCAACACTTGCAACAAGTTTTAAAATATCTTCTCCATTTATTGAAACAACTTCCTCAACCACAAAATTCCCATTTGTAAGCGTTCCTGTTTTATCAAAAACAACAATTTCAGCTTTTGCCAAAGCCTCAATATACCTGCTTCCTTTAATTAAAATACCGTTTCGTGATGCTCCTCCAAGACCAGCAAAAAATCCCAGAGGCACTGAAATTACAAGCGCGCACGGACAGGATATTACAAGAAGCGTCAATGCTCTGTTAATCCATTCGGCAAAACTGTCATCCAAAAATAAAGGCGGGATAAATGCAATAAGTAGTGCCAATAAAACAACTATTGGTGTATAAATTCTTGCAAATTTTGTTATAAAATTTTCGGTCTTAGATTTTTTAGCCCCTGCATGTTCAACAAGTTCTAAAATTTCCGAAACTGTAGAATTCTCAAATGATTTTGTAACTTTTATTTTCAAAACTCCGTTTGTCACAACACATCCGCTTAAAACTTCATCATTACTACTAAACTCTTTTGGCACAGCTTCGCCTGTCAAAGCAGAAGTATTAACGAATGCTGAACCATCACTCACAACCCCATCCAGAGCAATCTTTTCACCTGTTTTTACAATTAGAATATCGCCAATGTGTACATCTTCGGGAGATTTGGTAATAATTTCACTGCCAACAAGAACATTCGCACTGTCGGGACGCAAGTCCATAAGTTCTGTTATAGATTTTTCGGATTTTTCAACTGCCTTATGCTGTAAAAATTCACCAAGATTATACAAAAGAAATACCGCCAATGCCTCAAAATACTCCCCAAGACATATTGCACCAATTATTGCAATGCCCATTAGAAATTTCTCGTCAAAAATCTGAAAATGATTGTGGTGGTGATGTTCGCACATAAAAACTCCTTATAGTTGAATATCTATTCAATTATATTATAGTTGATTACCTGGTCAACTTCAAGCTTAAAAACACAAATCTTTACAATAGTTGAATATTTATTCAATTGTTAGTATAATATATCTATGGCAACAAAACAAACAGACTGCGAAGCTTTGAATATCGAACTGGTTGAAAAAACTAAAAATAAAATGCATTCTAAAAATGTGTTTGACAATACCGCCGATTTTTTTAAAGTTATGGGCGACTGCACAAGGTTAAGGCTTTTATGGGCATTGGACGGCGGAGAAATGTGTGTTTGCGACCTTGCGGTTGTTTTGAATATGACAAAGTCTGCTGTTTCGCATCAGCTTAAGACTTTGAAGTGTGCAAAACTGGTTAAATCCCGCAAGGCAGGAAAAAATGTTTATTATTCTCTGGATGATGAGCACATTAAAACAGTACTTGAGATGGCTCTTGTTCACACAAACGAGTGCTGATAAAATCTTTCATGTCCAATTGCAAAATTCTATTGATTTCATTCATATCCTGAGCTTCACCAAAAATCACTGCAAACAGAGGTTTTTCAAGGTAGTTTATTTTTCTAAAATCCAAAATTTTTGAAAAACTCTTTTCTAAAGCATCATAATCAAAAACAATTTTGCTTTTATCAATATTTTGAGGAGTTTCAGCCATTGCAAAATAATAAATTTTACCGCCTTCAATTTTGCTCCAATCAGGTTTTAAGTTATTTTCAAAATATTCATAGATATTAATTCCGTAAGCAAAATATGCAGCATCAGTTGTACACCAGCCTGCAAATCTCATTGGATTAATCTCTACAGGCACAATTTCTTTGCCTTTAATAAGTTCTATATGTATCGGGAAATTCCGCATATTAAGGGCTTTTCCAATATTTTCAAGAACTTTTTGAAACTCATCATGGTTAGCTTCAATAATTTCTTTTGAAGTAATATATGCTCTGTCACTCACATCATCTTCGCTCACAAAAGGATGTTGAAAAATGTTTAGAATAACAGGTTTGCCATCCTTATCATAATAAGCATCAACTGCAAATTCATCACCTTTAAGAATTTCTTCAACAATAAAACTTGAGGAACTTAAAACAGCCTCAGGAAAATTACTTGCAAACTCGCGGACTTCCGATTTCAATTGTTCAACAACATTATTCCATTGAGAGTGTGACGAAACCTTATGAACGCCCATACTTAAAAAACCTACAGAGGGTTTAATTATAAATTCTTCGGGAAAATTTGAAATATCTGCGTTTTCTAAATCGGTAATTTCATCAAAAAAGAATTTTGGAAAAACATCTTTTAAAGCCTTTCTGAACTCATATTTATTTTTACAGATATTAATAAGTCTAGTAATATCAGAATTCGGAAAATTCTTTAAAACCCAATCAATTGAATTTTCGGAGTTTGAATAAATTTTATCACAGCTTCCTTTTACAAGGTTTAAATTATAATCGAATTTTCTTGCAACGGAATTATCCAAAACCTCAAATCGGTTTTTCTCCATTGTTTCAAGCATTAATTTTGATACATAGGGGTTTTCAAGTATAAACATATAATTATTCAATCATAAATGGTTTACAAAATCAATTTATCGGGCAATAATATTATTAAGAGGTTTAAAATTATGAAATCGGTTAAAGAACTTTCGATAGAATCAAAGATTACAAAAAGGCTTGCAAACAGTCCGCTTTGTCTTGAATTGGTAAATTACCTATTCAATGATGAAGAATTACAGGAAATGCAGGATTACGCTAATAACGTTTCCATAAAAAGACTTGGTTACAATGACCATGGTCCTGTTCACATGCGCCAGGTTTGCGCCAATGCTATAAAAATGCTTAATCTTTTACAGGATTCGGGTATAAAAACTTCGCTTGAAAAAGAAGAAATCGGCACATTTGAAGACAGTATGTGCGCTGTAATCATTGCAGGTCTTATGCACGATTTAGGTATGATGATAGGCAGACAAGGTCATGAAGAAATGTCTGTAACCCTTGCAAAACCAATTATTGAAAGAACTTTACTTCATATATTGCCTGATAATCTTCACAGACGTACAATAATCAAATCTCTTGCAATAGAAGCTATAATTGGTCACATGTCATCAAGAAAAATTCACTCTGTAGAGGCTGGTATAATCCTTATTGCTGACGGCTGTGATATGACAAAAGGCAGAGCACGTATTCCTATGGCAATCAACACAACACCGCGTGTCGGAGATATCCACAAATATTCTGCAAACGCCATAACCCGTATCGGAATTCACCATGGCGACCGCCGCCCTATCAGAATTGATATTGAAATGACAGGTGAAGTCGGCTTCTTCCAGATTGAAGAAGTACTTTTAACTAAAATAGAATCAAGCCCTGCTAAAGAATATGTAGAACTTTATGCAGGTGTAACAGGTGAAGAAGCCAAGTGCTATTTATAATACAATAATCTTAATAAACGGTTGCATACGCATTATAATGATGATAACCTTACTTAGAGAGGGTTAGAGACATGAATTTTTATTTGGGATTAATTGCAACATTATTGGGAATTAAAGTCAGATTTCCGCTTGATACACCATTAGATAAATTGAAACTTTATTTGAAAGTCTGGTACTGGAAGAAAACAGGCGAAGTTTTGCATTTAGATAATCCTAAGACTTTTAACGAAAAAATTCAGTGGCTGAAACTTTATGACAGCACACCTTTGAAAACCAGACTTGCAGATAAATATCTGGTAAGAGATTGGGTTAAAGAAAAGATAGGGGAAGAATATTTAATCCCGCTTCTCGGTGTTTGGGATAAATTTGATGATATTGATTTTGATAAACTTCCCGAAAGGTTTGTTTTAAAAGGCAACCACGGCTGTGCTTATAACTACATTGTTAAAGACAAATCCAAAATGGATAAAGAAGATGCGCGTAAAAAATTCAACAAATGGATGAAAAGAAATTACGCACAAAACGGCGGACTTGAACTTCACTATAAAGATATTCCGCCCAAAATTGTTGCAGAAGCCTATATTGAGGACAGCAATAAAGAATTAAATGACTACAAAATAATGTGTTTCAACGGCAAACCTAAATATATTTGGATTGATCAGGGAAGATTTACAAAAAGAACAGAAAATATTTATAATAAAAAATGGGAATTACAGCCGTTCTTGTTGAGTTATCCAAACTCTAAAGAACAGGTGCCGCCGCCTGAAAACCTTGATAAAATGTTTGAACTTGCAGAAATTCTCGCAAAAGATTTCAGTCTGGTAAGAGTAGATTTTTATAATGTTGACGGAAAAATTTACTTTGGAGAAATGACATTCACATCATGCAGCGGTGTAGATAAATTTATCCCGTCAAGCTATAACAGGGTTTGGGGTGATATGCTGGAATTACCGAGGCAGCAGCTTATTGTTTCTATGACATCTTTTCCCTACAGAATTCCAACAGTACATCTGGCAATCGAATCATTGTTGTGCCAGACAATGAAGCCTGACAAAATTATTCTGCAATTATCTGAAGATGAATTCCCTAATAAAGAAGGTGATTTGCCCGAAAACCTTTTAAAACTAAGAGAAAAAGGGTTTATTATCAGTTGGAATAAAGGCAACATCAAATCATACAAAAAACTTATACCGACATTAAAACAATATCCTGATGCGGTTATAGTAACGGTGGATGATGACCGTATATTTGATAAAAATATGATAAAAGATTTGTGGAATTCGTATCTGGATAATCCTCAATACATTCACTGCCACAGAACAACAAAAATGCTTTTGAAGAAAAATAATGAATTCAAAGCAAAACTCAAAAAGTTTTATAAAAAACCGTCTTTTGCAAATAAACTTGCAGGAGGTGCAGGCTGTCTTTACCCGCCAAATACGCTTTATAAAGATATTACAAACGAAGAATTATTTACCGCTCTTGCACCGACAAATGATGATATTTGGTTCTGGCTTATGGCAGTTATGAACGGTACAAAAATTAAACTTATTAAAAACGCTAAAAATGACCCGAAAGAAATCAAGCAGATTAAACAAGGCCCATGCCTGACTCAAATTAATGACAGAGGCGAAAACTTGTTTTATGTTGATTTAAACAGGGTTTTAGACCACTATGAAGGTTTGAGAGAAAAAATTATTGCGGACATTCAAACCAATTAATAAGCGGTTTTTTCTCACCAAATTCTATTTCAAAATTTTTTTCGATTTCAAGACTTGTCAAGAACGAATAACTGACATTATACGCAAGCGGTTCTTCTTTTACACCAAGTTTGTCAAATTTTTCCTGCGAAACAATTTTAGTTTCAGGGTCGATAACGTTTGAATAATTCAAACCCTCAAACGCACAGAAAGGAATTTTTGATAACCCGCCGTCATTATTTATCGACATAAGCCCGAAGCTTCTGCAAATAATTCCGCGAAACTCATACACAGAACAAGCATTGTTAAAAAGGAACGGACATTCGTAAGTTTCAGATTTTGCCTCCTTAATCTTTTTAACCTTAGCCGTAATTTTTTCCTGCATTTCAATGGGAAGCTGCAAAAATCCGACCATTAAATAATCAAATTCTATCTTCGAAAACGGATATTCGCCGTTTTGACAGCATTTTGCACATCCTTTTTTGCATTTTATATACGGTGCTTGTTTTTCAAAAAAACCTCCGAGTTTTCTGTTTAAATAAGCCATATAAAACATATAATTACTTATATTAGTATTTTCCGACATCAATCTTCTCCATTAAATCTCTATATGCAGGGTTATCGGAATTTTTCGCATAACGTTCTAACCTGCGTTTTGCAATTCTTTTCATATATTCGCGTTTTTGCGGGTTGCCGTTTTGTACAAAGAATAACATTGCCTGTTTTCTGTGTTCAAAAAGTTCACTCTCAGTCTGACGCGCCAATACATCTCCGAAAGTTTCGGGACGTGTTTTTCTATCCCACTCATAAAACGGAGTTTTAAAGAAACAGAATTTTTCAGCGTAAGACAAAATACAAGGTGTCCATGAAACATCCTCATATTTAAGTTTTCCCAACGGATGCGCTTTAACCATTGACGCTCTGTAAAGTTTGTTCCAAATCGCACAGTTGTAATAACCCGGAGTATACATAATCTCCAAATATTTGTCGATATCGTGCGGGACATCTTCCATAAAGGGCAAATCGCAGTGCACGCTGTATCCTTTATCTGTAATTCTGTAAAGCGGTGCAATCGCCACATCACAATCATTTTTTACAACCGTTTTATATAGACAACTTATCATATTGGGGCGGATTAAATCGTCGTTGTCCATAAATGCGATATAATCGCCTTTTGAAGCCTCTATACCGACGTTTCTGGTATCTGCAACACCGCCGTTTTCTTTTTGAATTGATACGACATTTTCGTAATTTTTATCATACCAATCAATAATTTTTTGAGTATCATCGGTGCTTCCGTCGTTTACTATAACGATTTCAAGGTTTGCAAAGTCTGAAGCAAGCGCACTATCGATACTTCGCGCAATATAATCTTTTGCGTTATACGCAGGAATAATAAGCGACACTTGCGGTTTTTCGTATTTTCTAATGCTTAATCCCGCGGGTTTTGACTGCGCGACGGTCAATCTGCCGTTTGGAGTGTTTACAAACGCTTTAACAACAAATTTTGTCGTACCTTTGTAATCAAAAAGTTCAAGATAATGTCTTAATCCGTCATAAGTTTCAAAAATCGGCGTTTTGGAATTTTCGCTGTAAACCTCAAACCCGTCTGCATATCCGCTGTAATTCCATGATAAAAACAGGTTATAATTGAAAGATTTGTAAACAGTGACCGATTTAAACCTATTATCAGCAGGTTTAAAGGCATTAGATGATGCAAGAAAAGTCCTGCCCTCATCACTTTTTACAAATGGTTTAATCTTATATTCTGTATCATCTGATTTTTCTATGGAAACAAATTCGGCATCAGAGTTTTTACATCCGCCAAACCCTTGCTCTGCTTCGCTTTTATACAATCTGTAACCTTGTGCACCGTCGTATTTGCTGTAGAAAAGTTTAAGTTCATTTTCACCCTCAAAACGGCTTACAACATCAATAGTATCGAAAGTAAACTGACGTATTGAAGATTTGTCGATAATCAATCCGTCTTTTACGGCAGCAACAAAACACTCGCCATCACCGTATGGCACAAGCGAAAGTCTTATTTGAGTTTCGCCTGAAACTCTTGCGCATTCGCAAAAATTCCCGTCAATTTTCAAAAAAACTCTGTAAAAGTCCGCCTTTACATCAGCCCATTTAATAATTAATTTTGAACCTTTAATTTCCAAACCTAAATCCATAAAAACATTATAGCAGAAAAAGTTGTTTTCTGCTATTATAGTAAAAAAAGGAGGCTTTAGCCTCTGGCGATAATTGGTTAAATATTACCAATATCTGCTTAAGTCGTAAAAAAAAGGAGAAATTATGAGAAAACTTGTTCTTTTACTTGCATTATTAAGCCTTCCCGCAATGGCTGAAGATATTAATATGACACCGCAGAATACTTTCTCAGGCTACTACAATAAATCAACAGTGCGCCCGATGTATCCGCGTTTAAATTCTCAAAACGACCCGAGAACAGAGCTTATGAAAAAGAAATCAGTGCATGATATGGGAAATATTACACCCGCAAACAACGGAAAAACTCCTATGACTTATGGTCAATTCCCGCAAAACTACGACAGCTCAAATATGATGCTGCAACAGGGAATTCAAAACGGCATGCAAAATATGTATATGGGGCTTTAGGCAAAACAAATTTTGTTCTTTCCACGCGGTAATTTTTTACCCGCATAGAAAGGCATTTTTGTCGGATGAACTTCAATTTTATAAATTGATTTCTGCATTACAGGCTGCGGGCACATAGAACCCTGCGGAATAATCACCATTTCAGAACCGTTCTGTTTTATTATGTAATTCATTGTATCAGCATAAGCAGGTACAAATATTCCTGCAATAAGCATAAATGTTAAAATTAAAAGTTTTTTCATTTTTTCCCCTATAGTATATTAAAAACAAAATACACAAAAAAATTGCCTGCTAAGCCATATTAAGATAAACTTAACGAACAACTCCTGTCATAGGTCTTTGTGAAACAGCAGGTTTTGAAGATATTGGTTTATATGTATAAACAGGTTTAACTTTCTTTTCAGGATTGCGCTTTCCGTCAGTGTAGACATGGTTGTTGGGATAGTAGCCGAATTCGCTGTTATGATAAATTGTCATTCTGCCGTTTCTGCAAGTTTTAGCAGATACAGGCATTACAAACATTGATAATAAAATTAATAAAACCGCAAATTTTTTCATTTTTCTTTCCTATGTTATTATTAGTTGTATGATAGTATTTGGCGAAAAACTTTTTACAAACCCTGTTAAGGTAATTAAGGCTTTTAATAAGTTTGAACTTTTTGAAGCTTTTGAGCAGATTGAGCAGTTGAAAAATAAATTTTTCCTTGCTGGGTATCTGCGCTATGAGGCTTTCAATTGTGAAAAATCGGAGTTCCCGCTGTTGTACTTTGAAGTTTTCAAGGATTATAAAGAGCACAAATGTAAAAATTTGCCATTTTCGCCGAAAATTGTTACAAAACCACTTGTAAGTTTTACAGAGTATATAGATGCAATCAGACAAATTAAAGCTGAAATCGCAAACGGAAATACTTATGAAGTTAATTACACATACGACTTTGAAATTGATTATGACGGAGATGATTTTGAACTTTTTGAATACCTATTGCAAAAACAAAAAACACCTTATAATTTTTTCCTAAAAAATGAATATGACACAGTATTATCGTTTTCGCCCGAACTGTTTTTCACTTTAAAAAACAAGCACATTGTGACTAAACCAATGAAAGGAACGGTTAAACGAACCAAAAATATTCAAGAGGATATTAAATTTCTGCAAAATGATGAGAAAAACCGTGCCGAAAACGTTATGATAGTAGATTTATTAAGAAATGATTTAGGCAGAATTGCAAAAACAGGTTCGGTAAAAGTTTCCAAACTTTTTGAAATAGAAACCCACAAAACACTTCACCAGATGACATCACAAATTGAAGCAGACTTGAAAGATGATGTAAAACTTTATGATATTTTCAAAGCGATTTTCCCCTGCGGTTCAATCACAGGAGCGCCAAAAGTAAGCACAAT
Organism: uncultured bacterium; assembly: GCA_948964545.1. GTDB lineage: Bacteria > Cyanobacteriota > Vampirovibrionia > Gastranaerophilales > Gastranaerophilaceae > Stercorousia. Next base: position 66,891 of record CAREDV010000003.1, on the reverse strand, counting down.
GCGAATAATTGATAAAGTTGAAAAAGGTTCGCGCGGAATTTACTGCGGTGCAATAGGTGTGATTTCGCCTGACGAAACAACTTTCAGCGTTCCGATAAGAATTTTGCAAAAACAATCCGATAACTTCAAATACCGCGTCGGCGGAGCAATCGTCTGGGATTCGGATATTCAGGACGAATGGGAAGAAACCCTCACAAAAACCAAATTTTTAAACGAAAACTTTCAACTTGTCGAAACAATTAAGGTCGAAAACGGAAAACTTTTATTTGAACAAGAACACCTTGAAAGAATGAAAAAAAGTGCGGAACATTTCGGGCTCAAATTTGAAAAACCCGACATAAAACCAGAAAAAGACGGGATTTTACGTATACTGTTCAGAGATAAATTTGAATATGAATATAAACCGCTTACCCCTTCAAAAACAAATAAAATAAGGATTTCGCCAATCACAATAAACAGTCAAAATGAATTTATGTACCACAAAACCACTTACCGCCCATGGTTTTATGACAGTTATCAAAACTTTGACAAATACTATGATGAGATTTTCTTCAACGAAAAAGGCGAACTTACAGAGGGTGCAAGAAACAATATAATACTGCAAATCGAAGGAAAACTCTATACCCCGCCCGTATCCTGCGGACTTTTGGACGGAATATACAAAAAAAATATGAAAAACGTAACCGAAAAAATTCTCTATAAATCAGACTTGTTAAACGCTGAAAAGATTTTTTGCGTAAACTCGGTGCGCGGAATGGTCGAGGTGCATTTATGATTTTAATTGATAACTACGATTCTTTCACATACAACATTGTTCAGTACCTGCAAGAGCTTGGGATTGAACCTAAAATATTTGAAAATGACAAAATTACAATTGATGAATTAAAACAAATAAAATTTAACAGTATAATAATTTCTCCTGGTGCAGGCAACCCTGATACAGCAGGCATTTCAATGGATGTTATACAAGAATTCTACAAAACTAAAAAAATTTTAGGAATTTGTCTTGGACATCAATGTATCGCGCAATTTTTCGGCGGAAAAATTGTAAAAAGCGCAAATCCGACCCATGGCAAAACCTCAGAAATCTTTTTTGATGAAGAGAGTAAACTCTTTAAAGGCTTACCGCAAGGATTTGAAGCAGCGCGATACCATTCGCTTGAGGTTAAAGATGTTCCACTGAAAGTTACTGCCAAAACCTCAGAGGGCGCAATTATGGCAATCGAACACGAAACACTGCCTGTCTACGGGATTCAATTCCACCCCGAGGCAATTCTGACACAATACGGGCACGAACTGCTTTATAATTTTATAACCGCATGATGACGAAGTTTTGTGCCGTTTTCTTTTCTGTATGAGTAAAATAAATCGTTATTGCAAACTGTGCAATAAGGACAGACATCAATTTCTGTTAAACCCGCTTCTTCAAGCTGACGTTTATTAATATTTTTTAAGTCAACAAAAATATCACCATTACGAATCTCAAAAAGTCCGTCTGGATTTTTAACCGTTGCCAAAAGCTTTGAATAAACATCTTCTCCTACATTGTAACAGCAAAAACCTATCGAAGGCCCTATTGCGCATTTAATATTTTTACACCCGAATTCATCCCTCATTTTTTCAACAGTCTTAACCCCAATCATACCTGCTGTCCCGCGCCAGCCTGCATGAGATACCGCACCAATTTGTTTTTCAAAATCATAAAAAATTAAAGGGGTGCAATCGGCAAAATTCAAATAAAGCGTTTGTTCTTTATTTGCCAAAATCATTCCGTCAGTATCGGGATAATCCGATTTATCAATTTGTGCAATTTCAATATGTGATGTATGTGTTTGTGTCGGATGAACAAGTCCGCCTGAAACCACATCTGATAATTCATAACCACGCGTTGTGAAAAAATGGTTTACTCCAACCAGTACAGTACTTTTTAAAACTTTTTTTCCGTTAACTTCATCAAAATAAAACATATAAAAATTATAGCACAAATCAGCAATTGCAAGAAAAATTCATATATGTTAGTATAATTCCAAAAGGAGGCTTTATATGTTAAAAAAAATGTTAGTTGAATTTATCGGTACATTCTTTTTAATTCTGACAGTAGGCTGTACAGTATTTTCAAACGGAAGCGGTGTAATTCCCGCAATCGCAATCGGTTTTATTTTAATGGTTATGGTTTATGCAGGCGGCCACATTTCAGGCGGTCATTACAACCCTGCAGTATCATTAGCATGCGCAATACGTGGTGCACTGCCATGGCGCGATATTGTACCTTACTGGTTTGCACAGCTTTTAGGCGGTGCGTTGGCAGGTCTTTTGGTTACATATCTTGTTGTAGTTCAGCCTGCTGACACACAAACTCAATTCAACACAACAGCACTCGTAATATGCGAAATCTTATTCACATTTGCGCTTTGCTATGTTGTACTGCATACTGCAACTTCACGCGATAATGAGGGAAATTCATTCTACGGGCTTGCAATCGGTGCAACAGTAACTGCGGGCGCTTTTGCAACAGCAGGAACTTGTTTTGGTGCATTCAATCCCGCTGTAGCATTAGGTTTAATGACTATGGGAACTGCGTTATGCAAAACAGTGTGTGCAACAGCATTGGCAAACCTCATTGGCGGTACACTTGCAGGCTTTGTTTACAAGTTAACTTCAAATGACTAATAAAAAAAGGGCAAAAGCCCTTTTTTTATGCTAAAATATATTTATGAAAAAGATTTTAGGGTTAATTCTAGGACTTATTTTATTGCAAAATATTTGCTTTGCAGGCGTCAGCTTTTTATATATTAACGGCTCAAATAACAACGACGACAAAACAAGAAACTGGTTTGAAAAGGGTATAAAAAAACTTCATCCGACACTCAAACAAAAATTTGAAAAAAATCCTGATATCAGCGCATTTTTTGCAAACAATCCCGAATATAAAATTAACGAAGAACCTGTTATTTTCTTTTGGGGCGACAAAAGTAAGAAAGATTTGGATTTTGTAAAAAATCAGCTTGATTTGACAAAAGCTCTGTGCCCTACACTTGCATACAAGGTGCGTTCTGTAATTGCTTCCTGTATGCACGATGCAATTTGGGTGCAAAAACAGCACAATATGCTTCCGATTTTGGATGAGCTGAATAAAAAAGTTATCGAAGAAAACGAAAAGGGAAACAAGGTAATTCTTTACGGCTATTCTGCGGGAACTTTTATTACTTATGAATATATGTTCAATAAAATGCGGTATATCAATGCGGAAGAACTTTTCAACACGATTAATGTCAGCGAAAATACAAGAAAATTTGTTAAAACACATCCGATTGAAAACACCTGCATCTCAGCACTTTCAAAGTCGGGGATAGGTTTTGTATCGCAAAGCGGTCATCTTATATTCAATAACAACGATGATAAATTAAAAGAAAATTATTTAAAAATACAAGAAGTTTCAAAAACAGCCTGCGCACCCGCTGACACTCTTGAGGGAGTTGTAAACTACGCAAGCCCGCTTGTATTGTTTTATTCAGATTTAGCCGACCCTGATTATGAACTGAACTATTACAATAAATTAATGATGAAATATATTATAGAACAGGGTTTGTTCTTTATTACGGTTAACTATCGCGAAGACCCTCTTGGATTTCCGACAAGCAGAAATTTAACCTTAGACGAAATGGAAAATGTTATGAATTTGAAATTTAATGAGCCGAAAGGTTTTGTATATGATAATTCAAGCGTTTGGTCAAAACGTTCGTTTATGTCTGCTCACACTTCATACTGGAGTTCTAAAAGAGCATTTTCAAACGCTGTTGTAAAAGCTTTTATTGAAGGTAAGAAAGGATTAAAAAATGGAAGTAAAATTTGACCCAGGGTTTATTCAGCACATGTCAGCATTTGTTCCGAATATTGAATACGTTTACAATACACTAGGACAGTTCAGAAATTTTAACCAGAAAAAACAGCATTTCAAAATGTTTTACCCGAAAATTCAATCATTATTGAAAACTTACATCGGATTTTATCTCGGCTGTATGTTGTGGGCGGTTTATATAAAACAGTTTGATGATGCAAAAATTTTGAATAATCTTTGTTTTGGCGGTGAATTTGACGAAAAAGAAAGTCTTTCGGAAGTTGATTTTATTATTGAATACACAGAACAACTTAAAAAAGATGCGAAATATTACGCAGGACAAGAATTTGTATTAGATGATACATCTAAAAATATTCTCTCAAGCTATAGAGAATTTTTAAAAGCAAATGAGGGATTTGTAAAAACTCAAACCACAAATGATATCAATATTCCGTCTGACTTAAAAACTCCTGCTGATTTAGAAATAATTAACAAAGAAATTGAAAAGGTTTGCGAAAACGGTAAATTGAGCGAATTATTACCGCTTGCAGGACAAATTTTATGAAACAAAAATTATACCAGATGTTTATTTTAGGCTGTGACGGCGGCGGATATGAACAAGCTCTTAAAGAGGGTTTGGGCGGAATAATCTTTTTTACAAAAGATATTCAATCCGTTGAACAGTTTCGTAATCTGATTGAGGAGATTAAGGCAAAGGCGCTTATTCCGCCGTTTTTGTCAATTGATCAAGAAGGCGGAAGGGTTGAACGCACCGAAAATATCCACCAAGGGAAAAAATATTTGTCCGCAAAATACGCCTGCGAAAAAGGGGTTTTGAAAGAACAGACTAAAGAAATTGCGCAGGAACTCAAAATTTACGGCATAAACCTGAATTTTGCCCCCTGTATTGATGTAAACACAAATCCGAATAACCCAATAATCGGCGAACGCGCGTTTTCCGATAACGCAAAAGAGGTTATTAAGTGCGAAAAAATCGTTTCACAAACCTATCGCGAAAACGGGATTATTCCATGCGTAAAACATTTCCCCGGGCACGGCGATGCAAACGCAGACAGCCATTTAACTCTGCCGAAAATTGATTTATCACTTGAAGAAATGCAAGAGCATATTGAACCGTTCAGGTCGTGTGCAAAAACAATCGAAATGGTTATGGTGGCACATCTTCACTGCACATGCTTTGAAAAAGATGTAATCCCGACAAGTTTGAGCAAAAACGCGATTGATTACCTGCGGGGACTCGGGTTTGACGGGGTTGCAATATCAGATGATATGGTCATGAAGGGTGCTACGCACGTAGCCATGCCGAACAATATTGAAAAAACTTGTAAGATCAACTCAATGGTTAATGCCTGTGAAAGAGGTATCCGCGCAGGATTGAACATGTTTATCTACAGAAACTCAACTCCTGAAACAATCGAAATAATCGAAAAAATTTATCAAAAAGCCCTGAAAGACAAAGAGCTTCAGGAAAATATCGAAAAGTCGTATGAGAAGATAATTAAACTAAAACAATTATTTAATATACTTCTGTAAAATCAGTTTTTTCAAAGCTCTTGAATATACAGCGTTCGGGTCGATTGCAAGAACTTTATCAAGGTTTTCCAGTGCACCATTGTAATCGCCGAGTTTTTTCTGAATAACAGCAGAATAATAAAGTGCATCTATAAATTTCGGGTCTAATTCAACCGCTTTTTGCAAATCGCTTAACGCCATATTAAGCCTTATGTCACTCTTGTTTTCACTCTGCAAAATCGTCTGTGCACGGTTAAAATAAGCATCAACCATATCAGGTTTATACTCAATCGCCTTTGAATAATTATCAAAAGCTGAAATAAGTTCGTTCATATTATGATAAACAATCGCAAGCGAAAAGTAAGAAAGCGCATCATCAGGCTTTAATCCGACAGCACGGCTAAGTGAATGCAAAGCCTCATCAAACTTTCCCTCGTTCGTTTCCTGTATTCCCTGATTAAGATAGTCTTTATAGTCCATAATTCCATAATACCTTAAAATGATTTACAAGACAAGTCGGCTGATTTATAATGCTTTTATGCAAATTCTTTTTATAACAGATTTATATCCGATAAAGGATGATGAAAAAATAACACCAAAAACTCTGCTCAACTTTGTCAAAGAATGGCAAAACGCAGGTCATGAGGTTGATGTTATAAAACCAAATTTTATTTTAAACTCTTTTTTGCGCGCAAAACCTTTTTACAAATCAGGCAAATATGGAAATGTTTTAAACCTTAATTTTTGGACGCCGTTTTGGAAAATTCCACCTCTCAAAAAAGAATACGACCTTGTAATTGCACACATGCCGTCGGGAATTTTATATGCAGATAAATTAGGGCTTCCGTTTGCTGCAGGAATACATAATTCTGATTTGGAAGTTTTGACAAATCCTATATATAAATTTCATTTTCGAAAACGTTTAAAAACTGCGCTGGATAATGCAAAAGCCATTGCCTGCCGTTCTTATGTAATACAAAAGAAGTTATTAAAACTGTTCCCCGAATTTAAAGGAAAAACTTTTACTGCACCGTCGGGAATTTGCGCACCGCATCCGATAACACGTGAAAACCACGACAAAATCAAAGTTTTGACCTGCGCAAATTTCAAAAAACGCAAAAATATTGACAAAGTAATCAAAGCTTGCAAGGGAAATTATAAGCTGACTGTTATTGGTGATGGGAAACTTCGCAAAAACCTTGAAAAACTTGATAAGAACGTAACTTTCACAGGGTATCTGAAACCTGATGAAATATTAGAGGAAATGCGAAAGAATGACGTTTTTATCTTGCCTAGTATCGGCGAAACCTTTGGTATGGTTTACCTAGAAGCCATGTCGCAAGGATGCATTACAGTATGTACAAAAAATGAGGGCATAGACGGGATTATAATCGACGAAGAAAACGGATTTTTAACAGAACCTGAAAACGTCAAACAAACCCTTGATAAAATAAATTCACTCAATCCAGATAAGCGCAATGCTTTGCGCGAGAAAGCTTTTGATACAATCAGCACCCTCACGCCCGAATGGTGTGCGGATAACTATTTGCAACAAATCTTTAAGATTTCGTAACCATTTAGCCCCTGATTTTCATGTTTCTGCTACAATTATAAGAGTTGGTTTTTACCCTGAAAGGATTTTTATGAACAAATTTTTAATCGTACTTTTGACACTTTTATTTAACATCCAGCAGGCTAACGCTTTTAACGTGGATGCTTTTATGGATAAACACATTGCGCCCGTATCAGATGCTGTCGCAAATGTTATTTTTTATCCCATAAACTTTTTCGGGTCAAATGTACCGATTATTATTTTCTGGATTTTGTTCGCAGGTATATTTTTTACTATATTTTTCAAAGGAGTTTCAGTATGGGGTTTGAAACACGCTATTGACGTTGTTGCTAAACCTGCTGATAAAAACTCTGATGATTCAAACGGTGAAGTTTCATCATTTCAGGCATTAGCAACTGCGTTATCAGGAACTATCGGTATCGGAAGTATTGCAGGTGTTGCAATTTCGATTTCAATAGGCGGCCCAGGTGCTGCATTCTGGATTTTTGCAGGTGCGTTTTTAGGAATGTCTATTAAATTTATTGAAGCTTCACTTGCTGTTAAATACAGACGTTTCAACCTTGACGGTACAGTATCTGGCGGTCCGATGCACTATATCGCACACGGTTTGACACGTAAAAAAATGAGATGGTTAGGTCAGCCATTGTCTGCAATTTTCGCTGTTCTTTGTATCGGCGGAGCTATTACAGGCGGTAACATGATTCAAATCAACCAGTCTGCTCACCAGCTTATATTAATTACAGGCGGAGAACACAGTTTTATGAACGGTTATGCTTGGGTATTCGGTATTTTAATCGCTGTACTTGTATGGCTTGCTGTTGTTGATGGTATCAAAAGTATTTCTAAGATTACAACAATTTTAGTTCCCGCAATGTGCTTTTTATATATAGGTGCAGGTTTGATTGTAATCCTTGCAAACTTTGTTCATATTCCGCATGCGATTGCTTTGATTATCAGGGAAGCATTCTCGCCGCATGCTGTAGCTGGCGGTGTGTTCGGAACAATTATCATAGGTTTAAGACGTTCTGTTCAGTCTAACGAAGCTGGTACAGGTGCTGCTGCGATTGCTTATGCAACAGTTAAAACTAATGAGCCTATTTCTCAAGGTTTTGTAGCATTATTAGAAACTTTATTGACAGGTATTTTATGCTTGTTAACTTCATTTGCAATCGTATTTTCGGGAATTTTGGAACAGACACAGGTTGGACAAATTTCAGGTATCGAACTTGCAAGTTCAGCTTTCCAATCAGTAATTTCTTTCTTCCCATATATTTTATCTGTTGTAGTAATTTTATTCGCTTTATCAACATTAATTTCATGGGCTTATTACGGACAAAAAGCTTGGACATTCTTAGTTGGTGAAGGTCACAAACGCAACTTATCATTTGACGTGATTTATTGTTTGTTTATCGTTGTGGGTTCTGCTATGAACGTTGCATCAGTAATTAATATTACAGATGCGATGATGATTGCAATGTCAGTGCCGAATATTATTGCATTATACTTGTTGTCACCTGAAATTAGTGCTGATTTCAAAGATTATTGCAAAAGACATAATATTGGAAAGTTAATTGTAAAGTAAGGCGAAAAAAATGTCACAGATTATTATAACAGTTCAAGGTGTAGATAAAATCGGTATAGTAGCAGCGGTCGTTAACATACTCGCTGAACATGAAGTTAATATTGAAGACATCAAACAAACTTTGATGCAGGGACATTTTGTAATGTTTATGCTGTGTAATATTTCGGCATCAAAAAGCAGTTTTAAAGAAATCAAAGATGCTTTAACTCAAACAGGTGAAAAACTCGGTTTGGAAATTTGGGTTCAGCGCAAAGAAATTTTTGACAATATGCACAATGTTTAGTCATCGTCTGACAATTCAATAGCATCATATTCATTGATAGTATTTTTTATGAATTCATAAGATTTTGATGGCAAATTGTATTTTTCCATAAGCTCGTATGAAATTTGTTCAATACTCACACCCTCACGGCGTCTGTTAAGTTGTTCGGCAATTTCTTGTATAGTGCTTTTTGTTTCTTCGACTTCATCATTGTCATCAGATTCGTCATCATCAATTTCTTCAATTTTGAATTTAAAGAAATCATCACCTTGTAAGTCATATTCTCCGACAATTTCACAGGCTATAGCATGGTCTTTTGCATACTCATTCATCGCAGATGTCAATTTCCATGGATAAATTTCCGAACGGCGGTCTGCATCAGTTTTATTCGCAGCAATGCCAAAATCAATTAACAAATCACAAGCCAATTCATCATTAATCTGTAATTGTTCTTTTATTAAACTCATTAAAACTGTAGGTTCTTTTTCAAATTTAAATAAATCAAAAACAGTTTCAACACCCGAACTATCAGCATGCATTTTTAGCACATCAAAAATTTCTGTTTTCCGATTGTCATCCATACCATACTTATCCAAAATATGTTCAACGACTTCGTAATCTTTTTCGTATTTATCAACAGTAGGATTATATTGTCCGTCATAATACATTCTATTCATAAAAGTCTCTGCCAGAATATTAAAATCAAAATCTGATTTGCAAATATCATAACCTAATTCAGCAATAAAATTAGACTGCAATTCTTGATTTTTATCACCTGCTATAGCTTCAAGCGATTTGAAATTATTATCTTTTAAATATTTATCTGTTTTATCAACAAGCCTTTGTTTATCTTCATCTGATAATCTCAAATTTTGAGCTAATGTATCGATAAACTTTCTGTCATATTCTTGATATTCTTTATCTTTATTTTTTAGACCTTCAAAATTTACCTGACTTCGGCCGATACTTTCAGCTAAACTATAATCAAACTGTTGATTTTGAATATTTTTCGCAGAATTGCCCCCCTCCCGATATTGCGGAATATAAGGCTTAATAAAATTTATTGCATTAATTTTCATATAATAATTAAACACTGTAAAAATATTTTTTGCTATTTAAAAAAATTTTTGTTACAATCAAATATATGATGATGAGTCAGAACAAAAAGTTATCAATTGCATTCTACTGGCACATGCACCAGCCTGTGTATCAGCTTACACCGCAGGGTGATTATCTGATGCCCTGGGTAAGACTACATGCTGTAAAAGATTATCTTGATATGGTGACAATCGTCGACAAGTTTAAAAATCTTAAATTAAACTTTAACCTTGTACCAATTTTGCTGGATGCTTTAATAGATTATGGCGAAAAAGGACTACATGATATTCATTCAAGAATTACAATTACAAAAAATCTTACTGATGATGATAAAGAATTTATTATAAATAATTTTTTTGACGCAAATTATCATTCCATGATTCTGCCATTTCCCGAATATAACAGACTTTATCAAAAATATCAGGCGAGTTCGGGAAATGATATTAGTATTTTTACAGATCAAGAATATTCCGATTTAACTGCACTTTTCAATTTAGTATGGTCTGATCCGATTTACAAAAATAAATACCCCGAATTAAAAAAATTATTCAAAAAAGGTAAAAATTATACAATACAAGACAGAATCAAAATAATAGATATTCAAAGAGATATAATAAGACATATTATTCCTGCTTACAAAAAATGTCTTAACAAGGGTAAAATAGAAATTACTACAAGTCCATACTATCACCCGATTCTTCCAATTCTGCTCGACATAAACACTGTAAAAAAATCTTCAGTCAGCGAACTGCCGCTAAACTTAAAAATGGAACTAGATGGAAAAATCCAAACCAAATCAGCACTAGACAGAATTGAAGAAATATTCGGCATACGTCCAAAAGGTATATGGCCATCAGAACATTGTATCAGCCCGAAAGTTATGAATATGTTTAAAGAACTCGGTATAAACTGGACAATTTCAGATGAAGGAATACTGTCAGATTCTATAAACTTTGAATTTGCCAGAGACTTCAGAGGTCATATGGAAGAACCATATCACCTTTTCAAAACTTATAATTATAATGATACTAAAATTTTATTTAGAGATTCACTTATACCAAGCCTGATAAGTTTTGAATACCCGAATCATACACCTGAAGGAGCTGCAAACGATTTATACGACAGAATTAAAGTTGCCCAAAGTAAACTTCTTTCATCACCTGATAATAACCACCTTTTAACAATCGCAATGGATGGAGAAAACTGCTGGGAAAGATATTCTGCAGACGGTGCAGTTTTCTTAAATACACTCTATAAACTCATAGAAGAAGATGAAACTTTAGAAACTGTTCTCATAAGTGATTATCTTGAAAAAGATACCCAAAAACCTTTAAATAAAATTTGTTCAGGTTCATGGGTAAACAGAAACTTTAAACTCTGGATTGACGAACCTTTGAAAAATCTTGCTTGGAGATATCTAAAACAGGTAAGAGATGATTTTTCTGCATACGTAAAACAAAATCCACTTGACCCTAATATTGAAACCGCAAGACGCGAACTCTTTATATGCGAAGGTTCTGATTGGTTCTGGTGGTATGGTGAACCGAACGATTCAGGACGTGATAATATTTTTGACTATCTTTTCAGAGAACATTTGAAAAATATTTATCGCTATTTAGATTTGGAAATACCAGAATATCTTGACACTCCGCTTTTATCAGCAATAGCAAAACCATCAAGATATCCAAAAGGTGAATTTACACCAATTCTTGACGGAAAAGACCATGATGACGGAAGCTGGCTTAACGCAGGGTGCATTAAAATCCCTGACGGCCCTGTATTAAGAGAAGATAAATTTTACGACAAAATCTGTTTTGGCTACGACAAAGACAACCTTTATATCAGATGCTATATTAATGAATATATTAAGGATAATATTTTATCCAAACAAGTTAACCAAATGTACATCTATATGCGAAACAGAGATAAAAAACAACCTCTTTCGCCTATCAGAATTATTCAAAAAACCGAAAGCATTCTGCCAATTTGTAAAGAGAAATTCCATAACGAATTGCAAGTGTCAATTTATGAAAACGAAATTAATCTTGTAAGACTCGTAAAAGCAATACCGAATAATTTATGGACAATCGCATCACCTAAAAATATTCAAACAGTATATGATAAATTTGTTGATGTAAGCATTCCGTTTGACGATATTGATATCGCACATGGAGATACTGTAGAATTCTTATTTGTAAACGCAAATTACGGCGTAAAAGATTACTTTGTTCCAAATGAAATGCTTCTTACAATCCAAAGAATGTAACAAAAATTAATATAATTTTAAAGTTTTCAAGCAGTGAGGTCGTTAAATAGAATATGGGAAATGAAATTCAATCAGGATATCCAAAATTACCAGATAACTACTGGCAAAAACAAAATAATGATAAACAAAATCCATTAACGGATATTAACACAAATTTCGCGTTAAAAGACTTGAAAGATATTTCAGTCTTTAACCCTCAAAAAAAATAATTCCTCTCTTTCTATCGTGTATAAAAAATTAAAACCTCTTATAAAAGAGGTTTTTTTATTTCATTATTTGCCTGTTGAGCCAAATCCGCCAGCACCGCGTATGGTTTCTGTCAACTCAACTGCAACCTTAATTTCAGCCTGCTCAACTCGCGCAATAACCATTTGCGCAATTCTTTCATCAGGTTGAATTGTATAAGTTTCATTTGAAAGATTAACCACAGGCACACAAACCTCACCTCTGTAATCCTCGTCAATCGTTCCCACACAATTAATGAGCGTAATTCCGTGTTTTATAGAAAGTCCCGAACGCGGTCTGATTTGAGCCTCATATCCATGTTCAAGTTCAATTTTCAAACCTGTCGGAATTAAGGCTCTTTCAAGCGGTTTAAGTGTAATCGGCTCTGCTATTGCGGCACACAAATCCATTCCCGCTGCACCCTCTGTTTTGTACTCAGGCAAGAATTTGTTGTGTTCTAATCTTTCAATTTTCAATACTGTCATAATACACCTCTAAAATATTATAACACAAAAATTTTAATAATATCTTTTGTTTTTTATGTTAAAATAATAAACAAGGGTAAGCTCCTGTTTACCACCTCCGTCACAAACTTGTTAAGTAGACTTTAAACGGAAAGGTGGTGATGAAAGAGATGTTATTCTTCATAACAGAAGAAACGCTATGGCTTATCTTTGCGATAATCATAGCGTTATACCATTTCAAATAGGGAGTTAAGTAAAGACTTCAAGAGACTGAGACCTCTTGAGGTCTTTTCCCTATGTTTATATTATAACGTATTTTTTTTAAATTTCAAGTCCCCTATAAATCAACTTTAGAGACATCAATCAACTCAACCAATTCAATATTAAGTGCTAATGCAATTTTGTTAAGAGTTTCAATTGAGGGTACAGTTGTACCACGTTCAATATCACCAATATGCGTCTTACTCATACCTGCCAATTCACCAAGTTTTTCTTGTGAAAGTTTTCGCTTTGTTCTTTCTAACTTTATTTTAAGACCAATTTTAATATGTATTTTACTTGTTTCACTTGCCATAATATCAATTATAATAGACTATTGACAAAGTATAATCAATAAACTAATATAGACATATAGTCAACTATTTACGACCAATAATCAAAGGAGTTGATATGCAAAAGACAACATTTGAACAACGACTTGTTTTAATCGGAAACAGAGTGAAAGAATTAAGGCTGCAACAAAATTTGACAATTAAACAATTGTCTGAAAAATCCGATATCAGCATAAAATACCTCAAAAGAATTGAAAACGGTCAAGCTGTTGGTATTAACACCTATCATCTTGACCGTCTTTGTTTTAGTTTAAATCTTTCATCAGTTAATGATATTTTATACTTTTACTGATTTCAATTCATCTTCAACTTTTGCCAAAACCTCATCGAGTTTTGAAGCATCTTTTACACCGCCCTGCGCAAAGTTAGGACGTCCGCCGCCGTTTGCACCTGTTGCTTTTGCAATTTCGCCGACAATTTTGCCCGCGTTAACACCTTTTTTCACAAAGCTGTCTGAAACTTTTACAGCAACTGTTTTTTCGGAAGCTAAAACAATTATGCTTTCGCCTAATTTTTGAGACATAAACTCAATACCTGTCTTGATTGCATTGCCGTCAATATTTTCAACTTTTGTGATAAAGAGTTTTCCGCCTTCGATATCTTGAGCTTTTGACAAGAATGTCGCAAATTTAGCTCTTGAATTTTCTTCTTTCAATTTTTCAAGCTGTTTAGTAAGTTCGCGGTTCTCGTCTTGAAGCTTTTGGACACGTTCTGTAACTTCATCAAAATGAACTTTAAACATCAAAGAAAGTTTATCAATTTCTTTAACTTTTGCATTCATAAATTCAAATGCCGATTTGCCGACAACAACTTCAATACGTCTTGTACCCGCTGCGATTGCACCCTCAGATACAATTTTAAACAAACGAAGATCGCCTGTATTTCTCGCATGAGTTCCCGCGCAAAATTCTTTTGAAATACTGCCCATTGAAACAACTCTTACAACATCCTCGTATTTTTCACCAAATAATGCTGTAGCGCCAGTCAATTTTGCCTGTTCAATATCCATTTCTTCACATTCAATATTCAAACCTTGTGAAATCCAGCCGTTAATAATATCTTCAGCTTTGAAAATTTCTTCAGGTGTCATTGCGCGTGAAAAAGTAAAGTCAAAACGCATTCTGTTTTCTTCTACCTGAGAACCTGCCTGATGAACCTCATCACCGAGAACCTTAATCAAAGCTGATTGCAACAAGTGAGCAGATGAGTGGTGAAGTCTAATTTGCTCTCTGCGCTCAACATCAATTTTCGCACAAACAGTTTCACCAATTGTAATTTCGCCGTTAATAACTTTTGAACGGTGTACAAAAAGTTTATTAACCTTGAAAGTTGTCAAAACTTCCGCTTTCAAATTGTCGTTTTCGATAACGCCGCTATCGCCTGTTTGGCCGCCGCATTCAGCATAGAAAGGTGTTTTATTCAAGATAATATCAACATATCCGTCACCCTCAACCGTTGCAAGAATTTTGGCATCACATTCGTTTTCAGTATATCCGACAAATTCAGTCGGGCCAACTTCATCCTCAATTTTTGCATACTTAATATCACCTGTAACAGAAATCTTTGCAGTCGCTGCTTTAGCACGGTCTTTTTGTTCCTGCATAGCTTGTTTATAGCCTGCTTCATCCACATTCAAATCGTTTTCTTCTGCAATTTCTTTTGTTAATTCAAACGGGAAACCAAAAGTATCATAGAGTTTAAATGCGCTTTCACCGTCAATATCTTTTTTATTGTCAATAAATTCATCCAACATTTTGTAACCTCTGTCAAGAGTTTTTGCAAAACGTTCTTCTTCTTTTTTAATTACGTCAACAATTTTCGCTTTATTCTTAACCAAATCTGGATAAGCCTCACCATAATGTTCCACAACAACATCAACAAGTTTATACAAGAACGGCAAGTCCATTCCCAAAATTTTTCCATGGCGTAATGCGCGGCGTAAAATCATTCTTAAAACATAACTTCTGCCCTCATTACCTGGGATTACACCATCAGAAATCAAGAATGTTACGCATCTTGCGTGATCTGTGATAATACGAAGCGAAATATCTGTTTTTTCAGATTTTTTGTAAGGAACACCACTCATCTCACAAACTTTATCCATAATAGGTTTCAACAAGTCTGTTTCAAAAGTTGAACGAACACCCTGACAAACCATAGTAATACGTTCCAAGCCCATGCCTGTATCAACATTTTTGCTTTCTAATGGAGATTGGTTGCCCTCTTCATCCTGATAAAGTTCTGTGAATACTAAGTTCCAAATCTCAACCCATCTGTCACATTCACAGGTATCAATTCCGCAATCATCAGAACATTTTAAATCTTCACCTAAATCGTAATGGATTTCAGAACAAGGACCGCAAGAGCCCGAAGCGCCTGGAGGGCCCCAGAAATTATCTTTTTTGCCTTTACGTCTGATACGTTCAGCAGGAACACCAACGCTTCTCCAGATATCATAAGCTTCATCATCAGTTTCAAAAATAGTAATCCAAAGTCTATCTTTATCTAATTTTAAAACTTCTGTAACAAATTCCCAAGCCCAAGGAATAATTTCTTTTTTATAATAATCGCCAAACGAAAAATTTCCGAGCATTTCAAAGAATGTATGATGACGTGGAGTTCTTCCGACGTTTTCAATATCAGAATCTTTTCCGCCTGCTCTTGCACACTTCTGGCAAGAAGCCGCACGTGCAGGGTCATAGGGAGATTTTACAATCCCTAAGAATATTGGTAAAAACTGTAACATACCTGCAGTTGTTAACAAGACAGTGGGGTTATCGGGGACAAGACTTGAACTTTCAACTACAGTATGCTGATGTTTATCTTTAAAGTAATCTAAATATAATTTTCTAATTTCATTTCCGCTTAGCATAATTTCCTCTTTTCTATAAGAAAATTATACAATAAAAATAACTGTTACGGCATATTTTTCCAAAATTTTCATCATTAAAAGCTTTTGCAGTACAGCCTGCGCCGTTCATATCATCATTTATTATGAATTGCCCATCAACAAAAAACTTAAATCCTGATGACCAAATCCGCAATCTTTTACATTTTTAATATATTTCATTAAAATAGGTTTTAATATTATAAGTGTAAAATTTCCTCTTGCAAGAAAAAATTTTCATGCTAATATAATTAATGTAAATTAAATATGTTTTGCCCGAGTAGCTCAGCTGGATAGAGCAACCGCCTTCTAAGCGGTAGGTCATGCGTTCGAATCGCATCTCGGGTATTTGTTTTATCAAGAGGGTTTCAGCCCTCTTTTTCAGTGGGAAAATTTACCTCAAAAAATCAAATTGTCGTAAAATTGTCGGAGTAAAAAATAAAAACTTATAACTATCCATTACAATTCTGCAGAACTTTAATAAACAAGAGGGGGGATATAAACCAATAATACCCCGTACAAAAACATTAGAGTATTATGGGATTATAGTGTGACACTCATGGACTTCATAAACACTTTATATACATTGTAAAATTATAAAACAGATGTCTTTTTAGATAAATTAATAGTTAATAATAAAATGTGTATAATTAATATAAATATTAAATTATATTATGTTTATATAAACCACCCATTACAAAAAGAGAGGGTTTCGAATAACCCTCCCTAATTTAAAAGAATTTATTTTCACGTTTAGGACGTCCACCCTGTTTACCGTGATAAAAATCCCAACGATATTTATTTAAACCAGCGTATGTCGTGCTTGCAACAAGCTCATTCATCTTATCATTTAATAAACTTGGTATTTCAGTAATTGGGTTTGGATTGCATTCATTATTTAATGCCCAATATACGAAATTTTCATATAATGCCAGTCGGATTTTCAAATCCTCTACAGATTGAAGAAATTCAAAAATTTCTCTATTAAAATAAAATGTATTAATTTTAATAGGTTGTTCAAATTTACTATAAACCATTACTCTCACCTCCTTTCAAATAATAATATCCTTGTACATCTTTATCTTTTTGCAATTCTATAAGGTGACTTTTAATATGCACATAATCATAGCATTTTATTTCTTTTAACTTTTTATAACTTTTCTTTAATGAACGGTATAAAAATTTAAAATCTCTCATTGATAAAAGTTCCCTATTTTCATATTTTTTAATAGATAAAACGACTTTTTTTAGGTTATAGGAACTACGACATATAACCTCGTTTAAACTCGCGTTTTCATCCTCAAAATCATCAAAAATCCCTATCGACTCTATCAAAATTGAGCTTAAAAAACAATTTATAACAAGAAAAATATCTTTCATTCCTTTAACTTTATAGATAAAAGCAAATTCCCCATCATATTTGTTCTTAGGCAAATCAAAACTTTGTAAATATTTTTTTGTTTCTAATGATTTATCCAAAACACAATCCCAAGTATTATCATATTCAATAACCGGAATGTTACTTTCTGCAATTCTCAGCTTTTTCATCTTAAAAATCACCATTATTATGCTCTTGAAGCCATACAAAAAACAAGTCAACATCAATCAGAATTTTGCCACGTTTCCCCGTTGGACTATAACGTACAATAACTTTATTAAATCCATTTTTGTCTGCATTAAAAATTAATGCTCGTAAGCCACCAATAGAAAATGCGGAGTATTGTTCATTAAATTGTTTGATGGAAAGTAAATTTGAATTTTTTAAGGACATATTGTCTCCTTATTTATTATAAAATTTTACCGATTTAATTTTGGTTAATTAAATCTTATATTCTTATTATAAATGGTATGCCCAAAAACCACAATCCCAAGCGTGTTTTCAGCTTTCCTATTCATCCTAATTTTTCCTAATAAAAATTTTTAAACATTTAGTAAATGTTCAAAAAGGATAATTGTAACAGTTTATCCTAATTTTTTAATATTGAATGTCTCATTTCCTAAATAATCAATCTGAAAAAGTTTTAATTTTCTAAGATTAGAAATATAGTTTTGTACAGACTTAATTTTCTTTTTCTTAGCATCTATATTATTTTTTGCAGACGTTATTTTTAATTCTTTTATAATTTCGTTTATTGATATTTCATCTATATTGTTTTTAATTTTTTCCAGAATTAAGCCTCTAAGCTTTTTTTCTTTTCGTGTAAGTTTATAATTATCATTTGTTGTATTAGTTTTTACTTTTTTATTAGTTTCTAAATAATTTATACAATCTTTTATAATCTTAATACTAATAATTTTTATTAAGTTTACACAACTATTATCCTTATCTAAGTATGTAAGCTTTAATGCTTCTTCTTGTTTTTTTGCATATTTCAAATAATTACATTTGGTATTTTGTGGATTACAGATAATATCAAACAAAAAATAATCAATATTACAAAATATTTTTGACTTTATGCCATATAAAAAATCAATATGTTTCATGTAATCTAACTCTTTAGATAGTGCAATTGATGAATAGGCATATATCAAACCACTACTATTATTCATATCAATATCATTAAAGCATAAATTTAATATCTGATTATATATTGGAATTTTTGCATTCGGTATTATTTCATTTTCATCATCCAATAAATATTTTTCCATCACTTTACTAATTTTATCTTTTGTAAAAGCATTCAAGTCATTAATATATTCTGAACTGTTAAAATAGTTATTAAATTCATTTACCTTTTTAAAATAAAAATCCTTTAATATCGATTCGTTTTCTATCAGTTTATATACCTCTTTGCAA
Source organism: uncultured bacterium (assembly GCA_948964545.1). Classification (GTDB taxonomy): domain Bacteria; phylum Cyanobacteriota; class Vampirovibrionia; order Gastranaerophilales; family Gastranaerophilaceae; genus Stercorousia. The sequence goes on along the minus strand of CAREDV010000003.1, from coordinate 47,755 downwards.
TCTAATAAGATAATATCAATATCTTGTGTTGTTTTAATTTCTTTTAAATATTCTTTTAATATTTTATCTGTCATTTTTTCCTTTAAAAAAAGAAAACCAGATTTTCATCTGGTTTTAGGTGAATACTATTTTAAATTGTTTCACGACCTAGCAAATACTTAAATCCTGCATTAGCTGCAATACCATTTCTGCCACCATTGCGTAGAACAACTTGCGCATAACCAGTAAAGTTTTTACCCATAAGTTTTTGAACACCAATTCCATATTGAAAATAAGGTTTTACACTCAATTCAGGTAATGCTGCTGTATTTGCCATATATTGAGAATCATTCATTACATTCCAGTTAACTCCAAAAGTTAAATACGGCTGCCAACCTGTTCTGGTATTAGCAATAAATCTCAAGTTTGGATTAAGTTGTAATGCGTGCAAACCATCACCTGCGATTTGAACATCTGCAGCATTTGTATAATTAAATGTATTAACATAAGTATAACTTAAGAGTAAACTTGGTTGGAAAATAAATCTTCCATCTTTAAACTCAATATTATAACCTGTTTTGTTTGCTACACCAGCAGTGAATACAGGGAATGTTTCACTTCCATAAATTGTATTTGCTTCAGCAGCACTTGCACCAGTTACAGCAGACAAACCTGTAAAGAAGTTGCCTTTATATAAAGTTCCTGTCAAACCAATGTTACCGCCATTTTGAACAATACTGTTACCTGCAAATGTCTGATGGCTTCCAAGGTATGAAATGTGCGCACTGAATACGCCCTCAAGACCGTTTCCAAAATCATGTACACCGCTATCACCACCAAAGAATGAACCGTATGCGACACTATGAACTTTCGGACCACCTTTTAATCCTACGCTGTCATAAGAGGTGAAAGGTCTTAACCAACTTCCTCCTGATGTGTTTTCGGTATTTTCAAATTCCGCACCTTTCGCATCTGAAATTGCATAACGGTTAGCCATTTTTTGTGCTTCTCTGATAGATGATGGCATCAACATTCTCATATCCATATTTGAAAATGCATTGTTATATGTATCTAACATACCAATATAACCGCCAATTTGAGCCGCAACAGGTGATACCATTACAGCAGGGTTTACATTGTTATACCCAGGAGCTACTCCGCCTCCTCTTGAAAACAAGAAGTTCCCATTTGTCGAATCATAACTTACATCATATTTATATATTGGTGAATAAGAAACACTTGAAACTGAGCTTGTAATATGGCTTGCTAAAGTTTCATCATTTACAAAATTAATTTCAGTTTTATTTTCTTTGGCATCACTTAACAGATTAATATGACTGACATTTAAAATCGCATCTCCATCTACATTATCAGCACTGATAGTATCCATTGTTTTGTTGGCAAGGTCAGCATCAATCATAATATTTGAGTTCGAAGTCAAATTCAAAGATGCAAGATTAACTGCACCTATAACAGAATTTGCAAGATTTAAAGTACCGCCGTTAAAGTTAAGTGTATTTTTATGTCCGTTACCATTCAAATATTTATCATTTGTGAATGATACAGTACCACTGTTTAAATTATAAATAACATCGTCAATATAATTATTATGAACAGTGTTTTTATTTTCATTGTTTATTGTTAACGGGTCAACAATTCCGTTGAATGTAATTGTACCGTCACCAGTCAAGTTTAACTCATTGGCTTTATTTGCAGAGCTGATATTATTATTAACAGTAATTTCTTTTGAATTTTGTGTATTCAAGAAAGCATTTGACTTATCTCCTTCAAAATAAATAATATTATTGCTAAAATCATCACCGAGTGCGACATTACTGTTAATTGCGCTGATATATAACAATCCTCCGTCTTTAACAGTTAAAGTACCTTTTCTATCATCGGTATTTTTAAATCCCTTAATGTTTAAATCTCTTAAATCAAGAGTTTGACCATCACTAATAGCGATACCTTTGTTATCAGAACCGTTTAATGTATGACCGTTACCTACAACAGCCAAACTTGTACCGCCAAGTTCACCTATCCAGCCTCTTTCTGAGTTTTTACCTGTTATATTAATATCTTCCAAAGCTGAATAAGTTCTTGTATCAGAAAGTTTGATATCTTTACCTGCAACTTTATCTGTCTGATTTACCGCAACAGTAAAACCGTCAACGATTAACGGTTTACCGTTTTCATCAACAAGTCTGTTAATGGTTATTTTTTCATCATCGGCGTTAATATTGTAGATATGAGTATTTGTAAGTGTATTTACTCCGCCTTCTGCTGTTTTAACGGTAAATGTATCGGGAACATCTTTCAAAGAAATATACAAATCATTTGTCTCATCTCCCGCAATATCACTCAACAGACTTACATTTTTAATATTAATACTGCCGTTAGCAGAATTTGCATTGATAAAATCCAGTCCGTCACTTCTTGTAAGGTCGAGTTCAACATTTAAATCAGCATTATTTGAAGTTATGCTGTTTAAGTTCATAGTACCTGTTTTACCGTTTATCAAGTCAAGAGTAGAACCTTCATCCAATGTCAAATCTGTTCCGTCAAGATATTTTTCATCAGTAAGATTTAAAGTTCCGCCTTTGAGATTAACTGCAAGTTTAGAATCTTTATCAGGTGAAACAAAGTTACCAAAAACAATTTTACCTGTAGAATTTTCGTATAATGACGGGTCGTTAATATTAATTACCGAATTTTTACCAACTATTCCGCCATCAAATGAAATTAATTTATTTACATTAGCATTAAGATTCAAAGTACTGTTGTCTAAATAAATATCTGCACCTTTTTCAGCTTTGTTGCCACTGAAAATAACATCTTTATTTTTAGCAAGAATATTTATATTAGAGCCGGTCACATTTTCAGTATCATTGCTGTAAGACCCTGCATAAATCGCACCGCCTTCTTTTGCAGTGTTGCCGATAAAATCAGTATCAACAATATTCAAATTTGAATCAACAAGCGGCATAGTATGAATTGCACCGCCTCTGTTGACAGCAGTATTTCCCCTAAATGCAGAGCCGTTGATATTTGTAACATCAGCCACTAAACTTATTGCACCGCCGTTATAAGCAGAGTTACCTTCAAATACAGTATTATCAATTGCTACAGGAATAACTGCATCAGCTAATGCATCTAATTTCATAATTGATAATGCGCCGCCTGAACCTCTGTAATTTTCACTGGTATCTTTGTATTCAACTTCATTTTTATCATTGCGTTCATAATAACCGTATTTTGAATTTGGGTTTGCGCTGTTGTTTTTAAAAGTTGAATTTTTAATTTCTAACTTACCGCCAATGCCCATATATGATATAGCACCGCCGTTTGCAGCAGTATTGTTTTCAAATATACTCTCATCAACCAGCAAATCGCCATAAGCATCAATAGCGCCGCCGCGTCCTGTATCATATTCATTTTGAGCGGTATATTCTTTGCCGTCAAAATTATATGTTCTTGTTTCTTTGGTCATACTTGATGCGGTATTATTTGTAAATGTACCCTTTTTGATTGTTGCAGAACCTTCACTATAAATAGCACCCCCAAGAACAGCACTATTATTATTAAAGGTACTGTCAGATACTAACAATTCACCCTCAATAGTAGTTACATCAGATGTTCCATCATTAGACTGCACAGTTCTATCAACAGAACTAATTGCACCACCAACACCAAACTTTCCTGTTTCTTCAGATACACTATCAGGATATGTCATTTTGTTTGTATATGTGCCATTAACACTATTGCCATCAAATATAGAATTTCTTACATTCAATTTACTGTTTGAATTAACAGCACCACCAGATGCAATATTAATTCCCAAATTATCATTTAGTTCGATAGAATTATTTTTGAATTGTGAATCTGATATAGTAACTTCACTATCACCAATAATATTAATTGCTCCACCCGATGATGTCATATAATGCCCTATGTATTCACCATTAGGAGCTTTAATACTTCCATCAGAACTAAAACTACAATTATTCAACGAATAAGTATTACCCTTTTCATCAGTAATTATATTAGTCTTTTTATCAAAATTAATATTTGAGTATTCATTACCTAATAATATACCACGACCATTTATAGCTTGCACCTTATTATTTTCAAAGTTAGTATTACTAATTTCAACATTTAACGGATTTGATTCTCCTTCTTTGTGATAATAATTTTCTATATTAATTGCTCCACCTTCAGCAATCGCATTATTTGATATAAAGTTAGAATCAGTAATTGTTGTATTTTTTGATGCAGTATTTACAGCACCTCCTTGATTCCCACTTGAATTATTTTCAAATACAGAATTTTCTACAATAAAATTATCATTATCTGCATCAATAGCACCACCTTGCCCTTGAGACATATTATAAATATTCTTATTGCCTATTGAATCCATACCAGTATACTTACCACTTGCAATATTATCTTTAAATACACTATCCTTTACTTCAAGCGTAGAACCGGAATTCCATAAAGCACCACCATCATAAATTGTTTTATTACCTATAAATAAACTATTCTCAATTTTAGCAGAACCCTTTGAGAAAATAGCCCCACCAGAATTATCTGTTTCTGAGTAATAATTATTAGCATCATCATCAATATAGATATTATAATCTGTTGTAGAATTATTTATAAATTTACTGTTTTTAACAACTAAATTCCCAACATTTTTATTTTCTTTCGCATTGTCATAATCATAATAGCCGTTTGCTACTGCACCACCATAATGAGCTTTATTATTTTCAAATACACTATCGTTTATATATAATTCATCTTTATTATAAATAGCTCCACCTACACCAGAATAATAACCATCAACTCTATTATTAATCGCATAATTATCCTTAAAAATTGAATTATTTACTGTTAATGTACCATTACGATTATATATTGCTCCACCATAAGTACCTGTATCATCAATTTTACCTACACCTGCAGCATTATTTATAAACGTAGAACTTTCCACCAATAAATCGCCATCATTATATATCGCACCACCCAATGAGGCAGCTTGATTATCATTAAATACAGAATTAGAGACTTTTTCAAGAGAATCAAAATTCCCATTATATATTGCTCCACCATTACCTTGAAGATAAACTGTGCCTATTACTATATCTTTTCCGGTTTTAGAATCATAAATTGTTAATTGTGACTGTGAGTTTCCATCATATAAATTATAATTTGCATAATAAGTAACTTCTTTACCATCAACAATACCTTTCAATTCATGTGTTTCGAGATTTAAAGTCCAATCTTTATAACCATCATTCAAAGTTGCTTTAAGATAATGATTTGTAACAGCTTTATTTCCATTAAAACTTGTAGAATCAACAGTTAAACTGCCACCATTAATTAAAATTGCACCACCATTGGTTTGTGAAGATAAATTTTCAAAAGATTTATCTTTAATGTTTACAATTTCATTTGGATTAATAGTCTGTCTTTCAGATGCCAACACAATATTATTTAAAGTCAAGGTAGTTGCGACCAAAAGCGATGTGAAAAATTTTTTATTATTCATTTCTTGTATCCTTTAAATACATCAAAATATTTATTTTGAGACATTTTTATCAAACAGTTTGACTGATAAACTTATTAGGATAATTGTAAATATAATATTACATTCTTATACTAGACAAATATTAAAAAAAATGTTATTATAGAGTCATTGGTTGGAAGAAGCATCAAAATAAATATTTTGATGTATTATAATTCAAACATTCTATAACTTCTATCAATATTATCTTGAGAAATTCCTATATACCTTAATGTAATACTTGGTGCTGAATGGTTAAATATCATTTGTAAAAGTGCTACATCTCTAAATTGTTGATAATGATGATAACCAAAAGTTTTACGCATAGTATGAGTACCTATATTTACATCAATCCCAACTTCTCTACAAGCTTCATTTAACATTCTATAAACTTGTGAACGGTCTAATCTTTTATTTTTTTGACTTATAAACAAAGGCTCATTATCATTTTTATTTTCTATAAATTCATCTAATAGCTGTTTAATCTTATTATTTAATAGAAAACGTTTCCGCTTACCTGTCTTTTTTTCATTTAATTCTATATGTGTTTTATTCCTTACATCGCTTACATTTAATCCTAAAATATCAGATACCCTTAATCCTGAATTAATTCCCAACATAAAAATTAATCTGTTACGTATATTTTTATTCGCTAAATATAATTCAACATTCTTAATATCTAACTTACTTCTAAGCGGTTCTACTATCTTTTTCATTAAAAACTCCTTTCATATTTTAATAACAATTAATATTATTTAATATTTATAATTTTTAATACTTTAATATGATAAAATAACCGTATAAAAGTCAGGGAGCTCAAAGTATGACAAGAGATAAAGCGAATATTTTTAAATTAGATAAAGAAATTCTGGAAACATATAAGGATAATGAATTTGACGATTGCATGCCAGGTGCTAAAAATTTTGCAGAATGTTTAAAAAAAACAATTCTAACAAAACCAACACCTTATGTATTATTATTGGAAGATAATTTTGGAATGGGGAAAACGCATTTTTCAACTAGATTTACTTACTATCTTAGAAATTGTAATATTGATACAATATACTTTAGTGCTTGGGAAAATGATTATATAGAACAACCTTTTGTATCATTTTCAAAAGAAATAATAAAATATTTCAAGCAGTATGAATCTTTATGGGATAAATTTGGAAATACATCTAAAGCTATTTTTAGCTTAATTTCCAATATTATAAAAACTACAACTGAAATTGGTAAAGCGATTGAAGCGGTTGAATGTTTTATAAATAACTTTATAGAACATGATGATTATTTATTATCTTTTAAAAAATCATTAAAAGACTTTATTGAATCATTACCAAATAAAAAACTTGTAATTATTGTGGATGAATTAGACCGTTGTAGACCTGATTATGCAATGAAAACTTTAGAAATTATAAAACATTTCTTTGATATTGAAGGATTATTTATTATTGTACCAACAAATGAACATTCATTACAAAAATGTGTTAAAGCATTGTATGGAATTGATGAAGAAGATAAACAAAGTTTAGAAAATGAACATTACTTTAATAAATTTTTTACTGACAAATTAAATTTATATAAGCCTAATTATTTAAATTTAGTTCAGACTATTATTACAGAAAGTTCAATACAAAAACTTCTTGATAATGGAAAAATGAGTTTAAGCGACAGATATAATTCATTAACAACTGTACAAGATAAACTTGCAGAATTTGGCAATGGCTTTAAATTAACTATGAGAGAAATGGTAAATATTTGTGAAAAGGCAATTTATTTTTGTCATCATATAAATAGAAAAATTGATTGTGAATACCTAGCATATCTCCTTTGTCAAAATGTTTCAAGAAATAATAACAGTACTTATGTTATTCAATCTGAACATCCACTCAGTGATACTTCCAAGAAAAAAGAATTACTAACATTTAGTATACCCAAAGAAGTTTATACTATTGGTCATATAAATTATGAACAACAATTTATGCAAGAACACCCATTTCTTAATAATAGAAACTTCAATTCATACAAAGAATTTGACGAATTCTATGAATACTATTCTAAAAACTTAAAAAGTTTTGATGTATATAGAAAATTAGAAGATAGATTTATGAGAATAACTTATGGTTATAATTTTGAACCGTTTGAACAATATATAGAAAATAAAAAACGAGAAATAGATATTTATAAAAGCATATGGGATTCTGATGATAATGATAACGAATTAAAACAGTATTATAATCATATTGTAAATAATGAACCAAGTATACATGCTGATAAATTGAAATTAACAGAAGTGGAAATATAAAAACAACACTATACAAAATTACAAAAATATGTAATAATATAAATAATTAACTAAAAATATACTCGCCACGAATTTATTTTGTGGTTCAGATGACAGGTTTCATGCCTGTCGTTTGCGTTATAAATAAAAGAATTAATCATCCAACCATTTGGACAAAATAATGTCACCAACTTGCTTTATTGCAGGTCTCAAACTTTCATCCCTAAAGTGACAATATCTGTTTGTCATTGCAGGTGACTTATGCCCCAATATTCTTTGAGTTATGGGTTGAAAAATTTCGCTCATAGCTTGCCAGCTTGAGCCTGTATGTCTTAAATCATGAAATCTGAAATCCTCTATCCCACATTCCTTTACAACTTTAGGAAACAATTTCCCTATTAAGGTTTCTTTTGGTTTACCATCTTCAGTCATAAATAAGTAATCATTTTTTAAATTTCTCAATTTACATTGGGATTTATATTTAACAAGTTCTTCATATAAATATTCATGAATAGGTACACCTATATTTTGTTTATTTTTCCTGTTGAGAAAATAAAACATTTTGTGCTCTAAATCTACATTTTTCCAAGTTAAATTTATTATTTCGCTTTTTCTTGCATCAGCAAGCAAAGCAATAAGAACACATATAAACAATTCATAGGATTTTTGCTGGCATGCAGATAATAACTTTTTAATTTCCTCAAGTTCTAAATATCTTGTTCTTGCATTGTCCTCAGAAAGCTTTTTAACTTTTGCCATAGGATTAATATCAAGTATATCCAAATCATTCACAGCATAGGCAAATACAACCCTTATATACGTCATATAACGGTTTACAGTTGCAGGAGAGATAGTTTCATCAGTAATTTTTATTTCACCATTTTTCATTGGTACTTCTTTTAATTTTTTAGATAATTTATCTCTGCATTCAACAAGCATTGCTGTAGACAAATTCAACAGATAAATACAGCCAATTTCATTTTTATACCAGTCTAATGCTTTAATAAAATCTTTTTGTATTTTAGGTTTCTTTTTGGGTAATTCATATTTTATAAACTTATCTATTAAATCACCAACAGTCATCTTTTTAATAGCACGATTTGGGAAATTCATATTTTCTCTAATTTCAATTTCCATACCATTAGCCCATATTTCTGCATCAGTTTTCTTAGCAAATGTTTTTGAAACAGATGGATGTCCTTTAATCCTTACACTAGCAGTGTAACTTTTCTTTCCATTTTTTCTTATACGTTCCTTGATTTCTGCCATTATATCTTACTTTCCGCCTAAAAAATTGTCGTAATTTTGTCGTAATAAACTATAAAAAAGTATAATAATTTATAATTATATATTACAATATTAGTAGAAAAATTTCAATCTATAAGCGGGTTTTAGTGTTACATATTGTTATAAATTTTTACAGAAAAAAGCCATCTATAGACTTCTAAGCGGTAGGTCATGCGTTCGAATCGCATCTCGGGTATTTGTTTTATCAAGAGGGTTTCAGCCCGCTTATTTATTATTTTAATTTACAATATTGTTGTTTTTCATTCCAAATCCAATTGTATTTTAGGCAGTTTCGTTCATTTATTTCGATTGTTCCATATTGTGTATTTATTAATTGACCTTGTGTGCATATTCCACTATCAAGACAAAAATCTTTATTATCTTTAAATATAAATAAAATTCCTAATATTGTTCCTAAAAATAATACAATGATTATTAAACATATAATTGTTGCAATTAGAAAAACTTTCATACTCTAATTGTATCACAAATTAATAACCTTTGTATCTATCAGGGAAACCGTTTGGAATTCGATGCTTTAGCAGTTCATAAGGATTTTCTGTAGGATACTGACGCCCCAAGTCTCTACCCTCTTGATTGGCTTCTAAATCTTCTTGAATATCTTTTAAGCTTTCTTCAATTGTATACTTTTTAATATGTATATTTTTATAACTATCTACAAATTCTCTTAAATCACCAATAGCTTTTGCTATCATCTCACCTACAATTCCCCTTTGGGCAGCTTCACAATTGGCTCTTGCATGAAAATATTTATCTGCACCATGAGTATCCGCATCTCTCATTTGAAAGTAATTAACAAGAAATATACTTATTGTTTGATATAAAGTATTTAGTGGATCTTCTAAACTGATAATATCATTTATTAACCCCTGTATTAAACTAGAATTACTATGAGAATAATTGTCAACAACTCTATTAATATCCTCTTTTTCATTATATACTTCATTTTGTAAGTTTTGGGCTTCTTGTAGTACATCATCAATATTATCAAAAAATTTATAACAGTCACACATTTCATCATCTTTAACTTCTTCAATATAGCATTTACAATTTGGATGTGGTTTTTCCGGAATATCTTTTTTACTATTATATTCTGTTCCGTCTAACTCTTGACATTTTTCGCAGGCATTCGGCTCTGTATGCCAGATGTATTTTATATTGCTGATACCACCTTCTAAAACTGTTGAGTTCTCTTCAGATAAATTTATAAGATTTTTAGCTTCTTTTTCTGCATAATTTTGCATTCCATTTTTTAAAAAATTGTTATATCTATATAATGAATGTTCAATATCTGAAAGCTTATTATATGTTTCATAATCAATATTTGAAACACTAGCAAGTTTTATTTTCATTTTTGATAATTCTTGTAATAATGTGTCATTTGGTTTTTTCTCGTTAATTAGCTCTTTAATTTTTTGTCTTAAATTCATTTTTATTTTCCTTTCTTCGTTAATGTAAAAAAAAGAGTAAGACAGGATTTTTATAATCCTTATCTTACTCTTTATATTTTCTATTAAATTTTATACTACAATTATAACATATGTTTTAAATTTTTGTCAATTTTAAGTTACGCGGCATTTTTCATGATTGCCCAAGTTCGAATCTTGAGTGCCAGAGGGTATATAAAAAGAGGACCAGGATAAACCCGTCCTATTTTTATATACTTTTTTGATAAATCAATGTTTTAATCAACTTGCCATTTACAAGTGATTCTATTTGCTTAAGCAAAACAAAATTATTTCTTCTATAATATTCATAGTCACAGGTTGTATCTGTCCATAGGTAAATATTTTTCATATTTCTTTCTTTACATGTTTCAACAAGCTTTGCAAGGAGTTGTTTGCCACAACCCTTTTTAATACTTACAAATAAGCCTAAAATAACATCATCGTCATTAATTATACTTTTGAGTTCTTTACCGCAAAACTCCAAATAATTAAACAAGTCAAATGCTATTTTTTGTTCAGCTTTTTCCTTTAAAGCTTTTACTCTTTCATCAAAATCCTTTAGTTTATAACAATCAGTTTTACAGAAAGCAAGCAAAAATCCTTTAAGTTCATCTTCAAGAATACTAAATGAATATTCACGGTTTAAATCATAGTATTCAACCATAAAACTATAGATTAAACTTTGTAATTCATAACTTTCCTGAGTATAAAAATCACCCCAGGTAAGTTGTGATAATTCGGATGCTTTTTCAATATCAATATTCTCAAAATTTCTTATAAACATATAAACCATTATATAATAAAAAAACGGGGTTAAACCCGTCTTAATTATTTTGTGCCATTTGTTTCATTAAATCAATATACTTATCGCGTTTCATAACTGCAAATTTATAAGTTTGATTATCTTTTGTTGTAATTTTAAAAGCTACAGGGAAAAATAAACCAACAAAAGTTTTTTCTATTGATAAAATTTCACTATATGGAATACTTATAAATTTATCAGCTGAATTTAAAAACATTCCTTTAAATATAACTCTTTTATTCGTAAAAGCAAATTCACCAGAATTTTGTTTTTCTTGCCATAAAAGTTCTTTTACCCAATAATCTCCTTTAACCAACTCCAGAATTTCTTCGCCGTCTTCAAGTTCAAATGCTTCAGGATGAGTTTTCATACTATTTATAATCAAATATATAATACCGATAAAAAATAAAAATCCAACTAAATTTCCTAGCAAACTAATCATAATTCCTCCATAAAATACTAATCTCATAATTATTTTACCGCAAAAATATTAACCGTACTGTTGAATGAAAATTTTATATAAAAAAGTTTTAATTGTACATAAAGGAGAAAAAACGGGAGTGAGCTTAAGCGAACGACTGACCAAAAACTAAAAAATAGTATCAAAATTTACAGAAAGGGGTTAAAAGAATGTTTTTTAATGTAATGAAAGCAAAAGATATTGTAGATTTAAAAGATGTCGAATTTGAAAAAGAGGTTTTGTTATCAAACAATGACAGCAGTCTGAATATTATTGCACTGAAAAAAAATGAAATTATTGATACTCATACATCAACTTGCGATGCAGCTGTATACGTAATTGATGGTGAAATCGAACTTCATTTTGATGCTGAAAAATTTAAAGTTGATAAAGGTGAAATTTTGTTATTCAAAAGAGATGCACAACATAAAGTTGTTGCTCTAAAAGACAGTAAATTTTTTGTAATCAAGATATAATTGCAATTTTCAAACAATTATCCTGCTTATTTGCAAATAATTTATACGCATCCATTATATTTTCAAATGAAAATTTATGTGTAATCAAAAAATCTGTATTTAATTTTCCATTTGAAATAAGCTCAACAAGTTTTTTACAATGTACGGCATCAACGCCGCCTGTTTTAAAGGTAAGATTTTTGCCGTACATTTGCGGTAATGGTAAAATCTGATTTTCCTCATACATTGCAGCCACAGCCACTATTGCATTTGGGCGTGCTATTTTCCATGCCATTTCAAATGTATTTTTACCGCCTGCACATTCAATAACACAATCCGCTCCTTGAGGAATATTATCTTTTTGCGGATTTATAATTATATCTGCCAATTTAAGTTTTTGAGCAAGCTGAAGCCGCTGCGAATTAATATCAATTGCAATAATTTTTCCAGCGCCTAAAAGTTTTGCACACTGCATTGCGCATAACCCTACAGGCCCAGCCCCAATTACAGCAACCGTTTCTCCGCCTTGAATCTCACATAATTGTGCGCTCCAGTAACCGCTTGATAATATATCACCAACAAATAAAACTTGCTCATAAGTAACATTATCAGGTAATTTTGTTAATGTATTATCCGCATAAGGCACTCGAACGTATTGCGCATGTCCGCCGTCAATCGTGCAGCCAAGCAGCCAGCCTCCATTTATGCAATTATTTATGTATCCACGCTTACAAAAAAAACATTTACCGCAAAAAGTTTCACAATTAACAGAAACTCTATCACCTTTTTTAAAATTTTTTACATCATTTCCAACTTCATAAACTTCCCCGACAAATTCATGCCCGAGAACTATACCATCTTTTGCCAATGGGACAGAACCATTTATTATATGTAAATCACTTGTACAAATTGAAGATAGTTTAACTTTTATTATTACATCAGTATTAACCAAGATTTTTGGTATTGGTTTTTCAACTATTTCAATTCTTTTATCTTTGCAGATTAAAGCTTTCATACTCAAATTTTATCATAAAAAAAGCTCCTTTCGGAGCTTTCATTAATCTGCATCATGCAAAGTAACCATATTGATAATAAGACCCAAAAATGACAGAACGAGCGAACCAAGAAATGCGGCAAGAAAGCCGTCTACATAAAATCCTGGTGCAATATAACCCGCCAGCATAAATAAAAGAGCATTAATTACCAGTGTAAAAATACCAAGTGTTAAAATATTAATTGGCAGTGTAATAAATACAATGAGCGGTCTTATAAAAATGTTTATAAGCGCCATTATTACAGTCACCAACATTGCACTTTGCAAGTTTTCCACCCCAATACCTGGAACAAGCCAAGCCACAAACATTATGGCTAAAGTAAAAAGAATCCATCTTAATAGTAGAATCATAATATTTTCCTTTCTAACTGATTTTAAAATTTTATAAGAGGAATTTCATTCCCCGTTAGTCTAATATATTGCTTAAAAGTAAAATTAACTGTATAATAAATTCTGTAAAGGAGAGTTTTATGAAAGACAATATTTTAATCGTATCATTACTTGTACTACTTTTAATTGCAACATTTGCAGAAATCGGTATTAAGTCATCAAAAGACAGATATGAAGTTGTGACTGCACCAAATATGTTAACAATTCTTGTTGACAAAAACACAGGTGAAACCTGGAGAAACTGCATCTGTTCAGACAAATCAAATGTACCTGGATGCTGGGAAAAAATGTCAACACTTAACCCTGAAGAATTTAACAAACCTGCAGGCGAAGCAAGAGCAATTAAGAAAATGATTAAGCTTCAAAAGAAATTGCAAAAATTGCAGCAAGCTCAACAACCGCCTGTTCAAGAACAGCAAAAATAACCCACTTGAAATTTAAATAAAATAGGTTATAATAAAAATAAGGGCGTGCGGATTGCAGTCCGCACTTTAAAAGCCCCTATTTAGTGGAATAATAGCGCTATTATTATCAGTAAGATAAGCAGTAGCGCTTTTTCAGTAATTCTGAATTCCAACTTTATCACCCCCTTTCAAAGTTTCAACAAATTTTAAGTTCGTGACTTGAAAGCAGGATAATTGTTTAGGCTTACCCTCAAGGATAAGCCTAACATTAGATCTAAATTAAGTCAATATTATTAAAATTATCTCTTGTCCAAAACTTTTATCAAATGCCAGCCAAATTGACTGTATACAGGATTAGAAACCTGACCTACAGGAAGATTAAACGCTGTTTTTTCAAATTCTTTCACCATCTGTCCGCGTCCGAAATATCCCAAATCCCCGCCGTTTCTTCCAGAAGGACACATAGAATATATTCTTGCATAATATTCAAAATCTCCTCCGTCATCAATTTGTTTTTTAATCTGCTGTGCTTCAACTGCCGTTTTCACAAGGATATGTTCTGCACGAACCTGTGTGAATTCTTCTGCTTTTGCAGCACCTGTAAGCAAAAGCGCCATAACCATTAATTTACATATATTTTTAATCATAACTAAATCCTATCCTTTAACTTAAACTTTTTCTACTGCCTGCCTTACCATATTTCGTCCGCTGTTTTTCGCATCATAAACAGCCTTGTCGGCATCGTCAAACATCTCGATATATGTGTCAAAACCTGTATTCGAACTTACTCCGATACTTAAAGTAACGTTTAAAATCTCACCGTTATATTTAAACTGATGATTTTCAAACATTCTGCGCAGCCTTTCTAACGGAACACAGGCATTATATGCGGAAGTTTCTGTTAAAATTACTGCAAACTCCTCGCCGCCGTATCTAAAAACTGTATCTGTCTGACGAAAATTCTGCGACATCAAATATGCACATTCTTTTAGAACATAATCTCCGCATAAATGTCCGTATGTGTCATTAATTTTTTTAAAAAAATCAATATCAATTATTGCAAGACTTAAATCGTTATTGTAGCGCTTTGCTCTTTTGTATTCGCGTTCAAATTCACACTCAAAATGTCTGCGGTTAAAAAGTCCTGTCAAAGCATCAGTGACAGACATGTGTTTGGTTTGGGTGTACATAAAGTTAATCTTTTTTATAACATCCATTTTATTGGCTTCAGGGATATCAAAACCCTCAATAATATTTTGAATATTATTCTGTATCTCATCCAATACGTCAGAAGGGATTTCAAAATTAGTTTCCATAATTTTTATAATATCAGAAATATTGTATTCAATCCATTTTTTTGCTAAAATTAACCGTAATGATGAAACTGTCTGCACAAGAGATGCTTAACAAATTTTCAAAAAGCTCATCGCACCCGTTGGAAGTAAGAAGATTAGCGATGATGATTTTTGACGAAACCAGCGAAAAGGTTTGTGAAATGCCCGATAAATTCCGAAAATATCTGGAAGCGGGCGCACTTTTGCACGATATCGGCTATTATATAGATTCCAAAGGTCACAACAAACACAGCATGGAGATGATTATTGAACATGGACTTGCAGGGTTCACGGCAGAAGAAGAAAAAATTATCGGCTGTATCTGCAGATACCACCGCGGTGGATTGCCTGATAAAGATGAACACGAAGTTTATAACACACTTGATAAAAAAGAGCGAAAAATTGTCAAAAAACTTGCAGGCATTCTAAAAATTTCAGACGGCTTAGACAGAGGTCATCTAAATTTAATAAAAAAAATTCATCTGAATTTTGATGAAGAAAACAATATTGTAGAATTTATACTAACCCCGAATACTCCCGAATTTCGACCTGACATTATGTCTGCGGTGCGCAAGCGTGATTTATATGAAATAGGGTTCAAATGTCAGAGTGTACTTAGATTTAACGAATTGTAAATTTTTCTTTACAAACAGCTCAAAATTGTAACATTTCTTCATGGAATATACTTTATATATATACAAGGGAAAAATATAAGGATTAAAGTCATGAGTTTCGATGTAAACGTTTTGAGCACAAAGCCTGTAATCAAAGCAGCCGCATCTATGCAAAATGACGGCGGCGGTGGTAACTTGGGTTACATGTCTCAAGGCAGGAAGAAAAAAGAAGAAGAGAAAAAATATTTAGACGAAAATATTTTCATGAAAAAACAGGGTGAAGATATTTTCTCACTTGATAAAGAGCCTGAAATGCCTGAAGAAAACTTCTCTTTAGCAAAATTAATCGCAAATATTATTGATTCTGTCAAAAAATTTTTTATGATATAATTCCTTTATGGAAAAGAAAATTAAAATCGGACTAATAGGGCTTGGAACAGTTGGTTCAGGCGTATTTAAAACATTACAGAATTTTGATTATATTGAAGTGAAAAAAATTGCGGTAAGAAATATCAACAAACCGCGTAATATTGACGGGCTTGATAATTCAATTCTTACGGATAATCCGTATGATGTCGTCAACGACCCTGAAATTGATATTGTTGCAGAACTTGTCGGCGGATTAGACCCTGCATTTGATTTAATAAAAACTGCGATAGAAAACGGCAAACATATCGTAACAGCTAACAAAGAACTTCTTGCAAAACGCGGAGAAGAACTTTTTGAAATAGCGGAAAAACATAATAAAGTAGTCTTGTATGAAGCAGCAATTGCAGGCGGAATTCCTTTGATTATGCCAATCAAAACAATTCTTGCAGGCAACAAAATCAACAAAATTGAAGCAATCGTAAACGGTACAACAAACTACATTTTGACAAAAATGGACGTTGACGGCGCATCTTATGAAGATGTTTTAAAAGAAGCGCAAGAATTGGGTTATGCCGAAGCCGACCCGACAGGTGATGTTGAAGGTTTTGATGCGGCATATAAAATCGCAACTCTTGCAACTATTACTTTCCATAAAAGAATTAAAATCGAAAATATTTATAGAGAAGGTATCACAAAAATTCGTTCAGCAGATATGAAAGCTGCAAACGATTTGGGATACAAAATCAAACTTATTGCATCAGGAAAAATTGATGATGAGGGTAATGCGGATGTAAGAGTTCATCCGATGCTTGTTTCTAAAAAAACAACTCTTGCACATATTGATTATGTAACCAATGCGGTTCATTTAAGCGGTCATCCTGTAGGCAGTATTACACTTTCAGGCCCAGGTGCGGGAGAATTTCCGACAGCAAGTTCGGTTGTGGGCGATATCCTGGCAATCTGTGCAGAACTTGGCAAATCTGATTACATCCTGCCTATGATGAGATGCAAAGATGAAGAAGATGCAAAAATGATTGATATTTCACAAACTGAAAACAAATATTACCTGTCAATCACAGCAAGAAATAACATGGGTGTAATCGGCAAAATCGGAACGATTTGTGCACAAAACAACATAAGCCTTGCAAGTATTGTTCAAAAACGCATTTCTGACGATAACACAGCAGAAATTACCGTAATCACTGAAATTGCATCAGAAGCATCAATGCAAAATGCGATTAAACTGATTGAACAAGACGGAAACAAAGTTAACAGCTTGATTAGAGTTCAAGTTTAAAAATTAAACTGAACTCCAATTTTTGCGTACTCGTTTGGCGAAGGTGATATTCGAGCCATAAGTTGAGCATTTTTACCCAAATCTTGGGTAACTCTGAGTGACGGTAAAATACCTTTTGTTATTTGTGCACCTTTATGAGTGCTAAATATACTTGCACGAGCTTCAACTCCTGCGGTAACTTTGGTGCTATCACTTGGAAAAGGTAAGTTTAAACCAACACCTGCAGTTACATTCTTGTATCCGGGTAAATCCGTGAATTCTGTAAATGAACCAACTGAAGCCCTATCCCAAAATGTATTTGGCAATAACTGATCTCCGGGCGGCGGTTCTAACGGCTGACCGTCAGGTGATAATGGCATAGGTGGTCTTTCAAAATCCTCATGTGGATTTAATAGTTGTTTTTCTAGATTTTCAGACATTTATACTCTCCATTTATATTACTTGCGTTCTTTTGGCGGTAATTCAATACCATTTTGCTCTGCATATTTTCTAATAGCTTTGTCACCCTTTTGGATTACACTATCAGGGATACCAAGCTCTTTTAACTTTTGCTTTGCAAGATTATCGTCAGGTTGTTCTTTATTCGGAAGTCCAATCATTTGTGCAAATTCTTTCTCAGACAAACCTGTTTCTTGCATTCCATATCTGACAAAACCGGCTAATTGCATTGGTGTTGCACCTTCCAAATCGGCAGGATTATAAGTAAAAGCACCTCCGCCAACTTGATAATTAAACACAGGTCCTATCGCACCTTTTGGCATATTATTCGGTTCAGGTGCAAAAGTAGAATTTGGTTTTGCAGGATCACCAAACTTAGCTCTTAACTGATTTTTTGCTTCATTCAAACTAATTCCGTTTTCTGTTGCATATCTTTGTGCATAAGCATTCGGATCCATCGGAGGCATACCGCCTTGCACTTGTGGGCCATCAAAATACATTATTATACTCCTTTCTTAATGGTTAATAAACAGTATTTACATGTTAATAAACGTTATTTTTAAACAAAATTTGCATTTTATAAAATATTTGTTACATATTTTAACAGTTAATAACTGGTAAATATAGATTAATGCACATTAGATATTTGCTGACACAAAAACTATAATAGTTATTATGGAAAAAAATTTTGAGCTGGAAAAGCGCTTTGGGGCAAAACTTGCTTATATAAGAAAATCTCAAAAGCTTTCGCAAATGAAGCTTGCTGAAATTGTTGATATGAATTTTAACTATATCGGACAAATAGAACGCGGTGAAGCAAATGTAACCATTAAAACAATGCATATTCTGGCAGATGCTCTTAATGTGGAACTTAAAGATTTATTTGATTTCTCTTTTTAACATTTTTAACATGAAGTCAATTATTTCCTCTTAAAATACTTTATATATATAACAGGGGAAATATAAGAGTGACTATTGGGAAATTACAACTTCCGATTGCAGATTTTTCACAAATTGCGCAACCGATACAATTACAACCGACGCCGGCAAATGCAATGCCGATACCCATTGGTGTACCAATGCCGTTCCCGCAAGCACCCACTTTAAACTTACCGTGGAATACATCGACAATTAATCCGTTCTCATCTCTTCCACAATTAGATTATTTACAATTGTTTAAAAATAATTTTTCACTGAATATGCCGTTATTTGGTGGACAATTTGGTTCTTTAACTTTCAGAACATCAACACCTTCAAGTGATAATGGAACTTACACATACAACCAAGCGACAGTTAGTAAACTTGTAAACAAATATAACAATGCATTAAAACACGTTGGTGATAAACAAGCATTTGTTCAAAAACTTGTCGGTATTGCAAACAAATACAATGCAGACCCTGATGCAATGCTTGTTATGATGTTCTCTGAGGGCGGACTTAATCCAACATCTGCGGGCGGGATTTTTGGGCTTATTAAAAGTACTGCAGACAGTTACGGAATAGATATGAATGTATTCAAAAACAAATCTGCAATTGAACAATTAGATGATTATGAACGCATACTTGCCGATCAGGTTAAAATGGTATTCGGTAAAAATCCACCATCAAAAATTTC
Source organism: uncultured bacterium (assembly GCA_948964545.1). Lineage (GTDB taxonomy): Bacteria > Cyanobacteriota > Vampirovibrionia > Gastranaerophilales > Gastranaerophilaceae > Stercorousia. The sequence continues at coordinate 27,941 of CAREDV010000003.1, read as the reverse complement.
AGGCGCAATACTTTATGCAATGAATTTCACTCCTGCATACGTAAAAGATGCAATGAATGATCCAAATCACATACTTGTATCTGCAAACAGCAGTAATACAAAAAAGAGAGAATTTTTCTATGCAAATGACGGAAAAGGCTCATTAGCTAACGGTACAGATCATATTTCATTTGACACAATACAAACAAGACTAGACAGAAAAGAACAAGAAATGACAGCTCTTGGTTAATTTTTAATTCTGTGGTAGTATTAATCCTAAAGAGAGGGTTAAAAAATGTACTATCAAGGATTAATAAACACATTCAGAGAGTATTTACCGGTATCCGATAATACTCCGGTTGTAACTTTAAATGAGGGTAACACACCTTTAATCAAATGTGAAAATTTAGCTAAAAAAATCGGAGTGGAAGCAGAAATTTATTTGAAATTTGAAGGATGCAACCCTACAGGAAGTTTTAAAGACCGTGGAATGACAATGGCTGTCACAAAAGCTAAAGAAGCAGGCTCGGGTGCAATAATCTGCGCATCCACAGGTAATACTTCAGCATCTGCTGCAGCATACGGCGCAAAAGCAGGGATGAGAACTTTTGTATTAATCCCTGACGGCTACATTGCACTTGGTAAACTTTCTCAAGCTATGATGTATGGGGCTGAAATTATTGCAATTCAAGGCAATTTTGACGAAGCTCTGGAAATGGTTAGAAAAATTTCCGAAAACTATCCGATTACCCTTGTAAACTCTGTTAACCCATACAGAATTGAAGGTCAAAAAACAGGCGCGTTCGAAATTTGTAATGCACTCGGACAAGCTCCGGATTATCACTTTATCCCTGTCGGAAATGCAGGAAATATCACAGCATACTGGAAAGGTTATAAAGAATTCCACAAACTTGGCAAAATTCCTGCACTGCCTAAAATGATGGGCTTTGAAGCAGAAGGAGCTGCGGCTATTGTGAAAGGTGAAAGAATTTATAAACCCGAAACCCTTGCAACTGCAATCCGCATCGGAAACCCTGCAAGCTGGCAGTTTGCAGAACAAGCTCGCGACGAAAGCAACGGTATGATTAACTTTGTAACCGATGATGAAATTGTTAGCGCATACAAACTTATTGCATCAACAGAAGGGGTATTTGCAGAACCCGCAAGTGCTGCATCTGTTGCAGGTTTGATTAAGGTTAAAGATCAAATCAAAGAAGGTTCAAAAATCGTTTGTATTTTAACAGGAAACGGCTTGAAAGACCCTGATAATGCAATTAAATTTGCAAACTCAGATATCAAAAAAACATCAGCAGATATGACAGATATTTTAAGAGCAATGAATATTTAAAAAAAGAGCCAATCGGCTCTTTTTTTATTACAATTCTTCTGTGATAATTCCGCCTGAACCACGGTCAATTTCACGTTTGAACGGTTTATCATTTTCATCAAAATATGTTTTCACTGCTCCGCGATATTCTATTTTTGCAGTGCGGTTGCCCTGTTCATCATATAAACATTCTGTTTGAATTTGAGAATCACTGATTATTTTATACTCACGGGATTTTACACCATTATCATAATATTCAAATTCGATTTCTGCCTTGCGGGCAAGAACATTATGCTCATCATAAAGTGAGTTAAATTCATAAACTATATTGCCGTATTCATCATATCTGTGACCGATTTCAAGATTTCTGCGACGTATATAATCAACAAAAAGCCTGTTTTGTTTGTCATAAGTTCTGGAAATCAGGGTGCAATCAGGACACATTTCATAAACAGTAAGACCAAAATCGTTTTCCTGTTCAATAACTTTTGTTCCGTCAGGTTTGATATATTTGGGCGCCATCGGATCTTTTGCGATTGTTTTTTTTATCATACCAAACGGTTTCATATGGTTTTTAAAGTTTTCCATAAACTCATTATATAATAATTATGGTATAATTCAAATATGAAGAAAGTGCTTTTATTATTTTTGATGTTTTTATGTATTCCCGCAGGTGCAAACGAGCTCACAGAGGACTATCTCGACATTGCAACAAACTATTGTACATACGGCAAATATGAAGATGCAATTGTTTATATAGATAAAATTTTGCAGATAGAACCAAATAACATAGAGGCAAAAGAATTAAAAAATACACTTTTACGTATTCAAAACCCAGAAATTCAATCTTATTTGACATCAACAAACCAAAATTTAAGCAAAGCAGTTTCCTTTAAAAAGTCAGGTGACAGAAAAAAACAACTGGATACACTATCAAGCATGCCGAATGATTTTTGGGCAAATTATTTTCTTGCAGAATATTATAGAGATAATGATTTAGAAAAATCAATATTCTATTATCAAAAAGCGATTGAACTTAAATCAAATTACTCGCACAGCTATCTGGGTCTTGGAAAAGCATATCTTGATAATAGACAGTTTCAAAACGCTGTTGATGCACTTAACAAATATCTTTCATATAACAAAAATTCTGATATCGCTTACGCACTGCGCGCAGAGTGCTATATGAATATGAACTATTTAAGCGAAGCTTATGACGATATAAAAAAAGCATTAAAAATTGAGGAAAATATTTCATATCTTCTTATTGAGGCAAAAATTCTATATTACAAAGGAAATTATGATGATGCAAGAGAAAAATTAAACCTCCTTTCCAGAAACGTTCAAACCTCGGAAGTTTATAAACTAATCGGATTATGTGATTATGCACAGAAAGATTACAAAAGTGCGCTTTTAAATCTCGATAAAGCAATCATCCTCTCTGATGATGATAAAACTTTAAATTCAACATATAATAACATAAAACAAATGCTGGATAAAAAATGAAAAAAAGAAAGAGACAAATAATGAATACGATAAAAAACTGGTCAATATCAATATTATTGGCGGGTGTAATGTTTCTGGGTCTGCAATGTTACAGCAGTACCTCAAGCCTTAAGTTTGCACAATTAAGCGACACACATTTTTATACAGGTACAGATAACACAACTTATAAAATGATTGGACGTTCGGGAGAACTTCTAGACGATGCAATTGCACAGATTAATGAAACTCCAAACATTGATTTTGTTATGTTTACAGGTGACTTAATCGACAAACCTTTTGAAAAAGAATTAAGCGCATTTTTACCGCACACGGAAAAAATTAATGCACCATGGTATTTTTCGTTTGGAAACCATGACACAATGGTCGGCGGATATTTGAATCCGAAATTATATCTGGAACTTGTAAATAAATACAATAAAAATTACAAGTTTGAAAAAACATACTATTCATTTGTGCCCCAAAAAGGCTATAAGGTAATCGTTCTGGACAGCATAATCCGCGAACGCTTAACCTCAAACGGCAGAATAGGTGAAACTCAACTTGCATGGCTTGATAATGAGATTAAAAGTTCACCAAAAGACACTATCCTGATTTTTATGCATATTCCTATTTTAGAACCCTTTAACAGCCCAAACCACAGACTTGAAGATGCTGACAAAGTTGAAGAAATCCTTAATAAATATAAAAATCCAATTGCAGTATTTCAAGGACACTACCACGTTGCAAAGATTACTCAAAAGGAAAATATCGTTTACGTAAGCTGTCCTGCAATGGTAACTTACCCAAACGCATTCAGGCTAATTACAATTAACAGCTACAGAAACAAAGTCGTAATTGATATTCAGGATAAAGAAACAAGGCTGAAAGATATTCAAAAACTTGCGAAATTGTTGATATTCTCATCAAATTTTTATATGGGTGAGGAAAAGGACAGAAATGCAGTGATAACAATAAAGAGGAATTAAAAATATGAGCGAATTCAAGGTAAAATTCAGAGGTGTAAGAGGAAGTTATCCGATAGCTGATAAAGATTTTCTGCAATACGGCGGAAACACATCGTGCGTAGAAGTTAATGTGAACGGGCATTTGATAATTCTTGATGCGGGAACAGGCTTGATTAATATCGGAAACGAACTTCTCGGACGACACATTGCATCAGGCGTTAATAGTTGTGATAGAACTCCGATTAATGCAACAGTTCTGATTTCGCACATTCATCAAGACCACCTGCAGGGTTTTACTTTCTTTAGACCGCTTCATATCCCCTCATCGCAGATTAACGTTTTTGGAAATGTCAACTATAACGAAAGTCTGTCAGATGAACTTGCAGGACTGCTTTTTGGCAAATCTTTCCCGCTTGATTTGGGTGATATTGCAGGAAACCTTAATATCAAAGATTTGAACGAAACAGAGGGAATAATTTTACGCCACGGTCAACCTCCGATTATAAAACGTATCGAAAACGAAAATGATGCAAAAGTTGAGGGTGATGATGTATTAATCACCTGCTACCGCTCTTACGCTCACCCGCAAGAGGGAGTTTTGATTTACAAAATAACTTATAAAGACAAAGTTCTAGTATACGCAACTGACAAAGAAAGCTATGAAGGCGGAGATAAAAAACTTGCAAACTTTGCTCGCAGCTGCAGCTTACTAATACATGATGCACAATATACAACAGAAGATTACCTTGATACATTTGCGCCAAAACAGGGTTACGGACATTCGACATTTGACATGGCAGTTGAGTGCAAAAACCAGTCAAACGCCGAAAAACTTGTATTTTTCCACTTTGACCCTGCCTATGATGACAATAAGTTAAATAGCATTAAAGAACATTATAAAGACAAAAACATAATTCTTGCATACGAAGGGTTAGAGATTGAATTATAACAAACTTGTTCTTACAGCGTTAATACTTTTAGGTTTTTTAGCTTCTGGCTACAAAATGCCTGATGTTTATAAAATTGATGCTGCAAAAAACGCTTTTTTGCATAATAACATGGGGCTTCGCTATATGAACGAACACTGTTACTATGCAGCGATACAGGAATTTAAGATTGCAATAAGCCTAAACCCCAATACGCAGGGCACTGCTGTTTATTATAACAATATCGGTGATGCCTATATGGCAATCGAACATCCCGAAATGGCAAAAGAACCTTATGAGGATGCACTCAAACAGTTCGGATTAAACTTCAAATACCATAAAGACTTAGCGCATTGTTATAAGGTACTTGGTTTAATCCCAGAAAAAATGGTTGAATACAGCTCAGATGAAAATCCTTTAAACAAGATAATGTTGGGATTATTATATATCGAAAGCGGAGATTTGAAACGCGGAGTAATCATTCTGGATGAATTCACCATGACAGAACCCGATTTGCTGATTACACCTGCCGTAAAACAGTATATTAAAGAAACGGTTAAAAAGATAAACAGTTTATAACTGTCTTTCAAAATCATCAAGGGCGTTATAAGCTACTTTATACTTATTACAAATATGTTCTAAAAATGGAACGATTAAGCTCATCTCCCTTGAGTTGTTTTTATATTCGCAAAAATCACGCAAAATCTCGATATATGCTCCAATATAACTAAATTCCATCATTATTTCCGAGAGTTTATCATCATCCATAGTTTTCTCCTTTTGGTTTACAAACTTATTATAAACTCTTTGCAATTGCATAGTACATAGTTTAATTATAAAATGTCACATAGGTTTACAAATTAATTACAAGAGGTTTGTAATGGTTATAAAAGAAGATAAACATAGATTTGTTGTTATTATTGAAAAAGATACTTTTGAAAAATTCAAAATATTAGCTGACAAAGAAAAGCGTTCAGCAAGCAATTTGGCAAACAAACTAATAAACGATTATATTAAAGAACACGATATCAAAGGGTAAGCTTCCAAAACCTCCACCGACACATTCAAGTTAAGGAAATCAGCGGAAAGGAGGTGAAAAATATGATTAGCCAAATAATAATGCTATTACTAGCTGTAATTTCACTAATAATAGCATTAAAAGTCTAATTAATAGGGAAGTTAAGAAAGCTCTAAAGGTCTAGCCACCTTTAGGGCTTTTCCCTATATTTATATTATAACGTATTTTCAAAAAATTTCAAGTGGGCAATTTCATCCTCTTTTGACATCTCGGGATTTGACAATTTTTCCCTCAAAAGCATATCAAAAATCTCCTGATACTTGGGAGAGGGCGCAATTCCAAGTGCCTGCAAGTCTTTGCCAGTCACAGAAATTTTTATTTTGCGCAAATCGTCAAGATAATGTCTTGCACCCGCCTCATCTTTTAATGCGTATAAAAGAACTGTTTCAATGCGCGCATTTTCAAAGACCTTATAAAGTTCAAAATCGGTTTTTAAAATCGTTTGCGGTACATCATCAAGAATTTTTTGTTCAATTTTTGTCAACGGCAAACGCGACAAATCAAACACACCTGCATAAATAATCCATGGTATTTCTGCACCATAATCGGATACAAGCCTTTGAATATTCACATCAGATACATCAGCCTTGTCTCCCAAAAGCTTGTAAATTCCCTCATTTATAAACTTTTCAAACGCAAGCTGAGAATTTAGATTGAATGTTTCAACCAATTCTTTTTTCACACGTTTGTAGCTCATATCGTAATTAACTGCGCTCAAATATTCATCCTGCAACTTTCGAGTATGCTCATCAAGTTCAAACCCGAAACGTACAGAAAACTTCAACCCGCGGATAATCCTTGTCGGATCGTCAATAAAACTTCCGTTATGCAAAACACGCAGTTTTTTATTTTTTAAATCATCAAGTCCGCCGGTGTAATCAATAATTTCACCTGTTAAAGTATTTTTGGCAAGCGCATTTATCGTAAAATCTCGGCGCAAAACATCTTCTTTCAACGAACATCCGATTTTATCCACAACAGGCAAATGCCCTTTGTGCGGGTAACTCTCCGAACGTGTTGAAGCAAAATCCACTTCCTGCCCGTCAACATTCACACGAACAGTGCCGAAATCAGGATTTTCTTGAATAACATCACCAAACTTTGAGCAAAACTCAATCGCGTTTCCAACATAAGTAATGTCAATATCAAAAGATTTGCGCCCCAAAATCTCGTCGCGCACAACTCCGCCGATATAAAACAGATTTTTATCCTTTATATTGATGATGTTCATAACAAGGATTTTAGCGTAAAATAGTATAAAATGGAATAGGAGTAATCACATGTTACAGGAAGCGTCACGCGCTATAAATTCAGCATTCAATCAAAGTTTTATAAAAAAATTAAGCCAATATCTCCACGACTGTGTGAGAGAAGAGGTTAAAAGCTCAACTTTCAGAAACCTGAAAGGTGACAAAGATAACAAATGGATTTTCTTATCTGGCGAAGAAAAACTTTTCTCATCAGGAGAAGAATACTTACCACTCGACGGAAGCGACCCTAAATTAACAGAGCTTATGATACAAAGCGATTTGGGTCAAAAAGATAAATACTTAATTTACGGTTACTTATTTTTGGTCGGAAAAAGCTCAAAGTCCAAAAAAGCAAACGAATTCTTAACCCCGCTTTTATACATGCCTTGTAAATTGGAAAGAAACGGGGTAAATATCAACTGTTTCCCTCAAGATGAAGTTTTGTCGCTTAATACGGGCGCACTTGCGGCTCTTATGCGCAAAAACGACGACGAGGATGAAGTTGATTTGCTTTTGGAAGGGATTTTAGACGTTGTACCTGACCTTCCGATTACGCAAGAAAAACTTGACGTGTTCCTCACCACACTTAAATCTCTCGTTCCTGACCTTGAAATTGCTGAAAATATTGGAGATTTTAAAGAAGATGATAACATTTCCAAAACTTTTTATAAAGAAAAAGTCGACGGTGAAAACTTTGAAGAAATTATTGAGGAAGAAGAAACAGAGCGCGAAAAACAAAAAGTTAAGCTCGAAAAAGTTGCCGTAACTTATCAAAGCGCAATTATCCTGACAAAACGCCCGTCTGTCACAGCAGGGGTTTTGCACGAGCTTACTCAAATCGCTGAAAAACCGTCAGGAATTTACCGCGAAACCGCTTTGAGCATAATCAACGAAGAATACGCTCAAAGCAAAGAAAAATCAGTACCCATAAAGGATTTGAATAAAATTATGGACTTCTATCCGATAACTCCGCTTTCGCTAAGCGACAGCCAATTACAGGTAGTAAAAAACATTGATAACAGCAAGTTTGTAGCCGTTCAAGGACCTCCCGGAACAGGCAAATCGCAGACAATCGTAAACCTTGTTGCCCACCTTGTTGCAAACGGCAAAACCGTCCTTGTAGCTTCCCGTATGGACAAAGCGGTTGATGTTGTTGCAGAACGCTTAAACGACCTTGGCGCATCACACATGGCACTTCGCGCAGGACGTTTGAATTACCAACGCCAATTAAGCGAAGAATTAAACAACCTGCTTTCACAGCCGGCACTTGATGATGATGTTGAAGACATGCTTCTTCTAGATACTAAAGATATGAAAGACCATTTAGATATGCTTAAGAACATGGAAAACAAATCAGAAACCATAATTAAGCTTGAAAAAGACTGGCACAACAAACTTGAAGAAGTTGAAGAACAAGAAAAACTTACAGGCAAACGCGAATTTATAAAAACATCACTCAAAAAAGGTGAAATTGATATAATCGCAGGCATAATAAAAGTTCTTGAACACAATATGGAAAAAGCGGGATTTGTTGCAAAAATCGCAAACTTCACAAGTTTGGGACAATTGAAAAAAATCCTTAATCTCAAAGATTTTGACGTAAATTTTGAAACTCTGGGCAGACTTAAACAAGAAATTGAATTTGCAAACCTTGAGTATAATTTACGCCGTATTGAATCGGAGATTCAAAAGACAGGCAATCTTCACGTACTTTCAGAACAAATCCGTACAATGAAGCGCAAGCAAAAAACTCTTGCCGTAAATATCTTGAAAAACAAGCGTCGTGAAGCTTTGAAAGAATTATTGCGCGATGAAAACAAACGCAGAAGATTAAAAGTTCACGCAAAATCTCTTGTCACAACAAGAAAACGTTTACAAACAAATATATTGGAAGAAGAAGATTTCAAACCGCTTTTAGAAGCTTTCCCATGCTGGTGCGTAACAACTTATGCAGTATCAGACTCATTACCGTTAAAACCCGGTATGTTCGACGTTGCAATCATTGACGAAGCTTCTCAATGCGATATTGCAAGCTGTTTCCCTATTTTATTCAGAGCGAAAAAAGCCGTAATTGTAGGCGACGACAAACAACTTCCGCACCTGTCATTTTTGGAAAAAGCAAAAGAACAATCATTCTTAAGCCAATACGGAATTCCTGACAAATACCGTCTGATGTGGAGTTTCAGGACAAATTCAATGTTCGATTTAGCAGATTACTACTCAATGAATTCAGTAATGCTCGATGAACATTTCAGAAGCTTACCGCCGATTATCAACTTCTCAAACCATGAGTTTTACAATGATAGAATCCGTGTCATGAGAAAAGACAACAGTGAGGACAAAGTTCTTGAGCTTGTAGAAGTTCTTGACGGCAAAGTAGACTTTGATGCTACAAGAAACCTTCCTGAAATTGAGGCTCTTGTAAAAAGATTACACGAAATAATTATAGAGGACGAGCGCAAAAACCCTGACAATCCTGTATCTGTCGGTATAATTTCACCGTTCAGAGCGCAGGTTGAACAGTTGAAAGTATCTGTTTCAAGAGTTCTATCGGATTACATGATTAAAAAACACCAGATAGAAATCGGTACAGCGCATACTTTTCAAGGTGACGAGCGCGACATTATGATGATTTCATGGGCAATTGCAGACAATAGTTATGTTCAAAGTTTGATGTTTATGCAAAAATCAAACCTATTTAACGTAGCAATCACCCGCGGTCGAAACAAAGTTATCAACTTCATTTCCCGTAACCCAAGAGAATTACCTGACGGTCATTTCAGAAACTACGTTTCATTTATGCAGGAATATCAAAACCGCAAAGAAGCACTGCTTTCTGGCGAAATCGACGAAAATATCTACAAAAATTCACTTGAGCGCGAAGTTGCAGAAAAAATCCGCGAACTTGACCACAAAGTCATAGCAGGTGCAGACATTGCAGGCTTAAGCGCTGACCTTCTTGTAGATGACAAGTTTGTAGTTGAAATCGACGGCGTTGAGGACAAACATTCAGACCGTACCTCCAATATGAAAAAACAGGCAATCATCGAACGTTCAGGCTATAAAGTAAAACGTATCACTTACCGCGAATGGCACTATTCACCAAAAGCCTGCCTCGATAGGGTTTTAATAGAACAATAAAAAAAGCTCCCTTTCGGGAGCTTTTAAATTATTTAACTTCTTTGAATACCAGTGAAGCGTTTTGACCGCCGAACCCGAAAGAGTTTGACAATGCTGCATGAACTTCAGCTTTTCTTGCCTTGTGCGGAACGTAATCCAAGTCCGCAACATGTTCATCCTGATTATCAAGGTTAATTGTCGGAGGAACAATACCATCTGTAATTGTTTTTACACAAGCGATAGCTTCAACAGCACCTGTAGCACCTAAAAGGTGACCGTGCATAGATTTTGTTGATGAAACCATCAATTCAGGGTTTTGTTTTCTGTCACCGAATACACTTGCAATAGCTTTTGATTCAGCAACATCGCCCAAACCTGTACTTGTACCGTGTGCATTGATATATTGAACATCTGTCGGTTTCAATCCTGCATCATCAAGCGCAAACTGCATAGAGTGGATTGCACCTTGTCCTTCCGGATCAGGAGCAACAACGTCATAAGCATCGCCTGTTTGAGCGTAACCCACAACTTCTGCATAAATTTTTGCACCACGTTTTTTAGCATGCTCATATTCTTCCAATACAAGAACGCCTGCACCTTCAGACATGATGAAACCATCTCTGTCAACATCCCAAGGACGAGAAGCTTTTGTAGGTTCGTCATTACGTCTTGACAATGTTCTAGCACTAGAGAATGCTCCAATACCAACATCACAAATAGTAGCCTCGCATCCGCCTGCAACCATAATATCAGCATCACCGTATTGGATTGAACGGAATGCATCACCTACAGAGTGTGTACCTGTAGCACAAGCCGATACAACTACTTTGTTAATACCTTTAAAACCATATCTCATAGAAATACGACCAGATGCCATATTTACAATCATCATAGGAATTGTAAACGGAGAACATTTGTTAGGTCCTTTTTCCAAAATTCTGATGTGGTTATCTTCGAAAGTTCTGAAACCGCCGGCTGCAGCACTAACGATAACACCAATTTTATAAGGATCAACGTCTTTAACTTCTTCTAATTTAGCATCTTTAACAGCTTCATCCGCAGCAATCATAGCAAATTGGATGTATCTGTCCATTTTTTTAGCTTCTTTCGGGTCTAAATATTCTTCAGGATTAAAGTTTTTAACTTCACCTGAGATTTTAGCCACGTGTTTTTCAATATCAATAAGTTCGGAAGTGCTTAAACCGCTTTTTCCTTCAACAAGGCTGTTCCAAAATTTATCAACACCTATACCAAACGGTGAAACTGCCCCAAGCCCTGTTATTACAACTCTTCTTTTAGTCATCTCTTACTATCCTTTTTAATAAATACGAGGGTAAAACTGAATATTCAATTTTCACCCTCGCAATAGTTTATATTCCCACTTTAGTGCAAAACACTATTTATGAGAGTCAATGTAGTTAACTGCGTCTTGAACAGTTTGAATTTTTTCAGCTTCTTCATCAGGGATTTCGCAGCCGAATTCTTCTTCGAAAGCCATAACTAATTCAACTGTATCTAAAGAGTCAGCACCCAAGTCAGCAGTGAAACTAGCTTCAGGAGTAACTAAAGCTTCATCAACGCTTAATTGGTCTACAACAACTTTTCTAACTTTTTCTAATGTACTCATCTTTTTTTCCTCATAGTTTTTTGTAATTACTAAATAATTGTTCTCTAATATTATACTTAGGGCATAACAAATTTGCAACAGATTTAAGAAATTGTTACATTTAATCACCTATACCTTCAAGTATAGGTAGCAAAATATTTAAAAGTCCTTTTGCTATATTTTTTACACCCAAAATTGTTTGTTTCAGAATTTTCATTTGTGTATCAGATAAATTTTTACTTTTTTGCTGTTTAATATAGATTAATACATTGCGCAAAAGAATAAAATGTACAAATGCTTCTTTTAAAAGTAATACTTCTTTTTCCATAGTCAAAAGCAAAGCTAAATCAAACTCCTTACCTTTAAAATTAACCTTATAATACAACTTCATACTTTCTTGCAACCACTGTTCAATTTCTTTTGGCATTTTCATAATTTTCTCCTTTTGTTTACTTTTATAGAAATTATACTCTAATATTAGCATATAATTTCTATATTTGTCAATATTTTTTAGAAGGATGGCTCTATACATAGACAATAATGTATAATTTTAGAATATGAAAGCTATAAATGAAGTAAAAATGTTAGTTGGTAAAAAGGGGACAACCCTCACATATTTGGCACAATATTTATCAGAACATTCTGACAAAAAATATTCCTTGGACACTTTGTCAAAAAAACTAAGAAGCAATACTATAAGATATTCAGAAATGCAACTTATAGCAGAAGCGCTAGATATGGAATTAATAATTCAAGATAAAAACTAAATACTGCAGGGTAAAAGGAACTCTTTTCAAAAGGAAACCATCCAACAATCATAACATAGTCTTCGGGTTGGTTCCCGACTAGAAAGGGGGCTGATATGGATAAATTCAATATTAGTTTATTACTAATCTTTATGATTTTATTTGTATTAAAAAACGGCTCCTATCTTAATAGATAAGAACCGTATAGTCTTCTAAGAGTTTCGGCACTTTCTCAAGGTGCCACCCTGTAATTTTATTATAACATATTTGTTTTGATTTTTCAAGTGGGTTGCTTACTAGCTCGCCTTAAATGGCATTCCGAACTTTGCTTTATGTGCTACGCACATTCGCAAAGTTGCTCCAGCCTCGGCTCGCTCGCGCTAAATCATCAAACCGCCTGCAACTTCGATTGCCTGACCTGTTACATATTCTGTATCTAAAGCTAAGAATTTAACTACTTTAGCAATATCTTCAGGTGTGCCAAGACGTTTCATAGGAATTGCTGCCAAGTAATCATTAATGTTAGGCAATTCTGCTGTCATAGCTGTTTGGATAAAACCAGGACATACAGCATTTACTCTGATGTTTCTTGAACCAAATTCTTTTGCAAGTGTTTGAGTGAAACCGATTAAACCTGCTTTTGAAGCTGAGTAATTAGCTTGACCTGCGTTACCGTGACGACCTACAATACTTGACATATTGATGATAGAACCTTGACGAGCTTTTGACATGTATTTAATAACTGCATTAGTTACGCAAAAAGCTGATGATAAGTTAACTTTAATTACGCTTTCCCATTGGTTCATATCCATTCTTAAGAACAAACCATCTCTTGTAATACCTGCATTATTCAACAAGATGTCTATTCTGCCGTGTTCTTTAATCATTTTATCAACATTTTCTTTAACAGCATCAAAGTTTGATACGTCAAAGCTGTAGAAATAAGCATTTACACCGCATGCTTTAATTTCATCAATTGCAGGCTGTGCTTTTTCAGCATCACAAATATCGTTAATAATAATATCGCATCCTGCTTTAGCAAGTTCCAATGCACAAGCCAAACCAATACCGCGTGATCCGCCTGTAATTAAAGCAATTTTTCTTTCTGTCATTAATCTTTCTCCTTATTTTCTATACACAAATTAATTCTTCTTTCAAAGAAGATACTGTTGCATCAAGAGATGCCTTGTCATATACATTGAAAACTTTAGCTTCGGGTGCTATTTTTTTGTTCAACCCTGCAAGAACTTTGCCAGGTCCGATTTCAATAAATATTTCCACACCGTTTTCAACCATTTTTTCAATAGTTTGTGTCCAGTGAACTGATGAGTAAATTTGTTTTGGCATTTTTACTCTAAAATCAGAACTTTCAACTGTTTCTAAAGCATCAACGTTTGTAATAACAGGAATTGATGCATTGTTTAATTCCAAATCAGATACAAAGCTTTCAAATTCCTTACCTGCATTTTCCATAAATTTAGAATGGAAAGCACCTGAAACAGCGAGAGGAACAACACGTCTTACGCCGTTTGCCAATAAGTAATCTGAAGTCGCTTTAACAGCATTTTCATCACCTGTGATAACAACCTGAGCAGGTGAATTATAATTTGCAATGTCAACGTAGCCGACTTTTGAGCCTTCTGCAAGGCCTGCTTTTAAAACATCTTCTGATGCATTTAAAACAGCTGCCATAGCACCGCCTGTTGCACTTGCTGCCATTAAGTCTGCACGTTTTTGGATTGCTTTTAAAGTGCTTTCTAAACTCATTACGCCTGATGTGAACATTGCACAGTATTCACCTAAAGAATGCCCTGCAACATAGTCAGGTGTAATATTCATCTCGCTTCTGAAAGCTTCCATCGCAGCAATTGACATTGTGACAATTGAAGGTTGTGTATTAACTGTTTGTTTTAAGGCATCTTCAGGGCCTTCAAAACACATTGTTGTAATACTTTTACCTAAAACTTTGTCAGCAGTATCAAAAACATTTTTTGCTGATTCAAAGTTTTCATACAAATCTTTTCCCATTCCAACAGCTTGAGAGCCTTGACCAGGAAAAAGAAACGCTATTTTTTTACTCATAATTACATCCCTCTAATCTTACTGACATAATTATACTATAAACAGCGTAAAAGTAAATATATTAAAAAGCCTGGATTTACCCGACTTAAACAAACTTCATTAACACATTCATCAAATCTTCTTTACTGCGCAGACCACTGAAACGCGTAACTTCTTTTCCGTCTTTCATTACCAAAAATGTCGGAAAACCTGCTATTCCATGTTTTATAGCAAGTTCTGAATTTTCATCCGCATTAACTTGTCCTATCCAAACCTTATCCATCTGCTCAAGTTCTGCTTCTTGTTTTTTGCAGTAGCCGCACCAATCAGCAAAAAACTCAACAAGTTTTAAACCGTTTTTTGTTTCAGTTTCAAAGTTATTGTTTGTAAGTTTAGTAATCATAAAAAATTCCTCCCAAAATAAATTTAGGAGGAAATAATAAAATTTTCATCAGCTAAATTGGCTACCAACTCAGACAAGCATTGTAATCATATTACAAAATTGTTCGGCTGCGCTGCACTTAACAGATACCTTCACGAAGTCTAACAATTGCACCGCCTAAGGTCATTCCTGCGCCAAATCCGCAAAGAATTGCTGTTGAACCAAGTTTTACATTGCCCTTTTCAACACTTTCAGCCAATGCAATAGGAATAGATGCTGCTGATGTATTACCGTAATATTTAATATTAGTAACAACTTTATCATCAGAATAGCCTAATCTTTCTTGAACAGCTTGAATAATTCTTATATTTGCCTGGTGAGGAATCAAATAGTCAATATCTTCTGCCTTCAAACCAGCATTATTAACAAGTTCTTCAACATAATGAGGCAGAACTTTTGCAACAAATGTATAAACTCCTCTGCCATTCATCTTAATTTTAGCTTCTCTTTTTTCGTTAGGCTCAACCAACGGACAGTTTTGGCCGTCAAATGGAAGCTCGATTAAGTGTCCAAAATTACCGTCTGCAGTAATATCAATTGCAATGATATCATCAATGCCGTCATCAGATGGAGTCAAAACCATTGCACCTGCGCCGTCGCCAAAAAGAATTGAAGTTCCTCTATCATTCCAATCTACAAGTCTGGAATTATTATCAGTTGCAACAATCAGAACATTTTTATACATACCTGATGAGATATAAGCTTTTGCAATACTCATGGCATAAATCAATCCTGAACAAGCTGCTGTTATGTCAAATGCTGGAATTTGTTTTTCAATTCCCAATCTTGAGTGGATATGGCATGCAATTGCAGGATATAAATCAGGAGGAGCAGAAGATGCTGCAATAATTAAATCAATTTGGTCAGGATTCATTTTAGCTTTTTCAAGAGCTTTCTGGCAAGCTTCCAAACCTAAATCAACAGCATTTTGTTCTCCTGAAACAACGCGTCTTTCTTTAATACCTGTACGTGTATAAATCCATTCGTCAGATGTTTCGTATAATTTTGTCAAATCATCATTTGTAACAACTGTTTCGGGTAAACTATATCCAACACCCGCAATTTTTAACGGGATTAATTTATTTGTCATTTATTTATTCCTCATAAAATTTAGCGATTTTTTCGTTAACACCTGTTTCCACAGCATGTTTTGCCACTCTTACGGCATTTTTAATAGCATAAGCTTTACTTCTTCCGTGAGATATTACAGTTATGCCTTTAACACCTAGAAGCAATGCACCGCCGAATTCTTCGTAATTAATTTTAGTATAAATTCTTCTCATGAAAGGTTTTGCAAGCAGTCCAATAATTTTACCTGCAAAATCAGATTTAAATTCTTGTTTCAACATTCTAAACAACATTGAAGATGTGCCCTCTGTAACTTTCAAAGCAACGTTTCCTACAAAACCGTCACATACAACAACATCGCATACGCTCAAGAAAATTTCTTTACCTTCGATGTTACCTACAAAGTTAATTTTGTCATGCTGTTCTTCTAAAAGTTTGTAAGTAGCCTGTGCAAGTTCATTACCCTTGCCTGCTTCCTCACCAATATTTAAAACACCAACTCTAGGGTGTTCAATGCCTAAAACATTTTTAGAGAATGTTGCACCCATAATAGCAAACTGATAAAGCATCTCAGGTGTACAATTACTATTTGCACCGCCATCGATTACCACAATTGGTTTTTTGATAGTCGGCAAAGTAACAGCAATAGCGGGTCTGTCGATACCAGAAATTCTGCCTAAGCCAAATAAGCTTGATGCCATTGCAGCTCCTGTAGAACCTGCTGCAACAACTGCATCAGAACTGCCTTGAGCAACAGCATCAACTGCAAGTACAATAGACGATTTTTTCTTTTTGCGAATAGCCTGCCCTGGAGCTTCTCCCATTTCAATAACTTCAGATGCGTGTGTAATTTTTATGTCAAGTTTTGAAGTATCAATCTTTATACGACTTCTTGCAGGGCCGCCCTTTCCGAAATCGGTCATAAAGCCTTCATGAGTAATCTTATCGAGTTCTTGTTCAATTCGGTCTTGTTTACCGACCAACTCAATTGCCACACCATATTCTTTAGCTGCCCATACAGCACCTGCAACGATTTCGTGCGGTGCATGATCGCCGCCCATTGCATCAATAGCTATTCTTGTCATCTTATCCCTCTCAAAAATGGTTAACGGTATAAAAGGTTGAATGGCAAAAGCCATTCAACCCGTGTAATTATTCTTCAGAAGTTTCTTCTTTAGTTTCTTCAACAACTTCTTCTTTTACTTCAGTTGTTTCTTCAGCTTTAACTTCTTCAACTTTTTTAGCTGATTTTTTTGCAGGTTTTTTAACTTCTGCAACTTCTTCAACTCTGTCTTTCAAGCTTACTGGTTGTCCTTTGTATGTTCCGCAAGCGGTACATACTGTGTGTGCTAATACTGTTTCACCGCAGTTAGGGCATTTAGTAGTTTCTGGTTTTGTAGCTTTCCAGTTACTTCTTCTGTGTCCTTGAGCGGAATGTCCTGTTCTTTTCTTAGGTACTGCCATTTTTCTTTTCCTTTATGTTCTTTCTACTACTTATATTTCTTGGATTTTAATATTTTTAAATACATCCATTCGCGGGTCTGACAAATTTTCTTCTTTCAAAAATTTGTCCCCATTACAATTTATACCACAAACTTTTTTATTTGGTAAATTTAATATTACAGATTGATACAATAAGTCATAAATATCAATCTCATCTGCGCCCTCTAAATCTGTTACAAACTGTCCTTCTTTAAGTTCCGTTTCCTGTCCGTAATCCTCTATGAGTGCGTTTTTTGCAAACATTTCATCAATACAAATGTCAAGTTTATATTCAAATTCTTTTAAGCATAAATCACATTCGAGCATTAAAGTTCCCTTAACATTTCCTTTGATTTCGATAAAATCTCCGAGTGATAAAATTGTTAAATCGGAAACAATCGGAGTAACACAATTTAAGCCGTCAATTTTTTCATCAAAATGAATTTCGAGGGATTTTGAGGTTGTATTTTCAAGTTCTTGAATTGAGATTTTCATATTTATCCTACAAATTGTTCTTCCTGAATTGCGATTGATGCAACCTGATTTGATATAAAGCAAACTTTTTTCAACGGCCCTTGAGTTTCTTTTTCAATCAAAACCGCTGTCGGAGATTTGATTGCCTGCTTCAATTCTGCATAAAGTTCTTCCGGATTTTCAACATACAATACCAATGGTGCTGTTGAACCTTTTAAGAATACTAAAACTGATGTTCTTTTTTTAATATTTTGTGCATTAAATTGTTGTGCCATCTTACTCTCCTTTTTTAATTAAAGAGCGGAATAATCCGCTCTTTTTTATTACTTTGTTATGCGTTGCAAGCAACTTTCATAGTGTTTGCAATAATTTCATTTAAGCTGTCAGCTTTCAAAGAAGCACCGCCGATTAATGCACCGTCGATGTCTGATTTTGACATTTGTTCTTCGATTGTTGAAGGTTTAACTGAACCGCCGTAAAGAATTCTGATAGAATCAGCAGCTTCTGCACCTGAAACTTCTGAAACAACGTTTCTAATCATAGCGATTACACGGTTAGCTTCATCAGAATCGCAAGTTTTGCCTGTACCGATAGCCCAGATTGGTTCGTAAGCGATAACTGATTTAGCAACATCTTCTGAAGAAATTCCTTCCAAAGCTGCTTTAATTTGACCTGCAATCCAAGCATCTGTTTCGCCTGCTTCTCTTTGTTCAAGAGTTTCACCGCAGCAGATGATAGGGATTAAGCCGCCTGCCAAAATTGCTTTAGCTTTTTTATTAATCATTTCATCAGTTTCTGAGAAGTATTGGCGTCTTTCAGAGTGACCGATAATAACATAATCACAGCCTGCATCTTTTAACATTTCAACAGAAATTTCGCCTGTGAAAGCACCTGAATTTTCCCAGTGGCAGTTTTGACCTGCAATAGAAATTTTGTTACCACCGCATCCGCAGTTGCATTTAACAGATTCTACAGCAGAAATAGAAGTGAATACCGGAGCAATAACGATTGTCGGCAATTCTTGAGCTGTATAATCTTTTACAAAATTTTTAACACCTTCAAAAACTTCTTTAGCCTGTTCACGGCATAAATTCATTTTCCAGTTTCCTGCAATAATAGGTTTTCTAGACATAATTTTCTCCTTTGTTCTTAAAAACATTAATATTATAGATTGAAAATATTTTAATTGCAATTTATTCATGCTAAAATATATTTATGTTCACAGGGATTGTAGAAGAAATAGGACAGGTTAAGAGTTTTGACGGGTCAAAACTCGTTGTTGAATGCTCAAAAGTTTTAGACGGAACGCAAATCGGCGACAGTATCGCAATTAACGGTTGCTGTCAGACCGTTGTTTCTATGAGTGCAAATTCTTTTTCGGCAGATGTAAGCGCAGAAACTCTCCGTATTACAAAAGGTTTTAAAGGAAAAGTTAACCTTGAGCGTGCCCTCACTGCCAGCACACGAATGGGCGGACATATTGTTCAGGGTCACGTGGACGGAACTGCAAAATATCTGGGTAACAGCAGATTTGAAATTCCGCAGGAACTTTCAAGATACGTTGTTTACAAGGGCTCAATCACAATTGACGGGGTAAGTCTTACCGTCAGCAAAACAGACAAAAACATTTTTGAAGTTGCGATAATTCCGCACACACTTGAAAACACGACTTTGCAATATCTTAAATCAGGTAACTTTGTAAACATTGAAACAGATATTCTTGGAAGATACGTTGAAAAATTTTTATCAACGCAAAATAATAACATTACAGTAGATTTTTTGAAAGAAAACGGGTTTGTATAAATGGATAATTTCAAATTTGACAGCATTGAAAGTGCTTTAGAAGATTTTAAAAACGGTAAAATGATTATCGTTGCAGATGATGAGGACAGAGAAAACGAAGGCGACTTAATCTGTTCGGGACAAATGGTTACGCCTGAAACTATCAAGTTTATGGCAGAGCATGCAAAAGGGTTAATCTGTCTTGCAATTGCACCTGAAATCGCTGAAAAAATGAATTTGCCTCAAATGGTCGAACAGAATTCCGAGTCAATGAAAACAGCGTTTACCGTAAGTATTGATGCTGATGAAAAATACGGTGTAACTACGGGGATTTCGGCATTCGACCGCGCAAAAACAATTGAAGTTTGTCTTGCACCCGATGCACAGCCGTCAGACCTGCGCCGTCCTGGACATTTATTTCCCTGTGTTGCTCGAAAAGGCGGTGTTTTAACAAGGACAGGACATACAGAAGCTGTTGTTGATTTGGCAAAACTTTGCGGACACACACCTGCAGGCCCAATGTGTGAGATTATGGGCAAAGACGGCCACATGGCAAAACGCGACGAACTTTATGCGTTTGCAAAAGAACACGGGCTTAAATTCATCTCTGTTGCAGAGCTTATCGCGTATCGTCTAAAATCTGAAAAAATTGTAACACGTGAAGCGGAAGCTCATTTACCGACACAATTCGGAGAATTTGATATTTATGGATACTTAAACCAAATCACAAATCAGGAATGTGTTGCACTTGTAAAAGACGATGGCTCTGATAAAATTCCGCTAATCCGCGTTCACAGTGAATGTTTAACAGGCGATATTTTCGGAAGCCTTAAATGTGATTGCAATTATCAGCTTCATAGTGCTTTAAAAATGATTGATGAATACGGCAAAGGCGCGCTTATTTATATGAAGGGCCACGAAGGCAGAGGTATTGGAATTATCAACAAGATTAAAGCCTACAAACTACAAGAATGCGGACAGGATACGGTTGAAGCAAATCTTTCGCTCGGGTTCAAAGCTGATTTAAGAGATTACGGCATGGGCGCACAGATTATACTGGATTTGGGCTTTAACAATTTTAACCTCATTACAAATAACCCGAAAAAAATCGTCGGTTTGAACGGTTACGGATTGACAGTGCATGATATAGTTAAAATAGAACCGTATATTAATGATTACAATCAGCGGTATATGGAAACCAAAAAAGAAAAAATGAACCATTTATTCTAACGGGAACGAGCGAAGCGACTGACCAACATATAGTAAATTTGTAAGAAATCGTCACAGAGGATAAAAAAAGGAATTAACATGCAACCCTACCAACACGCTGAAAAAGATGATAATAAATTTGAAGCAAGACTTTTGACCAAAAATGATTACAAAGGTTTTGCACCTGTATATGAGGATTTCAGGACAAGAGCAATCGATGAATATTCTTTTGAACTTGAACCATTGGGATTTGAGGATTTCACCGAAGCTGTCGAAAAAAACCTTATAGATTGTCTTGTTCTGTTTGAGGACACAATTCCTGTTGCATTTTTGGTTTATACAACAGCGATTTCAGAGGCAATTGAGCTTAACATAATCCATTCATTTAAAATGGAAAACATGCAAGAGCGCGCAATGTATCTTGTTAAGAAGTTTCTTGAACTTACAAAATCACAAAGGGCGGACAAAATAGTATGCTACCCGATGCTCGGCGCACAAAAAGATTTAATCGCAGATATCGCGCTTTACGGGTTTAAATTTGTCGGAATTGCGGTTTTAAGATTTATGATGTCGGGAACAAATTCGCGCGAAATTCTAAAAATGGCAGAAATTCCTGAACTCACAAATGATTATAAGCTTGTCGAATGGGATAACAAATATTTTGATGATGCGGTTGTTGTAGTTCAAGAGGGATTTGAAACAAGTGCAGATGCACTCTTTGACCCGAGATTTAAAACAATTGAGGGTACAAAAGATATTATTTCAAAAATTGTGGAAAATATTTACGCAGAATTTCTGCCTGAAGCAACAACGATTATTTTACATAATGATGAACCTGTAGGATTTTGTTTCATGAACCTTACAGGCGGAAGCATTGCAAATATTCCGATTGTATCTATAAAAAAAGATTTTCAGGGCAAGGGTTTATCCAAACACCTCTTAAAAAAATCGGTTGAAAAACTGCTTGAATGGGCTGACAGCGGAGAAAAGCCGATTTTGGAAGTTAATACGACAACAGAAACCAATAATTTCCAGGCATTAAAAATGTATAGAAATATCGGGTTCAAAGAGGATTATAACTATCCTCAGTCTTATCTGCCGTTGAAAAACTAAGATTTTTTGTTATTCATTGCGCCAACGCCAAGTCCGACAGAACCGAGAACTCCTGCACCGATTGCACCCCATTTAGCGGCAGCTTTCAGGTTTGTATTTCTGATTGCTTTTTTGATTGCTTTATAAACTGATTTTGTTTCGTAATCAGCATTTGATGCTAAATCTTTCATAGATTTTTTGGTTGTATCAACGTGTTCCATAATAAGAGCTTTTCTTTCAAGTTTAGTAGCATCAATTGCACCCTGATTTGCTATTTGTACAGTGTTAATTATTGCTGTCTTGTTTTCTTTAGTCGCAGTTCCAAATAGCATGTCCAATTTTGTTTCTTTTAATAATTTATTTAATTCTTCAACTGATGTATCTTCTGATAAATTTTTAAATTTTTTGGCATGTTTAGTCAAACTGTTAACTGACGCCGCATCTGCGAATGTATTTGTATTTTTCAAAAATTCATCTAAATTTTCAACAGCATTTTCTTGCAAAAGATTTTTAACAAATGCTTTTCTTTGTTCTGCAGTCATTGTTGTCAACCCTTCATCTTTGAAAGAATCTCTAAAAACTTCGGAAATGCCGTCTATACTGCCTGTTTCCTGCATTTTTTTCAAATCGTCAACAATTTGTTTATTGCCGTCTTTATACATATTTGTAATATGTTTATCAGCTTCTTTAATAAACGTATCTGTAATATCACCGTCTTTAAGCCACGGTTTTAAAAGGTAACCGTAAGTTCCGCCTGCAATTGCACCTGTCGCAAGACCTGCTGCCATTGCCGGTACTGCATAAGTTTGTTGTTGATTATTATTTACTGCACCTACTGTCATAATATTTTTCCCTTTTAATTACACATCATAATAAAGTAAAAACATAAAAATTTTTAACTAATATTTAATCAACCTTTACATTTATTTACGTTTATCAAACCTGTCTGCAAGGAATGTTGAAACGAACGGAATTGCGATATAGTAAATTCCGCCTAAAATCAATGCAGGTTTTGCAATTTTTATACCCTGAACGTATTTTTCAAGTTTTGGTGAATTTTTGTTTGCTTGGCGGAAGTTTTCAATAAATTTTTCTGTAGGTTTTTTGAGTGCTTTATCCAAAACATAAAAACCCGCAATACACAAACCTGTTGAAATTCCTGCATTATAGATTAGAGCTTTTTTGCGGTCTTGTTCGATTTTTTTGCTTTTTGCAGTCTGCATCATAAATACACCCGTTGCAAACGCATCAATAAGGCACATTATATGTTGTTCGAAGTTGGTATTGTGGAATTTATCGGTTAATTTCTTTACAGCGTTAGTGTCGATAAGCTTTCCGATACCTTTTGAGAGGTTACCTGTAAATGAAATATCTTTATTCTCTTTTTTCGGGAAAACTTTTGACATAAACGGCGGGATTAAAGCACAGGTTAAAATAGATTTTGGCACTGCAATTAAAAATCCTGCTCCGAGATTAAACAATTGTGTTGCAAAATTAAACTTTTTCGGTGCTGAAAGATGTTTTACAGTCGCAGGTTTCAAATACTTTGCAGGATTGTCATTAATTTTTTTGATTGCGTTGGAAACAGGCATAGACACACCAAGCATAAGCCCGTAACCTATTGCAGAAGATGCAAGCGAACGGGCGCAGGCGTATTTTTTGTTTTCTTTGTCTGTTTTCGGGGTCGACATAATCGCAATCGGTCTTGCAACAGTCGAGAGGGCAAGAGATACCGAACCCACAAACAATGCGCTTCTGTCTGAGGCAAATTCTAATCCTTTTTTTAAAAATTTGTTAGTGTAAATCGACTGTACTTTCATCGCAATTTATTATACAATGCTCATAATGAAATTTATACAAAAAGTACTGGCCAATATTTTCCAAATCAGACAAATTTTGACGCAGAGGGCGAAAAAAGAATTACAAGGTTGGAAAATTTATGAAGTAATCGGACTTTTTGCTGTTCTGAGCTTTATTTTCATAAACGCGTTTTTTGTAAAAGATAATCCCATAGCCGTATGTTCTGCTGTTTGCGGAATTTTATACACAACTATTGCGGGTAAAGGTAAAATTTCCTGCTACTTTTTCGGACTAATGGGGTCATGGTGTTACATTTGGCTTTCTTTCAGCAATGCTCTTTGGGGAAATATGCTTCTTTACCTTTGTTATTATATTCCAATGCAGATTTTAGGAATTTTTAAATGGAGAAAGCATCTGCAAAGACAATCAAGAGAAATTATAAAAATAAAACTTTCCATGCCTGAACGTGCAAAACTGGTTATTATCGGAATTTTGGGCTGCATTGCATCAAGTTTTATCCTTGCATATTTTAAAGATAAAAGTCCTGTAATCGACGGTATTACAACATTTTTATCAATATTGGGAATGTATTTGACTGTCAGACGCTGTATTGAACAATGGTTAATATGGATTGTTGTAAATGGTTTATCTTTTATTATGTGGGCAAACCTTGTAATGCATGGCGAACGCGCTTATTCAACAGTTATAATGTGGGGAGTTTATTTTATCCTCGCAATCTATTTTTACTTTACTTGGAAAAATGAACTTAACAAATCTTAAAACGCGTCAGTTTTAATCGGGTTTTTAAATTTCGTAATATTGCCTTGGAACAGAAGCTTAACAGTTCCGACAGAACCGTTTCTGTGTTTTGCAATAATAATTTCAGATTCACCCTTAGACTGCGCCTTTGCAACAGCTTCTTCTTCCCCGTCTTCAGCCCTTCTATAATATTCATCACGATAAATAAACATTACAATATCGGCGTCTTGCTCAATAGAACCTGATTCTCTCAAGTCTGATAACATCGGGCGTTTATCTGTTCTTGACTCTACAGCACGAGAAAGCTGTGACAAAGCAATTACAGGTACATCAAGTTCTTTTGCAAGAATTTTTAAACCTCTTGATATAGCTGAAATCTGCTGCATACGGTCTTCTCTGCTCGAACTTTCCATTAATTGAAGATAGTCGATAAGGATTAAACCTAAATCTTTTTCCTGCATTTTTAATCTTCTGCATTTTGCACGAATATCAGTGATTGTACAACCAGAAGTGTCATCAATATAAATCGGAGCTTGAGCAAACGAATTCATTGCAGAAGCAAGTTTTTCCCAATCTTTACTCTGTACATTACCTGTTTTAACCCTTTGAGAATCAATTTCCGCTTCAGAACATAACATACGCTGCATTAACTGATCCTTTGACATTTCAAGTGAGAATATCGCAACAGGTGTTTTCGCACGTAATGCAATATTTTGTGCAATGTTAAGTGCAAACGCGGTTTTACCCATTGCAGGACGTGCCGCAAGAATTAATAAATCTGACTTTTGAAGCCCGTTTAACATAGCATCAAGCTCGTAAAAACCTGTGGGAACACCAGTCAATTCATCTTTATGTTCATAACGATATTCAATTTTTTCATAAGTGTTTAATACCAAATCTTTAACATGCACCAAATCAGTAGTAGCTTTCTTTGAAGCAATATCAAAAATAAGCTTTTCAGCACTATCAAGCGACTGGTCAATAGGGTTCACATCATATCCAAAAGACACAATTTCTGAACCTGCATTAATTAATGCTCTTTTAATAGCTTTTTCCTGAATAATCTTTGCATAATATTCGATGTTTGAAGTTGTAATTGTTTTGTAGCATAAATCGTTTACAAAAGCACGTCCGCCTATAGTTTCAAGTTTTGAATTATAATTCAAAACATCAGATACTGATACAATATCAATTCTTTCGTTTGTATTAAACAGTTGAAGCATTGCATCGTAAATATGCTTGTGAGCAGGTTTGTAAAAACTTTCAGGTTTTAACATTTCTACAACCTTTGTAATAACATTAGGATTAACTAAAATTGCACCTAATACTGCTTCTTCTGCTTCTATATTCTGCGGCAGCAGCCCTAAATTGTTTTCTTTTTCTCTAACAGCCATGCTTTTCTCCTAGTCACATGATTACACAAACATGAATATTGACAAAATCATTTTTTCGCACAAAACTTTATATATGCAAAATTTACTTTTAAAATTCAAAAAATTCAACACAGTTTCAGAACTGACAAAAATTCTTTTAAGAAATGCTTTACAAATTTCTACCGCAGAATCCTGCACAGGCGGGCTGATAAGTTCAAGATTAACCGACCCTGCAGGAAGTTCGGCGTATATTAAAGCAAATTTTGTAACTTATTCAAACGAAGCAAAACAAAGATTTTTAAATGTCTCTGAAAACACTTTAAGAACACATGGTGCTGTAAGTGCTGAATGTGCTTATGAAATGGCAGACGGCTTAATAAAACTCACAGGAAGCGATGTAGTTCTGTGCACAACAGGAGTTGCAGGCCCATCAACAAGCGAAAACAAACCAGCAGGCTTAATCTACGTATCCTGCGGATATAATGGAAATATTACTGTAAAAGAATTTAGACTTAATCCTAAATACAACCGCAAAAATATGAAATTTATGTTTTCTGAAACAGCCTTAAGATTTCTCCTCGAAACACTTAATCAATGATTCTTCAAACATACCGTCCCGAAAAGCAATAGCAACAGCTTCTGCACTATTATGTACACAAAGCTTTTTCAATATTGATTTTACATCTGCTTTAATTGTATCAACTCCAAAATATAATATTGAACCAATTTTATTATTAGAGCAGCCTTGCGCCAGCAGATACAAAATCTTTTTTTCGCGTTCAGTTAATTTCGCCAGCATAACAAGCGCATTATAAGCTATTTGACAAGTTTTGTCAAATTATTTTAAAATCGCACTTGCAATAACTTCGGGGAATTTATCCATTAAAATTTCTGCAAATTTATCAGTGTCCATCTGCGTAATTACAATTGATAATAAATCGTCGGGAAGCTCTTTTAACATTTCCTGAATATGCTCAGGTTCAATTACAGACATAGCCTTAACCACTTCGGGCTGCTGCTTTTCACGGTTAATAATATTTGTGTAAGCATGCGCATCAAACAGCTGGAACCATTCGTTGTGCTCTTTGCCCAAAGACAGTACCAACTGCTGTTTTTGAGTCGGCTGAAACGCTTTCAGTGCATCCTGATATTCAAGCGGATTTAACTGTCCGAACTGTTTTGCAAGGTCAATACTGTCCATATCATCATCGACAGCCTCACCCGTAATCTGTTCCAACACCTGCGCAACATATTCGGGCGGAATAGACTGCATGTGTTTTAAAATCTTATTTTTATCAATATCCGTACTTGTCAAAAACTTATCCAGCTGTTCATCAGGCATTAACTGCACAATTTCTTCTTGGGAAAACATTTCAAAAACAGTATTCACAAGCTGTTCGGGCGGAAGTTCTTCAAGCATTTTCATCAACTTATCCTGCGTGAAGAAAAACAAACCCTGAAGCATGTCTTCCTGCTCCATGTGGGGTAAAAATTCGTGCAATTCCTGAGAATTTAATTCTCTCAAAATCATATATTTGTTATTAGCATCAGCAAGTTCAAAGAGTTTAATTACGAGATTAACGTCGTTGAGAATTTCCTGCGCAAGCTTAATTGCCTGCTGATTTCCTTCCATAGCTTCGGCTTCAAGAATTTCTTCAACAGACAAATTAGCGTACTGTGTCTGGAATTTGACCGCATTAATCCCTAAAACCGCTTGCAGATATTCAAGATTAGAATCAATAACTAAACTCATAGTATTGATATATACGGCACAAATCGCTGGAAACTTTAATAAAGTTTAATTTTTTGTAACAAAAACACTGCTCAACTTTTCTTTCATTTTTTTGCAATATTGCGTGTACTTGTTGTCGTAATCCCCATATTCATTAATTATATGAACAAGCCAACAGCCGTCAT
>CAREDV010000002.1:91982-422372 GCA_948964545.1 uncultured bacterium | reverse complement strand
AACAGTTACAAGAAGAGGAAAAAAATTATACAGATATTTTAGTTAAACAATATGGTGGAGACACATCTAACGGCAAAAAAGCTGAAGATGATTGGGCTGTACGTTATGTTCAAAACACATCTACAGGAACATGGTCTCCATACTTCACTAAAATAAGCGTATTGACTTCTGACGACACAGTATATTCTGACACAGGTTCATCTTTAAGCAACATTCCGATGTACACAATCGGTTCAGCTCAAAGAACTGAAGAAGTTAAAGGTATTGAAGCAAGATTTGAACAAGATGCTACAGGTCGTTTAATCAGTGTTACATTAAAACCAGGTAAAGATGATGAAGTTACTTATGCGGTTACTACTAACACTTTAACTGACCAGGCTAAGTATGACGATGCGATGAACCAATATGAATATGATAAGTATCAATACGATCAATCTATTCAAGAAATCAACGCTAAAATTGAAATTATTCAATCTGAAGATAAGAACCTTGAATTACGTTTAAAACAGTTAGATACTGAGCAGGATGCTATTCAGACTGAAATGGATGCGGTTCAGAAAGTTATTGAAAAGAACACTGAATCTACATTCAAAACGTTCGGGTAGACGAAGTCTACTCCCTCACTTGGGTGTTGGAGGTATTTGTTCGACTTTCTTTACCGAAATATTATGAATTTTACGAAGCGTTTAGCTTCATTACATATTTTGTTTCCTTTCCCTTTTTTGACTAACTTGTTGTTAGTCGTTTTTTTTAGGAAAACTATTTTCTGCCATAAACAATCTGGCAAAGAAACAGGAAACGTGCTGTATCGAATCCACACGAACCCATTGGCGTGTAGCCTTAAATCTTATAGAACGGGCTGAGCGTTCAGGATTTTTATGCGAATAACTGCTTTCTTCCGAATTATATAAATGGAACTGGCACATTGCAACATTTTTACAGGCATTCAAGAGTTTTTCGGCTAATTCTTTACGTCCGAGAAAACGTGCAAGATATAATGCAGCTACCAAACCTTCTGATCTTGCACCATCAGGATAATAATGGTCACCGTATTCATAATAATACCCGCCGTCATAGTCAATATACGGGCTATCATCGTGTTTATATGTTTTTTCCATCATTGTATTTGCGTCAGTAAAAACAAAATTTATATAATTTTCTTTTCTGAAATGTTCATCTTTCGTCCATTCCTCAATTGCCTGCATAAGCCAAGCGTCAGAGGGAAGTGCGGTGAATAAATCTGAATAGATTTTTGGTCTTTCTTCAATAATCCAGTCTAGTGCTTTTTCACCGACTCTGCTAGCTTCTTTTGCAAGTTCATCGTCAAAATTATTAGCATAAAGTCCAAGTCCTAAAAGGGCTTCGCCTGGATAATAGAATGAGAAAGTTGCTTTTCTTTCTTCATCATTCATATTGATCAGCGGTTGTCCATCCTGAAACGCAGGATGAATGTAATACCCGAGTAGTTCGCCGTTTTCATAAACTCTGCTCATCACGTGACGTGTGTAGCCTTTAATATATTCCATATAGGAATCATCACCAGTAATCAAATAATACTGCATCATAGCAACAAGAAGTACACCTGTTCCGCCAAGTTTTCCTTTATTGTTGTAATACGCAAAATATGCAGTCCCCCATTGAGTATCATGAGGTTTAGAAACCGATACGCTCCAATCAAGAGCTTTTTTAACAGCAGTAATATATTTTTCATCAGCGGTTAACTGATAAGCTCTTAATAGTGCAATTATTCCTCCGCAATGGCGTAAATCATTGTAATACAAATTATCTACCGGACGGTTTGGGTGCTCATGATCCTTATAGGTATCATCACAACAGTCATAATAATACAAAAATCTGCCATCATCATACATATTATCAAGACACCAGTCAACAGAATTTATAATCTGATTATAAAGTGTATCATAATCAAATTCGGTATATCTTACATTTCCGCGGTAAAGCGGAATACATTTATCTTTATAAGTAACAAAAGCACGGCTTCTGAATAGATAATATTCATAATCTGGAGATTGTGAAAGAATTTCAAGGCGTTCTGAAATTTTGTTTGTCATCTTACCGATAGGAGTTCGTTTAACAAGGGTTTGCAAGACCGCACGAAGTCCCATATGAGATAAAGTAATTGCATCAGTCGGCATATAATAATAAGAAATTCCGTCTTTACGAAGTTCTAATCCGTTTATTCCGATTTCAAACCTTCCGTTATCAAAGCGTTCGGAATTTAATTCTTTAGGTGAAATTTTCTTTCTGTCAATGACAAATTCAAGCATTATACGGCATTTATTTTCGTCATTTGCAAAAAAATCTGAAAATTGTTTATTTTTACGGAGCATTTCAATATCACGATTTAAAGTTTCTGCAAAAGTAGCTCGCTTGCTTCCGTAACGAATCGATTTTCTGCCTGATTGAAACAGCGTCAGATAAACAAGAGTTTGCGAGCGTTCAAATTCAACTATTCCCGTAAAATCCAAATCATCAATGTTAAGTTTTACACCTGATACAAGCGAAATGCGTATTCTTTTTAACAGTTCATTAACAGGTGTAAAATCCTGATTAAAATATTCTCTCTCTTTGTCGTTTTGCTCTTTAAACATGAGTATATGATACCATTAACTAAAGGTCATGGCAAATTTACAGATTTCTAAACCATTTCTGATATCTATTTCTGTATGCAAAATACTCTTTTGGATTATCAAGCTTTTCTAATATTTTAATAAATTCACCATTATTATCATAGAGTTCTATAGTTCCATTCCATCTAGTACCACTATTACAAGAATCCGGCATAGTAGAACAATTTCTCAATGCAAATTCTTTAGTTCCATCATCTCTATAAAATATTAAAGTTGATGGGTTATCTTCTTTACATTCTGCTCTTAAAATTCGTTTACCGTTAACAAATTCATAATGTTTTTCAACACCATTGTCACTTCTCACAAATATACGACTTTTATCATAATTTTGTCCACAATAACCGTTAGATAAACGAACTCCACTGCCATAGCTTTGAAAAATCACATTATCATCTTTTTTTACAGTAGATAATCTTTCTTTATTAGATTCAGAATAGATATATTTTTTAGTATAAAGTTTTTTCCAAGTTTGTAAATCTAACTTCTCTGCTTTTTCTAAACGTCCGTTATTATATTGCAATACTAATTTTTTAGCATCCTTAGTCTCTTGAACTAAAGTTCCTGTATAATTTTCCCCATTTGCAAGTATTGCCCTGCCTTTTTCTAATTTGTTACCCGCTTGTCTAAAAGCGTCTAGTGTTAGCTCCTTAATCTGCTCGGCAATAGGTTCTGCAGGTTTTTGAGTACCTTCCGTAATTGTTGAACTGCCTTTTTTACCACGAGTTGCGATATAAATTCCGACAGCACCAAGTGCTGTTAGCCCAGCTATTAAGAGTGTTTTTCCTGTATTATTATTTTCACTCTGAACTTCGGGATTTGAAGTAAAAGAAGTTTTACTTTTAGAACTAACTATATTTGTTTGAACATTTTTTATAGCATCAATAGACATAATTTTACCTACATGTATATTAAAACCCAAAAGACGTAATAATTTGCTATTTCGTAAAGATTTATTTAATATTTTGACATACTAAAAAAAATATAGTTCAATTATAAAAGGGAACTAATGGTAAAGTCCCAAAGTAGGCGGTAATACAAATCACACAGATATTCAGAAAATCTAAAATATTAGCCGCCCAGTGGTATAAAAATGTACATAAAACAACTTGAGATAGATAATTTTAAATCATTTGCGAATAAATCAGAAATCCCCCTGTTGAAAGGCTTCACTACTGTTTCAGGGCCAAACGGTTCGGGGAAAAGTAATATTATTGACAGCGTTTTGTTTGCGCTTGGACTTGCCAATGCAAGCGAACTTCGCGCGGAAAATTTGTCACACTTTATTTCGACTTACACAAAACGAAATGAAGCGTTTGTAAAAGTTACATTCGGCGATACCGAAAACGGCGACGATTTAACAATCGGGCGTAAAATCAGAAAGACTTCTCAAGGTTATGCAAGTACATATTACATTAATGACAGTGTATCTACTTTAACCAATGTCCATGCTCTTTTGGAAAAATATAACGTAACTCCAAACAGCTATAACGTAATGATGCAGGGTGATGTAATGGGGATTACAAATTGCTCGCCCAAAAACCGACGTAAAATTATTGACGAAATCGCTGGAATTGCAGACTTTGACAGACGAATAGAGCAGGCGACAAATGAATTAACAACCGTTGAACAGCGAGTAGAACGCTCTACTTTTATTTTAAATGAAGTCGACAAACGTCTTGAAGAACTTAAGGAAGAACGCGAAGTAGCTTTAAAATATCAGAAATTGCGTGAAGAAAAAACAGGATTAGAGAGCCAGATTAACAAAGTCCGCTTCTTTGACTTGAAACGAAATTTGGAACGAGCGCATGAAAATATCTTAGAATTTACCAAAAAGAAAAAAGAAGAAGAAGTTAAAAACAAAGACTTAGACGAGCGTTTAAACCTTATCAAACAAAAATATCAGGAAGTTTCGGAACTTGTAAAAGAAAAAGGCGAAGCTCAACAAATTGAATTAAAAAAACAGGAAGAAGCAATAAAAGGTGAAATTGACCGTAAAAACAACGCTTCTAACTATGCAGATAAACAAATTCATGACGGTTTGCGCTCAATTGAAAATGCCAAAAATGGTATTGAAGGCTTTAAAAAGAAAATTGAGGATTTCAAGCTTAAAATTAAGTTGAAAGATGACGAAATTGCGGTTATTAAAGAAAATACAAAAACCCGCGAAGCTGAATTGAAAAAGATTTTGGAAGATATGACAGGCTTGAATGCAACTGCAGACCAGCATATCGAAAAACGTAATCGTTTAAGAAAACAGCTTGAAGATTTAAAAGATGAAGAAACAAAGCTTATTCAAAGCAAATTACCGCTTGAAAACGAGCTTAAAAATTTACAAAAAGAACTAGACGATGCAAAAACAAAACTTGCCGAACTCAATGAAATGAAGGCTAATTTTGCATCAAATCAGGATTTAAAGAAAACTCTGGTTGAACAGCTTCAAAAAGAAATGGACGATTTCAAAACCATTCAGCAATCATCTTTGCATGAACTTGATACTACCAAAAACGAAATAAACGATTTGAATTATAACATTCAAATGGCATACCGTAAGATTTCGACAATGGAAGCTAAAAAGCAGGCTGCCGAAGATGCAAATTTCGGCCGTGCAATCGATACGATTATGAATGCAAAATTGCGCGGAGTTCATGCTCCTTTAGCACAGCTCGGAACTGTTGATAAAGAGTATTCTGTTGCAATGGAAGTCGCGTTCGGCGGACGAATGGCGCATGTTGTTGTGGATGATGAGCATGTGGCATCAGTTGCAATTGAACTTTTGAAATCATCAAACGCAGGCAGAGCAACATTTATACCTTTAAATAAAATCAAAAAAGCTCCGACAAAATTACAACTGCCGAAAGACAGGGGAGTAATTGATTTTGCGATTAACCTTGTTGATTTTGACGATGAATATATTGACGCGTTTTTCTATGCTGTAGGCGATACAATTGTTGTCGAAGATATTGAATGCGCTAAAAAACTTATTGGCAAATACAGAATGGTAACACTTTCAGGCGAGTTACTTGAAAAATCAGGTTCAATGACAGGCGGTGCAAGAATGCGCACAGGCTTGAGTTTTAGCCAAAATGATGATGATGAGCTTAATAAATTTAAAGATCGTTTGAAAGAAATGGAACAAAAATTAGGTTCTTTAGAAAATAAAAAACGTTCATTAGAAGAAAAACTCGAAGATGTCAGAAGCAAGTATTCTGATGCTATGAGCGAATTTTCAAAATCTAAAGTCGAACTTGACAATATGAATAGAAATTATGAAAACAGCGAAAATATCTTGAAAGAAAAAGCTGATTTTATTGCAATTTCTGAACCTAAAATCGTTGAATTAAACAAAAAACTCGACAAACTTGAGGAAAAGAATGTCAAAATTTATGATGATATGGCTGTTTGTCAGGAGCAAATCGAGGAAGTTGAAAAACTTATCAATGACAAAGATTTAAAAGACTTAAAAGAAAAAACAGAAGGCGTTGAAAGCGAAATAAAACGTTTGCAGACGAAATTAATGACTGCAGAAAACGACAAAAACGAGCTTAACCGCCAGATTTCTTTCCATGAAAACTTAATCGAAACCAAACAGGAAGAAATTGTAGGAATTGAACACAACAATGTCAAACTTGAAGAGGACAAAACCCGCTACAAAAACGACATTGTAGAATTAAATAAAAAAATGGAAACACTTCATGAACAAATCGTTCAGATTGAAGAAAAACTTGGCAAGCTGTTAAAAGAACGCGACGATATTAACGCAGAACTTATTGAACTTGAAAAGCAAAAACACATAAGAGTTGCCGATATTGAACGCATTGCAGAGCAGATAGAATCATTCAAAGCACGCAGAAAACAGTTAGAGCCTGAACTTGAAACAGCAACAAAAGAACTTGTTGATGCAGGTGTTGAAATCAGCAAACTTGAACCAATTGAAATTTCAATAGAGGAAATAACATCAAAAATTCAGCGTCTTGAAAAACGTATGCAGGAACTCGGTGATGTTAACATGAAAGCTTTGACCGCGTATGATGAAGTTCTTTCACGCCAAACATCAATTAAAGAGCAGATTGAAACACTTTCAAAAGAACGCAAAGAGATTTTGGAAAGAATGCAGGGCTATGAACAGCTTAAAAAAGAAACGTTTATGAAAACTTACAACAACATAAACGAGAACTTTAAAGAAGTATTCCACCAGCTCTCGGAAGGTGAGGGAGAGTTGAAACTGGAATTCCCTGATGATCCTTTATCAGGCGGTATGACAATTGAAGCCCAGCCGAGAGATAAAAAGCTTCAGCGTCTTGAAAGTATGTCAGGCGGTGAAAAATCTCTTACAGCTTTAGCATTTGTATTTGCAATACAGCGCTATATGCCGTCGCCATTCTATGCATTTGACGAAGTTGATGCAAGTTTGGATACAATGAACGTTGAACGTATCGCCCAAATGGTGCAGAACCAATCAAAAGATACACAATTTATAGTAGTTAGTCACAGGCGTCCTATGATAGAATCAGCACATAGAACTCTTGGTGTTACACAGAAAGAAAAAGGTATCACCAAAGTTACAGGCATCAAACTAAGGGACGAAGAATAGGATATGAGTACAGCATTAAATTACAATTTAGATTTACCAGATTTGGGTTTGTCAAAAGACGGCAAATCCAAAAGTGAGGGGATTGGTATTTTAGTTGAAATGGCAAAATCAGGTAAAATTGATCCCTGGAATATTGACATTGTCGATGTTACCGACAAATATCTTGCGCACATGGTTCAGATGAAGTCGCAAAACCTGCGAGTCACAGGAAGAACTTTTCTTTTTGCAGCAGTTTTGTTAAAACTTAAATCCAATGTACTTGAAGGCATTGATATAATGCAGTTTGAAACTCAGGATGATGAACCACAGTTTGATGATGATGGATTTATAGTAGATTATCCAGAGGACGATTATGTTCCGACAAACAATGTAATCTCTATTGATGAAGTATTGCAAAGACGCACCAGCGTAAGACTTAACCACAACCGCGTTGTGACATTGAAAGACTTAATCCGCCAGTTGGAATTCTATGAAAAACTTGAGCAGAAACAGTCTTTAAAAAGCGCTCATGAGCGTGCAAAAAGACGTGTACAGTCATATTCAAGACTTACACCAGATGATATTGTAAATCTTGCACATGAGGAATACATTGAAACTTGCGTTGTTAAATTAAAAGAAAATCTTTCACAAATTTTTGAAAGCAATGACCAGATTGAATTAAACGAATTAACACTTCTTGGTATGGATAAAATCAGTGCTTATATTGCATTGCTGTTCCTTACTGCAGAAACTGATTATGAACTGAAACAGGATGAATTTTATTCTGATCTATATGTTGTAAAAGGTGAACAAAATGACAATAGAGAATTTGAAGTCTAGAATTGAAGCCGTTTTATTTATTACGGCAAGAGCAGTTTCGTTAGATGAAATTGCAACTATACTTGATGAAGAATCCGAAAAAATTGAGGAAGCTATCTTAGAACTTATTATGGACTATGCATCACGTGACGGTGCATTAGAAATTGATGATGAAAACGGTTATATTTTGCAGGTAAAAGAGGAAAATATGGATTTGGTTGAATTACTTTGCCCTGTTGATTTAAAACCTGCAGCACTAAGAACTCTTTCCGTTATTGCGCTAAAAGAACCTTTACGCCAGACTGCATTAATAGAACTACGCGGTTCAACAGCTTATGACCATATTAAAGAATTGGTTGATAAAGGATTAATCTCAAAAACACGCGACAAAAACGGCAGAAGCTTTAATTTAAAAACGACTCCGAAATTTAAAGAATATTTTAAACTCAAAGGCGATACCCGCTCTTTAGCAAAAATCCTAGAGATTGATAAAGGCGTAAAAGATGAGCAGTGATAGAAAATTCACGGTTATACTTTGCACTGCGGCAATATTGTTTGGTATAGCGGTAAAAACTGCACCTGTTTATTTTTTTAATCAGGGCAAAACTGCATTAAAAAAACAGAATTATGTGCAAGCTCATAAAAACTTACGGAATGCCTATAATTTCAATAAAAACAACAAAGATTACAGATATTACTACGTACAGGCACTGCTTAATCTTTCACCTACAATTACTGTGCAGAAAGAGCTGTTTGAAATCGCATCAAGCTCAAATAATGACAGCGCGCAAGACCTTGCCGAAAACAAAACTGCTGAATGGCGCAATAATGTAATGCGCAACATTGGCGATAATTACATTGAACAAGCACCTATGGATAAAGGGATTATGCGCTGGGACACTGAAAAATTTCCTTTAAAAATTACAGTAGTTGATAACAGCGGAATCAATATTCCTGACTACTACAATGACGAAATTTACAAAGCATTTAATCAGTGGGAAATTTCTACACAGTTTTTAAAATTTGCCAACACACAAAATCCTAAAGATGCAGATATTATAGTAAAAATCAAACCTTTACCAGATGATGTCTGTACAGGTGATACCTGTCGATATGTTGTAGGATACACTACACCAGATTTTAAGGGACATATTTTAAACAAAATGACTATTGTACTTTATGCAAAAGATCCGCATGGCAACTTTTTCTCGGATAAAGAACTTTATAATACAATCCTGCATGAAATCGGGCATGCACTGGGGATTATGGGACACAGCTACAGCGCAGACGATTTGATGTATATGGCATCTGATAACACTAACTTTTATACTCCATATCGCAGTTCGTTTCAATACCTGTCATCACAGGATATTAATACAATAAAACTTTTATATAAGTTAATTCCAACTATTACAAATTCAGAAAAAATAAATACAAAAGGTCTGATTTATGCACCGATTATTCTTGGAACATCAAAAGATATATCATCAAGAAAACTTAAAGAAGCACAGATGTATGTAAAAAATGCTCCCGAGCTTGCAGGCGGATATATTGATATGGGAATAGCTTATTCTGAACTTGGCAAATATAATGATGCAGTTAAAGCAATGCAAAAAGGATATGAACTTTCAAAAACAGACAGTGAGCGCTATACAGCACTTTATAATCTTTCTGCTATTTATATGAATTCGGGTCAGCTTGATAAAGCTTTAACATACGCAAATGAAGCAAAAAAAATTATGAATACAGAAGAAATTAAAGACCTTATAACAAACATAAACCATGCAAAAGTAACAAAACGTAAACCTTTCTAGCTAAAAATATCTTTTAGATTTTATATTTCACTACTTAACAAATGCTTACAATGCCTTTTAAAATAAGTATGTTCGCGCTATATTTAATTGGTTGACTAGATATAGGAGATATGAAATGTATAACGTAGCTATTGTTGGTGCAGGACCTGCTGGAATTTTTACCGCTTTAGAAATAATGAAACTCAAACCTGAATGGAAAGTTGTTTTAATTGAAAAAGGGCAAAAAATTGAAAAACGTACCTGTTTACTTCGTGAAGGCTACGATAAGTGTCCAACCTGCAAAAAATGCGGTCTGCTTTGCGGCTGGGGCGGTGCTGGAGCTTTTTCTGACGGCAAATTAACTCTTACCCCAGATGTCGGCGGCCACCTTGTTGATTATATGGACAGAAAAAAAGTTGAAGACCTTATTGCTTATTCTGATCAGTTATATTTAGACTTTGGCGCAACAGACGAAGTTTTCGGGACTGATATGAATATATTTCGAGAATTGGAAAGACAAGCATCACTTGCGGAATTGAAACTTGTACATTCTCCTGTTAGACATTTGGGAACTGAAAGAAGTCTGCAGGTTTTGAAAAATATGCAGGATTATCTGGATGAAAGGATTACAATAATAAACAATGCTGCAGTAAAATCTTTAATTGTTGAATGTGAACAAGTTAAAGGTTTGGTTCTTGACAATGGCGAAACAATCTGCGCAGAATACACAATCATTGCACCAGGTAGAGAGGGAGCTGACTGGTTAACTCAAGAATTTGCAAAAAATAAAATCGGTATGGTTAACAATGCAGTAGACGTAGGTGTTAGAGTTGAACTCCCTGCACCTGTATTTGAACCATTGACTGATAAACTTTATGAATCAAAATTAATTTATCATTCACCAACATTTGGCGACGAGGTTAGAACTTTCTGTATGAACCCAAACGGCGAAGTTGTTCAGGAAAATTACAACGGTATAGCAACGGTTAACGGTCACAGCTATGCTGAAAAAACAACAAACAACACT
This sequence comes from uncultured bacterium, assembly GCA_948964545.1. Lineage (GTDB taxonomy): Bacteria > Cyanobacteriota > Vampirovibrionia > Gastranaerophilales > Gastranaerophilaceae > Stercorousia. Next base: position 411,512 of record CAREDV010000002.1, on the reverse strand, counting down.
AACTTTGCACTTCTTGTAAGCGAAAAATTCACAGAACCGTTCAAAGAACCTATCCAGTATGGTCAGCATATTGCAAGATTAGCCAATATGTTAGGCGGCGGAATTCTTGTTCAGCGATTCGGAGATTTGCTTGACGGCAGACGTTCTACTCCAGAAAGAATCAAAGCAAGTATAATCAAACCGACTCTAACTTGTGCAACACCAGGTGATTTGAGCCTTGTTATACCTTACAGACAGATGACAAGTATTATTGAAATGTTACAGGCACTTGACAAGATATGCCCTGGAACTGCTTCAAGATATACTCTTCTTTATGGTATTGAAGTTAAATTCTACTCTGCAAGAGTAAAATTAACCAATGAACTTGAAACAGAAGGCGTTAAAAACTTGTTTGCAATCGGTGACGGTGCAGGTGTTACAAGAGGCTTAATCCAGGCTTCGGCATCAGGTGTTCACGTTGCAAGAACAATTTGCGCAAGATAGCATAAGGTGATATAATTTCATTATGACAAAACAGGTAAGTTTAACCACACAAAACCGCCTGATTATATCAGGGCTAATTTTAAGTACGGTTCTAATTGTTGCAATTGCTGTTTTTGCGATTTTTAACATCCAAAAAAAGCTTAATTACGGTTACCAGAATTTCGGACAGATTGTATCAAGAGCTTTAGCTATTGAATGCACAGAACTTGCATCATCACCTGAAACATTAAAAGCACATGCAGATACTATTGTATCATCGCATAATGATATCATATTTATTGAATTTCGAGATGTAAACGGTAAACTTATCTATAAAACAGATGCTAAAAAATCCATTAACCCGAAATCACCTAGTATTACTGTAAATTCTCCGATGAAAGGGGCAGGTTCTGTGACTGTGGGATTATCGGGAAGTATTATTTCGCAAATTTCTTCAACAACAAGAGCGTCACTTCTGTTTGTTTTCTCTGTTGCTTGGATTGTTTTTGCATTTGTAATTCTTATTAATACATATCTGATTACGCGCGAACTCAGAATACTTCATGATGGCGTTCATAAAATTTCAAGCGGAGAATTCGGCTTCACGATTACCGATAAAGACGTAAGTTCTGAGGTTAAAGAACTGTTTAATGCATTTAATGACATGTCAAATAAGCTTCACATCTATGAGGAGCAGAATATTGAGCAATTAACACTTGAACGCAACAAATTGGAAGCCGTTTTGATGAGCATCGCAAACGGTGTAGTTGTATGTGATAATAACGATAATGTTGTTTTGGTAAATAATCATGCACATCAACTTTTGGATTTGGAAGAAAATCAGATGCTTGATACGAAAATTCAAAACTACATTGATACAGAAGGCAACTACTGTTTTAAAGATAAAATTGAGGAATTTAAAGACACTCCGCTTGACATTATGGAGAAAAAACCTCTTGAATTTAATATTCACATTAGTAAACGTGTTATTAAATCAATAATTTCACCGATGTTTACGCGTCACAAGGATTACGTCGGCTACATTATTGTTCTTATCGATATGACAAAAGAAGCCGAAATGGATGCAATGCGCTCAACATTTATCTCAAATGTATCGCACGAGCTTAGAACTCCCGTAACTGTTTTAAGAAGCTACATTGACACGCTTTATAATTACGGAAACGATTTTGATTACGATACCCAGAAAGAATTTATTGGTACAATTAACCAAGAAATTATAAGACTGAATGGCATGGTTAATGATATTCTTGATTTTTCAAGGATGGAAGCAAATGCACAGATGGAAAAGTCTTTGAACAGTATTTATGAAGTAGTGGACACCTGTGTTGAGCATGTTCAAAGATTGACAAACGAACATAATTTGACAATCTCGGTTAATAAAGAGAAAAATATTCCCGAATTTTTATTCAACTATGACGGGATTGAGCGTGCACTAACTAATCTTTTATCAAATGCAATTAAATATTCGCCCGAAAATGGTGAAATTAAGGTTAGTTTGCGCAAAGACAATGACAATATTGAACTTACCGTAACCGATCAGGGATGCGGAATTGCTCCCGAACATCAGAAAAAGATTTTTGACAGATTTTACAGAGTAGAAAATAATATTCATACTGTTAAAGGTACAGGTTTAGGACTTCACCTTGTAAAAACAACAATTGAAAAATATCATAACGGAAAAATATTTGTACAATCCGAAATCGGCAAAGGCGCTACTTTTGGCATAATTTTACCTGTATGTATTATAGAGGAAAGTCTTGTTTAATTGGTTTGGTAAAATCTCGCTTATTGCGCTTATAATAATAGTTTTTAACTCTATGCTCGGAGATTTGCTGTTCAGGGTTAAATACAGTTTTCCAAAAGCATCCTCAATCGAACATGTAATCGACATTTCAAAAGAGCCAATTCAAATAAATCTGCAAGATGCCAAATATATCAAATATCGCGGAGAAAATGGGTTGTACGCTTTAAAACCGCAGGCAGAATACTCAATTTCTGCCCTTGTTACTGCCAAAAACAGTAATTTTTGGTTCAGGGATATTATGAGAGGCAAGTTTGATGACGTTGCCCTGTTGGATTTAGGACTAGTTTGGGGCGACTTGGCACAAGACAAAAAAGAACTTTACAGACATATTAAATTCAGCTCAAAAAAGACTCTCGGGCAGGCAAGAATACTTTATTACCGCTGGGACGGGACAAGCCCGTGGGGCAAAAGCTATATAACTTCACATATTGCCCACACTCACATGATTCCCGCAAACCCTAATGTTATGGGCGGTCTTTTGCAAATCAAAAAGAATGATGTTGTAAAAATTGACGGTTATCTTGTCGATATTTACACAGACAAGAGTGAACTTGTAGCATACACAAGTATGTCGCGTTCTGACACAAATGCATCAAGCAGAGGTTCCGGTGCCTGCGAGGATATGTATGTTACACAGGTTCAAATCGGAAACAAGATTTATAAATAAGAAAAATTTTTATGCACTGAAATTATCTGCTTTTTCTAATTAATTTTTCAATAAAGTTCAACGGAGCATGAACAGCTTCGCATTTTTTACACCATGAACAGGTGTCACGATGAGCTTTAAAATAATTATTCTTACGAACATTCATAAGTGAATCCTGTCGAGCCATTTCTTTTCGCAAAAAAACATCCTTGTCACCTGTGTAATCTGGAGGTACACAAACAGCATAAGCATCAGCATAAGCTAAATCGTGAGGCTGCATTCTATTTGCCAGATCTATATACCCAAAAGCTGCTGCTGCACCTAACCCTAATCCTAACATTACTTTGTCAAATCTATTCATAAATTTCTCCTTTATTTCTACTACAATTTATGTAAGCATACTAAAGGCTGAAAATTGCCCCCCCCCCGAAATCGTAACAAAAATTTACATATATCTATAGCAAAACTCTATGGAGCAGGCTGTTTCGCCGCTTATTCAAACAATCCGTTAATCTTATCCAAAATATCCTGCGGGTCAATTTCGTTTGTAATCTTATTGATATCCTGCGCAATTTGATAAAGTTTTGCAGCCTCAATTTTATCACCCGTAATAGAAATTGCACGGGCAAGATTAAAGTGGGCAAGTGCATAATTAGGATTGCACTCAACAGATTTTTTGAACAATTCCATAGCCTGTCTTACTCTGCCCAAATCATCAAGATAAATTACGCCCATATTGTTGTATGCAATATCATAAGCAGGGTCATATTTAATCGCCAACTCATATTCTTTCATTGCTTCATCAATATCACCCTTACCCCAGAATAAGAATCCTAAATTACAGTGAATTTTAGCGTTTTCAGGGTCTAAATCAAGTGCATTTCTATAAACCTGTAAAGCATTTTCAATATCTTCTTTATCGTAAAAAGCACTTCCCAAATTTACATAAATATCAATATCTTTAGGAGTTTGAAGATATGCACTCTGATATGAGCTGATTGCAGCGTTCAAATCCTGTTTTGATTCCTGATAAACAAAGCCTAAAGTCTGATTTACGATACTTGTCCACTGTTTTTTCGGATTTAATGTTACAGCAGTCTGGAAATGAGAAATCGCACCGTCAATATCACCTTTAACATACAAAATATTTGCTAAATTTGAATGCACATCAGGCATATTAGGCATTATCTGAATTAATTTTTCATAAATTTCAACTGCGCTGTCATAATCGCCCTGTTCTTCATAAGCAAGACACAAATGTCTATATGCAGGAATATTTAGACTGTCAAGCCAAATTGCCATTTTATATTCGGTAATCGCATCATCAAACTGACCAAGTGAACGGTAAATATCACCAAGCAGGCAGTATAATGGTAAAAAGCCAGGAGCTTTTTCAATCGCATTAGCATAAGTTTCAAGCGCTTCATTTAATTTGTTAGTCTGAACCTGATAAGCACCTTTCATTAATACTGGCAAAAATTTAATATATGAAAGTGCCTTACCCACATTTCCGATTGCAATCTCATCAAATGGAAGTGTAGTCAAAGAAAGCATATATTCAAACTTTGACAGCATCCAGTTTTTAAAACTTCTTGCAGATGAAACATTGTAAAGATTTGAAAGCAAAAAGTGCGCACAGGAATTTCTAAACGGCATAACCTGAATTGCTTTTTTAGCATTCATAGAAGCTTCCAAAAATCTCGCTTTTTTAGTATAAGTTTCAGCAAGCAAATAATACGCTTTCCCAAGTTTATTATTTTTAGAAATCGCTGTATCTAAGTAATTTATTGCCTTATCAAGGTCACCTTTATAATAATGAGCCTGACCTATCTTAAAATAAATTTCCGAAGAATTAATGTAAGTTTCCAATGCGCGCTGATACTCTGTAATAGCCTCATCTATATATTGGCATGAATTGTAAATATCCAAATGCCATGCCAAATATAAATCTCCCAATCTTACATGCAAATCAGCATTTGTAGGATCTTCCTGCAAACCTATCTGGCACAATTCAATTGCGGTTTTTACATTACCTGTTTTGTATTCTTTATTAATCTTTTTTTCCAGTTGTTTTGTATTTGTCATAATATTAATATTCTATAAAGATGCTTGACACCTGTTTACATTGTAAATAATATTATATAAAAAAGCAAGTTATTAAGGAGCAGGGATGAAAAATAAAATTTATTTTGTAGATGTAACAAACAGGGACGGGGTACAAACTTCAAGATTGGGGCTTGCAAAGCTGCAAAAAACAATTATTAACCTAATGCTTGACGATATGGGAATTACCCAGTCTGAATTCGGTTTCCCAACTACAAAACACGAAATAAACTACCTCAACGGCAACCTTGAACTTGTTGAAAGAGGGGTTATTTCAAAAACAAGGCTTTCAGGCTGGATGAGAGCAATTGCATCAGATGTTGAACTTTCATTCAAAAATGTTCCAAAATTAAAGAATATTAACCTTTCGCAATCAACATCAGACCAGATGATTAACGGCAAATATATGGGCAGAAAAACTCCGCAGGATATTATCAACTTAACCTGTGAAGCCGTTGAATGTGCAGTATCGCTGGGTGCTGAAGATATCGGAGTTAATGCCGAAGATGCCTCAAGAAGTGATATTGAATATCTAATAAGATTTGCTAAAGAAGCCAAAAAATCAGGAGCAAGACGCTTCAGATACTGTGATACTTTAGGCTTTGAAGACCCGCAGACAACTTATGAAAGAATATACAAAATTGCAAAAGAAGTTGAAATGCCTATAGAAATGCATTTTCATAACGATTTAGGTATGGCAGCAGCATGTTCTGTAATGGGAGCACGTGCAGCAATTGATGCAGGTGTAGATGCTTATATAAATACTGCTATTAATGGCATGGGCGAACGTGCAGGAAATGCAGATTTAGTGTCATGCCTGCTTGCAATTCTTAAATCAGCAGGATTCAAAAACAAATACCACATAGATCCAAATATTGATTTAAGCAAAGCATGGAAACTTGCAAAATACACAGCATACGCATTCGGAGTTCCGATTCCGATAAACCAGCCTGCAGTCGGCGACAATGCTTTTGCTCACGAATCAGGAATTCATGCAGATGGAGCTTTAAAAGATCGTAGAAATTACGAACTTTATGACTTTGAAGAACTGGGCAGAGGCGAACCTGAAATAATCGAAACAGGCAGAATGATTACAACAGGTGAATACGGCGGAATTAAAGGATTTAGAAATGTATACGACAATCTGGAACTTGAATTTAAAGATGAAAATGAAGCGCGTAATATCTTGGAACTTGCACGTTATGCAAACGTTCATACCCAAAAACCTTTAACATCAAGTGAATTAAGATTTATATATTATTATCCTGATATTGCAGCACAGATAATGACAGTATCACCATACTATGAACCGATTGGTGCAATAAAAGAACGTGTTGATGCTCAATTACTTACAAGACCTCACAGGATAATATAAATATGCTCCTAGACTTTAGTCAGTGCATGTGCATAGCACCTAAGAGTAGAGCTTAAATGTTCGTTCAATATTCTTATCTATCGCTGCTTTAATTGAATCATATTCAACTTGTAATGAATTGTGTTCAGTATCAATATTTTTCAACTCTAAATCGTAGCGTTTATCTTTGTTTTCGATTTTGTTCATAGCTGCTTTGTACTCAGCTTCAGCTTTTGCAATAGCAGCATCGTTGGTCTGCTCTGTAATGTCAGAACAATTTGAGTAAATTAAAGGCTTCCAGTTTTTGTTAGCATCAACCTGTTCCATAGTGATTATGCCGCTTTCAAACGCAAACTGCATCCATTCGGGACTTGAAGCCAAGCCATCCTGCAATACTTTATATCCGCCTTTTTGAATACGTTCAAAAAGATTTTGATACCATTGAGCTTTTGCATCTCCATTTTCATTATAAGACGAATCTGTTAATTCATTGCGTGGATTTTTTGGAGCTCCATTGCTAACCCATGCATATTTAGGTTCGCCATAAGTATCCATAATACAATCTAAAAGATAAGCATCATAGATTTTTTGGAAATCAGCAGCTTTTGTTGAGATAATATTACCAGAAGAATCTCTTTTAACATATTCTATTATATTTCCGTTTTCATCTTTAGTAGTATAATCATCTTTTAATTTTTCTTGTACCCAATCTATATTATCTAAATCTGCATAGTTTTCTTCGCCAATGCTGTTAGACGACCCAAATATTTGCTCTGCAAGAGCTTTTGCAGCACTTTTATATGCTCCATATTCATTATAACCAAAATCAGATGAATTTGTTGGTTTAAAATCAGAATTATTAGGGTCCCAAACTGAATAGATTGATGAACGCAAAGACTTTATTACACCTTTAGTAACATTTTTCATATTCTCAAGATTATTTTGAGAGGTCTGTTCTATTTCCCAGTTATCAGGTACATTAAAACCAATATTAAAATATTCTTCAGGAACTTTGTAAATATCTTCTTGATTCTCACCATTTTCGTCTTGAGATATAAATTTAAAGCTGCCATCAGTCTGCTTTACACCTGTTATAGTTTGAGTAGAACCATCATCTTTTTCAAAGGTGGCAGTTGCATTACCCAAGATAGGAAATGTAATTGTTATATCATTATTTTTAAAAATTAAGCTACCTAATGAATCTTTTGTTAACTCTACTTTATCTCCATCTACATTAGAAGGTGTATGCGTAGTTGTTATAGTATTACCTTTATTATTATTAAGCAAGTCGGATAAATTTGTAAAATATGCAGAAGACTCACTTAGCTTATAATTTCCTGCTGTTTTAATAATCTCCCCGACTGAGTTCATAATACCAGTCATGGTATTCATATCATTATCATTAACAGAGTCAATACTAGCTAATAATGCAGAAAGATTCTTACCTCCAAATTGCATTGCTTCTAGTTTTTCAGACATTAATTGAGCTATAGTTCCTAAGTAAGCATCCTTTTTAACAGTATAATCACTTAATAATTTATTATAATTGTAATAATCTTCTGATGAAAGCGTATTCATATAACCAGGATGCAATTTTTTATTATCATTACCATAAGTTTCATCCAAATTGCCTTCATATAAATCTTGAATATATTTTACAACATCCTTAGAATCAATATTATTTCCATTTTTGTTAGGCGCGTATATATACCCAAGTATCTCCTTGCCTTCAGCATCAATAGCACCTGTTTTAAACGGAATACCTCCATTTTCTACATGAGAAACCAAATTGTCAAAATATGTAGTAGTGTATTCCAAACCGTATGATTGTAAGAATTTTTTTACATCACCGTTGGCATTTTTATAATTAACAGCATCAGCTTCTAACAACAATACATTACCAGATGCATTTGTTACAATGTACTGGTTATTGTAAGGGTTATATGATGTTAATGCATTATAAGTCAATCTTTGATATGATGTATTATTATCTTTATCGTAATTAGTAAACATCATCTGAGCTTCGTTTAACGCAGTAACATAAGCTTCACTTACTTGTGAGCTTTGTGTAGCAAGGCGCATCTTGTTATTGTTGATAATCTGAGCTCTTAACTCGTTATCAGACATACGAGATGTTATTGATAATAATCTTGCTTGTCCTGCCGCCATTCCCATGGTCGTCTTTATCCTTTCCGATGATGTTAACTTAGTAACTTTCATTATGGTATATCGGCAAAATTCATTAAAAACTTTAATAATTTAGAGGCATTTGTTAACATTTCGTAATACAAATCTTTATACTGATATAAAGATTATGTAAGGAAAACAATGTCATGGTATTTTTTCGTTTATAATCAGAATATAGATTAATGGAGATATTATAATGGAAACAGTAAACGAAATTCTTTCAAAATTAGAAAACGCAGACAATACAACTAAAAATATTCTTGAAAATGAATTGGTAAATATCGGAGCTTCTGCTTTGCCTCAGCTTGTTGATCAGTTACAAGTTGTAAGAGGGATTAAAAGAGGTGTTGTTGCTATGACTTTAATCAGAATCGGTGATGCTTCTGTTAAATACCTTGAAAAAGCTGCTAAAAGCAACAAAGATTTTGAATGGGTTGCTGAATATTTAATTAGAGAAATAAAGGCTGCTTAATTAGATATAACACAAATTTTTAAAAGTTCGCTAATATGCGAACTTTTTTTCATGCTAAAATTTATTCATGGCTTTTTTATTTTATTTTACATTGTTTTTGCTTATATTAGCATATTCAATGACTACAAATCATTATGATTTTGACCTTTGGGCAAGGCTTATTGCAGGTATGGGAGTTATTGACGGCGGGCATGTCCTAACACAAGACTTTCTGTCTTACACACCCGTTCATACATGGTGGGATCATGAATGGGGAGCGGGAGTAATATTTTATTTCTTTTTAAAACATTTCGGGCCGTTCAGCCTTATTGTTCTGCAGGCGCTCATGCTTTTTGGTATTTTATTTACTGCATCACATGTAACAAAACTTAGAACAGATAAATGTCCTTATAATATTCTATTTTATTTCTTTGCGCTTATGGCTGTAATGCAAAATCTTAATGCACCTATTAGATGCCACATGTTCAGCTTTCTTTTCTTTACAGTATTTATTTATATATTTGAAAGAGTTCGCAAAGGGAATGAGAAATTATTATACCTTGTACCCATAATAATTTTATTTTGGAACAACATTCATGGCGGGGTAGTTGCAGGGCTTGGACTTACTGCAATGTACGCATTGGGAGAATTTTTAAACAAAAAACCTTTCAAGAAATACTTAATAACTCTTGCTATATCAAGCCTTGTTTTATTCATAAACCCTTGGGGATTTGATTATATAAAATTTCTTTTAATGGCAAATACAATGAAACGACCTTATATCATTGAATGGTGGGGATTATTTTCTAAATATTATTTATTTAAATATATTATATTTAAAGCATTTATGCTTATTGTGTGCGTAATTGAATTTTTACATATAAAAAAAGAATCATGGCAAAAAATCGATAAAGTTAAATATATTATATTACTTTCAACACTTTACCTTGCAATTAGTCATGTAAAATTAATGCCTTTCTTTGTAATAGCATCGTTATGTTTTGTGTATGAGGATCTACCTCAAATTAAAGATAGAATTATTTGTTATACTCTGATATTAATATCACTTTTGACCTTTGCCATTAAGGATTTTTCCATACCTGTCGGCATGGACAATTATCCTGTGAAAGAAGTTGAATTTATTAAACAAAATAACTTAAGCGGAAAAATCCTTACAAACTTCGGAGTTGGAAGCTATGTTTCCTATAAACTGCACCCGAATAATTTAATATTTATGGACGGTAGATATGAAGAAGTTTATTATGACTATATGGTTCCATTGCTTAAAGAATTCTTCCTTGCATATCCGAACTGGCATCAACTCATTGAACACTTCGCGCCCGATGTTATGATTATAGAAAATTTTTATCCTATTTATAATAAACTTAAGCAGGGAAATGAGTGGCAGGCTATTTATGAAGGAAAAACATTCGGAGTATTTATACCTGTTGCCAAAAACCAAAAGCAATATAACCAACCGTCTGACGATTTAAAATATTATCAAAATACCTTGTTTGATACTGACATAAAATTTTAATCGTAGTATAATTAAGATATGAAAAATAATTTGAAATATACATGTTTATTTGGAGGCGGAGCTATTAGAGGTGTTGCATATATCGGCACTATAAAAGCTTTTGAGAGGCTTGGAATTAATTCTGATACTCTTGCTGGTTCTTCTGTGGGTTCAATATTTGCATCCCTTTTAGCAGTTGGATATACATCAGATGAACTCAAACAGGTATTTTCAAAAGTAAATTTTGAACTTTTTAAAGATATAGCAATAGGTATAGGGCCGCTTTTTGCTTTAAGTAAAGGGGAAGTTTTTCTGGAATGGCTTAGAGAACTTATTGAAAAAAAATATTACGGGGACAAATATAAAAAAGGCGAAAACAGAGCTGTAACATTCAAAGATATTGATAAAAATCTTATAATTATAACAACAAATTTATCAAATTTTGAATGCAAAGAATTTTCTAAATTTGAAACTCCTGATTTCGAAATCGCATCAGCAATAAGAATTTCTTCTTGTATGCCAGGCTTGATGAAACCAATAGAGTATAATAAAACGCTTCTTGTAGACGGCGACTTGCAGAAAAGCTGGCCTATGTGGAAACTGTCAAATAACTTAATGAATAGTAATGATAGAATTCTAGAATTACGTCTTGAAGGATATTATGACAGTAACAATATTTCAGGGATTGACTATGCAAATGCCGTATACAGCTGCATGACTTCTATGTCAACATCATTTGTAACGGATATTTATGCTAATAAAGATAAATTTGATTATATTGTATTCAATACTGGCAAAACTGTAGTTGTTGATTTTAACCTCAATGAAAATAAACGAAACGAATTAATTCAAGCAGGCTATACTCAGACAATGGAATATTTCAAAAATGTGCTTCCATTAAAAAAAACAAAAATAAAAAATCATTATGAAATAATATATTCACATTTTATAAAAATACAGAAATTCATTAAAGCAAATAAAATTTTAAAAGCAAAAATCCAATTAGGCGATTTATTTATGGATTTATGCAATTACAAGGATGTTATCGATTTAGGAGATTTGAAAGATATTAAAAATTTCAAAGAAACATTCATTACAAACATACAATATCCACCGCTATTCGGTAAAATAAAACTTAATAACGAAAATTTGATTAAAGCAGAACTCTCAAAAATAAATAATAATTTAAGTTCAAAAATTAACGAACTTGAAAAATATTTAGAGCTTTATCCTCTCAAATAGTTGACATTTAAACAAGTTTGGGATACTATAAAGAGGTTGAAAATCAAATGAGCCCTGGTGGCGGAATCGGTAGACGCGTCGGACTTAAAATCCGGTTGGAGTTAAATCCAGTGCCAGTTCAAGTCTGGCCCAGGGCAATTTTAAAAGAACTCATTAACGAGTTCTTTTTTTATTACAAAATATTAACAAAATCTAAAATTTCTGCAATTCTTTATATTTTAAATACTTTATATATATAGAGTATACAAATAAGGATAACTATGTCATTCAGAACATTCATGGGTTCTATAGGCAGCGCCTTTAAAACAGGCTGGAATAACGGCAATATCCAAAAGGGTATGGCTGCTACCGGCATGGCTGCCTTTACTGTTGGTTTGACAGGAAACATGATACATGACATGAAGCATAGTGGAAGTATATTCGGAGGCGGATGCGGATGTAATTCATTCGGCTTTGGCGGCGGTATGAATATGTTTGGATGCAACTCTATGAACATGTTTGGAAACAGCCCGTTCAGTATGATGGGTGGCGGAATGAATATGTTTGGCATGAACAACATGTATGGCGGCATGGACATGTATGGCGGTATGGGAATGCTAAACGGCATGAATGGAATGGGTAACAACATGGCATACCAATGGGGACAAATGCTCAGAGTACAATTAGAAAGCCAACAAGGTATGTATTCGGGAATGAATAATGGTATTTATAATAATTTTGAAGTAACAGATGAAATGCTTGATAATATAGCTCCTGGTCATGATTTTGAGGACGAGGGAGGTATAGTTGTTACTGACACAGTAAAAGGGCAAGAATTTGACAATGGCACAGATGCATTAAAAAATGAAAGTGATGCTGAAGCAGTAGTTTTATCAGAGACAAAACTTTCAGAAAATAGAACCTCATATATTAACGAATTGAGCGCAACTGCAAAATCATACATATCTCATATGGATACAGACGAAAATGGTTATGTAAGTGAAGATGAATTTATTGAACATGAAGTCGAAAAAACAAGAACTGAACTTGAAGAAAATGGCCAGGAAATGAACGAAATGCAAGAAACAAATCTTAGAAATTCTTTAAGAATTGTATTTGCTCAAATGGATTTAAATCGAAGCGGTAAGGTTGACTGGAAAGAAATGACTTCTACAATGGCAACCTACGATGCAGGCGGTAAAGCTCTAGGTACTAAAGGCGGTGATGGAAAAATCACAGCCTCGGAATATAAATCTGCACAAGCTAAATTAAGTTCAGCAAATGGCAGTTTTGGAAAAACTAACTGGCAAAATTATAAACGTTTATTTGGTAATCCTGAATCAGAATAATTTATCAAATTCAGTCCAGTCAAAAAATTTAGAATTGGCAAACCTCGACAACTCATCATTGTTGATGTTTTGTAATTTATCATAAATTTGTTCCAAATTTTCATGTGCATCCATGGAAAGTAGAGGCAATTGTGCATCCTGAGCTAGTTTTTCAACCTTAATATCATAATTAACTGCACATGTTTTTACACCGCATTTAAGCGCACACAAAATTGCATGAAATCGCATTGCAATTAAGTATTCAAGCATTGAAATACGTTCAATTATATTATCTGTAACAATTTCTGTTTTTATTTCAGAATTAATTGAATGCAGTATTTTCTCAAATTTCTTACACAATTCTAAATCCTGCGCCTCTTGAAGTGAAAATATCTCAACTTTTTTATCACTAAATTTAGCAGAAACAAACATTGCAAGTTTTTGAAGCAGGTTGTAATTCACAGTTTTAAACTCTCTAAGCTGAATCCCGACAGTATTTTGAGTTTCCAAACGCTCGATATCTAGAGAATAAATTGGATCGCATACTAATCTTGCATCAATTCCCCAGTTTTCAAGAAGTTTTAGGCTGTTTTCGTCCCTAACAGTCACAAGCTGACATTGTTTTAAAAGATTTTTAACAATAATTTGTGCAAATTTATTGTTTATCGGGCCAATCCCTTGTGCAAAAATAATAACTTTTTTATTAAACAACAGACCAAGTGCAATAATTAAAGAGTAATATACAAGGCTTTTTAAACTTGTCACATCCTGCAAAAGACTTCCGCCGCCAGAAATCAGAACATCTGTATTTTTAATAGTTTCGATAACTTTTCTCAAATCAAAACTTCTTACAGACTTAACACCGTATATTTCTTCAGTAAATTGCGGGTCACTTGAAAAAACAGTTACATCCGCATCTTTCAAATGTTTTGTCAAAACCGACAATATAGCTTCATCGCCAAAGTTTTTAAACCCGTAATAGCCCGATACACAAACCTTAACCATTGTTTCCTCTATATATTGAATAAACTTCATCTTTATAAGGAATAGATTTTATAGCACCGATACCTTTAGCCTGCAAACCTGCAACAATAGACGCAAATTTTACTGCCTCAAAATGAGTAAATCCATGTGTCAGAGCATGCAAAAAACCACCATTAAACGCATCACCTGAACATGTTGTATCAATATAATCAGTTGTATAAAATTCGGTAAATACAATATTACCATTATAACCCGTATAATATCCCAATTTATCACTTGATTTTAAAACAATTGTCTGAATCCCCATATCCCATAATTTTTTAATAACATTTTCTGGAGAATCAATTTCTAGAATATTAATAGCATCATGTTTAGTATTCATAAATAATATATCAACATATTCACTCAGTCTGGCAAAATTTTCTTTTGCTTCATCTGGAGTTGTAATTGCTGAATAATAGTTTGGATCATAAGCCGTCAAAATACCATTTTCTTTAGCTGTTTTAAAAGCATACTCAACGGCTTCATTTGCAGAAGCTGAAAGCGACTGAGTAATTCCTGATGCATAAATAATACTTGAATTTTTAATATATTCTGCATCAATATCGTCAATCGACAGTTTAGAAGGCGCAATTTTCTTTCTGTAATAAACAATCTCTTTTTCATTCAAAGAGGGACGAGCAATAATATACATCCCGTTAGCTTCATTAGAAAGTTTAACTTGGGAAATATCCAATCCTTCATTTTGCCATCCATCTATAAGAAAATCTTTAAAAGGATCATTTCCTACACGAGTGATAAAACCAACCTTTGACCCCATCCTAAGAGCACCAACAGCTGCCGCCAAAGCGTCTCCGCCGTAATACTTAGACAAACAGCCTGCTGATGCCATTTTAGCATTAGTTGATAATTCAACCAAACTTTCACCAATTGCTACTATGTCTAATTTTTCGTCCATATTAACCCTTCAATTCTCGGATTACCTTTTGAGCTCTCTTAGTTATCTCAGAATAAGAGTATCCATCATACAAATCTCTGCCAACGCCGACTACTTTTGCACCTGCATCTATATATGACTTTACTTCATCAAGTTTAACATTACCCAAAGGCATTATATTTAAAAACGGCATAGGCCGCAATAAATCTTCAACATACATTGCCCCGCCCATTGCTGTAATCGGATAAACTTTTATAAGAGGAATACGAGCTTTCCAAGCACTATATGCTTCATTAGCAGTAGTAGTTCCTGCAATAAACGGAATTCGTTTATCTTTGGACAGTTTCAATAAATTCATAGAAAAAATCGGAGATGAAAGAATTTTTGCACCCGACAAAATCGAAGCATCTGCCTGCATTGAGGTAATTATACCGCCTGCGCAAACATTAGCATATTTTGAAACTTCTTCAATTGCTTTAAATACTTTAGGATTTTCAACATTAATCTCTAAAACTTTTATACCGCCGTCAATTAAAGCTTTAGCAATATCTATTGCTTTGTTTGGTTCTTTACTTCTTATAATAGGAAAAATTTTCTCCTCTGCTAAAAGTTGTATTAAATTTTCGCTCATATACTATCCTTTTTTCAAAATTTATTATATCATAAAATAAAGGGATATGAAAAGATGAAAATATTTAAGGGAAAAGCTTTCTTTTTTAAATCAGTATTATTACATATATTTTTGGTGCTTGTAATAGCATTTGTATCATTAAACTTCTGGGAAAATCCGATTTTTGATACAATTGTAAATTCATCATCAGCCACCGTTGAGGGTTCAAAAGATATTTCATTGGTTATTATTGATAACAAGTCTTTAGATTCATACAGATGGCCTTGGCCGCGTTCGCTGTATGGAGAAATGATTGATTATTTTAATAAATATACAAATGCAAAAATTATTGTTTTTGACTTTGTATTAAAAACCCTTGATAAAGAACGTCCTGCCTCATCTGATGAGTTTTTTTTCAATAAGATAAAAGAATCAGATAATTTTATAAGCGGCTATATGGCACTTAATGCCGCATATAAAGACAAAAATATAGGAAACAGCTTCGACTCTAAGTTTGCAGAAAAATTTTCCATAGAAGTAAATAATTTACAAAGTAAAAATTCACAAGGCAACTATAATAGTTTATCAATTCCGCCTGAAGAATATACAAACGTACAAAAATATTTTGGCTCGGTCAACCTGTCACCAAATCCTTTTGACGGTGTTTTAAGGACATCTACTGATTTAATAAACTACAAAGGAAAATATTATCCGTCGCTTGCACTCATGGCTTATTTAAGAGCTAATGATACCAATAAAATCACTTTGACAAATAAGCATATTATAGTTGATAAGACTAATCTAAAAATACCAATCTTCACAAGCAGAGGAGATATTAAGCATAATATTAAATACTATACAACTCTAGAAAATTCAGAATACTCACATAATAATTGGTCTGCTATTGATATAATAAATTCATATCGTCAAATTAAAAAAGGTCAAAAGCCTATTATTGAGCCATCAGTTTTTAACGATAAAATAATAATTATAGGTGCAAATGCACTGGGGCTTGAAGATGACTTAAAAACACCTATTTCTACAAATCACCCTGGTGCTGATATACAGGCAACTATCCTGGATAACTTTTTACATAATAACTTTGTAACACCACTTACTTTTTTACAAAATATTTTAATAATAATATTACTTAGTACTTTAACCTTTGTTATTATATTAAATATGGCATTTCTGCCATCACTTATTACATTAATATTTTCAGCAATAGTATATTTTGTACTGTGCATTTTTGCTTTTCATCATAATATCATTCCGCTTGTTATAACTCCGCTTGCAGTTCAATTAAGCACAATGATTTTTGGCTACTCGTACAGGTTTATTCTTGAGGGTAAAAATAAGGAAAAAATAAAAAATGCAATGGGTAAATATCTTTCTCAAGATATTATGAAAAATGTTGTTCAAAATATTGATGATATAAAACTCGGCGGTAAAAAAGCAAATGTTACTGTATTATTTGCAGATATCAGAGGATTTACAAGCATGTCTGAAAAAATGACAGCAGAAGAAGTTTCGGTTATATTAAATGAATATTTTTCAGAAATTGAACCGATAATAACCAAATACAATGGCGTAATTAATAAATTTATCGGCGATGCTGTTATGGCAATTTTCGGAGAGCCAATTCAAGATATTAACCATCCGCAAAATGCGGTAAAATGCGCTTGCGCAATGCTTAAAAAAGTTGAAGAACTACAAGAGAAATGGCTATTTGAGGGTAAACCTAAAATTGAAATTGGAATTGGTATTAACACTGGTGAAGCCTTTGTCGGAAACATAGGTTCTGAAAAACGCCTTGAATACACTGTTATTGGGGATATGGTAAATCTTGCAAGCAGAATAGAAAGCTATAATAAAGTTTACAAAACCAATTTATTAATAAGCAGTTCCACTTATACATACGTTAGCGATGTAGTGAATGTAATTAGAATTGCAGATGTTACAATCCGCGGTAAAGCTAAAAAAATGGATATTTATGAAGTTCTTGGATTAACAGATAAATAAATTGATAATAAGCCTATTTAACTATTCTAAATGGTAAAAAATGATGATTGATAATATTGACCAGCTTAAAAAAGCTATAGAAATCGAAATTCAATATAAATATATAGATATTCACGGCAAAACGCAGCCTTTTTCAAAATTTATAACGAACGAAGCTAAAAAATACTATAAACTTTCAAAGAAAAATCCTAAATGGGCAGTTTTAGTAGAAGCCTTTGAGCACTACCCGTTTGCAGGTGTAAATGAACGCAGGAAAAGCATTGACAGACTTATTAAAGTTTTAAAATCAGAAACCGCACCGCAAAAGGAAGTTCAGCAAGGTGAACACAAACCTGCAAAAGACACTGACGTTATGTATATGAAAGGGGTCGGGCCAAAAATTGCCTATAAACTAAATAAACTTGGGATTTATACAGCGCAAGATTTAATTATGTATTTCCCCAAAAAACATATTGATTACTCCTCAAGAACACTCATACGCGATTTGAAAGAAGGCGAAAACACAACAGTATTCGGATATATAAAATCAGTTTCCGCATTCAATACAAAGAATAAACTTTCTGTGGTAAAAGTTTCAGTAGCAGATGAAAGCGGACGGCTTGATTTAAGTTTTTTTCAGGCAAAATCAAACCGTTTTATGCTTGAAAGAGTAAAAGCTCAATTTCCACAAAACGCAGGCATAATGCTTTCGGGTACGGTTAAACTTAACAATTTTGACAAAAAATTAACCTTTGATAAACCAACATACTCAATTATGACCGGAGAATTTCTCGAAGATAAAAACTCAAATCTCAATATTGCAAGAATTGTTCCAATTTATCAGGTTTGCGAAGATTTAAGCATAAAAGTTCTCAGACGCGCAATTTTCAATGCTATTCAAATGTATAAAAATGAAATTGAAAATGTTTTACCTGATTTTATTCGTGAAAAATATAAAATTTTAGACAAAAAAACAGCTGTTGAACAAATACATTTTCCTGAAAGCATGGAACTTTTAGAACAGGCAAGATATTCATTAATATTTGAAGAACTTTTCTTAATTCAGTTAAAATTAGTTCGATTAAGAGAACAAAATGCAGGAAATCATTCGGCACTCGCACTGAAAATCCAAGAAAAAGGACTTGTGAGACAGTTTATTGACAATTTGCCGTTTGAACTGACAGGCGGGCAAAAACGGGCAGTTAATGAAATATTAAACGATTTAAACTCAGATGTTCCAATGGCACGGCTTCTGCAGGGAGATGTCGGAAGCGGAAAAACCGTTGTTGCAACAATTATGCTTCTTGCAGGCGTAGAAAATGGATATCAGGGCGCAATTATGGCACCAACAGAAATTCTTGCACAGCAGCATTATAATAATCTGCAAAAATGGCTTACTCCTATGGGTTTGAGTGTTGGGCTATTTTTAGGAAGTCAAGGGAAACGGGTTCGTGAAAAATTCAGGACAGATCTGCGAAACGGACAGATGAATATTGCAGTCGGCACACATGCACTTATTCAGGAAGATGTTGATTTTAATAATCTCGGCGCAATCGTTGTCGACGAACAACATAGGTTTGGAGTTCGCCAGCGGAATGTTTTAAAGAAAAAATCCCAAAATCCGCAAATGTTAACCATGACTGCGACACCAATTCCAAGAACACTTGCATTAACTGTGCATGGCGATTTGGATTTAACGATTATTGATGAATTACCAAAGGGCAGAAAACCGATTAAAACATCACTTGTAACTTCACACAGAGGAGTTTATGAACTTATTCAGCGTGAAATTGAAGCAGGCAGACAAGCGTACGTCGTTTACCCATTAATTGAGGAAAGTGAAACTTTATCTGCAAAAGCTGCAACAATTGAAGCAGAACGATTGCAGACAGAAGTTTTCCCTCAATTTAAAATTGGACTTTTACACGGTAAACTTAAAAATGATGAAAAAGAACAGGTCATGGCAGATTTTAAAGCAAAAAAATATGACATTCTGGTTTCAACAACCGTTGTAGAAGTCGGAGTAGATGTTCCCAATGCCACAGTCATGCTTATTGAAAACTCCGAACGCTTCGGTTTATCGCAATTACATCAGCTGAGAGGGCGCGTTGGCAGAAACGATTTACAATCATATTGCATTTTACATACAGCATCAAAATCACAGGAAACCCGTGAACGTCTTAACATAATGACCGAAACCAATGACGGGTTTGTAATAGCCGAGAAAGATTTACAGCTTCGAGGGCCAGGAGAATTCCTTGGCACACGGCAAAGCGGTTTACCAGATTTAATAATTTCAGATATAGTACGTGATGCAAAAATCCTTGAAACTGCGCGCGCTGAAGCAATCGATTTTGTAAAACACCAAAATATTGATAGCTGTCCCTTACTTAAAAAAGTTACGTCCTTACAGCTTTTTACAGGGTTGGATATATAATTTGTAAACAAATGTAAACAATAGTTTATAAAAAAGCAATTATTGAAAATTTATATACTTTATATATACAAGAGTATAAATGAGGACATACACATGGTAAGAGTTATTAACAATAACCTCTGGTCGCCTGTACCTTGGGGCTGGGGTTGTGGCGGTCACCATAGCTGTGGTGGTAACAACTGGATGCAAAAAATGTTTGGTTATCAAATGCTGTTTGGCATGATGAATAACATGAGCAATATGTTCAGAGGCTATGCTACACCTCCCCAACAACAGATGTATAATCCCTATGGAATGATGGGGTTACAGCTTGGCGGCGGCGCTGCGCCTCTAAGTTATGAAGAATATATGGCTAAAGCTGAAGAACAGCAATCTTTTGCTGAATTAAAAAGTTCTTGGAGTGAATTCAAAATTAGTAAAATTGGTGATAAATACTACGCTTATTTAAAATCGGATAAAAGAGAACGTGTTGAAGCGGATTCTGTTGATGAATTAATGGACGGATTAAATGCTTATGTTGACCAAAATCCTGACAAATTCAAATCAAAACCTCCAAAAGTAGAAACATCAGAGGGTGATGATCCAGATGTTGACCCTGCAGATTCGGCTGGCGGGGCTGATGGCGCAGGTGATCCGCCAGTTAGACCTCATGGGGAAGACGGTGGTGACTCGGTTAGTGTCAGAGCAACTAAAACTCCAATTGAGGGTTACGAATGGAAAGCTTTTAGCACAGGTCTAACAGCTGACGAAAAAACTGCTTTAGGTCTTAACGCTACTACACCTAATAGTAACTCAACAACACTAGGTACATCTATAGATACATTACTAGAAAAACTTGGATTAGAGAAAAATGATACTAATAGAGAAATTCTTAGAAAAGCTAATCCAAATGGTATTAAGCATGATCGAATAGCTGATCTTAACAGGTTAGATATTCCTATGTCGACAACAGTTCCTATAACACCTGCTACAAGTGCTACACCAGCTACAACGACACCTGAAGTTATTGACAAAACAAAAAGTCGAACACTTAATATAACATTTGCAATACGTTCTTGGCATGGATGTTCAGGTACCGCTAAAGTAACAACTCCTGATGGTACAACACATACTGTTTCTACAGGACTATCTTGGGATAACGAAAATGCAAGAAATGACTTAGGTAAAAAGATGGTTGAGGAACTTAAAGCAGCTGGATGGAGAAACTTTACATTAAAGAACAGCAATTTTAATTTTTCTATTAGTCAAGATAGTGGAGCATCAGGTTCTTGGTAATAAAATAACTAAACAGATAAAAAACTTACAACATATTGTAAGTTTTTTATTGTAAACAATTGTAACAACTTTCTCCTTTTGTGAAATTTTGCAAACTATATATACTTTATATATATAAGAGAGCATAAATAGAGGAGAGCAGGCCATGTATAATATTACAGGATGGTCAGGCGGTGGACGACGACCGCTGAGTTACAACTTAATGCCAGGACAGTTTAGAAATACACGTGTTAATGTATTCTCAAATCCTACTATTATTAATAACAACATAGGAGGGTTTGGCGGATGCTACGACTACGGCGACTGTGGTTGCGGTGGCGGTAGCAATAAGATGAGTTGGATGGACTGGACTATGATGGGCGGTATGCTCCTTAATGGTCTAGGAAATATATTATCATGCTTCTGGGGCGGAGGCGGTGGCGGCACAGATAAAGCCAAAGCAGACGCTCCTGATGATAAATCTTTACAAACTAAAGCCAAATCGCTTGCTGAATTCTATTCAGATGATACTCATAAAATAAAAGTCCATGTCGATGATGGTACTATTACTGTTAAAATTAATGGCAAAGTGGTAGATTCATTCAATGACTATGATAAATTTAAAGAATTTCTTGAAGCAGGAGATTTTGATCCAGACGATAATGATTCAGGAGCACCAGCAACACCTGCACCAGCAACACCTGCAACAGCAACACCTGCAACAGCAACACCTGCTACAGCAACACCTGCTACAGCAGCACCTGCTACAGCAGCACCTGCAACAGCAGCACCAACAGGTCTAGGTACTGATTGGAATGGTGTAAAATTTGGCGGCGATGATGGATTGCAAATCACAAAAATTATTGATGCTGCATTAGGTGGTAATACAGAAATTACTATAAAGTCAGTTACATATGGAACAGTACAAGAAGGAACGGGTATTCCTAAAACAATAACCGTAAAAGATGCAAACGGCGGAGAATATGAATTTAAGCTTGTTGAAAACTACACTGATTATTTAACAAACGGCAATGGTAATATCAGATAC
Source organism: uncultured bacterium (assembly GCA_948964545.1). Classification (GTDB taxonomy): domain Bacteria; phylum Cyanobacteriota; class Vampirovibrionia; order Gastranaerophilales; family Gastranaerophilaceae; genus Stercorousia. Next base: position 389,148 of record CAREDV010000002.1, on the reverse strand, counting down.
GCCTGTGTAAAAACTCCGGGTGGAGCCTTAGCTGCAGACAAACAACAGCAATTTGACTTAAACCCGAATGGTACTTTTACACAAGAGGGTATGACGAAATGGCAAGGCTCTGAACATAAACTTGATTTTACGATAGCATCAGGAACTCACAAAGGAGAAGGCTACAGAGAAAATACTTATTCTGGCACCACTAGCACAGTATTTCCATCAACTGAGTATACACACGTTCGAGTACCACGCAATAGTAAGCAGGCTAACAACTTCCAAGTAGGTATGACACTTGACCAAGTATTAAAAGCTTGTGGCATAACTAATCCTACTAAGGAAATGCGAGAAGCATTCTTAAAAATGAACCAAGATGCATTTGATATGAGTGGTATACTTGTGGATCCAAAAGATTTGGATGTATTTATAGCAAATAGTCAAAAGTCAACTTGGGGACTATCATAAATATTATAAAAACTTTAAGCGGAAGATAAATCTTCCGCTTTGTTATATCTTTACACCTTGGCAAAATTTAAAAATCTGTGTATAATATTCAAGTAGCAGAAAGAGGTGTTTATATGGAAGATTTAAAGGTAGTTATCGGATCAGATCACGGCGGTTTTCATTACAAAGAAGCGATTATTGATTATTTAAAAGCACGCAATATAGAATTTGTTGATGTCGGAACTCATACAAGAGAATCATGTGATTATCCTGATATTGCGAAAGAAGTTGCAAAAAAAGTTGCATCAGGAGAGTTTAACAGAGGAATTCTCGTTTGCGGAACCGGTATTGGCATGTCGATTGCGGCAAACAAGGTTCGCGGAATCAGAGCGGCTTTATGCGGCGACACATATTCTGCAAGGGTTTGCAGAGCTCACAACAATGCAAATGTCCTTTGCCTTGGCGAACGTGTAATAGGCGAACACCTTGCACTTGATATTGTTGATATTTGGTTAAAAACAGGTTTTGAGGGCGGAAGACATAAACGCCGTATTGACACATTGGAGTAGACATGAAAGACATAGATTCAAAAAAACTGGCATGCGTTATTGCAGGAACTCTTGACGATAAATTAGGCAAAGATATTACGATTTTAAACATCAGCAATGTTTCATCATTGGCAGATTATTTTGTAATCGTAACGGGTGATTCTACACCGCAGGTTAAAGCCTTAATGAACAACACTAAAGAAAAAATTAAAGAATTTTTTGAACGTTCGCCAATCCGAATGGAGAACGATACAAAAAACCGCTGGAATTTATTGGATTACGGCGATGTAATCGTACATATTCTGCACAAAGATGAACGCGAAACTTATGCGATAGAAAAATTCTGGAGCAATGCTTTCAGCGTATCTGAGGATGAGTGGAAAGAAGTTTCAAAAGATTACAGAGAATATTAATAACGTAAATAAGCTCCTTTTTCAGGGGGCTTTTTCTTTATGTAACTTTACATTATTGCAAAATATTAAAAATAGTGTAAAATTATGATACAGGAGAGTATTTAGGAAAAAATAAGATGAGCAGAGAAGAAATTAATAATCAAATTAACGAATTAGTATTAGCTATGGCTAAAGACCCGCAGAATGTGGAAAATTACCATAAATTGTCAGAACTTTATCTTCAGATTGAGGATTATGACAGGGTTATGTCTGTTTTGGAAAGTCTTTTGACAATCAAACCCGATGACGTTCAGGCACTTGTGGGAATGGGCACAATGTGGTTTTATGAAAAAGATTTCAGGAAATCTCTTTCTTATTACAACAGAGCGTTGGAAGTTAATCCTAAAAACTTTTTAATTTATTACAATATGGGCAATGTTTTTGCGGAATGGAAAAACTTTCCGAAAGCTTTGTTCTATTATAACAGAGCTATCGATTTGAACTCTACAAACCCTGAAATCTATAACGCTATTGCGCTTTTATATCAGGATAATGAGGATTATATAGAATCTAAAGCATATTACGAAAAAGCTTTATCACTTGACCCTGAAAACCTTACAGCGTTAATTGATATGGGTAATGTTTGCTTCAAGTTGTTTGATTATGAAACAGCCTTGGAACTTTATAAAAAAGTATTTGTTTTAAACCCTGATAACAAAATCGTTGCAATCTGTATCGGCAACACTTTAACGCTGATGAGAGAGCGCGAAAAAGCCTATAACTACTTTGAAAAAGCACTGCAAATGGAGGGCGATAATTATAAAGCATATATTTGTTACGCCATTGCACTTTCAGAATTTGGCGAGTATGACATGGCTGTTGAAATGTACAAACGCGCAACGGGAATTAATCCAAAAGAAATTGATGCTCAAACATTACTTGCAAACCTTTATACAAACTTCAATTTCCTTGATTTGGCAATTGATTTGTACAGAGAATGTTTAAGATTGAAACCTAACAGTGCTGAAACTTATATGCTTTTAGGAAACGCACATTATTTAAAAGGTGAAATTGAGGAAGCTATTTCATCTTACCGCTCATCAATAAACATTTCACCTGAAAATGATGAATACAGACTTGTTTATACACAAGTTTTGGATGAATACATAGACAGGAGAGCATAATGCGTGAAATGCCGAGTATGATTGAAAGAGTTGTTGCATCACTTTCCTATTTAACTATGGGAATGGCAGGTTTTATTTGGCTTATTGCAGGCTTATTTACTAATGCAAGATTAAAACCGTTTTTGCAATACCATATTTTTCAATCAATATTTATTTCGCTCGGATTTACTGTACTATCATTGTTTATAGGATTTGTATCAAATATTTTGAGTTTCATACCACTTATAAATAAGCTTGTTGCTCAAATAGGATTTTTGTTTAATATGCCTATATTATTAGGGTATTCATTAATACAAATTGTAATATACACTGTATTAATTTACCTTGCTGGAACATCATTCTTAGGTAAATACAGCTACATTCCGTGGATTTCAGATATTATCGGGCAGAACATCAGTCGCCGCTGATTGAGGATAAAATTATCGCATTTGAAAGCGGGATTCCGCCTTTTTGATGCGGCTTATTTACGATTTGCCCTTTAACATACATAACGGTTGAACCGCCGCCGTCAAGGTTCATGGCATTTGTGCAGCCGATTTGTTTCATAAAATTTGCAAGTTCCATTAATGTCATGCCGATTGAACTTCCCTCACGTCCGTCAACTGCGACAAGAATTAAGTTATTATCGGCAGTGTAGCCGATTGCACTTCTGGGGTTTCTGCCGCCGATTGCACCGAGTTTTTGTGCTGTCATATCAACAAATATTTCATCATCTTTTACAAGATAAGGCCCGCCGCTTATAATGTGCTTAACATTTTTCCACTCTGGAGAGGTATTAACAGTTAATTTTGCATCTTTTTTATCTAAAAGCGGTTCTAAAACACTTTTAGGGCCTGAAATTACAAATCCGTTTTCAGGGATTTCAACAGGATTTGCGGATGCTTTTGTAATTACATTATTTTCAACCAGCAAATTCATGCCGTATTTTGGAGCATAAGGTGAAGTTTTACCCCAGTCGGGAGTATATGCAAGAACGTATGTTGAAAGCATTCTCGGTTGATTGATATTATCAACTTTTATTGTTTGTCCGCTGCCTTTTACAGTTGCGTTAAGCTGAACACGGGCAATATCAAAACCGTTATCGAAAATTCCCATTGCAACCCTGTCATAAATAGGACCTGTGTACATTTTTTTGTTAATCATTAAAGTTCCGAGTGGAACGCCTGTTTGAGGCTTAAAGTATGTACCGTTTAAAGCTACTACAGCATTATTATTTTTTGCGATTGTTGAAATTGACCTTCTGCTTTTCAGTGTTGAATTTGAAGACAATGCGGGGGTAAGTTCTAAATCTTTAGCAAGTTTCATATCTACTTCTACAACATTAATCCTGACAGGCTTGCCCGCATAGTATTTTGTAAGTTTGACATGCTTTACCCCGCTTGTTACATCTATAATGACGGCTTTCGGGTATTTTTGCCGAACCATTGTATCAAAATTTTGCCTGCGGACTTCTGGAGAAAACTCATTTAAAATCCGCATCTTTATCTGTCCTGTATCAAAGTCAGGAGCTGTAACCTGCGCGACTCTCACATTACCCGCGTGTATCGGCAATAGCCCCTGACACAAAACTAAAACCCCGATAACTGAAACATTAACAGCAGTTTCAATCATCTTTTTATAATCTTTTTCATTAAAAAACATCGTATCCATATCGTCACCAAGATTTTCGGATACCTTTTTGATTTAAGAGTGGCTCGGGGAATAACACTCATCGGAAACCTTTTTCAATTGATTAAGGAACTTCCTACTATTATTGTAGCACATTTTAACATATTTCTCAATACCCTGCAACCCGCAAACCGCAAAGATTTTACAAAACTAAATAAGGTGAAATATACACTCATTTGTGTTATATTAATAAAAAAAAAGGAGAATTTATATGAGAGAGTTTGAATTTAACCTTTCCATGGAAGAATTGGAAAAACGCACACATAAAGATTACTTAATGAGTAAAAAAATGCTTAAAGCAGATGCGCCCGAATATCTTAAACTTGCAGACGGCGATAAAGAAGCATTGAAACATCTTGTAAAAGCAGCTTATATTTTAGAAAAAATTAACATGCAGATTGACTGTCATCATAATTTGGAATTTCAAGCGTTCTTGGAAAGAGAAATTGCAAATGGAAACAAACAAGCAGAGCTTACAAAAATTCTTTTTGATGCTCAAAAAGGTATTAACGCAATTGATACAATGTCAAACAAGATTAATCTTGCAAAAGGTATAGTTGAAATGCCAGGAAAAGGCGTTTACCCTGAGGATTTATCTAAAGAGGAATTTCACTCAATTCTGACAAAAATGCTTAAAGACGGTATGGCAGATGAGGTAAAAAAAATCTTAACACAGCGTTCTGTTGTTGAAAGAAATGGCGAATATCTTAAAGGCACGGATTATATTGACAAATTCAAAGATGATTTTGCAAAAATGGCGGACGAAATTGAAAAAGCTTCAGAAGTTTCAACAAATGCAGATTTTAACGAGTATTTAAAATTACAGGCAGAAGCTTTGAGAAAAGCTGACCCTATGCTTGATGCTTACGCTGATAAAAAATGGGCGACATTGCAGGATACTCCGCTTGAATTTACAATTACACGCGAAAATTATGAAGATGAAATGACAGGTACAATTGTCGAAAATAAAGAGCTTTCACAAGCTTTGGAAGAACATGGAATTTCACCGATTCCAAAAGATTTTTTAGGCGGACGCGTCGGTATTGTAAACAAAAAAGGAACAGAAGCTTTAATGGCAATAAAACAGTATTTACCTACACTTGCACAAAACATGCCTTTCAGTAATGAATATGAACAAAACATCAATCCTAATCAGGATGCAAAACAAACTATGGTTGATGTTGATCTGGTTGCTGTGACAGGTGATGTTGGCGAATACAGAGGCGGAATTACATTAGCAGAAAACCTTCCAAATGATGACAAACTATCCTTAACAATCGGTGGCGGCAGACGTAACGTTTATCACAGGCAAATTCGTTTCATAAGCGACATGAAAAAATTACAGGAAAGACTTGATGAAATTTTAGATAAAGATCAGCATCAATACTATTTGGATGAAGCTGACCATTGGTTCACAATTGGTCACGAAAATGCGCACTCTCTCGGGCCTAAAAAGGCTTGCGAAACTCTCGGTAAGTATAGAAACATCATTGAAGAAAACAAAGCAGATATGGGCGCGCTGGCGTTTGTAGATTTACTCACAGAACTTGGTATGTACACAGAAGAACAACGAAAGCAGATTATCGTAACAACAATAGCCGATAACTTCTTAAAATCAAAACCAACTTTGAGTCAAGCACACAGAGTACGTACCGTTATGCAGAACAAATATTTTGCAGAACGCGGTGCTTATGACATTATTGACGGTAAAATTCACGTAAATATTGATAAAATTGTACCTATCGCAAAAGAAATGCTGTCTGAAATTGTGAGAATTCAAATAGAGGGTGATTTCGAAAAAGCTGAAAAATATGTTTTAGATAATTTTATCTGGACTGATAATCTTGAACTTATCGCACAGAAACTTCAAAAAATAAATAAAACACTAAACGGTCGCACTGAAAGCGAATTAGCTGAGAAACTTTTAAAGGAATAGAATAATGGAATTTATAAACTCAATTTTAGCATTTTTAATCAATTTTATAGAACACGTAATTAATGTAATGGGGCCGTGGGGAATAAGTCTGCTTATGGCAATAGAATCCTGCAACATACCGCTTCCGAGTGAGGCTATATTACCGTTTGCAGGATATATTGTAAGCAAAGGAGAGATGAATTTCCACATAGCAGCACTTGCGGGAGCATTCGGGTGCGTACTCGGGTCAATTCCTTCATATTATCTGGGATATTTTGGCGGAAGAAAATTTGTTGAAAAATACGGAAAATATTTTTTAATCTCACACAAAGACCTTGAAGAAGCTGACAAATGGGTTGAAAAATACGGAGACTGGGCGTTTTTCATTTGCAGAATGCTTCCTGTTGTAAGAACTTTTATCTCCCTGCCAGCAGGAATTTTAAGAGCTAAAAAAAGAGTGTTTTTTACTTTAACATTTTTAGGTTCACTTGTTTGGAGCTATCTGCTTGTTTATGCAGGTGTAAAAATGGGACAGAATATGGAAGCTTTCAAGCACATCTGGCATAAATTTGACATAGCAATTGTTATAATATTTGGAATTCTAGGAATTATATATATTTATAAACATGTTAAGCATTTGAAAGAATCATGATTTACTTATAAGTTTATTTATTATAAAATAATTATGTTGAATTAGGAATGGAGTATAAAAGATGCTTAAGAAAATGCTTATTATTGCTGGGCTGCTTTCTCTTGTATCGGTTTGCGCTCAAGCTGAAAATACAATAATTACTAGTGATACAATAATCAATAATGCAATTACAAATATTACTACAAACGATGGCAACGGCGGGGCTATATTAAATAACGGCCATAATCTAACCATAAACAAAGATATTTCAAATAATACATTACAAAATACAGTAGGACAAGCTGTTTTTGGCGGAGGTATTTATCAAGCAGGCGGTACTTTAACAATTAATAACGGTGTTACTTTTGACGGCAATACAGTAACCAGCAAAAGTCAAACTTATCCCGACTGGGATGGTGTTGACAGCGCATCTGGAGGTGCTATATACATCACTGGAGATTTTGATGTTAAAACAAACGGAAATGTTATTTTTTCAAATAATAAGGCAATTGCTGCAGGAGCTAATGATGAATCTAACGGAGGCGCTATTTTTGCTCAAGGAAGTTCATCTGATGCTTCTATAACATTCGATAACGTTAAATTTACTGATAATTCATCCGATAACAGAGGCGGAGCAATATATAACGGCGATACTAATATTACAATTAACGGTAAAGGTGAGTTTATTGGCAACACATCTAAAACTGGCGGTGCTGTCTATAACCTCGATACAACAGGAAATACAAAATTTACTACAGGCACAGGCTCTACATTTAAAAATAACTCAGCAGCAGGAAACGGTGGAGCTATTGCCAATTTTGACGGCGTTGTTAATATTGGTGAAAAAAATGAATTTTCAGGCAATACTGCCCAAAACGGCGGTGCAATATACAATTCCAACTGGCAAAAAACTGCTGTAACTAATATTTCTGGCGGAACAACTTTTTCTAACAATGAGGCATCAGATAAAGGCGGAGCTATTTATAACAGCGGAACAGTAAATATGGACACCAGCAAAGGTAATATAATCTTTACTGACAATAAATCAGCCAATGGTGCAGATATTTATCTTGATGGCGAAAATTCAGAACTTATAGTATCAGGCAATAATAAAAATAATAAAGTTTCATTCGGCTCTGAAAACTCCATCGCAGGTGATGGAAAAATCGTACATCAGAGCGAGGGGACTTTTGAAATTAAAGACAATAAAGATTTAAGCGGTTTTAGCGGAACTTATACACAAACAAGCGGTAAAACAACCTTAAATAACTCAACAATTTTCAATAAATATGATATTTCAAAAGGTGAATTGGAACTTATAAATGGTTCAACAGCAACAATTGACGGAGTTGACAAAAAGTTCAGCGGTTCTGCACTCACAATTGCGGACAGTACACTTAACCTTGAAACAAAAGTTAATGCTGATGTTAATGTTAATATTAAAACAAATGGAATTATAAACCTTGAAAATAACGCAGATTTAACAATAAATAACGGCGACAAATGGGACGGAACAATTAATACAAATACGGGAAATTTAACTGTCGACGGTTATAAAGGAAACGGAAATTACACTCAAAACGGCGGTCAGATTACACTGACTAACAAATCTGACTTAACATTGAAAGACAATAATAGTTCAATAAAATCAGGCAGCGTAATAGTTGAAGGGAGCAGTGTACTTAATGTTTCTAATGGGGCAAAAATTGAAGGTGATACACATACCACCATTACAGAAGGCAGTAAAGTAAACGTAAATGGCGGTATAATTAATTCAACAGGCAAAACAGAAATTCAAACAGGTGCAACACTTGATATTAATAACAACGGAAACGTTACCTTACAAGCAAATGATGTATGGGATGGAACAATAAAACTTGGTACATCTGGTGCACAAAACGATAATAGTACATTAAAAATCGGTATGGCATCAGACAAAATGGGAATTTTGCATGCTGAAAGCGGTAACCTTATTGTTGATAAATTAAATTTAACTGTAGGACAAGGTAGCTATATCAAACAAGAGGTAGCTATACAAACAAGCGGTAATATAAAAATTACAGATGGCGGTTATGTAGCCATAAACGACAATGATACACTAGCACCAGGTGCAAAAATTACTCTTGAAGAAGGCGGAACTCTTGATTACGCAAAAACAGAAGATGCAAGTGCATTGATTGTTGGAGATGCTGGAAATTTAAACTTACTATCAGGATCAGTTTTAACTATAAGCAATGGAAGTGATATTAAAGATGCAGTTGCTCTAGATATCCAAAAAGGTGCAGTTTTAAACCTTGAAGAAAACTTAACTCTTAACCTTGATAATAAAGATAAATGGAACGGGCATATTTATAATCAAAACGGCATTATTAATGCCAAAGGAGTTACAGAAGCATCAGGCTCATTACGTCAAGATGATGGAGAATTGAATCTAAGCGAAAGTGCTAAAATCACTCTTAACTCAGATAGCACAATTACAGGCGGCGATATAAAACTTAACGATAATTCATCTCTTTCAATTGATAATGCTTTATTAAGCGGAGGAGATATGACAATTGATGAAAACTCCGCATTTATAGTAAAATCCTCTGATAAAGAATTTACATTAGACAGTATAACTGCATCTGGCATCAAAAATCCAGACGGCTCTATTCAGGCAGCTTTAATTGATGTTATGAATTCTCAGTTAAATAGAGCAAATATCGAAAATTTAGGTATTGAAAATCAAGCTAACTTTAATATTGATATTTTAGGAAGAAGCAGTCTAAGAAACGATAGCGACAAGTTTATTGTAGGAAATATGATTGGCGATGGTACAATCAAAATTGATGACTGGCAATTCTTCGGTGATGTTTATGGTTATGATGCGCCTATAGATAGGCAAGTTAAACTTGGAGATATTTTTATTGATAAAAATGGAAATCCAATTGAAGCTAATATAGAAACTACAGATAAAAGAAACTTCTCTCCTATAGGCTGGTATCAGTTGAAAAAAGGCGCAGGAGTCGGAAACTATACATTGGATTTAGTCAAATTAAATCCTCAAGTATTCAGAGGTCAAGTTGCAACAGTTTCACAATGGATGAATCAGTTAACCATAGATGATATGCTGTTTACCCACTCAATGGTTCTGCCAAGCTTTAAAGAAGAAGATGGCGGTAAAATGGCTAATCACTATGCTGCAACAGACCCATTATTTGCGCCATATCAATATTCAAGAAAAGACGGCGGAATATGGTATAAAACTTATGGAACATTTGAACATCTTCAAATGAATAACGGGTTAAAACATGTTGGAAACAACGCATATGGAACATTGATTGGTGCTGATTTCGGATTAAAAGATTTGAAAAACGGCTGGAAATTTATGCCGACTGCATACGTAGGATATAACGGTGCTCACCAGTATTGGGCAGATGTAAGCCAGTACCAAAACGGCGGTCAGGCTGGTTTCTTAGGAACATGGTATAAAAATAACTTCATTTTGGGCGCATTGGCTTACGGCGGAGTCTATGGAAATACTATGGACGTATATGGTCACACTGATGAAACTTTTAACTACTTTGCAGGTACAGCAGCTAAAGCATCATACAATATCCGCATACATAGAGATTTTGTAATACAACCAAACTTAATGGCTGCATATAATTACTTTGGTCAACAAAACTGGCATACAAACTTTGGTCAAATGGGTATGATGTCAGGTATGCTGCATGGTGTAAATATAGCTCCAGGTGTGAATTTTATATGGGAACGAGATACATTTAGTGCATATTTAACATTACAATATATGTATAACATAAATGGTGCATCTGGCGGTAGAGCAGGTAATGTTAATTTACCTCAGCTTGAAATGGAAAGAGGCTATATACAATATGGTATCGGCTTTACTAAAAAATTCACCGACCGAGCATCTGGTTATTTCCAAGCTGTTCTAAGAAATGTTGGCAGAACTGGTGTAGGACTTCAAGCTGGCTTTATGTATAGACTTGGTAAATAATGCATTATATAAACTATTACAACTCACCAATAGGTAAAATAACAATAGGGAGCGATAGCAGCTCCCTTATTGGTTTATGGTTTGAAGATGCAAAATATTTTGGCAGCACATTATCTTCAGAAATTATAGAAAAAAATTTGCCGATATTTGAAGAAACAAAAAGATGGCTTGACATATATTTTAGCGGCAATAACCCTGATTTTACACCAAAACTAAAACTTGAAGCTTCAAAGTTCCGACTTTCAGTATGGAATATTTTATTAAAAATACCATATGGGCAAACCACGACTTATGGCGAGATTGCAAAAGCAATTGCAGAACAAAAAGGGCTTGCAAAAATATCTGCTCAAGCAGTTGGCGGAGCTGTAGGTCATAACCCTGTTTCTATAATTATACCATGCCATAGGGTTATTGGTAAAAACGGGAATTTAACAGGATATGCAGGCGGACTTGATTTAAAAAGAATATTGCTTGATAATGAAAAACAGTGAGGATAAAATGCTTTATTATACAGATTTACATATACATTCAAAATATTCACGCGCAACAAGCAAAAACTGTACGCTTGAAGAACTTGCAATATGGGCAAAAAAGAAAGGTTTAAGCCTTATTTCTACAGGCGACTTTACACATCCTGCATGGTTTGCAGAAATAAAAGATAAACTTGTACCTTCAGACAACGGCACGTTCAGACTCAAGCCTGAAATAGAAAAAGCAATTAATGCTTCAGTCAAATTCATTCTATCTGTAGAAATTTCTACAATATATAAAAAATGGGATAAAACACGAAAAGTCCACCATGTTGTTTTTGTACCTGACTTACAGGCAGCTGAAAACTTTAGACAAAAACTGGGTGCAATAGGAAACATAAATTCTGACGGCCGTCCTATATTAGGTCTGGATTCAAGAAATCTTTTGGAAACAGTATTGGAAAGTGGAGAAAATTCATTTATTATTCCAGCACACATTTGGACACCCTGGTTTTCTGTACTTGGTTCTAAATCAGGATTTGACAGCATAGAAGATTGTTATGGAGACCTGTCAGATCATATATTTGCCGTTGAAACAGGTTTATCATCAGACCCTGAAATGAATTGGCATGTGTCAAAACTTGATAAATTCAGACTTGTATCTAATTCAGATGCACATTCACCGTCTAAACTTGCAAGAGAAGCAACAGTATTTAGCAAAGACCCTGATTATTTTTCTATTATGCAAGCTTTAAAAACAGGTGATGGCTATAATGGTACTGTGGAATTTTTTCCAGAAGAAGGTAAATACCATGAAGACGGCCATAGAAAATGCAATGTGTGTTTGACACCTGAAGAAACAAAAAAATATAACGGCATTTGCCCTGTATGCGGTAAGCCATTAACTATAGGTGTTTTGTACCGTGTTAATGAGCTTTCAGACCGTAATCAAATTATTACACCGCCTCTTACAGCAGGGAAAACTTATAGCCTTGTACCATTGCAGGAAATTTTATCTGAAATTTTGCAAGTTGGTTCTTCCAGCAAATCAGTAGCCTGTGAATATGAAAGACTTATTAATACTTTTGGCTCAGAATTATCAATATTACAAAATGTCCCCATTGATGATATTACAAAATATTCAACACTGCTCGGTGAAGGTATTTCACGCTTAAGAGAAGGTAAAGTCATCAAACAAGCAGGATATGACGGTGAATATGGAGTGATTAGGCTGTTTCAAGATAAAGAACTAGTAAAAAAAAAGACGGTAAATCTAAAACTTAATATCGCTATTCCTGTACCTGAAAAAATTACAGAGCCATTTACTCAAAGGAAAACTGGACTTGACGAATTTCAAAAAGAAGCAGTTGAAAACGAAAACTCCCAACTACTAATTACTGCAGGTCCAGGTTCTGGAAAAACAACTGTTTTAACAAAACGTATTCAATACCTTATAGATAAAGGAGTTTCGCCTAAAAATTGTCTTGCAATAACATTTACACGCAGAGCAGCACAAGAAATGCGTGACAGACTATACAAAATATTTGCAGAAAAAGCAAATTTTATAAATATACATACCTTCCACTCACTTTGTTTTTCCATTCTAAAAAAACATTCTAATAGTGATTTTACAGTAATGTCAGAGCAAGAAAAAGCTTTATGTAAGGATGAAAATTTACTTAAAAATGCAATAAATTTTGATGATTTGATAACTCTCACAGTAAAACTTTTTGAAGAAAATTCGGAAATTTTAAAATTATACCAAGAAAATTTTAAATATATTTCTATAGATGAATATCAAGATATAGATGAAAATCAATATAAATTAATTAGACTTTTAGTTCCTAAAAATGGAAATATATTTGTAATTGGCGACCCTAATCAGGCAATATACGGTTTTAGAGGCGGTAATGCAAAATTTTTCATCAATTTTAAAGAAGATTATCCAAACACACAAATTATAAATTTAAAAAATAATTACCGCTCTACAAACAGTATTGTAGATGCCTCAAATCAGATGATTAACTGTTTTAATATCGAAGCTGTTTTGAATAAACCTAATGACAAAATTACAATTCATACAGCTCCGACAGATAGAGCTGAGGCAGAATTTATTATAAATTCTATCGAAAAACTAATAGGCGGTCACAGTTTCTTTTCAATAGACAGTGCTAGAAGTGATGGTGAAGAAAATAATTATTCATTCTCGGACTTTGCAATCCTTTATCGCACATCTTCACAACTGCCACCAATAATTGAGGCATTAAATAGATCTGGAATGCCTTATATAAAACTATCAAATGATTTTCTATGCGAACAAAAAGCTGTCAGAGACCTTATTAAACAACTAAATTGCGAAACTCCTCTCAACCAACAGATTGTATCTCTCTGTGAACAATTTAAAGATAAAATTGATGATTATGTTTTAAAATATTTTCTAAATCTTTCCGAAATAAGCAAAGATACAAATGAATTTATACATGAAATCTCCTTATTAACCGAGGCTGATACCCTTGATAAAAGAGCAGATAGAATAACCCTAATGACTTTACATTCTTCTAAAGGGCTTGAATTTAACTGTGTATTTATAGCAGGACTTGAAAATGAAATTATCCCGTTGTATCGTGCAAAAGAACAAGATGAAATTGAAGAAGAACGCCGTCTTTTATATGTAGGAATGACAAGAGCGAAAGAAAAATTATTTTTAACTCATGCCTTAAAAAGAAAATGGCTTGGAACATATAAAAATCTTTCAATTTCACCATTTCTAGTAAAAATTAAAGAAGATTTGTTAAAAATAAGCAAATTTGATAAAAAATTTATTGAAAAAAATAATTCTGAACAACTAAGCTTATTTTAAAAAAAAGTGTAGAAAAGCACCTTAGAACCCCATGTAATGCAGATATATCAACAAAAAAAGGAGATTTTTTATCTCCTTTTAAAAATGGGGCGCCTGATGGGATTCGAACCCATGCATATCGGAACCACAATCCGAGGTCTTAACCACTTGACGACAGGCGCCATCAACATTTATTATAATAACATAAACAACAACTAAATCAAGAGCTTTTTGCAAAAAAATTCCGCCGAAGCGGAATTTTTAACTAATTCTTTGGAACATATAGCCAATACCACGTGCTGTTAAGATTAACTCAGGATTTGCAGGATCTGATTCTAATTTAGAACGTAATCTTGAAATATGAACATCTACTACACGTGTATCAATCCTATGATCAGGCGGATAAGCCCAAACATGCTGCAGGATTTCATTTCTTGAAAATGCTTGACCTGAATTATTTACTAATAATTCTAACAAGCTAAATTCCATACCTGTCAAACGAATTCTTTCATTTTTTCTGTAAACTTGTCTGCGTGCAGTGTCAATTTTAATGTTACCTGTAGTAATAACATTTTTAGTAACTTTGCCAGCAGGAGTAACTGTTTCTCTGTTATTTGTACGTCTTAAAACTGCTTTTACGCGAGCTTCTAGTTCTTTTGGAGAAAAAGGTTTAATTACATAATCATCAGCACCTAATTCTAAACCAGTAATTCTTTCTGAAACATCACCTAAAGCTGTCAAAATAATAATAGGAACATCAGAAGTTCTTCTAATCTCTCTTGTTACGCCATAACCATCCATTTTTGGCATCATGACATCCAAAACTACCAAATCAGGATTGTTTTTATTAAATGAGTTTACCGCTTCTTCACCATCTTGAGCTGTGTAAACATCGTAACCAACCATTTTCAATCTTGTTTCCAAAATACGCCTGATGCTTGCTTCATCATCAGCCAAAAGAATACGTTGGCGATCTTCAGTTTCGTTAGGCATTTCTGTGTTTTCAGTCATTGTCTTTTCCTTTTTGCTAAATAATCTAACACTTTTAATATATCATAAAATATAAAATATTACAAAATATTTATTTTTTTAAATTTTTTTTAATATTTGTATATATATATTAATGTATTTTGTAAAAAAAAGCAAGTACATACGCGAAAAATTTTAGCCTGCAGCAACTATATTTTTAAACTTTTCTAAGTCCTCAGCTGTATCAATACCAACTGGAACAAAATCAACAATTGCAGTTTTTATTCTCATGCCATTTTGCAAAGCCCTAAGCTGCTCAAGGCTTTCAGCCTGTTCACAAGCAGATTGTGGAAGTTCTGTCATTTTAATCAAAGCTTCGCGTTTATAGCCGTATATACCAAGATGACCATAAAAATCAGTTTTTCCAACATTTCTTTCAAACGGAATTTTTGAACGTGAAAAATACATTGCAAAGCCATTATTATCAATTACACATTTCACAAGATTAGGATTTTCAGCTTCCTCACATGTAATTTTTCTTATAAGGGTAGAGATATCAGCGCAATCAATCTCATTGACATTTTTAATAACTTCATCAATACTTTCAGGTTTAATCAAAGGTTCATCACCTTGTAAATTTACAATATAAGAAATTTCAGGATGACGCATAACAACTTCTTTTATTCTGTCAGAACCGCATTTATGCTCGGTTGAAGTCATTTCAACATTACCACCGAATGCTTGCACGGCATCAAAAATTCTTTCATCATCTGTTGCAACAATAATAATATCAGCAAGTTTTGCCATTTGAGCTTTTTCATAAACCCACTGAATAATAGGTTTTCCATCAACTTTAATAAGCGGTTTTCCTTCTAACCTTGATGAACCGTAACGAGCAGGAATAATTATAGCCGTTTTATTCATTTTATTAATCAACCTTTCTCACAATCAGTGCAGCCCATTGGTCTTGATGCGCTTCTTCAATAAGTTCTAAACTATGTTTTTTTATTGCTTCCAACACAACAGACTTTTTCTCATCCAAAATTCCTGACAAAACCATTATTGCTCCATTATTCATAATATTTTTCAAATCGCCCATAATTTCGGCAAGAACATTATGCAAGATGTTTGCTAAAACAAAATCAAATTTTTCTGCAACTTTGTCTGCCGTATTAAGTTCAAATACACATTCTGCATTGTTTTTAACTGCATTTTCTCTTGCTACATCAATAACCGTTTCATCATTATCACAGCCGTATACATAACTTGCACCGAATTTCTTTGCACAAATCGCTAAAATTCCTGACCCCATACCAATATCTGCAACACGACCCTCCAATGGCATGTATTTTTCTATTGCTTTCATACAAAGCTGTGTAGTCTGATGAGTTCCCGTTCCAAATGCACATCCAGGTTCAAGTTTAATAATAACTTCATTTCCATTATATTCAATCCAGTCAGGGACAACAGTAATTTTTTCAGAAACTTTGGTTACAGTCCATTTTTCCTTCCATTTTTTAGACCAGTCCTCATTTGGCTTATTTGATATAACAAATTCCCAGCTGCCTAGTTCCGCATCAGACAATCCACGAACTTTCAAAAGTTCACGCTGTGCGGCTAAAAGCTGTTCAAGATTTTCAGGTTCAGAAGTTAAGAATACTTTTAAAGTTCCTTCTGTAGTAGAAATCATTTCCAAATCCTTATATGCTTCTTCAGCCAAAAGCACCCCTTCACAAGGCAAATGTTCAAAACAAAATTCGGAAACAATATCTTCGATTTCGGGATTAATTTTTATCTGTAATTCAAAATAATTATCCAAGGAACACACCCATTTTTCTAAATTTTTGATATCTTTGTTTTTTCAAATCTTCAACAGATAATTTAGAAAGTTCATCAATACTTTCTAAAATAGTATGCTTCATATTTGCAGATACTTCTTCATAATTTGTATGCGCACCGCCTGTAGGTTCTTTAATTTCACCATCAATAATATCAAATTGCATTAAATCTTTTGCAGTAATTTTCAATGCATCTGCCGCTTCTGAAGCTTTAGAAGCATCACGCCATAAAATTGAAGCACATCCTTCTGGTGAAATAACTGTATAATAAGCATGCTCAAGCAAAAATACTCTATCTGCAACTGCAAGTCCTAAAGCTCCTCCTGAGCAGCCTTCACCAGTAATAATAGCGATTATAGGAACTTCTAATTTTGCCATTTGCATCAAATTTACAGCAATAGCACCACCTTGATTTGTTTCTTCAGCACTTATGCCTGGATAAGCTCCAGGAGTGTCTATTAAAGTAATAATAGGAATGTTAAATTTACTTGCATGTTTAAACAGTCTTAAAGCTTTTCTGTAACCTTGAGGCTGAGGCATGCCAAAATTATATTCAAGGTTTTCTTTTGTTGATTTACCTTTCATAGTACCTATTATCATCACTGGTTTACCGTCAATTTTGGCAAGCCCGCCGATAATAGCTCTATCATCCATCCCCTCTCTGTCACCATGAAGTTCTACAAAATCTTCACAAATATTATTTATATAGTCCAAAAAATTGGGACGTTCTGGATGTCTTGCAATTTGCAGTTTTTGAGAAGGTTTTAAATTTGAATATAAATCCTTTTTATAATCCTTAGCCTGCTGTTCAAAAGTTTCAATTTCTTTATTCAAATCCATGCCTGACTCCAAACTTATTTTTTTTAATTCTTCAATTTTTTCTTGTATTTCCAATATAGGTTTCTCAAAATCTAATACTGCTGCCATTAGTTTTCCCCCCTATGCATTGCTAAAATATTAGCAAGTGTTTTTCTTAAATCTTTACGAGCAGAAACAACATCCACTTGACCATATTTAAGCAAATATTCTGCCGTCTGAAAATCAGACGGAAGTTTTTGTCTAATAGTCTGCTCAATAACACGACGTCCTGCAAAGCCTACTCTTGCACCTTGTTCTGCCACTATAATATCGCCCAGCATGCCAAAACTAGCAGTAACACCGCCAAATGTCGGCTCTGTTAACAAATTAATATAAAGAAGTTTTTCATCATCAAGACGAGAAACAGCACAAGATGTTTTTGCCATTTGCATCAAGCTCAAAGCACTTTCCTGCATTCTTGCACCGCCTGATGAAGTAATAGCAAGAACCGGCAAACGAAGCTCGATTGCTTTTTCAATAATTCTTGTTACTTTTTCACCAACAACACTGCCCATTGAACCGCCCATATAATCAAAGTCCATAACTGCTGTTGCAACTTTGTTACCTTCAATGGATGCAATACCTGTAATAACCGCATCATTAAGACCGGTTTTTTTATTAGCTTTTTCTAATCTGTCTTTATAACTTTCAGTATCAACAAATTCAAGCGGGTCAGTAGGTTTAATTTCAGTAAACAATTCTTCAAAAGAATTTTCATCAAAAAGCTGGTTAATTCTTTTTCTTGCATTTATTCTGAAATGATAATCACATACAGGACAAACCATATCATTATTAATCAAATCTTCTTTTAAAAGCTGAGCATCGCAATGAACACATTTTACCCACAAATCCGGATTAATATCCAGTTCGGCTTTAGCTTCTGCTTCACGACGCTGAATTTGAGCCTGTTTACGTTTTTCGAACCAATCTTGAACTGTCATAATTTATATATCCCTATTAAAAATCATATTAATACAAGATAATTATACACCAAAAAGAAAAGTGAACCAAATTTCATAGCAAAATTTTACAATTAATGTTCTTTTCTAAAAAATTTTTTCATATCTTCTGAAATATGTACATTTTGCAGAGACATATGATATCTTCTTAAATTTGCAATAGCTTCCTGTTCTTCCAGCAAATCACGTTTTGGAACTTTAACTGATGTCTTTACTTTTTCAAATTCAGACGGCGTTTTTTTATCAATATATTTTGTAATAATATCATCAATATCCTGTGAACCAATGCCGTATTTTGAAGCAACATCAGAAACAGTTGCCCCTTGAGGCAGTGAATAAAGCCAGTTAACTGTTAATCTGTCGCCCTCAGAAATTGAATTTATGCCTTTCTGATGCGGAGTATACATTATATCCGCAGGATTTGGGCTGTGGCCTAATCCTATTGCATGCCCAATTTCGTGCAAAATAGTGTGATAAACTTCTCCCTCATCCATATATCCGGCATGAACCAAACCTTCCGTTAAGCCAATTGCAACTTCAGCACCATATAGCCTGTTTGAACCATCAAAGCTAAAATAACAATGTCCAAGAGCCTTGCGCTCAACACGTTTCCAGTCAATATTAACATTTGAAGCTAACAGATTATCAACTATTTTAAAAGATACCCTATTTTTTGTTGCACTTTGCCACTCATTAAGTGCCCTTATAACCATTTGTCTGTATTTAGAATCCTGTCCCTGTTTAGAATAAAATTTCATAGGCGCAATATAGACATTTAACGGCATAAATGTCCAGCGCATAATTTTCCCATTTTTTAAAGATTCACCGACATAGGTATATTTTTTCATATTTTTATTATATAATAAATTTTGATAAAAACCAACTAAGGAGAGGAACATTTATGAACATTATGCAAATGATGAAACAAGCTCAAAGCTTGCAGCAAAAACTTAAAGACACTCAAGCAGAACTTGCAAGAACAGAAATTACAGGTGAATCTGCAGGCGGTGCTGTAATCGTTACCTGCGACGGGCAGGGAAAATTTAAATCAATTAAACTGAAAGCTGAAGCGATTAATCCTGAAAACCCATCATCTGTTGATTCTGAAACTGTTGAAATGCTTGAGGATATCATTTCTACTGCAATAAATCAGGCTAGCGACAGAGCTTCTAAAGAAATGGAAAGCAAAATGAAAGCTGTTACAGGCGGTATTAATATTCCGGGATTAAATTTCTAAAATGATTTACCCGAAATCAATAGCATCATTAATAGAGCACTTTCAAAAGTTCCCGTCAGTAGGGCCTAAATCTGCTCAAAGAATGGCATTTTACTTATTGAGAATGCCTATGTCTGAAGTGGAAAAATTTGCTCAAAGCATGATTAGCGCAAAACAAAACACAAGGACTTGCGAAATCTGTTTTAACTTATCTGCAACAAGCCCTTGCGAGATTTGCCAATCATCGCAACGTGACAAATCTACAATTTGTGTTGTTGCGGAAACTAAAGACTTGATTGCTGTTGAAAAAACTAACGAATTTAAAGGATTGTACCATGTATTGCAAGGATTAATTTCTCCTATGGACGGAATCGGCGCAGACGATATAAGAATAAAAGAACTTTTAAACCGCCTGACATCAGAAGAAGTCAAAGAAGTTATCCTTGCACTCAGTCCTTCGGTTGAAGGTGAAGCTACAAGCCTTTATTTGAGTAAACTTATAAAACCGTTCGGTATAAAAATTTCACGTATCGCGTTCGGTTTGCCTGTTGGAGCAGATTTGGAATATGCCGACGAAATTACGATAGCAAAAGCAATCGAAGGCAGACGAGAAATCTGACCCATACGCGCAATTGCATTTAACGTTTAACTGCATTAATATTATTTTATGATTAAAGTCAACGATTTATATGTGGAATATCAAGTTAACAAAGGCTTCTTAGGAGGAAAACAAACTATCCATGCCGTTAACGGTGTTAATTTAGAAATTAAAAAGGGAGAAATTCTAGCACTTGCTGGAGAATCAGGATGCGGAAAATCAACATTGGCAAAAGCAATTTTGCAGCTTGAGCCGATAAAATCAGGTGAAATAATCAGTGATACCAAAGGTCAGATGATATTCCAAAACCCTTACGCAAGCCTTAATCCAAAGATGAAAATCGGCGAGATTTTAAGAGAACCGCTTGAAATTAATACAGATTATTCAAAACAAAAAATCACAGAAATCGTAAAAGAAAAAATTAAACTGGTCGGACTAGACGAAAACTGTCTTGAACTTTATCCGCATGAATTTTCAGGAGGTCAGCGCCAGAGAATCGCAATTGCACGGGCACTAATGCTTAATCCAGAATTTATCCTTGCAGATGAACCTGTAAGTGCACTTGATGTAAGTATTCAGGCGCAAATCATAAATCTTTTGAAAGAACTAAAAGAAAATTTTGGATTGACATTTCTGCTTATCACACATGATATGAGCGTTATTAAATACCTTGCTGACAGAACTGCTGTCATGTATCTTGGAGAAATCGTTGAAATCGGCAAAACTGCTGATATCTTTGCAAACCCGCTTCACCCATATACAAAAGCATTGCTTGGTGCAGTCCCGCAAATTAATAAAAAAGATAAAAAGATTTTATTAAAAGGTGATTTGCCATCTCCTGCCGACTTACCTAAAGGATGTAAATTCCATACACGCTGTCCGAAAGTTATGGAAAAATGTAAAACCTGCCACCCTGATGAGATTGGTTCATCACATGTTGTAAAATGCTTTTTATATAATTCTGTGTTATAATCAGCGTATGGACAGAAAAATCGTTACAACAAACAGAAAAGCATTCCACGATTACAATATTTTAGAAAAATATGTAGCGGGAATTGTGCTGACAGGAACAGAGATTAAATCAATCCGCAAAAATGCAATTAATCTGAAAGACAGTTTCTGCAAAATTGAAGACAATGAAATTTTTCTATACAAATGTCACATTTCGCCCTACGAACAGGGAAACCGTTTTAACCACGAGGCTGAACGCGTAAGAAAACTTCTTCTGACCAAAAAAGAAATTCTAAAAATGCAGACCAAAGTAAAACAGGACAGTTATACAATTGTTCCGTTGGAAGTCTTTTTATCGCACGGGTTTGCAAAGGTTGAAATCGGACTTGCAAAAGGCAAAAAACTTCACGATAAACGTGATGATATAGCAAAAAAAGACCTTAAACGCGAAATGGACAGAGCATCTAAAATAAAATACTAAATCACAAAGTAGGCGGTATGACAAATTTTACCAATATTTAATAAGTTTGTGAATAAGCCGCCCAAGGGTAAAAAAATGAAAGTCGTTATTTTAGGCAAAGGCGAAATGCTCTCAAACCTTATTGAAGGCACAATTGATGCCGAATGTGAGATTGCGGGTGTATTCAGATATGAAAGCACAATGCGTCGAAAATTCTCAGATTTTTTTAAAACTTCGCACGATTTAACCCTAATAAAACAATATAAGTTACACGAGATTAAATGCAAATCCGCAAACTCGGAAAGCTTTAAAAAAGAAATTTTAAAGCTCAATGCAGATGTAATTCTTGTCGGCACTTGGGGTGAAAAACTGAAAAAAGAAATTATCGACCTTCCGACAATTGCAACGGTAAATGTTCACCCGTCAATGCTTCCTAAATACAGAGGTCCAAACCCGTATTTGCAGACAATTTTGCACAGAGAAACAAAATCTGGCATAACATTTCACCTTATGAATGAGGAATTTGATAAAGGTGCAATACTTGCCCAAAAAGAAATTCAGATTTTGCCGAATGATACAGGCAAAGAGTTAAAAGAGCGGACTGTTTTTCAGGCACGTTTAATGTGCGCAGAAATCTTGAAAAAACTTGAATACGGACTTGTAATTTCTATTGCACAAAATGAAAACGAGGCAACATATTTCCCTAACATTAAACCCGAAGATATAATGCTTGATTTCGAAAAAGAAACAGCAGAAGAAATCCATGCCAGAATTCGCGCCTTCCATCCCTGGCTTCCCTGCTATATAACCTATAAAGGCAAATATTACATTCCAAATCCTTATAAGTTAAAAATAGTTAACAGCCAAACAAGCAAATTCACAATTAAATGCAAATGCGGAAAATATCTTGAAATGCGTGATGTGAAACCTTACAGTTATTTCCAAAACCAATTAGTATCTTTGTTTTCGTCACTATTTTGAAGAATTGTCCTCGGGAAACGACCTCCCCTTTCTATTATAGAACACAACTCATCAGTCAACAAAATCCTATCTGCAGAATTGTTTGTCGTGAGCGTAAAATAAAAGACATCATATCCCCACTTATTAGGACCTTTTTTACCATTGACATCAATGGTCATAAAAGCACCTCTATTATGGATTAAAACAATTGCACCATCTTTGGTTATATATGGTGTAGTATCTATGAAACCGTCATCAGTTGCACAAGCTCCGTTAATTGTTTTACCGCCTCCTGCAAGAATTTCCGTTTTTTTAGCATACGGATAATTATAT
The DNA here is from genome assembly GCA_948964545.1 of uncultured bacterium. Lineage (GTDB taxonomy): Bacteria > Cyanobacteriota > Vampirovibrionia > Gastranaerophilales > Gastranaerophilaceae > Stercorousia. Next base: position 365,930 of record CAREDV010000002.1, on the reverse strand, counting down.
TTAATCGGACTTAAACCCAAACGTTCGATAAGAGCTTCTCTCAATTTTTGACAATCAGCTCTTCTAAAACTGTAGCCAATATCTCCGGAACGATAATATACAGAACATTCTGTAATAGAATCTTCAAGAGAGATAAAATTTATTGCATCTTGAAAAACCGCATATTGTTTTTTAAAAGCAGTTTCAAGAGTTTTCATCTGATACTTTGAAATCAATGATGGCATTGTCATCGCAGCAACAACACCAATAATTCCTAATGTAATAAGTACTTCGGCTAAAGTGAAGCCTGGAGCTCCCCCCCCCCGAAATTACGTAATTTCTTCATAATTAACCTCCTAGTATTTAAATCCTCTTTCGCCTTTTTCAATTTTTACAAGATTTTCTTTAACTTTTGATTGTAAATCGCCCAGAGTTTCAACCTCTTTGGCAATTAACTTGTCGCCGATTGCCTTTGTATCAGTTGATGCGTAATCCTCTAAATACTCTTTCAATGTCATAATGGCATTCGGGTGGCAGAAATTTTGGATCTGCTGAGACTTACAAATTTCCATAAACCTGTCGCCGGTTCTTCCGCTTCCGTAACAAGCCGTACAGAAGCTCGGCAGATACCCGAGTTCCATAAGCCATTTAATAACTTCATCAAGCGAACGTCTGTCAGAAACATCAAACTGCGCCGAATCATCTTTATCTGGCATTGGATTAAAATATCCGCCAACACTTGTTTTAGAACCGCCCGAAACCTGTGAAACACCCAGTTTCAACAAACGAGCACGGCATTCGGCACTTTCCCTTGTAGAAACAATCATGCCTGTATACGGCACTGCAATTCTAATGCAGGCTGTAATTTTTGCAAAAATATCGTCGTCAATTCCGTTATCAAACTCCTCAGGATTAATATCATCTGCTTTCTTAATACGCGGAACGCTTATTGTATGAGGGCCAACACCGTAAACAGCTTCTAAGTGCTCTGCATGCATTAAAAGTCCTGCAAATTCATAACGATAGCTTTCTAGCCCGAATAAAACACCTAAGCCGACATCATCAATTCCGCCCTGCATAGCCCTGTCCATAGCTTCCGTATGATATTTATAATTATGTTTAGGGCCTGTCGGGTGAAGTGTTTCGTAACTTTCTTTGTTATAAGTTTCTTGAAACAAAATATATGTACCGATACCAGCATCATGCAGTTTTTTGTAATTTTCAACGGTCGTTGCCGCAATATTAACATTAACCCGTCGAATTGCTCCGTTTTTATGCTTAATTGAATATATTGTGTTAATTGATTCCAGAATATACTCAATCGGATTGTTAACAGGATCTTCACCCGATTCAATCGCAAGCCTTTTGTGCCCCATATCTTGAAGCGCAATAACTTCATTTTTAATCTCTTCCTGTGTAAGTTTTTTACGCGGAATATGAGTATTTTTCTTGTGGTAAGGACAGTAAACACATCCGTTTACACAGTAATTTGAAAGATAAAGCGGAGCGAACAGAACAATTCTGTTTCCGTAATAATCTTTTTTGATTTTTTCGGCAAGCGCAAAAATTTCCTCATCCCTCTGGCTGCTTGCAAGAAGTACAGAAGCCTCTCTATGAGACAGCCCTTTGCCAAGCTTTGCTTTTTCTAAAATTTTATCAATAACTTCTAAATTATCTTTATTTTCATCTGCGTATTTTAACGATTCAAGAATTTCGTCATGTGAAATAAATTCTTCTGCATTAAGTGATTTTTTATCGTACATATTATATCCTCTCATAAGTTTTTTCAATATTGTTCGGCATGGCTACGTGCGTAGCACACCGCCGCCAATGAGGTGCTTGTCATTCAAATCATATATAACACCTGACTGTCCGCGGGTAACTGAATTTACAGGTTCGTCAAATTCAATATCCGCAAAATTATCAAACAGTCTTACGTGAGCTTTTTTATGAGGCATGTTGTAACGGATTTTAACCCACGCGTCAAATTCTGTTTTTACAGGTCTGTAACTTAGTCTCAAATTTTCTACTTTTACAACTTTTTTGTAATTATCTTCCTCTCTGCCGACATAAACAATATTTTTTACAGGGTCTACATCAATTACATAGAGAGGATAAGGCGCTGCAATACCTATTCCTCTGCGCTGGCCTACTGTAAACTTGTAAGCTCCGTCATGTTCTCCCCATTTTTTTCCTGTAAGAATATCTATAAAATCACCTTTTTTAGTTCCGAATTTATCGGTCAAAAAAGATTTTGTTGTAACAGGTTTTTGAATAAAGCAAATATCCTGACTCTCTTTGGAATCTTTCGGCGGCAGGTCATAATCAACAGCCATTTGTTTTACTTGAGCTTTTTCATAATGGTAAAGCGGGAAAATAGTTTTAGACAACTGTTTTTGACCAAGTCTGTACAGAAAATATAATTGGTCTTTATGCTCATCTTTTGCAGGATAAAGTTTGTAAACGCCGTCCACGCATCTGACATCAGCGTAATGACCGGTTGCAAAAACATCTGCACCAAGAACATCTGCTGCATAGTCAAACAAAACTCCCCATTTTATAAACTCATTACACATAATACAAGGGTTTGGAGTTCTGCCGTTTTTGTAATCCTCTACAAAATAATTAATAACTTTTTCATTAAACTTTTCAACAGCATCAAAAACATGAAGCTCAATTCCTAGTTTATCAGCCACACGTTTTGCATTATCAGGCACATTGCTTTCAACCATTTTGCCCGTTAGCCCGATAACTTTATATCCCTGCTGCTGAAGCAAAAGCGCTGTAACAGAACTGTCTACTCCTCCACTCATTGCAACAACTGCTGTTTTTTTAGTTTCATTCATAAAATAATTATACTCCTAACATTTTTTATAGTAAAATAATTTTAAAGGAGTATAAAATCATGGATATTAAAGCAGTAATTTTGGCAGCAGGCAAAGGCACAAGAATGAAATCAAATACACCAAAGGTTTTACATAAAATCTTTGAAAAACCTCTGCTAGGCTACGTATTGGATAACGTTAAAAATATAACAAATGAAGCGTTTGTAATTGTAGGACACCATGCAGAAGAAGTTACGGAATACGTAAACAAGAATTATAAATGCGCAAAAACTGTTTTACAATCACCGCAATTAGGTACAGGTCATGCCGTTTCAATGGTATGCCCGAATTTAGAAAACTTCGACGGACAGGTAATAATCCTATGTGGGGACACTCCTTTAATCACAGAAAAAACTCTAAAAGAATTTATTGATTATCATAATTCCTGCAATTCTGATTTAACAGTTATGAGTACAATATTTGAAAATCCGACAAACTACGGCAGAATTATCAGAGAAGCAGATAATTCTTTAAAATGTATTGTAGAAGAAAAAGACGCAACTCCTCAACAAAAAGCGGTAAAAGAAGTTAATGCTGGAATTTATTGTCTTAACTGGGGCAAAATAAAATGCGCATTTTCACAATTAACAAGCAACAATGCGCAGGGCGAGTACTATTTAACAGACATAATTAGCTGGGGCAAAACAAATAACCTGAATGTAAACGCATATATTTTAGAAAACAGCGACGAAATTTACGGTATAAATTCTCGCCAAAATCTTGCAGCAGCAACAAAAATTATGAATGACAGGAAACTTGCTGACCTGATGGATAATGGGGTTACAATTGTTGACCCGTCATCAACATGGATTTCTGAAGATACCGAAATTGGCGCAGATACAATAATTTATCCTTCAACTTATATAGAGGGGAAAAATAAAATCGGTAATAATTGTAAAATCGGGCCTTGCGCACACTTGAGAGGCGATGTTGAAATTGCTGACAATTGCAAAATCGGTAATTTTGTAGAAGTTAAAAAAGCAAAATTTGACAGCAATACAAATGCAGGTCATTTGAGCTATATAGGTGATGCTGAATTAGGTTCACACGTAAATATCGGTGCTGGAACAATTACGGCAAATTACGATCCAATTTCAAAAACAAAAAGTAAAACCGTATTAAAAGATAATGTAAAAATAGGTTCTAATACGGTACTTGTTGCACCAGTCGAAATCGGCGAAGGCACAAATATCGGTGCTGGCAGCGTTATCACGAAAAACATCGGCGAATGGGCACTCGGCTTAACCCGAGCACCGTTAAGAGTAATTGAAAAATGGGTTAAACATTAAAATGTCAACAAAACAAATAAAATGGGCTATGTTTACAATCACTGCAATTGGCAATTTTATTGCCATGATGGATTCGAGTACAGTAAATTTAGCTCTTTATCCAATGTCTGTTGACTTACATGTAAGTATGGGAGAAATTCAATGGGTAATAATTGCTTACATGCTTGTATTAACCGTTTTTTTACCATTTTTTGGAAAACTGGGCGACATTTTCCCTAAAAACAAACTTTATACATTAGGTTTTGGCTTGTTTGCAATTGGAGCATTTCTAAATACAACAGCTAAATCTTTTGAATTCTTAATTGCTTATAGATGCCTTGAAGCACTCGGAGCTTCCGTAATGCTCTCAAATTCACAAGCAATAATTGCGGGTATTTTCAAAAATGAAAGACGCGGAAAAGCTTTAGGATTAAATGGATGCATTATTGCAATAGGTGGAATGAGCGGACCAGCACTTGGCGGAGTTTTAATAAATTATTTTGGGTGGCATTCAATATTTTATCCAAGTGTAATTATTGGTCTTGCAGGCATTTATTTATCATATAAATTGCTGCCTAGAACTATAAAAATTAATATAAAAAATTTCAAATTTGATTATAAAGGTTTTATATACTTTTCGGTAAGCTTATTTGCACTGCTGCTGGCAATTTCAGAAGGGCATAGCTGGGGATGGAATTCTCTAAGAATTATCACACTTGGTGCAATAACTTTGGTTTTTGGCGGATTATTTTACTTTCGCGACCACAAAATTAATTATCCTTTAATAAATTTTGCACTATTTAAAATACACCCTTTTACATTTGGGAATTTAGCTGTTATGACTTCATATATGGCAATGTTTACAAACAGTATACTTCTGCCGTTTTTCTTGCAGGAAATATTAAAATATAATCCGCTCATAACAGGACTTTTAATTTTACCTTATTCAGTCACTCTCTCGATTATAGCCCCAATAAGTGGAAAATTATCTTATAAATATGGAAAATATTTAACACTATCAGGCCCTATCGTTTACTGCGTTGCACTTTTAATGTTTACATTGTTAGGTAAAAATGCTCCTATGTGGCAAATTATAACAGCATCAGGAGTTATGGGAATAGGAAACGGGCTGTTTCAATCACCTTCAAATAATGCAATTATGACAAGTGTAAAAAAAGAAGAACTTGGTATTGCCTCAGGAATTCTGGCTCTTTCACGCCATATGGGAAATATACTTGGTGTTGCAGTCACAATCACCCTTTTTGAAACATTCAGAAACTTATTTATAGAACAGGGAAAAGCTTATGAAACAGCCTTTTTAACCTCATATCGCACAACAATGTGTTTTGGAATACTTTTTGGGCTTGCCTGCCTTACATTTGCATATATTGCATACAAAGAAAAAACATAACAAATCTTTCCAATATTTTTCGGAGTGGCTACGTGCTTAGCACTTGAAAAATAATCTTTCCCGTTGTAAAATTTAAGTGTACAATTTACACCATAAAAGAGGAATTATGACAAACACATGTGAAAATATCAGAAATATAGCAATCATTGCTCACGTTGACCATGGTAAAACAACACTGGTTGACTGTCTTTTAAAACAAGCTGGCGCATTCAGAAACAATCAGCAGGTACAGGAACGAGTTCTTGACAGCAACGATTTGGAAAGAGAACGCGGTATCACAATTTTATCAAAAAATATTTCAATCAATTACAAAAACACAAAAATCAATGTTGTAGATACGCCTGGTCACGCAGACTTCGGCGGTGAAGTTGAACGTGTTTTAGGTATGGTAGACGGCGCGCTTCTAATCGTTGATGCTGCAGAAGGTCCTATGCCGCAGACAAGATTTGTTCTGTCAAAAGCGTTGGAATTAGGTTTAAAAATTATTGTTGTTATCAACAAAATCGACAAACCTGCAGGTGAACCGCTTACTGCTTTAGACAAAGTATTTGATTTGTTCACAGAACTAACTGACAGAGAAGATTTAATTGACTTCCCATTCATATTCTCAAGCAGTTTGAACGGTTTTGCAATCAAAGATTTGGATGATGAAAGAAAAGATATGATTCCACTTTTAGATTGCATTTTAGATAATATTAAACCTCCGAAAGGTGATGCGGAAAAACCCTTCCAATTCCGTGCTACAACTCTTGATTACAACGAATACGTAGGCAGAATTGTTATCGGACGTATTGAAAACGGTTCGATTAAATCGCAGGAACAGGTTTGTGTAGTTCACGCGGACGGCTCGCAAGAACGCGGAAAAATCACAAAATTATTTGGCTTCCATGATTTGGGACGTGTAGAAATAGATGAAGCATTTGCAGGTGATATCGTAGGTATTGCAGGATTTTCAGATGTTCAAATAGGAGAAAGCGTATGTTCATTAAGCAATCCTCAGCCTTTACCTTTGATTAAAGTTGACGAACCAACATTGCAGATGAATTTTTCTGTAAATGATAGTCCATTTGCAGGTCAAGAGGGTAAATTTGTAACTTCACGTCAAATTAGAAAAAGACTTTATGATGAACTTGAAAAGAACGTGAGTTTACGTGTTGAAGATACAGATTCAACTGATGTATTCAGAGTATCAGGCAGAGGTGAACTTCACTTAGGTATCTTAATTGAAACTATGCGTCGTGAAGGATACGAATTCCAAGTTTCTAAACCGGAAGTTATTTATAAATCAATTGACGGACAGCATTGCGAACCTTATGAAAACTTAATTGTTGATGTTCCGGAAGGTTATGCAGGCTCTTGTATTGACAGACTTGCAGGCAGAAAAGCAGAAATGCAGGAAATGAATAACGCTAAAGGCAGAACAACAATGGTATTCCATATTCCTGCCCGCGGACTTATCGGTTTCAGAAGTGAATTTATCAGAATGACACGCGGTGAAGGTATTATGTACCATACTTACCTTGAATACAGACCATTTGCAGGAGATATTCCGCGTCAAAGAAACGGTTCTATTATTGCTCACGAACAGGGTGAAGCTATACCTTACGCACTGGCTCAATATGAAGATAGAGGAACATTCTTTGTTACCCCAAAAACTAAAGTCTACCGCGGAATGATTATCGGTGAATGCAACAAACCTCAAGATATTGTAGTTAATATATGCAAGACAAAGAAATTAACAAACATGCGAAGTGCAACAGCTGACGTTATGGTAACACTTCAAGCACACAAAGAAATGTCACTGGAAGAATGTATGGAATACATTGCAGATGATGAGCTTGTAGAAATTACACCAGAAAACGTCAGAATCAGAAAAGCCGACTTAACAAAGAAAATATATAACTAAAAGCCTCTTAATGAGGCTTTTTTTAATAATTCATTTTACCTTCTGTAATAACGCGATATGCACAGCTTACACCGCTCTTATCTTTATCGCATGTATTAGCCTGACTAAAATCTCCGCCGCCAGATCCGCTTATAACACCATTCACATATGGTAAAATCTTACCTGACTTGTCATTATGATTCATATAAAGGAAAAACACATCACGTCCAACTCTATTTGGGCCTTTAGCACCATTTACATCTATTGTAAAATACATTTTTGGTCTTCCCCAAAGTACTTGACCTCCTTGTGTAGAAAAAAAAGTAATTCCCAAGAAAGTACCATCTTCCAGCTGCATAGGAAACGAACGACAAAAGATACAGTCAAAAACACCAGCAGGATTAATTTCACCATTTAATGCTTTATAAGTAACTAGTTGGTTATTATAAGCCTTGCTCCATAGTTCAGGAATTTCAGGACAGTTATATATAAAACTAGAACAAGCTCTTGCTACCTTCAAATGTTTTTTATACAAATTTAGTATATAGTTATTATCCGAATCATCAGTAGAAGTACCTGCTGTCCAACTCCAAGCAGTAGGAGGTCCTTCTTCTTCAATTATTTTATTAGTAACTTGCTGTATAGCAGAATAGTTTTTTTTCAGTCCCTCTACATAACCTCTGTTTTGAATATTAGTAACTAAAGCTGGTAAAGTTAATGCAGCGACAATCCCAATAATTCCTAGGGTGATTAAAACTTCACTCAGAGTAAAAGCTACAGAAATGCCCCCCCCCTTAATTTTAATAATTTCTCATAACTTTTCATAAATTTAACTCCTCAGTTCCAATGAATTTTGATAATCTGCATATTCAGTAATTTGCCTGCACCATTCACGCATTATTTCTTCATCAGACAATTGATAAGAAATTGGTTTACCTACATGAATATGCACACTGCGTCTTGTAAAAGGTTTAAGTTTAGGATAGCCGTCAAATCCTGCAATTGCAACAGGTACAATATCAGCTTTTGCATTTTTTGCAATAACAATAAAACCCTTTTTTAACTCTCCTAAATCAGAACCGTAAGGTCTAATTCCACCCTGCGGAAATACCCCTAAAGACCAGCTCGTTGCGAGAATATCTTTAACTGTTTTAAAAGTAGCGATTTCGGGCTTACTTCTATCAACAGCAAATGCTCCTAATCGTTTTACCAGCCACTCAAATTTGTCACCTTTCTGAAAAAGCTCTTTTTTCGCCATATAAGCAATAGGTCTGTTACAAGCCATAGTAACCATCGGCGGATCAAAATGAGAGACGTGGTTTGCAGTATATATAAATTTACCGCACTTAGCCTTTGTTGGAAGATTTTCACGTCCTGTAATCTTATAATTATAAAATATCTTCATAAACGGCACAACAACTATATAAAGAAAACCATAGTAAAACAATGTCCTCAATAAATTATATTCATTCGGATATCTTCTGTTATAATTTCTTTCTTTATTCTGCATCCTTAACTCCTAAATCATTTTCCACATATTTAAAGCCTGTAAGTTCCTGAATTGCATCAATCCATTTTTGAACAACAATATCAGGGTTATCATCATAAGGTATAGGTTTGCCGATTTTTACAACAACTTTGCCTGTAAATGGCAAATGCTTAGCCTCATCAGTACCAGTGATTCCTACAGGCAATACAGCACATTTTGTAATTTTTGCAAGTCCTGCAAATCCTTTATTTACAGTGCTAATAACTCCAGGCATACCTCTAGTGCCCTGAGGAAATATACCAAATACCCATTCACTTTTTTTAATTTCCATAACTGTTTTTATCGTAGACGGGCCAAGACTTTCTCTATTAACAGCAAATGCTCCAAGCCAATCAATCCACCATCTTATAAAAGGAATATCAAATAATTCTTTTTTCGCCATAAATGAAACGCTTCTTGGCATAATCGCCACCATCATTGGTGGATCGAGCGTTGACAAATGATTAGGACATACAATATAAGCATTGTCTTTTGGTATATTTTCAAGCCCTTCAACTTTAAGACGATAAATAAGTTTTAAACGTATCATATAAAAAACTTTACATATAAAAAATTGAAATATTCTTCTCCAGATATTGAATTCTGAAGCTGATCTTTTTGTATAGTTCTTATCTTTGTCCCAGAACATTTATTCTCTCCTATCAACAATTATATTATATATGTAAAATTTGCACATTACAAGTTTTTCGTATATATTTATAAATATAGGAGAGAAAAATTATGAAGACATCTGCAAACAAACTTGAAAATGAATTATTTAAAAGTGTTTACGATAAAACACCAGATTATATAAAAAAATTAAACCTTATGGATTTTTCAAATAAAGGTGAATTTACATTCACTCTAAAAAAAGAGCATCTTGAACCGTTTGATGCAGAAAAAAATCCTGAAGGTTTAAATTTGAAAGAATGGTTTGCAAATTATGCCAAAGAGGCAAAAGTATCAACAGCAGGCATCAGAGGACCTCAAAATATCTTGTATCCTCAAGACACACGCTTTCCTATAAATCTTGTCGGAATAGTTCTTGCGACTTTGGCAAAAGCACTCGCTGCAAAAGAAAAATATATTGATAAGAAAATTGTAAAAGTTGCAGGCAGAGAAGTCCGCTATAATTCAGAATTATTCTTGGATGCAATTGCTCGTGTTCAAGCGGCAAACGGCATAAAAACTCTTGTTCCTGAAATGAGAAAAACAATTCCTATTTGGCTTGCTTCATTTTTAGCATTTAAAATGGATTTGCTTGGCGGTGAATACATTACATCAAGCCACGGAATTTCTGTTAAAAACGCAACAAAAGATTTGAACTCGCAAGGGAGCCAGTATCTGCCCGAAGAATCAATGGAATTTGTCAATAAAATTCAACAGATTTTTGACGAAACAGAGAAAAACGGAACTTATGAAATTAAAATTTCAGCGGAAGATAACCCATTGATTGATGAAAAAGTTCTCTCAAATGTTGATGACGGTGTGGATTTATATGTTGAATACCTAAAATCTGGAGTTGCACAAAAAAGCAGTCTTGACTTAATAAAAGCTTTAAACGGCAAAATCGTAATCGAAAATGTTGGCGGTTCTGCGTATAGGACTTTAAACAGAGTATTAAAAAAACTCGGCATTTCAGACAAATTTGTATGGTTTAATATTGAGGAAGATCCGTTTTTCCATTCTATCGGCAAATATAATAAGAACGGCGCTTTCTACGATTATTCAGTAGATGCGACTGTTATTGCAAAAAGAGAAAACGGCAAAAAGTTTTTCCCCGTAATTGAAACAATGCATTACGACGAAAAATTAAAGGATATGCCAATCGGTACTGCAGTATTGATTACTGACCCTGATCATGACAGATTGACAATTACACAGACTGAAAGTATTTCAAGAATACCCGAACTTGAGAAAGCAGGAATTGATTATATTCAGCTTAATCACGATACAATATTAACAGTCTTTACCGCAAATCAAGCTTTTTTGATGCTTATGGATTTCTGGGCAAAACAATTGAAAACACAAGACTTATGGAATAAGCACCCGAGATTTATGATTAAAACAACTGCATCTGCAATTTCGTGGGATGAATGGGCCAAAAAACAGGGTGTAAAAGTTGTTAATGTACCTGTAGGCTTCAAAGAAATAGCAAATATTATGAAAAAAGTTGAAGCACAGCTTGGCAGAGAAGTTATTGTAGATGATGTTTTCGGAAATCCAATAAATCTTGGTCAAGACCCGAGATTATTGTTTGGCGGTGAAGAATCAGGCGGAATGATTATGGGCACAGAAGAACTTATCAAATCCCAGCACGGCAGATACGCTGTTGCTATGAGAGAAAAATCCGCAACAGAAGCAATTATTGTTGCCTCAGCTTTAATTTCGAAACTCGACAAAACTCCGCTGTCGCAATATTTGGTTCAAATATTTGATGAAAACGAAATTATTGGACGTTTTGACACCCGCGTTGATATCGCTTATTATAACGAATCCGAACCTGATATTAACAAACTCAAAACTGCTAAAATTGAGGGCGAAGCTAAACGTACAAAAAATGATTTATTCTACCTTTCAATGGCAATGGGCGTGAAAGAGGAAAAAATGACACTTAATAATGTCAAAGAAGTTTTGAATGATGCATTCAAGAGTCTTATTTTTGACAACCTTGTTTCAATAAAGTTTGTCGGCGACGGAACTTATCTGGAATTCACCGATAAATATATCGAAATCCGCCCGTCAGGAACTGATGCCAAAACAAAAGCGTACGGAGGCGGTTCTGACAAAGGTATAATTGAAACTTATGCAGAAAACCTCGGTAATTATTCGGGTGACAGAACAGAACTTCATAAAAAATTTATAGACGATAAATTCTATAACGAAACCAAAGATAAAGCTATGGAATATTACCTTGCATTTGTTGAAAAAGATGCAAACAATGCACCATTTGTAATTCCCGAATATAATTTCTAATTACGTTTTATTCGTTTTTTACAAGATATTTTTGCATGTTCTATTGCTTCAAATTCGGAGAAATAAACTTTTCCGATTTGTTTGTCAATGCCATGATTTTTAAGCTGTTCAAAAACTTCATTATTTCTTAAAACAAGCAAAATTTTAATATGCTGTGATTTAAGGCGTAATATAATATCTTCAAGCGCAAATACAGCCGAAATATCAAGTAAATCCTCACTGTCATAAACAAGAATTAAATAACGCGTTCCAAGAAATTCATCAAACTGAGAAATCAATTGGGTAGCAGACCCAAAGAAAAACGCACCGCTAATATGAACTACACGGATTTTATGCTTATATTTCTTCTCAACTAATTTTTCTGCAAGAATTAAATTTTTGTCATAAACAGTTTTATCAATAAGCTTTGCCTTATCAGCAGCTCTTTTTGCATATAAAAGTGATGCTAGCGTAATTCCTGCCCCAACCGCAACTATCAGGTTATAAAATACGGTTAGCAAAAATACAACCGAAAGCACCCATAAATCATCTTTTGGCGCGAGTTTTAAAACTTTCAAAAATTTAGTATCAATAATATCATAACCGATTTTTATCAAAATTCCTGCAAGCACACATAAAGGAATTTGAGAAACAAATCCCGAAAACTTATAAATCAAAAGCACAAGAATAAAAGCTGTCACAACAGGCGTAAATCTTGTCGATGCACCTGATTTTAAACCAGCAACAGTTCTCATGGTAGCAGCAGAGCCTGGCAGAGTTCCTGTTAACGCACAGCAAATATTTCCGACACCTTGAGATGCAAGTATTCTTTTCGGTGATAACTGAACCTTTGTAATAGAAGTGCACACAAGCCCTGTCAAAAGACTTTCTGAGGATAAAATTACCGCAAGCATAACCGAATATTGAAAATAAGTTATAAAATCATGTAAATTTGTGTGCGGAAGATTAACGGCAGGTAAAGATACAGAAATTTCAGAAATTCTTGCTACATCCAACCCCATTGATAAAAATGTGCAGATAATAAGCGCCAGAATTTGCGACGGCACATATTTCCCCCATTTTTTAGGGAAGAAAAATACAATTGCAAGTGTCAATAAACCAATTGCAAGCGCTTCAATATTTGGAGTTCCCTTAAACAAATTTTCAATACTTTCAATCGTATTTGATGAAGCATTCATGCCAAATAACGGATTTAACTGCATAATTATAATAATTACGCCGACACCGTTCATAAACCCTGAAATAACAGGGTATGGAACATATTTTACAATCTCTGGAAGCTTTGTCAAAGACAATATAATCTGCAAAATCCCCGCCAGAAACATAATAAAAATAATTGCATTTAAATCTTTATTCAAATCATACATAACAGATGCGATTACAATAGCGACAGGCCCTGTAGCACCTGAAATCATCGGAACTTTTGTCCCCAAAATCCCTGCAATAAAACAGAGAATAATAGCGCCCCAGATACCTGCGCTTGCACCAAATCCTGTTGCAACACCAAAAGCTAAAGCCTGCGGCAGAGTAATAATTGAGGCGTTTAGCCCGCCCAGAATATCACCCGCAAAAATTCTTAATCTGTTTTTCATAAAATTCATTATAAATAAACTTTATGATATAATCAAGTTACAAAGGAAGGGGTTTATGAATAAACATATTGAACACACATTATTAAAACAGGATGCAAGATTAGAGGATTTTATAAAGCTTTTTGATGAAGCAAACGAACACAAATTTCTGGGCGTGTGTATCAATCCAGCTTATGTAAAACTTGCAAAAAAACATCTTAATGAAAGCAAAGTCGTAACTGTTGTAGGTTTCCCTCTCGGCGCAAACAGACCAGATGTTAAAGCATTTGAAACATCAAAGGCAGTCCAAGACGGCGCAGATGAAATTGATATGGTAATAAATGTTACTGCTCTAAAAAATAAAGATTACGATTATGTTGTTAATGATATCAAAACGGTTAAAGAAGCTTGCAAAGACAAGCCTTTAAAAGTAATTTTAGAAACAGATTTGCTTGACAAAGACGAAATAAAAAAAGCATGCGAACTTTGTATAGAAGCAAAAGCTGATTTTGTAAAAACTTCAACAGGTTTTGTAAAAAATGGTGTCGGTGCAAAAGCTGAAGATGTAAAACTTATGTTTGATACAGTTTCACCATACGGCTTGAAAGTAAAAGCTTCAGGCGGAATCCGCGATAAAGAAACAGCATTAAAAATGCTTGAAGCAGGCGCAGAACGCTTAGGCACAAGTTCGGGTGTAAAAATAATTTCTTGACCATGCTATAATATTTATTAAGGAAATAGCATATGGGTGATGAAGATAAACAGTTTGATGCCACCCCGAGAAAACTCGAGCAGGCAAGAAAAGAAGGGCAGGTTGTCAAGTCAAAAGACTTTTCAACTGCTGTTTCATTGCTTATTTTATTTACTGTAATCTTCGGACTTGCCCCGTTTATTTGGGATCAGATTATACAGCTTTATACCCTTCTTTATGAACAAATTCCAAATGGTCACTTATCTGACATCGGGTTAACATATATTTTGTCAATAACCATAAAATGTACTGTTCTTATTATAGGACCAATATTATTTATTGCGTGGTTTGTTGCAATTATGGCAGATTTTATTCAAGTAGGCCCGCTTGTCGCTACTGCACCGCTTGTGCCAAAACTTGATAAACTTAACCCCACAAAATATTTTAAGAATATAATGTCCATAAAAACTCTCTTTGAACTATTTAAAAATATTGTTAAAGTAGTTTTGCTTGGCTTTATAGGCTACAGCGTTTATATGTCGCATATCGAAACTATACTGATGCTTGCGGCAATAGACAATAATTTTGCGGTAATGATAGAATTCGGCAAACTTATTACAGACTTTATTTTTAAAGCCTGTATTGCCTTTTTAGTCATTGCTGCTGCAGACTACGGGGTTACTAAATGGAAATTTCTAAAAGACCAAAAAATGTCTTTTAAAGAAATTAAAGATGAATACAAAAACACAGAAGGCGATCCAAATGTTAAAGCAGCACTTCGCCAGCGCCGTATGCAGATGCTTCAAAGAGGCATGATGGATGCTGTGCCCGACGCGGATTTTGTCGTTACAAACCCGACACACATAGCATGCGCTTTAAAATATAAAGCTGAAGAAATGTCATCTCCTATGTTAATTGCAAAAGGTACAGAACTTATTGCAAAAAAAATTATAGGAATCGCAAAAGAACATGGAATCCCTGTCATAGAAAACGCTCCAGTTGCCAGAGCACTTTACAAAATGGTCGATTTAAACCAGCAGATTCCGCCCGAATTGTACAAAGCAATAGCAGAAATTTTACTTTTTGTATACAACTTGAAAAATACTACAAATAAAGGTAATATAAAATAAAATCTATGCTAGAATATATTTATAATCATGGTTATGCAGAATAAAAATAAATTACAAGAATATATAGATTTAGTGCAAAGAGTTGCCAAAGTAGAACACAGACGTATACCGTCACACATGGTAGACTATGAAGAACTTGTTTCTATCGGCATTTTGGCCGTTCAGGTTTTGATTAAAAATAAAACTCCAGAACAGTTAGAAAAATATAATGCCGCATATATTGCAACTGCCGTAAGATGGGCTATAAGAAACGAATTAAGAATAAGATATAAATGGTATTCTCTAAAACATAAAGCTGACGATGAATACGATGAAGAAGAAGCAGTTGAAGGCATGGATATGCAAAAAGCTAAAGTGCGTGAAGCTGTTTACGAAACCATCTTAAGTATTGACGGCTTAGCTGCTGCTGCAAGCGATAACGATTCTCCATTTGATTTCTTAAAAGACGGGCATGCTCAGCCTGATGAACAGGCAGAGATTACCGAAATGGGCCGTATGATTAGAGCAGCTATTGCAAAACTTCCTGCAAAAGAAAGAACAGTTGTAGAATATCGTTTCTACAGAAACATGCAGGTAAAAGATATTGCAACACAGGTTGGCTTATCACCGTCACGTGTTACACGTATTGTACAATCATCACTGAACACGGTTAAAGAATACCTAAATGCGCATGAACAATTCGGTTATTAATCTATTACCGTAATTCTGCCGTCATCTTTTATTTCAATCGGTTGTTCCAGCTTTTTAATATAGTCGCAGGTTAATTTGTCTTTATCAAAATCAAATTTTTCATCAACTTCGTTTGATGCAATTTTGTTTGAAATTAAGTTGTCACCGCCAGATGCAAAGAAATCGTCTGTTGCTACTGTATAAATTTTATTAGGATTTGGGTTGTTAACATCAATAGAAACTTCTTTTCCCTGTTTATCAATAAATGATGCTGCTCTAATTTCACCATTTCTAGTTACTGTATATTTCAATCCTGACGGTATAACAATACTAGGTTTGTTTCCTGGATTAATAAACGATTTTGCGCCATTTTTGAGTGCATCAACTATTTCTTTTTCTGTTAATTTAAGTTTTACCATATTGTTTTTCAATGGTACAACTTCAAAAACCTGTCTTGAATCTATAGGGCCTGCTTCAAAGAAACCTCTGATATTACCAACATTAATAAGTGCTAAATCAGTATCGAACTCATTTCTTACTGCATCCATAATAAAATATCCGTTCGGATTTGGATCAATAAGTCTGTTTTTTGTCGGGCCTGTAGCTGATTTTATTTCACCTAAATGTTCAGGTTTACCTAAAATCTGGTCAAAAACGCCTTTCAAAACTCTATTACGTTTAAATCCATTAGATGAAGTTACGTTGTTTTGTGCTTTTACAATAACACCTTTATCATCAAAAGAAAGCTTTAATTCACCGAAATATTCACCATCTTTTCCACCCTGAGTGATAATTACAGGTTCATTAGACTTAGAATAGAACAAGTTTTTATCTTTTACGATATTGTCTAATAAATCGTGCGTATGTCCGCCTATAATAACATCTACACCTGAAGTTTCTTTTGCGATTTTTTGGTCTTTTGTTAAACCGCAATGAGAAAGCAGTATAATTTTATTTATACCCTGTTTATTAAATTCATCAACCTGGTGTTGAATATCTTTGATTGTTTTATCGAAATCATCAACACCTATTTGTTTTCTTGATTCATTATCACGAATTCTTTCATGTAAATCTGGCGGAGCAAGTCCAATGATACCATATTTATGTCCGTTTCTCTCTAACACAAATGATTTTTCGATTATATTTTCCAAAGGATTTCCTTTAGGAATCTGTAAATTCATACCAAGACTTTTAAATTTAGCGTTTTTCTTTGCTTTTGCAATAACATTTGGATTTGCATCATATTCATGATTACCGTCTGATACCGCATCAAGCCCCATACCGTTCATATAAGCATTTGCAGCTTTAATAATATGTTCATCAGCTCCTGCAGAAATATCACCTGCTGATAGGACAAGTTTGTCATTATTTTTATTAATATTTACCGCATCATAAACCATTTTGGCAGAGTAAATACGTGCCATATTGCCGATTCTGCCATGAATATCGTTAATATAAAAAATGCTTGTATCAACATAAGAATTTGAATGCGACTTTTGTTCAAATTGTGCAGACTGCGGTTTCACTTCTGTTTTAGGGTTAATTTTTGGGGTATAACCGTATTTTTGTGCTGCATTTATTAATAGATTCATACTTTTTCCACCTTTGCTATATTAAATGTCCTCAAAAATTTTTTTGCTAAAAAAAAGCTTAATGTTAACGAACATTAAGCCCTTTTTTTCAATTCTTTGTAAGTTTTCAAACCTTCCACCCAGTTTTCAACGAGATTAACATCATCTCCTACAACTGCCTGCGGCAGACCCGCATGATGAATTTTAGGCAGCAAATAGTCTTCTGAATACTCAATTGGTTTTGCAAGATTATCATCCGTATCATTGCATACAAATATTAATTTACCGTTTCTGTCAGTTTTAACATCTGTAATAGTTATTTCATGACCATTGATAATTGTATTATTTGCATCCACCTGAGTATAGCCGACAATAACATTTTCACCCATTTTCAGAGAATCAATAATCTGTTTTTTCATTGTATTAAAGTCTGTTTCATACCCTACAAGTTTTGCATTCTCATCAACTGTCTGGTAAGTAACCGAAAGCTTATTTTTATCTTCTACAACAGATTCTGTGAAAGTCTTTTCAAATTCAATCAAACCTTTATCATTCTGGTTAAATTTACCAGCACGTTTATCAGTTAAACTGTCATAAGACTGCTGAGAACCGATTTGCATAAATGTTGACTGCATTAAAACATCAACAGATGAACGTTCATGTTTATCTTTATCAATTGTTTGAATATGCGCTCTTACAATTGCATTTTTATCTGGCGCAAATGTCAAATGAGCCTCATCAAAATTATCAGCTTTATATGGAATATCAAACGCGTTCAAAAGCCAGACAGCATCAAGTGTGTTATCGGCAAGGTTATTCATTTTAATAGTTTTGTTAACCGACATTTCTGGTGAGCTTAACCCTTGTGCAAATCTTGCAAATTCAGCAGGATGTTTTTGAGCCAGATTAAATTCAATACTTGATGCGACACAAGTTCCAGAATGTTCAACATTTTCTTCGCCTTTACCATACTGATTTAGTGCTGCCGCTTGGGCTTTGTATTGGTTAGGAATATTTCCGAACTGTTGTGTAATAACATGCGGATCAGAAAGAATAGCAACAGTCTGCGTTAAAATATCATTATTACTTAATCCTTGAGCACGCGGAGTTGTCGCTATTTTATACAAATTATCAAGAGTAGTGGAGTTATCATTAGAAGCAGAATTCAACAAAATTCCACTTTTCAAAAGAAAATTCAATTGTTTTTTAGTATCTTTTGAAACAGTTTTTAAAAGCTCATTGTATTTATTTTTCTCATCAGAAGAAGATAGCTGAGTCCTCAAAGCTGGCGAAGCAGAAGTGAAATAAACGGATTGCGGCTTTGAAACGTGAGATGTAGCAACGGCAGGATAATTATTTTCAGCAGTAGCCTTTACAGGACCAACTGTGGTATAATTATTGTATTGAATGTTATTTACGCCTGTTAAATACACAATTTCACTCCACTATTATTATAATAAAAAAATAAAAAGTAAAAAATTTGCTAATTTAATTAAGAAATATGAAGATTAAACAATTAACAAACGAACAACTCATAATATCAATTGATAGACTAACACGCTTTAAAGAGCCTGAAATAAAGTATTTAAGAGTGTTCAAAGATATAATTTCGAATAATCTTATCGAACCAAAATTCAAAAAATCTGAACTTGATGAAATTGATTACAAAAAACTTAAAAACCTAGCCGAAGAAATTATCAACTATTCGCTTCCTGAAAATAAGGATTTAACTCTTAATCAAAAATTATATGATTACGAAAACTCAATTTTTAATATTGATTCTAAAACGAACGTACTTCTCAAAAACAAAATTAATTACAAAGAAATTATAAAACTTCTGCCTAAAAATTTACCGCAAAATCTCAAATTTTTAAAAGGGCTAGCAGAGAATTCTCAAGAAAGACACTGCTTTCCAATTGAAAAAATAATTCTTTGCGAGGGTATAACAGAAGAAATCTTACTGCCGAAATTTGCTCAAATTTGCGGTTATGATTTCAATAAACACGGAATATACATTATTTCTGCGGGCGGAAAAAATCAGGTTGTGAAATATTTTTACAACTATGCTGATTGCTTGAAAATACCAATTTTTGTACTTTTAGATAATGATGCAAAGGACAATCTAACCCAAATCCGACCGCGCCTGCGGAAATTTGACAAAATTCACCTTGTAAAAAGCGGGGAATTTGAAGATTTACTGCCCAATTCATTATTGATAAAAACACTCAATTACACAACTCAAAACATATCACTAGCCCCCGTTGATGACTTAGAAAATAGCTCATCAAAAGTGGAATTTCTGGAAGAATTTTATCGACACAGAGGTTTACATGAGTTTAAAAAGGCAGAATTTGCACAAGCTGTAAAAGAAAATATTACAGGCATAGATGATGTTTCCGATGAGATTGCCGAAATAATTGAAAAACTTCATACGAAACGCAAAAAAACTCCCGCTATTTAACGGGAGAAGGAATGATAGGCGTTTATCGCCTATACGTATGAAAAACTGATACGAGCTGCGGCTGGACTAAGCGTTGAGCTTTCAACACGAACGCCATTAATCACAGGCAGTCTAGCTCTATTTGAGTTTAGATTCTAATTTTTCTAAACGTATTCTTAATTCTTTATTTTCTTTTTCAAGTGTCATAATCCTGTTTTCATGTGCTTTATATTTAGCATCAAGCTCTTTAATAGCGTTAATTACGGCATAGAACATATCTTCCATACGGATTGTTAAAAAGCCGTCTGCACCTTTTTTAACAGCATTAGGGAAGATTTTTTGCAAATCCTGTGCCATAACGCCAACACGCGGAGTTTTCTTTTCATCTTTTTTGAAGGTATAGTTAAAGATTTTTAATTGGCGAAGTTTTGCAAGCCCGTCATGGTTTTCTTTGCCGACATATTTCAATCGACGATCGGATGTTTTGCTCCATCCTGTCGCCCCGCCAACATTAAAATAATAATCAAATCCGCTTGTCTCAATTAAACCACTATGCAATGATGCGTTTTTTTCATCTTCGCCGGATCTTTCAAGAACTCTATAATCTGAAACATTATTACCAACCCTATCAACAATATGAGAGATAATAGCTCCTTTTACAATCAAGTTTCCATTTATTACAACGGAAGCATCTTGCCCCTTATAAACTCCATTGTGCACTGTAACAGCATTTCCGGTATTATGTACTTCCAGCACAGCTGGAGCATTATTAAATTTAGATTTACTGCCGATAAATATTCTTTCTGTTGTATCAGATGCACTTGCCCAAGCATGACCTGTTTCAGGTCCTGAATTTGTACCGATACAGGTTTTATTTGAACCTGTAACGTATTGGCAAGCATTTGTGCCTATAGCTATATTATTACTGCCTTTATTCAATGTGCCGGCATTATAACCGATTGATATGCCATAATCACTGCCAACTTTAGAATCTTTTCCGATTGCAATACCATAATCACCATACATTGTTGAATCGATTGTGGAACCAGTTGATGCTCCATAACCAATAGCAATGCCGGTTGTGCGGCGAACTTGAGCACTATTACCAATAGCTATTGCATTGGAAGCCTGAATACTTGAATTACTACCCAGTGAGATGGAATCTTGAGCATTCTCCTCTATACGATTATTATGACCTATTGCTATAGAACGATATGCTCCAGGACGAGTATATGTATGGATACCGGCATCTGATGTGAAATCTTCTTTGTTTGTACTCCCAATAGCTATACTGTAATCTCCGTAAGCCATTGACCAGGTACCTATAGATATTGCTCCATCTGAATATGCTCCGCCATTTACAGATGTTGCATAGTCATGGGTCTTAAATTTAGTCTTATCAAGAGAACTGCTGCTACTGCTCCAATCACGTTCACAATTATCGGAACCTACTGCTACTGAATTTGTACCCTTTGAACATGAAAAAGTGCCGATAGAAACGGTATTGCGACCCTCCGAATATGCCCAGCTGCCTATAGCAACACTACCACCATCTACACTATTTCCTTCTGCTGTTGAGGTGGAACCTAAAGCTAAACTTCTATCTGCTAATGCTTTTGCTTCTGCACCGTAAGCTGCGGATGCATAACCTGTTGCTTTGGTATTATACCCAACAGATGTTGACCAACCCTGATTTGAGCCGCTATCGGTTTCACCAGAAGCTGTACCGTAACCAATAGCAACACTATAATTATGAGGAGCTCTTACTGAGCTACCTATTGCTACAGAATTACGACCTTTTACTGTATTATTATAACCTACTGTAGTAGAATAACTACCGCTCACATCGTTATAATAACCTATAGAGGTTGAATAGCTACCGCTTGCATTATTATTTCGACCTATAGAGGTTGTAGATGTTCCTAAAGTAGTTCCGCTTCGCAATGTGCCGAGTAATAGACTATTACTACTATTGCTAATATCGATTCGAAGACGACCCAGAACATTATTGCCTTTTTTAAATAAAATTATATCATCAAAGTTATTGTTGTTTATTACTAACTTTGCGCTGTCATTTGCACCTCGCTCGGTTTGTCCGATATGTGCCATCTGTGTATTTCCATTGCCAAAATATGCATCAACATTTCTGCCTGCACCCTGCTGAACCCATTTCCAGGGTGAAGTTTGAATGCTCTGGTCTGCTTTCATTTTTGTCGTCATTACAGGCGCCATACAAGCCAGAATTATACTGGCGATTAGCAAAACAACCATCATCTCGGCTAAAGTAAAACCAAGAGCAGCAACTTGAGCAGCCGCACGGTTTTCCGATAAACTTTCAATAATCAGAGATTGGCTTAACTCACCCCTGAGTGCCCCCCCCCCCGAAGTTCTTGAATCCTTGTTTATCATCCATGTTCATAATCTTTTCCACTCCTATGTGCAATATAATATAATAAATTACAGAATAATGCAATATTATAATATATTTATAAAAGCTGAACCAAACAGAAGTACACCAATAACAACAGCAGTTACAGAAGCAAACATTACTGCACCTGCTGATATATCTTTTGCCATCCCAACAAGACGAGAATATTTATTATGAAAAACTGCATCAAGAGCGAATTCTACAGCTGAATTAAGCATTTCAGTAACAATCACAAACGCTATAGTTAAAAGCAGTATGCACATAGATTCAATACTAAAATCAAGTACAAATGCCAGTGCTATTACTGCCATTGCTATACAAAAATGAACCCGAATATTAACTTCAGATTTAAGAACAATACGCATCCCTTTGCGTGCGTTTTTAAAAGTATTTGAAAATCCCTGTTGTTTAAATTTTGACATATCCCAGCGCCTTATTTTGTAAATCTATAATAAAATTATAGTCTACTTCAGTTTGGTGGTCAAATCCAAGAAGATGCAATATTCCATGACTTATCAAAAAAGCAAGCTCATGCTCTTTTGTAACCCCCTTTTTTGCGGCTTCTTCAATAACTTTATCAAGTGCAATTATAACCTCGCCAAGATTAATCTCATTGTCAAAAACAAACTTTTCTTCACTATCTGCAAAAATTGCAAATGTAATTATATCTGCAGGATAATCTTTTTCTCTATATTCCCTGTTAATTTCATGAGTTTTTTTACTATCGCAATACAAAAAATCAAATGAAATAGTATCATATTCAAAATCATTAAGACAAGATTGCTCCAAGACTTCTGAAAGATAAAATTTCAATATTTTTTTTGCAATATCTACAAACTTTTTTTCATCAACTTCCCAGCCTTCATAGATATTTTCGCTAAATATATTAAGATTTGTCATCTTTATCCTCATCAGCCTGTCCCTCAAGCTGTTTGATTTTATTTTCCAAATCAGCATCTAAGATTGGCATATTAATCTTATCTTTTTCAACTTCCTCTGGCAGATTTTCCTGATATTTAATCCTGTTATGCTGCATACCTCTTAGAATACGAGCAAAGGTTTCTGCAATAACTTTTAAATCTTTCAAAGTCAAAGGGCTGTCAGACAACTGTCCGTCATTTAACCTTTCAACAATAATCTTATTAATCATTGCTTCAATTTCTTCAGGTGTCGGATTTTTCAGAGAACGTACAGCAGATTCAACTGCATCTGCTATCATCAAAATAGCAGTTTCTTTCATATTAGGTTTCGGGCCTGCATATCTGAATTGCTCCTCTTTAACGTTTTCCATGCCTTCTTCTTTAACAGCCTGATTATAGAAATAACTTGCCAGTCCTTCGCCATGGTGCTGGGTAATAAAGTTTTGAATTACTGGAGGAAGATTATTTTTCTTTGCAATTTTAAGCCCGTCGGTAGTATGAGCTGTAATAATCATTTTGCTAATACGCGGATTAAACTTGTTATGCGGATTTTCAATCATGAAATAAGATTGGTTTTCCACAAAAAATAATGGTCTTTCCAGCTTTCCGATATCATGGTAAAGTGCACCAACTCTTGCCAGAATTGGATCTGCTCCGATAGCTTCTGCAGCAGCTTCACAAAGATTTGATACCATTAAGCTGTGATGATAAGTCCCTGGAGCATCCATCTGCAAACGTTTCAATAATTTCTGATTATGATCGCCAAGTTCAGCAAGCCCGTAAGGAGTAATTATCTTAAACATACTCTCAAATAACGGCAGTGAACCAGATGCGATAATTGAACTCACAATTCCATTTAACAATATATATGCACAATTTTTTATAATTAAAACATTGCTGACATCAATAAGACATTTTTCTAAAATATAAATGCTTAAAACAAGGACAAGACCAGCTAAACCAATATTAAAACCTGTTTTAATCAAATCAACACGTTCCGCATATCTGATTTGAGAAATTGCAATGATAGAGAACAAGCTTAAAAGAATAAATGCAACAACATACTGAATATTATACTGATAACCAACCGCCATAATAGACAATAAAACAACTGAAGCTACAAATGCTATCCTAGGTTTTGTAAAAATTGCCATTAGAATTAAAAATGCTGGAATTGGCAGGATATAAGGCGAAGCTCCTGTAGGCAAAAGTACTGCAATCAAAGTTAAAAGCAAAGACAAAAAGGCAGATATTGCCATAAATCTCGGTTGTAAAAAATCTTTTTCAAAATATTTCATATAACTCAAAAACAAAAGAGTTCCGATAAATACTATTATATAAACAGCAACAAGCCCATACCCGTTTAGTTCATATACATTATAACCTGCCTGACGCAAAGCATCGCGCTTCAATCTTGTTACAGGTTCACCCTCGAATAATATTTTGTCGCCTTTTTGAAAAACTACTTCATACGGTTTTATTGAAGTTTGAGCGTTTTTTCTTGCAATTTCCGTTGCAAATTCATCTACAACCAGGTTTGGAACAATTACCTGTTCCAAAATTGCCGTAATAACAGAAATCTGACGTTTTGAAACATTTGCAACAAGGTTATTTAAGATAATTCTTTCGATATTATCTTTTTCATAATCTCTTTCAGTAATTCCAGTACGCAAAATATTTGATAAAGTTAAAGTTGATTTGTCAAAAGCTTCGTGCAGACTATTATCATCAGCTTTTAAAAGAAAATTCACAATAAAATCACGTTTTTGATTACCAGAAAGATCAAATAGGACTTCAATTTCCTGTTTTTTTTCGGTTTCTGGAACATTTTTCTTCCTTATTTGAAAAACAGATGTCTGAAGTGTTTGAAGATTTGTTTTAATAAAATCATCTTCAGCTGGGGCTAAAACAGGTTCTATTTTTTGAGCAAGTTCTTTTCTGTGCTGTTCTGTTCGTTTAACATCTTCAACCATCAATGTTTTTTGAGCAATAACATCACGTTTGCTTACCCCATTTTCAATAATATTTTGAAAAAAGAAATTTTGTGATGCAATAATTGCAGTCATTAAGAAAGTAAATCCGAAAAAGGCTAAAACTTTATGCGTCTGAGATGATGCAAAAAATTCTTTTACCTTTGATATAATATCCATTTTAATCATAATAATCCTTATTTTTCTTTTATATTTTACAACCTGCCGAAATTTATTTCAAGTCTTTCAGCCGTCTTTGAATATCTTCAAGCAGTTTACGGTTAATAGACATCAATTCTGACAAAACTGCAATTACTGCCACTTGAACCCCTGTGATTATAAGAATTGCAGATAAAATCAAAGATTGAATGTGTCCTGAACCGCTTGAAAAAATATAATAATATAAAAATCTTAAACCTAATATCGTTCCTAAAACAAGAAATATCCCTGCAATTATTGCAAAAAATCTAAAAGGTCTGTATATAAGAAACATTCTAAGCATTGTAAAAACAGAACGTCTGATATAATCAAACATATTCTTAACAAGCTTTGACTTTCTTAAATCTGCATTAACCCGTATAGGTATAGACTTTAATACCAATCCCTTAGCCCTTGCCTGAATAATTGTTTCCATTGTATATGTGTAATTGTCAAAAACATTAATCTGTAAGGCTGCACTTCTTGAAAAAGCTCTGAAACCGCTTGGCGCATCTTCAACCTCTGTTGAACTAACAATTCTCATAACAGCTGAACCAAGCTTTTGCAAAACTTTTTTCAACGGCGAAAAATGCTCAATTTGAGAAACAGGGCGCGAACCTATTACAATATCAGCCTCACCAGATAAAACAGGTTTTACAAGTTTTTCAATATCATCAGCGCAATACTGGTTGTCAGCATCAGTATTAACAATAATATCTGCACCTATTTCAATAGATTTTTGCAATCCAGCGACAAAAGCTTTTGCAAGTCCGCAGTTATGTGGCATGTCAACAAAGTTTTTAACCCCGAAAGACTTTGCAATCTCAACGGTTCTATCCGTCGAACCATCATTTATAATCAAAACTTCAATATCATCTATTCCGTCAATATGCTTTGGTAAAGCCGCTAAAGTAACAGGCAGAGCACTTTCTTCATTATAACATGGTATTTGTATAACTAATTTCATATATTTATTATATAATTAAAGAGGGATTTTGACAATCGTGAAAAAAACTTTAGGGATAACTACAATAATAATTTTAGGTCTGTGCTTACGATTAATTTTTATAGATAAGCCTGACGGACTCTGGAACGATGAATACGTAAGCTGGATGATAGCATCAACAAAAGATGGTTTTTGGGATGCTGTTAAATCACAGTGCCACATGCCATTTTATTATTTGTATCTAAAATTTTTTATGGCAATTTTTGGTCAAAGCGACCTCGTTTTAAGACTAACATCCGTTTTAGCGGGAGTTCTTGCAATTCCTGCAATGTATTTTCTAGGCAATGAAAAAAACGAACAGACAGGATTTTTGTGTGCGGGATTTAGCGCAATAAGCTCTTTTCTTATATATTATTCGCAGGAAGTAAGACTGTATTCAGTACTATTTTTATTTTCAACACTTTGCATGCTATATACAATTAGATTAATCAAAAATCCTGACAAAAAGAATATAATCTTGTGCATACTCTTTAATTTTTTGATTTTATTTACACATACTATCGGCTTTGTATTTGTATTCTTTAATTTAATATTTATAAGTATTTATAATAAGAAAGCTGCTCCATATATTTGGAGTGCAATTGCAATTTGTTCGATTGCAACTGCACCGCTTGCTTATAAAATTATGGCAACACAGTCATTTTCTCAATGGTGGGGGCATTTTTCAATATCGAAAATCGGATTTTTATTCACAGATTACTTTTCACCAGTACTGACTAATCTCACAAATGCACCCGATAACTTTTTATACATGCCGAAACTTGCGTTTTTTATGATTGTTCCTGCGCTTATTGCTATAGTATTAATTATAAAAGCCAAAAGCAGGTTATTATGGCTTGCCTCTGCGTTTATAACAGTGCTTGTAATAGCATCATTGAGCGGAAAACTCGTGTTTATAACCAAATATTCGATAGAAATTTATCCTATTTTAATCTATCTGGCATGTTCTGGACTTTCATCCATTAACAATAAAATATTAAAAAATACAATCATAATATTTTATTGTTTAATCTCTGTCGGATATATATTAATTCATCCTTATTCCGCTCCCAAAATACGTCGTTCAGAGGGGAATAAAATCCCAATGGAAATGCTTAAAGGCATGGAGCTAAAAAAAGACGATATTGTCATGCTTGAGTACTATCCAAGACAAAGATTTGAAAAATATTTTGATTTTTCGGACTATAGAGTCATTGAAATTCATAAAGGAAATTTTCCGCATTACTTAACCGAAAATACCGATTACAGCGAAGTTTACCAAAACGGAAAAGAAATTTATAAAAGTATTTTTTCAAACATGGAAAACAAATATTTTGACAACTTGCTAAAAAAATATGTTTTTGATAATATGAAACCAGACCAGAGCGTCGTAATGGTATTATTAGACAGTGTATCTTTTTATTCACCTGATGATTTGGCAAAAATTACACGGGATAAAAACCTGTATGATAATAAACCGTTATTGTTTTTAGTTTTCTCTTATATTAAAAACAAAACTTTTGAGGATATGTTGGATACTCTTACTATTACGCGTTTGGAAAGAAAGGGTAGTTGGACAGTTATTAAGTTCACAAAACTTAATAATCAATAAAAAAATAGCAATTTTTTTCTTGTCCAAACGTCTATATATATAGAAGGTTCATAGTGTAGGTATTGAAATGGTAACAAAAATACAAGGTAATTACAATCAAACTTATACCGGCATAAAACATAATGGTGCACCGAAATATACTCCAAACTTTACAGCAAATGCACCAAAACCGGCAAACTTTACAAACTATTTAAAACAGAAAAATCTTATTAAATTCATGGAAAAACTTAAATGGTTTGATGGAGAGCAGGGACGTATTCTTATCACAGCAATAGGTACAGGTGCAATTGCGCCATTATTTATTGCTTGGAATCCATATGTGAAACCAAAAGAAGGTGCAACAGAAGAAGAAAAAGACAATCTTAAAAAGACTCAAAAATATACAGCAATGCGCCAGCCTATTTCTGCAGCACTGGCAATTCCAATTCAAATGTCATTGGTAACACCGATAAACAAAGGGTTAGATGTAATATTCAATAACCCGAAATTTTCAAAATTTATACCTACTTACCTTGATAAAAGTGCATTGCAAGATGATAAATATATAGAAAGACAAGAAAAGAAAAAATTAAAAGCCCAAAAACTTGATAAAAAAACTTTTAAAACAAAATTAGCTGAAAATATAAATAAAGTTAAAAATGAACAAGTTTCAAAAGTTGCTACAGATTTCTTGCAAACAGGACAAATTCGTATCAGAGAAGGTGCAAATGGATTAGTTGATACAAAATCGACAACCGAAGCATTAAGAAATGAAATTCGCAGCTATATGTCTGATACAAACTTCTTAAGATATGACTCGTTTAACGATAGTGATTTGAAAAAATTATTGGATAATCCACAGGCCGAAATTACTAGCGCTACAACAGGTAAAGATTTTTACGCCAAAAGAGCTGAAACTCTTATCAATAACAAAGATGAATTAAAAAGAGTTCTCGGTTCACTGCCGAAAGATAAAGCTCAAATTGGTTCATACTTACAGCAAGAGCTTGCAAAAGTTAAGGATGATAACGAATTAAAAAAAGTTTATCAAGAGATTATTGATCTTGCAGATTCAGACTCTCAAGCAAGCAGATGTTCAAGAACAATTGAACGTATAGATAAAATCGAAAAATCTTGCGGTGGTAAAGGCAAATTCACAAAAGCAAAATATATGGCTAATATGGAGGCAGATGAAGCGTTGCTGCTAAAACGCCTTAGAAGATTTGCAGAAATATCAAAATCAATTAACGAAAATCCACAAGGTATAAAAAAAGCAATAGCAGACCTTGCTGAAAATTGTCGCTTTGATAGTAATAACAAAAGATTAAATACTATCTTCCACAATATTTCAACATTTGGTGAAAACTCAGGAAAACTTAAAGAAAAAATCTGTAAAGATATTGTAAAAGGCTATAAAGGCATGATGAACAAACGTTACAGATTTATCAAAGAAATTGCTGGAATATCGCTTGGTCTGTTTGTTACTGTACCTATTACCTGCCATGCTCTAAACTGGGTATATCCAAGATTTATGGATATTTTCTTCCCGAAACTGTCTGGCTCTAAGAAGGCCGCTGTACAAAAGAACGGAGGTGAAAAATAATGGCTATTTCATCTATTGGTTCTAAATTCGGAGAATACACAGCTAAAGGTATCGGTAAATTTGCCGAAAACAAAACAGTAAAAAATCTTTGTGAAAAATTTAAAAAAGAACCGATTAAATATGCAGGTTATGCAACATTAGCTTCTTTAGCTACAAAAGATGCTGTCGGATGCTACTTATATGTTACACAATCATTGAATAACAAAAAAATTCCAGAAGACAAAAGACGATTTGTTGCAAATATGGACTTAACAAATGGTATCTTAAACGTTGTAACACAAATCGGACTCACTTTCGGATTGAAAAAATTCTATAAACCAATGTTTAATAAAATATTGAATAAATCATTCAATAAACAGGCTTGTAAAGAATTAATCACAGCATATCGTAAAGATGCAAAAGCATCAGGAGATGCAATTTTAAGAAAACTCGAAGCTGAAAAGAAACTTCAAAATACAAAAGATACTATCTATTCAGCATTTGAAGCGACTATGAATATCGTTGTTGCTACAATCGTTGCAAAACGCTGTATCGTACCTTTCATTTCAACACCGCTTACACAATATTTTACTAATAAGCATGATAAGAAATTAAATGCCAAAAAACCTGAAGAAAATGCAAAAAACGTAGAAATTAAACAGCAAGAAACTGCCCCTGCGCAGCAAACAGAAGTGTCATATTCAGGAAGTTCAAATCTTTTATCTAAATTTAAGAAATAAAAAAGAGCCTTTTAGCTCTTTTTTATTATATTAACTTTCGCTTGTTTATTAAAATGGTTTTGTCTGATTTAATTTCAATCTTAATTCTCTAAACCTTGAAATATCTTCCTGTGTTCTGCCTGACTCTTGGAACACTGCCTGAGATGACGGATGAACCATAAGAACATAATCCATGTGAATTTCAAGGAAATTATATTTTCTTGGCGCTTGATTTGAGTTGCGCGGATAAATTTCTGCATTAGTTACAGCAAGAAATCTGCGTTCTCTATCATTTAACAAATCCGTAAGTTCTCTGTTTGTATTTGTGTATTTAGAAACATGAACCACACCTTTAATATCATGGTCTGCTGTCAAAATACTTACTTCTATTGGTACTGTATCAATATTTTTTGCCATATTTTCGTCCTTTTTTTCATAATACTATATAAAAAAACTCTTGTCCAGATTGTTAAATTTTGTCAATACTTCCTTTTGTCCTGCCGCCGTAAGCTTCATGCACATCAACAACAGATATAAAAGCATGCGGGTCAATATTTTTTATAATCTCTTTCATCTTAGCCATTTCAAGACGTGATACAACACAGAACACTATTGTTTTTTCTGCACCCGAATATGCCCCGACACCTTTCAAATATGTTACACCGATATTTAAACTTTTAAGCAATTCTTGTCCTATTTCGTATGACTTATCACTTATTACACGAATTGATTTTGAAGAATTTAATCCCTCAAGAACTATATCAATAACTTTAAACGCAATAAAATATGTCAAAACCGCATACATCGCCTTATTCCAGCCGAACACAAGCCCTGAAGCTCCATAAATAAATATATTAAATGCCATAATCCACTCGCCTACAGAAAATCCAAATTTCTTAGATAACACAAGCGACATAATCTCTGTACCGTCAAGCGAGCCTTCATTCTTAAGCACAAGTCCTACACCCGTACCCAGTGCAATTCCGCCAAATACAGTAGCTAGAAGCAAATCATGTGTTACTGGAAGATGATGAATTGTCAAAAAGTTAACCGCCAGTGATAATATTCCAATTGCATAAAAAGTTTGAATTACAAACTTCTTACCTATTTTGTTAAACGCTAATAAAAAGAATGGAATATTTATAAGAAAAATCAACAGCCCAAGATTTATCTTTGTAAGATAACTTAAGATTATTGAAATACCGACAATTCCGCCGTCAATAATATTATTTGGAACAAGAAAAACCTCAAGTGCAAACGCTGCAATACAAGGCCCAAGAGTGAGAAAAAACATCTTTCTCAAAAAATTTAATAACAGTTCTTTTTTAGTTAATTTTCTCTCCAAAACTTACTCCGCACTCTTCTTTATAGTCATAAAATTATTTATTTTAAATATAGTTTTTTTATCTGCATCATTTGGTTCTTTTAAGCCCAAAATATTTTCTAAATCAGATTTTAAAGTCACCAAATCTTCATATTTTTTAAGGTTTCCGTCAAGTGCAATAGAAACATCGCCAGTTTCTTCCGAAACAACAAGGCAGGCAGCATCGCTTGTTTCTGTCATACCGATTGCCGCTCTGTGACGCGTACCGTATTTCCAACTAAGTTTAGGATCTTCTGTAAGCGGTAATAACACACCTGCTGAAATAATTTTATCGCCGTTTATAACAACTGCACCGTCATGAAGCGGAGTATTAGTGTGAAAAATTGTCAAAAGCAGTTCTGTTGACAAATCAGCATTTAGTTTTGTTCCGACATCATAATAAGTATTGCTTAAATCGCTCTGGAAAACAATCAAAGCACCTGTATGGGATTTTGAAAGATACTTAACGCTTTCTATTAATTCTTTAACAACATCAATTTTTCTTGTTTTCTTTTTAGAATTGTTTGTATTAAAAACTTTAGCCACAAAATCTGCTTGTCCCAAAAAGCCTAAAAAGCGTCGTAATTCAGGCTGGAATATAACAATTAAGCTTAAAGATACAAGGGTTACAACAGCTTTTAAAAACATTCCGATAATATTCAAATTAATTCTTAAAAGTACTTCGCTAAAAATCCAAACGCATACAAGAATTAAAAGCCCTTTTACAAACTTTTCCGATGAAGTATTCTTGATAAATTTCTTATACAAAAACAAAAGTACACAAGTTAAAAAAGCTATCTGGATAAAATCTGACCAATTAAAAGCCATTTCCAGATTACTAATATAATTTGTTAAGTATGTGAAAATTTCATTTATCATTGACTAATCCTATCATGTGAAATTAAATCATCTAAAGTTTCTCTTGCAACTATTACATGTGATAGTGAATCATTTACAAGCACCATAGCAGGTTTTGGCACGCGATTATAATTTGATGCCATTGAATAATTATAAGCACCAGTGTTATAAACACACAGAATGTCGCCTTCTTCAAGTTCAGGCAGTTCTACATCTTTAATTAAAATATCGCCAGATTCGCAGAAACGTCCTGCAATTGTAACCTTTTGAAGATTTTGAACATCAGGTTTGTTTGCGACCTGCACAGTATATTCAGCACCATACATTGCAGGTCTTATGTTATCAGACATTCCGCCGTCAACTGCGACATATTTTCTGCCGTTTGGAACTTGTTTTGAACTTCCGACAGTATATAAAGTTACACCCGCAGTAGATATAATACTTCTGCCAGGTTCTATAAATAGTGCAGGCGGTTCAATATTATATTTTTTAATACACTCGTTTAATCTATTTATAATAATTTCTGCAACATCATAAACAGATGGCGGACAGTCATTTTCTGTATATTTAACACCGATACCTCCGCCAATGTTTATCTCGTTCAAACCAAGGCGCGCAATCTCTTTTACAAGGATTTCAATTTCATCACCATAGATTGAAGTTTCAAAAATTTGCGAACCAATATGAGCATGAAGTCCGTGAAGTTTTAAATTTGTATAATCATTTTTAATCAATTCAACAGCTTCGTCAACCTGTGTCAAATCAAAGCCGAATTTTGAATCCAAATGTCCTGTTTGAATATATTTATGTGTATGACATTCAATCCCAGGAGTTATTCTAAGTAAAATATCAATAGTTTTGTTTTGAGCTTTTGCAACTTCATTTAAAAGTGCGAGCTCAAAGAAATTATCAGCAGAAATCCTGCCTACACCAAGCTCTATAGCAAGAGACAGCTCATCATAAGATTTATTATTACCGTTAAAAAGGACTTTTGACATGTCAACGCCCGCTTTATAAACAGTATAAATTTCCCCCGCAGACACAACATCAAATCCAAACCCCTCTGATGCAAGAAGTTTTGATGTAGCCATTGTACACAAGGCTTTTGATGCATACATCATATTAACATTTTCGTAAGCCTTAAAAGCTTCTTTATAATCCCGACAAATACTTCTAATAGTATATTCATCCACAACATATAAAGGAGTTCCAAACTTTTCAACAAGTTCAACAGTATCACATCCGCCGATTTCTAGATTTTCATTAACTTTCAATGATAATGGTTTCAAATATTGATTCGTACTTTTCATAAAATAAGAATAACATAATTAACCTGAAAATAAAATAGTTAAAATAATGTATATATGTTGCGAGATTTTTAATCTTGTTTTATGCTATAGATATGATAAAACAGCTGCGAATAAAAGATTACATACTTATAGACGAATTAACTGCCAATTTCCATGACGGACTGAATGTTATCACTGGTGAAACTGGCGCAGGTAAAAGTATTCTGATTAATGCCATTGATTTAGCTTTTGCATCGAGAGTTTCTAAAGATGTAATAAAACATGACAAAGATAAGGCAGTAATAGAACTTGTAATCGAAAATACAAAACATGATTTATCCCAGCTTTTTGAAGAAAACGGAATAGATAATTTAGGTTCAGAAATTGTTTTAACTAAAGAAATTACTCAAAACGGTGTCCGTTCACGAGTTAACGGCACTCTTGTAAATCAGGAATTTATCAAACACTTAAAAAATTATTTTCTAGATATTCACTCACAGCACCAAACTTACGCTTTTATGCAGCCAAAATATCATATCACTTTGCTTGATAATTATGCTTGCTACGGCGCAAAATTAAATAAATACAAAGAAAAATTTAAAGAATACCAACAACTTTTGGCTCAACTTGAAAATTTAAAAACAGCATCTGATGTAACAGAAAGCCAGCTAGAATTTTTACAGTTTCAGATTAATGAAATCGACAGCGCAAATATCGCATCAGAAACAGAGGATGAGGATTTGAACCGCGAACTTGAAGTTTTGGAAAATGCAGAAAAACTTAAAGAATTAACGGGAAGTTCATACTGGGCAATCAACGGCGACGACGGCTCTATTATGGAAGCTCTCGGCAAGATTAAACAAAACATTTCAAAAGCCGTATCGTATGACAATAGCCTTGAGGAACTTGAACAAAACCTTATTGATGCAATAGAAAACTTGCGAAGTGCAGGTTCTGAGCTCAGAGATTACAGCCAAAATCTTGATAATGACACACAAAGGCTAAATGATATTCAGGAACGACTTTACGTTTTGGATAAGCTCAAGCGCAAATACGGCGGAACACTTCAAGCTGTTATGGAGACATTTAAAAATCTTTCAAAAGAGCTTAACGCAATAGAGTTTTCAACCCAAAATATTGATGAATTGGAAGCTAAAATTTCTCATGCCCGTCAGGAACTTGAAAAAATTGCAGGCGAAATTTCAGAACAGAGAAAAAATTATGCACAGGTACTCTCAAGTCTTGTTCAAGAAAAGCTGGAAAAACTGGAACTTCCGAAAGCCAGGTTTGAAATTTCTGTTAAGCCGAAAGAATTAAGCTCTGACGGATGCGATGAAGTTGAATTCTTAATTTCGACAAATATTTCAGAGGATTTAAAACCGCTTGCAAAAGTTGCATCAGGCGGAGAAATTTCACGCGTAATGCTTGCAATAAAATCAATCTTTGCACAAAGCGACGACATCAACACAGTAATCTTTGATGAAATTGATACGGGGATTTCGGGTAAAGCCTCTCAAAGCGTCGCAGATGAAATTGTCGAACTTTCAAAATACCACCAGATAATTTTAATCACACATCAAGCAATAATTGCCTCAAAAGCAGACAAACACTTCTATGTCAGAAAATCACAAACTGATGAAACAAAAGTTGAAGTATATGTGCTCACAGGCGACAACCGAATAAAAGCACTTGCAGAACTTGCAGGGGGCGAAATTAACGAACAATCCGTCGAATTTGCAAAATCATTGATAATGCAATAAAAAAGCGCACTTAGTGCGCTTCAATCCTCTATAAAATCCCTGAAATGCTGTAACTCTTTTCTCTCTCTGATTTTTGTCAATGCGGAATCCTCAAGCTGACGAATCCTCTCCTTTGAATACCCCATTAATTCTCCGACCTGCTCAAGAGTTTTAGGCAGCTCACCGCCAATACCGAAACGGCAGTTAATAATTTTCCTTTCTCTTTCTGATAAAGATGCTAGTAAATCCTCAACGCTTCCTTTTAAAACATTATTCCCTGTCTGAGCCTCAGGCGAGCGGTAAGATTTGTCCTCAACGTAATCACCTACATTCAAATCATCAGTCACAGGAGTTTCCAAACTAATAGGCTCTTTTATAATTGATTTTTTTATTGTCAAAAGCTGTTTTGGCGTAATCTCGAGCCTTTGCGCAACCTCTAAATCCGACGGTTCTCTGCCGAGTTCGAATGATAAAGTTGTATAAGCCCTCTTGTACTTTCTGATTTTGTCTGTCATATGAACAGGAATTCTTATTGTGCGTGAATTATTGGAAATCGCCCTTATAATAGTCTGCTTTATCCACCACGTTGCATAAGTCGAAAACTTAAAATTTTTAGAGTAATCAAATTTTTCAGCAGCCTTAATAAGCCCCAAAGACCCTTCCTGCACCAAATCCATGAACAAAACACCCTGTCCGATATATTTTTTTGCGATGCTTACAACAAGACGTAAATTTGCCTGAACAAGTTTTCGTTTTGCAATCTCTGCATCTGTTGCTCTGCCCTCTTTAATCTGTTTACCCAGAGCCTTTTCCTCTTTTGAATTAAGAAGCTTAACCTTTCCAATATCTTTTAAATACATCTGCAAAATATCGTCATCATTAGAAATTGAATTAAAAGTCTTAGGCTCATCCAATTCATCATCAATTTCAATATATTCAGCAGTTTCAGCGTAATCATTTTTTAAATCCTGATATAAATCTTCTACTAAATACTTCTCTGTCATGTAAATCCCTCCACTAAATTTTTTGACGAATGAAGTTTAAAATTGTTTCAATTTTGGTGTAAAATAAAAGTATGGGAATTTTAAGCGAAAAAGATTTTATTGAAAAAGTCAAAAATTTGAATGAAATTTCATATAAAGCAGGCGAAAGGCAAAATCCCGAAGTTATGGACAGTCATGACATGCGATATGTTGAAAGCGGTGATTTCTGCGCAAATCTGCATATCCACACGGAACACTCTGACGGTATTATGACGGTCAAAGAACTTCTTGAAAAATCAAAAAATAAAATCGTCGCAATCACCGACCATGACACAATAGAGGGTTGTAAAAAAGCACTTGAAATCTGTCCTGATAACGTTGATTTAGCACTGGGAGTCGAAATTTCAACCGTTGCAATAAATTTTCCAAAACAGCCCAAGCCCTTGCCGATTCACCTTCTTGTATACGGCATTGACCCTGATGACAAAAAATTGAATGAATTTCTCGTCAAAAAACGAGAACTAAAATTACAACTAGCAAAAGATACAATCGAACGACTTAATGAAGCACTCCCCGAATATAATTTTACACTTGAAGAAGCTTCTTTATGCCACCCGATGATTTTAAAAGGGCAGGATGAAGTGGCACATCCTATGAAAAAATACACATGCGGAAAAATTCTTTTAAATCACTTTTTCCCAAATGCCGATTTTACTTATGAAAAACCTTTTTTCAAATATAAATATCTCTTTGGCACAGATTCATTTGTAATCTGCTACAAACGAGCACTGGAACTTTACGCTGGCTGTTCGCTCCCATTAATTCCTGATGAAATTTCTGAAAAAATTCAAATCGCAAGAGATATTTATACGCAGTCGCACCCGTCAATTGGCAAAATGCTTGAACCATTTTCATCATTTGAGGAAACTGTCGAATTTATAACAACATTAAACAGCGGAGTTATGTCTATTGCGCACCCAGCACGAACAAGAGGTTATACACCCGAATTTTACACTTATTTATTTAATAACTTCAAAAAATATGGCAAAGACAAAGCAATGTTTTTTGAAAAATATTATCAATCTTATGACGGCAAATATTTTATAGAATGGTGTCCGATAATTAACAGAACTGCAGAAAGCTTTGAACTGCTGCCGACAGGCGGAATGGACAGCCATGGAAACAGTATTACATCACGATGTCCGCACTATTAGAAAGGAAAAAATGAAAAGATTTATAATTTTAATCTTAATATTATTAACTCCTAAAGCGTTTGCATTTGATAATTATGTAAGCCCTGAAAGTTATGCTGTAAACGAAGCTGATTTTCAAGATTACAGATACGTTCCGCCGTCACCGAAATTAAATCTTGAAACATTGGAAACCCTTGACCAGCCTGCTGTGGAAGTCGAGATTACAAAACAGCGCCCTGACAGAATAAAAAAAATGGCAGAACCAAAAGTTTCTAAAAAAGATGACCCCGAAGCTTACAAAAAACGCCTTTCATATAAATTTGCAAAATGGTGGGTGGACCAGCGCTACAAGCGCGAAGAAGTCCACCATGGCACAAAACATGAAATTAAAGTAAAAGCACGTGAAGAATATGAAAAACGTCTTGAAGAACAAGCATCACAACAAGCTATTTAATATATTTCTGCAATTCTCTTTTTTCTTCAAAAGTTACACGTCCAGGAACTGCTCGTTTTTTGCCGTTTTCGTTTATAATTACATAAAAATACCCGAAAGTTCCGTCCTGATTTTTATTGCCTAATGCCGTTCTTAAATTTTTCATATCAATATAAAAAACATTATCTAAATTATAATCAAGATTTCTTTTATCAAGTTCCGCAGACCCGTCAGAGTTAAGAAGCGCAAACCTTATACCCGCTTTTTTCAATTCATCAACAGTAATTTTTGAGGCATCTCCGTCACTTTCAAGTTTTTTCAAAGCTCCGAACAAATTATCTCTTGAATCATCATGCCCGAGAATATTTTCAACAGACCACTTACCATCCTTGCAGTCTTTCACAAGAATATAATTTTTACCCTCAATACTTACAATATAAGGATCTAAATAAGAAAGTGCAGGATTTAAAGTTCTGATTGAAGGTGACAAATACATTCTACCCGATGCAATAGAAGCACCGTTTAAAAATGCACGCAAAATTTCCGAATCTGCCTGTCTTACAGACGGTCTTGCACTGTATCCCCTAATCGAATACTCCACAGCAAAAACAGAATTTGTAAGGCTTAAAAGAGTTAAGAGCAGCAAAATTTTTTTCATAATTAACCTCCATATATAAATTATAACGAAAATTATAAAAAAAAGTTCAAAAAAACTGTTGACATTAAAAAATGTTTTGTATATGATTAATTTTGTTGAGGGCGTTTAGCTCAGTTGGTAGAGCGCCTCCCTTACAAGGAGGATGTCAGAAGTTCGAGTCTTCTAACGCCCACCATTTAAATTAAGAGCCGTAAGGCTCTTTTTTAGTATAAATATGAAATTAAACGACGAACTTACAGTAAAAATAGAAAAATTTTCAAACCTTGGAACAGGCATTGCAAAAGTTGACGGACAAATTGTTTTTGTCGAAAACACCTGTCCTGAAGATGAGGTTAGAATAAAAATTACCAAGGTTAATAAAAATTACGCATCTGCAAAAGTTACAGAAGTTATTAAACCATCACAGCACCGTATAGAACCATTTTGTCCTATGCAAAAAGTTTGCGGAGCATGCCAGATGCAGTTTATCAATTATAATTATCAATTACAACTAAAAAAACAAATTGTAGAAGATGCCATGCGCACAATCGGACATATTCAAACTCCAATTAATGACCCGATTACAAGCCCGCAAATTAGAAATTACAGACAAAAAATTCAATACCCAGTTTCTCAGAAAAAAGAAGGGAGAATCGTTGCAGGCTATTTTAAACCGCAGAGTCATGAAATAGTGAATATAAAATACTGCCCGATTCAGCCTGAAATTTGCGATAGTATTATAGAATTTATCAGAGAAAATGCGCCCAAATTTGAAATTACAGGGTTTAACGAGAAAAAACACATAGGTGATTTACGTCATATTGTGATAAGAAGTTCTGCCCACAACGGAAAATGCTTGGTAACTCTCGTTGTTAATTCAACACAAACATTTGAACGTTTAAACAAATTTGCAAAAGAAATTTTCGAACATTTTGAACAAGTTACAGGGGTTTGCATAAACTTCAATTCAAAAAAAACAAACGTAATTTTGGGTGCAAAAACAGAATGCATCTGCGGTCAGGATTTTGTTGAAGAAAAAATCCTTGATAAAACTTTTAAAATCGGCGCAGATACGTTTTTCCAGATTAACCCTAAAAGTGCCGAAAACATTTTTAAATACGTAAAAAATGAAATCTCAAAACTTAATAATCCGACAGTATTAGATGCTTACGCAGGTATTGCAACATTCGGAATTGTTGTTTCGGATGTTTCTGAAAAAGTTGTCAGCGTTGAAGAAAATTCCGCATCAATTGAAAAAGCAAAAGAAGTTCTAAGAGAGAATAATATAAATAATGTCGAACTTTTTGCACAAGACACAACCAAATACTTAAAATCAATTAAGCGCAAATTTGATATTACGATTTTAGACCCTCCGCGAAAAGGATGTACACAGGATGCATTAGATGAGACACTTGCACATACAAAACAAAAAATTATATATGTAAGCTGTAACCCTGCAACACTTGCCCGCGACTTAAAATACTTAACTAAAAAAGGCTGTATAGTCGGATCCATACAGCCCTTTGATATGTTTTGCCACACTTATCACATAGAAAATGTTGCGGTTATTTCAGTTTAAGATTTTGTGCCGTATTTTTCAATAGTTTCCTCAAGACGGTTTTTAACAAAAGTGATAATTTCCAAATCTTCTTTTTTTTGCTGTTCCAATAGTTCTATCTTTTCACGTCTTTGAGCAGCAGATAATGTTTTATCCATTTTTACTTCTTTTATTTTTGCTTTATAGTGCAAAGGAATTTTATTCTGTATACCTTCGGCAAGCCCAGGCAAAACTCGAACCGTATTAGTATCTAATCCTACAGAAAGAAGTGAATTTGAATTGCGTTCAATATCCAACATTTTTGCATTTGTGTATAAAGGGTTTGAAATTTGAGCATTTAGGCTATCAGTAATAATTTTTATATTATTTATAATACGATAAGCAGGTGTATGAATTTCTGGGTCTTTAATTTCAGATATGTGCAATTCATTTTTCAACACTCTTGTAATATCATACACGTAATATGATTCATTTGACTTAGCCTTAGCAGTATGTTCACCTGCTACAATAATAATTTCAATCGGAGTTGTTTTCTTTTTATCAGCTAAAGTATCAATAAGACGGAATTGAATATCACCATATCCTGACCCTTGTTCTTTAAATGAAGAAACATCTCTCATTGATTTAGGAAGTGCATTTTTTGCTTTTTCAGAAACTCCTGATAATCTGACATCAAAATCTGGAACTTTCTTTCTGGGTGCAACAGGTGCAATTTCGTACCCGCGCTCTTTTAAGGCAGGCAATATTTTATCAGTAAATATTGATAAGTCATGAAGATTACGTAAATACCAAGTTCCTCTTACTGGATCTTTTGGAGTAGAACCGCTTCTTTTAAGCTTTGATACATAGGAATTTGTAGATTTTATAGGAGCTTTTTCATTATAAGTTCTGTCAAATATTAAGCCAGCACCTTTTAATTCTCTTGCAACAGCATCCATTGTATCCATTAATCTTTTTGACAATATCTCTAAAAACGGATGAGTTTTTTCATAATTCAAAGATATTATATCTCTAATTGTAGTTACCGCTGAGGTATCAACAATCAACTTTGATTTAGCACCGAACGAAACCGTATCTTTTTCAAGCGGTCTTAAGTTCGGATAAGAAACATTAGATGCGTTCAAACCAGAATGGTTTGAACGCGTAATGATATCATTACGTAAAAATTTTGAAGTTAACGATTGTATATTCATAATTCCACCTTCAAGTATTTAATAACACTCAAGATGAAAAATTTACCCTGTGGAAATAAATTGTAACATAAGTTAACATGGTATTAAGAGTATGTTTGTAATAAAATATTATTGTTATATTTAAGCTTATTAAATAAGGAGGTTAGTTAAATATGGCTGGAAAAACTATAACAGTTGACGGCAACTACGCAGCGGCGCACGTAGCGTACGCATTAAGCGAAGTGTCCGCAATTTACCCTATCACTCCTTCATCTACAATGGGTGAATGGATTGATGAATGGGCATCACAAGGTAAGAAAAATATCTGGGGAAAACAGGTAAGAGTTGCAGAAATGCAATCAGAAGCAGGTGCAGCAGGTGCTGTGCACGGTTCTTTGGCTGCAGGTTCTTTAACTTCTACTTATACAGCTTCTCAAGGTTTGTTGTTGATGATTCCTGTTATGCACAAAGTTGCAGGTGAAATGCTTCCGCATGTTATCCACGTAACAGCTCGTGCATTAGCAGCTCAATCATTGGCAATCTTCGGCGACCATACAGACGTTATGGGATGCCGTAACACAGGTTATGCAATGCTTGCTGCAAACTCTGTTCAAGAAGAAATGGATATGGCTTTAGTTGCTCACTTAGCTACTTACAAAGCTAAAGTTCCATTCTTGCAATTCTTCGACGGTTTCAGAACTTCTCATGAAATTCACAAAATTGAAGAAATCTCTTACGAAGATATCGCAAAACTTGTTGAACCTAAATACATTGAAGAATTCAGAAATCGTGCATTAAGACCTGAAGCTCCTGTTTGTAAAGTCGGCGCACAAAACACTGACGTTTACTTCCAAGGACGTGAAACAGTTAATAAATACTATGATGCAGTTCCTGATATCGTTCAAGAATACATGGATAAAGTTGCTCAAGTTACAGGCAGACAATATCATCCATTCGATTACGTAGGTGCGCCTGATGCAACTGATGTAATTGTTGCTATTGGTTCTTCTTGTGAAACTATCGAAGAAACAATCACATACTTGAACGCAACACGCGGTACTAAATACGGTTTGGTTAAAGTTAGACTATACAGACCGTTCGATGTTAAACGCTTTAATGAAGCTTTACCTGCTTCTGTTAAACGTATTGCAGTTCTTGACAGAACAAAAGAACCTGGTTCAATCGGTGAACCTTTATTCATGGACGTTACAGCAGCTGTTGCTGGAAAAGACGTTAGAGTTATCGGCGGACGTTACGGTTTATCTTCTAAAGAATTTACTCCGTCAATGGTTCTTGCAATTTACAAACATTCTGAAAACAACGGTTTCCACGGTTTTACAGTTGGTATCGAAGATGACGTTACAAACAAATCTTTAAAAATTGAAGAACACATCGTTACAGAGCCTAAAGGCACTACAAACTGCATGTTCTGGGGCTTGGGTTCTGACGGTACTGTTGGTGCTAACAAAAACTCAATTAAAATCATCGGT
Organism: uncultured bacterium; assembly: GCA_948964545.1. Lineage (GTDB taxonomy): Bacteria > Cyanobacteriota > Vampirovibrionia > Gastranaerophilales > Gastranaerophilaceae > Stercorousia. Next base: position 322,818 of record CAREDV010000002.1, on the reverse strand, counting down.
CAATACACTAATAAAGATGCTCAAGCATATTTTGCTTATGACTCTAAAAAATCTTTCGGTGTTACAGTTTCTCACTTGAGATTCGGCGATGAACACATTAAATCAACATACCTTATCACAGCACCTGATTTTGTATCATGCTCTGCGCATGCTTACGTTGGCAGATATGACTTGTTGAAAGGTATTAAAGAGGGCGGTACTTTCTTACTTAACTCACCTTATACAAAAGAAGAAGCATTCGCTCATTTAACACGCGATATGCAAAGAACTATTATTGATAAGAAAATTAAATTCTACAACGTAGATGCTGAAAAACTTATCAAAGAACAACCTGGTCTTAGAGGTAAAGGTGCAAACACAGTTATGATGGTTGCTTACTTCAAAGTTTCAGGAATTATCCCGTTCGAACAAGCTCTTGAAGGCATGAAAGAAATGACTATCAAAACCTTTAAGAAAAAAGGCGATGATGTTGTTAACATGAACTTAGCACTTATTGATGCAGCAGTTAACGCAACTGAAGAAGTTTCTGTTCCTGCAACATTAGATGGCGTTGGATGTGTTGATGATGTTAAATTGTTACCTGATGATGCATCTGAATTCGCTAAGAAAATCATTGAACCGTCAATGAGACAAAAAGGCGATGACATTCCTGTTTCTGCTATGTCAAATGACGGTGTAATCCCGACAGGTACAGCTTGTTTGGAAAAACGTGGAATCGCTCCTCGTGTTCCTCACTGGAACCCTGAAAATTGTATTCAATGCGGTATCTGTGCATCAGCATGTCCGCATGCTGCAATCAGAACTAAATTAGCAGAAAAAGAAAACTTGAAAGATGCTCCAGCTTCATTCAAAACTATTCCTGCTAAACCAGCTCTTGCTGATGAAGAATTCAAAGTTCAAGTATACTGTCAGGATTGTACAGGATGCGGAGTTTGTATAGACCAGTGCCCTGCAAACAAAAACCCTGAAAAACAAGCTTTAACTTGGTCAACAATAGAAAAAGAAGTTGAAGATTGTGAACTTGAAAATGAAAAATTCTTCAATGAATTACCAGATAACGTAATGGGTAAAAACACTACAAAAACAATTAAAGGTGCAATGCTCAGAAAACCGTTATTTGAATTCTCAGGCGCTTGTGCAGGTTGTGGTGAAACACCTTATGTTAAATTAGTTTCTCAATTATTTGGTGAAAATGCTATCGTTGCTAACGCAACAGGCTGCTCATCAATTTACTCAGGAACATTCCCGACAATCCCATACACAAAAACAAAAGAAGGCAGAGGTCCAGCATGGGCTAACTCATTATTCGAAGATAACGCTGAATTCGGTTTCGGTATGAGATTAGCTGTTGATTCTAACAGAGATACTTTGAAAACATTTGTTGAAAAAGTAGTTGCTTGTGAGAAAACTCCTGCTGACTTGAAAGAAGCTCTTGAAGGCGCTATGGCTCACTTCGAAAATTCAAAAACAGAAGAAGCAGTTGCAGCTCAAAACAAAGCTAAAGAAGTTCTTGCAAAATACGCTGATGTAGATTGCGAAGATTTAGCTAAAGTTCGTGAACTTCAAGACTACTTCACTGATAAATCAATCTGGATTATCGGCGGTGACGGCTGGGCTAACGATATCGGTTACGGCGGTATTGACCACGTTCTTGCTCAAAACAAAAACGTTAATATCCTCGTACTTGATACAGAAGTTTACTCAAATACAGGCGGTCAAGCTTCTAAATCAACACCTACAGGTGCTGTAGCGAAGTTTGCTACAGGCGGTAAACCTACATACAAGAAAAACATGGGCTTAATGAGCATGTCTTACGGCTATGTTTATGTAGCATCAGTTGCATTGGGTGCTGACAGAGGTCAAACTCTTAAAGCGTTCCAAGAAGCTGAAGCTTATGATGGACCATCAATCATATTTGCTTATGCTCCTTGTATCGCACACGGTATCGACATGAGCAAAACTCAAACTGAACAAAAACGTGCAGTTGAAGCTGGTTACTTCCCGCTTTACAGATACAACCCAGCAAACGAACAACCGTTTACTTGGGATGCTAAAGAACCTAAAGGAAGCTACCAAGACTTTATCAGATCAGAAGGACGTTATAAGTCATTACTTAAAACTAACCCTGAAGCTGCAGAAAGCTTATACACTCAAGCAGAAGAAGACGCTGCAAGACGTATGGCAATGTTCAAAGCAGTTGGTGAACTGGTTAAATAACAAAAGAAATCGGGAGTATAACAACTCCCGATTTTTATATAAAAAAAGACGCTTTTAAAAAGCGTCTTTTTTTAAGCTAAATCTTCAACTTTTTCAATGACTTCTTCTGGAAGTTCTGCCAAATTATCTTTCAATAACGCTGCATCTTCTCTATTTCGAGTTTCCTGCATCATTAAATCGTTTTGAACAGCGAGTTCACGAACTCTTGCTCGAGAAACATTTATTTGCTTTTCCTTAAGTTCTGTATAATTTTTAGAAAATTCTCTGCTTTCAGAATGTGCACTTGCTATAGAGTGGAACAAGCCGCCGAACAATAATGCTGTAGGAGCCCATTCCAGCGCAGTTTTACCGATTTCTTTTAAAGCAGAAGGTGTTTTTGCCAAAAGATTTTTATAACCGTTTTTAGCTTTTACCATAATTCTGCTTTCGTTTAAGAAGTTTGCAGCTCTTTCTGTGCCTTTTTGCATAAATTTTGGAGCGGTAACTTTTGCAAGTCTGCCAGCACCTTTGCTTACAAGAACGAATGCGCCAAGACCTGCCGCAATCATTGTACCTAAAGATAAAAGCGGATGTTCTTTATCGAAATTTCTCATTTCTGGAGACTTTTGAGCTAATTTATTTTTAGCAGCGCCCAACAAATCAATAGCTAAAAGTCCAGCAGTCCAATAAGCTGCAACTTTTAAGCCTTTAGCCATTCTGCCTGCAGTTCCTGTCAATTCTTTTGAAAATATTTTTGTATTACCGTTTTTAGTTAATAAAGCTGTCCCTAAACCTGCTGCCAACGGAGCATTATAAAACAGCGTGTTAGTAACTTTACGATTTTTATCATGGTCAATTTTAGCTGAAGTTTTCATATAAGCTAACTGACGAATAGAATTATCATCCAAACCAATCAAGGCATCAACATTATCACGTCTGCCTTGAAAATTAGGACCTATTGAAGATACTTGCATATACACACACCTTTCGCAAATTTATTATACTGTATCAAAAACCAAAAGTAAAATTTTTTGCTAGTTTTCAAAATTTTTGTTAAGAATATTTACAAGTATAATACTTTTTTATATTATTAAAATATGAAAAAGTATTACATTCACTCAATGGGCTGTAAATCCAACCAATTTGAAGGCTCAATTATAAAAGAAAATTTAAACAAAAACGGATATGAAGAAGTTAAAAATATAGAAGATGCAGATATTTATATCCTAAATTCCTGCTCTGTAACTCATAAAAGTGACAACGAAGCAATGTATCTTCTGCGCAATGCAAAGCATAAAAATTCCAATATTATAAATATTTTGACAGGCTGTGTTGCACAGATTGAAAAAGAAAAACTTCTTGAGAATGATTTTATTGACTTTGTAATCGGCAATGACGAAAAGCTTAATATGACAGAAGTTCTCTCAAACGGGGTTAAATGCCAGACGGCTGATATTATGGCGCTAAAAGATTTTAATAAAGTTGTTCTTGAAGATATGACCAAAACACGTGCAAGTCTAAAAATTCAAGACGGATGCGACAACAGATGTTCATATTGTATAATCCCTTTTGCCAGAGGAAAAAGCAGAAGTGCAGATATTGACTTTATTATTGAACAAATTAACAATTTTGAAAAACATGGTTTTAAAGAAATCGTTCTGACAGGAATTCACATAGGTCAGTGGGGAAAAGATTTTGGGATGGAACTTTTAGACCTTTTAAAAGAAATTGAAGCCCGCACAAACTTGCGTTACAGGCTTGGTTCTCTTAATCCGCTTGAAATAACTGATGAGATGCTGGAATTTTTACAAAAATCAGAAAAATTCTGTCCGCATTTTCACCTTTCATTGCAATCAGCATGCAACAAGACTTTAAAATCCATGAACAGATTTTACAAGGTAGAAGATTATCTTGCACAAATCGAAAAAATTAATTCAATGTTTGACCTGCCGTTTCTCGGAAGCGACATAATTACAGGCTTTGCGGGCGAAACGTATGAGGATTTTGATATTACTGTTAATAATTTGAGAAAATCGGGGCTTACACAAATCCACACTTTCCCATATTCTGTCAGAGAGGGAACAGTTGGTGCAAGGGCGGAAAATCAGGTTCCCGAAAATATCCGCCAGCAGCGCGCAGAAATTGTTAAAACACTCTCTGCTTTTAAATATCAGGAATTTATCGAAAAAAATATCGGAAAAACAGCCGAATTATTAGTCGAAAAACGTCCTGACAAAAACGGTTTTATGAAAGGTGTTACAAAAAATTACCTTACAGTAACGTTAAACACTAAAGATGAAACGCTTGCTAACACGCTTCAAACAATAAAAATAACAAAGTTGAAAAACGGAAAACTTTACGGCGAACTGTTTTTATAGTATAATCTGAAAAGAGGGAATTATGGGTTATAAAATATTATCAAAAAAAGAAATTTGTCCTAATCAGTTTGAAATAACAATTGATGCGCCTTATGTTGTAAGAAACGCAAAAGCTGGACAATTTATTATATTCAGAGCAGATGAAAACAGCGAAAGAGTACCTTTAACAATCGCTGATGTTAACAAAGAAAAAGGCGAATTAACCTTAGTATTTATGGCTGTAGGATATTCTACTAAAAAACTTGCAGCTTTAAATGAGGGGGATGAAATTTGTGACATAGCAGGGCCTTTAGGCAAACCGACACACATCAAAAAATATGGTACAGTAGTTTGTCTTGCAGGCGGATACGGTGCAGCTCCTTGTTATTTGATAGCAAAAGCTTTTAAAGAAGCAGGCAACAAGGTTTATATGATTATGGGCGCAAGAACAAAGGATTTAATTTTCTGGCAGGATAAAATGAAAGATGCCTGCACAGAACTATTTATAACCACAGATGACGGAACTTTAGGCGAAAAAGGTTTTGTTACTCAGGTGCTTCAAAGAATTATTGATACAGAAAAAGTAGATTATGCAATAGCCGTCGGACCTATGCCGATGATGCGCGCAGTGGCGGATTTAACACGCGATAAAGGGATTTATACTGAAGCAAGTATGAACCCTATCATGGTTGACGGAACAGGTATGTGCGGAGCATGCCGTGTTACAGTCGGCGGAGAAACAAAATTTGCCTGCGTTGACGGCCCTGACTTTGATGCTCACAAAATAGATTTTGATGAAGTTATAAACAGAACCAGAATCTACAAAGATCAGGAAAGAAAACGCGACGAAAACTGTAATTTACTAAAACAGGCAAGGAGAGATTAATATGGCAAAAGATATTCCATACTGCCCGCTGATGTCAGCAGGTTCTGAAATTGATAAGGTTTGTACACTTGAAAGCTGTGCATGGTATGTGCCAAGCGTAAAAAAATGTTCGGTATACATGCTTGCATACAACGCACTGCTTGAAACTACTGCAAGACAAAAGGGGCAGCCTAAAAAATAAAATCAGTAGGCGTTCTAAAAAATCTAACCACTGTTTAACAGGCCTATGAATGAGCCGCCCGATGGTAAAAAAATGAAAATACTCGTTTGTATAAAACAAGTCCCTGATACAACAGATATCAAATGGACTGAAAATAACACTATTCAAAGGGAGGGTGTCGAAAGTATCATCAACCCTTTTGATGTATACGCAATTGAACAGGCTTTAAAATTTAAAGATGCAGAAATTACTGTTTTAACAATGGGACCTTTGCAGGCTGACAGCATGCTAAGAAAAGCTATCGCTGTTGGATGTGATAAGGGAGTACTAATTTCTGACAAGAAATTTGCAGGCGCAGATACTTACGCTACTGGTAAAACAATTGCTTCAGCCATAAAAACCAAAATGCCCGATTTTGATTTGATAATCTGCGGTCAATTTGCAGTCGACGGCGATACAGCGCAAACTGGTCCAAGTATTGCAGGGCAATTAGGAATCCCGCAGGTTACGTATGTAAGGAAATTGGACAGATTTGACGGCAAAAGTATTTATGCAGAACGAGAACTTGAAGAGGGAATAGAAACAGTAAAAGTTCAACTTCCAGCACTTGTTTGTATGCTAAAAGGGTTTGAAGAACCTGCGCGTCCAACAATTAACGGAATAAAAAGAGCAAGAAATGCAGAGATTTCCGTTTATTCTATGGAAGATATAGGGCTCACTCCCGATGATGTCGGAATTAAAGGCTCACCCACTTATGTAAGCCGTGCATTCCGTCCAGAAAACAAACGCTGGGAATGCAAATTCTGTGATGACATAAACTGCCTTGCAGATAAAATAAAAGAATTCGGAGGCTTAAATGGCTGAAATTCTCCTTTATGCAGAAGTTACACAAGAAAATTATGTTCATACGGTTCTTTTTGAACTCGCCTGCAAAGCTCAAGAACTTTCAAAAAAACTTGATAATGCGGAAGTTTCGGCTCTTTTAATCTGCAAACAGGGACTTGCACAGCTTTATAATGAAGCTTTTATTAATTCAGGTTTTGATAAGGTTTACATTGCTGAGGATAATAGATTTACGCATTATTCAACAGAGTTCTTTGCAAAAGTTGCGATTGATATTATAAAAGAGGTTAATCCTGACATAATCCTGATTGGTGCAACAACTCAAGGCAGAGATTTAGCCCCAAGAATTTCATCTGCACTTCATACAGGATTGACCGCAGACTGTATTGACCTTGATATTAATGAAAAAGGACAGCTTGCTGCAACCCGTCCGACATTTGGCGGAAAACTTATGGCAACAATTTTATGCAGAACAAAACCTCAAATGGCAACGGTCAGACCAAAAGTTTTCAAACCATTGAGTGAAAATGTTGTAAAAAACACCCAATTTATTTATAAAAAACCCGAAATTGACGATATTAAAAGAAAAGTAGAATTTATTGAATTTGTAAAACGAATTAATGTCACAATCAACGACCTTGACAGCGCACAAATAATCGTTGCAGGCGGTAAGGGAATGAAAAATGAAGCAGGGTTTGAACTTTTAAAAGAATTTGCAAAAAGTATCGGTGCAAGTATCGGAGCAAGCCGCGGAGCAGTTGATATGGGGCTGGCTTCTCAGGATGTTCAAATCGGGCAGACTGGAAAAACCGTTACGCCAAAACTATATATTGCCTGCGGGATTTCAGGAGCAATTCAGCATACTGTAGGCATGTGCGACAGCGATAAAATTATTGCCATAAACAAAGACTCGAACGCTCCAATATTTGAAATCGCAGATGTAGGATTTGTCGGGGACGTATTTGAAGTTTTGCCTCAACTTTCTAAAATGTTTATGTTAAAATAATCTCGTAATGAAAGGACGGGATATGAACAGAGTAGTTGTCGGCGCTCAATGGGGCGATGAAGGTAAAGCAAAGATTACGGATTTATTGGCACAGGATGCGGATTTAATCATAAGATATCAGGGCGGATGCAACGCAGGGCATACTGTTGTTGCACATGACAAAACTTTCAAATTCCACCTTATCCCATCTGGCATTCTTTATAAGGGAAAAACCTGCTTTATCGGCGCAGGAACGGTAATTTTGCCAGAATCTTTTGAACAGGAAATTAAAGGTTTAATAGAAGAAGGAATTGATGTTTCGGCTCTAAAAATCAATCCGCTTGCATCAATTACAATGCCTTGGCATACAGAAGTTGACGGTTATGCTGAAAGTACAGCAGGCAAGGGTAAAATAGGTACAACTAAAAAAGGTATCGGGCCGACTTATACTGACAAAATGGCACGAATAGGATTAAAAATAGAAGATTTATATTCAGAAGAAGCACTTTCTGAAAAATTAGACATAATTCTTCCAATCAAAAACAAAACATTAAAAGAAGTTTATGGATTAAAAACTTATACAAAAGAAGAAGTTACGGCACTTTGCAAAAAATATGCTGAAATTTTTAGACCTTATGTTTGCTTTGACTGGCAAAAAGTTTTAGAAGATGCAAAACGCGAGAAAAAAGCTGTTCTTTTTGAAGGGGCGCAAGGCGTAATGCTTGATATTGATTACGGCACATATCCTTTCGTAACATCATCAAACCCAATCGGCGGCGGTGCATCAACAGGTTCTGGCTACGGTCCTTGTATGATTGATGAAGTTATTGGGGTTGCAAAAGCATACGTAACACGTGTCGGCGAAGGACCTTTCGTAACTGAATTGACAGACGAAACAGGCAGTAAAATCCAAACAATCGGTCATGAATTCGGGGTAACAACAGGCAGACCGCGACGATGCGGATGGTTTGATGCGGTTACAATGAAATATGCAGTACTCGTCGGCGGTCTGACATCAATTGCTTTGACAAAAATCGACGTATTTGATACATTTGATGATATTAAAATTTGTACAGCATACAAAGATACACGCGACGGCAAAATTTATACAAGCTATCCGACAAATGTATTTATCCACAAATATTTAGAACCTGTTTACGAAACTCACAAAGGCTGGAGAGAAGATATTACAGGCATAACCGAATACGAAAAACTCCCAGAAAATGCTAGAAAATATCTTGAAAGATTAGAGGAAATTCTTGAAGTTCCAATCTCAATTGTGAGCGTCGGTCCAGATAGAAATCAAACAATCTTTACAAAATAGCAAATTTTTTTAACTCGTTGTTTTTATATTATTATGGTTAGAATAAATTCTATTAATAGTGTAAATAATTATAATACTGCGCAAAATAAACCGTCTTTCAAAGCTAACAATGCGACAAACCCGCAGATTGAACAGCTGCAGGACGTTAAACCAGATTTTGCCGTTAAAACTCCTATGAGCTATTCAAAAACTGGCGAAATTAATTTCCCTTATGATACAAAAGCTCATTGTTACAAACTCGCAAATGGTCAAAAAGTAATAATTGTTCCGCAAGATGGTGAAACTGTTTTAAGAACCTATGTAAACACAGGTTCAATGAATGAACCCGACAATATTCGCGGTATAAGCCACTATATTGAACATAATTTATTCAACGGTTCTGAAGGATTACAAGAAGGTGATTTCTTTAAACTGGTTGATAAAATGGGGGCTTCAACAAACGCATCAACAGGCTTTGCCGAAACAAATTACTATATAAGTTCTAACCTCTTAAATGACGGTGATTTGGAAAACAAAATCAAACTTCACGCCTCAATGCTCGAAACACCTTTGTTCGCAGTTGAAAAACTTGAAAAAGAAAAAGGGATTGTAAATTCTGAAATTAACATGATTACCTCAAATCCCGAAAATCTTGCGATAAACAAAATGCTCAAAAACCTTTACAGCATAAAAAGCTCATCTGCAGACATGATTGGCGGAACAACAGCTAATATCACCAGCCTAACTCGAGAAGATGTTGTAAATTATTATAATAATAACTATTACCCCGCAAATATGGTGACTGTTATCACAGGCGACGTAAAACCTGATGAAACAATGCAGATTATTTCAAAATATTTTACGTCAAAAAAACAGCCAAAAATCCAACAGCATTTTGAAACATTTAAACCCATTGACAAGGCTGTCAGAGAGGATTTAATTTCTGACAAAGCAGCTGCAACCGCAATGATTATAGGTTTTAACGGGCCGTCATCAGATAATACGAAAGAAAGAATTTATGCAAAAGCTCTTGGAATACTTCTTTCAACATCTCCAAGCGCAAGAATTAACACTAAAATTAAACCCCTGAACTCTGTTTCAATATCAGAACAGGAAAAAATAAGCGCAAACTCTAAAGACGGCAGAGTCATTATGTTTATGTCGGAAAGTACTGATGAAAATTCTGAAAAAGTTCTCAAAGCAATGTTTACCGAAATCGGCAATATAGCAAACAATCCGCCGACAGAAAAAGAAATACAGATTATAAAAAAATTAATGCTCAAATCTTTCTCGAGCATCCTTGAAAACTCGTTTGCAACAAACGATGCAATAGGAACTGCAATCTTAGAAAACAACAGTGATTATTTAAACAATTTTGAACAAATTGTAAAATCAATGACTGCTGAAGATTTGGTTAACACTGCCAAAAAATATCTTGACGTTAATAAAGCATCAGTAACAGTGGTACATCCATCAAATGTTACAGAAGAAAGTATTCAAAAAAATTATAAAAACATATCATTTACAGGTGCTAAAAAAGAAGCTATCAACCCTCAAACAGTAAAAGAATACAACACTCAAAATAATTACAGAGTTATTACACAAAATTCAAAAACCGACAATGTTGAAATACTTTATAAAATCTGTACAGACAATGATTTTATGATAAAGCCCTCCGCAGCTTTAGTTTTGCAAAAACTTATGAATGAAGGTACAAGTTCAAAAACTCAAGAGGAATTGGATGCCGATCTTGCACAAGACGGAATTATAAAAGGACTTTCAGCATCAGAACATTCAATATGCTGTTCGATGGGGTGTGATTCGGATACTGTCACAAAAAGTTTACAAAACATCAAAGAAATAATTAACAATCCGCGCTTTACCGATGCAGACTTCCAACAGGCAAAAAATACAATAAGAGATAACATCTTAACCTCAGAAAAATCTGCATACGATAAACTTGATAAAGAATTATTCGACGGCACACCACAAGGTTTCACTAAAAATGAAATTTTAAATGACTTACAAACTCTCTCACTTGATGATGTAAAAACTCTTTATAATCAACTTGTGCAAAACGGCAAAGGTATGGTTGTAATTTCTGCACCGTTTGACCGAAAACCCGAACTTAAAAACGAAATTTTCTCACAAATAACTCAATTACCAAAAGTAAAAGAATTTAATCCAGCCCAAATGCAGGAAATATTTAAGCCTACAGAAGAAATAAAAGTTTTAACAGACACTGATTATAAAAATCAAGCAGAAATTATTCAGGCATATAAATTTAAAATTAACGGCAATATAAAAGACACAGTATCATTGAAACTTATGAACATAATTCTCGGCGGCAATCCGTCGTCACGCCTGTTTATGGATTTGCGGGAAAAAGAAAAACTCGCATACCACGTAAAATCACGCTATCAGAACAATGATGATGCAGGGGTTATAACACTTAGAATAGGTACAACCACAGAAAACAAAGAAACAGGTGAACAAAGTTTTGATAATGTTCAAAAATCAATTAAAGGATTTAAACGACACATTGATAAAATTACATCTGAAAAAGTTACAGAAGAAGAATTAAACAATGCAAAATTAACTTTAAAAAATGCAATACTAAATGATAATCACAATCCAGGAGATAAAAACATTAATCTGATAGATGGTGTGAACTCTCCTTACGGCATATTCAAAGATAATCAGCTTTTTGATGAAATTGACAAAATTACTATTGATGACATATATAATACGGCAAATTACGTATTCTCTAATAAGCCGACTTACTCAATAGTTGCAACACAAAACACCTTGAAAGCTAATGAAGAATATTTAAAAACATTGCAATAAAAAAGACCTCGAACGAGGTCTTTTTTATTAGTTTTATCTAAAATTATAATTTAGAAGCAACCATTTTTGTAGTTTCAGCTAAACGAGTTGAATAACCCATTTCATTATCGTACCAAGAAACAACTTTAACCATATTTTCGCCCATTGTCATAGTCAATGCAGCATCAACAGTTGAAGATTGAGATGAACCGATAAAGTCAGAAGAAACTAATGGTTCTTCTGTGTAGCAAAGTACATGTCCGTCAGCAGCTTCTTTCAAAGCAGCATTTACAGCTTCTGCTGTAACTGGTTTAGCTGTTTCAACAACAACGTCAACTACTGATACATCAGGAGTAGGAACTCTCATAGCAAAACCGTTCAATTTACCTTTCAATTGAGGCAATACTAATGCAACAGCTTTAGCAGCACCAGTTGTTGTAGGAACGATATTCAAAGCGCCAGCACGAGCTCTGCGAGGATCTTTGTGTCCAGCATCAAGTATTCTTTGGTCACCTGTATAAGAGTGAACTGTAGTCATCAAACCTTTAACGATACCGAATTTTTCATCCAAAACTTTAGCAACAGGTGCTAAGCAGTTTGTAGTACAAGATGCCATAGAAATAACATTGTGTTTTTCAGGATCATATTCATTTTCGTTAACACCCAAAACGATAGTTTTGTCTTCGTTTTTAGCAGGAGCTGAAATAATAACTTTTTTAGCACCAGCTGCAATATGAGCTTTAGCTTTTTCAGCATCTGTATAGAAGCCTGTTGATTCTACAACAACTTCAACACCCAAATCTTTCCAAGGAAGATTTGCAGGGTCTTTTTCTGCGAAAAATTTAATTTTTTTGCCATTAATTACAAGACCGTCTTCAACTACTTCTACAGTACCGCAGAATTTACCCATAACTGAGTCATATTTGAAAACGTGTGCAGCATTAGCAGGAGTTAAACCAGGGTCGTTGATTGCAACGTAATCGATTTCATCAAAGATACCTTCTCTGATAGCTGCTCTTAATGTGTTTCTACCGATTCTACCGAATCCGTTAATAGCTACTTTTACCATAAGTTTTCCCTTCTTTCTTTTGTAAAAACTTTAACATTTTATTTATATAACAAACAAAAAAACTAATCAAGCAGATTAGTTTTTTTTAAAATATTAAAAAAAAAGTTAATTAGTAATCCATTTTCCATCCGTCAACTATAATTTTTGATAAACAGCCGCTTCCATAAGTCGATTCATTACCCTCGCGAGCCCAACTGAAATCATTAGTATAACTATCTGAGATTTTACCGTCGCTATACAGTTCTGCATAAAAGAAATCACGTCCTAAAACATTTGGGCCTTGAGAGCCGTTGACATCAATATATAGTCTGACATAATCGTGCCATATGTATTCACCATTACGATATTCGTCAGTATCAAAACCATCACTCATACAAACTGCAGCACCGTTTGCCAGAGAAACACAAGGTGATGAGGCACTTACTTCCATAGCCCAATCATTAAACAGGTTACCATCCAATAGTTTATATTCACTTGCCATACAAGGAGTTCTTTGGGTATTACATGTTTGCACAATCTTTAAATATCTGCTTAAAAATTGCTGCGCTGCTTGATTGTTAGAAAGCTTGTATGGTGTTTCTGCCATTGTCATAGCATTATGCTCTTGTATAGCCATCTCAACAGCCTGCGACAATTGACTTACAACAGTACGTAACTGTGTTACATAAACCTGCCGCTGATGATTTTTCATTAATGTTGGTAAAGTCATTGCAGATATAACGCCAATAATACCCAATGTGACAAGAACCTCTGCAAGCGTGAACCCCTTAGAATAAGTAACACTATTGCAACAGCATCTATCAAATGCTTCTTGTAATTTCATAACTCAGCCCCTATAAATGTATACTTTACTATTATAACTTATATTTATATAGATTTCAAGATGAAAAATTTTTATTTTGAAGATACACAGGCTGAAATTGCATCCATAAGACGTTTTACAGTTACAATTTCAATTTTGTCACAATTTATTTTGTTGGCATTAGGAATTATAGCTTTTTTAAAGCCTGACATTACCGCTTCATTTAAACGTTTTTCAATATTATTTACAGGATGTATTTCACCTGATAAACCAATTTCACCAATAATAACTGTTTGAGGGTCTACCACAACATCACGTGCACAAGTTGCAATAGCAAGCGCAATTCCTAAATCTGCTGACGGCTCTGAAACATCAATACCGCCCATAACATTCACATACACATCCTGTTTCGAAAGATTTAACCCTACACGTTTTTCCAACACAGCAAGAATTTGCAAAACCCTGCTTGTATCAACACCATTTGCCACTCGGCGCGGTGTCGGATATGGAGTTGTTCCAACAAGTGCTTGAATTTCAACCAGAAGCGGACGTGTCCCTTCATTAGTAACAACAATTGCGCTGCCAGGAACTGCCACCTGAGAACGTTCATTCAAAAATAATTCATTAGGATTTGTAACACACTTCAAACCAGCTGTACACATTTCAAAAATCCCAACCTCTGATGTGTTTCCAAAACGATTTTTCATAGAACGAAGCATTCTATATGACTTATATTTGTCACCCTCAAAATAAATTACTGTATCAACCATGTGCTCAAGAACCTTAGGGCCTGCAATATTACCCTCTTTTGTCACATGGCCTATTACGATAATGGTTATATTCTTAGATTTTGCGATATGCATCAAAAGGTTAGTGCACTCGCGAATTTGCGAAACACTTCCAGCAGAACTTGCAACATTTTGAGAATACACAGCCTGAATACTATCAATTATTACAACATCAGGCATAATTTCTTCAATCTGTAATTTTATACTTTCCATTGAAGTCTGCGGATAAATATACAAATTTTCTGCATTTATAGAAAGCCTTTCAGCTCTAAGTTTTAACTGGCTTGAACTTTCTTCAGCTGATATATATAAAACCTTTTTATTATTTGTACAAAGTTCACCACTTGTCTGTAAAAGAATTGTCGATTTACCTATACCAGGATCGCCTGCAATTAATACAAGCGACCCCTGAACCAAACCTCCGCCAAGAATTCTGTCAAATTCAGAAATATTAGTTGATACTCGAACTTCTTCACCTATATGAATATCTTTCAAAAGTTCAGGTTTTTCTTTATTTATAAATTCATCATGAACAGAATTTTGTGATGATTTTGAAGTAAATTGAGTTTCTTCAATTAACGTGCCCCACGCTCCGCATTCAGGACATTTACCTAAATACCCAGCAGTTTCATACCCGCACTCTGTACAAACCCATTTTGATTTAATTTTTGCCATTATCTGCCTGTCTTGTTAATCAAAGATACATCATGCACTCTCAAAGCAAAATATGGCTGTTCTTTATCACTTTCCTGTAAAAACATTACAAAAGTATCATCAAAGAAGAATTTTCTTGGTTTAGAAACTTCTCCAGGCAACAATGCAGACATTTTAGTCATAATCAAAGCTTCAGATTTTAATTTTACACCTTCATTATTCATTTTAAAGTCAACAGTTTCTATAGCCTGACCTATTTCAAAATTTGTACCTTTAATATTGTGATTGCATAATTCATCAAATGATTTCATTCTATATAGATTAATATCAGGAACTTTTAATTCATCTTTTGATGAAAATTCTCTATTACCAACATATTGAGATTCTTTGTTCTGCATATCTGCATATAGTTTATCAAAAGTTTTATTATCATTTGTTCGATATAAATACAAAATATCAGGTCCATCAGTAATTATAGCAACAGCAAAGTCGTTTGATGAATTATAGAACAATACATGAACCATGTCATCAAGAATTTTATTACTGTTATTGTCTATGCCAAAAAAGTTCACTTTAGCAAGAGAACGTGCAAATCTAGCAGGTTTTAACTTATCAAATGCTGTCATAAATTTAAAATCTTTTTTCAGCATGGCATAAACAGTATATTTTCCTTCGCCTTTACTCCAATCAAGACCATCTAAAACATCACTTGTTTCGTCAAATTTTTCTTTAATAGCTGTTTCAATTTGAGTTTTCAGCTCAGGTGAAGTTTCTCCGTAGGTTTTATAATATGAACTTTCAGACAAATCATTTGCTGTAAATGATTGTTTATTTAAAGCCTTAACAAGCTGCGGTGTACCATTCGTAAATTTTACAGGCCCTTTAACAATTCCATCCATTAAGTCATTCCAAACTAGTTGAAATGTGCCGACCCAAAGTCTATCAGCATGATTTGACTGTGAGGACATCAAAGGTAAAACATCAAGTGTTTGCGGTGTTTTTGCAAATGTAACTGATGATGCAAGTAATAATACTGTAATTAATGTAACTATTTTTTTCATTTATTTCTCCCTAATATTTAAAAATCTAAAAAAACTTTTCAAAAAACCTTTTGAATTATTCTCATGAGGTATATTAGCACAAGCATAATAATTTTCATAATTATTTATAATATTTTGTGGAATATCCTCTCCGCGCTCTAAAATATCAGCTAAAAATTCAAGATAATCATCTTGTTCTTCCTTATAAACTTCATCACGCTTTCTCAAATCCTCATCAGCCTCATAATGAACAAGGGCATGATAAACCGCATGTATACTTTTATCATCTGTATCACGCGGAAAATTTAAAACGGCTTCTCTTACACACACACGAGAAATTAAAACCTGCCTAATTAAATCAGCAGCTATTGCTCTATCTTTTTTCATACTAACATTTGAGATTTACTCTCAGCAAATCTGATTAACTCAATATAACTTCCGTTAAAAAATTGTTCTGCAACTGTTTTCACAGCTTCTTCAGCCATTTCTTCTTTAGACATCGCAGCCTTATAGAAGAATTTTTTACCAACTTTGTAGCGAACAAGTATAGATTTAACTGTCAATCTGTCCATAACGGTTTTTATAGTAGTATATGCTCTTTCTACACCGTTAGAAGACAAATCATCGACAATATCTTGAATAGACACATCCCTATCCTCATTTTCATGAGTCAAATTCCAGAATGAGTTCAAAATATCAATTTCTAATTTGCCGCACACCATATTGTTCCTCTACTTTCTTTTAATTACTAACATTGTAACACATGAAGTTTATATTTCAAGATTGATATGACGAAAATGTTACAATTATCGCATATCCCAAAGATCTTTTTCTTTTTTAAAATTTGTTTTTTTCTTTTTTATCTTTTGATTTTTCTTTTTGGTTTTGTTTGAAACATTTCTATATGCATTATCAATAGAAATTTTTGTCAAAGCCATTCCTTTACGTCTGTCATAAAATGTCAGCCAAAAACGTCTATTAATATTATCAACAGCAAAAGACACCCTGCCTGCAAATTTATCCCCAGGTCGTATTTGCTTAAACATGAGCTTTGTATCCCCGAAAATTGAGGGGCGAAAAACCGAGTTGTAATCATTAACTAATGCCATATCAAGTCCTGAAAAAGTCTTATCTGACATATTGGAAATCATAACCGTCAAGGTTATAGTATTTACCTCGCCAAATGGATCTTCCTCATGTTTTATGTCGCTAATTTGGATATCCAGCCCTGGATAAAACATTTCATGCTGTTTTAAAGCTTCTTCTTTATATACAGGCAAAGGAACAGTCGTATTGATTTTAACTCTAATCTGATCGCCTGGAGCGATTAAGACATCATGCCCTTTTCGGATTAATGCCATACCAAGTCCGATTGCACCGCCAACAGCAGCCCCGCCTGCCAGAGTATACCCCTGAGAAGCAATAGCAGCCTCAAGCCCCAGCCAATTAAGAGCAGCAAACCCTCCGACCGCACCTCCGACAAGAGTATAACCAACATCCTGCGCAACAATTTTAGAAACTTCAGCTACTGGATGAAGTTTAGTAGACATTTTCCCCTCAATAGGAATTTCACGACCGTCAGGAGTGATTAGGTAATCAAAATCTAATTCTATCCACCCTGGACGACCTAACCTTTTAGGGTCAACAGTATGAGTAATTTTCCCATGAGCAACCGTGCCTTTGGGGATAATTACCCCCTTATCCCCCTTAACCTCATCGGTAACTTCGGCAAAAAACTCATCACCTTCAATATTTATACTACTATCCAAAACCTGAGATACCGTCATATTAATTATATCTTTGCGTTCAAGATTTTCTACCTTACCCGTAAAAAGTTCTTGTTCAAGGCGTTTTTCATACTGTTCAACTTTTTCAGCATGCCCTTGCAAAACATCCGCATAAGAATGTGAGCCCAAAAATATTAATAACAATACCCAGGAAATAACCTTTTTCATAATGACATTATATAACAAATCTTGACAGAATGGCAAAAAATTTGTATTATTGTGTTATGAAAAAACGCTGGTATGATATAGATCCGACAGTTAGCAGAGCTGTTGCAAGTTTAGAAAAAGCTGAAGAATATATTCAAGTTCGTTGTGCCGATTTTATTATCGACAGATTGAAAGATATTGATTTTAATATTGAAATGTCATTAGACGATCAGTATAACTACATTATGCGTAGATGGTACGATAAAAATATTAAAGTATCTCATGCTATGGAATATTTAAAAAATGCACCTGTTGATATCAGAAAAGAACTTGCATTGGAAATTATTGATTTTATTAAAGAATATACCGATTACGCTAAAAATTTAGAATAAGTTCTTAAATGTTTTGGGATTAAATAGTTACTTTTTGGGTACTAAGGCACTATAAAGTGACTGTTTTGCATGACAAAAAAACTGGATTACTGTAAATTTACCGCTTCCGACCAATTACTCAAAAAAGTACAACATTTAGAACAAGATGTTTGTTATTAAAGAATAATCGTATACAAGAAGATACAATTACGCCTAAATTGACTAATATTTTTAAAAAATTTAAATATTTGATAAGAATAAAAAAATAATTAAACGAAATAAGCCTGCAGCAATTTTTTGCCCCATATTCAAATTACTCAAAAAATTACACTTTTCTTACGATGGCGAAACACTAGCTATAGTGTCTAATCGCGTCTTTAAAGTTATCATTAAAAATAATTTAAGCAATAAAAAACTCCCCAGGTTGGACTATCTTGAGTCGTTCGCGTTAAATGTGCCTGAGGTTGAGTAGTTCAAGAATTTTATTCTTTCACACTCAAGCCTTCGCACTCCGCTCACTCCTCGCACGAACCTGACACAAGGCTTCCGCCTTGTGGTTCTCGTCCAACTCCAACTATTTTTAACAAATAAAAAAGTCGAGACAAGCCCGACATTTTATTTGTAATAAAAAACTCCCCAGGTTGGACTCGAACCAACAACCTACCGGTTAACAGCCGGTTGCTCCGCCATTGAGCTACTGAGGATTACATGACTATTATAATATAAAAAATTTTTATTGTAAAGTACTTTTTTATTATATTTTTGATAATTTTAACAACGCAGCAAATTCAGCATACCGTCCGCTTAGTTCATCGAATGTGCCAATATCCACTACCTGACCGTCTTTAAGGTATATTAATTTATTACATGCTTTTAATGTCGATAAACGGTGCGCAATTGAGATTATTGTTTTTGATTTGCCAATTTCTTTTAAAGTTTCTGTTATTTGATTTTCTACCTGAACATCCAAAGATGATGTTGCTTCATCCAAAATTAATATTTCTGGGTCGCGATATAATGCCCTGGCAATCGACAAGCGCTGTTTCTGCCCCTGAGAAAGCCCGTTTGAACCTACAATTACATTAGAATTTATACCATCAGGAAATTCACTTATCACATCATAAATTTGCGCGGCCTTCAACGCTTTTATAACACCTGCTTCATCTATTTTTTCACAGCCCCAGGCAACATTTTCCTTAAACGATCTATCCAGAACATTAATCTGCTGCGGGACATAACCGATAATTTTACGAAATTGCGGAAAAGTTTTTTGGGTAAGTTCAATCCCATCAACAAGAATTTTACCCGAATCTATAGGTAAAAGTCCTGTTAAAATATCAGCCAGCGTACTTTTACCAGCACCTGAAAGTCCGATAATCCCGATAAAATCCCCTTTATTAATCTCAAAAGATACATTTTTGATAACTTCTTTTCCATTTTTATAAGAAAATTTTACATTTTCAAAGTTTATTCGCTGCTTAAAATCCATTCTTTGATTAGTCAATAATTGCATATCAATTTGGCAGTAAAATTTTTCGAACTCATCATTAAGCTGTTTTACAAAATTTTTGGATGTATTAACCGCGATTACAGCAGATTGAATTCTGTTAAGCGCTGGAGCAATTCTGAAAAGTGCAGCAACAACAATTGCAAAAGATGCTATTAAATTTGAATTACTGTCTAAATTTTGAATTGACAAAATACAAGACATAAGAAGTAATGCAGTAACAACTAGAATTTCTACAATATAAGGCGGGATAGATGCATAAAATCCGTGTTTTGCCTGAACTGATTTCATCTGTTGAGATTTTTGCACAAAATTTTCATAGCAAATATTTTCAGCTGACAAAATCTTGATTTCTTTTATATTATTAATATTTTCCAAAAGAACTGTCTGATAATTATGGAATTTTTCAGCCATGACATTGGCAATAGCAGCAGTTCTAGCTTTAAAATATTTATTTTGAATTACTACAGAAAAACATACAAAACCAATTGTGACCAGTGCAGGTATTGTAAACTTTATCAACAACAACGCAATAACCATAAAAATAATTATAATATTAGTCAATAAATTTAAAACTCTCATTACAAAATTGTCAATAGTTTGGTCACACAATGTTCCTATTGCATAAAGTTTATCATTTGCAGAGATTTCCATTGTATTCTTATAAGGCGCATAGATATAGAACTTCATAAAATTACTTACAATATCCTGTTTCCATTCTGATGTAAATTTATATTGTACATATTGTGTAAAGATTATAAACGCATTTTTTAATATAAAAATAAGCAACACAGAAAGTCCAATTAAAAGCCCTGTAAGCATATTATTCTCAAACTTCAAAAAATGAAATGATTCAGGCTGAATAATAAGCATAATAAAAGGATAAATAAGTGCAATCCCGATAAATTCAAGAGCACCTGCCATAAACGACAAAAATGTAAAACCAGTTAATTTAAAATATCTGCCTTTGCCATAATATGTTATAAATTTCTTTAAGTTTTCTAAAAACATGTTCAAACCTATAAATTTAATATATAATTCATGGTAAAGGAAGGAGTTAATTATGTCAAATCCGATTTTAAACGATGAAAGATTTTCAGCTCAAGAAAGAATTCTTGACGGCGAACCTATGACAATCCAAGGAACAGTAAACAAAATTTTAATGCTTTTTGTATGCCTGCTTGCTGGAGCTGGAATAAGTGTGTATTTCTTATTCAGCGGGCAAGGTTCTATTGTTCCGCCGATGATAACAGGTTCAGCGATTATAGCATTTATTTTAGTACTTATAACCTGCTTTAATATTCGCAGAGCAAAGTATCTTGCACCGCCTTATGCACTACTTGAGGGTGTAGTTCTTGGAGGAGTTTCTGCATTGTTTGAACATGCTATTCAAGGAATTGTATTACAGGCAGTTGCATTAACTTTTACGACTTTAGTTGTAATGCTTTTGCTTTACAAAGCTAAAATAATAAAATATACCGAAAAATTAAATGCCATACTATTTACTGCAATTTTATCTGTCGGTGCTGTATATCTTGTTCAAATCATAGTATCTTTCTTTGGAAGAAGCATTCCCGGGATATTTGATAACGGGCCTGTGGGAATCGTTTTCAGCCTTGTTGTTGTAGGAATTGCAGCTTTATCTCTAATTCAAGATTTCTATTTTATAGAAACCGCCTCTCAAAGAATGCTCCCGAAAGATTATGAATGGTACGGCGCTATGGGGTTAATGATTACTCTTGTATGGCTGTATATGGAGATTTTGAGATTACTTGCAAAACTTAATTCAAGACGTTAACAAAAAAGAGGCTCATTATTGAGCCTCTTTTAATATATCATTTTGAAAATCTATTGTTTGCTGCCGCATTTGTTCAATTTCATTTACCTGCGCATCAACATGTTCTTGAATACTTCTTGCATCAGCGGGAGTGTGCTGTAGTTTTACACCTTTCATGGCGTTCATGCCAATCATAAACACGGCTGTAGTAATCAGCAAACCGATTAATAAATCTATTGCCCCAAACGCTTCTTTTTTCATCTTAACCTGTTCTTGTTTATAAAAAATTTTACTGCATCATCAATAGTTTTAGGTGTTTTTAAAATTTCATCATCATTTGAAACTGGATTTCTGCCCGTAAGAATTTTATTATAAATCGCCAAACCTGCCCAAATAACAATTGATGCAAGCATAACACCGAACATTGCAATAATAAATTTTATCATAATATCATGTATTGCAACAGTGCGGGTCTGTGTACAGAAACCCGCATTTGCTGTCAATATTAATGTTATAACAAGTGAAAAAATTTTATTCTTCAACTTTTTCCTCTTTGTCTGCCTTTTTAGCTCTTGGTTTTCTTGTTTTAGAAGCCCCGCGATTTGGACGGCGTTTTGGTTTTTCCTCTACCGTTTCTTCGCTTTTAACTTCTTCAACAACAGGAGTTTCAATTACAGGCTTAATTTCCTCATTTGGTTTTAAAACTGTTTCTGCTGTTTCAATTACAGGTTGTTCCTCTTGAACTTCTGCTTTCTTTTCAAACTTGCTTTTTCTTGTTCTGCGTTTTTTGTTATCGCGTTTTTCAACTTCCTGAACAGCTGTAGTAGATGGGTTTTCAACAACAACTTCAACTGGAATTTGCGGCTGTTGTTCTTCTGCAGCAGGTTCTGGCTTTGGAGCTTGGTTTCTGTTATTTCTGTTATTTTTCTTGTTTACAGGAAGTTTCATTTTAGCATTTTTAGCTCTATATTCGCCCTCTGCTGTCGGAGATGCAAAATTGAACTCATTTAAGAAATAACCTGTTCCCTGACAGTGCGGACATTTTTTAGTAAAGATTTCAGATAAAGACTGTCCCTGTCTGTGACGAGTAAGCTCTACAAGCCCCAAGTCAGAAATTTGTCCAACCTGCGGTTTTGCTTTATCGGGTTCAAGTGCAATCTCAAGTTCCTCAAGCATTGCAAGTTTATCAGCTCTTGACATCATATCAATAAAGTCAACGATTACCATACCGCCGATATTTCTCAAACGCAATTGACGTGCAATTTCATGTACCGCTTCAATATTTGTTTTCAAAATTGTTTCATCCTGTGTTGAAGAACTTGTAAATTTACCGCTGTTAACATCAATAACTGTTAATGCTTCTGTCTGCTGAATAAACAAATATCCGCCTGACGGCATATTAACTTTAACGTTCAATGCAGCTTTAATTTCTTTGTGGATATCTTCTGCAATAAGCAAAGGTTCAGAACCTTTGTATAAAGTTACCTGAATATTTTTGCTCATGTGCCAGTTTTGTAAGATATTTTGAACTCTTTGAAGAGCAAATGCTGTATCTACAACAATTTCTTTAACATCTTCTGTACAAGCTTCTCTGATAGTTCTATAAAGCAAGTCCTGATCTCTGTATAAAAGATTTGGCGGAGTAAGAGTTTCTGCTGATGTTATGATATTGTTCCATTTTTCAAGTAGAATTTCTAAATCTTCCTGAATATCAGATTCAGATTGTCCCTCAGCTTCAGTTCTGATAATAACACCCACTCCGACTGGTTTGATTAAACTTACAACAGATTTTAATCTTGCTCTTTCTTTGTTGTTTTCAATTTTTTTACTAATGCTGATACCTGGTTCATTTGGCATCAATACCAAAAATCTTCCAGGCAGGCTAATTTCTGTAGTAACTCTAGGCCCTTTGTGTCCTGTAGGTTCTTTTACTACCTGAACGATAAGCTTTTGTTTCGGGGACAGTTTGTCTTTTAAAGCACCCTTTCCCATAACATCTTGAGCGTGCAAAAAGCCCATTTTATCAGCACCTACATTTACAAATGCGGCATCAATACTTGGTAAAATATTATCAACTGTAGCAAGATAAACATCACCTAAGATTACATCTCCTCTTGAGATAATAAAATCAGAAACTCTGCCATTTTCCATTACTGCAGAAATATTGTCGCGCTCTGCGATAATAATTCTTTTTTCTAAATTTTGACGTTTGTTGTTGTGTCTTTCCATAAAAAATCCTTTACTATAATTCATTTAAGCTTTCGTCAAAAAATCGGCATCGTTTTATGTTAAAAATAACATCGGGTGCAATAAGATTCATAAGCACATCCGCGCGCAGTGCGGGAATACCTGTATTTTGACCTGTCTTTAATACTATGAACAGACTTTCATCTTCAAACCTATATGATTTTATTGATGATTTAATATCTGTTTTTTTAAGTAAACCTTTTTTGTTTTTCTTCTCGATAAAAATTTCCTCGAAAGATAAAACCTTGTCTGTATTATATCGTAAATTTTCAAAATCGTAAAGAGCCTTATCCGAAATATCTATTTTATATTCAGCCCATTGAGCAGTCATATCAATTGCGGAAGCTGATTTTTCAACATTTACAATACTTATAATTTTTGAACCCTCAGGCAGAACTTTCTCCAACTTTTGTTTGAGCTCATCTGCTGTGAGTTTGTCAAAAAGCTCCAAATCCACTAACTCACATTCGCTTTCAGCGAATAAAGGAAGAGCAATCCCCATTGAAACTTTCATAGATGGATTGTAACCTAGGGAATATACTACATTCAAATCTGTTCTTGAAAGAGCCTTAAAGAAAGTGTTTTGCCAGTCAAGATGTGAAAAATATTTCAAAATACCTGTTTTTGTAAGTTTTATACGATACTTGAAAATTTCTTTATCATACCCCTGACAAGTTTTTGGATCTTTAACCTCTATTTTAAGATTTTGAGCTTTTTCGCCTGCTTTAAAAGCTGGGGCAAGCACTTTATGAGTTTTTAAGTTTTTACATACCCCGCAATTTACACAACCCTTCTCGCAGGTTGGTTTAGCATTGCTATCGTTGTATTCATTAATAAACCACTCTTTATCAACACCAATATTAATGAAATCCCAAGGCAGTACTTCATCTGTCGAATAGTGTTTCTGCGCTAATCCTGCCAAATCAATACCAAGTTCTTTAGCCGTATCAGCCCAGACATCTTCTTTTAAATATTCACCCCATGCATCAAGGTAACAACCTTTTTTATAAAGCGCTTCAATATACTTGCAAAGCGAGCTGTCACCACGTGTCAATACAGCCTCTATTTGTGATGTAAACTGTTCATGGTAATTAATTTTTACACCTTTAACATGTGCAATTTTATCTTTTAAATATTTAATATGTTCAGAAACTTTCTGAAGCGGCATTTGGGGATACCACTGGAACGGAGTAAACGGTTTTGGTACAAAAATTGATAAAGTACATGTAATATCCATACCGTGCTGCAAGCCTTTTTCACGTTTTATTTGTTTGCAGCGCCACTTAATTTTGGATAATAGATTCGCCATTTCATCCATATCTTCGAGAGTTTCTGTTGGAAGTCCGCAGATAAAGTAAAATTTAACCCTTGACCAGCCGTTTTCATAAAGCGTTAAAACAGCATTCAAGATTTGTTCTTCTGTAATATTTTTCTTAATTTTATCTCGTAACCTCTGGCTTCCTGCTTCTGGCGCAAGCGTCATTGTTGATTTTCTGACACTTTGAACAAGGTTTGCAAGTTCAAGATTAAATCCATCAATACGCTGGCTCGGAAGCGATACCGAGATTTTTTTCTTATTAAAATCAACAGCAAGCTCTTTGATAACCTCGTTGATATTTTTGTAATCGTTTGAAGATAGCGATAATAATGAATATTCATCGTAACCTGTATTTTTAACAAGTTCTTTTACAATTTTTATAATATCTTCTGCTGGACGTTCTCTAATAGGTAAAGTTACATGCCCTGGCTGGCAAAAACGGCACATTCTGCCGCATCCCCTTCTTATTTCTACAACAGCTCTGTCTTGAACAGATGTTGAAAAAGGTATAGGATAAGATTTTAATGCGGTTTCATATTTTAGCTGTGCAATCCTTTTGGTTACGTTTCCGCCAACAGAAGCCGACCAACGCCCGCTGTTTTCACCTTCACATAGAGCTTTAATTCGTTCTTGTCGAGGCAGGCCTTTTGTTTTTTCAAGAATTTGGCAGGTTTCAATAATACTATCTTCACCGTCACCAATCATGAACACATCAACAAAATCCGCCAGCGGCAAAGGATTAAACGCGCATGGACCGCCTGCAATAATTATCGGGTCACTATCTCTACGCATATCGTTGCGGTAAGGAATTTTTGACATTTCTAGCATTTTTAATACAGTTGGATAAGCCATTTCATACTGCAAAGAAAATCCTACTGCATCAAACTCATTTACAGGCCTTTTGCTTTCCAAACCATACAAAACATCAGGTTGAAAATCAGGTTCGGGGGCATAAACTCTGTCACACATGTAATCGGACTGAGCATTTATAAGCCCATATAAAACTCTCACACCAAGATTGCTTATCCCAATTTCATATTTATCTGGGAAAGCAAAAGCAAATCTAACTTTTGCACTTTCAAAATCTTTATTTGCGGATAGAAATTCTCCGCCAACATATTGATAGGGTTTGTTACATCTATATAAACAATTCATAATACTTTTATTAAACAATAATTTTACGGGCATGGCTATAATGTTAACAATTTGTGATATAATTCGGAAAAAAGGAGTACAGAATGTTTTATATAAAAAAAAATTCATCGACAAAACGTCTTGAACTTAAACTTTTTGGCATAAAAATAAAACTTCTCAAAAAATGCCCGTCGCCTGAAAAAAACTTATTATACGAACTTGCTGATCCGCGGACACTTGAAAATATAAAACTTCCAAAAATTCTTGATTTGGATAAATCTCTTGATGAATTAATTGCATCAGACAAATCAATTGCACGTTACGGTGATGGCGAATTTAAACTTCTTATGGGAGAAAATATAGGATTTCAGAAAAGCCATCCTGAATTATCACGGAGATTAAAAGAAATTTTAAAATACGAAAACGATAATGTTATAGTTGGAATTATTGATATATTTGGCTATTGCCCAAGCAATTATATGAAAAAAGTCATAATGCTTTGCAGAGAAACTCTTTATAAATATATTAATTTTGATAAAACGTATGTTAACGCAAGTCTTGTAAGACGTTTTAAATTTCCAACAGAGAAACAGGGGATTGAACATTTTAACAAAATAAAATCACTTTGGAATAATAAAGATATAATAATTGTAGAAGGTAATGGAAGCAGACTAGGAGTAGGTAATGATTTATTTGACGGCGCAAATTCTATAAAAAGAATTTTATGCCCTATAAAAAATGCTTATTCAAAATATGATAAAATATTATCAGAATGCTTAAAAGAATCTAAAGATAAATTATTTATTCTTGCATTAGGGCCAACTGCAACATTACTTGCTGTTGACCTTGCAGAAAAAGGATATAGAGCACTTGATATAGGACATCTTGATACCTGCTATGAAACTTTTTTACGCAAATCTGATAAATTTGTACATGTAGAAGGTAAAGTAGTATTCAACAGCGAACGATACAACTGCCTTATAAAACCTTGCAAAGATGAAGATTACAATAAACAAATTTCGACATATATAAAATAATTATTGACAATTAATGTAAATTTGTTATATTCTTTTCTTATATTCTCGGATCGTCTAGCGGCAGGACTGAAGATTCTGGCTCTTCCAACGGTGGTTCGAATCCATCTCCGAGAATTTTTTAGGATTAGGAGATTATATATGGAAAAGATTTGTAAGTTTATTGATTTTAAATATTTCAAAAATGTTGCTGTAATTTTTGGAATATTTACAGTATGCCTATTGTTGTTACTAGGCTTTAATGTTGATTATATTCCTGAAAATTCTTTGTTGGAAAATATTCAGCTTATAGCATTAGTTGCAGGATTTATACTATGTTTAAAAGCTAAAAATCATAAAGTTTTATTCAGATTTGGCGCAATGGTAATTTTTCTAATGTTTATGAGAGAACTAAGCTATGGCAGATGTATTTTCTGTCAGATGCCTGATAACCCGCATATGTTCTATCCTTGGTCACATTATAAATACGGCTGGTTAGCACATGTTATCGTCGGAATTTATATAGCATGCGCATTTCTATATGCAATCATTAACAAAATCTGGATTGATATTAAAGATGTATTTGCAAAAGTAAGATTTCCATTTTTAGATTTAATAATGATGGCTTTTCTTACAGTAATGCAGCTGCTTGGCGAAAAGACTCTTGACAGTACCGTATTAGAAGAAACTGCAGAGTTCTCATTATATTGCGCAATATTTGCACTTGTTTATTATTACTATAAAAGAACATCTGTGCTAGAATGTAATAGTACAAAGGAGTAAGAAATGTCGGCATTATTAGAAGTTCAAAAAGATATAGACTGCGCAATAAAAACTATTGATAGAGAAATAGATACAATATTAAAGCTTAAAGAAAGCTTAAATGAAACATTTACTCAAGCACTTGATGTTATGCAAAACGCTAAAGGCAGAATTATCATAACAGGCATGGGAAAATCAGGTCATATCGGCAAAAAAATTGCCGCATCTTTAGCTTCAACAGGAACTCCTTCATTTTTTGTACACCCTGCAGAAGCAAGCCACGGCGATTTGGGTATGATTACAGAAGACGATGTGGTTGTGGCAATTTCAAACAGCGGAGAATCTAAAGAACTCGTTGACATCCTGAATTATTGCAAAAGATTTGGTATAAAACTTATTTCAATAACTAAAAATGCAGAAAGCTCACTTGGAAAAGCTGGAGATATTGTACTCTTGCTCCCAAATAACGGCGAAGCTTGTCCTTTAGGTCTTGCTCCTACAAGCTCAACAACAGCAACACTTGTTCTAGGTGATATTTTAACAGCTGGATTAATTGAAAGAAAAGGTTTTACAAAATCCGACTTTAACGCAAGACACCCTGGCGGTAAATTAGGTTCAATTTTACAGAAAGTTTCAGATTTAATGCATTCAGGAACTGATATGCCTATTTTGGAAGAAAATTCTGATATGCAGAGAGTTCTTTTGGAAATGACTTCAAAAAGACTTGGCTGTGTTGGATTTATCAACTCCAATGGCGAATTTACAGGCATGCTTACTGACGGCGATTTGAGAAGATGTTTATCACCTCAAATTTTAGAGGAAAAAGCCGTAAATCTTATGACAAAAAATCCTAAAACAATTTCTAAAGATGTTATGGCATCAGAAGCTATGAAAATTATGCATGACAAAAAGATTACAAACATCTTTGTTTTAGAAAATAATAAACCAATCGGCGTAATTCATATCCATGACTTACTCAACAATGGTGTTGCTTAATATTTTTTAATATTCAAGACGCAACATTCTAAATAAACAAAACTCAATGGATGTATGGCAGAATTTTTAAAGATTTATACAAGTTGATGTCTTTCAAGCATTACCATAAGAATTGAAATATCAGCGGGCTTAACCCCTCCGATACGTGAGGCTTGCGCAAGCGTTTTCGGACGAATTTTTGAAAGTTTGTCTTTTGTTTCTGATGAAATATGGTCAATCTTTGAGTAATCAATATTATCGGGGATTTTAAACTTGTCTAGTTTACCTGCCTGTTCGACCTGCATTTCCTGACGTTTAAGATATCCGTCATATTTAGTTAAAATCTCAACCTGTTCAGCCACATCAAATGGAATATTCAATTCACGCGTCACACTATCAATCTCGGAAATTACAGAGTAATCAATATTCGGACGTTTCAAAAGTTCCGCAATTTTCATACCTCTGTCCATGTGCTCTCCATATTTTGCAAGGACAGCATTTACTTCATCGGTAACAGAAATTTTTGCATCCCTAATTCTTTCCATTTCACGCTCAATTGCTTCCTGTTTATCTTTAAACACTTTGAACTGCGCATCATCAACAAGACCAAATTTGTGCCCAATTTCGGTTAATCTCGCATCCGCATTATCCTGCCTTAATAAAAGTCTGTATTCAGAGCGCGATGTAAGCATTCTGTAAGGGTCTTGAATATCTTTTGTAACCAAATCATCAATAAGAGTTCCGATGTATGATGAACTTCTTGAAAGTTCAAGCATTTCTGAATTATTTATATAATTAATAGCATTAATACCAGCAATCAACCCTTGCGCCGCAGCCTCTTCATAACCGCTTGTACCATTGATTTGACCGCCAAAGAATAATCCCTGAACATTTTTTGACATCAGAGAATGTGTTGTCTGCACGGCAGGTACATAATCGTATTCAACAGCATAAGCAGGCTTTATCACATGCGCATTTTCAAGTCCTGGAAGTGTTCTAAGCATTTGAACCTGAACATCGGCAGGCAGACTGCTTGAAAATCCCTGAATATACATCTCATAAGTTCTCAACCCTTCAGGTTCAATAAAAATATGATGGGAAGGATTTTCGGCAAATCTTACAACTTTATCCTCAATTGACGGACAATAACGCGGTCCGACACCTTGGATTAACCCTTGAAACATCGGAGATTTATCAAGATTTGCCCTGATAATATTGTGTGTTTCCTCTGTAGTTCTTGTTAAATAGCAAGGATATTGAGTGCGTATAGGACGGTTTGGTTTAAACGAATAAAAATGCAAAGTTTCATCACCCGGTTGAATTTGCATTTTTGAATAATCAATTGTACGTTTGTCAACACGGGGCGGAGTGCCTGTTTTAAGCTTTTTAATCTGAATCCCGTATTTTTGAAGACTTTCGGAAAGTCCGTAAGCTGATTTTTCACCCAACCTTCCCGCATCATAAGAACGAAGTCCGACAAAAATTTTCCCGTTTAAAGATGTGCCTGTAGTTAATACAACTGCACGGGTTTTATATTCTATTCCAAATTCATCGACAGCACCTGTAATTTTGCCATCTTTTACAATAATATCTGTGATACAAGCCTGTCTGAGATAAATATTTTCGTTATTCTCAATAATATTGCGCATATAATCCATATACTGACGTTTGTCAGACTGTGCGCGCAAGGCTCGGACAGCAGGGCCTTTTGAAGAATTTAACATTTTCATCTGAATATAAGTAGCATCCGCTGCTTCCCCCATAACTCCACCGAGCGCATCAATTTCTCTTACAAGAGTTGATTTTGCAGGCCCGCCAATTGCAGGATTGCACGGCATCAAAGCAATGTTATCAATATTTAAAGTTGCTAAAAGAACTTTTGCTCCGAGCTTTGCACAGGAAATAGCGGCTTCGCATCCCGCGTGCCCAGCACCAACTACTATTATGTCATATTCGTTATTCAGATAATTCATATCAGTATTATATTACAAAAAAATTTTCCTGTTATAATAAAAGAAAAAGGAGATATGTATGCCGATAGATTTTAATCCGCATTTCTGGTTTAACAACAATAACAACATTTCACATAAAGTTGTGCACCAATCATTTATTAACAATCAGCCGATACAGGATACCTATGTAAAAACCATTCCTGAGATTAAAATCAGTAAAAAAGATTTCGGCACGCTGAAAAACGGCGAAAAAACTCAGCTTTATACAATTACAAACAAAAACGGTGCAAGCGTTGACTTATCAACTTTCGGCGCAACAATTACATCAATAAAAGTTCCTGACAAAAACGGAAAAATCGTTGACGTAACCCAAGGCTATGATAACGTAACACCTTACGAAACAGCACCGGTCGGGCACGCAGGCGGAACAATCGGACCTTACGCAAACAAAATCAGCGGCGGAAGATTTAAACTCGGAGAAACCGAATATACGCTAGAATGTAACAAAGATAACGGCAAAACGCATTCTCACGGCGGCTCGCAAGGGTTAGATGTTAAAAACTGGAAAGCAGAACAACTAAAAGACGGTATCAAATTCACTTATCTTAAAAAAGATATGGAAAACGGCTACCCTGCAAACGTTGAAATGAGCGTTACATATAAATTTGACAATGATAACAAACTGCATATTTTATACAACGCAAAAACCGACAAGGATACAATCGTAAACCTTACAAACCACACATATTTTAACCTTGACGGGGCAGAAAACACGTCAGAAAACTCTGTGTTAGACCATATTGTAACCCTGCCGAACTCATCAAAATTCACAAAAAACAGTGAAATTGCAGTTCCGACAGGAGAAATCCTTGACGTGAAAGGCACTCCGTTTGATTTCAGAACACCTAAAAAAATAGCTGATGTAACAAATTCTGACCATGACCAGATTAAAATAGGCGGCGGATTTGACCAGAACTACTGTATAGATAATTACGACGGCAAAAATCTCGTTGAAGCGGCAGATGTGAAATCAGAAAAAACAGGAATAAACTTGAAAGTTTTAACAAATCTCCCCGGATTTCAATTCTACACAGCAAATCATTTAGGAAAATCTGCCCAGCCAGCAGGGAAAAGCGGAAGCAGATATGAAAAACGTTCATCCTTCTGCGTTGAACCACAATTTTACCCGAATGCCATAAATACAGAGAGCTTCAAAGAAAAAGGCATTTTAAAAGCAGGTGAGGAATACAACAGAGAAATTGTTTATTCATTTTCTGTCGAATAAATTTATACTCCACTTGGATGATATTAATTAAATTTTGTAAAGACTAGAATTATTAGTGTCGAAATAAAATTTATAGAGAATATACATCTTATTGGAGCTCACTGATGTCAGAACAAATGTTATTACAGCCGATACAGGCGTCGAACCCTGAAAAAGCCCGCGAAGCCTTAGAAAAAGCAAGAGAGGCTCACGAAAAATATCTAGTTCGCCTGCAAAATAGCGACTTGCAAGAGGCAATCGAACACTATATCGATGCTGTAAAATACGACCCCGCAATGCCCGAGGCATATTATCGTCTTGCAACTTTAATGTGGGAGCAGGGACAAATAAGTCTTGATACAGCTATTGAACAGTGTAAAACTGCAGTATCACTCGCTCCGCAAAACATCAATGCTCACCTTTATACAGGATTTTTCATGAAACTTGCTCAGGATTTCCAATCCGCAGAACAGGAATTTAAGTCAGCAATTAAAATGGGAAAATTAAAATCCGCACGTCCCCGTTTGATTTTATCCCAATCTATTTTGCAGAAAATTAACTCCAAAAACGGCACAGCAAGCGATTATCTTAACTTTTTATACTATTTTGTTTCAGGAAGCATCATGCTTGCATGGGACAAGCCATCTATGAAAATGTTTTACAAAAACATGTCAGATGATTTTTCCGTATTCACTTACAACACTGTCGGAAAATTCCTTGAAAAAATTAAGCTGAACCAATCCGCAGAAAATGTGTATAAACAAGCTGTAATGGCTACTAACCATGGCGAAATATTCTATAATAAAATGGGCGATTTAGCCTTAAAAAATAAAGAACTTGATTTAACCGTAGATTGCTACAGAAAAGTTTTGGAACAAAACCCGCAAAATAGAGAAGTTTTAATTAAACTTGCAACTGTTTTGCAGACATATTTCCCTGAAAACACAGACGATACAATCGATTGCTATGAAAAATTACTTCAATTTGGTATAGATAATGCACAGATTTATTATGAACTTGGTCATTTGTATTTACAAAAAGAGGACAAAATTAATTCAATAAGCGCATTTAAACTTGCTGTAGACAATGATAGCGAAAATCCGTTCTATAATAATTCACTAGCATATGCATATTCAAAAGCTGAACTCTATGATGATGCAATCGAACATTATCAAAAGGCAATTTCTATCAACCCTGATAAAGAATGGACATCTATTGTATGCCAGGCTTTAGGCTCTATTTATGCTGAAGTTAAAGGCAATATTGAGGCAGGAATTTCCACATATCAAGCAGGAATTATCTTAGATCCAAATAATTATGATTTATATCTTGCACTTGGTGATACATATATGGCGTCTTATGATCTTGATAACGCTATTAGAACATATTGCGATGCAATCATGCTTAACCCTGAAGATTACAGGGGTTATTCAAAAGCTGGAATTGCACTTTGGGAAAAAGATTACCTTGAAGAAGCACTGGTTTCATTCCACAAATCAATTGATTTAAATCCAGAAAATGAATATGCTCACAATAATTTGGGTATATTATATCTCGATGGACTTGGCGATGCTGAACAAGCTTTAGAATACTTTGAATCAGCAGTAGAAATAAATCCTAGCTATACTCTTGCATACTTTAACGCAGGCAGAGCATCTCAGGCAATGGATTTTACAAACGATGCAGCACATTACTATCAAATGGCAATCGATTTAAACAAAATTACACAAGATTTGGAAGAAGAAGATATTCAAAACAGACTTCACAGATTATTTGATATCTAAACATCTTTCTTTACAGGTGCTAAACCAGGTTCTAAGTCTGAACCTGTAATAAATTTTCTGAATGCAAATTGCGCTTTTGGCAGAGCATATGCAAGCAGAAAACTGCTTAATGCAATGTTTGTTAAGATATTTGCCGATTTCGCAGCTCGTGCTTTTTTAAAGAGTTTTTCTCCGCCTCTTTTTGCTTTTTCTGCAAAACTTTCCAAATCATTACGAAATTTCGCAAGGTTTTTAATATCAACATAAGCTCTTGGATCTCTTACACCATTATCAAGCATTGTAATCTTACCGAATTTTTTAGCATATTTCATAAACAAAGTATCTTTATTTTTTACATTATCTATAAATTCAAGCAAATCTTTTGCATTACTAGATTTTGGAAGTTTCAATGTGTTTTCTTTAATCTGTGAAGCAAAGTTTTTATCAGCGAGAATAACAGGATCAAGTTCAACACCTGTAAGCTTATTTAAGCCTTTTTCAATCCAGTGTGGTGCAACAAAGTTTAAAAACATCATACCTGCCATTTTGAAAGCAATATCGTAAGTTTCATTTTTGTTACGGGCTGTTACAACACGTCCTATTGCGTATCCGCCGTCTGTTACAGCCATTTTATCCTGCGCAGAAAAGTTTGCAATTTTCGGAATCCAGCTGCCGCCTGTAAAACTTATGAACTTATCCTTTTGAACAAAATTCATATTTGAAATCTGCTGTTCTTTTTTACGCTGCTGTTCAATTTTCTTTGCTGATGATGCAAATACCATTTTAGGAAGAATAAATCCCATAAATAAGATAGGAATAGAGGTAGAGGCTATAAATTTTCCTGCAAGAAGTTTTTCATACAATTTTTTATTTTGTTTTGCTTTGAGAAGGTCTTTTACAGCATCAGGTGCAGATTTAGCAAATTTCTTAATATTATAATCAATTCCCTGAACCCCTGCTTCTTCTTTAAAGAGTTTTAAGTTGACATTTGGATTAAAACCTTTTTTCTTGATAAATTTGTTGCAAGCCCATCCTACAAGCGGAATACCGCCAAGCCAGACAGCTGAAGTTGCGTATTCATCCAAAAATCTTTCGCGCGCAGCCAAATATGCAATCTCTTTTGACTCTTTCTTATTCTGATTGTAAGTAAGAGCAATTTTTGTCGGAACTTCAATTCCGCAGTCACGTACTATTAGGGGGTATACACTGCTATTATTACCAATAGCTGAAATTATGTTTACAAATGTCATTTTATTATTCTCCAATTCTTTTATTAACAAAAATAGTCCCTCAAACTCCCTGAAAGACTATTTTGTTATAAGAATTGAATTAAACCAAAATCAAATCTTCATAGTCCCTCAGGGTTTCTATGATGATGTTGATGATGAAGTTTTAATATAATTTTCCAAGTCATATTGTTATGCTACCATAAATTTTAAAAAATTCAACTACACAAATAAATCCACTGATTTTGGAGCTGTATTTGCGTTAAGTTCGCGTTCTGCAGAAACAATATCATTTTCTGTTAACGCCATAAAATTTTGAAACACAGATTTTTTACCTGCCGATAAAACTACTTCATCAGCTAATTTTGCACTTGGATTTGATAATACCAAATCAAAAGGTTCCGCAAAACTTATAGTTCCGTTTGCTCTGTCAAAATAACTTAAGTCAATTACAGAATCTCTGCTGCCCCAGGTACTAACTTCACTTATTTTATTTCTCAGAGCTCTCATTGTTTTTCCGCCATAATTTATAGCTTCATTTTTTAATACATCTCGAGCTACCTTTGGCACTCTTGCCTGAAATGACATATTTGAATTGTTTCTTACTTCCATAATAAATTCCTTTCCTAAGTACAAAATACTGTAAACAAAAATTTTTGCGGTTTAGTTTACAATATTTAACAAATAATCAATATCAGTATTTTTTATCAAAATAGTTTTATCCTTAGCTGTTTCACCTCGGATAATTTCAAAATATGATTTTGGAATTTTAAATTGTTTGGACAAAAATTCAATAAGTGCCTTATTTGCCTTTCCGTCAATCGGCTGTGCTGTAATTTTAACTTTTAAACCTGTTTCCTCTTTAATAATTTCATTTTTAGATGCATTAGGAGAGATTCTCAATGTCAATATTATTCCGTCTTTTGTTTCTTTCAGCATTATTTATCCTTTACATACTTGAAAATTTCAAAAAAAACTGTATGATAATTATATCATGATAGAAAAACCACTTTTTGAAGATATTAAAAATGAACTTATAGCACAAAACCGTGACCCAGAAGAAGTTGCAGAAATAGAAAAAGCCTATCTCTTTGCCAAACGTTTACATGAGGGACAGTATAGGATTTCTGAAGAGCCTTATATTATTCACCCTGTTGAAGTTGCCAAAATTCTTACAGGCTTAAAAGTTGACAGCCATACATTAATGGCGGCTTTTTTGCATGACATTTTAGAAGATACTGATACCCAGCCCGCTGAAATTGAAAAGTTGTTTGGTAAAGATGTTTTAACACTTGTCCAAGGGGTTACAAAACTTGGCAAATTACAGTTTAAATCAAAAGAAGAACGTCAGGCTGAAAATTTCAGACGTTTATTTATAGCAATGGCAAATGACATAAGAATTGTTTTTTTAAAACTTGCTGATAGATTGCATAATATGCGTACTCTTAATTTTATGGCTTCTAATAAACAGCAAAAAATTGCAAAAGAAACACTTGATATTTTTGCACCTCTTGCAAACAGACTTGGTATTGGAAGAATTAAGGCTGAGTTAGAAGATTTATCACTACGCTATTTAGAACCTGATAAGTATTTTGAAATCGCTCAATTAGTGGCGCAGAAAAAAATAGAACGTGAAGCTACAGTAAAACTTCTTATAGAAAAAATATCTCAAGATGTTCAAAAAAGCGGGATTAACGCACAAATTACAGGACGTGCAAAACATTATTACAGTATTTACAGCAAAATGAAACGACTGAATATAGCATTCCATGACCTTTATGATATCACTGCTGTCCGTGTAATAGTTGACAGCGAAAAAGAATGCTACGAGGTATTAGGGCTTATACACTCACAGTTTAAACCAATTCCTGGGCGATTTAAAGACTATATAGCAATGCCAAAAGGTAATGGTTATCAATCGCTTCACACTTCAGTTATCGGTCCGCGCTCAAAACCGCTGGAAGTTCAAATAAGAACGTGGGAAATGCATGACATTGCAGAATACGGGGTTGCTGCACACTGGAGATATAAAGAAAAAGGGTCGCAAAAGGCTAATAACCCGACAGACATGCAATTTTCCTGGATGAGAAAGCTTGTCGAATACAATAAAGATGTTACATCTGCTGAAGATTATGTAAATTCAGTAAAAATCGACCTTTTCTCCGACCAAGTTTTTGCATTTACACCAAACGGCGATGTTGTTGACCTGCCTGTTAATGCGACTCCTGTCGATTTCGCATACAGAATCCACTCTGAAGTTGGAAATAAGACAGTTGGAGCACTTGTAAATGGCAGAATAGCCCAGCTTGATACAAAACTTCATAATGGAGACATTGTAGAAATTTTAACTTCAAAAACACCAGCTCCGCGTCTTGATTGGTTAAATTTTGTAGTTACAAAACAAGCTTCATCAAAGATTAAACAATGGTTTAAGAAAAACAACCGCGAAGAACATATTGAAGTCGGCAGATCAAACCTTGAACATGAACTTACAAAGGCTGTTTTTGACGAGCATTTTAAAACTGGCGCTTTTGACAAAATTGCCAAACAAATGAATTATCTTTCAGCTGATGATTTATTTGCTGCACTTGGATATGGAGAAACAACATTAAATAAAATTATTAATAAATTGAAAAAACCTGAACCTCCTAAAACTCCAGAATTCCATGGAACTGCAAGAAAAAAATCGGAAAAAGATATTATTGGTCTGGAAGGACTTTTATATTCAATTGCAAAATGCTGTTCACCACTACCAGGAGAACCGATTGTTGGTGTTGTAACACGTTCTAAAGGTGTAACTGTACATAGAATGGACTGCCAGACACTAGAACATGTAGAACCTGAAAGATTAATGGACATTCGCTGGTCTGGTGATAATGTAAACAAAACATACAATACTACAATACGCGTTGAAACAGCAGAAAAAATGGGACTGTTGAAAGATATTATTGCAGCTGTTTCCGATAACAATACAAACATTACTTATGCAAACGTAAAATCAAAAAGCGGAAAAATCGGAATTATAGAACTCGGCATTGAGCTTGATAATATTGATACTTTGAAAAAAGTTATTTTAAGTATTCAGGCAATTCCTGATGTATACAGCGTTAAACGTGTACAAACATCTTACACACTGCCAAATGCTCCGAAACGTAATAACGGCAAAAACAACAATGCGCGTAAGAAAAAATCATGAAAATGCTTTAAATGAGCGGTCAGTATTTTTACTTATAACTTCTTTTAAAGAATCATATTCGGTCTGAAGTGCAGTATGTTCAGTATCAAGCTTTTTTAAATCCTGATCATATTTTTTATCTTTATTTTCAATTTCGGTGATTTGTCTTTTATATTTTGTTTCTGCAATGGCAATTTTAATATCGTCTTGTTCTACAACAAAATCACTTGCATTTTTGTAAGGTTTAGAAACCCAGTCATAAGCACCCATATTAGGGTATAAATCTGAACCTTTTTCTGTAAACTCTGCCTGTTCAAGAGTTAAAATTCCGTGTTCAAAACAGAATTGCAGCCATTCTGCATTGTTAAGTAAATTTTGTTCTATTTCTTTATAAGCAGTGCCGTTGCCTTTTGTGTTTTCATCAGTACTGCCCATTCTATACCAAAGATTAACATACCATTGATATTTAGCATCTTTTTCATCAGGGATTTTTCTTACAGGAACTTTTTTCAATTCTTCGCTAAAATTTTTCGCAGCTTTTTCAATATTATTTATCCATTTTTTAATTCCATTGCGCCAAACTTCAACATCTTTATTATAGCGGCCTTCATTAAAGTCGTTTGACAATTCATTAGCCATATCTGTTTGAAATTTATCAAGATAAGGCAGCAATTCACTGGTATAATTAATACCTAATGCTTCACGATTTTGAGATGCATAAAACAAATCACATACTCGTTCTGTCCAGGACTTTAAGACTTTTTCACCATCAACCCATTTATAATTGCTTAATAATTTATCCTTCTCTGATGAAGAAATAGTTGTTGTATCATATTTATCTTTTGGGGCTTTATAAACTGGTGCACCGTTTTCATCCACCTTATTAATTTCATTAGAAACTTCTACAAGGCTTGCTGTCTGATTGTTGTTGTATATAGCAGATCTACTGATATAATTATAATCCACATTAAATGACTTTCCAGTTGTTGTAGAAGCGGAATAGTTCTGGGTACCGTCAAGAAAAGCTCCCTCAGAAGATAATAACAGGTGGGCAAGAACGTGTAAGAAACAGCCTTGACCATCTCCACTGTATGGCGGATGCGCATTATTGTAACATTTTTTAGTAGCTATGTCATATTTATTCGCAAGTTCACTGTTACCTGATTTATCAAAATAAATATCATCATCAGGATTCGGAAATGCCGCAGATGGATAATTTAAAAGAGTTTCAACATAAATTCCCAAATCCGACATATCAAGTTTTTTGGAAGTATAAAGTGACATAATATCTTCACTAATACTGGAATTCCAATTATTAACAATAACTTTTATGTCATTGTTTAAAACATCACGTGCTAACAGTTCTTCATTAGACAAATTAAGCAAATCCTTTAAAGTTGAAATTCCAGAATTTGTAATTGCCTGCAAATTATCTGGCCACTTATTTAATTCAGCATCAGAATTAATGTCAAAATTATCTGCATCAAATAATTCTTCATAGCTTTCACCGAATATATCTTTTAATTTTTCAGCATATTTTGGATTATCCACTTTATTTATACCGCATTTATACAAAAAATCAGCCATATCAACAGAAGTTTGATACTTTTTAATATCAGAACTGTTTAATAATATTTTTCCTGTTGCATCTACAATTGAATATTGATTTTTCAAATCAGCGTAACTTAAAATAGTGTTAGCAGTCAAAGGTGTATATGTTTTACCGCCATTATCATTGTAAACACCATAAACAAGCTTTTCAGAATTCAATGCTTCCATATATTCAGCACTTGCTTCTTGAGATTTTTCAGCAAGACGCAATTTTGAATTAGTAATTGTCTGCGAACGAAATTCATTATTAGTCAAACGACTGGTAATACTTAGTAATCTCGCTTGTGATGCTGCCATTCCCATAAAGTTGTTCCTTTTTTATCCGATAATTTGTATATCGGCAACTTTGTATAAAACTTTATCGATAATTTGGCTATGCTATGCTATGCTATGCTATGCTATGCTATGAGCGATTATACCTGTAGTTTACACTTTCCATATCCTATATTTACATTACTTTACAAAACATTTTTAGTTAACATTCTGTAATATTTAACGATATTTAACAATTTGCCCTAAAACTTAATCCTGTTAAAATTATAG
Organism: uncultured bacterium; assembly: GCA_948964545.1. Taxonomy (GTDB): domain Bacteria; phylum Cyanobacteriota; class Vampirovibrionia; order Gastranaerophilales; family Gastranaerophilaceae; genus Stercorousia. The sequence continues at coordinate 282,337 of CAREDV010000002.1, read as the reverse complement.
TATGATTAAGATTTTATTTATATCAGAAAATGATATTCATATCGACAAATTTAAAAGTATCTTTGATAAAAATTTGTATGATTTTAACTGCCTTACAGATGGCTCATTGCTTATTGATACCATAAACGCTAATATTCCAGATATTATTTTTCTGGATACAGAAATCAAAAATATTAAAGATATAAACAAAACAATTAAACAAAATTGCGAAAATACAATAATCATATTTCTTGTAAATGAAAAAGCAGATAAGGAACTGGTAAAATATGCAAATGCATTTATAACTCCAGACATGCCTGAAAATTTAATTGTATCAACAGTTAATGTAAACATCAGAATGAAAAATGCCTTAGAAATGCTTTCAAGTTCAAATAAAGATCTAGCAGACAGTTTATATCGTCTAAATGCATTGTATGATACAAGTTCCAAATTTGCAGGAACTCTAGACAAAGACAAATTAATCCAATATATGATTGAGGGAATGGATAAAGCTCTTAGTTTTTCTTTGACAAGCACACTTTCTTTATGCGCAGATAAACCTGTTCTTATATTAAATTCACTTTATGAACTTTCAGATGAACTTATATCAGCACTTAAATTCAGATGTGTATTAAATTTTAATTCTGTTTTTGAGGGAAAAAACCTTGATATTGATAACCTGAAAGTTATAAAACAAGTGAAATACCCTGCTAACAGATTTACGTTTACATTATTTCAATATGATAATATGTTTGCAAAAATTTCACTCGGCGATACAAATTTTGGATTTATTGAAATTTTTAAAGAACATTCTTTTACCCCTGAAGATTCAACCTGTTTTCAAACAATCGCCCAGCAGGTAGCTCTGCCCTTAAAAAGCGCAACATTATATCAAGAATTGATTGAAACAAACGCAAAACTAGAAAAACTTGAACGCCTGAAATCTGAATTTATTTCAATAGTTTCACACGAATTGAGAACACCTCTTACTTCTATAAAAAATTCGCTGGATATTTTAAGAAGCGGAAGATGTGGAGAAGTTACCCAATCTGCCGAAAAATTCTTATCAATGGCAATGAGAAATGTTCAAAGGCTCTCTGGAATTATTAATGACCTACTTGATTTGTCAAAAATTGAAGCGGGAAAAATGGATTTCAACTTTGCTCCTGCAAATATTAATACGGTAATTGGATATGTAAAAAATACTCTGGCTGAAGTTGCAAAATCTAAAGGCTTAAACCTTATAACACAGGAAACTGAAAATCTGCCCGAAACCAAATTTGATGCACAAAGAATTGAACAGGTTCTGACAAACCTTGTATCTAACGCAATTAAATTCACATCAGAAGGTAAGACTATTACGATTTCATCGAAACTTGTCAATGCTGATGATATTGAAATTAATGAAATCTTTAAACCTGAAATTAAAAATCTGTCAGGCGACTACATTCAGGTGTGTGTTGCTGATGAGGGAATAGGTATTGATACAAAAGATTTACTCCGTGCATTTGATAAATTTGCACAAATAGAAAATTCACTGTCACGTAAAGCTGGCGGTACAGGCTTAGGACTGCCAATTGCCAAACAATTATTAGAAGCCCACAATGGCGCAATTTGGTGTGACAGCGAACTTAATAAAGGTTCTAAATTCTATTTTGTTATCCCGTTAGTCTAAATTAACGTTACGAATAACGAAATCTGAAAGATTTATTTCTTGCGTTTTTTGCGACAACCCCTCTGCAATCTGCGAGAATGTTTCAAGATTTTCTCTCATTTGTCCAACAGGAGTTTTGCTGTTAAGAATTGCTGTACCGTCAACAGCACAAGAAAGATTTACACTTTCAGGTAATCTATCAACAGTTCTGAGAGTTTCATTTACAATTTCAATTTTTTCGGGGTTTACTGACGGATTAACATAGGAACTTAAAACATTCACAAATTTTTGTTCTTTTGAATAATCCATTGTATAGCCGCCACGTAAAGTTGCTTGAGCAATATCCTTTACTAACGGTTTTGTTGCAGCTAAATGTCTGCCTGCTTCAGGATGTTCAAATACTCCTGCAAAACTGCCTAAGAAATATTTAGAAGCTGTCGTATCTGTTTGATTAATAACTTCTTGTGCTAAATTCAGCATCTCAGGATTCTCTTTCGAAGCTTTTGGTAATTTTTCCATTAAAAATGCTAATAAACTTTTACCATTTGATGCAGGTTTTCTAATATTAATATTAGTATTAAGCATATCCATTCTTGCACCTAACTCACAAATATCAGAAACCAAACCCAAATGCTGCGGCTTCATTGTTTTTAATTCTTTTTTAAACTGAGCAACTTCAGGTAATTTTTCAGCAAAATAATCAATATTTGCAAGTAATTGTTCTGTTGTTCTGGTATCAGGTTCTCTAGTAAAAGCACCCATTTGCTGCCAAGCCCCAAATCTAAATGAAGGCTTAACCTTTTCTGCTAATTGTGCCCCTCCCCCGACTATTTTATTAATAAATGCCATATTTATATTTCCTTTCATATTTCAGCTAATAATCTATTTAATAGCGCTGAATAAAAATTTTTAATATTTAATTAACAAATTTTAACAAAATACAAGAAGTTTGAGAATATGCTATAATGACATTAGAGGATATATTGGAATAAATAAAATAATACAAGAACCTTCGCAGAGGTTGAAAAAGGGAAGATATGAAAAAAATTCTTATTGTTGATGACGAACAGGATATTGTAGAAAGTTTGAAATTTGTGCTTGAAACTGCTGATTTTACCTGCTATTGTGCCTATAACGGCGAAGATGGCCTAAGACTTGCTAAAGAAATCGTTCCTGATTTAATTATACTTGATGTTATGATGCCAAAAATTAACGGATATAAAATCAGCAGACTTCTTAAATATGATGCTAAATATAAAAATATTCCCATTTTAATGGTTACAGCACGCTCGCAGGAAGAAGATAAACTTATCGGCGAAGAAACAGGTGCTGATGAATATATTACAAAACCTTTTGAACTAGATGAAGTAGTAAAGACAGTAGAAAAATATCTTAAATAATTATGGAAACAACGGTTACAAATAAAACACTTGAAAAACTTAAATACGACCTTGTCAGAGCAGGGCTTGTTCCATACGAAACAATTGAACAGGCTCAGGAAATTGCTAACGCACAAAATATTAACATCGGACAGGCTTTGATTAATTCTGGAGTGCTCTCGGAAGACGATATTTTAAAATTTCTGGAAGCTAAACTGCATATTCCATACGTTAACCTTGACGATTATACACTAGACCCTAAATGTCTGAAATACATCAGCCTTGCAGATGCTAAAAAATACAGAATTATTCCGATATTTAAAATTGAAGAAACACTTACGGTTGCAATGGCAGACCCTCTAGACCTTTTTGCTATTGATAAAGTAATAGAAACCGCAGAATGCTCAATAGAGCCAGTTATATCTTCAGAAAAAAGTATTCTTAATAAAATAAACGAATATTACAAAGAAGATGAGATTGTCGGCGAAATTTATACAGAAAACGGCACCGATTACGACTGGCGCGACGAACTTCACAACGAAGATTTGTCAGATAACCATATTCAAAAAATTATACGTGCTATTTTAAAACAAGCTATTTTAGAAAAAGTTCATGAGGTTACTTTCCAACATGAAGATAACGGTTTTGCAGTAAACTTCAAAAAAAACGGAGAGATTCTAAACAAAGGAAATATTCCACAGACGTTTACTTCATCCTTCGTTGCAAAAGTTAAAAACCTTGCAGAACTTGATGCATCAGTAAGCGAAGTCCCGCAGCTTGGAAAACTAAATTTTAAAGTTGATGATATCAATATTATCGCAAGTATTTCGACATTCCCGACAATTATGGGCGAGAGAATTTTCCTAAAAATTTACAAACCGCCAAGACAATTGAATCAAATTATTAAATCTGAAAATAATTTAAACGTGATTAAAACCGCATTAAACAACCCTGGAATAATTATCGTATGCGGCTCGCCATTGAGCGGAAAAACCCACATAATTTATTCGCTTCTGCTAGAAAGTGCATCTAAAAACAAAAACATAATGACATTAGAAAGTATTGCAAAATACAATCTGAAAGATGTGCACCAGTGCGAATTGAATGAAAATGTCGGCTTTAATATGGATAAAGCGTCACGTTTTATTGAGTTCCAATCACCTGATATTATTTATCTTGAGGGAATTAAGACCAAAGAATCTTTTGATTATTTTTCAAGTCTTGTGTTTGAAAACAAAACAATTATCATGGAGTTTCTTGCAAACAATATGGAAGATTTACGTTACAAACTTTCATTTTCTGACTTTGAAACTTTAAAATCAATAATTTCATGTCTTGTATTTATCCATTCCCAAGACAGCATCGAAGTTTTCTCAAAAGAAACTGTTCAAAAGTATTTAGCTTAATCAAACAGATAACTTATCAATTCTTTCAAATTGAATTTTTTATACATTTCTTCTGTGGTTTCCAGCAACTCAGCCACTTCTTTGTTGTTAGAATCATTTTTAGAAAGCTGTTCAAATGCTCCTTGCTGTTGCTTTATTAACTGAACATAACAATATTTCTGCTCAGGTGGTAATAGTTTTAACTGCGCAATACCTTGTGCAAGCATTGCATCGTTTTCTCTGATATCAAATGAATATCTGCCCAAATGCATTGAACCGTCATCTTTCCAATAGCCTTTTTCTTTCAACATTTCTCCAAGCATTTTTTCTGAACGCTTAGCAGATTTAGTATCAGCTTTAATTAATCCCATTTCTTGAACTACAAGATTTCTAAAAGTTTGAAGCTGTATCTTCATATCATCAGCTATTAGTTTTTTACCTGCTTTTAATTCGTTTTCATAACCATTAGGATTATTTTTTAACAAATCTTTTAATATTTTAAAATTACTTTGCACAGTTTCATCAACCTGTTCCAAAGGAATATTTTTCACCATATAATCAGTATTCATAATCTTTTGATTAGCAATAAGTTCCGAATAAAAATCTACTGCTTCCTCGCCAATATTTTCGGTACGCAATATATTCATATTTTGGATAAAGTGTTGAAGTTCATGACGAATTTGTCCAAAAATGGCATTTTTACCTTGTTCTAGAGAATTTGGATTTCTGGTAATCAAATTTTGACAAAAATCATAAGTCATTCCAACAGATTGATGTGCAGGCTGATTGATTACAGGCGGTTTTAAGTTTTCAGAAATCCCAAGTTTTTTAATAAAAAAGTCATAAGTTTTTACAAAAAATTCATCACCATCAAATTTAAATAAAGCATTTAATTCTTCTTGAGTAGCTTTAAAATCAAAGGTTTTTGCGTGAATATATGTTCTAAAATTCAATGCATCAATTTCTGTCAAAGTTTTGGGAACAGATACAACAGGCTCAGCTACATGAGAAATAGAACGAGGTTGAGACATTATAGATGATGCAACTTTATTAATACTAACTACCATATATTGTATAAAGTCTAAAATCTAAAAAATTTGCCCAAATATTACAAAATATAAAATACCAAATTAATCAAAAAGTCTGCAATAAGCATATATACAGTTGAAAGAATTGCCGCTTTTGTAGTTGAAGTACCAACTTCTTTAGCACCACCATGTGTGTTATATCCCTGAGTTGCACATACAAGTGCAATTAATGCACCAAAAATTGAGGCTTTTAAAAGGCTTATATAAATGTCGCGTGTAGAAATCCAAAGCCATGCTGAATTCATATATCTTGCAGGATGTAAGTCTATTGTAGCCTGCGAAACAAGCATTCCGCCTGCAATACCAACAAGTTCCGCAAGCAATACAACCATAGGAACAGTAATTGCAGACGCAATCAACCTCGGTGCAAAATAAAATCCGACAGGATCAACCTTTAAAGTCTTTATAGCATCAACCTGAGACGTTACCTGCATATTGGCAATTTCAGCTGAAATTGCCGTCCCTGCGCGAGCACCAATAGCAAGTGCAACAAACCCGGGAGCAATCTCTCTAATCATGACTACAGCGATTGTTCCGCCGATATAGCTTTCCGCACCACTCATTAAAAATTGTTTTGAAACCTGTATTGCAATGACCGCAGATGCAATAAACGCGATAATAAGCGAAATAGGTAATGAATCATAACTTATCGCTGCCGCCTGTGCGAGCACAGATGAAAAACGCACCTTAGTCACATATTTGACACTCTTTACCAGATTTTGAACACACTGTCCCAAAAATTCTATCATGGTTTATTTATAACATGAAATTCACTTAGATGCAAAGCGGCTTTTGTCAAGATTTGCTGTTTGTATAAATCTCTTAGCTTCATTTACAGGTATAGCAAAACCTATGCCAATATTTGAAATATTATTATCAGGATTATAAATTGATTGTGAAATTCCTATTACCTGCCCCTGCGAATTCAACAAAGGCCCGCCTGAACAACCTGGATTTATTGCCGCATCAGTTTGAATTCTGCCTTTTGCATAATCAATACGAGAAACTATTCCTGATGTCAAAGTTCCCGCAAAGCCGAAAGGATTTCCTATCGCAAGGACTTTCTGTCCGACTTTTACCTGCTCTGAATCTCCAAATGAAATCGTCCTTAACTGCTGTTTCGGATTAATTTTTAACAAGGCAAGGTCTTTATTTTTACCCATCTTTGCAAGTACTGAAGCCTTATAGACTTTTCCGTTGTATGTTGTAACATCAATATCTTTCGCTCCCTCAATAACATGAGAGCCTGTTAAAATTACACCGTCGCCGCGCACAACACAGCCCGTTCCCGCCGAAAATCCGTCCGATAAATTTGCATCAATCGCAACAATTGCAGGATTAATTTTTTCGTAAACGCTTATATTAACCATCTCATCAGCACTGTAATTGTGGGCTGACACAGGCATTATCATCATTAATATATATGTAAATATCAGTATTAATCTTTTCATCATATTATAATTATGCTTTAATTTAAACTTTATTCATTACCCTTAAAAAAATTTTTAGGATTAGTTATTGTAATTATTACAATTTTAATGTATAATTCAGAAAAAAACTTGTTAATATGAAAGGAAATTATTATGAGCAGAATTGATTTATTCAGACAACATTTAACTGAAAAAAGAGCTGTAAAGGTTATCGCAGGTATTGATAACTTTGATATCGAAAACATTAAAAAAGTAGTAACTTCAGCTGAACAAACAGGAGCATCAGCAGTAGATATCTGCGCAAGACCTGAAATTATTTCAGAAATTAGAGAAATGACAGATATGCCTATTTTCGTATCTTCAATTGTTCCTTCTGAATTGGTTAAAGCAGTTGAATTGGGTGCTGACGCTATTGAACTCGGCAACTTTGATGTTCTTTACAAAAAAGGAATGTCTTTCTCTGCTGAAGAAGTTATTTCTTTAGTTAAAGAAACTATCGATATGTTAGGCGATATGAGAACATTCTTCTCAGTTACAATTCCTGGTGAATTGGCTATCGCTGAACAAATTGAATTAGCTAGAAAATTAGAAACTATGGGTATTGATTTAATCCAAACTGAAGGTCATTATTCATTAGATTCACAAGCTGACGGCGTAAGAGGTTTAATGGAAAGAGCAGAATTGACACTTTCTAACACAATTGAACTTTCAAGAAACATTGATTTGCCGATAATGACAGCTACAGCAATCAATCCAACAACAGCTCCGTTTGCATTTGCAGCAGGTGCTTCTGCTATCGGATGCGGTTCTTGCATCAACAAAATGGATTCTACATTGTCAATGATGGCAACATCAAGAAGCCTTGTTGAAATCGCTTCAAGAAACGCAACTAAAGTTGTTGAATTAGTATAAGTTAAAATTGAAAGCTCCCCTTAGGGGAGCTTTTTTATTTATTATTTATGAAAAAAGTTATTGCATATTTACACACACATTGGGATAGGGAATGGTATCGAGAGTTTGAAGTTTTCAGACTAAGACTTTTGAGAGTTTTTGATAATGTTTTGGAACTTCTTGAAAATAATAAAATTCCGTCGTTTTATTTTGACGGTCAGGTTTCTGCATTGCTTGATTATCTTGAAATCCGCCCAGAAAAAGAATCTTTGGTGCGAAAATTTATCGCAGAAAAAAAACTTTTTATAGGACCTTGTTTTACACTTGTTGATGAATTTTTAACTGATAAAACAGCTTTTGAAAAAAACCTTGAAATCGGTTTAAAAATCTCAAGCGAATTTGGCTGTAATGACTTTATCGGCTATCTTGCAGATACTTTTGGACACAGTAAAAATATTCCGCCGATTTTCCAAAAATTTGGTATAGATAAATGTGTTGTATGGCGCGGATGCGGAGATTTTCCATCTGAATTCACATTTAACGGAATAAATACGGTTAACTTGGTACGCGGATATTTTATGGACATATTTTCTGCACAAATACCTATTGAACAAAAAGCCGAATTGTTAAAAGGAAATTTAGATAAAATTGCTGAAAAATCAGGAGATAATCTTCTTTTACCAATAGGAGCAGACCATCTCGGAGTTGAACCTGATATTGCAGAGCAAATTAAACAGGTAAACAAACTTCTTGACGGTTACGAAATAAAACTATCAGACCCGTTTGAGTACTTTGAACTTGTAAAAGATAATTTCAAACAATTTGAATGGAACGATGAGCTTCGTGACAATTCCAAAACATTTATCCTGCAAGGCTCATATTCGGCAAGAACAAAGCTTAAACAATACAACGTAAAATGCACATATTTGCTTGAACAAGCAGACAAATTACAGCAAAAATATGGTTCTAAATATAATGCGGTAATTGAATATGCTTATAAATTACTGCTAAAAAATCAAGCACACGACGGGATTTGCGGATGTTCAACCGATTTGGTGCATAGAGAAAATATAACCCGTTATGAAAAAATTATTCAAATCTCAAATTCAATTATTGAAGAATTAAGACTTGAACATAACTTCAAAACGCCAATAATGCAAAGTAAAGAATTAATCCCTGAATATAAAGTTATTTCAAAACACTTCGGGGTAGAAAATTCTTTATTGTATGATACTCAAAAAATCCCTATAACCGAGGATTTTACAGATATTTATACATTAAAATACGCACCTGCCGAGCCATGCAATATTAAATTCGAAGTAAAAAACGGCAAAATTCGCATAAACAATATTGAAATGGAATTTGTAAGATTTAAAGACGATGGTGACACATATAACTTTGGAGCTGTCGCTGACGACGAAGGTGAAAAAGCTGAAATTTATTCATTCAAAAATAACATAATTAAAACAAGCTTTTTCGATGTCCAAGTTGAATTTGGCAAGACAATTAACTTCAAAATCGAATGGGATAACAAGCTTAAAAATAAATTATGGCAGGTAAAATTTAACCTTAAACAGCCTGTTGCGGAAACATATTCTGAAGATATGAACACAATTATCCGCCGTGAATTTGACCCTGATTATGATATGCGTGAGCACTTGCCTGAAATGCGCGGAATTGAAGTTAAAACAAACTTTGCTCCGATGCAGAGATATGTTGGAGCACAAGGTTTTGGAATTATTACACAGGGCTTAACAGAATACGAAGTCAAAGGAAAATCACTTCTTGTAACGCTTTTAAGAAGCACAGGTGTTATTTCCAACCCTAAAAATCCGTCACGTACAACTCCTGCAGGTCCGCCATTTGAAGTTCCCGAAGCACAGCAATTAGGCTGCAATTGTGCAGAGTTTTCAGTTGCATTCTTTGAGCCTGAAAATTATCAAGAATATATTAATATAATATTTCCCAATTATTGAAAGTTGCGTGCAGGCTCAGCCTGCCTACGGGCTCGCATTAAACGGCACCGTTCGCAATCAAAGCGAAAAACGCGGTTTCCGCTTATGATTGCTCATCTGTTCGAAATACTTCGTATTTCTCCTGCCTCTGCTCGCACTAAAAAAAAAACCCTATCTTTCGATAGAGTTCGGAATTCTTTTACGTAATTCCTCGTGTGTAGAAGGTTAGTGTGTAGTAGGTAGTGTAAATAGTATGTCTCGTGTTTATTTAATTCTTTGATTAATCTCTTGTGTATCGCTTACATTTATATAAAGTATTTCTAGAGTATATAATTGCTATATCTTGTTTATTTCGTTACATTTCGTTACATAATCTTAGAAATGCACAGTAAATCTGCGTTTTAAATTTCCCTTATTTTAAAGTTAAAATTTATAATCTTCCCTTATATATCAGTTATTCCCTAAAAAATCGGATAAATAACCTTATTATTAGAAAAACATTAACATTTTGTAAAAAACTTATATAATCTTTACACGCAAAAGTATTGACCTTTTAAGAAAAAAGTATTCTAATAATAAAATAAGAAAGAGGTTCAAATGAAAGAATTTACACACACAAGATTAGACAACAGAAATTTTACGGAAGAAGATATTAAAGGGTTTATTGAAGAATACAATATTAAATTTATTAAACTTCAATTCGTTGATATAAACGGACAGGTTAAAAATTTGACAATTCCGTCACAACATATTGAAAAAGCATTAAATAACGAAATTATGCTTGACGGCTCATCTATTAAAGGTTTCAGAAGCATTGAAACATCTGATATGTTCTTTCACCCTGACAAAAACTCATTCCAGCTTTTACCGTGGAGAGAAAAAGACGGCGTAAATTCTGCAAGATTAATTTGCGACATCTACAACGCTGACGGAACACCTTTTGAAGGCTGTCCAAGATGCAATTTAAAAAGGGTTATGAAAGAAGCTGAAAAAATGGGCTTCTCTATGAACATCGGACCTGAAGCGGAATTTTTCTTATTTGCCAAAGATAAAGACGGTAATGTTACAACAACAACCCAAGACCGTGCAGGTTATTATGACGTAGGTCCAGAAGATTTAGGGGAAGATGTTCGTTCAGACATTGTTTTAACACTTCAAGAAATGGGATTTGATATTGAAGCATCTCACCACGAAGTTGCAGACGGTCAGCATGAAGTTGATTTCAGATATACAGATATTTTAAGCGCTGCCGATAATGTTGCAACATTCAAAATCGCAGTTAAGGCAATTGCCGCAAAACATAATTTACATGCAACATTTATGCCAAAACCGATTTACGGAATTAACGGTTCTGGTATGCACTGCAATGTTTCATTATTCAAAGACGGTAAAAACGCATTTTTTGATGAAAAAGCAGAATATGAACTTTCTGATATCGCTAAATATTCAATCGGCGGTATGCTGAAACACGTAAAAAGTATTACAGCCGTATTAAACCCGACAGTAAACAGCTTTAAGCGTTTAGTCCCTGGTTATGAAGCACCTGTTTACCTTGCTTGGTCATTGGCTAACAGAAGTGCACTGTTAAGAGTTCCTGCAAAACGCGGAAACGCAACACGTGTAGAACTTCGTTCTCCAGACCCTGCTTGCAACCCATATTTGGCATTTGCAGCTATTTTGGAAGCTTGCTTGGACGGTGTAAGAAACAAAATTGACCCGCCGGCTCCTGTTGAAAGCAATATTTACAAACTTTCGTCAAAAGAACGTAAAAAACAGAGAATCGATGCTCTCCCAGGAAGTCTTGCTGAAGCTATAGATTGTTTTGACAAATCGCTGGTTTCAAAAGCTGCGCTTGGTGAACACATATTTAATGAATTCTTGTCAGCGAAGAAAAAAGAATGGGATTCATTCAGAACATATGTTTCGCAATGGGAAATCGATAAATATTTGGAAAGATATTAAAAAAGAGCCTTTCGGCTCTTTTTTAGTAATTCATTTGCCAACCGTCATGCATAATCTTAGTAAAGCAGACATTCGCAGCCCCATAAGGTGAAAATTGAATAGCATTAAACTCATCAGGAGAATAATCCGGACTTGAAGTCACCTTAACCATATTAATACAATTTTGGCGATTTTCGTCTGTATCTAATGACATATGCTCTACACCTTTATTAAAAATATAAAATATAAATCTGTCTCTACCACCCCTATTAGGCATCTTGTCGCCATTTATATCCAACATAACATATGGGTGGTCTCCATGTACAAATACCAAATAAGCACCATCATTAGTTATAAGTATTTCATTTATGTCTTCACCAATACTATTAAACAGTTTTTGTATTTTTGAACCTTTAGGAGCTACTGCTAAAGAAAAATACTCTCTATATTTATTGGAATCAATATCCAATGCTTCATTTGTTTTTCCTATTACAAACGAAGAATCATATAAATTATCAACACCCTCATCAGCTTTTATACGGATTAAATTATTATTTATTACATTAATTTGCTTTTTCAACTGAGTTATCCATAATTGCTTCTGATAATTCGCAATCAAATTTGGCATAGTTAAAGCAGCAACAACACCTATAATACCCAGCGTAATAAGAACTTCAGCAAGCGTGAAAGCAAAACATATCGGTTGAAGTTCCATACAGGTCTCATCCAAATTTTTAACGAACGGGAATCTGCTTAGAGTGCCCCCCCCCCGAAGGTTTTCAACAATGCTTCATGAGAATTTTCCATAAATCCAACTCCTTTTTTATATATTAATTATAAATTATTTTTCAGACAATTTCAACCCTAAAAGATACTCTGCAGTTTCTTTGAACGAATAAATATCTTTTACTACTTGAAATTCTTTTCCAGTCTGTTTTTTAACATACGTCAAAGTTTTACCGTCAAGAAAGTCCTCAGAATAAGGTCTTAGCATAACAGACGGGATGACGACGATATCACAATCCAAATCTTTTACGGTTCTTATTAAATCATCGGTTGTAATAAGCCCTGCAACTGTTATATCCTGCCCCCAGTAAAGAGATTTTACAGGGTTCACTGTTACCGTAAGATTTTTTATTTTATTCAATTTTTTTGCAATCTTTTCAAACGTATTTTTTGCAGCATAGCTTGCGGCAAAAGACATTTTTAAAGGTCTTTTCAATGCTTTTGGCAGTTCTCTTGATTTAAAGTCATCTTCAAGCATTCTCAATGCACCTACGCCATCATCAAGCTGACAGAAGTTTCCGTAATATTTTGCGGGCGGAATTTCTCGTTCAGCAAGAATAAAAAACTCATCAGAACAACAAACCCGTTTATATTTTGAGGCAATATCAAGAGTTTCTATCGCGCACTTTTTATCAACCTGTTTCAAACCTTCTTCACGGAACTGCGTTATTCCGACAGGAACAATTGCAACCGAAAGCACGGTGTTTTTCAATTCTGCAAGGTCAGACAAGGTTCTTTCAAGTTCTGCTCCGTCATTATAACCGGGGCACAAAACTATTTGAGCGTGAAAAGGTATTTTATTTTTTCTAAACCATTTCAAGTTTTCTAAAGCCTTGCCTGCATTCGGATTTCGAAGCATTTTAACACGCAAATCAGGGTTAGTTGTGTGAACAGACACATAAAAAGGTCCTAACCGCATCCTTTTAATTCGCTCTTTATCTTCATCTTTAAGATTTGTCAATGTAATATAAGTTCCCTGCAAATACGAAAGCCTGTAATCATCATCTTTGATATAAAGAGTTTCGCGCAAGCCTTTTGGCTGTTGGTCAACAAAACAAAATATGCAATGATTAAGACAAGGTTTTACTCTGTCAAACACTGCACTTTCAAATACAATACCCAAATCCTCATCATAGTCTTTTTCAAGCTCAATAACTTCAATTTCTCCACTTGTTTTTTTTATTTCAATTGTAAGCAAATCTGATTTACACATAAAGTTATAATCAATCATATCCTGCATTTTCATATCATCAATTGATAAAATTTCATCACCTGATTGAATTTCCAACTCCTGCGCAATTGAATTGTCAAGAACTTCACTAACTATTGCCGGCATTATCTTTTTCTAACCCCTCTACTATTGTAATAAAATTTGCATATTCGCAAATTGTACTGTCAAGAATAATTTTTTGATAAAAATTCACAGATTTGTATTCATCATTCAACACATTTTGAACTAACATTTTAAACTGCATTGCACGTGATTTTACAGAAAAGAATAGCCTTGTCCGCTCATCTTTATTAAGACAGTCTGCGCAGGACAATTTTATACCCGCATTTGACAGAAACTGAACAGGATTATCGCTTAAATCTTCAAGAATTAAGCGTTTTAATTCTTCAACACCATTTTTTGTAATTTCATAATAAACAGAAAGCTTACCTCCGTCAGACATCAATTTTCTTGAAGTTAAACATTCTTTTTCCTCTAAACGTCTTAATGCTGGTTTTAAAGCTCCAAAACTCGGTTTTGCAAAAGGTGCAAAGTTTTCCTCAATTCGTTTTTGTATAGCATACATTGTATAATCACGCTTTAAAATTACATATAAAATCAAAAGTTCTATCATATTCAAAATATACCATAAAATTACATTTATTAACATGTAATGGATTTTTCGTGTTCTTTCAAATAAAATATTATAGAAAGGACTATTATGGAATTAATTTTAGATATTTTATATATTTACGTCGCAGTTTACTCTTTCTATTTCCTGGCACTTGCAATCAGGAACCTTAACGATAAACCGTTCAAAATAGAAAAAAGATATGCTCAGTATGACGAAAAAGATAATTTAGCCGTTGTAATTTATGCACGAAATAATAAAATTACACTTGAAAATCTTGTCAGAGAATTAAAAATGCAGGATTATCCTATCAATAATTTTCGCATATTTGTAATTCTTGATAACTGCTCTGATGGTTCAGAAAAGCTATTCTTGGGTGAACCATTTGTAAATCTAATTAATATCCAAAATGTAGGCACTGTTGGAAAAGATCAGGCTGTTGCAATGCTTATCGAAAGATTATCAAAAGATACTACAATTGATTCTTATGTATTTATTGATGCAGATAGAAGCATTCCTGCAAACTTTTTGACTACAATTAATTCAGCTCTTGTAAATAACAGCGTGCTCAGCGGTGAAACTCTTATTTTAACAGATAATCTCGGAATTGTTGATAAAATTAAAGCTTCATATCAAAAATATCATATGAATTTTATGCGCAAAGCCCGTTCGCTTTTTGGACTTGCATCAACTGCAGATTCAGGCGTGTTTGTAATCAAAAAAGAAATAGTCGATGAAATTGGTGCTGTTGATTTTAAAGATATAAATTCAGAATTAAAATACAGTATGCTTTTATCAAAAATCAAATGTCCGTGTATTTATAACCCAAACATCCAAACATACGTTGATACTGCAAATTATGAGTTCAGAAAACCAAGGCTTTCTGCAAGGTTGGATTTATTTAAAAACTGCTTTAAACAAATCTGGGCTAAAAATTTTACATTTGCAGAACACACACTATCATTATTAAACCCTAACATCTGGCTTGTCGGATTAGTTTATATGGCTGTAATTAAACATTCATACAGATATTATTTCTTTGTAGATTTCAAAATCGTACTTTTAACATTCTTGATGTTAGTAGCAGGATTTGGCATAAGCTTGATAAATTCGAAATTAAGATTTAAAGAAATTGTTCTTTTATGCTTATATCCGATTTATTCATTGTGCCATATTATCAAAAACCTGCCTCCTGTAAGATTTGCAAAAAATAAACTTGCACAAAGAGAAACAAATTCATCAGATACTGAAAAGCTTGAAGTGGAAACTTTTGTAATGAATAATACTGGCAGAGAATTGCCCTGCAAACTTGAATTTATATCAGAATCTGGACTTGCAAAGATTAAATTTATCTATAAAAACAGAAAATTCATAACAGGCAGACATTTGAGAATGATTGATGCTTTACAGGAATTACGCCAAAAACTTAATGAATACGGTATGATTCTAAAACTTTGCAGCTGCTGTAAACACTTCACATCAGAAATTGACGGCTCTACAAATATGCTAAAGGGATTCTGTAACAGCGATTACCCAAGCCCGTCAATAAAAGAGCCTAGAGCTACATTAATTTGGAACTCCTGCACAGACTTTGAGCCCGCAGTTGTTACTACAATTCTTGATGAATTAGCTCAGGAGAAATAATCTCATTAAGCATATAAAACGAACCGCAGATAATTTTTAGGCAATCTTGCGGTAGTTTTTGCAATGAAACAAATCTTTTTGACGGCAGTTCGCACACTTCCTGCAATTGTTCAATCTCACACGAATTTTTAAAATGATAGAAATAGATTTCATCACCTTTTGAAAAAAGTATTTCCATCATTTTTTTATAATCCTTATTTGGCAGACATCCAAAAACAAAACAACGTTTTCTGTCAGGATAATAAAAATCCAAGCTTTCTCTAAGCGCCATAGCACCGTTCGGGTTATGCGAAGCATCAATTATCAAGTCCTCACGGCAAAGCTGAAAACGACAAGGATGCTTAACTTTTGAAATCCCATCTTGAATAATACATTCAGGAATTTGCGGAAATAAAAATCTGACAGCCGCCAGTGCTAAGGACAAATTTTCCTGCTGGCAAGTTCCTTTCAGCGAAAGATTTGCCGTATCCTCAAATGGCGTTACAAGTGAAAAGAGCGAATTACATTCATCAGCTTTGTCTTTTATTTCCTCATACCCTTCGCTAGTAAATACAGGGCAATCAGGTTTTATTATCCCTGCTTTTTCAAACGCTATTTTTGATTTTGTATTTCCAAGGCGTTCCGTGTGATCCAAATCAATGTGAGTAATTATTGCACAAAGATTTGATTTAATAACATTTGTAGCATCAAACCGTCCGCCAAGACCCGTTTCTAAAACAACAACATCGACATTGTTGTCTGCAAAATATTTAAACATAACAGCCGTCAAGACTTCAAATTCTGTCAAATCTTCAGTGCAAACCATTTCAATATACTTTCCAAAATCTTCTTTTGGAATATCAACACCGTTAATTTTTATTCGTTCGGTGTATTCAAAAATATGCGGGCTTGTGTAAAGTCCCACTTTCATACCTGCGTTTTGCAAAACAGATGCAATAATCGCACAAACAGATCCTTTACCGTTAGTTCCAGCAACATGAATACACTTAAGTTTATCTTGAGGATTCCCGAGTTTTTCCAAAACATTTGAAATTCGTTCAAGCCCCAGTTTTATTTTAAATTTTCCCTGAGAAGTCAATAATTTTATTGCATTATCATAATTCATTTTTCAATTGCTCAACTATTTTTTCAACACCGTCAAATTTTGCAAGTGCAAGCGAATTATTCTGTAACTCATCTAAATTTGCAATTACAGAATTTACGGCATCACATAGAGTTTTTCCGTTAATTTCGCTATCTTCAAGATAAATTCCTGCACCTTTTTCCACCATAAATTTTGCATTTTTTCTCTGATGGTCGCCTGCAGCATGAGGATAAGGTACAAATATCGGGGCAATACCTGATGCGCAGATTTCTGAAATGCTTAAAGATCCAGAGCGTGAAACTGCAATATCACAAGCTTTCAAAACAGTTACCATATCATCAAAATAAGGTTTTACTATTAAGTTTTCGCGTTCTGTAAGCTTTTGCGCTAATGAGTCATAATTTTTCTTACCTGTTTGAAAAATCACCTGCATATCAAGATTTTTTAACGCTTCCGCTGCAGCATCATTGATGGATTTAGCCCCCTGCGAACCGCCCATAATACATAGTGTAAGCTTATTTTCTAACCCCAATCGAGCGCGAGCTTCCTCTTTTGTCAAAGTTTTGAATTCTGCTCTTATAGGGTTGCCGTTTACATGGCAGTTTTTGTTATTAATTACTTTACAAGCACATTCAAAAGCGACAGAAACAGCCTTAGCAGATGATGCTAATTTTCTTGTAACAAGTCCAGGCTGAGCATCACAATCATGCATCATATAGGGAACTTTCAAAAGTTTTGCCCCGATAAGTGCTGGAGCTGAAACATATCCGCCTGTTCCAAAAACCGCATCAGGCTTATATTTTAAAATATAATAACACGCTTTTAAAACAGCTAAACAAAGTTCAAATCCCCATTTTATAAGTGCAAAATCAGCACGTCTCGGCATCCCGTGAACATTTACACCTAAAAATTTATAGCCTTTTTGTTTTACAATTTCATACTCAAGGTTTCTAGGGTTGCCGACATAATATAATTCATGCCCGTCTTTAGCCAGAGCATCCGCTACAGCAATTGCAGGATAAATATGACCGCCTGTTCCTCCACCTGTTATAAAATATCTTGCCATTAATATCTATTCCTTATTTTCTTAATTTTTTTCTTTGATATGTTCAACAAAATTCCAACCATAATCATCGAAACAATAAGTGACGAACCGCCATAGCTTATAAACGGAAGCGGAACACCAGTTGTAGGAAGGAACGAACTTGCAACACTCATATTCATAAATGCCTGAAATGTAATTGAAAAAGTTATTCCAACAGCTAAAAGTTTTCCATACATATCAGGACAATGTGCTGCAATAACAAAACCTCTTTGCATAAATGTAAAGAACAAACCTATTACAAGCACACAACCAACAAAACCAAGTTCCTCTGCAACAATAGCAAAAATAAAGTCAGTATGACATTCAGGCAGATAAGAAAGTTTTTGAATAGAACCACCATATCCGACACCGCTAAACCCGCCTGATGCAAATGCGATTAAAGATTGAATAATATTATACCCAGCACCAAGAGGATCACTATCTGGATTAAGCCAAGTTCTGATACGTTGTAACTGGTAAGGTTTAATTATAGTTGTTAATCCAACAACAAGTGCAGCAGCCAAACCTCCTATACAACTCATGAATAATTTCATTGAACCGCCAGCTGCCATATACATTACAACAGTTGTCATTCCGAGCAAAATTACCATTGAAAGGTTAGGCTGAATAAAAATCAATCCTGCCATTGCAATTATTGGGAAAAATGCCCAGACCCATTTGTCCTGATCAAAAAGATTTGCATCTTTACGGAATGCACTTGCCAGCAATAAAACAACTGCAGGTTTTGCAAATTCAGAAGGCTGTAATTGAAATCCTGCAATATTAATCCATCTTTTTGCACCGTTAACAACTACACCTAAAGGCGTAAAATCAACAAGAAACAATGCAACAAGAATTGATGCCATTATTATAACATTCCAATTTGCAAGTTTTTTATAATCATAATTCATAAAGAATTTAAGGCCAAAAAATCCGACAACAAAACAGATAAGCTGTTTAATCAAAAATTGAGCTGGGTTTCCACCCTCATCAAGACATTTAGGTGCTGTAGCGGAAAATATCGCAAGAAAACCAATAATTACAAGAAAAGCAACTACAATCAAAAGCGTTTTATCAGGTGCTGATATAATAACGCTTTGAATATCTCTCCTGTTGTCAGAAGGCTCACGCCTTGTTGGTCTTTGATAAGACATATTCCTTAAATACCTTTCCTCTTTCCTCATATCCCGTAAACATATCAAAACTTGCACAAGCAGGCGACAACAAGACAACATCAGGGTTTAGCTGGATTGCCCCATCAATCG
The DNA here is from genome assembly GCA_948964545.1 of uncultured bacterium. GTDB lineage: Bacteria > Cyanobacteriota > Vampirovibrionia > Gastranaerophilales > Gastranaerophilaceae > Stercorousia. The sequence continues at coordinate 262,931 of CAREDV010000002.1, read as the reverse complement.
CAGATTGCATAGTTTTTTCTCTTATTATATTTTCAAACCCGTCAGATTTCAAATTTTCCTCAAATCTATCAGCCGCTTCACCGATAAGAATAACCGTTTTAATATGTTCTTTTACTGCCTCACAAAATTCTTTTAAATCAGTGTTTTTATCGCGGCCGCCAGCGATTAATACAACATCAGTATTATTAAAAGAATTTATCGCCACCAAACTTGCCTCTGGATTTGTAGCCTTTGAATCGTTATAAAAAACGGTTTTACCGATTTGTGCAAACTTCTCTAATCTGTGTTCTGGAACATTGAAAGAGATTATTGATTGGCGGATATTTTCATTAGAAATTCCTTCTATCTTTGCAGTAATAATCCCGCACATTACGTTTTGATAATTATGATTTCCGATTAACGGACAATCTTCAAGTGTAATTATTTTTTCCTCTTTGCCGTTTCTCTTAAAGAAAATCGCATCATCTTTTATATAAGAACAATTTTCACCAATCTCACCATCAAAGAAAAATACAGTACCCGAACATTCTTTAGCAAGCTGGACGAGTTTTTCATCTTTTGCATTCAATACAGCAAAAGGAACACCGCACCTAAACATTCTTGCTTTTGCATTAAAATAATTTTCAAAACCTTTGTGCCAATCTATATGGTCTGGCGTAAGATTTGTAAACACCCCGATTTGAGGAATAAATGCAGGGCTGTATTCAAGCTGGAATGAACTGGTTTCACATACAAAGTAATCAATATTTTTATCTAAAAGATTACACGGCGGAACACCGTAATTTCCACAAGGTTCAGCTTTATATTCGCTTGATAAAATATGCGCAGTTAGAGCTGTTGTCGTTGTCTTGCCATTAGTTCCAGTAATTGCAATAAACGGTTTTGAAGTTTGCGAAAACGCAAGTTCAACTTCTGAAATCACCTTTATGTTTTCAGACTTTAAACGCATCATAATATCACTATGCGGTGGAATCCCTGGGCTTGTGACCGCAATATAAGAATCTTTTATAAATTCATCGCTGTGTCCGCCAAATTCAACATGAATTCCCTCAAGTTCAATGTCGCTCTCTCTTTTTTCGCGAGATTCTGTTATATAAACATCTGCACCTTTGCTATTCAAATATTTAGCCGCAGAAATTCCGCTTTTAGAAAAACCTAATACAAGAACTTTTTTGCCTGCCCATTTGATCATAACAAAGCACTCCCATAAAAGTGAATTAAACATGCCACGCCTGACAAAATAGCCGAAACAAGCGCAAACACAACAACAATCTTTTTCTCTGACCAGTTACAAAGTTCAAAATGGTGATGAATCGGTGACATTTTGAAAACTCTTTTTCCTGTTGTTTTAAAGCTTATAACCTGAATAATTACTGACAAAGTTTCCATTACAAAAACTCCCGCAATCAATACAAGTAAAATTTCGAATTTACCCATAACAGCAACAGTACCTAAAAGTCCTCCGATTGCCAAAGATCCTGTATCACCCATAAATACTTCTGCTTTCGGTTTATTAAACTTCAAAAATCCTGCCAATGCACCCGCAACAGATGCAGAAATTATAGCAGCCTCAGGAGAACCGCTGAACAAACAAATTACAGCACAAGCAATAAATGCAAAAATTCCCGTAGAAGCCGCAAGTCCGTCCAATCCGTCGGTTAAATTATAAGCGTTAGAAGCCCCTGTGATAACAAAAATTGCAAAAATCGGATAAAACCAGCCCAAATTCACAACATAATGACCAATTGTAATATCACATGCATTTCCCTTTGTAAGCATCATAAATAAAATCGGAAGCATGGCAATTGCAATCTGTCTTAAAAGTTTTCCGCGAGCTGTTAATCCATCATTGCCTTTACCTTTAATTTTAATATAATCATCTTGAAACCCTGCAAATGTATAGAATAACAAAGTTAAAAGAATAATAAAAGCTTCAGTGGTCAATCTTTGTGCCATAGCAAGAGTAATAATAGAGCCCAAAATAATTGCAACAATTATAAATACACCGCCTGTTGTCGGAGTACCCTGTTTTTTAGCATGGGCTTCTGGCGCACAGTCTTTAACATACTGCCCAATCATTTTTTTCTTCAAAAAATCTATATATGGCACACCAAACAACAAACATAAAATCATACCTAGCAAAAATGCCACTGCCAACATTATCATCTTTTTTATCCTCTTTCACGATTTTCTTGCAATTTTCAAGGCTTTGGTCAGTCACTCGCTTACGCTCGTTCCCGTTTTATCTCCTCAATTATTTCCTCAAACTTCATAGCTCTTGAAGCCTTCAAGAATATTGTACTACCCGCATTCAGATTATCAAGAATGTAACGAGATGTTTCAATATTGTTCTCAAAAGATTTAACATCCAGACCGCATTTTTCAAGTTCCTCCCCGATATAACGAGCCAAATTCCCTACTGTTAAAAACGTTCCATGCTTAAATTTTTTACCAATATATTTGCCAACTTCACTGTGAAATTCAATTTCATCTTCGCCAAGTTCACCCATATTTCCCAGAACTACAACAGGACTTTCATAAAGCTCCAAGAACGTTGAAACAGAAGCTTTCATAGACTCGGGATTTGCATTATAGCTGTCGTTAATTATATTAAACCCTCTAATATTTAGAGTTTCCCAGCGCTTTTCAATCGGTTTATAAGCAAGAAGCCCGCGCTTAATCTCATCATAAGACATACCCAGTTTATAACCAATTTCGATTGCAGAAAGCGAGTTTTCGATATTATAATCACCCTCGACATTAAGCTCATATTCCTGATTTTTATACTTAAATTTAGAATATCCGCTTCGTTTTTCAAGTATTTCTACATCATTGATTGAATAAAATATTTTTTCGCCTTCAAAATTTGCAAATTTCTTTATACGTTCATTATCATGCGCAACAAGCGTTTCTTTCAAAGCTGACGTAATCTCGCATTTTGCCTTTGCAATATTATCCAAACTTCCCAATCTGCCAATATGAGCAGAACCCGCATTTGTAATTACAGCAAAATCAGGTTCGGCATATTTTGTAATAAGTTCTATTTCACCTAAACCGCGCATTCCCATTTCTATAATAAGAACTTCTGCATCTTCGCTCATTGAAAGAACAGTCTGACAAAAACCTATTTCGTTATTGTGATTTGAAAAAGTTTTGTGCGTTTTAAACTTTTCTGAAACAACTGAATAAATCATTTCTTTTGTTGTAGTTTTACCCGAACTTCCCGTAACTCCGACAACTTTCGGATTATATTTACGTCTTGCAAAATTTGCGATTTGCAAATAAGCAGTTAATGTATCATCAACTTTTATGCCATTTTGCATCTCTTTTGTACAAAAACATGCCGCAGCGCCTGATTCAAGAGCTTTATCGCAAAAAGCTTCGCCGTCAAAATTTGCACCTTTCAATGGCAGATATAAATCGCCTTTTTTTATTGTTCTTGTATCAGTGGAGATTTCAAACTCTCCCTCTCCCATAACCTGAGCACCTGTAGCTCTTTTTATCTCATCAAAACTAAACTTCATATAATAATTTTATATCAAACAAACCAACAGCGTCATAACGTTAAAAAATGTTAATACTACTTGACAGAAGGGTTTTAGCGGTAGATAATTATTGATGTATTAGTATGCGGTAAATCGTTGATAAACCCCGCGGGGTACGAAACCCAAAAGAAAGGAAAAGAAAATGTTCGCAATTGTAGAAACAGGCGGAAAACAATATCAGGTTGAAGAAGGAAGATACCTCGATGTTGAATTATTAGAAGGCGAAGCAAATGCTAAAGTAGTATTTGACAAAGTTGTCATGATTGTTAACGGTAAAAAATCTAAAGTAGGTCAACCATACGTTGCTGGAGCATCTGCTGAAGGTACAATCGTAAAACACGACAAAGCTAAAAAAGTAATTGTCTATAAACAAAGACCTAAAAAAGGTTACAGAAAAAAACAAGGTCACAGACAAGGCTTTACAAGAGTAATGATTTCTAAAATCAGAACTTCAGCTCAGAAAAAAGCAGAAACAGCAGAAACTGCTGAAGCATAAATCGTTCCGCATTGCGGAGTTAAGTAAGTAAAATAACTAACAGGAGAAATAATTATGGCACATAAGAAGGGTATGGGATCCACCCGTAACGGCCGCGACTCAGAAGCGAAGCGATTAGGCGTCAAAAAATTCGGCGGTGAAATCGTTAAAGCTGGTAACATTCTAGTTCGTCAACGTGGAACAAAAGTTCACCCAGGCAACAACGTAGGTATCGGTTCAGATGATACATTGTATGCTTTGATTGACGGTCAGGTTAAATTTGAACCACACAGACGTGACAGAAAACAAGTAAGCGTTTATGCTGTGTAGTAAATATTCAAAAAATAAGAATAGCAAAAAGACGGATATAAAATCCGTCTTTTTGCTATTTCATTGCATTTCTATATGCCTGTGTAACCAGATTAATCTCCACATCAGGTATTTTATAAGAACTTCCGTTTATCATATCAATATAAACATCTTTTGGCGGAACACTCGGGCGAATAGCTTCAATTAGATTAGTATTTAATGAAATTTGTTCAAGCTTTTCTCCTTCTTTCGGTAATACTTTAGATACAGCTTGTTGAATTGTTAAAAGTTTAGAGTTACCAGAAATTTTAGGACCCATCATAATTATATTTCTCCTTTCATTGTTTATATTTTTAAAAACAAAACATAGTTATTATTGCCTCGAATTATTTTTTTTATTACAAAAACTTTACAAAAAAACCAAATTAATTAAAGTTTTCTCATAAACCTTCCGATATAAAATATGTAATCAGAAATTTATGGAGAATTTATAATATGTTAAAAAAGATAATATCCCCGTCGTGTAATATATGCGAAAGTGTGGAATTTATATTAAGAGGAGCGAGAAAACGCCGAAATATGGCAATGGCGTCTGCCAAAATGATTAATGCGGACGCAGGTATAGAAGCGCAGCGATTACGCGCAGTGAAATAGAAGAGAGCTTTACTTATTAAAAAAGACGGATAAATAACCCGTCTTTATTTTTGCCAAGGTTTAATCAAAAATTTTATAGCTTTTCCCTCAATATGCTGATGCATAGCATATTCTACTTTTTCAAGCGGCAGCGTATCTGTTATAAGTTTTTCAACCTCAACATCGCCTGATGCAATATAATCCAGAGCCATTCTAAAATACTTTGGAGTATGGTGAAATACACTAAGCATTTTTATATCGCCATAATGCATTCTTGTAGTATCAAAGGTTACTGTCGAACCTGATTTGCACCCGCCAAAGAAATGCACTGTACCGCCAGGGCGCACACAGGAGAAAATTCGTTCCCAAATTTCGGGTAATCCTACACATTCTACCGCTACATCAAGCCCTTTATGTTCTTCGGTATATTCTTTAAAGATTTTTTCAGGGTTTGGGTATCTTGTCAAATCAATAATTTCATCAGCGTGCGCAAATTCTTCCGCGGCTTTAAGCTTTATTGGATTTCTGCCCGCAACTATAACATTTGCACCTTTAAGTTTTGCAAGACGCGCAAACATCAAACCAATCGGCCCGATTCCGATAATCCCGACAGTCTGCCCCTCTTTAATACCTGTTCTTTCAACACCGTGAACAACATTTGCTAAAGGTTCGCAAAATGCAGCTTTATCAAAACTTAAATCATCAGGTAAGATAAGTGTATTTTTCTTAACGATACGCGCTGGAACGGTTATAAATTCTGCGTACGCACCGTTCAATAAATCAAGATTTTCACATAGGTTGTATTCTTCATGCCTGCAATAAAAACAGTGTCCGCAGGGTGCAGAATTTGCACAAACTATCCTGTCGCCGACTTTAACGTTTTCGACACCTTTGCCGACTTTATCAACAATTCCCGCAAATTCATGCCCGAACCCTGATGGAACGGATTTTATAAGTACGGGGTGACCTCGTCTAAAGGTTTTCACATCAGTGCCGCAAGTCAAAGCTGACATAACCTTAACGACAATTTCGCCCTCTTGCGGCGGTTTTACTAAAACTTCTTCATATTTTATATTCTGTGGGCCATAATATTGGATAGCACGCATCGTTTAGTCCTTTATTTTTATATACGCTTTCATAATTGTATTTGACATAGTATCATCAAAAGCCTGTTGAATATCATCAAGCTCATATTCTGTAGAAATACCATTTACCTTAACTTTTCCTGTTCTCAAAAGCTCCAGAGAATCTTTCAAATCCGCAGGTGAAGGTGAATAGCTTCCAATAACTGTTAATTCTCTGTAGTAAATTTCGTTATTGGCATAAGCAGACATTTCAGACGGAGTACTCGAGAATACGAGAATTTTTCCGCCGTTTCTAACATGTTTTAACGCTGTATCAATAGCTTTATCTGCACCTGATGTCATAAATATTCCATCAAATTCACCTTGCAATTCTCTTACATCAACTGCATCAATACCTAGTTTTTGCAAAAACTCTATTCTTTCAGACAAGAGATCGCATCCCGTAACATTCATCCCGTAAGCTTTCAAAGCTTGTGCGGTCAAAATTCCGATAGACCCTAACCCCACAACAAGAACCTTATCACCTTCAAGCATATTAGCACGTTTTACAGCACGCACAATACAGCCTAAAGGTTCATAAAATGAAGCCTCAACTTCAGTTAAATTTTCAGGCTTTATATGAGCAACATTTTCAAGATGTTCTTCTGACAGATAAACAAATTGCGAGAAGCCGCCTGGACGGATATTTGTTAATTTAAAATGCTCGCACATAGAAACATTTGCGTGTTTGCAATAAACACATTTTCCACATGGAATATGGTGTGAAGTCACAATTGTATCGCCGATTTTAAAATTTGTTTGAGAATTTATTTCAACAATTTGCGCTACAATTTCATGACCGAGTACAGTTCCGTCTTTTGAAATTTTATGAACAAATTTCACAATATCAGACCCGCATAAACCGCATCCAAGAACTTTTACAACAGCTCCCAGTCTGCCGTCTAAAGATATTTTCGGGGTATCTTTTACTATAATTTTATCATTACATACTACAGCAGTTTTCATATAAAAATTTTAACACAAACTTGAAAAGAATAAAAATACGATATATAATAAAGATATGATTTCAATAAGAAGATTGACTTGTTTTGATGCACCTAAGATAAAAAAAATGATTTCATACCTTGGCAATGAGGAGAAACTCTCGCGTACAATTACTGTTGATACATTCACAGTATTACATGGAATTCTTCCATTGAAATATAAATTCATGCCAGAAAGTTTTATACTTTTGAAAGATGATGAAATCTTAGGGCTCATCACAATTGTTCCTACAATCGGAAACCCCTATAAAATTAATATTACAAAATTAATATTTAAACAGAATATGTATGATGTGGGCAAACAGCTTGTAGAATTTGTTATAGCAAGATATGGAGCAAAAGGTGCAGTTTCGTTTATCGTAAGCATTGAGCAATCACATTATGAACTGCTTGAATTATTTATGTCAGGCTGCGGATTCAGACAATGCAGTTACGAAAACTTGTGGAAACTGGATAATTTTGCACCCCAAAATAAAGCAAAAGCACATTTCAGACACTGCCAGAACAGTGATGCTAAATATGTTGCAAGACTTTATAATGCAGAGTTGAAAAATCTATACAGACCTTCACTTGAAAGGATTAAATCCGAATACACAGAACCGATTTTTGCAGGGTTAGCTAACGATTATAAAAACAGATATGTACTTGAAGAACCTGAAAAAGAAAAAATTATCGCATATCTTTCTATTACAACAAACGATAACTTAAATTTCATAATAGATATGTCCTTAAACGATGCTTATAACATCTGTTATGATGAGGTAATAAATTTTGCACTATCCGAAATTTCAAGCAGAAAATCAAACTTCTGCGCATTTTTAAAACACCGCCAGTACACCAAAAATGCCGATAACTTTGAAAAATATCTTCATGAAAGAAATTTAAACTGCATTCAAACCCAATGTGTGCTGGTAAAAGATTATTACAAACAGATTAAACAGAGTGAGAATGCTCTGCAAATATTCCAGTTTGGAGAATTTTCATCCAATTAACCCCAATAGTGCTCAGTATCCTGTACAAAAGAAACTTGACCCGATTTACCTTTTATATATGAAATATTGCCATTACATGTAACAAGCTGAGGATTTTTGCAAACAGTATGGAAATACGCTTTAGGAGCATTTGGATTAACACTGTCAACAGCTTCTCCAATTTTCCTCATAGTATTTACAGTAGGAAACTGATCACCGCCAACAATATTAACACCTGTAAAATCAGGAAAAATTTTCCGAATAAAATCTACTATTTGCTGTACAGGAGTCTTATGGTGTACATGATACAAAGCCTGCTTTGAGGTGTATTCATTAAAAAGATTTAACAGAGCGCAAGTATGAACATCTGTAGTGCTCAACGGTGTATCAATATTACCGGTTAAGTAACCGCCGCCATAACCTCCTTCTTCCGTCGACATACCAACAAATTTATCAAGAGTACCGCTATAAGGTCTTACAGGCACAGAACCGGCCTCCGTCGAATAATTAAACATTTTTTTAACTATTCTTTGACCAGGTATATTATATTTATTTCCTGTGAAAGTTGGATTAATTGCAGAAATCATAATTTGCATAAAACACATAAAGAAAAATTATTGCCATTATGTTACTTATTGTTAACCAAATATTTTTTTGTGATAAGATTAACTCAAGAGGTAAGGGATATGAATAATTTAAAAATTTACTTGGATAAAGATATAAATACAGATTTAATAAAGTCAAAAAAAATTGCTGTAATAGGCTTTGGTTCGCAAGGATACGGTCAATCAATGAATTTGAAAGATTCAGGTTGTGATGTTGTTTTGGGTTTAAGACTTGGCGGCAAATCTGATATTAAAGCAAAAGATTACGGTTTCAAAACAATGACAATATCTGATGCGGTGAAATATGCAGATATTGTTCAAATCCTTATACCTGATGAGATTCAGGCAAAAGTTTATGAAGAAGAAATTAAACCATATTTGAGAAAAGGGCAGTATTTAATGTTTTCTCACGGATTTAATATCCACTACAAAAGAATTGTCGCTCCTGAAGGCGTAAGCGTAATTATGGCAGCACCAAAAGGCCCTGGACACACGGTCAGAAGCGAATACAAGAACGGTAGAGGCGTTCCGTCTTTAATTGCAATTTATCAAGATGCTTCAGGCGATTCAAAAGATGTAGCATTATCTTATGCTTCCGCAATTGGGGCAGGACGCGCAGGGATAATCGAAACAACATTTAAAGAAGAAACAGAAACCGACCTTTTCGGCGAGCAGGCTGTAATTTGCGGGGGAGTTTCCGCACTTATAAAAACAGGTTTTGAAGTTCTTGTAGAAGCAGGATATTCACCGTATATGGCATATTTTGAGGTTTTACATGAAATGAAACTTCTTGTTGATTTAATAAACCAGGGCGGTCTTGCAGATATGAGATATTCAATCTCAAATACAGCAGAATACGGTGATATGACTCGCGGGCCGAAAGTTATCGGCGAACAGTCGCGTCAGGCTATGAAAAATTTATTGAAAGATATTCAAAGCGGAAGTTTTGCTGACGAATTTTTGACAGAAATGGAAACAGGATGCAAAAACTTCAATCAATTAAGAGAAGAAAATGCAAATCATTTGATAGAAAAAGTCGGCGAAGAAATCCGTTCATCATTTGTCTGGAGTAACAACAATAAAATTATAGACAGAAGTAAAAATTAATAATTCATTTTTCCTTCATTGAAAATTTTGCCTGCACAGGAATACCCTTTGCCGTCTTTTGTGCAATCTGCCGTATCATTAGTATCATACGGCAATATTTTTCCGTCACTATAAAGAGCTAACCAGAAAATATCTCTGCCAATTTGATTTGGTTTTGCAGGTCCGTTCACATCAACAATAAAAGCAAGTTTTATATTCTTATTGATTAATCCCCAAATAACACCGCCACGCTTGTTCTCGCTAAATATAAACCCCATAGTTGTACCATCTGCCAATTTGAAAACATAAGTACAATGAAAAATTCTATTACCTGAATAAAAAGACGAAGCATTAACTTCACCGTTCAAATAACGATAAGATAATGCTCTGTTTTCTTTAGAAGACTGATATTCATTATAGTTAGTCGTATACTCTTTAACAACTTGTAAATGTTTTTTATAAGCATCAAGTATATTTCTGTTTAAAGAATCATTTTCATCTCCGTCATTATGATCAGAATATACCCAATATTTAGGTTCAATACCCATATCTTCACTGACAAGATTTGTTACTTGAGAAATAAGAGAATAAGATTTTTTCAGCTTTTCAACATAGCCCTTGTTTTGAATATTCGTTATTAATGAAGGCATAGTAATTGCGGCAACAACACCAATAACACCAAGGGTAATAAGAACCTCTGCCAAAGTAAAGCCGTCTCTAAAATTTCTCCAAAACCCAATTGGGCGGGTCAAGCGGCTACGCTTGCTTAGAGTGCCCCCCCCCCGACAAACCGATTAAAATCTAAATTTTTCATATTCCTCTCCTTTTTTAGTTAATCATATCACATGTTTGTGTTAAAATCAATAAAAAAAGGGGATATAAATGTTCAGTACTGATGTAGATTATGAAGTAGTAGTATTTTCGGTCGGAGATACAAAAGCTGGAACGAAAATGGGCAAACTTCAATTGAAAAATCTTGAAGATAACTCATTGTTAAATTGTATATTATGGGAAGAAACCTTAAATCGTTTTGATGCCAAAGTTTTTAGAACAGGTAACATCGTAAGAATTGTGACAGCATCATTTAACGAAAAATTCAATAACTGTCTTGTTTCAACTCTTTCACTTGTTAAAGAGGCTAAAATGGGACTGGACGAAAGAGAACGAGAAAAGGTTTATGCAGAACTTATATCTTATTTTGATAAAATTCAAGATGAAAAACTCAACAGTTTCCTTGTAAAATTCTTTATGGAACACAAAGAAACTATCAAGATTATGCCTGCTGCAAAACTTATGCACCATAACTATATCGGCGGTTTAATGGTTCATACGCTGGAATGCCTTAAATTCGCTGAAGCCAATATGGAAATTTCTGATTTTAAATTCAACCGCGACCATATTCTTGCTGCTTGTATTCTGCACGATATCGGTAAAATCTTTGAATACACAATCGATACCGAAACTGGTCTGATTGATTACAATGAGGACTTCAGAAAAGAATGGCTTACACACTCTCAATACGGATTTACAATCTGTATGGCAAACGGGTTTAAAGAAGTTGCCAAAATGATTGCAGCACACCATGGCAGAAGCGATTGGGGCGCAATCATAGACCTTAACGAAAAAGACTTAGAACCTGAACTTTATTTTATTCACCTTGTTGATAATATGTCTGCAAAATTTGGTAAAATAAATGTTCATATACTTGAAGAAAAAGGAGTTTAATTTTGTCAAAATTAACGGAAAAGCATAATTACAAAGGCACATTGGTCTGCGTAGAGGGAATTGACGGGTCGGGGAAATCCACCCAGCTTGCACTTTTGCGTGACTGGCTGAAATCGACGGGACAAGATGTAATCTTTACTGAATGGAACTCATCTGAACTTATCAGCCAAACCACAAAGTTAGCCAAAAAGAAAAATATGCTTTCGCCGAGAACTTTTTCACTGTTACATGCGGTTGACTTTGCAGACAGGCTTAAACAGGTAATCGACCCGGCATTAAAAGCAGGATTTATTGTGCTTGCTGACAGATACGCATATACTGCTTTTGCAAGAGATGTTGCAAGAGGAGTTGATCCCCAATGGGTCAGAAATGTCTACAATTTCGCTATAAAACCCGATTTAGCAATATATTTTGATATTGAAGCAAAAGATGCAATGGAAAGAATCTGTTCAAACCGTGCACCTAAATTTTATGAAGCGGGAATGGATTTAAAATTAAGCAACGACCCTTACGAAAGTTATATGATTTTTCAGGGCAGGGTAATAAAAGAATATCAAAAAATGGTTGATGAATTCGGACTGGTAAAACTTGATGCAATGGATTCAATCCACTCAAAACAGGTTGCAATCAGGGAAATGCTGAAAGAGGTTCTTCAAAATAAAGGAGTGTAAATGACTGATAAACATAAAGGATTGCTTATTGTAATTGAGGGTACTGACGGGTCAGGAAAATCAACCCAGTTAGAGCTTTTGAAAAAATATATTCAGGCACAGTCATACGGAGTAATGGTTTCCGAGTGGAAAACCTCACGTTTGATTGCAAATGTTATTGATGATGCAAAAGACAGAAACTTACTTAATGCAACAACTTACAGCCTGCTTTATGCGGCAGACTTTGCAGACAGACTGGAAAACCAGATTATACCTGCTTTAAAATCAGGATTTATCGTGCTTTTAGATAGATATTATTACACAGCGCTCGCGCGCGATGTTGTGAGAGGACAGGATATTGAATGGGTTAAAAACCTTTACGATTACGCCCCCGAACCGGATTTGGTATTCTATCTTGATATGCCAGTTGATGTTCTTTTAAAAAGAATTATCGGGACTACTGGTTTGGATTTTTATGAAAGCGGACGTGATGTCGGATTTTCAACGGATTTTTATAAAAGTTTTGAAATTTATCAGAAAAAATGTCTTGAACAATACAATTGGATGAAATCAGAATATAATTTCAAAAGCATAGACGGAACTTTACCAATAAAAACCATCCATAATATTATGAGCGATAAAGTTCAGGAAATTTTAGATACGGGCATTTTATATTAATCTTTACAATATAAAATAAAAATTTACGTTATGAAACATTTTGAATCATGGAGCATGGTTTATGATACATTAGAAAATGTAAAAGGAATAGTTTATAGGAGATTAGTGAATGTCTGAATATTTGAGCAAAGAAGAGATTAAGCAATGGAGAAGCTCATTAGAAAAGATTACATTAGAAGAATTTGCTGCCAGATTAGGGAAAAAGATAGAAGAGGCTAAGCCTACAAACGATTTAATAGATATTGTGCTAAAAGGTAAACCTGTTGTTTCAAACGAACCTGATTGGAAACAAAACCAAGCAGAAAGATTAAGCGCTATAGCTGAGCGTGCTTATGAGCGCGAACAGCAGATTGCACCTACACCTTTCTCTGTTCATAAAATCCAAATCGAGGAAACAACTGAAACTCCTAAAAAAGCTTCGGCAAAACCTGTCCAAAAAACTGAAAAGAAACCTGCAGTTAAAAAAGCTCCAGCAGCTAAAAAAACTGTAAAAGCTGAAACTCTAAGAGAAGAAGTAAGAATTGTTTTCAAAAAAGCTTTGACTGATAGAGAGCAGAAAGTTTTTGACCACTTTGCAGAAAACAAAGGTAAAATCGTTTACGCTAAAGACTTAGCAGGCATTTTGGATTTACCGAGAGATTATGTATATAAATACATTAAAAACCTCAGAGCAAAAATTGAAGGTGACAAACTTGAAAATGCCGATAAAGGCGGATTTATATTAAATATCTAAAAAAAGCGCCGATGGCGCTTTTTTTATTTTGATAAATATACAGCAGAACAACAAGCTCCCGGCGCTGCCTCACCTGCTCCTGAGGCTCCACCAAAATATACCGTTCCGGAATTTCCATATTCTTTTCCACACAGACATTCATTCCCGTTTGTTTTCGGATTAAATGTACCTTCAGCCCCCATTGGTTTTACTGAAGTATCATACAATTTCATAACAAACATGTCCCTGCCGATTATATTAGGTCCGTTTTCCGGTCCATTAACATCTACAGATAACCAGGGACCGCCATGAGTTCCACCAAACATAATTAACTCCCCTGTTGGAAGTTTAAATCTTGTTCCGGACCAATTATATGAGGGAAATATATTTCCAGCAAGAGTTTTAGGTCTAATTTTACTCGGATGAATATAGCTATTTGTTTTACAATTATTTGAATTATTACATATTATTGCGCCATTAAATTTTGAAATAAAATGAGTTTTAAACTCTTCAGTAATTGCTTCCGCCTTATCATACCAAAAATAAACAGTAACTTTATTAGCTTTTAAAACAGAAGTCTCAGGACAACCATAGTGCTCTTTAGTACAAGGTTCATATCCCTCATTAACAGTTTGAGCATAAGCCTGACTTATTATAGAATATGCCTTTTTCCATTTTGCAATATTTTGTTTATCTTGGATATTTGCAACAAGAGAAGGCATAGTAATCGCTGCCACAACTCCTATTACACCAAGAGTAATTAAAACCTCTGCTAAAGTGAAGCCCTGAGCGCCCCCCCCCCGAAATTTCGAGTATTTAATATTTGCATAACTTTTATCCTCACTTCCTTAATAATAAATTTATACCCGCTGTAAAATAACTTTTAACTTCTGCCATTGACCTTATTCTTGATAACATTTTCAATATATATAACGGTCTTAAATAAAATCTTTTAATTGCAGATTTATGAAGCTCAAATACCCTATCACGTGTTAACTGATGCGTGTTTACAGCAGGATAAAAATACGCATTTTCAAAAGATGTTTCTTTATCAAACAGATTATGTTCATTTGCATAATCATAAAAACGCGATCCTGGCAAAGGTGTTGCAGTATAGAAACTTATAAAATCACTGTCAAGTTCAATCGCAAATTTTATAGTTTCTTCAACGGTTTCCTCACTTTCCCATGGCAGCCCGATTACAAAGTAATTATAAATCCTGATTTTTGCATCTTTGAATGTTTTGACAGTCCGTCTGACATCATCAAGCGTAATTTTTTTACCCATTTTTTCAAGCATATATTGAGAACCGCTTTCAACCCCGATACTTACAAGACGGCATCCTGATTTGTACATAATCTTTGCCATTTCCGCATCCGCCGTATCAGCACGGGTATTTGCAGACCAGGTAATTTTCAAACCGCTTTCCATAATCGCATTACACAAAGAAATCGTCCAACTTTTGTCGATATTGAAAATATCTGACCAGAACACAAAATTAGTGATATTGTATTTTTCAACACATTCTCTGATTTCCGTGATAATATTTTCAACACTTCTGCGTCTGACTTTTGCACCCGAAACAGGTGTTGCCAAACAAAAGAAACAATGGAACGGACACCCGCGCGAAACCTTTATTACAGCCTGAACTTTGTTATTATCGGGACGTCTGTAAATTGTGTTATCAACAAGGTGACGTGCAGGGAAAGGAATTTCATCCAGGTTTTCTATAAACGGTCTTACGCCCGTAAATTTTACCTCTCCGTCGCGGTAATAGATTCCTAAAGGTTTTTCAACACCCTGCAAAATCTCTTTAAGAGTTTCCTCGGCTTCGCCTGAAATTACAATATCAAGTTCAGAATATTCATTCATAACCCTTTCTGCGAGAGTTAAAAACGTCGCCCCTTTTGCAATAGTCACAATATCAGGCAGGATTTCTTTTGCCTTTTTTACAGCATCCAAATCATGTTCTAAAGTAGGAGTTGCGACATTTACAACCAAATAATCAGGCTGAAATTCTTTCAAATCTTTTTCAAAATCACCGCCCTGACTGTAATCCTTAATTCTCGCTTCAAGCCCCTCTTTTTCAGCAACTGCAGCCAGATACATTAAATCTGTCGGCGGCAGCGGCGGAATTACAAGTAACTCTTTTGTCGGCTGCTGACATCTGTCTTCGCGATTTAAAACTGGAGACGGCGGATAAATAAGAAATATCTTTTTCATTATGCCCTTTCCTTAACAGTATTTGCAACAAACGCTGCAATTGCAAGACAAACAGCGCCGATTACAAATGCATATTCCCAGTGGTAATTTATGTATTCAGAGCCCATTGTAAACGAGCATTTTGAAATAAACCACGCAACAAGCGTACATACAAACACCTGCGGGCCTGCGATAAAGATATTAAATATCCCCATAACAGAGCCTTCCGTGCCTTTTTTAATAAACTGAGAAAGCATTGCAAACGGAAGCGCACAGATACTTGCCCAGCCGATACCAGCAAGCCCCATCAAACATGCAACCGCTTTCGGGTTCTTTGTCCAAAACATTCCAAGATACGCCAAAATCATTGTAATCAATGAAATTATATGAACTTTTTTGTTTGTATATTTTGCAGATAAAATCCCAATCGGAATTGCAACAACAAAACAAATCAAATTAAATATCGCAAAACATATTGATGAAAAATTAGTTCCGTTCAAAGTTGATTGCGCGTACATTTCTTTTAAACTTTCAGAAGCTGAAGTTAAATCAGGCACGCAATAAATTGTATGAACCGCATACTGTGTAAAGAAAATCATCATACACATAGTACCAATCCATGTAAAAAACTGCATTGTACAGATTTTAGAAACTTCAGGCGACATAGCAAAAAAGTTTTTTAAAGAACTGATAAAATTTTCATCTTCATCAGACTTTGCATCTGCGCATCTTTGCATCTTTGCTTCTTTTATCGTTACGCAAGTCCAAATCATACCGAGCGTAAAGGCAACAGCAGCCATTACAAATTGCGCAGGAATTGACATTTGATAATTAAATGCCCATTTCAAAAATGGAGCAGTACCCGCCGCAACAACCGAACCAAGACCGATTGCAAGGCTTATATAAGAATTTGCAAGAGAATGTTGTTCTTCAGGAACAACATCAGGCACTAATGCTCTGTAAGGACCTTGTGCAACGTTCACACATGCATCAATAATCCAAATCATAATAGCAGCAATAAACAAAGCTGTAAGAGGCGGTAAATTCAGCCCTGTAACGTTATGCAAAAATTCCGCGACACCCGCAGAGTTCGGAAAAATCCACAAAGCAAGAGAAGCTAATAACGCTCCACCCAAAAGGTAAGGTCTGCGTCTGCCAAGCGGAGATACAGTCTTATCACTCAAAGCCCCGACCAAAGGCTGGACAACCATGCCTGTAAAAGGCCCTGCAAGCCAGATTAAGCCGTATATAAACGGTGATGCACCCAAGCTTTCCGTTACAGGCCCTGATAAGATAATTCTCATCTGCCATGCAAACTGCAAGCCAAAAAAGCCCAATGCAAAATTCAAAAACTGAGCAGTCGTAAATTTCTTCATATTGTTTTCTCTCCCCAAAATATATCGCTATATAATTTTAGTCCAAATCAAGCGCAGGGTCAATATATTTCGATTAATTCTTTCAAAACTTTATTGTAAGGGGTCGGGATATTATACTTTTTACCAAGCTCAATCATAACCCCTGCAAACATATCGACTTCCGTTTTTCTGCCAGCTTCAACATCTTGAAGCATAGAGGTTTTTCCCTCGGGACACATCATTTTTAAAGCCTCGAGAGAGTCATCAATCATTGTTTCGGTATTCTTAACCCCCTCGGCATGTGCAATCGTTTGAACTTCTTTCATAACATTTACAACAAATTCCATACATTTTTTATTGTTAAGCATCTCGCCAAAAGTCAAACGCATTAAAGCTGTTGTCTGGTTTGATGAAACATTCAGCATAAATTTCAGCCACATTGAGCGGATAATATCATCGGGAATTTCGTAATTTATCCCGACTTTATCAAAATATTTTTTTATACGTTCATTTCCGTCAAAAACAATCGTATTAACTCCGTCCTGCGTAATGCTGCGTCCCTCACGCACCGCACTGTGCCCGATAAAGTATGAATAAGCAACTTTTTCTGCACCATATCGCTCTGCAATAAATTTTTCACTTGTTACACCATTCAATAACGACAAAATTAAAGTATTTTTCCCTACGAAATTTTGAATATTCTCAATCACCTTTGCCAAACCATCGTATTTTGTTGCAATTATAACTAAATCTGCCTTAAAATCATTACAATCAGGCAGGACATAATCCAACTCCATTACTTTACCGTTAAAAGTTGTGGGATTTTTTTTGTAACGTTCAAGCCTTTCAGTGTCGACAAGAATTTTTGCACCCTTGATTTTATCTGCGTAAATACTTCCGATAGCGCCGAGCCCGCATATTAATACATTTTCAATATCTCTCATAGAGCAATTTTAACATTTCGTAAACAAAAAAGCAATTTTCAATAAAAAAAAAACTTTATATAAGAGTAGTGTAGTTTTAATTTGTAGTGTAGTAAATGGGATTTGAAATACCAAGAGCGCTTGGTGTAGGCGCAGTTCAACCGAATATTTACGTTGACCGAAAACGAAATACATATTTCGGAAACACTTTAAATGCGGATACATTTGAAAGCACTTCAATCAACCGCTTTACAACTGAAACTGCAATAAAAAGAATGATTGAGAGTAACCCGAAAGTAAAAAATATTGTAAAAGATTTTAACCCTAACCTTAACTTAAATATGAATGAGCTGAGAGAGCTTCTTTCAAACCACGCAGCAGATACTCAAAACATTACAAAAGGCATAATCGAAAATCTTCCGTTTGCGCTTCAAGCAAAAGTTGACGCTAAAGCAATAGAAGATGCTAGTTACCTGCACGATTTAGGCAAAGTACTTATTCCTGCAGAAGTCTTAAACAAACCCGCAAAACTTGATGAAAATGAAACAAAAATTATGCATACCCATTCAGAATTAAGCTATGAAATGCTTAAAAACAGCGGGCTTAATGACAAAACCTTAAAACTTATCAGAAACCACCACCAGAATGCAAAACGCACAGGCTACCCGTGGGTAGACCAAAACTTTAATGCTGATTTGAATTTGCAGATTTTATCTGTTGCAGACAAATATTCTGCATTAACCGAAAAACGGACATACAAAGAGCCGATGAGCCCTAAACAAGCTTTAACAATTATTTATCAAGATGTAAAAGAGGGAAAAATGCATCCTTTTGTATTTAAAGCACTTGTTAATTATGCTAAAGAACCTATACTCGCTTCATCTAACGTTTAATGCACAAAAAACTGCTTTTATTATTTTTTGAGGTCTGCTTAATTCCGCAGCCGCCTGCAACATAAAGAGAAAATAAGTTTTCATTATCATATGATGTTGTTGATGTGTATGTCGGAGC
Organism: uncultured bacterium; assembly: GCA_948964545.1. Taxonomy (GTDB): domain Bacteria; phylum Cyanobacteriota; class Vampirovibrionia; order Gastranaerophilales; family Gastranaerophilaceae; genus Stercorousia. The sequence goes on along the minus strand of CAREDV010000002.1, from coordinate 243,923 downwards.
TGCATAATCCTGAAAGCCAAAAAGATTTCTATTATAACATACTGCAGTAAGTTCATCTATATCAGCAGGAGAAAAATCCTCACATGAATTTCCAACAGCATCCAAATATGTTGAAACAAATTTTATCTGTCCAAGAGAAATACTTTTTGTTTGTATATTCGGATAAAAAACTGTAACAATCCCGATATCTTTTCCAATTTGATTTGGTCCGCTGAGTCCATTCATATCATATAATATATTTACACATACCTGGCTTGTACGCCAACCAGACAAATTTTTTGAAGTACAACCAGGATTATAGAACAAATTTATTGAATATCCGTTTGAAAGAACAAATCCGTAACCCGATAAAGAAGCATCGTTAATGCCATAACCATTATTAACACCTAATTCTCTCAATGTTTTTGGCATAGAAATCGGCTTTTCATTAACATCAAAAATTTTATTTTCCTTTGTCTCTAATCCGCATTCGCGCAATTTGTCATTATCACAAGTTTTTTGGATTTGAAGCTGCTTTTTTAAATAATTTTCAACAAAATCCCGAGCATTTTCAGCATCTCTAATATTTCCCTGAACTGCAATTAATCTGACAGCCTCACCAACTGTAGACATAACACGTTTTCGAGCAGTCGCATATTCTCTGTCTTTAGTATTATTGATTACCTGCGGCAAAACTAAAACAGCCGCAACACCGATAATAACAAGAACCAATAATACTTCTGATAAGTTTAAACCTTTTTTATACATATACACCTCACAAAAGATATAATACACAAAAAATATATTGGCGTAAAAACATGTTACAAAAGATTTACAAGCATATTTTGTAAGATTAATCTTACTGTAATATTTATATTACATGCCAAAATGCCAGTATGGGCATTCGCAAACTAAGAAATGATATAGGCAGAAAAATTAAAAATTTGCGTTTAGACAAAAATCTTTCGCAGGAGAAACTTGCCGAATACGTAAATATGTCAAGAGAACATATTTCCTGCATTGAACGAGGAAAAAATTTAGCCACAGTGGAAACACTTTATAATCTTGCAAAATTCTTTGAGGTTGATATTAAATACTTTTTTTAGTAAAATAAATAAGCAATGAATTTAGATACAGCTATAGATACATTTTTATCACCCATAGCCGACAAAATTTCAGGGATAATATTCAGCTCAATTACAATACACGGTGTAAAAATTGAGTTTCTTGTCGTGCTTTTAATGTCTGCGGCAATTTATTTTACATTAAGAACAAGATTTATGGGCATATGGGGATTTAAGCATGCCATAAAATTAATAACCAAAAATTACGAGCACAAAGATATAATTAAGAAAAAAAAGCGCGGAGAAGTTTCATCTTTCCAAGCTTTAACCGCTACAATTTCAGCATCAGCTGGCATCGGAAACGTAGCAGGCTCAGCCGCTGCCGTTTCAATCGGAGGCCCTGGTGTTATATTCTGGATGGTTATTGCTGGATTTTTCTCAATGGCTTTAAAATTTGCAGAAGTAGTACTGGGTATAAAGTTCAGAAAAGTTAACCCTGACGGAACAATTGCAGGCGGACCGATGTATTACATTGAGGGTGCTTTAAAAAACAATAAATATATAGGAAAATTTGCACCGCATTTGTCAAAAATCTATGCAGTGTGCTGTATTTTTGCAATGATTGGCGGTTGGAATTTATTCCAGATTAATGCCATGACAACACAGATTACAGAAGTTACGGGCGGTGATAAAAGCTTCTTTGCAAATCAAAGCTGGCTTTTGGGGCTTATCGTAGCTGTTATAACATATTTTACAATTATCGGCGGAATTAAGGCTATCGGTAAATTTACCTCAAAAGTTACGCCCGTAATGTGCACATTATATGTCTTGACTGCTTTTGCTGTCTGCATATATAATATCGGGCATGTTCCGTATACAATTAAACTGATTATAGAAGAAGCATTCAAGCCTCAAGCCATGACCGGAGGGGCATTTGCTTGTATGTTATGGGGGTTCAGACGTGCAATGTTTGCAAACGAAGCAGGGCTTGGTACTGCACCGATTGCTTTTTCGGCAGTAAAAACAAGTAAACCTGTAGCTCAAGGTTTTATTGCCATGCTCCAGCCGTTTGTTGATACGGTAATCGTAGGTTCTGCAACGGCTTTCGTAATCGTAGTTTCGGGTGAATACTTGCATACAACGGGAATTGCAGGAATTGAACTAACCTCAAAGGCTTTTGGAAGCGTTTGTCCGTTTTTCCCGATTCTCTTAACATTTATGGCAAGCTGTTTTGTACTATCCACAATGCTTTGCGGTTCTTATTACGGAATTAAAGCGTGGAATTATTTATTTGGCGAAACAAAATTGACAACGCGTACTTTTCAGGTAATATATTGTATATTCATAGTTATAGGTTCTGCCATGAACTTTAAGAGTATAATTAATCTATCTGATGCATTTACTTTATTCTTGGCTGTGCCAAACTTAATAGCAGTATTCATGTTATCAGATGTAATTATGAAAGAACTGAAAAGATACTGTAAAAAATACAACGTAGGACTATTTAAAGAGGAGAGAATATGAAGAAGAATTGTTTGGAAATAGTTAGAGGGAAATGTGAAAGCTGTAAAGCTTGCAGCCTTGCATCTTCCAGAAACAACGTAGTTTTTGCAGATGGTAACCCATCAACTGCCAAAATCGTTATTATTGGTGAAGCACCTGGAGAAATGGAAGATGAAACTGGCAGACCGTTTGTCGGACGTGCTGGTCAATTATTGAATGACTTCTTGGCTGAAGCAGGTATTTCAAGAGATGAAGATGTTTATATCATCAACACAGTAAAATGCAGACCTCCTGAAAACAGAGTTCCTACGGACGAAGAAAAAGCATCTTGCAGAAAATTTTTAGAAGCACAAATCGATATCATCAACCCAAGAGCAATTGTGCTTTGCGGTGCTACTGCTTTAAAATCTTTTGTTAGCTTAGACAAAAAACAAACTATATCAAAAGTCAGAGGCCAATGGATGAACATAACAGTTGATGGTAAAGAATATCGTTCAATGACAATTTTCCACCCGTCATACTTATTAAGAAACCACTCAATGGAAGAAGGTTCACCAAGAAGATTGATGCAGGAAGATTTAGCAAATATTAAAAACGAAATATTGTTTGATGTTAACCACAACAATATTTTTACTCAAAACAAAGAATTAGCACTTGTATAAACATAAAAAAGCCCTTGCGAAAAGGGCTTTTTTATTAGAATAAATTTAACTGTTCTTGTTTAGCGAAGTGCTTTTGTAAATAGGATTTACGATGATATGGAGATACTCCATATTTATCTATGGATGCCATGTGCTCTTTTGTTAGATATCCCATATTATTTGCCCAGCCATACTGCGGAAATTCCTCATCAAGCTTCAGCATATATCTGTCACGTTCAACTTTTGCCAAAATACTTGCAGCAGCTATTGATGCAGATGTTCCGTCACCCTTAATTATAAACCTCTGCGGATATTGTAAAGCAGGAATTTGACGATTACCATCAACAAGCACAATTAAATCTTCACAGTTAATTAGCTTTTGAACATTTTCAACAGCCTGACGCATTGCACACAACGATGCTTTCAAAATATTTATACGTTCAATCTCATCAACTCCTGCTGACACAATAGAATTTACAGTTTCATTTTTAATTATTTCATAAAGTTCATCACGATGCTTTTTAGAAACTTTTTTGCTGTCATTCAAATAAACAAGTTTTTCTATCAAATCTTTATTTTTATTCGTAAAACATACAGCAGCCGCAAAAACTGCTCCGACACCCGAACCGCGTCCCGCTTCATCAGTTCCGATAATTGTAATTTTTTGTTTTTTATCGAATGCAAAAAGCTTTTTATACATTACACCTCATCAAGAATAAACTTCCCAATTTTACCTTCTCTAAAATCTCTCAATATATAAACAGAAGTTCTTTCAATATCAGACTCTCCGCCTGATACAATCCAGTTTCGGGATTTAGCAATATCTTCAATAGTTAAATTTTCAACTTTATAAAAATCTTTCACTATTTGCGAATATTTTTCATCAAGCATTGTTAGCAGCTCCTTTGCCACAACTTCATTTGAATAAGCATTTTCCGAAACAGCATTCACAAATGCTAATTTTCTTGCACGTTCTTGATCTTCCTGCTTCATAGGAATAATCCCAGGAGTATCAAGAAGTTCAAGCTGCGGGTTAATACGAACCCATTGCTGCTGACGAGTTACTCCTGCCTTTGCCCCAATTTTAGTTTTAGACGAGCGTGTTAATTTATTTATAATGCTTGATTTGCCTACATTTGGCATCCCAACTACCATGACACGTGCAGGGCGTCTTAAAAGCCCTTTTTTCATTAAAGCTTGAATCCGAGGTTCTGAAAGTTCAACAGCTTTTTTAACTATATAATTTAAATCCTTAGAATTTTTAGCATCTGATTTTACAACAGGAAACCCTGTTTTTTCTTCCAAAATTTTTATGAACTTATTTAATTCTGCAGTATCTGCCAAATCAGCTTTATTTAGCAAAATTAAACGGGGCTTTTCACCTAAAAGCCCCGCAATATTATCATAACTGCTTGAAAATGGCAGTCTCGCATCAATAACTTCAATAACCGCATCCACTAACGACAATTGTTCTTTCAGCTTTCTTTCAGCTTTAGCAATATGACCAGGATACCAGTGTATGTGAAGTTTATCTTTTTTCAATTTTTTCCTTGATACGAGTTGCTTTACCTGAACGTTCTCTCAAGTAATAAAGTTTAGAACGTCTTACATCACCTTTTCTAAGAACATTAATTTTTTCAATTCTCGGAGAGTTAAGCAAGAATACACGTTCTACCCCAACACCTTGGAATACTTTTCTAACAGTAATAGTTTTGTTAATACCAGAACCATGTTTTTTAATAACAGTTCCTTCAAAAGCCTGAGTTCTTTCTTTGTTTCCTTCAATAATTCTTACGAAAACTTTAACAGTATCGCCAGGATTAGCTTCAGGCATATTTTCTCTTAAATATGGTTTTTCCAATTCATCAATAATAGGGTTCATTTCGCTTTTCCTTTATAATTAATTTCGTACTTAAATTCCTTTTCAAATCGGTGTTCCACATAATCACCGACGCACGTAAGATAATCGTAACCCAAAGAATCAAAAATTTCAAGCAGTTTTTAAAATTTTGTAATATAATTGAAATATGTCAGGTGATTACAAAAAATTATTGAATAAAAAGAAAAAAAAAGTTTTTGCAGACCCAAAAACGATGGGGGTAAATATTGACAAAAATGAATATTACGAGATAATTTTATCAAATTCCGCCCATCCTGAAAATATTAAAATAACCAAAAAGTAAATGCTTGACATTTAAGCATATTCGGGATAAATTAAATTTACACCAACAGAACAATTTTGGGCATGTGGTGGAATGGTAGACACGCTAGTCTTAGGAACTAGTGCTAACGCGTGGGAGTTCGAGTCTCTTCATGCCCAAATAAAAAAACACCCCATAAAGGGTGTTTTTTTATTGGAGAAACTATATGGATAAAATTCAACCGATAAATTCACTTGATGCTTTAGAAGTTTATAAAATTCTTACATCGCAAAAACTTACAGATGCACAAAAAGCTCAATTTATAAAAAAAAATTCTACTGCAATTAAAAACATTGCAAAAACAGATATTACACAAAATGAATTCAAAGAACTTATGGAGCATAGACCACTCATTCGTTTTCGACCGCTGAAAAATTCTTTTACAAAGCAGGGGGATGATGTCATGTTTGCAAAATCTGTTGGAATTACAAAAAAAGAAATTCGCAAATACATAAACTCAATTATTGACAACAATTTTGAAAACCAACCCCCTGAAAACATTGAAAAAGCAAAAGCTTACGTATACCGTCACGGAACAAAAGCCCAAGTTCTTTCATTTTTGGAATACGAACTTTCAGATGTAAAATTAACGCTTCAAAAACTATATAAAACATTAGAGGATAATTCTGGCGGACTTGCTGATTACTTTTCCCGTCCGATTCACAGAATGGACAATATCACACTAGACAAGCTTTATAACGCAATTGATAAAAGCCTTAATAATTCTGCAAATGCTGGCTATATAAAACATGACGAGCTAAACTCTCATGCGCAGTGGGCACTTGTAAGAATTTATCAAATTCAAAACAATTCTAAAGTTTTAAGAGCTTATGAGGCTTATAAAAACCTTTTACCAACACAGTGATATTCAAATCCGCGCTGTTTCAAACGTTCACCGTCATATTGATTTCTGCCGTCAAAGATTACAGGCTCTTTCAACAATTCTTTTACTCTGTCAAAATCAGGGCGTCTGAATTCGTTCCATTCTGTCAAAAGAAGCATGCAATCAGCATTTTCTAAAGCATCATAAGAGTTTTTGGCATAAGTTATTTTATCGCCCCAGATTTGTTTTGCCTGATCAAATCCTTTAGGGTCAAACGCTTGAACTTTCGCACCAAATTCCAGCAGGAAATTAATAATTGTAATTGCAGGCGACATTCTCATATCGTTAGTTTTTGGCTTAAATGTCAATCCCCATACTGCAATCGTTTTTCCTGCTAGATTCATGCCGTAGCGGGCAAGAATTTTATTTATAAAAATTACTCTTTGTTCTTTATTAACTTCATCTGCAGCTTCAATCAATCTGTGTCCGCAATTATTATCTTTTGCAGTTTTCAATAATGCCTTAACATCTTTTGGAAAACAGCTTCCTCCATAACCTAAACCTGGAAAAAGGAACTGAGAACCGATACGCTTATCAGAACACATACCGATACGTACCATTTCAGCATCCGCACCAACAGCTTCACAGATATTTGCAATTTCGTTTGCATAAGAAATTTTTACAGCCAAAAATGAGTTTGCCGCATATTTAGTCATTTCGGCTGATTTTACATCCATAATAACAAATCTGCTTGCTGTTCTAAAAAACGGCGCATAAACTTCCTGCATAATTGCTGTAGCTTTTGTAGAATTTGAGCCTATAACTACTCTATCTGGTTTCAAGAAGTCATCAACAGCCGCGCCCTGTTTTAAGAATTCAGGGTTAGACACTACATCAAACTCACCGTCATAGAATTTTGCAATAGTTTCTGTAACTTTTTCAGCTGTTCCGACAGGAACTGTTGATTTATCTACAATAACTTTGTATCCGTTCATAGCTTTTCCAATACTTTCGGCAACAGCCATGACATACTTCATATCCGCCGATCCATCTTCACTTTGCGGTGTTCCAACAGCAATAAAACAAACCAAAGATTTTTTAACAGAATCATCTAAATCTGATGAAAATTTAAGTCTGCCTTCCATGACATTTGCTTTTATAAGTTCTTCTAATCCTGGTTCATATATAGGAACAATGCCGTTTTCAAGCTTTTGCAATTTTTCTAAATCATTGTCAACACAGATAACATCATTTCCCATATCTGCAAGGCAGGTACCTGCAACTAATCCTACATATCCAGTTCCTATTACACAAATCTTCATGTTTTATCCTTTCTACAAACTTTGACCCGACTTCATATCTCTTGGTCACTCGCTCCCGCTCATTCCCGCTTTACCCTTTCCAACGATTTCCTTTATATTAACACAAATAAATTTTTTATGAGATAATATAATAAAAATAAGGGGATAGACACATGGATTATAAATTACAAAATACAGCGTCAAAAGATGCATTTAACTATAAGTATTTATTAGGGAAAATTTTCCCATATATTAAACCTGTTTTGCCGAGAGCTCTGACAAACCTTGCAATTGCAATACCTTTAGGATTATTAGACGGTATTGTGGCATTATCTTTAAAACCATATCTTGATTTTGTAGTTAATGGAAACCCCGAACACACATGGACTTTTTGGGGAATAACCTTACACTCACAAGCTTTCCTTGCAATGATAATACCTTTCGGCATTGTCGGCTTTGCTCTGTTTCAAGGTGTTTTGAAATATGTTAGCAACTATTTAACTGACTGGACAGGGCAAAAAATTTCAATGTCTTTGAAAAAAGATTTATTTAAGAAATTAACCTCAATGGATCCTCAATTTTTTGATGTTAACTCATCAGGTATTGTGTTAACAAGATTCTTATCAGATCCCGACACTGCATCAAAAAATATTATTGAGATGCTGAAATCGTTTATCGCGACATTCTTCGGACTTATCGGGCTTGTAGGTGTTTTATTATATAACAGCTGGAAACTTGCAATTATCGGCGTTACAATTATGGCTATTGCAATCACACCTGTCACATTAATTAGAAAAAGAATTAAAAAAGTATCAAATGCAAGCATGGTTGTCGGCGGCAATATGACAACTAACTTTAATGAAACCTTTGCTGGCAACAAAATTATGACAGCATATAACCTGCAAAATGATCAAAATGAAAAATTTAATAACCAGATACATGAACAATTCCACCTTGCAATGTCATTAACAAAACGTGTAGGCTGGATGTCGCCTATTATGTATTTTGTATGTTCAATAGGTATTGCTCTTGTTATGGCATATGGAAACCACTTAATTTTATCTGGACAAATGACTGCGGGAAGTTTTGCATCATTTGTAACTTCATTATTGCTTTTATACAAACCGACAAAAACTCTAGGTAATACATTAACAAGCTTACAAGGTGTATTTGTTGCAATGAGCCGTGTATTTGAGTTATTTGATATAAATCCACAAATTAAATCACCTGAAAATGCAATAAAATTAAAAGAATTAAATAATTCAATTGATTTTGAAAATGTTAATTTTGAATATGAAGCAGATACACCGATTTTGAAAAACCTTAATTTACATATCAATAAAAACGAAACAATTGCACTTGTAGGCAACTCTGGCGGCGGCAAAAGTACGGTTGTAAGTTTACTGCCGAGATTTTACGATATTAAATCAGGTTCAATTAAGTTTGACGGAATTGATATCAGAAACTTTGACCTTGACAGCTTGAGAAATAACATTTCATTCGTATTTCAGGACAACTTCCTGTTTTCGGGAACTATCAGAGATAATATTATGATGGGCAATGAAAATGCAAATTCAGAACAGCTTGAAAAAGTTATCAAAATGGCTCATCTGGATGAATTTATTGCAGCTTTAGAAAACGGACTAGATACGTATGTTGGAGAGCGCGGAACAACTTTATCTGGCGGACAAAGACAGCGTGTTGCAATAGCAAGAGCAATGTTGAAAGATGCACCGATTGTTATTTTAGACGAGGCAACTTCAGCTCTTGATAACAAATCTGAAGCTATTGTTCAAAAAGCTCTTGATAATTTAATTCAAAACAAAACAGTATTTGTAATCGCTCACAGATTATCAACAATTCAAAATGCGGATAGAATTGCCGTAATCAACGAGGGCGAACTTGCAGAACTAGGTACACATGATGAACTTATGGCAATCGAAGACGGCAAATACAAATACTTATACGAAATGCAGTTTAAACGACAGGAACAAACAGCTAATGCATAAAATTTTAACAAAATGGATAGAACCTTATGTGCTTTTGGAAACATTAAAAAAACATCATAACCTTGTAAAGGTTTATACTTTTGACGGGTTTTCAAAAAACGATGTAAAAAAAGAGTTTTTGAAAAATCTTAAAAACCACACAGGTCTTTACATGAAAAATGTAAATAATTTCTATCTGTTTGATGGCATTGCAGATATTAATAAGATTTTTGATTTTACCGCAAAAGATTATGAACTTAGTGACGATATCGATAAACCTTTTGAAATGGTTGATATGGGAAAAGCCGAAGCTGGTTTTGTTTATTCCTCGTAACCGAGTTCAATTGCTTTTTTATAAGCAAAATGTGCTTCTTTTTCACGTCCAAAAAGATAAAGTTCAGTATTCAACTTTTCCTCAAGCAAGGCAAAAATAGCAGACGTTAAAAGAAATATCTGTGAGCTTATACAAAGATTTTTCCCGTCAAGTAACATGGCTTTTAATACGGTTTTAAACGCATTAAAAAATTCTCCAAGAGCAAGATAGGCATAAGATTTAAACAATAAATAAGTCGGAGTTGTTCTGTTTAAATTTATCAAATTTTTTGCATAATTTTTACAGGCACACCATCTGCAATACGCTTTTTCAATAAACGTATAACTTTGCGCGCCGTAACTTCTGTTATATGAAATTCCGCATCCTTATAAAAAATGTTTATATTGTCGAACATCAACTAACCTCAAATAAATTATCGGCTAAATAAAAATTTTCTTTAAACGTTTTTACAATATTTTACAAAAAAAGCAATTTTTTAAAACAAAAATACTTTATATAAATAAGGTTAGGTTAAAAAGGTTTAGGTAGAATTGTTTAATTTCGGTTATCCATTTCAATTTAATTTCAATCCGTTCATGAATTTTTTCATGCCGTATAATATGCAGCCAATTACTTATTATAATCCGTTTTTGACCCCGAATTGCAGTATATTCTCTCCATATTATGCCCCAAGTACTGTACGTACAGAACGTCCTGCAAGAATTTCATCGGGTTATAAAATCGTCAGTCCGAAACACGACAAAACCTACAATAAAGTAATCGGTGAAAAATTAGCGCAAAAAGTTGTTGCAAATTTACCGTCAGACAGAGATCCTGAAAATCCTTTATGCGCAAAATACGTAAAAGAAGCCGTAGAAGACTGCGGACTCGGTGAATACATCAAAGGTAACGGCGCACACTGCAAATATGTATTCAGAGCTAACCCAAAGTTTAAAGAAATTAAATCAAAAGATTTCTCAACTCTGCCTGCTGGAAGTGTAATTGTTTACCAGGCAGGTGATAAAGTTAAATTTAAAGACGGAACTGCAGGTACAATCGGCAAAGATGGACATGTCACAATATCTTTAGGCGATGGCAGAGCATGCAGTGATATTATTGAAGATGAAATTGCTTATTCAAGCAAAGCTAATACATTTATCCCCGTTTAATATTTCTTAACACAAAAGCAATTATTCCGTTCTTAAATACTTTATATATATACAGGGGAATCATAAGAGGAAATTATGAGTTTAATCAGCGGAATAGCAATGTTTAATAATATGCAATACTCAGCAGGAGTATTCCAAGCTTATGCTCCATTTACATCATACCAGACACTAAATGTTCCAAATTTATTTGACATATACAAATCATCTTTCAACAAAAATAATGCATTTACTCCCGAAAAAGTTTTTGGTAAAGATTATGCAGAAGATTTCAGACAAAAAACTGCCGGAAGCGGTTCAAAATTCAAATATACAGCAAGTTCTCAACAAATAATGCGTAATGCTGGTCAATATTTCCATAAAAAAGGTAGTTATACACCACAGCGCGGTGATATTGCGATATGGACAAAAACTGCAGATCCTGCTCATGGACACGTTGGTATTGTTACAAAAGTTGAAGGAGATACTGTTTGGATAACAGAAGGCAATAGCGGTAATGCTGTAAAAACAAATAAATATTCTCTAAGCAAACTTATGAGCAACGCAGGAAGTCGTCCACTTAACGGCTTTATAGACGCACACAGCTGGCTTGGATCTGATACTGCATTAAAAGCTGCTAGTAGAGCTGAAACTGAAAAAGCTAAAGGAGTTGTTGAAAGCAGTACCAGAGGCGGTGGTTCAAACGACAGCGCGGATATCAGAAGATATAAACGCGGTGCAATAAATAATCATCAATGGTGTGCATACTTTACATCATATTGTTTCACTGACGGTCAAAATTTAAGTTTATCAGCTTAGAAATAACTTTAGTTAATTCACTGATTGTGCCGTTATTATAAATCACATAATCACACTGCGCAACCTTATCATCCTGGGGCATTTGAGAATTCATACGATTTTTTGCTTCTTCTTCTGTAAAACCATTTCGTTTCATAAGACGTTTAAGCCTTATTGCATCGTCAGTATAAACCATGATTATCTTATCAAACATTTTTTCCATTTTAGCTTCAAATAACAATGGAATTGCAACAATACCTTCAAATTTTTCAATTTCACGTGCAATTTGCGGATGCAAAACAGATTCAAGTTTTTTACGTATATTTTTATCAGAAAAAACTATTTTAGCAAGCTTAGCCCTTGAAAATTCCCCATTTTCAAAAACATCATAATCTTTGAAAACATTATAAAGTTCATTATTTTTAACGGTTAAAAGTTTATGTGAAACCTCATCCGTATCAAGAACCTCAAATCCTTTTTGCTTTAAAATCTCTGATACAGCAGATTTACCGCTTGCAATATTTCCTGTTAAGGCAATCCTAGTCATTCTTTCACCCTGCCGATAAACTTCGTCTTGATTTTACGAATTCACTTAATTTTGTATCCTATTTAAGAAGTTCTTTAATTCACGGATTTGAATTGGTTTTATCGGTTTAACATCTCCGCGTTTAAGCCCCTCAAGTCTTAAAGTAGCGTGCTGAATACGTTTCAAAACCTTAACCTCATGCCCTATATATTCAAACATTTTTCTTATTTGTCTGTTCATGCCTTGATATAAGGTTATTTGCATTTCGGTATGTTTATTATCCATGTTCAAAACCTGAATATCTGCGTAAGCGATTTTATTCGGTTCAATTTCAACCCCGTTGGCAAGTTTTTCTAGCTCTGCACGTGTTAATACAGAATCAACAGTGACCATATAAACTTTCGGAACTTTTATTGATGGATGAGTCAACGCATTAATCAAATCCCCGTCGTTTGTCAAAATTAAAAGTCCTGTTGAATCTTTATCAAGACGTCCGACAGGTTTAAGTTTAGCGAGATTATCTGGAAGCAGATCATAAATTGTTTTGCGCCCCTTTTCATCATCACATGTAGTAATGTATCCTGCTGGTTTATAAAATCTATAATATTCATGTTTAACAAGATGAATAAGTTTTTTATTAACAAATACTTTGTCTTTAGGCTGAACGATATAGCCTAATTCATTAACAGTTTTTCCATTAACTGCAACTTTCCCTTGTTCAATAAGTTCATCAGCTTTTCTGCGGGAGCACAAACCCGATGATGCGATATATTTATTTAAACGCATACAGCAACACCTTTGTTTAATTTATCGACTACATCAGACGGCATTCTTCTGTAAAGTTTTCCAGCTTCGTTAATTGCAACGACGTCAAATACAGCTTCTATATATATGCGGTTTGTTTCCTTATTTCTAATAGTCTGTTTGAAGGTAACCGACAGACCATTGCATTTTTCTATCCATGTTTCAATAATAATACTGTCATTAAGACGAGCAGATGATTTATATCTGACATTCATATTTGTTACAGGCAGAAGAACATCCGCATTTTTCATTGCGATAAGGTCTAAACCAAGCATATCACAAAGTTCTACTCGACCTTTTTCAAGCCATCTCAAATATGCACCATGCCAGACAACACCATATGCGTCTGTATCTGCGTAATAAACTTTAGTTTCAAATATATGTTTCATAATAAGTTAATTATAACATAAAGGGGGAAAAAATGAAATACAAATGTGAAATCTGTCAATGGATATATGACGAAGAAAAAGAGGGTACAAAATTTGAAGATTTACCAGCAGATTTTTTATGCCCTGTCTGCAATGCACCTAAAGATTTGTTTACACAGCAAGAATAAAGGCAATTTTTAAATCTTTTGTGTTTTTATATATATGTGAACGGTTTAAGTAGTGTATCGGCAAATTATCAAAATAGAAATTACTATTTGAATAGTAATCCTGTTCGCGTGCAGACTGAACCTTATGAGGATAATACAGCCAAAACCGTTGCAGCAGCAGGGATTTTACAGGCTTTTGCAATATTCTTACACAAAGCATCTGAATACTGCGGAAATAAATTAATGCAGGGCAAAGAATTCACCACGCCCGAAAATATAAAACAAACTGCCAAAAAAATGGTCAAAGACAATAACCTTAAAGTTGCCGTCGATTATATTGACCATAATAATATAAAAACTTACTCTTCACATTTGAGAGAAATGCTTGAGCCTGTCGCACGCGGAGAAAACGCGTTTTATGCAGACGGACTTAAACTTGCTGTTGCTCCGAAAAGCAAACCGTCACTTATTTTGCATGAACTCGGACACGCAATTAATGCAGGTAAAGGCAAATTTATGAGATTTTTACAAAAATCGCGCGGATATGTTTCTGCTGTTCCGACAGCCTTGCTTCTTGCAAACGGCCTATTTGCACAAAAAGACGACAAGCCGAATTTTATACAAAGAAACGCAGGAAAAATAGGTTTTCTAGCATTTTTACCAACAATAGCGGAAGAAGGTATAGCATCACTTCGCGGATTAAAATATGCAAAAAAACTTAAAGGTGTAAATTTAGCACCGCTTAAACGCAATTACTTCTTTGCCTGGATGACTTATGTAATTGCAGGTTTAGGTCTTGGCGTAGCAGCAAAACAGGCACAGCTTGAGAACAAAAAGCAACAACGGTAACAGATGTTAAATTATTGTACAAAAAAAGAACTCCTTAAAGGAGTTCTTTTTTTAAATGGTCGGGATGACACGATTTGAACGTGCGACCCCCTCGTCCCAAGCGAGGTGCGCTACCAAGCTGCGCCACATCCCGAAAATTCCATATTTAATTTTCAATCCTGCAATCTGAATTATAGAATTATCTCTTTCCAGTGCAAAATCAATAATAAAACAAACAAAATTTTATGTCAATAGAGAATTTCTTAAAAGTTGACTTGAATTTTCTTTTATAATAAAATCTCAAAAGAGAGATTTTACACTATTAAAATGAGGATTAGGGAAATTGGATTTTACAACATTAACTATTGAGCTATTAAAAGGTTTAGCACATATTGTGGGAAACTATGGTTTTGCTATTATATTGTTAACTGTTATCATCAGACTTGCGATGTGGCCTTTAAATGTTTCACAGCAGCGTTCGATGAAAATGATGCAGACATTACAACCTAAAATTAAGGCTATTCAAGACAGATATAAAAGTGACCCGCAAAAAATGCAGCAAAAACTTATGGAATTTTATAAAGAACATAAGTTTAATCCTATGGGCGGCTGCTTACCGCTTTTAATCCAGTTGCCAATTTTCATTCTTTTATATTCAGCATTGATGAGCCCGCAGTTTATTCAAATTGCAGGCGATACATCATTCGGCTTTTTAAGCAGGCTTGATACAACACTTCGAGCAACAGCTGGACGTTCTTTTGACGGAACTTTCGGTGTTTCTCAAGGCGACACTTTCACTCTTGGCAAAACCGCAAAAGTTTATCTGCCTGATGAAGTTCTTGAAAACGTTAAAGTTAAAAATCCGACAAAAGCTGTTGAAATTCAGGGACAGTTTAAACCTGGTGAAAGCGTTGATTTAAAAATAGATTTAGATCATTTAGATTTAAAATTTGCACAGCTTAATGAAATTGAAAAAGCTGAAATTGCAGTAACTGATATGACAAACAAAGAAATTGAAAATATTACTTTTGAAAAACAAGGTAATATATTAATTGCATCAGTTCCCACAACAGCCTCTGCAAGAGCATTCCATTGGGATGTATTTGCACTTATTGCATTGTTTGCTTTAACAATGTTTGCATCACAAAAAATAATGATGGCTACTAACAAGCCAAAAGATGGTGCTGTTGATCCAACACAGGAAGCTATCCAAAAATCAATGGGAACATTCATGCCTATTATGATTATCGGTACATTTGTAATAATACCAATACCTGCAGGTGTTCTATTATATTTGGTTACAAGCAATGTCATTCAAATTGTTCAGACAGTATTGGTTAACAAACAAATCGATATGGAACAGGCACGTACAGGAAATATCGCTACAGATGCTGATATTAAAAATGCAAAGAAAATAGAGCCTAAGGAATAAAATGTTACTATCGGAATACGATTACAATTTACCTGAAGAGCTAATTGCGCAGATGCCTGCCGATAAACGCGAGAATTCAAAAATGATGGTTCTGGACAGAAGTAACAGAGCCATTTCTCATAAACATTTTTACGATATTGTTGACTTAATCGAGCCGAATTCACTCCTTGTAATGAACAATACAAAAGTCTTACCCGCGCGCCTTATCGGTCATAAAGATACAGGCGCTAAGATTGAAGTATTCTTATTAAAGCAGACTGACGACCGATTTCTTGAAAATGATATACAAGACCCAATGTGGCGGGTCAAGCGGCTACGCTTGTGGGATGTATTAATAAAACCATCAAAACGCATCAAACCCGAAACAACAATCAAAATAAGTGATGAATTGAGCGTACGTGCAGTAAAGCGCTTGGAAGAAAACGGCGAATGGCTTGTTGAACTTATATTTGAAGGAAATAATGTTCTTAATGTATTACACAGAAACGGAAATATTCCGCTTCCGCCATATATTGAAAGAAAAATTCCGAATGATGATTTGAAAAAACTTGACTTTGAACGCTATCAGACGGTTTACGCAAAAGACGAAGGCTCTGTTGCTGCACCTACTGCTGGATTACATTTTACAAATGAAATTTTGCAAAAATTAAAAGATAAGGGAGTTGAACTCTGTGAAGTTACGTTGAATGTCGGATTGGGAACTTTCCGCCCTGTTCAATGTGAGAACGTATTAGAGCACAAAATGCACTCGGAAACCTTTGAGATTTCAGCACATGCAGCAGAACAAATCACACGTGCAAAACAAGAGGGCAGACCTGTTATTGCTGTAGGCACAACGACTGTTAGAACATTAGAAACAGCATTTCAACAGTTCGGTAAAATTTGTGAATGCCACAGTGCCTCTGAATTATTTATTTATCCGCCTTATAAATTTAATGTTATTGATAATTTAATTACAAATTTCCACCTGCCCAAATCCACATTATTAATGCTTGTGAGCGCATTAGCAGGTAAAGATTTTATATTTGAAGCATATAAAGAAGCCATCGAAAACAAATACCGCTTTTTCTCTTATGGCGATTGCATGTATATATCTTGACATTTTTCTGAAAATCATTAATTTAAATGATACAAAGGGTCAAAATTTAAGGTAGTATAAACTCATAATCAATATTTGTAAGTTTTACAAATATTTGCAAAGAGGGTGAAAATATGTTTTCAGGATTTATTCAAAATCTATTAAATACAGGCGGTCAAACTCAGGCTATACAAAGGTATGCTCAAATTAACAACAGGGTTAACAGCCTTAATCCCCAACAGCCACAAAATCCACTTGACGCAATTTACCCGCAAAATAAAACCGTACAAACAACTCCATTTGAGGAAGTTTTAAAATCCTCTACAAAATCTAATTTCGGCACACTTCTTTTAGACCCGAGAATTAAACAGGTTAATGCAAACATTGTAAAACAACCTCAGCAGACAAGTCTGCAAAATGCTTTGACCGAAGCATCAGCAGTACAGACAAATACACAGCCGACAAGCAAAGCGCAAATCTTAAATGTTGTTTCTCAAATTTCTAAAAAACACGGAGTTGATGAAAAACTAGTACAAGCTTTAATAAAACAGGAATCAGGTTTTAATCCAAAAGCAAAATCAAAATCAGGTGCAATAGGTTTAATGCAATTAATGCCTGCTACAGCTAAAAATTTAGGCGTTAAAGACCCATATAACACTGTTCAAAATGTTGAAGGCGGAGTTAAATACCTAAAATCCATGCTCAACAAATATAACGGCAACGTAATCTTAGCTCTTGCCGCATATAATGCAGGACCTGGCGCAGTGGATAAGTACTCGGGAGTTCCACCATACCAAGAAACTCAAAATTACGTAAGAAATATTTTGGCTAATTATTTGTAATTTGCACTAATTTGTTGTTTTTGTTACAATAAAAACAACATAGAAAGGTTGCAAATGAAATTTTCATCATCTTTTAAGGTTGGACTTTTAACACTTTTAGCATTAGTACTTTTAATCGGTGTCGTTTTTAAAGTAAAAGGCAGAACATTCTCATCTGCCGACAGAGTTACTGTTGACTTTAAAGATGTAAACGGTCTTCGCCCTGGTGCAGGAGTTCAGATGATGGGGCTTCGGGTTGGTCAAGTTGAAGAAATTACACCTGTTATCAATGGTGAAAACAGCTATGTTAAAGTAAAATTTGTAATAACAGAACCAGATATTGAAATACCTAAAGCATCTATGCTTTCAATTCAACAATCAGGTCTAATCGGCGAATTGTTCCTTGAAATAACTCCGCCGAAAACTCGAACTGTATATATCCCTATGGTTTCAAAAGATATTCTATACAAAGATGATGTTGTCCAAATGAAACTTGATAAAGAACTTTATGATGTCGGTAAAATTAACAACATTGAAGTCGTATCAAAAGAAGTTCTGCCGTTTGCAGTAAAAGAACATATTAAAACAAATTTTGCATATAAAATTGACTATGTAATTAATCTTCCTGGGCTTGTTTTGCCTGAATTTTTGAAAGGTAAAGCAGTTAAAAACAAACTTATAATTTCAACTCTTGATGATGTTGTTCTTCCATATCCTGAACAGAAATCACCTTATACAATAATTGAACCTATGAGAATTGCAGATTTTATGGATTGGCAATACAGAGCTGCAGAATCTTTAACTGAAACAAACAAAAAAATTAACGATTTGCTTTCTGATCAGGTTATCGCAGAACTCAAAATGTCTGTTTACAATATTAATGCACTAACAGGTCAAACAAGCGGTACAATGGTAAAATTAAACGATTTGCTTGACACATCAAAAGGCGATATAAGACAATTAATGGTTATGATGGATAGAGCTACAACCGATTTTAATATGTTATCATACAACCTAAATTCAATAATAGGCGATCCTCAGTTTAAAACTACAATGTATTCAACAGCAGGCTCGTTTGACAAGCTTGCGCAGAATATAAACAAACTTATCGGAAATGAGGATGAAGCACAGGCTATGGCTGAAGATTTCAGAGAAATTGCACATAACGTAAATGAAATCAGCGGTTATGTAAATTCTTTAACGAAAAATGACCAGCTTAAAAATGACATCAATAGAGCCGTTTCAAGTATTAATACTGCAATGACAGATGTTTCAACAACATTAAATACTGTAAACAAACTTACTCCTGATAAGAAAACTGAATTGCAAACGATTATTGAAGATACAAAAGTTACAACATGCAATTTGAGAAAATTCTCTGAAAAACTTAATAAGAGATTCCTAATCTGGAGATTAATGTTTTGATGAATCTGAAAACAGAGATTACCAAACTCCATTATGACAAAAATGCTAAAGGTATATTTCTTCTTGATTTTGCAGCATTGTTTTATGGTTTTGCAAGCAATTTAAAAAATAAACTTTATGACAAAGGGGTCTTAAAACCGAAAAAAGTTGACGCTTTTGTAATTTCTGTCGGAAACATTACAACAGGCGGTGTGGGAAAAACTCCTGTTGTATCTGAAATCGCAAAACATTTTGGAGAAAAAACGGCTATTGTTTCGCGCGGTTATGGTGGAAAACTTGATAACAAAAATATTAACGTAATCTCTGACGGCAAAAAAATTTATTATGACGCTCAAATGTCAGGTGATGAACCTTTCTGGCTTGCACAAAACACTAAAGGTGCAATTATTATAACCTGTAAAAACAGATTTAAAGGTGCAAAATATGCAATAGAAAAGTTTGGGGCAAAAACAATTATACTTGACGACGGGTTTCAGCATCGAAAACTTCACAGAGATTTGGATATCGTCCTTATGGACTCCAAAATGTGCTTTGGCAACGAAAAGCTTCTCCCAGCAGGTCCTCTGCGTGAGGGAATGGAAGCATTTTCAAGAATTGACAGGCTAGTTGTAGTAAGCAAAGATATTGACCACTCGCGTGCAGAAAAACTTGCAAAAATTATGGGTAAAAAAATGAACGTTCCCTCATTTGTTTGCCGAACAGAACCTGATTGTGTTTATAATTTAAAAACTGAAGAACAATTAACAGAAAAAACAGAAGTTACTGCGCTATGTGCAATTGGGCAGCCTAAACAGTTTTATGCATTTTTAAATAATTACAAGATAAAAAAAACAATTGACTTTGACGATCACCACATCTATACAGAAGATGAAATCCCGCAAGGAGTCATAGTAACAACAGAAAAAGATGCTGTAAAAATGAAAAATTTTAACCGCGATGATATTTATGCACTAAAATTAAAGACTATTATTGATGTTGAGGAGTTAATCAGTGAACAATAATATTGATAAAATAATTGAAGCTTTAATTGCGGCCAAACAGCCACGCAGGGAATTTGTTCAGCTTATGGAGGAATTTCAAAACCCATATCTTGTATTAATAGCTTGTATTTTAAGCCTGCGTACAAATGATTTAACAACTTACCCTGCAACACTTCGAATGCTTGAAATTGGTAAAGAACCGAAAGATTTTGCATACTGTGATGTTGAAAAACTGGAAAAAGCTATCTATCCTGTAGGTTTTTATAAAAATAAAGCTCGCCAAATAGTTGAACTTTCAAAAATTATTGTGGAAAAACTTGATAATAAAGTTCCAGATACAATTGAGGATTTGATAAAATTCAACGGTGTTGGCAGAAAAACCGCAAATCTCGTGCTTGCAAAAGGCTATAATATTCCTGCAATATGCGTTGATGTTCATGTACACAGGATTTGCAACCGCTTAGGATATTTAAATACCAAAACCCCAGAAGAAACAGAATTTATGCTTCGTGAAAAACTTCCGCAAAAATACTGGCTTGATATAAATACACTTCTTGTAACCCACGGTCAAAATGTATGTAAGCCAATAAAACCTAAATGCGAAGAATGCCCAATAGCAAAATTTTGTAATAAAAATTTATAAAATAACAAAAAAATAGCCGATTATATTTTATAATTTATAATAAAGGAGAAACACTATGCTTTTAAAAATTTCTAATGCTAATTTTAAGAACTACATGCCCCAAAGAGGATCTTTAACAACAATGAAAGGAAGATATACAGGGATTCCTAATTTTCATCCTCGTTATGTCCAAAACCCAAAACAAAGTTTTTTTACAAAAACTGTTAAATTTATCAGAGCTCTATACTACGCAAATTTCAAAAAACCCTAACCTTGATTTAATCCCAAAAATATGCAATAATATTTATAAGATTGTATTCTGCAATCGGGGTTAATCAGACAATTTAATAGGAGTTTCGAGAATGAGTGTAGAAAACCCTCATAAAATCGACGTATCCAAGCTGGATGAAATTATTCAATCTTATGATTGTAAAAAATCCAACTTGATTGCGATTTTGCAAAAAGTTCAGGAAGTATACAGATATCTTCCTGAAGATGCGATGATTTACATCGGTACAAAAATTGAAGGGCTGTCACCTGCAACAGTCTTTGGTGTAGCTACTTTTTATGCACAGTTTTCATTAGAACCAAAAGGTAAATATGAAATTAAGGTCTGCGACGGAACAGCCTGCCACGTTAGAGGGTCAATGCCTGTATTGAACGCAATCAGGGCTAAATTAAATATGCCTGAAGGTCAATTAACAAGCGATAACGGCTTATTCTCTCTTGAAACCGTGAGCTGTTTGGGCGCATGCGGACTTGCACCCGTCGTTGTTATAAACGATAAAGTTTATCCTCAAATGACATCAGATGCTATTACAATAGTGCTTGATACATTGATGAAAGAGGAGGCATAAATGGAAAAAACAAATTTGAATATTAATATACAAGAAGAACAAAAACTTGCACAACAGCATATTGCTAAACAAGGTTTGAGAGTTCTTGTCTGCGCTGGAACAGGATGCGTTGCAAACGGCGCAATGAAAGTTATTGAAAAATTCAAAGAACTCGGTGCAGATGTAGCAGTTCTATCTGATTACGACAAAATGACAATTGTTCCTACAGGATGCCACGGTTTTTGCGAACAGGGTGTTCTTGTTGTAATCCCAGATAAACATGTGACTTATGTTAAAGTTAAAGAAAAAGATGTAGAAGAAATTTATGAAAGCCATATTAAAAACGGCAAGCCTGTTGAAAGACTTTTATATGTTGATCCAAAAACCCATGAACATGTTATGGATGATGAGCATATTAACTTCTACGCAAAACAAACCCGTACAGCACTTGCAAACTGCGGCAATATTAACGCCGAAAGTATAGAAGAAGCAATTGCCGTAAGAGGTTATGAAGCATTAGCAAAAGTTTTGGAAGAAAATAACCCTGATGCAGTAATTGAACAAATTGAAAAATCAGGCTTGCGCGGACGGGGTGGAGGAGGTTTCCCCACAGGCAGAAAATGGAGATTTACCGCTGCCAACAAAGGAGGAAAATCTTATATTGTCTGCAACGGCGACGAAGGCGACCCCGGCGCATTTATGGACAGAAGCGTTATGGAAGGCGACCCGCATAAACTTCTTGAAGGTATGGCAATTGCCGCGTTTGCAATCGGTGCAGATGAAGGATATATCTATGTTCGCGCTGAATATCCGCTGGCTATTAAACGCTTAAGAAAAGCTATCAAAGATGCTGAAGAAAAACATTTCTTAGGTAAAAATATTATGGGCAGCGATTTCTCACTAGATTTACACATAAAAGAGGGCGCAGGAGCTTTCGTTTGCGGTGAAGAAACAGCACTTATAGCATCAATTGAAGGCGAACGCGGAATGCCAAGACCTAAACCGCCGTTTCCAGCAAACAAAGGTTTGTTCGGACGTCCGACTTTGATTAACAACGTTGAAACACTTGCAAACGTACCTGTTATTATGTTAAATGGGGCTGACTGGTTCTCATCAATGGGTACGGAATCTTCAAAAGGTACAAAAACATTTGCTTTAACAGGCGATGTTAATAACACAGGTCTTATAGAAGTACCGATGGGTACAACTTTACGCGAAATCGTTTTTGATATCGGGGGCGGAATGCGCGACGGCAAAAAATTTAAAGCCGTTCAAATAGGCGGGCCGTCAGGCGGTTGTTTGACAGAAGAACATCTTGACATCCCGATGGATTACGACAACCTCATAAAAGCAGGCGCAATGGTCGGCTCGGGCGGACTTGTTGTTATGAGCGATAAAACTTGTATCGTTGAAGTTGCAAGATTTTTCATGAACTTTACACAGAACGAAAGCTGCGGCAAATGTGTTCCGTGCCGTGAAGGTACTAAAAACATGTTAAAAATCCTTGAAAAAATCGTTGCAGGCAAAGGTACAATGGAAGATTTGGAACTTTTGGAAGAACTTGCACAATCTGTTAAAGACGGTTCTTTATGCGGACTGGGCAAGACTGCTCCAAACCCTGTACTTTCAACTTTAAAATACTTTAGAGATGAATATATTGCCCATATTAAGGATAAAAAATGCCCCGCAGGTGTTTGTACGGCAATGAAAAAAATCGTTATTAACGAAGCTTTATGCAAAGGCTGTACAAAATGTGCAAGAACTTGCCCTGTTGGCGCAATCGACGGTACAGTTAAAAATCCTCACCACATTAATCAAGATAAATGTATTAAATGTGAGGCTTGTTTAACAAATTGTCCGTTCAAGGCAATAGTATTAGAGTGAGGTAAAAATGGCTAACGAGATAAAAACATTATTTATAGACGGTAAAGAAGTTGAATTTACAAATGAACCTAACCTGCTTGAAGTTATTAGAAAAGCAGGGATGAATGTTCCGACTTTCTGCTACCGTCCCGATTTAACATCATTTGGCGCTTGCAGAATGTGCGTTGTGGAAGTTGAAGGCAGAGGGATTCAATCTTCCTGCACAATGCCGCCAGAAGCAGGCTTGAAAATCCACTTAAATACAGATAAAACAAGAAGAATAAGAAAAACAGTTCTTGAGCTTTTACTTGCAAACCACGATAAAAGCTGTCTGACCTGCGAAAAATCAGGAAACTGCGAACTTCAACAATACGCAGAAGAATACGGTATAAGAAAAATCCGATACCCAGACAAAAGTTTAGACGAATATCTTCCCGTTGATGACAGTTCTCCGTCAATCGTACGCGACCCGAACAAATGTATTCTGTGCGGAGCATGCGTTAGAGCTTGTACAGAATTTCAGGGACATTCAGTTTTAGGATTTGCAAACAGAGGCTCAAAAACAGTTGTTCAACCGATGAACGGCAGACCTTTAGGTCAGGTAGACTGTGTTAACTGCGGTCAGTGCGCAGCTGTTTGCCCAACAGGAGCTTTAACAATCAAATCTGATATTGAAAATGTTTGGAAAGAGATTACAAATAAAGATAAAAAAGTCGTAGTTCAAATGGCACCAGCAACACGTGTTGCAATTGGCGAAATGTTCGGACTTCCCGCAGGTGAAAACTCTATTGGCAAAATGAATGCTGCATTAAGAAGAATAGGATTTGACTTAATTTTTGACACAAACTTCTCAGCAGACCTGACAATTATGGAAGAAGCATCTGAATTTTTAGGCAGATTAAAATCAGGTCAAAACTTACCGCTGTTTACATCCTGCTGTCCAGCATGGGTAAAATATTTGGAAGAACAGCACCCTGATATGCTGCATCACTTATCAAGCTGTAAATCACCGATGAGTATGCTGTCACCTGTTCTTGCAAAATTTGTTCCCGAAAAACTTGATATTTCAAGAGAAAATCTTGTAATTACTGCAATTATGCCTTGTACAGCAAAAAAATACGAGTGCAAACGTCCAGAACTTTCTGGCACTGATTTTGTTTTGACAACACAAGAACTTGGCAGAATGATTAAGGAAGCAGGAATTGATTTCAACGCGCTTGAACCTGAACCAAACGATAATCCGTTTGGCGAATACACAGGTGCAGGAACAATTTTCGGAGCATCAGGCGGTGTTGCAGAAGCTGCTGTTCGAACAGCTTATGAATTTGCAACAAGTGAAAGCTTAAACGATGTTGATATCAAAGAAATGCGCGGAACTTCAAACAGATGCCGTGACATTGAACTTGACCTCAAGGGTACTAAACTTATTGTAAGAGTTGTTTCAACATTAAAAGAAGCTGAAAAATCAATTCAGGAAATCAAATCGGGCAAAGCACAATTTGCAATGCTTGAAGTTATGGCATGTCCTGGCGGATGTATCAACGGCGGCGGTCAACCTCGTTCTTGCGACAATTCAGCGACAAAAGAAATTCGTGCGCAGGGACTTTATAAAGAAGATTCTGAGCTTCCACAGCGTAAATCTCATTATAACCAGTCAATCAGAAAACTTTATAATGAATATCTGGAAGAACCAAATTCACATAAAGCACACGAATTATTACACACGATTTATAAGGACAAATTTACAGGTTCTTATAAAGATATATAAAAAAAAGCTCCCTATCGGGAGCTTTTTTATTTAACTGCTTTTTTCACTGCATCTGTAATATCAGAACCGCCGTATAAAACTACGCCTTTTGCCAGCACTATATCATAACCGCCTGCTTTTGCCTGATTAGCAATTTGAGCTGAAATTGTTTTATCA
Organism: uncultured bacterium; assembly: GCA_948964545.1. Lineage (GTDB taxonomy): Bacteria > Cyanobacteriota > Vampirovibrionia > Gastranaerophilales > Gastranaerophilaceae > Stercorousia. Next base: position 218,493 of record CAREDV010000002.1, on the reverse strand, counting down.
ATAGCTTCTAACTTTGCAGCATAGCTTTTATCCATAGCTTGTTTTTTAGTGTTTAATTCTTTATTATATTTTTCTTCCAAAGCTTGTTTTTTCTTTGTATCAGTAGTTGCAGCTACATCTTTTCTTGCTTTTTCAATAAAAGTCATAAGGTCTTTCGCCTTAGCCTGCTGCTCTTTTTTCAAAGCCTGTACCTGTGATGATGAATTAACAACAGATGAAACATCAACTACAGCAATCTTTGAAGGCACATCAGATACTGCAATATTGTTTAAAGATAACCCTATTACAAAAGCTGAAATAGCAACTGCTAAAAATTTAAAATTAATATTCATATTCTCTCCTTTACCATACTTCAAAAAACGTATTTTTTGAGTTACGTCTTTACAAGCGAAACTATATCATCTATAATGATAGCAGGTCAAATAGTATTTTTGCTGAAAAATTAATTTTTATTACTAAATCTTAATAAAAATTAAAAAACAATTTATATTTCCGCTCCTATGCGCAAAAATAAAAATGACCAGACTTATATAAATTGTAATTACAAATTTCAAAGGTGAATCAATGAAAAAGATAAATTCTAAAAAAAGTATTTTGAGTGCAGTCTTTTGCATAGCATTAACTGCTTCACTTACCCCAGCAAATGCCGATATGTATGGAAGTTTCCCAAGCGCAACTGAAATGCAGCAAATGGGCTCTCAAGCTGGTATGAACCAGATGCACGACACTAACTTTTTAAAAGATAGATATCAGCAAAAACAACAAAATCAAGATTACCAGCAATATGAAACTCGTAGAAACCTCGATTCTAACCCCAACGAAGGTAATCAAATTATTCAAAACAACAATCCTAATAGTGCATTTCAACGCGCAACTGTCGAAGAACTTGATACAAAAGGAGTTTATGTAAACACTATTGAAGTTGCACCTTCTGAAATTTTGACAAAAGAAGAAATTAATAAACTAGTACAGCCGCTTGTTGGACGTAACGTTTTTATACAAGATATTCAAAACGTTATTGATGATATCAACAACTTGTACGCAGAAAAAGGATTTGTAACAGCAAGAGCATTCTTACCTGAACAAACAGTTCAAAACGGTAATATCTATATTGCTTTAACAGAAAGTAAAATTGGTAATATTACCGTTCAGCAAAATAAATGGACTAAAGATGGTTATGTCACAAGAAGAATGCCTGAAAAAGAAGGTCAGCTTTTTGATATTGTAGAACTTGAAAAAGATGTACTGGACTTTAATAGATATAATGAAGGTATCAGATTATCTGCCAACTTAAAAGCAGGTCAAAAACCTGGCACTACAGATATTGAACTTGTCGCAGATGAAAGCTTCCCATTCCACTTAATGGGCGTTATGGATAACGCTGGACGATATAATACAGGAAGTATTAGAGGCGGTGCAATGTTATACGCAGACAGTTTGACAGGACACCGTGACAGAATGTCTTTAGGTTCTTATTTTTCAAGAGGTGCACAGAGCCCATTCTTTGATTACAACTTCCCAGTAAACAAAAAAGATGGTCGTGTTGGTGTTATGTTTTCATCAACATTTGCAAATGTTAAATACGGTCCTTATGTAGATTTATTTGACATCGGCAGCAGAGCATACCAATATTCACTTTACTACTCACAGCCGCTGGTAAGAAAACCTGGATTTGAATTAAAATCTTATGCAGGGATTAACTACAAAAGAGCAAGAACTTCTATCGGCTTAAAACCCTTCCCGCAAATTGAAGATGCAGTGAGTGTAGATAATGTTACATCTGCAGAAATTGCATTAATGGCAAGAAAAGATACTAAATACGGTATCTGGTATTTAAGCCAAAACGCATACTATGCATTCCCAATTTTAAACAGCGTAAGAGATAATAACTACTTTAAATACAGCGGAAGCATAACAAGATTACACGATTTTTCACACGGTGTGATTGGTCATTTAAGAAGTAATTACCAGATTGTTCCAGGCGATAAACAAATCCCTTACCTTGACCAAATGCAGACAGGTGGTTTGGTAACTGTAAGAGGTTATAACGAAGGTTTGATGATTGGTAAAAACGGATACTTCCTTAGCGGAGAATTAATGTTCCCGCTGATGCCAAGACAAATTACAAGTCCTAGAACAGGCGAAAAAATTCCGTTTATAGGCAAATGGGTAAAAGGTGCAGTATTTGCAGATACTGCAGGTATTTTCCCAGCAGCAAGCGAAGATTATATGGACGGAAGCTACTTTGCAGCATCATTAGGTGTAGGCTTAAGAGTTCAGTTACCTGCTGATTTAAGTGCACGTTTATACTGGGGTTTCCCATTAATTCGCAACTATCATGAAAACAAAAGCAAAATGGGACGTTTCCACTTTGAAATGACATTATCACCAAATATCGATTCATTGTTAGCATCAAGAAGCACAAAGGCACAGCCTGTTGCTCCGCAAACCCAGTTCCAAAAACAGGTTGAAGCAGAATACGTTAACAACTACGACGATATCAGACACTACGACTACTTCCGTGACGGAGGCGGCGGATCATTATAATAAATTAAATTCCCTCGCCGATTGCGAGGGAATTTTTTATGAGGAGAACAAAATGACAAGAGGGATATTTATAACAGCGACAGGTACAGATGTCGGAAAAACTTATGTATCAGCACTTTTGGTAAAATCAATTCCCAATTGCGGATATTATAAACCCGCACTTAGCGGAGATATTTACCCAAATGACTGCGAATATGTTATAAAAACAGCAGGGATTAAAAAGGGTGATTATGTATCTTATAAATTTAAACCCGCAGTATCACCTCATCTTGCATCACAGCTTGCAAATAACCCTATAAAACTTGACAAAATTAAAACAGATTTTGAACGTATAAAAAAAGATTTTGATTTTATGGTTGTTGAGGGAGCTGGCGGAATTGTCTGCCCTTTTGGAGATGATTTGCTGCTTCCTGATGTTATAAAAGCTCTTGGACTTGATATTATAATTGTTGCATCGGCAAGTCTTGGAACAATAAATTCAACCGTTTTAACCGTTGAATACGCTAAAAACCACGGAATAAATATCAAAGGCATAATCTTAAACAATTATGATGAAACAGACTTTATGCAGGTTGATAATAAAAAAATGGTTGAAAAACTTACAGGGATTAAGGTTATTGCAACAGTAAAAAATAGTGACAAAGAAATTTGCCTTGAGGAGATTTTATGAACGATTTAGCTGAAAAAGATTTGAAATACATCTGGCACCCATGCTCTCAGATGAAAGATTATGAGGAGTTAAAGCCTATCGTAATTGAACGCGGAGAGGGTGTTTATCTATATGACACAGAGGGTAAAAGATACATGGATGTAATAAGTTCATGGTGGTGCAATCTTCTCGGGCACTGCAATCCGCATATTTCAGCAGAAATAAAAAAACAGGCTGACAAACTTGAACATGTAATTTTTGCAAATTTTACACACGAACAGGCTATAAAACTTTGCGAGAGATTGTCAAAAATATTACCTGAAGGTTTATGCAAATTTAATTTTACAGATAACGGCTCATCTGCAATTGAAGCTGCAATGAAAGTAAGTTTTCAATACCACGAACAGACAGGAAACCCGCAAAAAACAAGATTCATGGCATTGACAGAAGCATACCACGGAGAAACTATCGGAGCGCTCTCTGTCGGCGACTGCGACCTTTACACAAAACTTTATAAACCCATCTTAATGGATGTAATAAAAATAGAAGCGCCTGACTGTTTCAGGTGTCCTTATGGCAAAAAACGCGATACCTGCAATTGCAAATGCGCTGAAAAAGCCGTCAAAACATTTGCCAAATACGGAAATGAAACCTGTGCGCTTCTTGTTGAACCGCTTTTACAAGGTTCAGCGGGAATGAAAATTTATCCGCCGTTATATCTTAAAAAATTACGCACACTTTGTGATGAATATAATGTTCACTTAATCGCAGATGAAATAGCAACTGGATACGGCAGAACAGGTAAAATGTTTGCTTTTGAACATGCAGGAGTGTCGCCTGATATAATGTGTCTTTCCAAAGGACTTACAGGCGGCTATATGCCAATGGCACTTTTTGTAACAACTCAAAAAATTTATGATGCATTTTATGATGATTACAATACGGGCAAAGCCTTTATGCACAGTCATACTTACAGCGGAAACCCTCTTGCATGCTCTTGCGCTAACGCAGTTCTGGATTTAATGGAAGACGGTACAATCCTAAAACGTGCACAGGAAAATGCAGTTTACTTTAATAACATAATAAAAGAAAAATTTTTGTCACACCCGAATGTCGGCGAAGTTCGCCACATAGGACTTATCAATGCCATTGAACTTGTTAAAAATAAAGAAACAAAAGAATCTTTAGACAGTAAACTTCGCACAGGCTATCAAATTTATAAGAAAGCATTGAAAAAAGGCGTAATTTTGCGTCCATTAGGCGATGTAATATACTTTAACCCGCCATTAACAATAGAACGCAAAGATATGGATTACGCAACAGATATTGCATTAGAATGTCTGAATGAAATATTGTCTAACTAACACTTTTTAAATTAAAAACTTCCACACACTTGAGTTCTTTTGTCAAAAAGGAACTCTTTTCAAATCAGCTCGTCTTAAATTTTGGACGGCTTAACCTTCGGCAGTCAACTCTTCCCAGATACTTGGGACTACGATTAACGCAGTGTAGACGATAAAACCGAAAAGAATTAAGTTAATAGCTTCCATAATTAAACACTCCTATAATAAAAGACCATGTTTACTATACTATATTATTCCCAGAATTGAATAAAAATTAACATTTTTTAACAAATTATATTATAATATTTATTGAGGACTTTATGAAAAAGAAAATCGAAAAACTATTTAATAACTTATGCTGTTCCCACTGCCGCAACGGGTTTGACGAGGATTCAATCACAATAAAAAGAGAAGAAGAGGGCTTGACTGTAATAAGTCTTACTTGCCGTCATTGCGGTAAAAATTTCGGCGTTGCATTTTTAGGATTTTCAGACATTGAGGTTTATGAACCTTTAGAAGTACAAGAAGGCCCTGAGCCGATTACTTATGATGATGTAATTGATGCTCACAGATTTATCAAAAATCTTGACGAGCATTGGCAGCAGCATCTTCCTAAATAATTACCCTGCTATTTTTGTAATCAGAAATATCAGAACTTAACAGGTAATCTTTTAATGCCACTTGTCTGTTTGCTTTAAAATATTCAACCGGCTTTTCAACTTTTAAATCATCTAACCCTATTGGTCCTGTTGCTAAAAATGTATCATAAACACATATAAATTCTTTGTCATCATCACAATCGTCAAGATTATATTTAACAGTACCGTCACTATTTAAAATATGGACATCACTAACCGTTAAATCAGGATTAACAGTGTATTCCATACCAGAAACCTGCATCAAACCCGGGGTAATTTTAGCAAAACTTGTTGATAATGCGCATAAATTTAACGTATTCAAAATCTGCTTTTTGGTTATGGGAGCTTTGATAAGTGTTGAAGCAGAAAATGGAAGAACACTGACTATATCTTCTTCTGTAACATTTTTATTATCGAAATTTGCCCTGATTGTACCTGAATTCACAAATGCAAAATCAGCTTTTCTGCCCTTTGTATGCTTATTAACATACCAGAGATTTGAATCTGCCACAAGATTTCCTATTTCAGTACAATGTATTAATGAATTACCCCTTTTTAAGGGTTCTTTCAACTGTGTTAAAACCTCGCCTTGCGATTGTGTATTTTCTTTGATTTTAACAAATCTGTTTTTGGATTTATTTTTTACCAGAACACCGTCATCATCAAATTCTAAATTTAATATACCGAAAATATCCAGATTTTCTTTAAAGTTATGCATTTTACTTCTGCCTGTTGCAACAACTTTAACAGGCTCGCCTCTTTCGCTTAACAGCCATTGATTAGTTTCCAAATGGTCATGCCCGCCTATAATTACATCAACACCGCCGATTTTTGCAAACTCCTTATAATACTTTTCTCCATTTCTTCCGAATTCACCTGTATGAGCAAGTATAAAAACTTTATCAATTCCCTGACGTTCCAGTTTTTTAACTTCTTTTCTAACACTTTTGATTGTATTATCCAAATCCTGAACATTAATAGCTTCATTTTCTTTTCGTACAAAAGTAACTTTCCTGTAATCTAGCGGTGATATGCCGATTACACCTATTCTTTCGCCATTTTTATCAATTATAACGGATTTTTTTATATTTCTTTTAAGAGCTGTTTCTTTCTCAAATTTTAAATTCGCCGAAACCCATTTATTACTCATTTTGAATTTATTAATAAGTCTGTTAAAATATTTATCGGAAACCAAATCATGATTTCCTGGTACAAATGCATCTGTTCTTTCACTGAGCATTTTTGCAGCCTTTAAATTATTAGCACTTTCATCTAGAAAAATATCTCCGCCCGACAAGGTATAATTTGTTTCATGTTTATGTCTTGAATAGTAACTGTCATGAGATTTACAAAAACCATGCAGATTTTTTATAGAACCATGAGAATCATTGTAATACACAACATTTATATTGGTGTTTTTAAAATTAATGTTAGAAATTATGTTGTATATTCTCATACTTATTTTAAAACCAATTATAAAAATTTTTGCTAATTAAATAAAACACCTACTATAGCTGCTGATAAATAGCAGGTTAAAGTTCCGCAGATTAATGCTCTTACCCCTAAACGAGCAAGATTTTTGCGTTGGTTAGGAGCAAGTTCGCCAATACCGCCGAGTTGAATTGCAATAGAACCAAGGTTTCCAAAACTACATAGTGCAAAACTTGCAATCAAGAAACTCTTATCTGATAAAGCATGAGGTAAAGTTGTTAAATCAAAATATGCCACCATTTCATTTAAAACAAGCTTTGTTCCCATAAGACTTCCAACAGTTGTAGCTTCTTCCATTGGAACACCCATGAAAAATGCAAATACTGAAAATATCTTACCTAAAATCATTTTTAGAGAAAGAGCATTCAAATCAAACGTCGTAAAGTTTATATGGAGATATTTAACGATTAATGAACCTAAACCGCCAAGAATCCAGTCAATCATTGCTACAAGTGCAACAAGTGCCAAAATCATAGCAGTAACATTAATTGCAACTTTCATACCCTCAGATGCACCTGATGATATTGCATCAAACACGTTTATATAAGGTTTTCTGCGTTTGCTGTAAGTAATTTTTATATCTTCGCTTGTTTCAGGGATTCCTGTTTCTGGATAAACAATTTTACATAATATAAGTGCCCCAGGCACTGCCATAACAGATGATGCAAGCAAATATTGTGCAGGAATTCCCATGCCAATATAAATTGGCATTGTAGCTCCAGATATACAAGCCATGCTGCCTGCCATAGATGCAAGAAGTTCAGAGCGTGTAAGTTTTGCAAGATAAGGTCTTATCATAATTTGCGCTGCAATCTGACCTACAAATGCACTTGCGACATTAGATAAAGCCTCAGCACCGCTTACCCCCATAAGCTTATTCATAGCTTTGCCAAACATAGGCACAACTCTCTGCATAATTCCATAATAATAAAGAATATTAACAAGAATCATCATAAAGATTAAAGATGCTATAAGCTGTAAAGCAAAGACTTGAGCACCATTACCAAATACTGCAGTAATTTTATGTTCTGTCATCAAAGGTCCAAATACAAAAGAACCTCCCTCTTTTGCAAATTCAAGAATTTTTTGGATAAATAATCCGATATTAAATACAATAGCTCTTCCCAATGGTACTTTAAAAATAAAAACTGCCAGCAAAATTTGTAATAAAAAACCTGTTCCAACAGTCTTATAATTAATCGCCTTGCGGTTATTTGACATTAAAAAAGCGATACCAAATACTAAAATAATTCCAAAAATTCCAAATAATCTATCCATTTATTTCCCTTTTGATTTAATCTTACTTTAAACCAGAAAAAAATACATAAAATATTGAAAAATGTTTACTTAACATTTCTTAACAAAACGGTATTATATTATTGAAAAATTTTTTGCTGTCGTTTTAGTATAAAAGATGGAGATTTGTCTCTGCATCATAAAGGGTAAGAGTAAAATTTATGAGAATTAATTCAATTATGCCTTCTATACAGGCACAGTATCGTAATAATACACAATCAGTCAGGAAATCAAACAAAGCTGTTCCTTTATCTATGAGTGTTCCCCCCCCCCGAAGCGGAGTTATACTTCATTTTACAGGACAAGATAAAAATATACATCAATTTGTATCCTATGCGCCTGAAAACAAAAGATTTAAAGCTAAAATATACGACCAGGGCGGACTAGGCGTTGTTGCTCAAGAAGCACCTAACAGCTGGCGTATACATGAAAATGCTGACGTAAGAGATTTTGCTCCATACCACAGTTTTGCAAACGAAGATGGCGGAGTTAGAGTAATCAGAGTGCAGCAAGGTCAAAAATTACCCTCAAGTCTTCCGCAAACAAGTTTCTTTTCAGCAAAACAAAATGAAACTCTTGAAACTATTGCATCAAGATTAAAATTAAAAAAGGGTGAAGAATTACATTATGCTATACAATTACCTCCTGATGCAAAAGGTAATTCTCAGTTTATAAGGCTTGTTGATGCTGGTATACAGGGATCTTTTGTAAGACCGTCTGATTCATCAATTGCAAGCGAACAAAAAGTTACATATAGATTATTCAAAGCTGCAGATATAGAAGATTCAGTTGATTTAGAAATACATAAATTTAAAACAAACGCTCAAACAGAAGTAACCATTAAAATACGTAATGAATTATTAGAAACGATACAAGATGAATTTAAAGAACAACTTGCAAAAGCAAAAGAACTTGATCTTGCCGAAAGCAAAGAATTAAAAAACAATCCTGATATGCTTGTATCCAAAGGTTCGTACGGACGAAATGCGGAACAGGTCCAAGAAGAAATACAAAAAGAAATCACAAGAAGAATGCTGGAAGGAGAATATCTTGAACGCGTAAAACAGGCAGAACAGGACATTCTTTCATCCAAAGAAGTTTTAGACGGTATCGAAGCAATAAAACGTAAAGCAGCTCCTCAAACTGCCGAACGTAATGCTGCATATTTTATACATACTGAAGGACTTGCAAGATTAAGTTCAGCCTATGGCGCAGGACAGGCAGGCGGATACGGAACTTACGGTACATACGGCACTTATGGAACTTACGGTACATACGGCACTTATGGAACTTACGGTACTTACGGCACTTATGGAACTTACGGTACATACGGCACTTATGGAACTTACGGTACTTACGGCACAACAGGGGCATACGGAACAAATGGCGGAATACACGTAATCAGTACAAACGTAGCTTATGCTGATAATAACCGTGCGCTTGTTAAAATCATGCCGCATCTTAACACCGCCGAGCATGGACATTACAATCCTGCAAACTGGTGGCTCCATGACCGTCCAGCATTTATGGTAATGAATGCAATTGCTGATGAGTCACATTTCGGAAACACATACTATGACGGGTTAAAAGTTCATGGTACGTTCCACAACCCAGGCAGAGATTATCAGGGCGCGGAAAGCAATCCATTTGACTTTTTCAAAATGGTTGCCGAGAAACAGGATATTGAACTTTTAAACAATCATCCTCAAATAGAAAAAATAAAAGAAATTGAAGCGAAATGGGGCACAGCAACAGCAGAAGAAAGACGTTTCGTAAACCAGATTATGCGTCCATTTATGGAAAATTTCCTTGATGATTTTGTTGACGGCGATTTGAGAACTTTCAACATCACAATGACTCCCATAAGTGCAACAAGATTAAATCCGCAAAACATGACATCAGGTACAGTTTCAGTTAATTACGGTAAAGAAATGAAATCAGCATCAACACCTGATATTGCACAGTTCTTAACTCGTAAACTTGCTGAAATCAATACTATAGATATTACAAACGGAAGCACACCTGCAAACTTAAAATTAAATGATGCAACAGCCAACTTTTGCCAAGGCGGAGAAACTAACGGCTTAACCCTTGCTAAAGCAGGTTTCACTCCATATGAATATAAAGCAGTAATAGAAGACGGAAAACTCATTTCTGACAACATTGAAGAAGTATTAAAAGCTAAAACTGCTAATACGAAATGGTTTTTAGATTCACTTGCAAATTCCTATGAAGCAGGCGGACAAAACGGTGTAATAAGAATGTTTTTCAGCCAAAATCAAGTATCTAAAGGCGCAACAGTAATTGGTAACCTTACAGGATATAAGGAAGGCGACATGCTATTTATGGGCTGGGGCAGACCTGACAGACAAAAAGGCTATCCGTCAACATTCCAGGCATTCTTAGATTTCTTAAAAGATCCTAACGTGTCAAAAGAAACCAAACAACATACAAAATTAATCGTAGGTGCAGGAGTTTGGGATGAAGGTGCAAGAGATTACGGCTGGATAAAAGATATTATCAGACAAATCGAAGAACTGGACGGCGGAATTTATAAAGGTAATGCCTGCTATGTAAACGGTTTCTTCCCTAACAGACTCGTAGGCTGTGCAACACATTCAATATTTACTTCTCGTTATGAACCGTGCGGAATAACACCACTTGAGTCGTTTGCTGCAGGCACACCGGTTTTATCTACTAAAACAGGCGGTGCACCTGATTTTGTATCTGCAACAAGAGGTTATCTGACACGCAATGCATATCTTAGAAGCGTTGAAGAACTCGATATTGATGTTGCTAAATTTGCAGGTAAATCAGGTGAAGAAATCGGCAACATCATAGATTCTGAAAGAATGTTTGCAAATGCATCAGAAGTCCGCGAATGTATGATTGCAGCTACAACAGATTATGGCAAAGAAAAATATTCTCAAATGGTTAAAGATGCAATTACACAAAAAATGGACTGGCATGAAAACGGTGCATTTAACGGCGGTAAGTCTGCAAACGAACGTTATATGACAGAAGTTTTTGAAATAAATAAAGGCATGAACAGCAGAAATAAAAATCCTCTAAGACGTCTTGTCGGTGAAAGATTTGGAATTGCTGATACTATTCAAGAAAATGTAAGTCATGTTCGAAATAAATGGATTAAAGGTATGCTCATTACAGGCGCATGTATTGCTGCTATTGGCACTGCAGGCTATATGTACGTAAAACGTGACAAAACTCCAAAACAGCAAGGTATAAACAAAATAGCCTAGTTATTTAATAAATCAATTAAATCAAAAACTATGATAAATCTTTCAATAAGTTCATCATAGTTTTTAGCTTTTAAAAGCGACTTAAACAAAAAACCAAACTGCATTGGCTTTTTTTGCTTCAAAGCAATCAAAACAACATTATTGTCATAAGAAAAAGAAAAATTTTTAGCTGTATAAATTTCGCCAAATTTCTTAATTATATTCCAAAAATCATGAGTTATAATATCTGTATCTTTTTTAGCAAAACAATATAAAAATTTGTTTAATTCATCAATGTGCGGATTAATTTGCTTAAAATTATTAGCTTTTTTTTGATTTTTAGATTGCAATATCACATGATTATCAATAGAATTCGGAAGTTCAAGTCTTATCATTGTACCTTTAAAAAGATAGGATTTATTGGAGCTGCTGACAGGCAGAGTTAATCTTGTATCAGAAATTCTTATGCTTGTATTTTTATAAAACCCGAAAAAACTTAAAGGTTCTTCCAACTCATCAAAATTCCCGAACAGTTTTGAATTCAAAACTGTTTCCAAATCCTTTTCAGGCCATTTTCTAAATCGTGCAACAGGTTCAAAAAACAAAGGTAAAACTTTATCAACAAGTTGTTTTTCATACATCCTGCCTGCAAGCATGACATTTATAATACTTTTAATTATAAACGCATACATTAAAAACAGCAAAATCGGCAGAAGAAGCGGATTAAATAAGCTATATAAAGAATTGTATATGAATAAACCCGCAAAAATAATACCTGCAATAAAAAACAAAAAAGATATAAAAACAACTTTACGGACTGTTTTAACACGCTCCAATTCAAGCGGTTTTATTACTGGAAGAATGTTATCTTGAAAATATTGATAATAAATTTGTTTTTTATTATTCATACAATAATTATACAATAAAATAAAAGAGAGGAATTAACCTCTCTTTTATTTTGCGCTTGGCGCGATTCGAACGCGCGACCTATCCCTTAAAAGGGGAGTGCTCTACCAGCTGAGCTACAAGCGCTTATTTGCTATTCATTTCGTCAGTGATTTTATAATAGCAGGAACAAAATTCAATGTCAACAGTTTTGTCAAAAAAAAATTACGGCTTATGCCGTAATTATTTCATATTAACGTACTTCTTTGCACAGTCAAACATTGCATTTATCAGAGCAGCATTGGAATATATATTCATACCGCTGTTTTCAAGTACTTGTTTTACTCTTTTTTCCCACATCGAATAAACATCATCTTTATTTAAATCTAATACCTGAGCAATCATAGTAAGCTCTTTAAAATCAATAGGAACAGGAAGTGTGCCTCTGAGCATGTCTACAATATCAAGACGTTTTTTTCTAGGAAAAGACTTTAAAAAATTAACTGTAGTCATGCCTTTTTCTTTCATCACATCTTTAAAAAACTCTATTGAATCATCTATAAGTATAGGTTCTTGCGGAATTTTATATTCTTCAAATTCCTCAGGTTCAATTTCCATAACCGTTGCAATTCTCTCCAATGTTGTTCCTCGTGTAGAAAAAGGAATAGAGTTATCAATCAAATTATAAACATAAGAAAGGGTAACACCTATCATTTCTGCAAAATCTTTTTTATGCAGTGCGTTTTTCTCTAAAAATTTAGCAACTTTTTCGGAACTTTTCTCTTGAATTATAGGTTTATTCTTCATTTTTTTATCCTCATCTTTAGCATTCTCAAAATAAATTGTTTATATCATTTTGTTAAGCGAAAGTGCGGTAAGCAGGGACGGTAATATTTATTTAGGTTAAAATATGAATATGGGAAAAATAAAACTGATTACAGGACTTGGAAATATCGGAGAAAAATACTGCTTCACACGCCACAACGCAGGATTTATGGTACTTGACAAATGGGCTTTGGATGATGGATTTTCGTTTAAAGAGGACAAAAAGCTCAAATGTTTTATTGCAAAACAGGGTGATTTGGTGTTTATTAAACCGACAACTTTTATGAACCTTTCGGGAGAGGCTGTTCGTGCCGTAATGGATTATTATAAAATTGATGATATTTTGATAATCTATGATGATATTGCACTTGATTTGGGCAGAATAAGATTCAGAGCAAACGGTTCTGACGGCGGACACAATGGAATTAAATCAATTATTCAGCATGTCGGTACAAAGAACTTTGACAGATTAAAAGTCGGTATCGGACCTCAGCCGAATATTCCGTCAGAAAACTATGTTCTGGGGAATTTTCCAAAAGAACAGCATGACCTGCTTAAAGAAGTCTTAAAAAAATCTATAGAAGCCGTTAAATTTTATCTGGAAAACGGCATTGAAAAAGCTCAAAATAAATTTAATTAAAACTTAATCGGATAATCTTTCGGAAATTTCCATCCGTTGCGCTCAAGTAAATGCCCGCAGGCAGAGCCTTGCCAAACTACATAAGGAATTGATTTTATACAATTTTCCGTAAGATATTCAGAGGAATTATTTTCTGACCTTGAAGCACCAGGGCCGACTTTCAGCTTGTTTGTAATACCACGGAAATTATTTATAGAAAAAGCAAAAACATCCTGCCCCATAACAGTTCTACCTCGCTTGCCGTTTACATCTGCAAATATTGTTAAAGTATATCCTGGAACAGACCAATCTGCATAATATTCTGAACAAAACATTAAAGCTCTGCCATCCTTTAAAAGATATCCATAAAAGAGGGAGCTAGAAGATTGTATCTCTCCGCGCTTTGCGGTTGCAGTCGGCTTGTACCATGTAGAAAAAGCACCGTTTGTGACAAAACATTTATCTTTCGCTTTGGTATGATAAGTGTCACAAGGTGTTAACTGTATATAAGGTGCAAAATACTTGTCAACAAAACTTTTTGTACCACCTGTAAAATCCCAGGTTGCAAAACTTCCATGCTCCTCTTCCGCCATTCTGATAATATTATGAAGTTCTGAGTAAGTTTTTGCTAATCCTGTTTCTATAATATGTTTTTCATGCTTTGAAATTAAAGTGGGTATAGTCAATGCCGCAACAACACCGATAATCCCTAAAGTAATTAGCACCTCAGCCAATGTAAAACCACCGCTAAAATTCTTCCAAGACCTAATGTGACAGATCAAGCGGCTACGCTTGCCTAGAGTGCCCCCCCCCGACAGAATTTTTACACATTAATTTGTTCATATTTAGACCTCCGCTTGTTCAATTTTACCAGACCTGCTAATATTTTTCAATATGTTTGTCATATAATTAAACTAAAAGGAGTAATAATATGAGCTTACAATTAGCTGAACAATACGAAGAAAACGAACAATATACACAAGCGTACGACGAATACAAAAAACTTTATGAAAGAAACCCGAGAGATTTAAGCCTTCTAGAACGCTTGGGACATCTTTCAATGCTTCTTGATAACAAAGAAGAAGCTGCAGAATATTACTCCAAAATCCTCGAAGCTGATGCAACAAATATTCTTGCATACGAACAGCTTATGGACATTTACGTAACAACAGATAAATACAAATATTATGTATATCGCGGAAATCTTCACACAGTTGACCACAAACTCGAACATGCAATTAATGATTATAAAAAAGCTGTTAACTGCGCACAAACAGACAGTGATATGGTTAACGCAAGATTTGTACTGGCAACTCTTTATGAACAAGAAGGTAATAACCTCAAAGCAATTGATGAGTATTTGAAAGTTATTGATTATGAGAACACACACGAAGAAGTTTATACAAAACTTTCAAACCTTTACCTGAAAGAAGATGCTTTAGGCAGTGCGATAGAAGTTCTTGAACGTGCCAGAAAATCTGGTTTTGACACAACAAATATCAAAGAAGCACTCGCAGACCTTTATGTTAAAAACGGTGACAGCGAAAAAGCATTTGAAGTAACAAGTGACGAGCTTACAAAAGTAAGATGCCTTCTTGATATGGGCAAAAAATCAGAAGCTTTTGAAAAACTTGAACAAATGGAAAGCCAATACAGTCATATTGCACAATACCATTCGCTAAAAGCTCAATATTTTTATATGAACGGCGAATTTGAAAAAGCACTGGAAAGCGTTGATGAATTTGACAAAGCTGAAAAAAATTCACCGCTTACATACCAAATGCGCGCACTAATCTTTGAACAGCAAAACGACGATTATAACGCACACCTTAACTGGGGTAAATATAACCTTGTCCGCGGAAACAAAGACATTGCAATAAATGAATTCTTAAACGCATATCAATTTAAAGGTGACGATGTTGATTTGTTAAACACATTGGCTATGCTTTTGGAAGAAAATAACGATAGAAACCACGCTATGGAGTTCTACGAAAGGATTTCAAAACTTGACGAAACTGACAAAAAAGCATTGGAAAAACTTGCAGATTTCAGAGAAAGCATAGGAGATTACAGAGAACAGGCTGAATATCTCTTGAAACTTTATAAACTTGATAAGAGAAATTCAACAGTTGTAAGAAAACTCGGCGAAGCTTACGAAAAATGCCACAACAAACCAAATGCCGTTGAATGCTATGAAAAATACCTTGAAATAGGTAAAGGCAACCCTGATTACGAAAAAATCCAAGCCAAGTTGAACAAACTGGCTAACACTGAAATGAGCGAAGACGAAGGTTTGTTAGATAAAATTATCGGTTGGTTCAGCAAACGTTAATATCCCGGAACTGCAGGGCCTTTAAGTTTTTTATACAGAGCAACAACTTCATCGGGAAGTTTGTTGCCCTGAATCATTCTTGCAAAAGTTTCGGCAATAAATTCACCCGGGCCATGGCTTGCATATTCAGATACTCTGTTTGCAATTTGCATATTTTCCTGATTATCTACCCATGCTTTTAATTCATCTGAATATTTTGAATAGTCAAACTTATACTTATCAGTAGTCAAGCATCTTGGTGTCATATCCTGAATATGTCCCATTTCGTGATAAATTGTTGCAAACGGTCCTTTGTTAGCTACATTGAATTTGATTTGCACCCCTTGATTTAACTTTAAAATATCTTTTAATATTTTCCACTGCTCATCAGTTGTCAATGCTTTTATATTTTCTAAATTTGTAACCAAACCATTATTCTCACAGACAGTTTTTACCTGCGGAATGGCTAAAGATTGCTTTATAAAATTAAAAGGTGAATATTTTAATGATGATGTAGTATTGCGAAGAACTGACAAAGAATTCCAAAAATCAATTTTCTCATTAAATGACAAATTACCTGCTTGATATTTTTCAAATTGTTCAGCTAAAGGTTGAACTGATTGTTTATCAAGTCGAACACAGCCTTTAAGGCTTTCATTTTCAATTTCAATCCAATTACCCTTTTTCAGGACTTCTAAAACTTCATCAATTGACTCATTTACATTAGCAAATATATTTTTATTTATACCAAACCAGCCTTCATATTGGCCTTTTTCTGTAACCACACCTGCAAGCGTATTTTTGTCAAGCTGATCTGTATAGACGATATCTTTCGGCATTCTGAGCCGGCCTTTCATCTTGTTAGATGTATTTACAAGCCCTTCATTAATCCAATTGATAACATTGATATCTTTTGCCTCAAAACCGTTATAACTTTTTATGCCTAAATGGTTTTTACCAAATTCTACTGCTTCCTCAATTGTTTGAGCTGGTTTAAAGTCGATATTTTCTGCAAGTTTTTTAGCTTCAGTAAACTTACCTTTTGCAATATAAAAAGCAATCAATGCGGCAACACCAACACCACCTGCAATGCCCCATTTAGCTTTTTTAGAAAGCCCTTTTTTCTCCTCTTTATTGTCGTCTTGCTTTACAAATTCATCGGGTTTAGAAACAGTGCTTAGACTGCCCCCCCCCCGACAGGCTGTGAATAATGAGTTACGGGCATATTAGCCGTAAAACGAAAGTCGTTTCCAATTGAATTAATCATTTTTTCCCTTTCTGAATTTAATGAGATTGCGACATAGTAATCTCATTCATATTTATATAAAAACACAAACATAAAAAAAATTGCTAACTAACCAAAAAGCGAACCCAACATACCTACATAAGCCTGATAAAACGCAACAGCAATAAACAAAACTACTCCCCCCATTATTATAATCACAGCAGGTTCAAAAAGTTTCGTCATAGCTTCCAATGTCATGTCTACCTTTTTATCAATTACATCAGCGCAGTCATGAAACATTTTTCCTAAAGTTCCCGATTTTTCACCGGCTGAAATCATTGAAATAAGAGAGTGCGGAATTACTGCAGTTCTTTGAAAAGCTTCCGTCAACGATTTCCCGCCACGAATAAGATTTAAAGAATTAAATACTTTAGATTTTATTGTATAATTTCCGACAGTCTTATTAGCAAGCTCCAACCCGGAAATAATAGGCACTCCGGCATCATAAGAAATATGCATTACTGTCATAAAATTTGATAAATTAATATAAGTAATAAACTCAGAAACAACAGGAACTTTCAAAATGAACTCATCCCATTTGCTTTTGATGTGCGGATTTTTAAACAAACTTGTCAATATATAGCATCCCGCTCCGATAATCATCAAAATAAGCCACCAAAAATTATCAATAAAATTACAAGCACCGATGATTGACTGTGCTAAAAATGGTAAATCTGCACCATTAAAAGACATTATATCTGCAAATCTCGGAAAAACAAATTTTGCAAATAAGATTAATAATCCTGTCATCATTATAATTAACACACAAGGATAAATTGATGCGTTAATAATTTTACCCTTAATTGCATCTTGTTTTCTAAGCATAACAAGCATTCTCTGCAAAGTAGCCTCAAACTCACCAGCATCTTCACCTGTTTTTACTAAACCTGTATATATGGGTCCAAAAACATTTCCATATAAACTTTTTAAAGCCTGTGCAAAGGTTAAACCAGATACAATAGCAATTCTAATATTTTTGCTTATTGTATTAATTTTGATATCTGGAGAATTATTTTCAACGCTCTGCAACGCTTCAATTATAGGGATTCCTGCTGACAAAAGCGTTTCAAGCTGAGATGTAAAATTTATTTTTTGCGATAATGACAAATGTTTAACTTGAACTTTTGCAGTACTTCTTTCTTGTTTTGTTACATTCTGAACTTGAGCATGCAAAGCATCCTCAGTATAAACCTTAGTTGGAATAAAACCAAGTTTTCTAATCAGCTCACGCGCTTCCCGCAAGTCATTAGCCTCAATTTCACCCTCAACAATCTTTGTATTATCTTGTAATGCTTTATATTTATACTTTGTCATACTTCATAATATACCACAAAACTTGACAAAAAAATAAATATCATAAATAATTAATTTGGAGGTATTTTATATGAAACAAAATAATGCTTGGAAGTGCCCCCCCCCCGCAAATACGTAGCATTTACGCTTGCTGAAGTATTAATAACCTTGGGAGTTATTGGGGTTGTGGCAGCAATTACAATACCGGCAATTCAGGCTAAATATTTTGAAAAAATGGTTGTTGCAAAAGTTAAGCAGACTTATTCCATTCTAGGGAATGCTGTTAACTTAATGATAGAAGAACAAGGATGCGGAATTTCAAATTGTTATAGCAGTATTCCAAAACCTGATATAGAAACTATTGCCGGATGGGTTGACAAATATTTTAAATATACAGAAAAAATATGCGTTCCTATAAATGGCACTAAACAACCTATAAATTGGCTTCCTGAATACGGATATACACTAGACGGACAACAAACAAGAAACCCTGTTCTCACTGTTGCATACAACTTTGGCGGTGATACAAATTCAAATGTTTGCTTTTATAAGCTAAACAATGGAGTAAATTTAGGTATTACTAGACAAAACACATTTGATACAGGTGGAGCAGTATTATACTTTGTTATGGATGCAAACGGCAAACAACGACCAAATAGACTAGGAAAAGACATTTTTATTTTCACAAGCAGTTCAACATCCTTTTCAAGCTCACGAAACCATATACTCTCACCTGAATTTGCAATGCACGCTTGGTCATCATCATCATATGATGGAGGACAGTGCAGGGTTACGTGGTCCTACATAAAAAAAGTTTGTCCACTGAATGAAAAGACGCCAACATTATATATTCTGACTTATGGGAAACTTCCGGATTTAACTAAAGTCGGTTATCCTAGTAAGCCATAAATAATAATAAAAAAGAGCCTTTCGGCTCTTTTTTACTGTGCAACTTCTTCAGTTTGTTCTTTCTTTACTCGTTTTGATTTCTTATCAAAAGTTAATTTATCATCAACGAGTTTAAGAATAATTGTATCACCAGCTGTATATTTGCCGGAAAGAATTTCTTCCGCCAACATATCTTCAACTTTACGCTGAATCAATCTTCTTAACGGTCTTGCACCATAAGCTTCTGAATAACCGTTCTTAGACAAGTGGTCTTTAACCTCATCTGTAACTTCAATAGACAATTCGCGTTCTGCAAGTCGTTTGAACAAATCTTTCAACATCAAGTCTACAATTTGTCTGATTTCTTCTTGTGACAGATGAGAGAATACGATTGTTTCATCAATACGGTTCAAGAATTCTGGTCTAAATGATTTTTTCATTTCTTCTGAAACTGTATCTTTAAGTTTTTCGTATTTATCTTTTGATTCATCCTCAGCTGTTGAGAAACCGAGTTTTGATGTAGTAGTAATCATACTTGCGCCGACGTTAGATGTCATAATTATAATTGTATTTTTAAAGTTTACATGACGTCCTTTAGCATCAGTTAAGCGTCCGTCATCAAGAATTTGAAGCATGATATTAAATACATCAGGGTGAGCCTTTTCGATTTCGTCAAACAGAATTACGCTGTAAGGTTTTTTACGTACAAGTTCTGTTAAATGACCGCCATCATCATAGCCCACGTATCCTGGAGGAGAACCGATAAGTTTTGCAGTTGAATGTTTTTCCATAAATTCTGACATATCAACTCTTATCATATTATCTTCAGAACCGAATACCGCTTCAGCTAATGACTTTGCAAGTTCAGTTTTACCAACCCCTGTAGGCCCTGCAAAGATGAAACTTCCGATAGGTCTGTTAGGAGCTTTCAAGCCAACACGAGCGCGTCTGATAGCTTTAGAAATTGCAACAACAGCATCATGCTGACCAATAACTCTTTCATGCAATGTATCTTCAAGTTTAAGAAGTCTTTCGCTTTCGCCCTCAGTTAGTTTGGTAACTGGAACACCTGTCATTGTTGCAATTACTTCTGCAACATTTTCAGCTGTAACTGTCGGTTTATTCGCTTCATGCTGTTCTCTGTATTGCTGTGCCATTTCACGAATTCTGTCTTTCATATCAGCTTCATCATCTCTAAGCTGTGATGCTTTTTCAAATTCCTGATTTCTGATTGCATCTTCTTTTTCTTTGATAATTGCTCGAAGTTCTTTTTCAAGTTCTTTTCCCTCTGGAGAAAGATTAGAAACTTTTAAACGAACTTTTGATGAAGCTTCATCGATTACATCGATAGCTTTATCAGGCAGAAATCTGTCTGTGATATATTTGCTGGACAATTTTACAGCCGCAACGATTGCATCATCAGATATAATAAGTTTATGGTGTTCTTCATATTTTGGTTTTAAGCCTTTAATAATTTCAATAGATTCATCCTCTGAAGGTTCATCAATCAAAACAGATTGGAAACGGCGTTCAAGAGCCGAATCTTTTTCGACATATTTTCTGTATTCATCAAGTGTAGTAGCACCGATAACCTGAATTTCACCTCTTGATAAAGCTGGTTTCAAAATATTTGCGGCATCAATTGCACCTTCTGCTGCACCAGCACCAATAAGAGTGTGCATTTCATCGATTACAAGGATAATATTACCAGCTTGACGAATTTCATCCATAATTTTTTTCAAACGTTCTTCAAATTCACCACGATATTTAGTACCAGCAACAAGCAAGCCCATATCAAGCTGAATAACTTTTTTGCCGTCAAGAATATCAGGGACTTCTGCATTAACAATTCTGATTGCAAGTCCTTCTGCAACAGCAGTTTTACCAACACCTGGCTCACCGATTAAAACAGGGTTGTTTTTAGTACGGCGTGCAAGAATTTGGATAACACGTTCAATTTCTTTTTCTCTGCCGACAACAGGGTCAAGTCTAAGTTCTTGTGCTGCAAGTGTTAAATCGCGTCCAAATTCATCCAAACTTGGAGTTTTAGTTTTTCCGCCTGAAGTAGATGACGAACTTGAAGCGCCTGATGATACAGACTGTGGTTTACTTTCGCCTAGCATTTTAACAACATTGCTTCTGATTTTATTCAAATCAACGCCCAAATTTTCAAGAACGCGTGCTGCAACGCCTTCGCCCTCCCTGATTAAACCTAACAAAAGGTGTTCTGTGCCGATATAGTTGTGACCTAGCTGCCTTGCTTCATCCCAGGATAATTCAAGAACTCTTTTTGCGCGCGGTGTGAAAGGAATTTCAACCGCAACAAAGCCTGAGCCTCTGCCGATAATTTTTTCAACTTCAGCCCTTGCATCTTTTAATGTTACACCCATAGATTTTAAAGTTTTAGCTGCAACACCTGTACCCTCGCCGATTAAACCAAGCAATACCTGCTCTGTACCGACAAAGTTATGACCGAGCCTGCGAGCTTCTTCTTGGGCAAGCATAATAACTTTTATAGCTTTTTCCGTAAAACGTTCGAACATT
Organism: uncultured bacterium; assembly: GCA_948964545.1. GTDB lineage: Bacteria > Cyanobacteriota > Vampirovibrionia > Gastranaerophilales > Gastranaerophilaceae > Stercorousia. The sequence continues at coordinate 196,640 of CAREDV010000002.1, read as the reverse complement.
TATTTTACTCCTATCTCTCTCAATATATATATATTTTACATAAAAAACAAAAAACTTTCAAGTAGCAAATGTCATATATCAACCAAAATAAGGAGTAAAAAAGCTCCTTTAGGGAGCTTTTAAACTATACCTTCTTTTACGGCTTTAACTGCGGCTTGAACGCGGTCATTTACGCACATCTTTTGCAAAATTGAACACACATGGGCTTTCGCAGTGTGCACACTTACAATCAGTTCTTTTGCAATTTCGGTATTACTTTTTCCCGAAACAAGGTGTTTTAAAACTTCAAACTCTCTTTCTGTTAACGGAACTCGGCCGTCAAGATTTGATTTACCTGGCAAAATACCTATATTATCAATTTTTGGTAATGCATTCAATGTCATTTGAGCTACAACAGGATCAAGCCAGCAAACTCCTTTTGATACATCTCTTACAACATCTGCTAGTTTACCAGGATCAATGTCTTTCATACAATATGCACTTGCACCTGAGCTTAATGCAGAAATAACTTCTTCAGATCTATCATGAGACGTCAAAGCTATAATTTTAGTATCAAAATTAAATTCTTTACATTTAACCATTGCTTCAATACCATTCATGCCAGGCAGACCTAAGTCCATAAGAACTACATCTGGTTTATATCTTTCGATATACTTTAATCCTTCAAGCGCGTCTTCGGCTTCTGCAACAACATCTATGTCTTCATTGGCATTTAATGCACATCTCAAGCCTACACGCGTCAATTTAAAATCCTCAATAATAATTACACTAATAGGTTTTACTTCTGTATTTACCATAATTGCCCCTTTCTTAAGTTAATTAAATAATATAAAGACTAATAATCTATTAGCCAACAAGGCAATTTATTCAAACACATATCTTTATGATATAATCTTGATAAGAAAGAGGGATTAAGACATGGGATTGTTTTCAAAAAAAACCGAACCTGCAAAAGATATCAGACTTAATGAAATATACACCAATTTAAAAAATTCATACCCTGAAGTAAGTTCTGAACGCAAAGAAGAACTTGCAAAACTGATAACTAAATATGGTTATCTTCCATACCCTTATATTAAAGCGCTTGAAGAACTTAATCCCGAGGAAATTCTTTTCGGTCTTGAAATTAAATGGAAAAACAATCAAGTCTTTACAGACGGCAAATTTTCATTTGCAAACAATAAGATAAGTATTCTTGCAAGAAACAACGCTAAAAATGCGTCCTGGATTCAAAAAGAAGGACATGATATCAAACTTATTAACCTTGCTGGACTCGGCGATGGAAACAAGACAAAAGAAGCAGGCAAATTCATCGACTGGCTTCGACAATTATTAATCCTGCCTACAGGTAATCTTGAAAACAATATTTATAACACAACAATATACTTAATTCCATTTCACCCGAGAGAATTCGGATGTGCATACCTGCCAAAAAGTTCGGATATAAGTGAAGAACTTTTTGATGAAAAAATCCAACAAATTACAGGAATGGATGCCAAAGAACAGGTCAAAACCTTTATTATGCTATCACAGCTTGCGGGACACCCAGTAATCTATGATATTCTTCCGCAGACAGGCAGATTTTCAAAAGCTGTTCTTGCTAAACCTGAAATTGCAAGATGGTATGATATAAATTTATTAAATTCCGAACTAGATAAAAATATTGACAAAATTGCCAAAAACATGCCTGAAGCATTTGATGATGAAGATATTGAACTTGTAAAAAATATTTATAAAGATGGTTGCTCTGGCGAATTAAGCAGTCACTTTAAAAATATCTATGACACTTTTGACAGCCTAATGAACGAAGCAAAAAAAGAACTCTCAAATGCAATGCTTAAAAAAGCTAATCAGGAAAAACTTCACAAACGCGCAAAAGCTGTTATTGCAAAAGTTCATGAATTCAAAAATAACCAGAAACTTACAGAAAATGATATTACAAAACAAATTGACACAATTCAGGAGCTTATAAAAGAAGGTCTCTGGCCTGCACCAGGCGGAGCTTGGTGTTCTGCAGGAATTCCAATTTACGACAAAATGAGTGAATGCGGAGGATATCCTACATTCAAACATTATGACTACAAAGGCGAGGATGTAACAAGTTTTGCAAACCTTGATTGTCAGACACCATATTATTTCTGTTATTTGGAAAACGGAACATACAATAAATTAGTTATAGATTATTTTGTAAATTATATGGCCGAATTGCAGAAAGAATATAACTTTGACGGATTTAGAGTTGACCATATTGACCACATTGTTGATAAAGTTTCGGAAGATCATGGAAAACCCATAAGCTACAGAGCACCACGCGTTGTGTTAAATAAATTAAATAAAACATTAAAAAATAAAATTCCATATTTTGCCACACTTGCAGAATATATGCTGTGGGATGATTTCTTAAAAGAATATCATAAAGGAATGAGTTTTGACCTACTGTGGGGTAACGATATTGTATCTCAGTGTGAAAAAACTCCCGAAAAGATTATGGAAGACAATCAGCATCTTTATAACTATAACGTAAACTTTAAAAAGGGTGAAAAACTTTCCATCCTGAAAACTTATAACAATCAGGACGGAGAATTCCGCTGTATTAATCAATACCCTGGACAATTAAGCGAAACTGGAGCTTTGTATAAATGGTTTAAGTATAAGTTTTTACCTGGCGGAAAATTTGCACAGCGTCCGATGCTATATGTTGATGGAGATGAAAGCTTTACACAGCAGGGAATTGAATGTGTCATAGGTGAAGAAATTTCTATGCCCAGAGAAAAAAACTATGATTTTTACAAAAAATTTAACGCAATTGATATATTTGTGAAAAATAACCCGATTATATCTGATGGAGAAGCACAAATTATAATTCAAGATGATGATGGGTTTGCAGTATGGATGATTTCTAAAGTTCCTGACAGAAAATCTTTTCTTGTAGTATCAAATTCCAAATACACAACAGAGCGTGTAACAATGGTTGATGAAAATAATAACAGTTACTCAGAAATCATGCATGGATCACCTGTTTATGACAAAACAATTAATCTTCCATCAGATTTTACGATAATAAAAGAATATTATATTGACTCAGACGAATTTGTATCAGTACCATTTGATACAGAAACATCAACACTTCATTTCGATAAACTTGAACCAAGTGAATTTAGAGTATACGAACTAAAAAGAGCATAAGGAGGTAACTATGTTAAATTTCAAAAAATGCCCCCCCCCCGACAGAATTTTAAGAACTTTCCTGGGTTTACCTTAGCAGAAATTCTTATTACTTTAGGAATTATCGGTATTGTTGCTGCTCTTACTGTCCCTATGTTTGTTGAAAGATACAGGGAAAAAGTTATTGTCAATAAACTTAAAAAGTTTTACAGTTCTTATTCTCAGGCATTTGCAATGGCAGTTGCCGAAAACGGTACTGTAGACACTTGGGGATTGATTGACAGAGAACCTTTAGTTGATGGTGGCGATACTGCCGCAACTATTGAAAACAACAAAAAATTTACGGAAACCATTTTAGCTTATTACAAAGGTGACAAAAAATACATTTGGCAATCTCAGACATACAGGCTTACTGATGGAACACATATAAGCTTACCTAATAATTTTTATCCGACAACTTGTACTTCTAACAAGAAAGCCTGCGGCGGAATACATGTATTTTTAGAAACAACTGACAGGCGGACTCCTATACATCAAAATTTTGGATTTACTGTATACAGAGATAAAATTGTGCCAGTAGGTGCAAATATGACAGAAACAGATGACAGAAACTGCAAAAGCAATCATTTTCACTGCACAGCCTGGGTACTGTATAACGAAAACTTGGATTATCTTCATTGCCCCGATAAAATCGGCTGGAATAAAGCAAGAAGCTGCAAAGAGGCAGCACAAAAAAAATAAGAAGATTAATCATGATAGTTATCTGATTTCCTGCAAAATATCTGTAGAATTAAATTTTTTGGAAGAATGTATATTGATATATTCTTTTAATAGTTCAAAACACACCTGACAGACTTTCTCGTTTGCTTTCTTATCATACTCTGACACATAATCAAAATCATATTGCAGGCAGGCATTTAAAAAATCTCTCAATTTATGATGAAGAACTGTTTTTAATTTAAATGTTTCATTACACTCGGAACAAATAATTCCACCCATCTGCGGTGAAAAATACATATTTTCATCTTTTATCTGCTCTCCGCAGCAAAGACAACAATCAAGTTCAATTCCAAATCCCGAAATCTGCATCATTTTCATCTGAAACTTAATAACAGAAAGCAAAATTTCTACAGTATCGGAAGCGTTTGAGATTTTATCAAGAGCCTTATACAAAATCTCATAAATCTCTTTAGAACACGGGTCATCCTCAACGCCAAAATTATTAACAACCTCTGTAACATACATTGAATAAAAAATTTTATCCATATTCTGACGAGTTTTATGAAAAGTATTCAAAGCTTCTGCCTGACAAATTCTATCCAAATTTTTGCCCTTATAAAGCATTAATTTATTGGCAACAAGCAAATCCATTCTCGCACCGAGCTTGCTTTTGGGTTTCTTAACCCCTTTAGCAACCCCTCGAATAAGCCCTTTTTCTTTAGAATACATAACAATAATTTTATCAGCTTCACTCAAATTATAGGCTTTCAAATTTATCGCATCAGTTACAAAATTGTTCATACATTACCGCCGAAAGTCCCGTGGAACACCCCTCTGAACATCTGCTGAAGTTCGTTTTTATTATCTGAATATACCATAGCGGTTTCTTCTGTTATTAATCCCTGTTCATAAAGGCTGTACAAGGAAGAATTCATAGTAATCATATTGTTAAATGAACCTTTTTTAACGAGTTCATAAATATCTTCCAGCTTATCTTTTTCAATAAAATCTTTAACAGTCGGAGTTACAACAAGCACCTCGCATGCTGCACGACGTCCTGAAGATGTTGTGAGCGGAACAAGTTTTTGAGAAACAGTACCTCTCAAAACCGCTGCCAGCTGCTGTCTTACAAAATCTCTATCAGACGGCTCATACATATTTACAATTCTGTTAACAGTTTGAATAGCATCGTTGGTGTGAATTGTTGCAAACACAAGGTGGCCAGTTTCGGCAGCCTTCAATGCAGCCGTAACAGTTTCTCTATCTCTGATTTCACCGATAAAAATAACGTCAGGATCTTGTCTTAATGCATATTTAATCCCGTCAGGAAAACTTGCCGTATCAATCTGAACCTGTCTTTGAGATACTATAGATTTTTTATTTGTAAATATAAATTCGACAGGATCTTCGATTGTAATAATATGTTTTGGATAATTTGTATTAACATAGTCAATTAAAGAGGCAATTGTCGTAGATTTACCCGAACCTGTAGGGCCTGTAATCAAGACTAAACCATTATTTAATGAAGCAAATTGTTCAATTGATTCTGGAAGACATAAACTTGTAATCTTTTTAATATTGTAAGGAATAGTTCTGATAACAAGTGCACATTTACCAAGTTGTCTGCTCAAATTAACCCTAAAACGCGAACAACCCTTAATTTCATAAGCAAAATCCAAATCAAATGCATCCTGAAACTTTTCCATGAAATGGTTTGGAAGCAAAGTTTCGTAAATTTTAACCAAATCATCTTCAGTTAAAATTGGCATGTTAACCTTTGTAATTTTACCGTCAATTCTGACAACAGGATGTTCGTTAGCCTGTAAATGTACGTCAGAAGCGCCTATTGCAACAGCTTTTCTCAAAAAAGACTCAATATCAAATGTATTTTCCATAGCTCTCCTCTAGGAAAATTATACCATTTTTATAAAAATCTGACAAATGTAACAAGTTTGTAATATTTAAAATCAAAAAAAGCAATTTACAAAAACAAAAATACTTTATATAAGAGTAAGGGAAATCTCAAAAAGAAACGAAAAAATTTCTAAATATTAATTGGATATTAACAATATAATCGAAAGTTCTGCAAAGTGTCAGGATGAAAAGATTAAAGAAAAAGGTTTTATTTATACTCTCTCTCTTAATATCCTCGTGTTTATTTAATGTTGCCTACAAAAGGCAACTTTTTTTTTGTGCAAGCAGAGGCAGGAGAAATACAAAGTATTTCGACATTTAAGCAATCATAAGCAGAAACCGCGTTTTTCGCTTTGATTGCGAACAGTACCGTTTAATGCGAGGGCAGTGTGCTACGCACGTAGCCACACAAGAACAGTTATTTAAATACCGCTATTATTTTGCATTGCAAATATTTTACTTATTTTGTAAGTTGCGCTTTTTATTTATATTGGTGTTACAAACTATACTGCAACTTCTTTATGAATTTCTATATATTTAACAGCAAAAACAGCACCCACTGCACCGTCTGATGCAGCTGTAATCACCTGTCTTAAAGGTGTTTTTCTAACATCGCCTACTGCAAACACACCCTCAACAGAAGTTTCCATTGCTTCATCTGTTATAATAAACCCTGAAGCATCCTGTTCCAATTGTCCCGAAAAGTTTTCAACATTCGGTGTAATTCCAATATAAGGGAAAACTCCATTTACAGGCAGATTAGAAATTTCTTTTGTTTTAACATTTTCCAAAACCGCAGTATTTACAAGGTTATCCCCCTTAATTTCTTTTACAACACTGTCCCAGATAAATTCGATTTTTTCATTTTTAAAAGCACGTTCCTGAACAATTTTATCAGCTCTTAATTCGTTACGTCTATGTATTACATAAACCTTATCGGCAAATTTAGTCAAATACATTGCTTCTTCAACCGCAGAATTTCCGCCGCCGACAACCGCAACAACTTTATTTCTGTAAAAAGCTCCGTCACATACCGCACAATAACTCACACCGCGTCCTACAAACTCTTTTTCACCTGGAACACCAAGTTTCATGGCTTGAGCACCTGTTGCAATAATGATAGTTTTTGCCTTAAATTCATATTCATTAGTAACAATTGTTTTTGATTTTAAATCAATACTTTGAATTTCTTGCATCGGATATTTTTGAACTCCGAATTTATCAGCATGCTCTTCAAATTTTTCCATTAAATCGTACCCGCCGACAAGTGAAAAACCAGGATAATTTTCCAATTCCAAATAATTTGACGGCTGTCCGCCAAGCATGTTTAAATCCACAATAGCAGTTGAAACTGCGCCTCTACCTGCATATATTGCTGCTGAAAGCCCTGCTGGGCCGCCGCCTAAAATTACTGTATCAAAATTCAATTGCTCCATTATTTCCCTTTCTCTTGCAATGCTCCTGAAATCTTTTCGCCTTTTAGAATATATAATGCTGTATCGGTTTGGATTAAAGAATTATCATAAGTTGAAAAAGTTTCCAGTTTCAAAGAATTTATACCTGTAAAAGTGTCACCATTAAGTTTTAAATCAACGGTGTCTGTTAATTTTTTATTATCAAAATCTCCAACTTTAGAAAATCTGATAATATTTCCCTCAACATGCTCCAGTTTAACAGAAGCCGAAGCTCCTGTAAACGGATTGTTTAAATTTATGACGTCACCGCTGCGTGATAAGTTCCACAAATCTATCGTATTAGGTTTAAAATTAGTACTGCCTGACTGCTTGTCAATTTTGGCAACAACCCTCCAGCTTCCAAAAAAATCATCTGGCAACATGTCAATTTTAGACACACCTGCCTGCAAAGTTTCTGCGCAAGTTGAAATACCGATTAAAAGCATTAAACCCAATAATATTTTTTTCACTACACCATCGCCATTTTTCTTTCAAGTTCTTGAGCTGATTCTTCATAACCAGCTCTGCCCATCAATGCATAAGTATAATTTTTTGCCTGCTCAACACCTGGTTGATTAAACGTATCAATTCCATATAATTCACCAGTGATTGCTGTTTGAACTTCTAACATATAAAGAAGCTGCGCAAGTGTGTATCCATTAATTTTATCAAGCGTAATCGTAACACACGGACGTTTATTATCTGTTAACGAAACACGTGTTGCATCAGCTTCGGCATTAAGCAGCCTGTTAACTGATTTTCCGCCAAGATAGCCAATACCTGTATATTCAAAAATACTAGGTATTTCCAGATTATTATCAAATTTTTCCACACGAATAAAATTAATAACTTTATTATTCGGGCCTTCATTATAAAGCTGAATCTGTGAATGCTGATCAGTTGCCCCTAGAGCTTTAAGCGGGGTTTGGCCGACATAATCACTTTTGCCAAGAGACTCTGCCCACAACTGAACAAACCAATCGGACACATATTTTAATCTGCTTGAATATGGCATCATAACAGCCATGTTTTTACCTTTTTTAGTATCAAGAAGATAATGTATTAAAGCATTTTGAGCCGCAATATTTTCGTTAATATCAGTATTTTTCAACGCCAAATCCATATCCTTAATACCATTAACCATTTCATCAATATCAAGTCCGACAAGCGCAAACGGTAAAAGTCCTACAGCTGAAAACACAGAAAACCTTCCGCCGACATCATTTGGAACTACAAAAGTTTTATACCCTTCCTGCTCTGCAATCTGTCGTAAGACTCCTGTTTTTTTATCTGTTGTTGCTACAATATTGTATCTGTAATTTGCACCGAGTTTTTGTTCCAGAATATTTTTAACAATCATGAACTGGGACATAGTTTCAGCTGTCGAGCCTGATTTTGTTATTACATTAACAAGAGTTTTGCTCAAATCAAGCATATTTAACAAGCCTGTCATACTATCAGGGTCGATATTATCAAGAAAGAAAATCCTAGGAAGTCCATCTCTTTGCTCATCAGTAAGCAAATTCCAGTATGGTTTTAACAACGCTTCTGTCACAGCAAGTCCGCCTAACGCAGAACCGCCTATACCCAGAACCAAAATATTTTCAAATCTACCTTGAACCATTGATGCATATTCTTTAACATACCAAACAGTTTCCTCGCTGTATCCCAAATTCATCCACTGAAGCCACTGTCCTGGTTTATCTTTTCTTTTGTTCAAATCTGTTATAATATCTGCAATTTTGTCTTTATAGTTTTGAAATTCTTGTTTAAGATTTAAGCCGTTTTCACAGCCTATAACTGCCTCATCAACATAATTACAACATAATTTAATCATTAAAACCCTTCTCCAAAATTATTTATACACTTATTATATATGGTGAATGTTTTTATACAAGCCGTTGCAATAAAAAAGAATTTTTTGTATAATCAGGCAATGAGCAGTCTGCAAAAATATTACAAACAATCAGCAACTTATAAAATTGCTTCTGGAATATTAAAAGAACTTGAAAAATTTCTTGATACTTTAGGCAAAATTTCGCTCAACGGCATTGAAGTCGTAAAATGTATTTTAAAATTACAGATTGATATAAAAGAATTAATTGAGCAGTGTAACAGATTCGGCATAACTTCACTGCCCATAACACTTTCAATTGTTGGAATGACTTCTATAATCGTTGCATCACAGGTTGCGCTTGAAATGGTAAAACAGGGCGGCGGTAATTTTGTTGGACTTTTAATGACAATTCTTATTGTAAGAGAAGTCGGAGTTATAATGTCTGGTTTTGCAATAATTTCAATGATAGGTTCGTCGCTTGCCTCAGAAATTGCAACTATGCGCGTTACTGAGCAAATCGATGCAATTGAAGTTTTAAAAGTTAACCCGATAAGATATCTTTTTGTTCCTAGAATTTTATCAGGCTTTATCATGATGCCGCCAGTTGTACTGATTGCATCTGCAGTCGGAGTTATCACAGGTGCAGTAACAGCAAAACTCACATCAGGCCTTGGCTATAGAGCCTTTTTTGATTCGGCTTGGCTTGGAATTTATATGAAAGATTTAGGTGTAAGTATGCTTAAAGCCTTTTGTTTCGGAGGAGTAATAGCACTTATAAGCTGCTCTTGTGGATATTATGCATCAGGCGGGGCAAAAGGAGTCGGAGAAGCAACCACAAAAGCAGTTGTATGGTCGTTTGTAGCTATTGTAATTCTTGATATGTTCTTCGCAATGGCATTTTTCTTTTAACGAGGTAAGTAATGAGTATAGAAGTTAAAAATTTAATAAAGAATTTTGGAGATAGAAGGGTTATTGATGACGTTTCATTTAAGGTAAACAATGGTGAAACTCTTGCAATTGTCGGCTTTTCTGGATCAGGTAAAAGTACAATTTTGAAACTTATATGCGGACTTCTTGAACCAGACAGCGGAGAAATAATTACATCCGAGGGCGATATTGCAATGGTTTTTCAGTATTCTGCACTGTTTGATTCTCTGAATGTTGCCGATAACATTGCTTTTGCACTCCACGAGAGAAAAGAACTACGCAAAAAATATTCAGAAAAAGAAATAAGAAAAATTGTAGCAGAAAAACTTGAACTTGTAGGTTTAAAAGGTATTGAAAACAAATTTCCCTCGGAACTTTCGGGCGGTATGCAAAAACGCGTAAGTTTTGCACGCGCAATTGTCACAGAACCAAACACAATACTTTATGATGAGCCTACCGCAGGGTTAGACCCGATTTCATCAACTCTTATAGAGGACTATATTGTAAGATTAAAGGATGAAACTAACGCAGCTTCAGTTGTTGTAACTCACCAGATGTCAACTATAACAAGAACAGCAAATCGTGTTATAATGTTGTATGATGGAAAAGTTGTCTTTGAAGGAACTCCTGACGACATGCTTCGTCAGGATAACGAATATACAAAACAGTTTGTAACGGCATCATTAGAAGGCCCAATGCAGATGATTTCAGAAAACTAAGGAGAGAAGTATGAATATAGAAAAACTTTTTAATAAGGATGTAATGTCGCTTGATACATACATTATGTTCAGATTGAAAGAAGAAACAGCAAGATTAAAAGATGAATTAACAGCAAGAAACAGAGCGCCTATCGCGCTTTCAATGGGAGCACCTACTGCAAACCCGCCCAAATGTCTTACAGACCGCTTAAAAGAAATTCTTGATGAAGATGGGATTCATACTTATTCAACACCAAAAGGTGAATTATATTTTAGAAAAGCAGTTGCAGAAAGAATGAAAAACCGTTTCGGCGTTGAACTTGACCCCGAAACAGAAATTTTCTCGCTTGTCGGTTCAAAAGAGGGGATTGCAAACCTTGTAAGATTTATTACAACTCAAAAATCAGAAGAACTTGATAAAGATGTAATAATGATTCCCGACCCTTGTTACGCTTCATATTTGCAGTTTATACAATGCTCAGGTGCTAAAGCTTATCAAATGCCTTTGACTGCCGAAAACGATTACAAACCCGATGTTGAAGCAATTTATCATCAAGCTTTAAAAGACGGCTGCAAACCCGAAAATATCAAAGCTGTATTTATAAATTATCCAAATAATCCTATGGGAATTTCAACAACAAAAGAATACGTAAAATCAATTGTTGATTTCTGTAAAAAATACGATATTCTGCTTGTATCAGACGCTGCATACTGCGATTTGTATTTTAATGAAAACGAAAAACCATTCAGTATCTTTGAAATTGAAGGTGCAAAAGATGTAGGTATTGAATTTTTCAGCTTATCAAAACCATATGCCGTCACAGGCTGGCGTTTAGGCTGGGTTTGCGGAAACAAAGAAGTTGTACAACGTCTTGGCAAAGGCAAATCTACAATTGATAACGGAATCTTTAAAGCGTTACAAAAAGCATGCGCTGAAATTTTAAATAGCAAAGAGGGCGATGAATATATTGCAGAAGCTAACAAGGGTTTTGCAAAAAAACAGGCTATTATGGTAAAAGGCTTCAAAGAACTGGGCTGGAATATGGATAAAGTTCCGCACACAACTTTTTACTTATGGCTTCCGATACCAAGACGTTACACATCAGCGTTTGATTTCTGTCAGGATGTTCTGAGAAAATCAGGTGTTGTATTAGTTCCTGGAAACGCATTCGGCGAATGCGGAGAGGGATTTTTCAGACTTTCTTATGTCTGCTCGGATGAAAAACTGCAAGAAGTTATTGACCGCTTGAAAGAAGATGGTTTCACATACTAAAAAAGCTCCCAAAAGGGAGCTTTTTTTATTTACAACTTGAAGCTTTATCCCAACCCAATTTTTTAGGGCAATGCAGATAATCCATATTTTTATTATATACAACCCAAGCAGTAACAAATTTGTTCACCTTTGAGGAATCGAAAACCATATTATAAACACTCTCAGATGGGTGTCCCATTGGAGTTATACCATCAGAAACTATATTAAATCCAAATATATCAATACCTTCCTGATTAGGTTTTTTATCGCTGTTAATATCTATCAACAAACTCCCGCAAGCTCCAAAATAAGACCCTCTCGGATCATCCACAGGATCATGAGCGTTTGAATAATTTGATTTTAAATTACATTTAGAAACTGCACCCTGCGTACCTGCAGTTATGCTATAAATTTTAACACCGTTTTTCATAAAAAAAGAATTATCTTTATTTCGTTCCTTAGCAATAATTTCAATATATTTAGGCAAAAGCTCTTTAAACTTACCAACTCTTTCTTTAGAATCATTTCCCCAAAATTGAATTTCAGAGCCCTCATCAACCATCATTCTTCTTACAGCTTCCGAAAGTTTTGAATAAGTAGAAAGTACCAACCCAACACGAGACTTTTCTAGATGACTCGCAACCAAAGACGGCATCGTAATTGCCGCAACGACTCCAATAATGCACAGTGTAATTAACACTTCCGCAAGAGTGAAACCCAAGCGTGACGCTTGACCCGCCACATTGGGATTGGATAAACTTTCAATAAACGGAGAGTTCCTTAAATTGCCCCCTCCCGATATTTTGATTAAATTTCATATCTGCTTCCTCCTTTTTTATTATTATAACAAAAAAAACCGCTTTAATATAAGCGGTTTTTTATATTTATAAGGCAAATTTATTTATGATAAAGCCATCAAAGCTTTTACTGAACGTGCATTGTCTCTGACTTCTTCGTCAGTATGCATTTCAACTGTATCAGATAAAACTCTCATTGCTTCTGATTTATCGCTCAATGATAAAAGTTCGTTAATTGTGCTCATTGCAACAACTGTAGACATATCATTGATACCTTTTCCTTTGTTTGTAATAACAACTTTCAATGCATCATGTTCATTTTTTCTAACCAATGCGCGAGAAGTCATTTCTCTGATTGCATCAACTTTAGAATTTGTACCAACATCTTCCAAAATTGAAATTGTTTCTGGATTAGGATTCATTCCCAAACCTTCAATTATATTAGTTACATTTCTTGCTGTTTTTTTATCTACTGTCATAATTCCTCTCCTACACCATAGCTTCATACATAGCTACATTATCTGATAAAAGTTGTCTTGCTTGCTCCATATCATCCATCTTAGAAACTGATTTTGCAGTAATTCCTGTAAAGAAAATTTCGCTCATTGGAGTATTCAATGTATCTTTAATTGAGCCGTAGAAATTACCCATTACTTCTCTTGCAGGTGCAAATGAGATTTCAATGCTGTTCATTTTGTTCCAGCCGTTAACAACATTTTCTTTAACTCTGTTACCAAAAGAGATTACAGAATTAATCATATGCTGAAATCTTTCGCCATAACCTGAAATAGAACCTACAAGCGCACTTGCTTTTAATTTTTCAGATGCTGAAATATTGCTATCATTCTTTTTAGAAGATGATTCAAACACATCAGCAGTCAAAACATTACCTTTAAATGATGTTGCTGCAAACGGATTTGAAGAATTTCTCTGTGTAGATTGTTCGTGTCTGCTAGTATTAAACAGTCTTTCACGAATAGATGGAATTGATAAATTTGCCATTCTTATATCCTTTCATTTACCTATTTGACTATATAAGGATAACATTAGAGAAATTATTATAACTCCACCTTTTGATGTATTCTCGATTGAATTTCTTATACTTTAGTTATAGAATAGTATTGTTGAAAAGGGAATAGAAATGGAAAATCTTGATAAACTTATAGAAACAGTAAGAATTTTACGCTCACCTGATGGGTGCGAATGGGATAGAGCACAAACTCATAAAACATTGAAACCCAATATGCTTGAAGAAGCTTATGAAGCCGTTGATGCTATAGATACAGGCGATATGGCAAATTTGCGAGAAGAACTGGGGGATGTTCTTTTACAGGTTCTTTTACACTCACAAATCGCAGATGATAACAAATGCTTCAATCTTGATGATGTTGCAAAAGAATTGAACGAAAAACTTATCCATCGTCATCCACATGTATTTGGAAATGTTAAAGTCGGCGGAACACAAGATATTATAGACAATTGGGACAAATTAAAAAAAGAGGAGAAAAAAGACAGAAAATCCGCAATGGACGGAATTTCCAAATCTCAGTCAGCTTTAATGAGTGCTCAAAAAATAAGTAAACGTGCCGTAAAAACAGGTTTTGAATGGCCGAATGAAAAGTCTTTGTATGAATGTGTATTTTCAGAAATCAAAGAATTTCAGGATGCAAAAGGTGACAAAGACCACATGGAAGATGAGCTGGGGGATATTTTGTTCGCAGTAGTTAACCTTGCGCGCTGGAACAAAATTGATGCAGAGCAAGCACTTTTGCGTGCAAACAAAAAATTTATGACACGTTTCCGCAAAATGGAAGAATTGGCTGTAAAGCCTTTAGAGCAGTATTCTTTTGAAGAATTTGACACTCTTTGGAAACAAGCTAAAAAAGAATGTTAACAAATATTAACTAAAAAGACACAAAAAAGGCAATTCCTGAAGCAAAAAATCCTTTATATAAATATACAGGAAAGAGGATTTGTTATCTTATGAAAGAACAGGAATTGAACACATTAATGTCTGTGGTTTCAGACCCAATCGAAAATGTTTATAAAATTAATTCACGCAAAGACTTGGAAGAAATTCAACGTATAATTAGAATTTTTAATATTGCAGATAATCAGCATAACAAACACACTATGCTGTCGATTAAAAATCTTGCAACATTCAGACTTGTTTTGAGTAATAACTAGATTTTAAAAAAGCTCCCTATTGAGGAGCTTTTTTTATACTGAAATTTTTTCTTTTTGTTTTAAAAATCTAGGCTTTTCTTCCAATCTTTTTTGTTTATAACCGTATCCGACATAGATTGCAAACCCAATTAAAAGCCACAGCGGGAAATACAGTGCAGATGTTGTTAAAAACTTCATTGAATAAAGCATTAATCCCCCGCAGGTTACTATCCCAAGAATTGGGAATAACGGACAGAACGGAACTTTAAACGCACGCGGTCTGTCAGGATCAGTTTTTCTTAAGATTAAAACAGCAATACATATTATAATAAATGATGTAAATGTTCCGAAATTACAAAGTTCCGCTGATATATTCAAATCCATAAATAAAGCGCAAACAATAACAACAATTCCTGAAATCCATGTCAAAACATGCGGAGTTCTGTATTTTCTGTGAATTAATCTCAATGATTTAGGCAAAAATCTGTCACGGCTCATTGCATATAAAATTCTTGTTGTACCTAACTGACAAATCAGGAAAACAGATGTCAAAGCACACAACGCGCCGACAGAAAGCAAACCTGCAAACCAGTTTTTATCAATCACACTCATAGCATGCGCAATCGGTGCTTGAATATTAATATGTCCCATAGCAACGTTACCCGTAAGCACAAGCGCTACAAAAATATATAAAACAGTACAAATAACAAGTGTTCCCAAAATTGCAACAGGCAAATCTCTCTGCGGGTTTTCTGTTTCTTCAGCAGTAGTTGAAATAGCATCAAATCCAATATAAGCAAAGAAAATTAAAAACGCACCCATAAATACACCCTCAAATCCGTTCGGCATAAAAGGTGTCCAATTTTCGGGTTTTACATAAAACGAACCAACAATAATAAATGAAATTATCATAAATAAATTTACACCAACCATTACACTTGCAAACCTTGTCGACTCTTTTACTCCTTTTATTAGCAAAACTGTAAGCGACAAAACAAGTATAATTGCAGGCAGATTAACTGCAAAAGGTATTTTATCGAACAAAAACGGCATCTGACTGTGCGGGTCTAACCCATATTTGTCGCAATATGAAAGCATAAATCTGTAATCACTTCTCAACCACATCGGACAATTTACGATAAAGTCAGGCAAAACATGCTTAAACCCTTTCAAAAATTGAACAAAATAACCTGTCCAAGCGCTTGCAACGGTAATATTTCCGATTGCATATTCAAGCATTAAAATCCAGCCGACCATCCACGCCATAAATTCACCCATAGTTGCATAAGTATAAGTGTAAGCACTACCAGCAACAGGAATTAAAGAAGCAATTTCGCTGTAGCAAAGCGCAGGAAACACGCAAACTGCAGCAGCCATAACCATAGAAATTATAATGCCAGGTCCTGCCCCTGCACTTTCAGGCCCTCCCTGAATTGCAGTTCCGATAATCGTGAAAATTCCAGTACCGACAACCGCACCGATACCCAAAACAATCAAATCAAAAACATTCAAAGTCTTTTTCAACTCTGATTTTTTGCTCACGGCTATCAATTCATCGGGGCTTTTTTTCTTTAAAGCATTAGCTAGTATTTTATTCATTATTTCATCATTTCTTGTTTTTTACGTTCTACTATTTCGTTGTGAATTTTGTTTTCATTAAGTCTGTTTTTAACAAAACCATACAAAAGATATATTATCGCGCCAAAACCGAGCCATACGGGGAAAAGCAACGCCGAACCTGACGGCTGCATTGATTTATAAACCATTAATCCGCCGCAGCAAAGTATGCCCAAAACTGGTGTAACAGGCGAGAACGGAACTTTAAAAGGTCGTGGTCTTTCAGGATCTGTTTTTCTTAATATTAATACCGCAACACATACAATAATAAACGATGTAAATGTTCCATAGTTGCATAGTTCTGCCGCAACATCAAGGTTTAAAGTCAAAATCCCTAAAACTGCCAGCAAACCTACAGTCCAAGTTAAAAGCGCAGGAGTCTTAAATTTCGGGTGCAATTTTTGAAATCTTTGTGAAATAAAATGGTCTCTGCTCATTGCATACAAAATTCTTGTAGCAGCCATTTCCAATACCAATAAGACTGAAGTTAATCCTGCAAGTGAGCCTACAGAGATTAAGCCTGCAGCCCAGTTCATATTATGTAAAGACATGCAGTATGCCATAGGAGCTTTCAAAAATCCTAAAGGAACAGCCGAACTTGTATCCTGCAATCCTGTCAAAACAAGTGCAACAAGAACGTATACAACTGTTGTAATCAAAAGCGAGCCGATAATACCAATCGGCAAATCTTTCTGCGGATTTTTGCATTCTTCTGCAGCAGTTGCAAGAGCATCAAATCCAATATACGCAAAAAATATTAAAAACGCACCTGCAAAAATCCCTTCAAACCCGTTTGGAGCAAAAGGCGTCCAGTTTTCAGGTCTTACATAAAACGCACCTGCAAGCACAAATAATGCGATAACACCGAGTTTTACAACAACCATCAAACCTGCCATTTTTGTAGAATCTTTTGTACCTTTTACCAAAATCGCAGTGATTAAAAGTACAATTAATATTGCAGGAAGATTTATACAAATCGGAATTCCAAACAATGTAGGAACAAAAGTATCAGGGTTTTCTGCAACAATTTTACCAGCTGAAAATACGTCGTTTACAAGCCATGCTGGCGGATGAGCAAGCCAGGCAGGTAAAACTTTTTCAAATCCAGCAAGAAACTGTACAAAATGGTTTGACCAAGCACACGCTACGGCAATAAATCCGATTGCATATTCAAGCATCAAAATCCAGCCGACCATCCAAGCCGCAAATTCACCGAGTGTTGCAAAAGTATAAGTATAAGCACCGCCAGCAACAGGAATCATTGTAGCAAATTCTGAATAGCAAAGTGCCGAAAAAATACACGCAACAGCTGCTATAACCATTGATACCATAAGCCCAGGGCCTGCACCCAAAGATGCTCCATCAGCGCTTCCCGCAGCTGCAATACCGACAACGGCAAAAATTCCAGAACCAATAATCGCTCCAACACCAAGAATAATCAAATCCCAAACGCCTAAAGTTTTTTCCAACCCTTCAGCTTTAGCTTCTGCTAACATTTCATCGGGGTTTTTAATTCTGGTAATAGTTTTTAAAAAATTGCGAGTAAATGTCGCGCGGTGAAATTTTTCAGCCATTTATTTTCCTTATTATTATTTACAAAGAGGGAAACCGAGTTCTTCTCTTTGAGCTACATACAATCTTGCAACAGCAGAAGCCATTGTTCTTACTCTGTTTATAAAGTTAATTCTTTCGTCTTTACTGATTACCCCTCTCGCATCCAGAAGATTGAATGTATGAGAGCATTTCAAAACGTAATCATAAGCTGGCAAAACAAGTTTTGCATTAATACAATTATCAACTTCTTTCTGATATAAATCAAACATTGTAAATAATGCTTTTGAATCACTCACTTCAAAGTTATATTTTGACATTTCGATTTCGTTTTGCAAGAAAATTTCGCCGTATTTCAAAGTATCATTCCACATAATATCGTAGACTGATTCTTTATTTTGAAGATACATAGCGATACGTTCAAGACCGTATGTCAATTCAAGTGCAACGGGTTTAACTTCAACCCCGCCAACTTGTTGAAAATATGTAAATTGAGTAATTTCCATACCGTCAAGCCAAACTTCCCAGCCGACACCTGCCGCGCCGAGTGTTGGAGATTCCCAGTTATCTTCAACAAATCTAACATCATGTTCTTTAAGGTCAATTCCCATAGCTTCCAAACTTTTTAAATAAAGTTCCTGAGCATTATCGGGAGATGGTTTCAGGATAACCTGAAACTGGTAATAATGACCTAATCTGTTTGGGTTTTCACCATATCTTGCATCGGTCGGGCGTCTGCAAGGTTCAATCATTGCGGTATTCCACGGTTCAGGGCCTAATGAACGTAAAAAAGTTGCGGGGTTCATTGTAGATGCACCCTTTTCAATATCATAAGGCTGTTGAATTATACAGCCGTAATCCGACCAAAATTTTTGTAAATTAAAAACAAGTTCTTGAAAATTTAAAGCCATAACATATTCCAATCTAAAGTGTACGTGCTTATCCATGCTACGACAAACATAGCAAAATTGCAAATTGTTTGTTAAAAATATTAAGTATAAAAGTTGAATTATAAGCAAAAAATTTTTTGCTTATGCTTTAATGACAATATGAAAATTTTACCTGTTACACAATATAATAACAGCAATCAGATTGCCCCGCCGAAGAATAATCAAAGTTTTTGCGGGATGACAAAAGCATTCAAAAGAAAAGTATATATAGACGGCAAAAAAGATATTCTTGAATTGATACACAAAAGAAAGCCAAGTCAGAATACACTTGTCGGACAACTTCCACAGGGAATCTTTGATACTTTAAAAAATAATGTTTCAAAAAAAGAACTTACCCCCTCAATCAAAGAAATTATGAATACATTTGGCGAAATCGCCTGTTTGTTAAGACATAGAAATGATACTGTTAATGCCAATAAAAAATTGCAAGATATTGCACTAAAATTTAAATTAGCAGCAGATGCAAAAGATATCAATTTAGAATATATAGGCAGAGGCGATTACGGTAAAGTTTATAAAATTAACGGTTTGCAGGACCATAGAACCAATGATGATTTGATATTAAAAGTTCATCACAAAGTAGATAAAGGACCTGACTGGCACAGATATAAAAGCCACGGATGTTTTGCAGAAATAAATACGGCTGAATACTGGAGTAACCTCTGGAAACAAGATACACAGCGCGGAAAATTTTATTTTGCAGACATAGATAACGGTTTTATGGTAGATAATTTTATTGATCAAACTACACCTAAATATAAAAAATACGTTAATGAGTATACTGCAGGCTTGAAACTTACAGATGAAGAACTTGCATTTCCCAACGGACATAATAAAATTAACGGTTTCAGTATTGACTGGGGCGGTGTAAGAGTTGTAAACCGCGTTAAAAATGAAAGTAAAACAGCGAGAAAAGTTCTTTCAATTATGAAACAAACACTTCGTGAGCAAAGAGAAATAAAATGGTTTGAACTGCTTGACAGCAAAAAATTTGATGATGTTCAGAAAAAAGCAGGTCTGGCTCTATCTATTAAACATTTGCCTGACAATAAAAAAGAATTTTATATAGAAAAATGTTTAGGTTTCAACAAACCGTTTGTTGATCAGGCGCTTTCGTATGTTCTTAAATATCTACCGCACGAACATGCATTAAAATACTATGAAACATTAATGAAACGTAATAACGAAGTTACACAGACTATATTAATGAATGAAATTCCACTATTGGCAAGAAAGCCTCTGCCAGAAGCATATGACGATTTAGATATTCCAAAAGACCAGATTATGCCTGAAAAAATCAAAGAATTTTATGACATTTCAAAACGTCTTGCAGCCGATACTACAAGAGAACATCTGGCAAGCTACGTTCACTTATTGCCAGAAGAACATATCAAGCCTGAATTTGAATCGCTTGTAAAGCTTGATAATTATGAAACTTACGATAGATTGTTACACAAAATAAGAATTGTTCCAGATATGGAATTTCCATTTGATTTAAGATTTGATATGCTCAAAAGATTACAAACCGCAATAAAAGACCCGTATTTGTCAAAACATTGCGATGATATCAGAATACAAACCATAAGAAAAACTCTTGAAGATTAGATTTGTGCGCACAAGGTTTCAAATTTTATAAAATATTTATGATATATTTAAAATATGGCAAATAAAATTATTATTTTTTCAGGAAAACAATATTCGGGTAAAGATACAGCGGCAAAAATTATGCTTACACAAATGCCTGAATTTAGAAGATGTGCAATGGGCGACATCATAAAACTTACATACGGCAAAGAAAAAGGTTTGACTTACGAGGAAATCGAAAAAAACAAACCTCTTTACCGTCAAGATTTAATAGATTTAGGCAACTGGGGACGTTCGCAATCACCAGACTACTGGCTTAATAAAATCATTGAGCAGGACGGAAATATTATTGTAACTGATGTCCGTGTTGCGCATGAATACGAGGTTTTCAAACACGCAGGCGCAATTTCAATCCGCGTTGAAGCAGATAGAGATGTAAGAGCATCACGCGGTGAACTTATTGGAGAAACAGACATTACAGAAGTCGGACTTGACCACATAACAGACTGGGATTATGTAATAGAAAACAACTCCAATTACGAAACCCTTAAAGAAAAAGTTTTCCAAATAATAAAAGAGCTCAAATAGAGCTCTTTATTTTTTGTTTACTACTGCATCAATCAAACTTTTAAACAACGGATGCGGTTTATCGGGACGAGATTTGAATTCGGGGTGGAATTGAGATGCCACAAACCAGTCCAAATGCGGAAGTTCTACTACTTCTGCAAGCATTCCGTCAGGCGACATGCCCGAGAACACCAAACCTGCATCGGCAATTTGTTTCAAATACTCATTATTAACTTCATATCTGTGTCTGTGACGTTCAGAAATTTTTTCTTTACCGTAAGCCTTAGCAGCTTTTGAACCTTTTTTCAAAATACAGTCATAAGCACCTAATCTCATTGTACCGCCGTAAGCATGAACATTTTTCTGTTCAAGCATCAAGTCAATAACGGGATACTGTGCATTTTCGTCAAACTCAGCAGAATTCGCGCCCTTTAAGCCTACAACATTTCTTGCATATTCAATAACCGCGCATTGCATACCCAGACATAAACCTAAAAACGGTACGTTATTTTCTCTTGCATATTTAATTACGTTGAGTTTGCCTTCAATGCCTCTGATTCCAAATCCGCCAGGAACAACAACAGCTTGAATATCTTTCATCAACTCTTTGCATTTTGCATCATCTACACAATCTTCAGAGTTAATCCATTTGATATCAACAGCAGCATCATTTGCATAACCTGCATGTTTTAAAGATTCCACAACAGAAATATAAGCATCAGAAAGTTTTGTATATTTCCCTGCAATCGCAACTTTAATTGTCTTTTTAGGATTTTTGATTTTATCAACCAGCGTTTCCCAAGCTTTCAAATCAGCTTTTTTATCCTCAACACGAAGCATGTCAAGAACGACTTTTGCCATATTTTGCGCTTCCAATGCAAGCGGAACTTCATAGATACTTTTCATATCACGGCATTCAATAACTGCATCTTTCGGAACAGAGCAGAATAGCGCAAGTTTTTCTTTTTCTGTTTTCGGAATAGGTTTTGTTGTACGGCATACAAGAATTTCGGGCTGAATACCGTAACTTCTTAAAACATTAACACTGTGCTGTGACGGTTTTGTTTTCAACTCACCTGATGTCGGCAAGTATGGAAGCAAAGTACAATGAATTGAAATCGCATTTCCAATCCCCGCTTCTGATTTAAACTGTCTAATAGCTTCAACAAACGGCAAACTTTCAATATCGCCGACAGTTCCACCGATTTCTATAAGCTGAAAATCAGGTTTAAATTGTTTTGTTGCGCCGTTAATTCTTGATTTAATCTCGTTTGTAATATGCGGAATAACTTGAACTGTACCGCCGAGATAATCTCCGCGTCTTTCTTTTTTAATAACATGACTGTATACACTGCCTGAAGTTACGTTATTAAGTTTACCTAGAGATGTATCGGTAAATCTTTCGTAGTGTCCCAAATCAAGGTCAGTTTCTGCACCGTCATCGGTTACAAAAACTTCACCGTGCTGAAACGGGCTCATAGTACCAGGGTCTACATTTATATACGGGTCAAATTTCTGGTTAATAACAGAAAATCCTCTTGCTCTCAATAATCTGCCTAAAGAAGCGGCAATAATACCTTTGCCCAGAGAGCTTACAACACCGCCCGTAATAAATATATATTTAGTCATTTTTTTACATACCCCGTTAAAATTTGTACAACACCCAGTTGGCTACGTGCGTAGCACATCAATTAATTTTCGGAACTTTAAAGAACCCGTTTTCTTCCTCGGGTGCGTTTGACATTAAAGCATCTTTGCTGATTTCCTGAACAACTTTGTCCTCTCTCATAACGTTATAAAAATCGATAACCTGAGTCATCGGCTTAACGTTAGTTGTATCAACTTCATTCATTTGATCAACATATTTTAAAACATCACCTAACTGTTTTGTATAAAGTTCTTTTTCATCTTCTGTAAGTTCTAATCTTGCAAGTTTTGCAACGTGTTCAACATCTTTTATTGTAATCATATTCTTCTCCGTTATTACTAAACTCTACCACAAAAAATTTATCATGCTATAAATTATTTCAAAATTTTAAAAGTTATGTTATAATATCATTAGGAGATAAAATGTCAGAAGAGTTGGATAGACAGCTTCTCGCTTACAAAAGCTGTAATGATGAGAAAAAAAAGCGGATGCTTCATTTGCAGATTGTTGAAAATGCTATGCAATTAGTCAAAAAAATTGCATGCAGTATTGCCGTTCAGTCAGGAATTTCCAATGAAGATTTAATTCAAGTAGGCTCTATCGGGCTTATTAAAGCAATTGAGTTTTTTGATACGGACAAAAATACCAAATTTAAAACCTATGCAGCATATTTTATCCGCGGTGAAATTAAACACTATCTGCGCGACAAAGCTTCTATGATTAAAGCTCCAAGAGAATTACAGGAACTCGTTTTCAAAATAAGTTCTGCCGTAAAACAACTTAGAGAAAACGGCTATGACGACCCGACGGAAGAACAGATTGCAGAAATTGTCGGAGTTGATGAGAAAAAAATCCATGAAGTTATGGAAATTGAGCTTTGCAAAACAACTCTTTCACTTGATCAGGCTATTTCATCCGTCGATGACGACGATTTGACACTTATTGACAAAATCCCTTCAGGCGATTATCAGGAAATTATAAATTCCAATGAGAATAAAATTATGCTTGAACAGGCTATTGAAAAGCTTCCTGCGGATTTAAAAGAGATTATCGAGCTTAGTTATTACCATGACTTAAATCAGCGCGAAATATCCGAAATTATTCATATTTCACAGATGCAGGTTTCAAGAAGATTAAAAAAAGCTTTAAACAAAATGTATGAAATAATTCAAACAAAAGAGGACATCTAAAAAATGGTATTATTAATTGCCGTACTGGCATTTGTATTTATAACAGGACTTTGTATCGGAAGTTTTTTAAACGTAGTAATCTTAAGAGCATTGAGCGGAGAATCAATCGTATTTCCCGCATCCAAATGTCCCAAATGCCAGAACCCTCTGAAATGGTGGCATAATATTCCCGTTATTTCTTATATTTGTTTAGGCGGAAAATGCGCATTCTGTAAAGAAAAAATCAGTATTCAATACCCGATTATCGAACTTGTCACTGGTATAATTTTTACTCTCGTTTTCTTAAAATTCGGTTTCAGTATCGAAACTCTGTTTATGTGGGCAATTGTCTCTGCAATGGCTGCTATGGCTGGAACTGATATTAAAGAAAAAGTTGTTTTCGATGCTCATACATATACATTTATCGGTTTGGGATTTCTAAACTCAATATACTTATCAATTGCAAATCACACATTTGAAATTATAATTTCATCGGTTATTGGTGCAGTTTTGGGTGCTGTAATTATGGAACTATGTGCACGTTCGGGATATTTGATTGCTGGAACAAGAGCTTTCGGCGAGGGCGACACATTTATCGCAATAGGTCTTGGTGCACTTTTGGGATGGAAACTCCTCTTAATTGTTCTTGCATTAAGTGTTGTTATTCAGGTAATTGCGTTTTTACCTATATTTATAAAAGGACTTGTTACAAACAAAGACTGGAAAACTCTTGTTACATTCTTAGCATTTTCGGTTTATGCAGCCGCATTTTGTTTGTTAAAACTTGAGGGAACAGCATACTTAATCGGCGCAATTTTGTTAGCAATTCTCGGCGTATTGACTTGTGTATTCATCTTGAAAGGTTTGAAAGAAAAACCAAAAACATATATGCCGTTTGGACCAGCAATGGTTTTGGCAGGATTGATTGCTATTCTGCTATTATAAATTTTCTATAAATCTTTGAAGACAATTCACTATAATCATCGTTTAAGATGTCAAATTTTTGACAGACAGTTTAAAGGTTTAGAGTGATAATATTTTCAAAGCCTCTTTTAAGATTTCCTCAGCCGTTGTTTTACTATCCGCAACCGCTTTTGATATAGCATCTTGAATTTCTTTGCGCTCATAACCCAACGATACTAGAACCATTTGAGCATCCTCAACAGCTTGATTATCAACTTTGACATTCGACGTAATTTTAACAGGCTCATTTGTCTGATAATTCATTAATTTGTCTTTTAGTTCAAGAATAATCTTTTGTGCCAATTTAGGCCCAACACCTTTTGCACGCGTAATCTCTTTAAAATTACCGTCAATTACAAATCCGATAAGCTCCGATGCTTCAAATTCATCAAGCAGTGTAAGCGCCATTTTTGAGCCGACACCTGAAACTGATGTTAAAATATTGAAAATATCCCTGTCCTCTTTATGCAAAAAACCGCATAAGTTCATTCTATCTTCGCGGTGGATAAGAACAGTATAAACCTTTAATTCATCTGCATTTGCCAAATTATAATCGCGTACGGTAGTTTCAATCAAATACCCTATCCCGCCTGTTTCAACAGTCAAAAAAACACCCTTTGACGTATTAGATTTACCTGCCAGTATCCCTTTTATGTAATCGTACATTACTGCTCCCTCAAAGTTCTGCGAATTACTGCAATATCCTGTTCAAGATTTTTGTTTGTTTTCAAATCATCTCTAATTTTTTCGTAAGAATAAAGCATTGTCGTATGTTTTTTGTTAAAATATTCCGCAATTGCTTCAAAACTTTTCTGCGTAATCTCACGAGCCAGATATACAGCAACATGGCGTGCTGATGATACTCTCTGGTTTCTTGCCGAACTCAAAAAATCAGCAATTGATACTCCGTAATAATCTCCAACGGCTTTAGAAACCTGCGCAATCGTAACTTCTTGTTTCATAGCCTCACAATTCAAAACCTTTTTGGCAAATTCAAGCGTTAAATCTGTTTTTTCAATATCAGCGTAAGCACTAACCTTATTAAATGCACCCTCAAGTTCTCTTACGTTACTTATAAAGTTTTTAGCGATATATTCAAATACATCAAATTCAGCCTTAATCTTTGCAGTATCTGCAAGATTTTTCAAAATTGCTACCCTTGTTTCAAAGTCAGGCGGTGTAATATCAACCATCAGCCCCATTTCAAAACGGGTTCTCAAGCGGTCGGGAAGCGTCGGAATATCTTTCGGCAGTCTGTCTGATGTAATTACAATCTGCTTGTTATTGTTATGCAGGCTGTCAAAAGTATGGAAAATCTCTTCCATAGTAAATGTTTTACTTTCAAGAAACTGAATATCATCAATCAGCAAGACATCAACATTTCTGTACTTCTGGCGGAATTTATCCATTCTGTTTGTTTTATCGCCTGTTTGAAGATTTTTTATAAGTTCGTTAAAATATTCCTCTGTTTTAATATATTTAACTTTTAATTTCGGTTTATTAAAAATTACATGATGCCCGATTGCCTGCATCAGGTGAGTTTTACCCAGCCCCGAAGCACCGTAAATAAATAATGGATTATATTTTTTTGCGGGATTTTGTGCTACAGACATCGCTGCTGCATGAGCAAAACGGCTGTTTTCGCCAACAACATAATTCGAAAATTTATATTTCAAATTAAGATTGGCCGAAGATTGCATTTGCGCAAGGTTGTCCATTAGCTTTGTTTCTTCGGTTTCTACAGGAGTACGTTTTTGTTTTTGAAGTTCTTTTTTCTTTTCTTTTTGATATCTATCAGCAAATTCTTCATCAAAAACTATACTATAACCGATATTTTTACCGTATGCATTTTTTAAAGCTTCTAAAATTTTACTATCATGCTGTGACTTAATCGCTTGAGGTGCAAGTGCATGAGCCGTAATAAGCGTCAGTAAATTTCCGTCAAACGAAGCTGCTTCCAATGGTTCTATCCACATTTTATATGTGGGTACAGTTTGTTCCAGCTCCTCTTTTGCTAACTTCCAAATTTCTTTTGCGTCCATAGAAATATTCTACTATAAAAATAATTTGTACAACACTACAGCACATGAAACTGACAAATTTAACGATTCAACTGTCGATGCCATTTCAATCTTAACCTCTTTTGTTGCAAAACTTATTAATTCATCAGAAAGTCCATCCGCTTCTGAACCAAACATTACAAGTATAGGTTCTGTTACTTTAAAATCTTTCAAATATTGTTTTGCTCTAGGTAAAGTAGCAGCCCTTTCAAACGCATTAAACACATTCAATTCACTAAAATCTTCTATATAAACAACAGGAATTTTCCATAAATTACCAACTGATGAGCGTACACATTTCGGGTTATACAAATCCGCACATTCTCTGCCGTAAAGCACCACAGCATCTGCCCCAAATGCCACAGATGTACGCAGAATTGTACCAAGATTTCCCAAATCCTTAATATTCTCAAGCAAAACAACTTTTTTTGCATCTTTTAAATCATCAACAGTATAATTTTTTTTAACTGCAACCCCGACAGCATCAGGCGCACTGTCTGTTGTAGAAACCTTTTTTAAAACTGCTTCTGTTGTCAAAATTACTTTTTCACCAAGAAAAGAATATTTTTTCTCATCGCTTGTAAAAACATATTCAATTTCTACACCCGCGTTAAATGCTTCCTCAATAGATTTATACCCCTCGAGTAAAAATTTATTTTCCTTATCGCGGTATTTTTTCTGCTGTAATTTTACCGTTTCTTTAACCAAATCATTATTTATACTCGTAATCATAAGACCTCAAACTCTTTCAACCATTCCTTTTCCTGCTCTGATAAAAGAGAATAGTCAATCAATTTCTTTTCATAATTCATTTTAACAAAAGAATTAACCTTACCATCTTTCATATAACAGGAATTTTCAAGCCTTACTCCGAAATATTCCTCATTATAAAGCCCAGGTTCAATTGTAAAACACATTCCATCTTTTATTTCAACTTTTGCCATCTCGTTTTTGCTCAAATTCGGTGGATATTCATGAACATTTATTCCGATACCATGCCCGAGCCCGTGGTTAAATTCAAACCCCTCAATCTCGTTTTGAGAATAAACCTCGCGTGCAACTGCATCAACACTATAACCAATATTTAAACAAGAATTGTAAGCATTCAAGAACATTTTCAAAACGGTTGTATAAACTTTTTTCTGCAACTCAGACGGCTCACCTTTTACAAAAACTCTCGTAATATCAGTCGCCAATCCTTGTTCGTAATACGCTCCACAGTCAATCAAAACAAGGCTTCCGTCTTGTAAAACCTCATCTTTTGAGCATTTTGAATAATGAGCCAATGCAGAATTTTTATCCTTTGCTACAATTGATTTGAAACTCAAACTTTTTGCGCCATAACGCTTAAACTCTTTTTCCAGCTGTTCTGCAATATCATATTCCGAAATATTATCGTTATTTTCAATATAATCCCTGATTGCCTTTACTGCTAAATCAGTGCGCCTGAAGGCTTCTTTATAATGTTCCAGTTCATCATCGGTTTTAACAGATTTCATAAGCTTAATCGGACTGTCAGTAAGGATTTTTGCCTTGTCACCGATAAGCGCGAAATCATAAGCGTTAATTGTAGATTTATCAACACCTATTTTACCGTTATAACATTCTACAAAATCATCAATATCATCTATCAGGCGCGCTCTGCCGTTGATAATTACCGCCTTGCTTTGAATTTTTGCAGAGTAATTCTTTGAAAAATCCCTCAAATTAAATAAATAAGAAACTTCCTCAAGATTTGTAATCAGAACAGTATCTTGAATATCTTTTATCTTTTCCACTACAGGAATACCTTCAACAGATACTATATTTGAGCTGTCGTATTCAATATTTTTATCAAGCGGGTCGTTTGCCAGAAGTTTTATTTTGACACTTTTTTCCTGCAAATATTCCAGTCTTTTCTGCGAATTTTTCTTAGAAAACACACCTAAGACTTCTCCATGCGGAATTTTTTTAATAAGTTCATCCAGAAAAACCTGCCCGGTTTGCAGTTTAACCACAGTAATTACATCATGGTCAACTTCTAAATCCGCCTGAATATGGTATCTCCCGTCAACAAACAAATAAATCGCATCAGGTGAAACCAGAACATCACCTGTTGAACCAGAAAAACCTGTTAATACATAGCGTGAATTTTCTTCCAGAGGTGTATATTCCACCAAATATTTATTGGTAGAATTTACGAGCAGGAAATTTAATCCCTGCTCATTCATAAATTCTCTGATAATTTTTACGGAACTATTCATCTTTTCCTGTTAATTGAATTAAGTGCCATCCGAATTGTGTTTGCACCGGTTCTGATACCTGACCGATATTTTCAAGAGCAAAAGCAGCATCTTCAAACGGTTTTACCATCATTCCACGTCCAAAATAACCTAAATCTCCACCATTAGCACCAGATGGACACATAGAATATTCTTCAGCTAATTCTGAAAAAGATTTTCCAGAACTAATTTCTGATAATAAATTTTTAGCTTCATCCTCAGTTTTAACCAAAATGTGACTAGCTCTAACTTCATTTGCCATAATTTTCTCCTTTTCTACATTTTCAATATAACATAAAAAAACAACTTGCCGCATGAGCTTGTGACAAGTTGCCATATATGAAACATAGAGTTATATGTAAAGAATAAGCCTGCCATATTTTAAACCAAACCTGGTAAGAAAAAATCTTATCGCAACCCCGAAAAAGTGCCTGGATATAACAAGCTTACATATATATAATAACGTTTTTTATAGACATTTTCACCATTCTAAGGAATAAATTTTTTATAAAAAAATTAGCATACAATAATTAATACTTAAGTATTAGTCAAAACCTCTTGCAAAAAATTTTTTTTATATTATATTATAGGTATGCGGAAGTAACTCAATGGCTAGAGTCCCTGCCTTCCAAGCAGGTTGTTGCGAGTTCGAGTCTCGTCTTCCGCTCCATAAAAAAGCCTTAGACTTTTGTCTTAAGGCTTTTTTATTTTGAATTGAAAGAAAATGACGAGAACGAGTATTTTTCGAGTTGCGCGGAGGAACTTTCTTTACAGTATGCGAAACTGATAAAAAGACCATAGACATGTTTAATACGAATAGGTCAAGATAATCTCGTCTTCCGCTCCATAAAAGACCGCTGAACAAATGTCCATCGGTCTTTTATAAAACACAATTACTTAATTTCAAAGAAAATTAATCAATTAGTAAGTAATATTATCTTGCTCGCGAAAGCGAGAAAACTTTTATTTGTTTATATTTACAGAATGAATAATAGAGAAAATAAAAAACTAATTTTAGAATCACTTGCAAAACTTACAAAAGAACTTAGGGGAGCTAAAAGCCAATTTATGTTTTGTAGTGAAAACGATATGTCTACTTCAATTATCAGTACAATTGAAAGAGTTATGAAAGACCCGCAGTTAACAACTGTATTCAGAATTGCAGAAGCATTTAACCTGAAAGCTTGGCAGTTTATTAAACTTATAGAGGATGACTTACCTGAAGATTTTTCTTTAATTGAAAAATAATATTTATGATATTATTTATTTAAAAAAGGGGAATTTATGCCAAATAAAATCTTTGAACTTAGTGCAGGTATTATTATAAATATAGTAATCATTGCTATTTTATTTAAAATGACTGATATTTTTATTGGGAAACTTAAAGAAAAGTTTAACAAAAGTGATAATGCTGGCCCAATCAGTCAAATTATCCCTATTTTTGAAAAAATAATTAAAACAGTTGTAGTTTTTGTACTTGCCGCATCATTTCTGCAAAGTCAAGGGTATTCATTAACTTCTCTTGTTGCAGGTTTTGGAATTACGGGTTTGGCGGTAGGTTTTGCAGCACAGCAGACAATCGCATCAATGTTTGGGACTTTCGGAATACTAACCGATAAAGTTTATAAAACTGGCGACTATATAAAAATAGATAATATCGAGGGAACAGTTGAAAATATTAATCTGCGTTCTACAAAAATCAGAACTCTTGATAATTTTCTTGTAACAATTCCAAACGATAAAATGGCAAACAGTATAGTAACAAATGTAAGCAAAGCGCATAAACGCAGACTCGACCTTACTTTTGGCGCAACTTATGATACAAGTGACGAAAAACTTAACCGTGGAATAGAAATTATAAAAGATATTATGGCAACCCGAACTGATGTGCACAATGATTATAATGTCTTTATCGAAACTTTAGACAGCAGCTCTATTAATATAAGACTTTTAGGTTATACAAAAGCTAAAGCTTATGACACATTTGCAAAAATCAGAAGCGAAGTTTATCTTGAAGCCGTAAGACGCTTCCGCGCTGAGGGAATTGATTTTGCATTCCCGTCAACCACTGTGTATATGGCAGATAGCAACAAAAGCATATAGAAAATTTATAGCAAATCGGCAGAAAGGGCTACCTACATAGTAGTGAATATAAAGATAATTGCGCTCGGAAAAATTAAAGAGAAATTTTTGAAAGACGGAATTGATGAATTTATGAAACGTCTTTCACCTTACGCTTCTGTTGAAATCATTGAACTTCCCGCTTTAGAAATAAAGGATGAAAATTTAACCCAAAAGGTTTTAGAGCAGGAGGGTGAAAAAATTCTTTCTCACATAAAACCTCAATCCTATGTGATTACAATGGAAATCAAGGGAAAAATGTTATCATCTGAGGAACTTGCGCAAAAAATTGAAGAGCTTACATTTGACGGCGTTGGAGAAGTTATTTTTGTAATCGGCTCATCCTGCGGAATTTCACCAATTGTGTCGGAGCGCGCAAATTTCAAATTAAGTATGTCTAAAATGACATTTTTGCATCAGTTTGCAAGACTTTTGCTTGTCGAACAGATTTACCGTGCGTTTAAAATAATTAAAGGCGAAACTTATCATAAGTAATCATATAAACAGATGTATGATTTTTTGCAAAATATTATTATTATAAAGTTATGAAAAAGTTTTTTACAGTTTTGAGCATAATTTTTATCGGATGTAGTGCACTTGCAGATGGTGACTTATGGGATAATTTCGGAGATACAAATGTATACGGCCAGCAGGCTGTAACTGAGGATGAGTTTAACAAAGCACTTGAAAGTAAACAGAAAAAGAAAAAACGTGACAAAAACATTCCAAAAGGTGAAAGCTTTTCACAAAGCAACGAAACAGAAATGCTTAAAAATTCAAAGGAGCTTCCTGTTTTACTTATTCCGTTAAATTTAAAATCAATACCTGTCGGTCACTATCAAGTTGAGGGAGTTCGAGAAAACGGGGATGTGTATATTAAGCTTTATCAGGCACATGACGTTATTGCAAAACTTCCCGCAGAAGAAACCGACGATGATTTTGGGGAGGAAACAATAAATTTTGTGAAATTGTTGCCCCATGGCGATTATCATGTTGAAATTATATATGGCGGAGTTGATTTTAACGCATATTCGATTGTAGATATAGAGCAGGGTAAAGCGGAGTGAGCTAAGCGAGCGGCTGACAAAAATATTAAAAGTCCAGCCAAGGTTGACGGAGAGGATAAAAAATGAGAAGAGCGATAGTAATTGTAATAGATTCAATGGGAATAGGAGCAATGGATGATTGCAGAGAGTTCAACGATGTTCCCGAATGCAACACTTTAAAAAATGTCTGCGAATTCAACGGCGGTTTGAATGTTCCGAATTTATCAAAAATGGGGCTTGGCAATATTCAGGATTTTAAAGGTATAACAAAATGCGAAAATCCTATTGCGCAATACGGCAC
The DNA here is from genome assembly GCA_948964545.1 of uncultured bacterium. Classification (GTDB taxonomy): domain Bacteria; phylum Cyanobacteriota; class Vampirovibrionia; order Gastranaerophilales; family Gastranaerophilaceae; genus Stercorousia. The sequence goes on along the minus strand of CAREDV010000002.1, from coordinate 163,872 downwards.
AATGCTTGAAAAGTCAAAAGGCAAAGATACAACTACAGGTCACTGGGAAATGATGGGGCTTGTTTCTGAAAAACCTTTTGCAACATTCCCGAACGGTTTTCAATCTGAAATTGTTGAAAAATTTATTGAAAAAACAAATTGCGGAGGAATTTTAGCAAACCGTCCCGCAAGCGGAACTACTATTATTGAAGAGTTAAATGATGAGCATCATAAAACAGGTTTCCCGATTGTTTACACTAGCGCAGACAGCGTTTTTCAAATAGCTGTTGATACTGATTTTATCCCGCTTGAAACTTTATACAAATGGTGCGAAACTGCAAGAGAAATCCTTAATGATTACAATGTATCGCGTGTTATCGCAAGACCATATAAAATCATCGACGGCAAACCAACAAGAATTTCCAAAGACCGACGCGATTACTCAATGATTCCGTCACACACTGTTATGAATGACTTAGAGGCTTCAGGCTTAAATGTCTACGGCATCGGAAAAATAGAAGATATTTTCTCAAAATCAGGTGTAACCCATGCCGTTCATACAGGCTCTAACAAAGAGGGGTTGGAACTTACACTGGATGCAGTTATAAACCATCTTGATAAATCATTTATTTTCACAAACCTTGTAGATACAGATATGCTTTACGGACACAGAAATGATGCAAAAGGCTACGGTAAAGCAATTGAAGAAATAGATACCTATCTTGATAAAATAATTAATGCAATGACAGATAAAGATTTACTTATAATTACAGCAGACCATGGCTGCGATCCGACAGTTGAGGGAACTGACCATACAAGAGAAAAAGTCCCAGTACTTATCTATTCAAAAACAATTCAGGGCGGAAATATTGGAACAATAATAGGTTTTGATTATATTGCAAAAAAAATAAAAGAGTATTTGCAATAAAAACTTTTCTATAGTAGAATAATTTTGCGGAAAGTTTTCCGCAATGTATATAAATATAAGGAGAATGTAAAAATGACAGTAAAAGTAAATGATTCTTGTATCGGATGCGGCGCTTGCGAATCAATTTGCGACGCAGTATTTTCAGTAGATGGTATTGCTCAAGTTGATGAATCAGCTGTAGCAGATAATATGGATTGCGTTAAAGAAGCAGCAGATGCTTGCCCTGTATCAGCAATCGAAATTGAATAGTAAGTATTCAAATAAAAAAGACCCTCAAAAGGGGTCTTTTTTTATTGCTTGTATTCACATACAAAAACAAATTTTCCAGAACTCCCAGAACTTTCAACAGGAATTACTTCCCCGTTTTCATCAACTTTACCCTCTATAGAGCATACATATCTATTTGAAACAGTTTCTCGTCTTTCTAAATTATCAATACGCGATGACAAACGCTCCTCAATACTTTTTAATTGTGAGTCATCTTGAGTTTCATATTGTACAACAGGTTCAGAATTTGTATTTTTCACCTCTTTACCATTATTAACAAGCATAGGAGCACTTATAATCATTACAAGCGCAAGTACTATCACAGAAACGATAGCATATCCCATAGCAGACATTGCAGATTTTTTATCCATATAGACCTCTTTCAAGAAAATTATACCATAAAATAGTATGCAGGTAGTTACAAAATATAAAAGTTGTGATAGAATATTATTGTAAAAAAGGGGATAAAAATGAATAAAATAAAAAATTTAGTATTAATATTATTAGTCGCAGCAGGTTTAAGTGTTTGTGCGCAGCAAATGCCAGCAAGTACAATTGTTTCAACATCTGCTGTTCAACAGCCAGTCCAACAAAACTGTGCACTTGTAAACCCGATTGATTTAGTTGCAAGACCTAATTTTTATTTAAACAAAAACATAAAAATCAAAGCTAAATTTGATAAATTTTCAACACTTGGATTGGATTACAAACCAGCAATGAAAAGTTCCGAAAAATACATTTCATTCCTAATCCAAAGACCTGATGTAACTGACCATAATATCCCTTTGTCTGAATTAAAATTGTTCTTAAACAGAACAGAAGCAGAAAAATATATTGAACTTAATTCAGGCGATATCGTTGAATTCTCTGGAAAAGTATTTTCTACAGCATTGGGCGATCCATGGGTAGAAGTTACAAATTTCAACGTAATCAGCACAAAAGCTAAAACTGAAACAAAATAATTATAAATTTCGGAGTTTAAGATGAGCAATAACGAAGTATTTTTGACAATTCACGGTCACTTTTATCAGCCCCCGCGTGAAAATCCATGGCTGGAAGCTATTGAACTGCAAGACAGCGCACTGCCTTTTCACGATTGGAACGAACGAATTAACAAAGAATGTTACGATCCAAATTCTGTATCAAAAATAGTTGACAGCAGAAATAGAATTCTGGATGTAGTAAATAACTATGAATATATGAGTTATAACTTCGGGCCTACATTATTATCATGGATGGAACATTTTGCACCATTAACATACGAAAGAATTATAAAAGCAGATATTGAAAGTATCACAGAACACAACGGTCACGGAAATGCAATGGCACAAGTTTATAACCATATTATAATGCCTCTTGCAAACGAAAACGATAAAAGAACTCAAATCAAATGGGGAATAAGAGACTTTGAATACCGTTTCGGCAGAAAACCTGAGGGTATGTGGCTTGCAGAAACTGCCGTTGATGATGATACATTAAGAATTTTGGAAGAAAACGGCATTAAATTTACAGTTCTTTCACCATATCAGGCTGACAAGTTTAAGCAAAAAGGCGATAAAGATTGGACTGATGTAAGCTGGGGAAATATCGACCCTGCACGTTCATACAGGTACTATATAAAATCAGCTCCAGGTAAATTCATTGATTTATTCTTTTATGATGGTGCAATTTCACGCTCTGTTGCATTTGATGAACTTTTAAAAGACGGAAACAAATTCATCCGCAGACTTAAAGAAGGTGTATCTGAATGCAGAAATTTCCCGCAGTTAATAAATATTGCAACCGACGGCGAAAGTTACGGACACCATACAAAATTCGGTGATATGGCACTTGCTTATGTTTTAAAAATTAAAGCAAAAGACGAGGGGTTCACTATCACAAACTACGCTGAATACTTAGACAAATACAGAAGCGATTGCGAAGTAGAAATTAAACAGGCATCAAGCTGGAGCTGCTTCCACGGCGTCGGCAGATGGAAAGAAGACTGCGGCTGTTCAACAGGCGGACATCCTGGTTGGAATCAAAAATGGAGAAAACCTCTCAGAGATGCGCTTGATTACTTACGTGATGAACTTGTTAAAATATTTGAAAAAGAAGGTCAAAAATACCTTAATGGGAATGTTTGGGATGTAAGAAACAACTATATTGAAGTTATTCTTGACCGCAATGAAATGAATGTAAAAAAATTCCAGCAGGCAAACTTTAAACAAGACCTGTCAGATGAAGACAAAGTCAAAGCTATGGAGTTATTGGAAATTCAGCGTCAGGCACTTTTAATGTATACAAGCTGCGGCTGGTTTTTCTCTGAAATTTCAGGTATAGAAACCGTTCAAATTATGAAATACGCTGCACGAGCAATGCAGTTAGCTGAAAAATTTACTGCCAAAAACCTCGAAGAACAATTCCTTAATATTCTGACAGATGCTAAAAGTAATATTATCGAACACGGCACAGGTAAAGAAATTTATGAACGTTTTGTAAAACCATCGGTTGTAACTCCGAAACAAATTGCGACTTTATGGGCTTTATCATCACTATATCAAGATTTTGAAGATGAAGAAAATGTTTACTGTTACACAATAAAAAAACATGATTACAAAAAAGTTCAAAAAGGTTCGTCAACATTTGTCGTAGGACATATTGAAATTCAATCTAGAATTACACTACAGAAATCAAACCTCATGTTTGCTCTAATGCAATACTCGGGCGGAGATTTCCACTGTGCGATAAAAGAATATTCTGATGAATACGGAAAACTTAAAACAAATCTAATTAAATCATTCTTGATGAATCCTTTGACAGAGATTATTCGAGCAATGGATGAAAACTTCGGCAAAGAATATTTCACGCTTAAAGATATTTTCATTGAAGAAAGAAGAAAAATTCTTCAAATACTTTTAAAAAGCAAACTTGAAAAATTCTCTCAAATCTATCAGGGAATGTATGACGAAGGCAAAGGTTCAATCTATCACCTGCAGGGTTTGGGACTTAAAATTCCTGATGAATTTAAACTTTCTGCAGGATATGCTTTGAGCAGAAAATTTAATGATATTGTAATTCATTCAGGCGGATTTATTGAAGAAGACCTAATTCAACAAGCAGTAGATGTTAATTATGAAGCTAAAAAAATTGATATTCAGTTAGATAAAACTCCGTCAAACACAATATTTGGCAGAAAAATTCAACAAAACATAAATAGGCTTGTTCATAGTTTTGAAATTCAGCAGGCAGATGCTATATTAGAAATATTCCATACTGTAGAAAAACTTGAACTTCAAATTGATATTGCAGAAGCACAAAATATTTATTTTGCAAAAATTTATCACAGAATAGGCGATATTTTAGAAACAGGTTTTAAACGTCCTGCGGACAGAAAATTTGTCGATATGCTTCTTGATATTGGTGAAAAATTAAATATAAATACGGAATTTTACAAAAGAAAATTGGATAAGTTGATGTTATCAAAATAATTTCATCGCTACCAATTATCAGAGCCGTATTTTTTATACATATCAATATTTCTTTGAATTTTTTGCTCAACAATAGAAATTTTGTTTAAAGTTTCATTATTTGTCGTGCGTTTACGTAGTAATTGAAGTTCTAAAAGTTCTTCTTTTGCTTTGCGCACTTTCTTCTTATCTTCCTCACGCTTCCAGAAAAGCCATCCCTCAAAACCGCATCCTGGCGGCACAATTGCCCACGGAGTGGATGGACAGTGACGGCACAAAGCAGGACGGTTTTCATAATTTGAACACAAATTATCATCTTGAAGATATTTACAATAATAAAAAGTTGTGTTTTTTTCGTTGAAATTACCATCCTCAGAAAGTCTGCTTATAATATTATCAACAATTTCAGCATCAACTTTTCTGGCATCATCTATAGATTTATAGGGAACAAATAATGATAAAAAATCCACAGCACCTTCATCTCCGTCATGCGCCATAAGTCTTAATTTTCCGTAAGGGATTGATGTAGTCACAACTCTGCAGCACTTACCGCACATTTTACAAAGAGATTGAGGACGCTTATCTAAATAATTTTGTTCATATCTGCCCATAAGTCAATTATATGCGTCATGTAAAAATTTAAAAAATTTTGTAACATTTCTTAAAGAAAAAGCAATAATTTCAAAAAAAAATACTTTATATATACAAGTAGTAGTAAAGGGTAGTTTTCATGCAAAGTTCAGTAGGTCAACAAAATATACCGATATCACAATGCAATTGTCCGCCGCAAGGTGCGCAACCGCAATATCAGACAACACCAATGCAACAAGCACCACAGCCTGTACAACAAACTCAAGTACCTCAGGCACAAAATCAAAATGTGCAAGTTCCAAACTATTCAGGTGTTAATATTCAAATATTTAATCCATCTGTAACTCCGCCTGGGGCAACAGCTCCTGTATATAATGTGAATGCCCCGAATTATGGTTCAACAAGTGCCACAGGCTGCTATCCGCCTGATTATTATACAAAACAATATGGTCAAAATAACACAACCACCAATACAACAAATAATACAGCAGAAAATAAAACAAACGAAAATAAAAAAACAGAAAAACGAGAAATTGTTCAACTAACAGACGATTATATAAGAAACCTCGAAAATTACTTGAACAGTCAAGATAAAGAAGTCAGGTTAATGGGTGCAAAAGAAGTTTTTGCACGACTTGATGAAGATCATTCAAGAAAAGATGATAAAGCTCTAAACGCTTTAATCAATAAAATGCTTCAAGACCCATATGCAACAATCAGAGTAATGGCTCTTAGCGCACTTGATTCCAGAATTGTAACAGGTGATGATTTTACAGTTGGAGTTTTACAACAAATGCAAAATTCACAATCGGGTTATGGTCAAGATGCACTTCAGGCAAGCAATGTACTTTTAAAAATGTCTGGACAAACTACAGAAAAAGAATTTGAAGTTAAAAATGATACTAAAAAAACAGAAACAAAGTCAGGTAAATAATGAGTATTATTAGGTCAGCTAAAACAAATTTTGTAAAATATCTGCCAAAAGCAATCGGACTCGGTGCGCTTGGCGTTGTAGCATATGATTCACACATCATAGGCAAACTTCAATCTGATGTTTATTCAAAATCAAAAGATGCAGATGCCTGCGCGGAAACATTTAGCAATACTCAATACCTTTCAAGTCCTAGTATGACGACATCAAAATTGAAAGACGGGGTTCACCGATTTGAAATGGAAAGCAATTCCAGACACTTTGCTAACTCTGCCTTAGGGTATTTTAAAGGTTTTGGTTCAATGCTTGTAGACAGTGTAGTTCCGCTCGGTTTAGGGCTTGGTGCACTATTTGGAAAAGGTAACTGGGCAAAAGGTTCTGCAATAGGTCTTGGAATTTATGCAGGAGTTAAGTTCTTTAAAGATGTTCTCGGTTTCGGGCACTACAATGATTTAAACAAAAAATTCTAATAAAAAGGGCTCGTAATTAGCCCTTTTTTTAATATTCCATCTGCCACCCGTCATCAAGTAATTCGGCAAAACAATAACCTGCATCACTTCCTGCTAGCATAGTAGTCGCACTCTGACATTTTTGCAAATTTGTTTTGTTATTTTCAGCAACACATTCGTCATAATTAGCTGCAGACGGTATACACACTCGATGAACATTATTAAAAGTAGAAATAATAGTTCCATCATCCTCCATACCCATTACGAATAAATCGCGGCCCAAAATATTTGGACCTTGTTTACCATTGACATCTACAAGTATATTAACAAATCCATTTCCAATAAGTCTTATTCTACCCATATATGTCAAACATACAGAAGCTCCACTTGGCAATGCATAGCACGATGAATTCGCAGCATTAAAATTAGTCATAGCAGCACCATTCATATTTTTATATTCACTTGCAAAACAATCTGTAAAAGTTGTTTCACAATTTTTAACGGTTTTCATTTGACTTTGTATAAATCTATTAACTGCAGCTTGAGAATTAAGTCCTGCTTCCATTAAATTTACGGCATTATTAGAAGTTACAAAAGAATCACTTGCCTGAGAAAATTCATTATAAACCTTCTGAAGCTGTGTTACATAAACTTTGCGTTGATGATTTTTTGTCAATGTAGGCAGCGTCATTGCTGAAATTACACCAATAATACCTAAAGTAACAAGTACTTCTGCTAAAGTAAAAGCCCGTATTTTCATCTATTTTCCCTCCTCTTGTTTATAAATATTTCATATAAATCAGGACGCTTCGTCTTTGTCCTTTCAAGACTTTTTTGCAATCTGAATTCATTAATATCTTTATGATTTCCATTCAATAATACCTCAGGAACTTGCAGTCCTCTGTATTCTCTTGGTTTTGTGTAATGTGGATATTCAATCAAACCGTTTGAGAAACTATCCTCATCAGCAGATTCAATCTTACCTAAAGTACCCTCAATCTTACGGCTTACTGCATCAATTAAACAAAGCGCTGGGAGTTCACCGCCAGTTAAAACAAAATCACCGAGGGAAATTTCTCTAGGTTTAATAATTTCTCTTATACGTTCGTCAAATCCCTCATAATGTCCGCAAAGCATTACTATTTGGTCAAATTCAGAAAGTTCATTAACAATTTTATCATTTAAAGGTTCACCCTGCGGAGAAAGCATAACAGTAATCGAATTTTCGCACCGTTCAACACTTTCATAAGCATCAACATAAGGCTGTGCCATTAAAACCATTCCAGCACCGCCTCCGTAAGGGGTATCATCAACTTTTTTATGCTTATCCAATGTAAAATCACGTGGATTAATAGTATTTACACTAAAAATACCTTTTTCAACTGCACGCTTCAAAATACTATGTCTGCAATGATCTTGGATCATCTCAGGAAATAGAGTCAAAACATCAAAAATCATTCCAATAATCCCTCAAGATTATTGATAAATATTTTTTTATCTTTAATACTTACATCAGTTACAATAGCTTTAACAAAAGGAACTAAAACAATCTTTTTAGAATTAGTCTTGACTGACAGCATGTCCTGCGCGCCATTATTGGAAACCCCGATAACAAATCCTTGTTTTTTGTCATTTTCATCAAAAATTTCTAAACCGACAAGTTCATCAATTAAAAACTCATCTTCCTCTAAATTTTCTCGAATTACATCTTCCTGAACATATAAGAATGCACCCTTATATCCTAAAAGTTCATCAATCGAATTTATACCATCAAACTTCACAAGTGCAAAATTTTTATGCAACCTTGAACTATTAATTTTTAATAATTCATAATCATGTTCTTTTTTAACAAAAACTTCTTGCAAAGAGCAGAAAAAATCCTCTTGATTTTTAGTAAAGCCTACCTTTGCCTCACCTTTAATTCCGTGAAAATTTAAAATTTTACCGACAGAAACATATTTTGTCATGATTACTCAGCAGGTTCTTCCGTTTTCTTTTTTCTGCCTCTTTTAGGTTTAACTTCTTCAACAGGAAGTTCTTCTTTCTTCTGAAATTCAGCAGGTTTATCAGGTCTATCCTCGTTCCAACGTCCTAATCCCATTTGAGAACGGATTAAACCTATACCTACATGGACTCTCCATTCATCCATTTTTAATTGAGCAGCAATAATTTTATGGCAACCGATTGGAGGAAGTGGTAAAAGTGGTTCATATAAATTTTTAATAGCAAAAAGCTGATCTGGCGAAATTGCAAGTTTACGTTTTGGGAATGGCAATTTCGGAAGCATCATTTTTTGTCTTACAAGGTTAATGCCGAAAAATACTTTTCTTGGTTCTAACCCGATTTTTTCACCAATTACTTCATGACAATCTGGGTTTGGTAGAGGAAGCATCAATTTATAAAGCAATTCAATTTGTTCTAATTGTTCCTTACTTACCAATAACTGTTTTGGAGCTTTTTTCTGCATCGGACGTCTATTATTGAATCCGCCGCGATTAAACCCACCCTGCTGCGGGCGCCTGTTGTTATAATTATTATTTCTATTAAACCCGCCTTGCTGAGGACGATTCTGTTGATACCCGCCAGGACGGTTGTTATTATACCCACCCTGTCGGTTATTGTTGTAACCGCCGCGGTTATAGCCACCCTGCTGGCGATTTTGTTGATATCCGCCTTGACGATTATTACTATATCCGCCTCTGCTATTATAATTATTATAAGGTCTTTGTGGTCTATTGTATCTTTGTTGCTGCTCGTTATCACCGCCTGCGCTGTAATAACGCGGAGCTTCATCATTACCGCCCGCACTATAGCCCTTCAAAGGTTCTTGGGCAGGAACTTCAGGCTTTGGTGCATCTGAAGAAGTTGATGATACCATCATATTCTTATCTGGATACAAACAGTCAGGACAAATAACTCTTTTGGGGTTTTTTGTTTCAAACTCACGACCACATTTGATACACTTGTTTACATACATAATGAAAGCCTCTTAATTAATAACGTAATTCCGGGTTAAAAAAAATTTCTCCTCAAAAATGAAAATCGATTTCTCTATAGATTGATTTTATTATAGCATACTTTAAAAATTTTTGCAAGAGCATTTTCTTATCTCTCAAGCCAAAATGTCACAGGCCCGTCGTTAATCAGCTCAACATCCATCATTGCGCGGAATTTTCCTGTCTTAACAGTTAAACCGCCTTGTTTTACACAATTTACAAAATATTCGTAAAGTTCAATTGCTTTATCTAAAGGGGATGAATTATCAAATGAAGGACGAGTGCCTTTTTTACAATCTCCGCAAAGTGTAAATTGCGAAACCACTAGAATTTCACCTTGAACATCCATTACTGATAAATTCATTTTTTCATTTTCATCTTCAAAAATACGCAGTTTAAGTATTTTTTCAGCGAGTTTTTCAGCATTAACTTTCTCATCAGCCTTTTCAACTCCGACAAAAACAAGCAATCCCTTATCAATTGCCGAATACAATTCACCGTCAATAGCAACAGATGCTCGCTTAACTCTTTGAATTAATGCTTTCATTTAACCTTTCCCCGAAGCTGTCCACAGGCTGCATCAATATCAGCACCGCGTTCAAGACGTACGGTAACCTTTTTACCCGACTGCTCAAGTAAAGATTTGAAACGCATTATCGAATTTCCCGAAGGTTTTTGATAATCATTCTTTTCTGTCGGGTTATACGGGATTAAATTTATATTACATTTCAAATCATGCAGGTAATTTACAAGTTGTTTGGCACTTTCTAATGTATCATTCAAATCCTTTATCAAAAGATATTCTATCGTAATTCTTCTGCCTGTTTTTTCAATATAATTTTTCAACGCTTTTTTCAACTCAGGCATAGCATACTTATTCTCAATCTGCATTAATTTTGCTCTAATTTCATGATTTGGAGCATGCAGAGAAATTGCAAGTGTTGACTGCATATCATTATCAGCAAGTCTTTCAATCCCTGGAATTATACCTGATGTTGAAACAGTAATTCTACGAGCACCGATTTGAAAATTTTCATTGAATATTTCCATTGCCTTCAAAACATTATCAAGATTCAAAAGCGGCTCACCTTGTCCCATAAAGACAATATTTGTAACTTTTAGCCCTGTATCTCTTTGGATAGTCAAAACCTGCTCAATAATCTCTTTATAAGAAAGATTTCTAATAAAACCGCGCTTTCCAGTTGCACAAAAAGAACAATTTACAGCACATCCAACTTGAGAACTTACACAGGCTGTCAAATTTGCACGGTTATCAAAACGCATCAAAACAGTTTCAACACACTCATTGTCAGGAAATTCCAGCAAATATTTCAAAGTTCCATCAGAACTTTCCTGTTTAACCTTGATTTTAGTATCAGATACTGTTGCTGCTTTTTTCAATTCTTCTCGAAATTTTACAGACAAATCTGTCATTTCATCAATTGAATTAACAGATTTTAAATAAATCCAGTTATGAATCTGACGCGCTCTAAATTTTGAAGCACCCAGCTCATCTGTTATTTGTTCAATTTCTTGTAAATTTAATCCTGATAATATTTTCATTTCTGCAGTTTCTCTTTATAGTAATCAATAATTTCTACCATTGAATGAAGCATTAAAGCAACAGGTTCAACTTCCTGACGCCATGGATAAAATCCGCAGCTTTCAGGCAAAATACTCAACGGATTATCGGGAAAAACACGGCAGATTTCAGGGCGGTTTTCATAATCCGAACAACGTTTACACTCCGTCAATTTTGGGCAGTGATAGAAATAAACATCTTCATCCAATGTATCTTTTAAAAGTTTCAAGTATTCAGGATAAATTTTCTCAGCTTCTTCACGCGTTTCATATGGCACAAAAATACTTGTAAACTGTGCTGCAAATTTATCACCATTTTTGACTTTTTCTTTTAATTGTTCAGGAGAAAATTCCGAGCACGCCAAATTACAACATGTTGCACAGCCTTTGCAGTGAAAATTTTCTCTGTAAGCAAGAATTTCTTTCCATTTGCGGTATATTTCAGGCGAAATATCTTTTTCAAACATATCTAAGACTTCAGCCTGCCACTTATCACCGAGACTGCCTTTTTCATATGTATCAAAAATATCACCCTCAAATCCTTCAGGTTTAATTTCTTCAACGCGTTGTTTTATTGCTTCAACAGACGTCAAAAAAATCTCGCGGTATTTTTGCTTCATGGAATTTATTTTGGAATTTAAATCCGCCACTACCCTATATCCCATCTTCCGCAAGTTCCGCCCCAGCGAGCGATAATATTGCCTTTTATATCTTTAATATTTTCAACATGATTAATATCTTCACCGCCCTCAACAATTGTAATAACTTCACAGTTGTTTGAACAGCCAGTACAATCGCAGGTAATTGAATGGAAAGACATATCAGCAACTTCCCAGCCTTTAAATTTTGTTTCAGCCTCTGTATATTGATGATTTTCCATAGCAAGAAGCGCTGCTCCAATTGCACCCATTGTCTGATGATTTTCTGGAACTATAACCTTATGCCCCAAAGCTTCTTCAAAAGCTTTTACCATACCTGTGTTTGTTGCAACACCGCCTTGGAAAGAGAAAACAGGAAGTAATTCTTTACCCAATGCAAGATTTGCAAGATAGTTTCTTACAAGTGCCTGACAAAGCCCGTAGAGCAAATCTTCTACAGGATAGCCCAACTGCTGTTTGTGGATTAAGTCGCTTTCTGCAAACACACCGCATCTGCCTGCGATACGTGCTGGGTTAGATGATTTTAGTGCAGTTTCACCAAAAAGTTCAATAGGAACATTAAGTCTTTGAGCCTGGTGATCAAGAAAAGAGCCTGTACCTGCCGCACAAACCGTATTCATAGCAAAATCTGTTACAATACCGTCACGCAAAATAATAATTTTACTATCCTGCCCGCCGATTTCAAGAATTGTCTGAACTCCAGGAACATTAATACTTGCGGCAACTGCGTGAGCTGTAATTTCGTTTTTAACAACATCCGCACCCACTAATGCTCCAGCAAGATTTCTGCCAGACCCTGTAGTTCCAACTCCTTTTACATCGTAATCCGTAATTCTTTTCTTATAAAGCTCAGTCAAACCGTTTTGAACAGCCATAACAGGTTTACCTGCAGTTTTAAGCATATAACTATCTATATACTTTCCATTTTCATCTACTAAAGCTAATTTTGTCGTAACCGAGCCGACATCTATTCCTAAGTATACTGTTAATCCCATAATTTTTCCTCTATTCTATGCATATTATAGCATGAACAAAATAAAAAGCACCTCTTTCAAGGTGCTTTTTTGTTTATGTGCTCGCACTATTTTTTATTAGGTATTCTCATCGCGTAGAATGAACGGATTACAAATATCAGCGAAATTGCCAAAAATACCCAGCCTGCAATAGGTGCAATGTTTCTGAAGTTTTCAGAAATTGCAATTTCCATTGCAAGAAGACCGAATAATGTCGTAAATTTGATAATCGGATTCATCGCAACTGATGATGTATCTTTGAAAGGATCACCGACTGTATCACCGACAACAGTAGCTTCGTGAAGCGGAGTTCCTTTTTCAGCCAAATCAACTTCTACGATTTTCTTAGCGTTGTCCCAGCATCCGCCAGCGTTAGCCATAAATACAGCCTGGAAAAGACCAAATACAGCAATTGCAACAAGATAGCTTACAAAGAACGCTACAGGCGCATTTGTGCCTACAGGTGCAGACAAACATGCAAAAGCAAGTGCAAATGCAAACAATGCGATAAAGATATTTACCATACCTTTTTGAGCATATTGAGTACAAATTTTTACAACTTCTTTTGAATTTGCGACGTTAGCACTTTTCGAATTTTCATCTAATTTGATATTATCTTTAATATATTCCGTCGCACGATATGCACCTGTAGTAACAGCCTGCATAGATGCGCCTGAGAACCAGTAAATTACCGCACCGCCTGATAACAAGCCAAGCAATGTATACGGGTTTAACATATTTAATATCATTTCAGGTTCAATACCTAAAGTTGATTTAATAACTAAAATTAGCGAGAAAATCATAGTTGTAGCACCTACAACCGCTGTACCAATCAGTACAGGTTTTGAAGTTGCTTTAAATGTATTTCCTGCCCCATCATTTTCTTCTAAGTATTTTTTAGCATTTTCAAAATCAGGTTTAAAACCATATTCTTTTTCAATTTCATCAGCAGAAACATCTTCAATTAAAGACAATTCGTAAACTGATTGAGCGTTATCAGTTACAGGGCCGTAAGAATCAACGGCAATTGTAACAGGCCCCATTCCTAGGAAACCAAATGCAACAAGCCCAAATGCAAATACTGAGCTGTAAATCATAACGTTTTCAGGAATAAATGTTGATGCATAGTAAGCAAGTCCCATTAAAAGAACGATTACCATACCAATCCAGAAAGCTGAGAAGTTACCAGCAACAATACCTGAAAGAATTGTTAAAGATGAACCGCCTTCACGAGAAGCTGTTACAACTTCTTCTGTATGTTTTGCTTTCGGTGATGTAAATATTTTTGTAAATTCAGGAATTAATGCAGCGCCTAAAGTTCCGCAAGAAATAATTGCAGAAAGTATTAACCACAAGTTTCCGCCCATATCGGATAATAACCATTTACTTACGCCGAATGTCATTACAATTGATAAAATTGATGTTAACCAAACCAAATTTGTTAACGGTTTTTCAAAATCGAATTTTGAAGTTTTTGCTGCGTAAATTCTGTCTGCAGCACCGTTAATCCAGTATGCAAGAACAGATGTTACAATCATCAAAAATCTCATTACAAAAATCCAGGTCAACAATTGAACCTGATTTTCAACACCAGCAACAGCAAGCAAAATAAATGAAACAAGCGCAACACCTGTTACACCATAAGTTTCAAAACCGTCAGCTGTTGGGCCTACAGAATCGCCTGCATTGTCACCTGTACAGTCAGCGATAACACCAGGATTTCTAGGGTCATCTTCTTTAATCCCAAATTGAATTTTCATCAAGTCAGACCCAATATCTGCTATCTTTGTAAAAATACCGCCTGCAACACGTAATGCAGATGCACCTAAAGATTCACCGATTGCAAAACCGATAAAGCAAGCTCCTGCAATTTCTCCTGGTACAAACAATAAAATTGTAAGCATTAAAATAAGTTCAACAGATACCAGGCATACACCGATTGACATACCTGCCTTTAAAGGAATATTCAAAATATTTAACTGGTTTCCTTTTAATGATACAAAAGCAGTTCTTGCATTAGCAAGAGTATTCATTCTAATACCAAACCAAGCAACAGCATAAGACCCCAAAATACCAATTACTGACCATGCTAAAATTATTAATACATGGTTAAGCGGCATATGCTGCAAGTATCCAAAGTAAAATGCGATACAAAGACCGATTAAAACTTCCAATACAAACAAAAATTTACCCTGTTGTACAAGATAAGTTTTGCAGGTTTCAAAAATTGTATTACCTACCTCAGCCATTTTGCTGTGGACATCTAATTTTTTAATTCTAAAAAATTCAACAAATCCGAACACAAGACCAATCACCGAAATTCCAATACCTATAAGCAAATAAGTATAGAAATCAGGGTTAGCATCTTTTATACTCGGAACAACTAAATCAGCTTCGCTTGCAAATGCAGGAGCAACAAGCCCTAAAACAGCAAGCAGAGAAGCATAAATTTTTTTAAACATAGTTTCTCCCTTTCACTTTCTACGGCAAATATTATAACCTGAATTCAGATTTTAAACAATATTTTTACAATAAATCATACACTTAGACTAATATTCCAAATAAATATCTTCAAGAAGTTTAATTTCAAACTCGCTTCCCGCAGGTATTGAAAGACGTCCTCCTTTTGCGGGTATTGCAATTATCGGCGAACCTGCCAAATTCACAGCATAAGCAGCCATTCCAACAATAGTCGGCACAGGAGCTGCTATTAATGTTATAGGATTATCTGTTAAATTATTTGAAACTCTGCGTGTTTTCTTATAGAAATTCTGCCCTTTATCTATCTGCTTACCAACATTTTTCCAGTACTGACGTTTTCCTTTTATATTATTTACAAAAACTTTTTTACGGTTTGCTTTTGTAATTTTCCCCTGCGAATAATACACCCTTCCATTGTATCGCATCCCGTCAACGGCAATTTGCAATAACCCGCCGTTCCCGCTTGCCTGAGGCGGATGTGAATTTGTAACAACAGCATTAAACACAGTACCAGCTGGAATTGTAATATAACGCTTTGTTACGGGCTGCAATGTTGTAAAACTTAATCTCGCGCCGACACGTGCCGAATCGGACAGGTAAGCACTTGAACGAACTTTAAATTTTGTCCCTTTCGGGATTCTTATTGCTGTAGATTTATCAATCTGAGATGTCGGAAGTTTTTTAACTACGATTTGCGGTTTTGCAGGCTGCGCAACAGGCTGAGTTTTTGGCGGAGTCTGTGTTGTCGTTGTCTGCGTTGGTGTAACTTTTGGCAAAGCTGGCAAAGATTGCTCAATTGCTGTCGGGTTATAATTTCTACGAATTTCATCGTCAACTGATGTGTCAAGCTCAAATGCATGACAACTGCCTAACATCATAATTGTAATTAAGAAAATTATCTTTTTCATAACAATTTTTCATTAATAGCCTTAGCGGCTTTTTTACCAGCACCCATTGCATTTATGGCATTGGACTCACCAATTGGTGCAACATCGCCGCCAGCGTATACACAATCAAGATTTGTGCATCTTGTTTCAGCGTCAACCGTGATATAACCTCGCTTGTCGGTAATAATTTCCAAACCTTCTTCAACTGCAGAAGATTGAATAATCGGATTTGGGCCTGTTCCGAGTGCAACTATTACTGTATCAAGTTCCATAACTTCAATTTTACCAGTTGAAACAGGTCTTTGACGACCGCTCTCATCAGGTTCACCAAGTTCCATAACCTCAAGTTCAACAGCTTTTACATAGCCATCCTCACCAATAATTTCTTTAGGTGCATAAAGGAATTTAAAAACAATCCCTTCTTCTTTTGCGTGACGGATTTCTTCTAAACGTGCAGGAAGTTCTTTTTCAGTACGTCTGTATATAATATAAACTTCTTCAAAACCGACGCGGACAGCAGTTCTAGCAGCATCCATAGCAACATTTCCGCCGCCAAATATTGCAGCTTTTTTACCAATTCTTAACGGGGTCGGACTGTCAGGCTGACCTGCGTGCATCAAGTTTACACGGGTTAAAAACTCGTTTGCAGAAAATACTCCGTTGAGGTTTTCACCTTTGATGTTCAACATTTTAGGCAGCCCTGCACCTGAACATATAAATACAGCATCAAATCCATCCTCTTTCAATTGTTTAAGAGTAATCGATTTACCAACAATAACATTGGTATGGAATTTAACTCCCATTGCTTTTAAGTTTTCGATTTCGCGGTCTAAAACAACACGCGGTAACCTGAAAGGCGGAATACCATATCTTAAAACTCCGCCGAGTTCATGGAGAGCCTCAAAAACTTCAACTTCATGCCCTTCTTTTCTAAGGTCGCATGCTGCCGTCATGCCTGCACATCCAGAACCTACTACAGCAACTTTTTTACCTGATGGTTTAATTTCGGGCATTTCTGCTTTTGTATTATCGCCTACATATCTTTCTAAAGCACCGATTGCAACAGCTTCACCTTTAATACCTAAAACACAATTACCTTCACATTGTCTTTCCTGCGGGCAGACACGTCCGCATACAGAGGGTAACATGCTTGTTTGGCGTATAATCTCTCCTGCTTTATTCAAATCACCCTCTTTAATTGCTTGAATAAACTGCGGAATTTGAATATTAACAGGACAACCTTGAACGCATCTAGGATTTTTACAATTCAAACACCTTGATGCTTCTAATTTCACTTGTTCTTCCGTCAAATTACTTTCAACAGGTTCAAAATTTGAACGTCGTTGAATTTTATCTTGTTCTTTTACTCTCTGTCTGTCTGCCATTTTATTTCCCCTCTTCTTTAAATACATTTTAGTAAAAATAATGGCAAATTGCAAATGTATTTTGTGCATGTAAAATAAAGTTATGGAAATTACACTCAAAAGCAGAAAAGCACTAGAATTTGATAAGATTCTCGACAAACTTTCAAACTTTGCCAAAACTGAACAAAGTAAAGCTTTATGCGCAAATTTAACTCCGCATGATAATATTGCTGCAATTAAGCGAGAACTTCAGTGCACACGCGAGGCTAAATTCATCCTTGATATGCCGAATGATATTCCTATAGAATTCGTTGCTAACATTTCTAGATTCAATGTGTTAACAAGCTATCTTACAGAAGAGGAACTTATCGATATTGCAAAAACTCTAAAGACTTCACGCTTGGTGAAAAAATTTCTGTCCGAAAATCTTGAAAACGCAATTTTAAAAGATTTAGCGGAAATATTAATTGCAGACAGAGAACTTGAAGACAAAATATTTAATACATTTGATGAAAACTTAAATATAAGACATGATGCAACTGCCGAACTAAAAGGATTATATAGTGCATTACGCGACAACGAAAAAAATCTCCGAACAACAGTTTCCGCACTTTTAAATTCACCTGATTTTTCCAAACACTTACAGGAAAACATTTACACAACACGCGATGACAGAATTGTTTTTCAGGTAATGGCATCTTCAAAAAGCAAAGTTCCAGGTATTGTTCATGATGTTTCTGCTACAAACAAAACTTTTTATATTGAGCCTGCACAAATCGTTCCGCTAAACAACAAAATCCGCGAGATTAAATCACAGATTCATTCTGAGATGATTAAGATTTTAACAGGACTTACAAACCTTGTAAAAGATGATATCAAAGCTCTTTCTTTAAGTGAAAAAACTCTGGCGGAAATTGATTTTCATTTTGCAAAAGCCCGCTATGCCGTAAAATTACAGGCAGTAGAACCAGATATTCTAACTCACAAAATTATTGAATTTGAGAACATGAAACACCCGCTTCTCAATGTTGAAAACATAGTTACAAACAACTTTGAAATCGGGAAAGATTACAAATCCGTTGTTATAACTGGTTCAAACACAGGCGGAAAAACGGTTACAATAAAAACAATCGGACTGTTTATTTTAATGGCAAAATCGGGAATGTTTCTGCCTTGTACAAATGCAAAAGTTTACCCTTTTGAAAATGTTTTTGCAGATATAGGCGACGACCAGAGCATTCAACAAAATTTATCGACATTCTCATCTCATATGACAAATATCATTGAAATTCTGGAACAGAGCAATGACAAAACTTTTGTTATCTTAGATGAAATATGCGCAGGAACAGACCCTGTAGAGGGTGCGGTTTTAGCACAGGTTATCTTAGAAAAACTTGCACAAAAAGAGGTTACATCAACTATCACAACACATTACGGAGAATTAAAAGCACTTGAATATACAAATCCCTATTTCAAAAACGCATCGGTTGAATTCAACACAGAAACCTTAAAACCCACATATAAACTTCTAATTGGTATCCCAGGTTTAAGCAACGCAATTTCTATTGCACAAAACCTCGGACTTGAACCTCAATTAGCGCAAAAAGCAAAAGAGATTATTATCTCCTCAAAAGACCCCTCGATTGCGGTTGTTGAAAAACTGCAGGAAACTCAGGCAAAACTTACTCAAAACCTTGAAGAAGCAGAAAGTTTAAAAGAAACATCAGAAAATCTTAAACAGGAATATGAAACCTCTCTTCAAGCCGTCAAAAAAGATAAGAAAAAGACAGTAAAAAATATTAAAGACAAATTTGACCGCGAACTTCTTTCTGTAAAAGCAGAAATCAAAAATATTCTGGACGAATTACGCCGAGAAAAATCCGAAAAAATTGCCCGCCGTTCATACGCCCGCCTTGCTCAAATGGAACAAAAATTCCGAGGAAAACTGGCAGAATATGACGAAAAACAGCATTATGAAGAAATCGACTGGGCAGCAGTAAAAGAAAACGACAAATTAATTTTAAAAGAATTAAACCAGCCTGTAACTCTTTTAACTCTGCCTGATAAAAACAAATACGTTACAGTTCAAATGGGCAATATAAAAACAAAAATTAAGTGTAACAAACTTGCGCCATACGACGAAATTTACGAAAAAAAACAAAATGTTTACAAACCGAGTTCATTTGAAAGTTTTGAACTTCGCCGTATAAACATCTCAAATACACTTGACCTGCGCGGTCTTAAAGTTGAAGATGCACTTGATGATTTAGAAAATTACCTTGACAAAGCAAGCCTTGCAAACCTTGCCTGCGTTACAGTAATTCACGGGCACGGCACTGGTGCATTAAAATCGGCGGTAAGAGAATTTTTATCCACATCACCTTACGTTGCAAAATTCCGACCTGGAGAAGATGCCGAGGGCGGCGACGGTGTAAGCGTTATTGATATAAACTGAGAGGAGTGCTACGCACGTAGCCCTGCCGAAAAATATTGGTATAATTTTAGAAAGGATACAACATGACAATAGAGAATTTACGAAAAGAACACGAGCTTATTGAACTTTTCTGCAATCTTGCAGAGATTCCGTCACCATCCTTACACGAAGAAAATGTTGCGAAATGGATTCAAGCATATTGCGGACAAAATAATATGAACTGCAGATTTGATGATTATGGAAACGTAAGAATAGATATTCCCGCAACTGACAGCACAAAAGAACCTTTATTATTATCTGCTCACATGGACGTTATAGGCGACGATGCGCCTGTAAAAACATATTTAGATGACAGTGGAAACATTCATGCAGAAGGCCGAACCTTAGGAGCTGATGACAAAGCTGGTATTGCGAACGCACTTCTTTTAGCAAAAGAAATTGCAAATTCCGATATAAAACACGGCGGTCTTGAATGCAATTTTACACGCGACGAGGAATCTGGAATGTCAGGTATCAGACATACGAATTTTAAAGATATCAAATCAAAATATATATTGGTTTGTGACAGCGACACTTTAGGACAACTTGAAACAGCAGGTGCAAGTTATACTTTAGTAAAAATCAGCGTAAAAAGCCATAAAGCAGGTCATTCAGGCATTGATATCGGCGACAAAACCCGCGCAAACGCTGCAAAACTTATTGCTGACTTGATTGCCAAACTTCCTCAGGGCGTATATTTTGAAGAAAACGGAAAAGTCGTAACTTCCTGCAATCTTGGCGGAATTCAGGCTGGAAACATTAATGTTACAAACATTATTAACCCAGAAGCTGCTGTAAGCTATTCAATCAGAAGTTCAAGCCGTCAAAAAGAAAACGAATTAAAAGAAATTATTACATCAACAGTTGAAGAATTTGGCAAAGCACATTCAAATCTTGCAGCAGTTTCGATTGAATTTGAAGAACATCTTCCGCCGTTTGAAAAAGTTGACGATAAATTTATTCCGATACTTTTTGAAGCTTGCGCTAAAAAAGTTGGCGTAGAACCTGATATTACAACTTTCCATGCAGGAGCAGAAACTCACATTTACGCAAATGAAACAAACGCAAAAGGCGAAAAATTTATCCCGTACCTTGTAGGTTTGGCAACAGTTTGCAATATGCATACAAAAGATGAATATTTAGATTACAAATCAATCCTCAAAGGTCACGAACTTTTAACCGAAATTTTCAAAGCATATAATTCTTAAAAAAAGCCCCCTAAAAGGGGCTTTTAAATTATGAAAATGCTTTAAACGACCTGTCTACGTTTTTACTTATAACTTCTTTTATCGAATCGTATTCTGTTTGCAGAGCAGTGTGTTCAGTATCAAGCTTTTTAAGATCCTGATCGAATTTTTTATCTTTGTTTTCGATTTCTCTTATTGCATTTTTATACTTAACTTCAGCAATCGCAATTTTTACTTCATCCTCTTGAGAACGGATATCAGAAGCATTAGTATAAATTATAGACTTCCATGTGATGCCTTCAGAGGTAAGTTCGGGAACTTTACCATTATCAGCAGCAGGATTATTATATTGTGCCTGAACCATTGTAACCATGCCATGCTCTAATGCGAACTGCAGCCAATCAGAACTTTTGAATAAATTTAAATCTTCAAATACTTCATAAGTTCCGCCTTTACCTGATTTTTCAGCAGAATCTACAATAAATACGCTGTATGATTCATTTTTCTCATCATCAAAAATTTCTTTTTGCTTAATTTTATTAACAGTATCAGAACCGTTCATCATATACCATAGGTTTGTATACCATTGAGCCTTGTCTTTGTCATTGACAACAGTTTCACTTGCTTCTTTGTACTCTACAAAAACATTAGATGGTTTAGCAGGACATTCTGCAGGTGGAACAGGAGTTGGTTCAGTCGGCGGTGCTTCTGGAGCTTCAGGTGCTAATTTTTTCATATCACCGTCAGTAAAATTCATAAGCATTTCGGTCATATCATCATTAGTTACCCCTAATAAGTCTTTATTTAGTATAGTGTAATACAAATCAATAACTTTTTGCTCAAGAGTTTTCTTTTCATAAGAATATGTAACATCTCCATTGACAGTTTCTTTAAAATCACTCCTTAAAATTTCAAGACGAGTTGGTTCGCGTCCGTCATCTCTAGCAGCTTTTAAAAGATTTTGCGCACCTCTGGTATTAAAATCATCATCTCCGTCACAATAACGTTCAGAAAGTAATCCTGATATTTGAGCCATTTTCTGTTTCTCTTCTTCAGTCATACCATCAGTAGTTGTCATACCGCCATCTTCTCCTTGAAAAGTAACAGTTGTTCCAGTGATTGATGTATCACGCGTAGCTTTTGATAAATTTGTACCATTATAATCAAAAAGTACATTTAAAACATGTAAATAACAATCGGCATTACCATGTAAAGCTCTATAGTAATGACCTTGAGCTCCTGTACTTGTTACAGTATCACTGGTACCAACAACACTTGCGAAAATCTCATATAGATTTTCTTGTGCCAGTTCTTGTTCATACTTCGCATAAGCAGCATCATAATCTGATTTATCATTATATCCGTTTCTCAATAACCAGTCATTATAATCTTTGTCATATTGTTCTTTATCATCTAAATATTGAATATATGCATCATACGCAGGTCTTTGTGCTTCATACTCAGCTAATTCATCTTCATAATTTGGATTTATTGTTTCGACTTTTTGAGTATAAGTTTTATTCTCCAATAAACCATACTTATCTAAAAATGCAGATAATGGATTTTCTTCATCAATAGTTGCTTTAAAATTATTTGCATCAACAGCTGAAACAAGCAGTTTACCTGCAGGATTTACAAGAGCATACTGATTTTTCAAAGGTGCATAATCATAAATTAATGCAGGTGTTAATTTTTCTGTAGAATATCCTCCATTGTCTCCATATATACCAAAAACTAATTGCTGGGAATTTAATGCATCCATGTAGTCAGCGCTTGCTTCTTGAGATTTTTCAGCAAGACGGAGTTTTGAATTTGTAATTGTCTGCGAGCGAAATTCATTATTAGTCAATCGACTAGTAATGCTTAGTAATCTCGCTTGTGATGCTGACATTCCCATTTTTTGCCCTTTCCGACGATGGTTGTGTACTTTGTAAGGTTTTGGTCAGTCGCTAGCCTTTGGCTCGCTCCCGTTTTTGCATTTATCCTTTCAGGATATGATAACGGCTCATTATGGGAAATTCTTCAATAATTGTAAAGAAATATTAAAAGAACCGCTTTCGCGGTTCTTTTTTCTAAATTGAAATTGTTAATGTTTCAAGTTTTAATTCTATTGGCTTTTCTTCTAAAATCTCAACCTGTAAATCTTTTGCATCTATCAATTTTGGTGCAGATGCTGGTTTGATAACCCCTGCAGGTTTTTGTGCAGAATATGCACCGCTTCTAACCTTTGCTACAATAGGATCTGGAGCAGCTTTTTGTCTGTTTACATCTGACATAATTTTACTCACAAATCGTCTTGTTTCACCGAACGGCGGAATAGCATTGTATTTTTTAACATTTCCAGGCCCTGCATTATAAGCCGCAAGTGCCAATTCTACTGAGCCGAACATATTATACATTTTCTTATAATACATAATTCCGCCCTTAATATTGTCATTCAATGAATAAGGGTTTAAGCCCATTCTTCTTGCTGTTGACGGCATCAATTGAAATACCCCGACAGCACCATGAGAACTTCTTGCCTCATGTCTAAATCCTGATTCTGTACGCGCAATACTTAACGCAATTGCAGGATCAACGCCCATTTCAATAGCATGTTTTACTATTGTTGCTTTTACAGAATTAACATCAGCAGCTTGTGCAGACGCATGTGTAAACAGTATACACATAAGTGTAAAAGTTAACAGTAATAATTTTTTCAAAATGTAATCCTCTATGTTGTAAATTGAAATCCCTAAAAATTCCCTAACGACCTATTTCTTCAACTACGGTCAAAAACTTTTAAGAATGTTTTATACTTACATATTATTACAAAAAAAATAAATTTCAAGTCAGGATACTTTTTAATGTTTTTATGTTAAGATTTAAACAGTTAATAAATTAATATGAGAGGAAAATTTTATGGAAAAAATAGCAGACATTGGTGTATTCGGCGGTTCGGGATTTTACAAATTCTTAGAAGATATTGAAGAAGTAAGAGTTGAAACACCTTACGGAATGCCAAGCGACAGTTTGTTTGTCGGTAAAGTCGGAGAACACAAAGTTGCGTTTATGCCAAGACACGGCAGAAACCATACTATTCTGCCTCATTTAATTAATTACAGAGCAAATGTATGGGCAATGAAACATATCGGATGCGAAAGAGTTATTTCGCCTTGTGCTGCTGGCAGTTTACAAAAACATGTTAAACCTGGTGATTTTGTAATTTGTGACCAGTTTGTTGACTGGACTGACGGTAGAAAAACTACTTTCTTTGAAGGCCCGATAGTAACTCACCCTTCTGCAGCTGAAACATACTGTCCAGAATTACGTAAACTTGCAGTTAAAACTGGGAAAGATTTAGGAATTACAATCCATGAAACTGGAACTGTTGTTGTAATTAACGGTCCGCGTTTTTCAACAAAATCAGAGTCTAAATTCTTTACAAATCAGGGCTGGGAAGTTATCAATATGACAGCATTCCCTGAAGCTTACCTTGTTAAAGAAATGGATATGTGCCCATTGAATATTTCTCTTATAACAGATTACGATGCTGGTTTGGTCGGCGATGTTCCGCCTGTATCTCATCATGAGGTTATTCAGGTATTTAACTCAAATGTTGCTAACCTTAAAAATCTGCTCTTTAAGATGATTGAAAATATTCCAGCTTCAAGAGAAAATTGTGAATGTAAAAATACTAAAAAGAGTTCACAATTATGATGACAAATTTAATAAAAGCAATCAACAATCTTTTTGAAATATATTTCTGGATAATTCTTGTAAGATGCTTATTAAGTTTTGTACCGTCTATTGATTGGTATAAACAGCCTTTTACATTTATCAAAGACGTCACAGATGTTTATCTAAATATATTCAGAAAAATCATACCCACTTTAAACGGGCTTGATTTTTCACCGATTGTTGCGATTATTGTTTTGCAGATAATTCAATATATTGTTGTATACGGATTACTCTTTCTTAAATAAATCGATTGCTCTTTGAATTTTATCTCTATGCGGAGTTTTAGGATTTTGAGCAAGTGCTTCATATCTTGCAAGAACTTCGGGAAGTTCTTTTTCGCTTCTGAAAAAGAGTTTTTTGAAATATCTTAATACAATTTTATCATCCATAAAGTTTGGCATTTTTTGAAACCCGCCAACATCATAAATTTTTTCACGCAAATATGGATTATGATGCCAATCAACATATTTTAGTTTAAACAACGCTTGAAAATCCATTTTTGCCGTTGTACTTGTTATATCTTCATCAATAAATTCTGTTAATGCATAACCATTATCCAAATCAGATATATAATGTTTTGTAAATTGAGTTTTATCCAACGGATGTCCTGCTACATGTTTTAAATAAGTCCAAAAATTAGCTTCTGCGTAATTCCCATGACAGCCCTTAACCTCAGAACATAAAAAACTTTTTACATGATAAACTTTCAACGCTTTATCATGCATAATTTTTACACCGTCTTTATCTCTAAGTGAGAGTTTAAAAACTTTGCCTGCAACTCCCCGCTCAATATATTTTATGTCACCTGTAACAGATATATCGGTAAATCTTCTCAAACACCCATTTAAAACATTAGTGAGCTCTTTTTCCCAATTTAAAAGCATATCAGACTTACCATAAGTCTCTGGATTAAGCCAAGTAAAACCATCACTTTGTTTTAACTTATAATAAGAACCACGGACATATTTACTTATATCCGCCAAGAGATTTTGAAAATTTTTAATGTCCTGCCCTCTTGTTTTTTGGGGAAACAAACGTATAAGCTCAGGAGGTATATTGCCTACAATTGCCCCACCCCCGATATGCGGAATAAATTTGTCGTAAGACTTCATATTCAAATTTGATTGAAAAATCCTTTTCAATCTTTTTGGATAACATCTTTCATAATTTACAGGGTCAATTTTTGGAAGCATAATATTACAAACCCTGTAAATATTTTTTTTTGCTTGTAAAAAAAATTTACTTAAGTTATAATTTGGTTTATGAAAATAGTAATTTACGGTGCTACAGAAATCGGCTGTCTGCTTGCAACAGAGTTTTTTGAAGACCACGATATAACAATCATCGACAAAGAAGAAAATCGAACCAATGAATTTAATAAACTTGATATAAGTTTTGTTCAGGGAAATGCATCTGATATTGAAGTTTTAAAAAATGCTGACATTAAAAATGCTGATATTTTTATTGCCTGCACCGCAATAGATGAGGCAAATATTGTAGCCTGTCTTTCTGCTAAAAAGTTTGGCGGGGTTAGAACAATTTGTTTTGTAAGCAAGGAAGAATACAAAAAAACTTTAAGCTTTGAAAAAAATAACGAACACTTCTGTGACTTCTTTATTGATTATATAATTTGGCCTGAAGAACTTTTAACACAAGAAATTTTCAGAATTGTAACCGTTGCACATGCGCTTGATGTGGAAAACTTTGCAGACGGCAGAGCAAGACTTTTGGAATACAAAGTTCAACCGCATTTACTAATTGTAGGCAAAAAAGTAAAAGACTGCGGATTTACAAAAGATACGCTTATGGTAGGCTTAACCCGCGATTGCTGTTTGTTTATCCCGAACGGTGAAACAGAAATTCAAGACGGCGATAAACTTATTTTTATGGGAACATCTCATTCTCTGGATATTCTTGCAGGTACATTTTTCCATGAAAAAGAAATCGTTAAATCAGTTGCAATTATCGGCGGCGGAAATGTAGGCTTGATGCTTGCTAAAACCCTTGAAACAATGAAAATTAGAACAAAAATCATTGAAAAAAATTACGAAAGATGCCAATATCTGGCAGAAGAATTACGTAATACACTGGTTATAAACGGGGACGGTACAAATCTAAAACTTCTTGATGAAGAAGAAATCGGTTCAAGTGACGTTGTAATAAGCGTTACCAACAATGATGAAAGAAATCTTTTATGTTCTCTACTTTCAAAACAATTGGGCGTAAAACGAGTTATTGCAAGAGTTTCAAAAGTTTTAAACATTCCGTTGTTTGAAAAAGTCGGCATTGATATAGCTATTTCACCGAAAAATTCAGCGATAAATGAGGTTCGCAACGATTTGCAGGAAAATGATGTTGATATACTTGCAACCGTAGAACAGGGTCAGGGCGAAGTTTTGGAAATTAACGTACTGCCTGAATTTAACGGCAAAAAGATTATGGATTTAAAATTTCCTGCCCGCGCAATTATTGGTGTGATTTTACGCAGAAATAAAGTAATTATTCCAAAAGGTGACACACTTATAACAACAAATGATATTTTAATTATATTTACAACAGCTCAAAGTGCGCCTGAAATTAAAGAATTTTTTAAGGTGAATTAGTATGCGCTTAAATTATCTGGCTTATGCATTAGGTTTAACATTAATTTATATCGGATTGGTAATACTTATTCCAATAACAGTTGCA
Organism: uncultured bacterium; assembly: GCA_948964545.1. Lineage (GTDB taxonomy): Bacteria > Cyanobacteriota > Vampirovibrionia > Gastranaerophilales > Gastranaerophilaceae > Stercorousia. The sequence continues at coordinate 136,229 of CAREDV010000002.1, read as the reverse complement.
TTCATTTATGGTGAATACAATTCAATACTGCCATTTTTGACTGCATCTATAATTTCTATGTTAAGCGGTGCAATTTTAAGAAAAAGCGTACCATCTTCTCTTGATAATTTAAACGACATTAAAAAAGGCGAAGGTCTTTGTATTGTAGCTTTTTCATGGGTTTTATTCGGATTAATTGCTGCAATACCATATTTATTCTATGGTTTAAGTCCTGTCAATTCAATTTTTGAATCGATTTCAGGAATCACAACAACTGGTGCAACAATTTTAACCCACTATAATTATCCACATGCATTCTTTTTCTGGCGCTCATTTACTCAATGGCTTGGCGGTTTGGGAATTATCGTATTATTTATTGCAATTTTGCCGCAATTTGCGGTTGCAGGTCGTCAAATGTTTTTTGCAGAAGCACCTGGGCCTACAGAGGATAAATTCACACCTCGTATAAGAAATACAGCATCTGCTTTATGGAAAATTTATGCAGGTCTTACTGTTTTGGAAATAATTCTGCTTGTATGGGCTGGGATGCCTGCGTTTGATGCTGTTTGTAATTCTCTTTCAACACTTTCTGCTGGCGGATTTTCACCTCATGAATACAGCATTATGGGATACCAATCAAACCATATTACCTGGATTGTGCTTGTGTTTATGTTCCTAGCTGGGGCTAGTTTTAACCTGCAATATAAAGTTATTATGCAAAAAAATCCTTTATTGTTATTTAAAAATGAAGAATTCAGAACATATTTTTTACTTGTAATATTCATGGCATTATTAATAACAGCATCATTGCATTTTCATAACTTTACCGATGCACTGTTTCAGGTTATAAGTATTACTACGTCATCAGGTTTTGCAAGTGTTGATTTTGAGAAATGGGATTACACATCAAAATTAATTCTGTTTATTGTAATGTTTATGGGTTCTTGCGCAAGTTCAGCGGGCGGCGGTATAAAAATTGCCAGATGGCTTGTTGTTTTTAAATCGATGAAAAGTGAAATCGTAAGAATTTTACATCCAAATGCAGTTGTTAACATAAAAATGGATAACAAAACAATTCAGCCGGAAGTCGCAAGACAGATTGTTGTATTTGTATTCTTCTATTTCTTACTGTTTGGAATCACTGCAGTAGTAATGTCTATACTTGAACAAAATACTGCAGTCGGCTTAACCGGAGCTATTTCATCGCTTGGCAATATTGGACCCGGAGTTGCGGTATCAACAGGTCCTATGGGGAATTTTGACGGTATGCACACCGCATCAAAACTGATTTTTACCGTAAATATGCTTGTCGGACGTCTTGAATTAATCCCGTTTTTGGTGCTTTTACAAAAAGACTTTTGGACAATAAAAGATTAATTTCATCTATTGAAATGAACCAAAATTAACTGATACTCGTTATATTAATATAAGATGAAAAAATTAGCGCTGATAATCGGAATGTGCCTTACCCTCAACACCTGCTTCGGAATTGAGAAGATGAGCGTTGAAAAAAATATGGTTTTGAATATAACTGATTGTATTCAGCTTGCCTTGCAAAACAGCCCGCAGATAAAAAAAGCAAGATATAATTACGGACTTGCAAAAGGCAATCTTGGTATTGCAAAATCAGGATATTTCCCTAATATAGGAGTTGGAACAGGCTATAATTTAAACGAAAACCGCACTGACAGAATGAACACAAACTCAAATATTTATTCTGCAGAAGCCAATATAAAACAGCTTATCTGGAACTTTGGAAAAACCAACGCCAACATTAGAATGTACAACTTTGACAAACTTTCTGCATTATATAACTTTAACGATATTGTGCTTGATACAATTTTCACCGTGAAAACTAACTATTATGGCGTTTTGGCAGCAAAAGCCACAATGGACGTAAACCGCGCAAATGTTCAGATTAATGAACGAAACTATCAGCGCACAAAAGCTTATTTCGATGAGGGGATTAAATCAAAAATCGACCTTGTTAACGCAGAAGTTTATCTCAGCGATTCAAAAGTAACTCTTGTAAATTCCGAAAAGCTTTATCAAAACGCGCTTGTAAAACTTAATAACTCAATGTATGTGGCATTCGCCCCTGAATATGAAATTGAAAACACTGAAACTTTTAATTTCCAAAACAATAACGCACCTGTAAATCTTGAAAAAATTGATGTAAAATTAGACTTAAGCACCCCGCCCGAAACTGTCGGCGATGCGTTTTTAACCTCTCAGGTAGAAAAAATTAATGTTCTTGAAAACTATAAATTTGAGCCGTTTCCGTATACATTTGAAGAAGCCGTAAATCTTGCATATAAAAACAGACCAGATTTAATGTCACTGGATGCTTCATTAAGCGCTGTAAAAGAAGCTTTAAAATACACAAAGCGCGAATATCTGCCCGAATTATCGGCATCTGCAGGCTACGGCTACCGCGACCAGTATAATTCAAATTCATACAATGTCGGAGTGAATTTTTCAAGTTCATTTAATATAAAAGGTCAAAAGCACAAAATTGACAATGCAAAAATTCAGGTTCAAATGGTAGAAAACGATATTGAGCTTGCAAAACAGGATATTTATTTTGAGGTTCAAAACCTGTATGTAAATATGGTACAATTTGAAAAACAAATTCCGCTTCTTGCCGTAAAAGTTAAGCAGACACTTGAAAACTTTGAACTTGCAGACGGTCGCTACGCAGTCGGATTAGGCGACTACATTGAACTTCAGGATGCTAAAGTTAATTATAATAATGCACAGGTAAATTACGTTCAAACAGTTTATAACTACAATGTGGCACGCGCAAACCTTGAAAAAGCAATAGCATTACCGCAAAATACAACAATAACAATTGAGGATTAATAATGAAAAAACGATATATTTTTCTGGCAATTATAATATTAATAATTTTAATAGCAGGCGCAATCGCTGCTGCCCAAACAAAAAAAGTCCGCTACAAGACAGAAAAAATTGATCGCTGTACAATCACGGAATTTGTAGAAGCATCAGGCACAATTAACCCTGTAAACACAGTATCAGTCGGTTCAACAGTATCAGGTTTGATAAAAAATATTTACGTAGACTTTAACTCCGAAGTTAAAAAAGGACAATTGTTAGCACAAATTGACCCTGCAAACTTCGAAGCTCAGGTTCAGCAGAATCAGGCACAAATTAACAACGCACAGGCAAATTTGTCAAAGCTGCAGGCAATCGCAGATTTTGATGAAAAGCAATATCAGCGTTACAAAAACTTGTATGCAAAAAACTTTGTAGCAAAAAGCGAACTTGACCAGAAATTAAGCACATATAAATCCGACCTTGCACAGATTAATTCTGCAAGAGCACAAATTAATCAGTATCAGGCATCATTAAAAACAGCGATGACAAATTTAGGCTATACAAAGATTATCGCACCAGTTGACGGTACAGTAATTTCCCGTAAAATCGACCTGGGTCAGCCTGTTGCTGCAAGTTTTCAAGCTCCCGAACTTTTCACAATCGCGCAGGATTTAACTAAGATGCAAATCGAAGTAAGCGTCTCAGAAGCCGATATTGGAAAAGTTAAAGAGGGGCAGGATGTAAAATACACACTTGACGGCTACCCAGACAGCGACTTTTATGGAAAAGTAACACAAGTAAGGCTTTCTCCGACAACAGTTTCAAACGTTGTAACCTATACAGTCATTGTTGATGTTAATAACGAAGATTTGAAACTCAAACCTGGAATGACAGCAAATGTTTCTATTATTACAAACGAAAGTGTTGATGTAATCTGTGTTCCAAACATTGCTCTAAAATTTACACCACAAACTGACGGTCAAAAATATAAAAATCAAGGCATTTGGATTTTAGATAAAAACAAACCAAAACGTGTAGATATAAAAATTGGCGCAAGTGATGACAGCTCAACAGAAATTAAAACAACTGAAATCGCAGAAGGTGACAAAGTAATTACAGGCATTTTAGGCAAAAAACAAAAAAATAATAACAGTATGCGGCGCGGTCCAAGGATGTTTTAGATGCACAAACTAATAGAAGTTAAAAACGCGATAAAAACTTATCAAACTGGCGAAGATTATTTCAACGCCTTAAATTGCGTTTCACTAAATATTGAAAAAGGTGAATTTGTTGCAATAATGGGAGCATCAGGTTCTGGAAAATCAACTTTTATGAATATGCTTGGAACTCTCGATAAACCAAATTCAGGCTCATATTTTCTTGACGGAATTGATATGCTCTCACTTGATTCGAATAGTCTTGCCCAAGTTCGCAACGAAAAAATGGGATTCGTTTTTCAGGGTTTTAATCTAATATCAAGAACTACTGCACTCGAAAATGTCGAACTTCCTATGATTTACAAAGGAATTTCCCAGGAAGAAAGAATTATCCGTGCAAAAAAAGCACTTGAAATCGTCGGACTTTCCAAAAGAGAAGATCACATGCCAAACCAGATGTCAGGCGGTCAGCAGCAAAGGGTTGCAATCGCACGCGCTATCGTAAACGACCCGCCTCTAATCCTTGCCGACGAACCAACTGGAAACCTTGACACAAAAACAAGTATTGAGGTTATGGAATTTTTTGTAAACCTTAACAAAGAAACTGGCAAAACAATAGTTCTGGTAACCCACGAACCCGACATTGCAGAATATTGCAAACGCGTTGTAAAATTTAAGGATGGCAACATTATATCAGACGAGGTAAAAATTCGCTCATGATAGACTTCAAATCAACACTAAAAATGGCGGTAGTATCGCTTAAAATAAACAAAATGCGTTCAATGCTGACAAGCCTTGGAATAATTATTGGTGTAAGCGCAGTGATTATAATGCTTGCGGTGGGAACAGGCGCAAGCCAAAAAATTGCCAAAGATATGGAATCTATGGGAAGCAACTTACTTATGATTCGTTCCGGTTCGGTAACCTCTGGCGGTGTCAGAATGGGGCAGGGAACACGTCCGACCTTAACTATAAAAGATGCAGAAGCAATTGATACTTACGCACAAGGTGTTCTTGCCGTCGCCCCCTATTCGTCCGAAGCCAAACAGCTTACATTCGGAAACCAGAACTGGGCAACATCAGTTGCAGGGACAACCGCATCTTATCTAGGTATAAGAAATTACGAAATTCAAGATGGAAGAAATTTTATACCCGAAGATATTAAAAATACAACAAAAGTTGCAATAATCGGAAACACAGTTGCAACCGAGCTTTTCGGCGACATGGATCCTTTAGGCAAAACTATAAGAATAGGAAATATCCCCTTTAAAGTTATCGGAACACTAAAGGTTAAAGGCCAAAGCGGAATGGGAATGGATCAGGATGATTTGGTATTCATCCCGATTACGACAGCCCAGAAAAAAGTTTTTGGAACAGCATTTCCTGGAACAGTCAGCATGATTAACGTTCAAGCACAAAATGCAGAAGTTATGACACAGCTTGAAAGCGATATTAATGAAATCCTTAGAAAACGCCACCATATCGGAAAAAACCAAGAAGATGATTTTCAAATAAGAAACCTTGCTGAAATGCAGGAAACAATTAAATCGTCCGCAAAAACAATGTCACTGCTGCTGGGTGCAATCGCCTCTGTTTCGTTGCTTGTCGGCGGTATCGGGATTATGAACATAATGCTTGTATCTGTAACCGAACGCACAAAAGAAATCGGAATCCGTATGGCAATAGGCGCAAAAGCATCAGATATCCGCATACAATTTCTAATAGAATCATTTTTATTATCAATTATTGGCGGACTTATCGGTGTAATCATCGGCGTTGCAGGTGCAAAAGTCATGGAAATACTTGGCGGAATGAATATATCAATCTCAAGTTTTTCGATATTCCTATCACTTGGGTTTTCAGGCGCAATTGGTGTACTTTTCGGCTACTACCCAGCTTACAAAGCTTCACTTCTTAACCCGATTGACGCTCTAAGATATGAATAATCAATAATTCATCTTACCCTCTGTAATAACTCTATAAGCGCAACTGTGTCCGCTTTTGTTAGTTTCACAGGTATTGGCATATTGGTTTGTACTTTCATCACTAATAAAAGGAAGAACTTTACCTGTAGAATTATCTAGATAAAAGTAAAAAATATCACGACCAACTATATTTGGTTTCTTCTTTCCGTTAACGTCAACCGTGAAACTTAAAGCAGACGGAGCACCCCAATTTACTCCACTGGTACTTACTGTAAATTTAAACCCTAAGACAACACCATCAGGCAAAACAAACTGATAACCTCCAAAAATATCATTACCAGAATGAATATCAGTTGCAGTTTGTTTATTCAAACTTCTGTATGTTATACTTCTCATACTTTTACATTCATCATCAATCCAGCTATCTTGACAAAAATATACAACCTTTAAATTATTTTTATATAGTTCAATTATACGATCATTAGCTGTATCATCAATATCAGTTCCCCGAACAACCCATCCCCAGTTAGACGGCAATCCTTCTTCTTCTATAATTTTATTTGTCGCATTCTGTAATGTTGAATAAGCTTTAATAAGTCGTTCTGTATAACCTTTATTGTTTATTTTAGTAATCAAAGCAGGCATTGTCATTGCAGCAACAACACCAATAATCCCTAATGTAATTAAAACTTCGGCTAAAGTAAAGCCCAAGCGTGCCGCTTGACCCGACACTCCGATATTGGATAAACTTTCAAGAAACGGAGACTTGCTTAAATCCGCCCCCCCCCCGAAGTTCCAAGATTTAACTTCTTTCATAACTACCTCCATTATAATTCTTCCAATGCTGCGATTTTCATATCTTTCCAATCGGGTGTATGCCCTATCCAATGTTCCTGAGCCGCAACTGCCTGAAAAATTAACATATCAAGACCTGTTATTGTTTTTAAACCTAATTTCTGCGCATCTTTTATCAATACTGTTTTTTTAGGATTATAAATCACATCATAAACAACTGCATCAGGTTTTAATGTTTCTAATGTACGAACCTCAACAGGCGACATATCACCTGCACGTCCTAACATTCCAATAGGAGTTGTATTAACAAGCATTGAATATTCTTCTAAACTTCTAATATTTTCTATTTGATAAACATTAAAATCAACCGACGGAAACTTACGTCTTACATAATTCATTAACTCAATTGAGTTTGGAATATTTCTTGTAAAAAACGCAATTTCTTTAACTCCGCATTCTGTCAAAGCTACACAAGCAGCATGACCTGCACCGCCTGTGCCAAGAATTGCGACTTTTTTGCCCGTGAGATTAATATCAGAAGGAATCGCTCGCTTAAAACCGATTACATCTGTATTATAAGCTTTTAAAGTTTTATCTCCTTCAATATAAACCGTATTAACTGCACGTGCCAAGTCAGCATAATTATCAACTTCATCCACAAACAATGAAATAGGAAGTTTCAACGGAATGGTAACATTAAAGCCTTTATACCCGTTAGATTTTAAAAACTTAATCCTGTCAACAAGTTCATCAGGAGGAGTTTCCAAGATATCATAAGTACCTTCAACTCCCAAACTTTTAAACCCTGCTTCATGTATTACTTTTGATAATGAATGCCCCAAAGGATATCCGATTAAAGCAAATTTGTTTTCGCGCGTATCTTGTATTTCAACAGGTGTTTCAACAAGCTTAACTTCTTCAGATTTTGCAGGGGCGAAAACATAAGATGGAATTTCAACCTTTTCAGGCTGTGCTGGCAAAGGTTCATAAGGCTTTTCAATAACGGGCGGTGATGCATTCTGCGCCTTTAATTCTTCAACTGTTATTCCTAATTTTTTAGCTTTTTTCGCCAACAAGCGCTCCAACAACTCAGGATTCAACGTTTTCAGTCTCCTCAATTTCTTTTTTATACCCGCATTTCATATTCGAGCAGGCAATTACAGTACCTTTTTTCAATACTTTTTTAACAAGTAAGGATTTGCATTCGGGACATTCCTCACCTGTCGGTTCATTCCATAATGTAAAATCACAGTCAGGATACTTATCACAGCCGTAAAAAACTGTTCCGCGTTTTGATTTGCGTTCAACAATCATTCCACCGCATTTTGGACATTTCACACCTGTAGATTTTCTAAACGGTTTTCTGTGTTTGCACTCCTCGTTTGTACATTCCATATACTTTCCGTACGGTCCCATTTTGAAAATCATATCAGAACCGCATTTTTCGCATTTTTCTTCGCAAACTTCCACTTCTTTATTTTCTTCTGCTGTTTCTTCCGACAATGCATTGAGTGACATCATTGTTTTGCAATCAGGATATCCTGAACATCCTAAGAATTGAGCCCCGTGTTTACTTGTTCTCAACACCATTGGTTTACCGCAGTTTGGACATTTAATTTTGCTTTCAATTTTAACTCGCTCCCCGTTTTGCAAAGCCTTATTAACTTCTACAATAAACGGTTCGTAAAAATCTTCCAAAACCTTATTCCAAACCGCTTTTTTATCAGCTATTTGGTCAAGTTTTGTTTCCATGCCTGCCGTAAATTTATAATCCATAATATCTGCAAACTGGGCAACTAATTGTTTTGAAACAGTTCTGCCCAAAAGTGTCGGATGAAGCGCCTTGTCTTTCTTTTCAACATATTTACGGGTTTGAATAACTGTAATAATAGTAGCATAAGTAGACGGACGTCCTATTCCGTGCTCTTCCAGCGCTTTAACTAATGATGCTTCATTATATCTTGGAGGCGGTTGAGTAAAGTGCTGTTTAGGTGTAACTTTTTTACAATTAACTTTATCGCCTTTTTCCAAATCAGGAATTTTTGCATCCGCATCTTGTTCCTTTTCATCAGCATCATTATAAAGTTTTAAGAAGCCGTCAAAAGTAACTTTGCTTGTACCGGCTTTTAGTGTATAGTCACCAGCTTTAATCTCAATTGATTTATTTGCAACTTCTGCATTAGACATTTGAGACGACATAAATTTATCCCAAATAAGCTTATACAAGCGATATTGGTCATTATCAAGATACTGTTTAATACTTTCTGGAGTTCTTTCAGGATATGACGGACGGATAGCTTCGTGAGCATCCTGAACGTTTTGTTTGCCTTTAGTATAAATATTAGGAGTTTCGGGATAATATTTTTCCCCGTAATTACTCAATATAAAATCTTTTGCCATGCCCTGAGCATCATCTGAAACGCGGACGCTGTCCGTTCTCATATAGGTAATCAAACCGACAGGAGTTCCGTCAATTTCCATACCTTCATAGAGTTTTTGCGCAACCTGCATTGTTTTTTGAACACCGAAACCGAGTTTAGAAGATGCTGCCCTTTGCAGGGTTGATGTAATAAAAGGCGCTGTCGGCTTGCGTTTCATAGTTTTTTTAGTAACTTTTGAAACTTCAAACTCTCTGTCAGGCGCTTGCAAATATTCTACAATTTTTTGCGCTTCTTCTTGATTTTTAATTGTTTTTTCAACAGCTTTGTCTTTAATCTTAGAAAGCTCTGCTTCAAATATTTTGCCTTCTTTTTCCAAGTCTGTATGAATAGACCAGTACTCTTGAGGCACAAATGCTTCAATTTCTTCTTCTCTCTCGCAAATCATACGAAGCGCAACGGATTGAACACGTCCTGCTGAAAGGTTTCTGTTTCCGATTTGTTTCCAGAGGACAGGAGAAAGCTTGTAACCTACAAGCTTATCCAAAATTTGTCTTGTCTGCTGTGCTTGAACCATATCCATATCAATTACGCGCGGATTTGCAACGGAATGTTTTACGGCTTTGGGCGTAATTTCGTTAAATACAATACGCAAAATCTTTTCATCAGGCACTTTCAAAATTTGACGAACGTGCCATGCAATAGCTTCTCCCTCACGGTCAGGGTCGGATGCGAGGTAGATTTTATCAACTTTTTTTGCCATATCATTGAGTTTTTTTACAACCTGTTGTTTCCCTGGAATTACCTCAAACTTCGGCATAAAGTGATTTTCTATTTCAAATCCCAAATTTTGAGTAGACGGGTCTTTTGTCAACAAATTTCTGACATGCCCGAAGCTTGCTTCAATCTGAAAACTGTCGCCCAAAATCTTTCTGATAGTTTTAGATTTTGCAGGAGACTCAACTATAACCAGTGATTTCTCTTTTTTCTCTGCTGTTTTTGCCATTATATTTTCCTGTACCTATCCCCGTCGACCTGTTTAATTATGCCTTTAAGCTCCATTGTTGTCAAGTAGGTCAACAAATCATCAACACTTAATCCGGTAAACGCTTGAAGCTCGTCAAAACACTTATCCTCAATTTCAAGAGCATCAAAAATTACTTGTTCATCTTTCGACAAATCAAATTCAAACAAGCTTTTTTGCTCTATTTTAACTTCCCAGCCCAAAGCCTCCAAAACATCATCAGCACAAGTAACTAAAGTTGCACCGTTTTTGAGAAGCTTATAAATACCCTGCGTATTCGGATTAGTAATAAGACCGGGTATGCACATCAGTTCTCTGCCCTGTTCAAGAGTTAAATTTGCAGTAATTAAAGCTCCGCTTTTTAAAGAAGCTTCCGCCACCAATGTACCGTAACTCAAACCTGATACAATTCTGTTTCTTTGAGGGAAACGGAATTTCAACGGTTCAAATGTAGGATAATATTCGCTCAAAACAGCCCCATGCCCGTTCTCAATCCGTTTATACAACTCTTTATTTGAAGCAGGATATGTAAAATCAAAACCGCTTGCTATAACACCGATTGTTTTCAGATTATTGTCAAGCGCAGATATATGCGCCGTTGTATCAATACCTGATGCAAGACCCGAAACTATACAGATATCTGTTCCGTTTAATTCAGAAATAATCTTTGTCAACGCATCTTTAGCATAACTAGTTGCTCTTCGCGAGCCAACAACTGCCAATGCCCTGTCCAAATTACAATCAAATAAATCACCTTTATAATATAAAACTGACGGTGCATCATCAATATTACGAAGCATTTGAGGATATCTTTCATCCTCAAACGTCAAATAGTTAACACCGCGGTCTAAAACTAACTGCAAGGCTTTGTCAGGGTCTGTTTTATCCCGAAGGCGTAAGAACTTTTCGGCTTTTTTAACGGTTAACCCGTCAATAGCAGACAAATCATCCGCATTAAAAGCTTTTTCAATATCGCCAAAATGATTATACAGTTTTTGTATAAAAGAACTGCTCAACTCCTCTATTGATGATAAAGCTATCCAAAATTTATCCATTTTGTTTTTTCTTAATTCTCTCTACCAGCTCTCTGATTTTACCTGCTTCTTCTTCGGGAATATCAAGATTAATATAATCTTCAAAATATTCAATCGCATCTTCATAATCACCACGTGCCATAAATAAAATTGCAACCTTTTTATAAGCCGGTGAAAAAGCTTCATTGCGTGCAATAGCTTTCAAAAAGTTTGAAATTGCCTTATCAATCTCATCATTAGCCTCATAAGCTTCCCCAAGATAATAATAAATCCAAGGATTTTCACTTTTATACTCAAGAACATTTTCAAAATTTTCTATAGCACAAACATAGTTTCCAAGCTCAAAATGAACTTTACCCAAATCATAATATACATCATAATTATCAGGCTGAACCTCTAATATAGTTTCAAGTTCATCAATTGCAAGGTCTAATTTTGCATCTTCCATATAAAACCTTGCAAGATAATGACGCAACACCATATTATCGGGAATCTCACAGATTCCTGTAGTAATAAGCCCGATACCGTCTGCCATATTTTTTTGACGATAATAAATATCAGCAAGATTAATATACACCTGAGCAAGTTTAGGATTTAACTCCTGCGCTCTCAAATAATTTTTTTCGGCTTTTTCGTAATCACCAAGGTTTGCATAACACAATGCGATATTATTGTAAAGTTCCGCATTTTCGGGACATTCTTCCAGAACAACACTGAATGCATCAATTGCCTGTTTGTATTCACCTTTGTTATAAAATTCTAAAGCTGTTTCTACGCTCATAATCCTAACCCCATTCCACTGTCATTCTTGTCGCCGTTGTTAGAACCGATATTTTTAATAACAGTTCTTGTATTTCCGTCAGCATGGAAATCTTTTGGACTCATTGTCATTCTGATTTTATCCGCATAAATAGTTCTCACACCCTGCGTAATGCTTGAACGTCCAGTAAAGTATACTTCATTCGGCTTACCCTCTTTATTTGGATATACAGTAATTTTAGGTCCTGCTGCATGATAATCCTCATACCAAACCTGAACATTTCCTGAAGCATTAAATATATTTTTATCCTGAATATATTCCTGGCGTGAAGATTTTAAGACAAGTTTTTGACCGTCATCCATTACTGCATTTGACGTTGTATTGCCAACTGCTGTTAAAACTTTTGTTCCTGCATTATAAAAAAATCTGTCCGCAAAAGATTCATTACCGCCCTGCTGTTTAATTCTGGCATTTCCGATAAGTTCAATATCTTTCAAATCGCCGTTTTTATTTGTTTTAACTTTTGCTTTATCAGAAAATGTTTCCAATTCCTTATATAAAATAGTTACAGCACCGTTTGCGGTCATAATACCTGTTTTTGTATCATATTCCTGCTCATCAGCATTAATTACTACAACAGGAGTTTTGCCCTCAAAAACAATTGACTGCGTATCTCCCTGTGCTTTTACAACCTTTGTAATCAATGAAAGCTGTAAGATATTTGCCTTAACCTCACGCTTTTTATTTTTTTTGATTTCATAAGCATAAGGCTTATTATAAAAAGTTGCAGTATCAAGTTTTTGGTCTTTATCCATGCTTACATCTGCGGATTCTCCGACAACTTTTAAATCATCAACAGTAACTTTTACATCACCATCAAACTTTATCCTATTATCTTTTTCTTCATAGCTTTGCGTTTTAGATTCAATAACAAGATCGGAAGCCTGAACTAGTAATCCTGTCATTAACAAAACCGCTGTAATTATTCCTAATATCTTTTTCACTTTATCTCCTTATCACTGTAAACTTTAGATACAGTATTTCCAATAATTTTAAACCTATCATATTCAGGACTGATTTCAACTTTTGCAGCAGTGGCTATAAAATCATTGTTTCTTGTAATTCTTACATTCCCCTCTGCCACAATAGGAACATCACTCCCTGACCAAACCAATTTATTTGCCCTCAATGTTGTAAAATCTTTCAGAACAATAAAAGTATCTTCATACAAAATTATTTGAGATTTATTTTCGTTATATGTACCCTTTGAAGATTCAAAACTCATAGAAACTTCATTATTATCATTATAAAAATTCCCTACAAGATTATTGAGCATGGCAACACCGTTCTTGCTGTCATAGTTGCCGCTTTCGCCGTAAAGCTCCCAATACTTCTTGTCATCCTTTGTTTCTGTAAGAATAATCCCTTTGATTAACGCTTCCTGCCTGTCTTGATCTGTCTGCAGCTGGCTTCTGTTAAAATTGTGTGTAATAATACCAGCTGAAACAAATGCCCACATCAAAAGCGACACTACAACAGCAAAAGCTCCTATATAAGCTTTTTGTTTCTTACTCAAATTTTGTAATCTGCTCTTCAAGTCCATATATATAAATGTTATCATAAACTATAAATTTGAACAAAAAAAATAAAAAATAACTTAATATTTGAACATTTTTCACGCTTTTGTTTTATAATAAAAGTCAGGGATAGAGTAAAATGAGGTATTTAATATGGCTTTAAGATACGATGCAGGAGAAGTTATTACAGCAATGGTCACTCCGTTTAATTCTAAACGTGAAATTGACTATAATAAAGCTGAAGAACTTGCTAAATATTTAATCACACATGGAACAGATGCTGTTCTTGTTGCAGGAACTACAGGCGAAGGGCCTACCTTGACGCATGAAGAAGAATTTGAACTTTTAAGTACAGTAAAACGTGCTGTCGCTAATAAAGCAAAAGTTATTATGAACGCTGGTTCAAATTCAACAGACACAGCAGTTATGGCTGCAAAATGGGCACAAAAAGAAGAAGTTGACGCAATTTTATCAGTTGTTCCATACTACAACAAACCTTCTCAAAAAGGTATGATTGAACACTTTTCAGCAGTAGCGGAAAACACAAGCCTTCCAATTATCATTTATAACATTCCTGGAAGAACAGGTGTTAACATGCTTCCAGAAACAGTTGCACAATTGGCTGAAAAATACCAAAATATCGTAGCTATCAAACAAAGTTACGGCGATATGGATATGGTGACTGAAATGAAACTTAACTGCCCAGAAGATTTTTCAATCCTTTCAGGCGACGACAGTTTAACACTTCCAATGCTTTCTTTGGGTGCAAGAGGTGTTGTTTCAGTTGCTTCTCACATTTTTGGACCGCAAATGAAATCAATGATTAGAAACTACAAAACTGGTGAATTTCTTCCCGCTGTTAATATGCATAAGAAATTATATCCTGCTTTTAGAAAACTGTTTATGTGTCCAAACCCAATACCTGTAAAAGCTGCACTCGCACATAATGGAATCATTGAGGATTATGTAAGACGACCGCTTGTAGAACTTACAGATACTGAAAAACAAGACTTGTTTAAAGTTCTTGACAAAATTAATGAAGATTAGTCACAACGGCTATAACAAAAATTATTATATTGAATAAAATATATATATAAAGAGGAATAAAAATGAAAAACAAAATTTTAATGTTTTGGTTTATTGCAGCGGTAGTAATTGTATCGTCAATACTTATCTTCGTTAAACCAACAAAATTAGGACTTGATTTGGTTGGCGGTTCAAGATTATTACTTGAAGCAGAAACCACTGAAAGTATCGCAAAAATCACACCTGATGTTATGAATAGACTTCAATTTGCAATTGAACAACGTGTTAACAAACTTGGTGTAGCAGAAACAGTTGTCCAACAGGTTGGTGATAAAAGATTATTGGTAGAAATCCCGAACATTACTGATTTAAAAGAAGCTAAAGCTTTTATCGGTGAAACTGCACAATTAGAATTTAAAAAAGAGGGAAAAGCTGCTGATGGTTCACCGATTTGGGTTTCAACAGGCTTAACTGGGCAAGACCTTTCTAAATCGATTTTAAGCACAGATTCAACTGGTCAATGGGTTGTATCACTTGAATTTAACGCTGAGGGTGCTAAAAAATTCGCAGATTTAACTAAATCACTTGTCGGCCAGCAAATGGCAATATTCTTTGATGGAGAACTTCAATCAGCACCTAGAGTAAACGAAGCAATTTACGGCGGTAAAGCCCAAATCTCAGGCGGCGACAGCGGATTTGCTTATGAAGAAGCTGAAAGAATGGTTAATTTGTTAAATGCAGGTGCTCTGCCTGTTCCTGCTAAAATTGTAGAAGAAAACACAGTAGGACCGACACTTGGTGCAGACAGCATTGCAAAATCTCAAAAAGCAGGTATCATCGGACTTTCTGCTGTTATGATATTTATGATTTTGTTCTACCACGTACCCGGAGTTATTGCAGACATTGCATTAATCATATACAGCTTGATTTTGTTTGCACTATTTAAAACAATCCCTGTAACCTTAACTCTTGCAGGCATTGCAGGCTTTATTCTTTCAATCGGTATGGCAGTTGATGCTAACATCCTTATTTTTGAAAGAACAAAAGAAGAATTGAGAGCGGGCAGAAACCTGTTTACTGCGATTAATTCAGGTTTTGACAGAGCATTCACAAGTATTTTCGACTCAAACATGACAACAATCATAACCTGTACAATCCTTTACCTTTTAGGTACGAGCGTTGTAAAAGGTTTTGCTTTAACACTTGCAATCGGTGTTATGGTATCAATGTTTACGGCAATTACGGTTACTAAAAACTTCATGCACTTAATCTTCGGTACAGGCGAGCTTAAACACCCTGCACTGTTCGGACTTAGAAAAGACGAAATCGGACAAAGTTATGAAGCAACAGAAACAAAACGTGAAAAAGCTCGTTTTGGAATTTTAGACTAGGAGATTACAATGAAAGATAAAATTAAAGTAGTAAAATATAGATGGTGGTGGATGCTTTTGACAACCATACTTTTAGTACCCGGTATCATTGCAATGATTTATTCCGCAGTGACATATTCAAACCACACACCTTTGAAAGTAGGTATTGACTATACTGGCGGTACTATTTTGCAGTATGGTTTGGAGCAGAAACTTGAAAATAATGATGTTACAAAAACAAGAGAAGCTTTGGAAGGTATCGGTGTTGAAAACCCTTACATCCAAATTCTTAACGTAAATAACACTCAGCAGGAAAACACTAAATCAAACATCAATTCAATAATTTCTATAAGAACAAAATTTATTGATGAGGGTTCAGATGAAGCTGACAAAATCACAGAATGTTTAACAAAAAACTACACTAACCCTGAATTAATTTCAGTAAGTTCTGTAGGTCCTACAATGGGTAAAGAGTTATTTAAAAATTCATTAATCGCAGTAACTCTTGCATTTTTGGGAATTGTAGCATATTTGTCGTTCCGATTCAGATTTGATTATGCGCTTGCTGCAATTTTGGGTGTATTACATGACGTTGTGTTTGTTGTCGGTATATTCTCAATATTAGGGTTAGTTTATAACGTACAAATAGATGGCTTGTTTATCACCGCAATCTTGACAGTAATAGGTTTCTCCGTTCACGATACAATCGTTGTATTTGACAGAATCAGAGAGAACTTACGTTACTATTCTAAGAAAATGTCATTCGGAGAAATCGTTGACGCTTCGGTAAATCAAACTTTAACAAGAAGTATCAATACATCACTAACCACTTTGATTACATTATTGGCACTGTATTTCTGGGGCGGCGTAACAACAAGAGATTTTGTACTCTGTATGATTCTGGGTATTGCAATCGGAACATACTCAAGTATATTCTTCTGTAGTATGTTAATCGACTTTTGGAATGATAAACAGCAGAAAGTTACAGCTTAAATAAAAAAAGACCTCTTTACGAGGTCTTTTTTATAATACAGCCTTAATAGCTTCAATCATGCCTGTTTCATCCGCGATATTTTTTCCCGCAATATCAAATGCCGTTCCATGACCGGGAGAAGTTCTTATTATATCCAAACCGATTGTCATATTAACCGTTTTATCGCCCGCAACAGTCTTAATTGGAATTAATCCCTGATCATGATAATTTGCAATACAGCAGTCATAATTCAATGCTTTTACAAATAACGTATCAGCTGGCAAAGGATTTGTAATATTTATTCCTTTTTCGCGCAGTTCATCAACCGCTGGCTTTAATATTTCAATTTCTTCACGTCCCAAAATCCCGTCTTCGCCCGCATGCGGATTAAAGGCACACAGTGCAAATTTCGGCTCTTTTATACCAAGATGCGACACAAAAAAGTCTTTCAAATTAGAGATTTTTTCAACGACCATTTCACGTGACATGTTAATTTCTTTCAAAGCCACATGGCGTGTTAAAAGCAGAACTCTAAATCCGCCTGCGACAAAAAGCATTTCAGCAAGCTGACCGTCATGAGCAAGATATTTTTGTAAAATTTCAGTCTGCCCGTTAAATTTATGTCCTGCAAGATAAAGTGCACTTTTCGCAACAGGCGCGGTAACTAAAGCTTTTGCCCCAATTTCGCAGGCTTTTTTTATAGATAAAAAAGAAAATTCACCCGCCTGTGCAGTAATTTTTCCTGGCTGAACATCAGTTTCATAAGGAATTTCAATTATCTCATAATCCTTATTAAGCTTCCCGTAAAAATCTAAAACCCGTTTGTTAGAAATCAAAACAATATTTTCTGGATTAAGTTTATTCAGCGCCTTAATAGTAATTTCCGCACCAATCCCGTTTGGATCACCTGTTGTTATAGCGATTTTATTCATTCACCAATCCGCCATGAGAATCAAAATATTTTAAGATATCAATTAAAGTATTTGCCCCGCCCAAATTTCCTGACTTTGTAACTATCCATTGCGCGTTATGATCAAGCGATAATGCAATTGCAGGTGCAACTTCATCTACAAGCTGAAGCTGGCAGGCACATATTGCACTGCAGCATTTATATGAAGTTTCACCACCAAGAGTTATCAATATAGCTTCTTTCTTATCAAGAACACGTTTGGTCAATTCCGCAAGAAAATCCGTAATAACACAGGCAAGATTTGCTTTTGTAAGCTCTGCATTTAAACTGTCATCAGAAAAACCATCAAAGTCTTTAATCAACTTTGAAGTATGGACAACAACAGTATTATCAAAATTTAAATTAGAAACAATTCTGTCGACAAGTTCATCAGTAACCCCGCCAAGAACAGTTTTTAAATCAAAACTTATTGATAAAACATTTTCATACTCGTCACTATTTTCAAGCTTTTCAATCTGATTTGCCGTAATCTGAGTTGCACTTCCTGATACAATAAATTTTGGAAGCCGCGGAAAAGTTTTCATTATATGCTCTCCTTCCAAATCAGCAAACCAGAATTCACTCAAAGCCTGAGCAAATGCTGCAGTTCCTGTAGGCAGAATTTTGTTTTCCGATTTTTTTATTGCAAGTGCAACCTGTTCAACATCAACGGTAGATACAGCATCAGTAACAATAAGTTTTTTACCCTCATTAACAAGTTCGTTAATCTTTTGCAGCACAGGACCTGCGCCTTTCATAACGGTTTTAAGTTCAATATGGCCGACAAGATTTTGATATTCAGGTGCTAACTGTGATTTCAGCAATGTCGGAACATGGGATTCCAAAATCGGTGAATGCGGGTCTCGCGCCATTTCTGTACGTTCAATAGGTACTCCGCGCAAAAGATGGTATCCGCCGACAGTTGTTCTCATTTCAGCTGGAAATGCAGGAACTATTACTGATGCATCAAATTCAAATTCCGAAATAATTGCCAAAACTTCAGGCGCAATATTTCCTCTAATAGTAGAATCAATTTTTTTATAAACAAAATCGGGATTTAATTTTTCTGCAAACATTTTTGCAGTTTTTGAAACTTTTTCATAAGCAATTTCAGGTTCAACATTACGGCTTTCTGTAGCAATAGCCCATGTTTGAGTTCCTTTAACATTCAAAGGTTCAAGCTCGTCAGACAATAAAATCTGCGTATTTGCGCCTTTCAAGTGAAATTGCAGTGCTGTATCGTTTGCACCCGTTAAATCATCGGCAATAATCCCGACTATGTTTGAATTAATTATCATATTTGTTCTAAATCTCTTTTTGAACCTAGCAATCTTATACTAGTTGCAACAATAAGGAAGTTTTCTCTTTCATTGCCTGTAGCTTTGTCTGTCCATTTGTTCTGTGCAACTCTGCCGTCAACAACAACCTGAACACCTTTTTTGACATATTCACCTGCAAATTCTGCAAGTTTGTCCCAAACATCAATATTAAACCAATCTGTAACTTCAGATTTAGTTTTGCTATCCCAGCGGTTAACCGCAATAGAAAAATTAGCTCTTACCTTACCTGATTCAAAATATCTTATTTCAGCGTCTCTGCCTACTCTTCCCACTAATACAGCTGTATTCATTTTTATATCCTCTCTACCGACGTTGGTCGGACTTTTTTAATATAATCAGATTCTATTATAAAGAATATTTTACAACAAACAATCAATATACGCCAAAATTTCTGTAACTTTTTGTAACGTTGAAAATTACAGCAAAAGGTGTTAGGATTTGTTAGGATTATAAAAAAGGAGAGAGAATTATGAAAAGAGCATGGAACGCCCCCCCCCCGATGGTTTTACATTAGCAGAGGTATTAATTACCTTAGGAATTATCGGGATTGTGTCGGCATTAACTTTATCGACTATAATCACAAATATTCGAAATAAAGGCTATGTTGAAAGATTAAAAAAGAATTACTCTGTTTTACAACAAGTAACAAATACAATAATTCAAGAAGAAGGCACTCCTGATAGTTGGGCTTATACTGCACATAATTCCGCTGATAATTCAGCAAACGACTATATAGTAAGCAATTATGTAAAACATTTGCAAACCAGCTGTTATAGACTTTCTGAAATGGGTTGGAGCATAGATGCGACTTTTTGTGACGGTACAAAACGTTTTAGAACAATGAGTTATAAAAATTTGGATGGTACAAAAGGAAATGATATATACGGCTGGGATTTGTTTGCTTACGCATACCCGATAATGTTAAATGACGGAACCATGATTGGTATCAGGTTTTCACTTCATAAAGGGGGAACTTTTTACGGCACTCCTTTCATGTCATTTATTATAGATGTAAACGGCTGGAAAGGACCCAATACTGTAGGACGTGATATATTTTTCCTTTATTTATTGAATGATAAATCTGGAAAATTATTGCCTTATATTTCTGACACGGAAGCAGCCAAGCGCGGTTTTAAACGTGCTGATACCTGCGGGAAAGGTAAAAGCGGGCATAGCTGTGCTTATAGAGTAATTACAGAAGGAAAAATGAATTATTAATTCTTTTTGTGCTAAACTATTCTTGTAGTATGGGGGATCCACCCCAAAAGCGGTCTTTCGAATGTTATCGTTGACCAAGAAAGGATAGAAATGGAAAAAAATCAAGAAACTTTGAGTATTTTAAGACACTCAACATCACACGTTATGGCACAAGCCGTTCAAAAGTTGTTCCCATCAGCAAAGTTAGCTATAGGGCCTGCTGTTGAAAACGGTTTTTATTACGATTTCGATTTAACCGACGGCCATGCCTTCACAGAAGAAGATCTTGTTAAAATCGAAGAAGAAATGAAAAATATTGTTAAACAAAATCTTTCATTCGAAAAATACGTAATTCCTGACGTAGAAAAACAAATCGCTGAATTCAAAGAACAGGGCGAAATTTACAAAGCTGAATTATTGGAAGAACACAAAAATGACAATCCGACATTATTTATCACAAAAGATAAAGACGGAAATGCATTATTTAATGACCTTTGCGCAGGCCCTCACCTTCCAAATACTTCATATATTAAAGCAAACGCATTTAAACTTTTAAAAGTTGCAGGCGCTTACTGGCGCGGAAACGCTAAAAACAAAATGCTCCAAAGAATTTATGCAACAGCATTCTGGACAAAAGAAGATTTAGCAGACTATCTTCACTTTATTGAAGAAGCTGAAAAACGCGATCACAGAAAAATCGGTGCAAAACTTGACTTGTTCTCAACAAGAGAAGAAATGGGAGGCGGACTTGTATTGTGGCACCCAAATCTTGCAACAGTAAGAGAAGAAATTGAAAACTACTGGAGAACTGAACACAGAAAACGCGGTTACGTAATTGTAAACACACCTCAAATCGCTAAATCTAAATTATGGGAAATTTCAGGTCACATGGATCACTACAAAGAAAATATGTTCTTTGTTCAAAAAGATGAAGATTCTGATGACCAGTTTGTTGTAAAACCAATGAACTGTCCGTTTCATATTTTGATTTATCAGGCTAACAGATATTCATACCGTTCACTGCCTTTAAGAATGGCTGAACTCGGTACTGTTTACAGAAAAGAAAAATCAGGTGCATTATCAGGCTTAACACGCGTTCAAGGGTTTACTCAAGATGATGCGCATATTTTCTGTACACCAGAACAGCTCGTGGACGAAATCAATGCTGTTATTGACTTTGTAGCTGATACTATGAAAATTTTCAATATGGAATTTGAAGTTGAACTTTCAACACGCCCAGAAAGCTTTGTTGGCGAAATTGAAAACTGGAATAAAGCAGAAGCAGGCTTGAAAGAAGCTATGGAACGCCGCGGTATGAAATACGATATTAATGAAGGCGATGGCGCATTCTATGGGCCAAAAATCGACTTTAAAATTAAAGATGCAATCGGTAGAACATGGCAATGTGCTACAATTCAACTTGACTTTAACCTTCCTGCAAGATTTGATATCAAATATCAGGACAAAGACGGTCAGTTGAAAACTCCATTAATGTTACACCGAGTAATTTTCGGCTCTATGGAACGTTTCCACGGAATCTTAATTGAGCATTATGCAGGAGCATTTCCTACATGGCTTGCGCCGACACAGGTTGCAATTGTTCCTATTTCAAACGAAAAACATATTGATTTTGCTGAAAAAGTATACAAAAAAATGCGTGATGCGGGAATTAGAGTCAACCTTGACGACCGCTCAGAATCAATGAATTACAAAATACGCGAGAGCTTACAAGATAAGAAAATCCCTTACGTATGCGTTATCGGCGACAAAGAGATTGAGGCAGATTCTGTTGCAGTTCGTGCCCGCGGTATTGGACAGGTAGGAACATTAAACATAGATGAATTTATTTCAAAAATAGAAGAAGAAATAAAATCACGCAGTTCGGAAAGTTCATTTAAAGCCTAAAAAAAAGCTCCTTTAAAAGGAGCTTTTTTGTTATTATACCAATCCGATTGATTTATGTTTTTCAAAAATGCTTTCTGCCATTTCATCAAGCTTTTTGAAATCCTCTTCTTTCGGCTTTCCTTTAACTTGCAAAGGTTCAACCAAGTCTAATTTCAACGGTGCAAGAAGCTGCGCGATTAAATCAAACAATTTTCCGCCCCAGCCGTATGAACCAATTAGTGACGCAAATTTTGCTTTTGGTCTTAAAACAGATGCAAGGTAAGCAACGTTAACTGCCATAGGGTGAGGGCCTGCAAGAACCATTGAAGTTCCCATAACAATTGTCGCAGCATCAACTAATGCCATTGCCAAATCGCCTAAATCATCATCTACGATATCAAATTTGAATGTTTCAATACCTTTTTCGTTTAGTTTTGCACTTAAATAATCAACCATTTCTTTTGTACTTTCGTACATTGAAACATAAGGCAGTGCAACAAGATTTTTCGGAGCATCTGATGTCCAATCTGTGTACAAGTCCAGAATATAATCAGGTCTTGTATGAACAGGACCATGGCTTGGCAAAATCATATCGACATTCATATCTTTAATCATCTGTGTATATTTTTTGCACATCATTCTAAACGGCATCATAATCTCTGCATAATAACGTTTTGCACTATGTTCAAGTTCTTTGCTTTCTGCAGCAAAAACATCAGAGAATGTATAATGTGCTCCTAAAAAGTCACATGTACAAATCACATTATCTTCTTTTAATAATGTAAACATTGTATCAGGCCAGTGAACTCCTGGAGCAAAGATGAATTTTAAAGTTTTATCGCCAAGTGATACTTCTTCACCATCAGCAATTACTCTGATTTTTTCTTCAGGCACCAAAAGCATTGATTTAATATTTTCTGCGACTTTCGGATTAGTTAAAACCACTGCATTAGGATATCTTTCCAAAAGTGCAGGTATAGAACCTGAATGATCCTGTTCGCCGTGATTTGCAATAATATAATCCACTTTCCCGATTTTATTATCACAAAGTCTTTTTAAATACTCTTTAGTTTTTGGCGGATACATTGTATCAATAATTGCAGTTTTTTCAGAACCTTTTACAAGATAAGAATTATAGCTTGTACCGTGTTCAAGCGGAATAAGTTCGTCAAAAATTCTTCTGTCGCAGTCGTTTAAACCGCAATAGAAAATATTATTTTTAATTTCTTGAAACATTTTTTACCCTCTTTTACTCTTTTTCAAACATATCTTTGCCTACATTACAAAGCGGACATGTATAATCTTCGGATAAATCCTCAAATTTTATGCCGTCATTTTCTTCTGGGTCATAAACATACTGACATACTGTACAAATGTATTTTTCCATTTTTATCTCTCCTTGTGCTATGCACTTTTACATTCATTGCAAATCCCATGAATTGCAATATCATATCCTTTTACTATAAAGCCTGTTTCCTGTTCTGTTTTGGCAGCTACATCAGGCGCAACAAGAACGGGAATATCAAAAACTCTCTTACATTTATCACATATAAAATGATAATGTTCATGTGTATTATGATCAAAATGCGATGAAGTTTC
This sequence comes from uncultured bacterium, assembly GCA_948964545.1. Taxonomy (GTDB): domain Bacteria; phylum Cyanobacteriota; class Vampirovibrionia; order Gastranaerophilales; family Gastranaerophilaceae; genus Stercorousia. The sequence continues at coordinate 112,424 of CAREDV010000002.1, read as the reverse complement.
AAGTCCATCTATTTTTTTTATTATACCTTTATCTGCAAGTTGATTTAAATTCCTGTATAAAGTTGCAAGGCTTATACCTGTTTCTTTCTCTTTTAAAATTCCATATAAGTATTCTGCTGTCGGATGGACAACATTTTCTTTCAATGTTTGAAGTATAATATCTCTTTGCCTAGAATAATTCATAATTTTAAAAGTAGTAATAATTCTTATTTTATAAAGCAATACAATTTTTGTCAACACTTGTCTTAATATAACTATATATATTAGGCAATTTTAAAGTGTGTTTTGTTTTATAGGAAGTATGGAAAGTGTAAATCAGCATATGAAAAATACTAGTTTTAATGTCGGAGTTGTTATTCCGCCCGACAGATTTTATAAACCTGTTTTATATTCTGATGCCAAGGCAACACGTGATTTTAACCAGCTTAATAGAGATATTTACGAGGGCCAAAAAAAAGCTAAAAAACTAAATGAGAAAAAGACGCCAAAATCAGTTTTTGTATTTTTAGGTCTTGCTTCTCTTGCAATTGCTTTCCCGTTTTTAAAAAAATTAATCAAAAAATAAACACTTTTCCTATTTAAAAATTTATTGTATCATTATAAATAATAATGAGAGGGGATATAATGAAAAAATTTGCAATAGCTATAATTACAATTTTTATCGGTGTAATAGTTTATGGTACTGACTTCAATGTATACAAACTTGATAACGGACATACCGTTGTAATAAAAGAAGTTAAAACAAACCCGATTGTTACGATTGACACCTGGATTAAAACAGGTTCAATTAATGAAAACGAAGAAAATAACGGCGTATCTCATTTTTTAGAACATTTATTCTTCAAAGGAACAACAAACCACGCACCAGGAGAATTTGACAAAATCCTGGAAACTAAAGGTGCATTAACAAATGCAGCTACAAGCAAAGATTTTACACATTATTATGTCACAATTCCCTCAAAAGATTTTGATTTAGCCTTGAACATGCATTCAGATATGCTTCTTCACCCTTTAATCCCAAGAAAAGAACTTGAAAAAGAAAGAAAAGTCGTAATCGAAGAAATTATGAAAGATGCAAATTCTCCGCAGACACTTGTTTACGACAATCTTATAAAAATGCTTTATACAACTCACCCTTATAAAAGAAAGGTTATCGGAACATCAGATATTATAAGCACAATTCACCGCGATAAAATCCTTGAATATTACAACCAATTCTATAATCCGTCAAATATGGTTACAGTAATTGTCGGCGACGTTGACAGTGCTTCAGCTATTGAAAAAGTAAAAAAAGATTTCAATGCAGAATACAAAAAGCCTGTAAAAAATATTTATCCACAGGAAAAAATATTAACATCCCAAGCTAAAAATACTGCTTATGCAGATGTTCAATCTGGGTATATGCTGGTTGGCTTCAGGGGAACTAAAATTGATGACAAAGATTCATACGCGCTTGATATTCTTTCAACAATTCTTGGCGACGGACGTTCATCAGTATTTTACAGAAACATAAAAGAAAATAAACAGCTTGCAAATACAATTTCTGCTGTAAATACAGGATTTAAAGACGATGGCATATTTTATATATCTGCAAACTTTACACCAGATAAATGCACTATGCTTGAAGATGCAATTTTTGATGAAATTAAAAATATTCAAAAAAACGGCATAACTCCAGAACAATTGCGGCTTGCTAAAAATATTATTGAAAGAAACACATACTACGAACGTGAATCAATCTCTAATATTGCTGGCGAAATAGGTTATACATTTGTCACAACAGATGACATAAAATTCTATGAAACCTATCTCGACAACATAAAAAAAGTGACAGCAGATGATGTAAAACGCGCAGCAAACAAATATTTAGGCGTTGAAAAAAGTGCAGTATCAATACTTTTGCCAGAGAATTCAAAAGAAGTTAAAATTTCAAACAAAACACCCGCTCCCGCAAAATTAGCGAGCGAAAACAAAACAACTCAAAAATATGAACTTTCAAACGGTGCTGCTTTGCTTTTAACCCCTAATGCAGTTAATGATATTATAGCAATATCTATTTTTTCAAAAGGCGGCGAATTTACAGAAAGCATCCCTGGAACTGCTCAAATTACAGCTTCAGTTCTGACAAAAGGCACAAGCAGATATTCATCCGCAGAATTCGCAAAAACATTGGAAGATAACGGAATTAAAATCGTTCCCTCGGCAAGTACTGATAAATTTTCAATTACCGTTCTTACAACCAAAAACGAATATGACAAAACTCTTGAACTTTTAAATGAGGTAATAAATAACGCATCACTTGATGAATACGAAATAGAAAAAACTAAAAATGACAAACTTAATGCTATCAAAAAAAGCAAAGATATTCCTTTAAATATTGCAATAGACAACTATAAAACACTAATCTTTGAAAACACACCCTATTCAATTTCAAACAGTGTTCTTGAAAAATCACTGCCGAAAATTACAAAAACAGATGTAAAAAGCTATTATGACAAAGCTTTTTATCCGCAAAATATTGTAATCTCAATTAATGGTAATGTAGACAAAGAAAAAACGCTTAACGAATTTACTAAAATATTTAACGGTAAAAAAGGCGAAAAGTTTGACTATTCAAAGCATTCAATCCCAGCATTAACAGCAGGTAAAAAAGTTACCACTCAGGTAAAAGACCTTAAAACAGACTGGATAATTATGGGCTGGCAGACAGCAGGTGTATTAAACCGCAAAGATTACGCAGCTTTGCAGATTATAGATTCATTATTGGGAACAGGTATGAGTTCAAGATTATTTAAAAATCTGCGCGACTGCGACGGACTTGCTTATCAACTAGGCTCGCAATATTCACCAAACATTCTTAAAGGTGCATTCATAACATATATAGGAACAAATCCCGAAAACCTTGATTATGCAATAAAAAGAATGAAAGAAGAAGTTTTCAGACTAAAAACCGAATTTGTAGGTTCTAAAGAGCTTCAGGAAGCTAAAGACAAATTACTGGGGCATTACATTATCGGTCAGGAAACAAATCTCGATAAAGCGACAACAATCGGCTGGTTTGAAACTTCAGGCAGAGGCTATAATTTTGACAATGAATACGCAAAGCTTATAAACAGCGTAACCGAAAGCGACATCATAGAAGCTGCAAACAAATATTTCAATGACAAATATATTTTATCAATAGTAAAGCCCGATTAAAATCGGGCTTTTTTAACCGAATAAATCTTTAAGTCTTGATACTGTTTGTTCTTTTTTTGCGGCAATCTCAGCTTTGGTAAGAGCCTTTTGAGCCTCTGCAGCAGCAATTTTATCAAAATCTCGTGCTACTTCAAGAGCAATCGTATGTTTTTTTTATCATCTTACCGTACAAACCACTAGCTGCTTCCCAAAAAGTAGTATGGAAATTTAGCTGCGGTTCAGAATAGTAAATAGTATGAGAAATACGTAAACACAAAAATTTCCCCCATGTCCGAAATGCTTACAAAGCTTTACATATTACCAATTAGAACGAGTCAAAATCTGCTTTGCATGCGCATCATACATTTTATCTTTGTACCATGCACCTTTAAACGAACTGTCAGAATTATACATATACTGCATATCATGTGACATTATATATATTGCGCTTACCAACGTTCCGTTTGCACGGTATTGTTTAGACATATATGGGAAATTCGGATAATTTTCGGAAAACTTATCTACATATCTGAGTTTTCCTAGTGCATCATAATAATAAACCGTTCTCAAATCATTTTTATATTGAACCGCATAACTTATTAAAAGCTTTCCTTTATAAAATCCGCAAAGATTTTCACTGTCAGTTTCTTTCACATTGTTTGAAACAAGCATGTAATGTCTTTTAAAATCTGCATCTTTAAGAAAATCTTTGTACTCGTTTCTAAACTCTTTTTTATTAATTTTATAAACAGTATCTTCGTTGAATAATTCGGATTTATATTTTTCAATAACCGCATCTCTGCCAGATTGTGTTATATCAAGCCAGTCAAACACAAGATTGCCTGTCAAAACAATCGGAGCTGGTGTATTTTCTTTTGTAACGGCTTCGGGCAAATCCAAAGCCAATGCAGTTTTCCCAAACATCAAGATACACAATAAAAATATTATTTTTTTCATAAATCCCTCATTTTTTATATATATAATAACACGAAGATTTATAACAAATAGTCTTGACAGTCAAATACGCTCATACCAAAACTTTTCAACTATCCAAAAATTATTGTAACAAAAATTTAACAAATTTCTTGACGAAATTTCTTGATGTAATATGATTAAAGAACATGTTAAATTTAAGTTAGGTGTACTATGCCTAAAATTAGATTTTTCACCCAAGTTCATTCCTATTGAAACGCAGTAGAATGAAAGGTTTACAGCCTTAAGTTAGAACAAGCGAGCATAGTGCGGAGCGTTGGTTGCAAAATGGCAACGCCATTGCTGAAACCAAGCGAAGACACGTTTAACGCGAGCGCAGTTGCGACCAGCTGAGTGCGGGAAGCAAATTTTTCAAATTTAGTACGTACACATAGACGAGGTGAATTAATGTCTAACACAAAATATGCAGAAAGAGTAACACCAATGGGTATTCCTCATACTCGTTTGGATGATTTACCAGACCTTATTGAAGTGCAGAAAAAATCGTTTGAATGGTTTTTAAAAGAGGGTTTAAAAGAAGAGTTACTTTCTTTTTCTCCTATCAAAGACTATACAGGCAGATTAGAATTGCACTTTTTACCAAACTATACTTTCGACAACGCAAAGTATACTATTGAAGAAGCAAGAATCCATGACGCAACTTATGCAAAACAATTGCGTGTAATGGTAAGATTGGTTAACCGTGACAGCGGTGAAATCAAAGAACAAGAAGTTTACATAGGCGATATTCCTACAATGACTGACAAAGGTACTTTCATTGTAAACGGTGCTGAACGTGTAATCGTATCTCAAATCGTTCGCTCACCTGGTGTTTATTTCAAACGCGAAATATCACCTGCAGGTAAACGTTTATATAACGCAACAATGATTCCTAACCGCGGAGCATGGTTGAAAATCGAAACAGATTCTAATGATATTATTTACGTTAAAATCGACAAAAACAGAAAAATCTTAGCTACAACTTTATTAAAAGCTATGGGTATCACAGTTTCTGAAATGGAATCTTTATTCACTCACTTTGATTTCTTAAAGAAAACATTGGATAAAGATACAGCAGAAACTACAGATGATGCTTTAATCGAAGTTTATAAAAAATTAAGACCTGGTGATCCTGCATCTGCTGCAGGCGGACGTTCAATATTGGAAGCTCGTTTCTTTGATGAAAAGAAATACGACATTGGACGTGTAGGACGTTATAAATTAAATAAAAAATTAAACTTGAACATTCCTAAAAATCAGAGAACATTAACCGTTCAAGATATCGTTGCTTCAATTGAATACTTAATCAATTTGACTTATGACGAAGGAACTGTTGATGATATCGACCACTTAGGAAACAGAAGAATCCGTTCAGTCGGAGAATTGTTACAGAACCAGTTCAGAGTAGGTCTTTCTAGAATCGAAAGAATCGTTAAAGAAAGAATGACTTTGCAGGATTCTGAAACATTAACTCCGTTGAACCTTTTGAACACTAAACCTTTAGTTGCTTCATTAAAAGAATTCTTTGGTTCTTCACAGTTATCACAGTTTATGGACCAAATTAACCCGCTGGCTGAATTAACTCACAAAAGACGTATTTCAGCTCTTGGACCTGGCGGTTTGATGAGAGAACGTGCAGGCTTTGCTGTCCGCGACATTCACCCTTCTCATTATGGACGTATTTGTCCAATTGAAACTCCTGAAGGTCCGAACGCAGGTTTGATTGGTTCATTGGCTACTCACGCAAAAGTTAATGATTACGGTTTCGTTGAAGCTCCGTTCTTTGTAGTTAAAGACGGTAAAGTTACAGACGAAGTTGTTTATATGACAGCAGACGAAGACGAAGATTTCAGATGCGCTCCAGCTGACGTTCAATTGAACTCTGATAATACATTCAAAGATGAATATGTTCCTGTTCGTTACAGATCAGAATTCATCATGGGTGAATCAAGCAAAGTTGACTACGTTGGTGTTTCACCAATTCAGATTATCTCTGTTGCGACATCATTAATCCCGTTCATTGAACACGATGACGCGAACCGTGCACTTATGGGTTCTAACATGCAGCGTCAATCAGTACCTCTTTTGATTACTCAAAGACCAGTTGTTGGAACAGGTATGGAAAAACGCGCAGCAAAAGATTCTGGTATGGTTATCGTATCTGACTGTGACGGTGTTGTTGAAAGAGTTGTAGGTGAAGAAATCATCATCCGCGATATCAACAACAAACCTCATGTACATACATTAATGAAATATGTAAGAAGTAACCAAGACACATGTATTAACCAAAAACCTTTGGTACACGAAGGCGATAAGGTTAAAGAAGGCGACGTAATCGCTGATGGTGCTTCTACAAACTGCGGTGAACTTTCATTAGGTAAAAACGTAATCGTTGCATATATGCCTTGGGAAGGTTATAACTACGAGGATGCTATCTTGCTTTCAGAAAGATGCGTTCACGATGATATATTCACATCAGTTCACATTGAAAAATTAGAAATAGATGCTCGTCAAACTAAACTTGGGCCTGAAGAAATTACTCGCGAAATTCCGAACGTTTCAGAAGATGCATTGAGACACTTGGATGAACGCGGTATTGTTCGTATCGGTGCAAGAGTTTACGCTGACGATATATTGGTAGGTAAAGTTACACCAAAAGGTGAATCTGAACATCCGCCTGAAGAAAAACTTTTACGCGCAATCTTTGCAGAAAAAGCAAGAGATGTAAAAGATAACTCATTAAGAGTTCCTCACGGAGAAGGCGGCCGCGTACTTGACGTTAAAGTGTTTGACAGAGAAAAAGGCGACGAATTACCGCCAGGTGCTAATACAGTAATCAGAGTTTACATCGCTCAAAAACGTAAAGTTTCAGTTGGTGATAAACTTTCAGGACGTCACGGTAACAAAGGTATCGTATCTCGTATACTACCTAAAGAAGATATGCCGTTCTTGCCTGATGGAACACCAGTTGATATCGTATTGAACCCGCTTGGTGTACCTTCTCGTATGAACGTTGGTCAGACTTATGAATTATTACTTGGTTTGGCTGCCTACTTGAGCGGAAACTACTATGAAACTCCATCATTTGATGAAAGATACGGCGACAACCAATCTGAAAGAGCTACAAAAGAAGAATTACTTAAAGGTATTAAAGCCTCAGGCTGCGATTGGGTAGAACCAACAGGTAAAGTAAGACTTATAGACGGACGTACAGGTGAAAAATTTGATGAACCTGTTGCTGTAGGTCTTTCATATATACTTAAACTTGTTCACCTTGTAGACGACAAAATCCACGCTCGTTCTACAGGTCCTTACTCACTTGTTACACAACAACCTTTGGGTGGTAAGGCTCAATTCGGCGGACAAAGATTCGGTGAGATGGAAGTTTGGGCATTGGAAGCATACGGTGCTGCATATACTCTTCAAGAAATGTTAACTATTAAATCAGATGATGTTAACGGACGTAACAGAGCTTATGAAGCAATCGTAAAAGGCGACAATATTCCAAGACCGGGTATTCCTGAATCATTTAAAGTACTTGTAAGAGAATTACAAAGTATTGGTTTGGATATTACGGTAGCGAAAAAAGACGGTGTAGAAGTTGACTTGATGACAGATATGGACGATTTGAGAAAATCAGCTCCAAGAAGAGTTCTATCTGATATGGATTCAGAACTTTTGAACATCAATTTCTTTGAAACACCGACTACATTCGGAGATATTTAATAATAATTTATAGGGAAAGAGGAAAATTTCCTCTTTCCGATAAAAAAAGGAGAATTACAAAAAATGTCAACAAGCATAGATTATTTTGACTATATACGAATTAGTATCGCTTCACCGGAAAGAATACTTAAATGGTCTTACGGCGAAGTTACTAAACCAGAAACAATTAATTACCGTACATTAAAACCAGAACGTGATGGTCTATTCTGTGAAAGAATCTTTGGACCTTCAAAAGACTGGGAATGTTATTGCGGTAAATACAAAAGAGTAAGACACAAAGGTATCATTTGTGAAAGATGCGGTGTTGAAGTTACCGATTCAAAAGTAAGACGTCAGAGAATGGGACACATTAAACTTGCTGCTCCTGTATCTCACATTTGGTTCTTAAAAGGTATTCCATCATATTTGGGCTTACTTCTTGATATGACTTTGAAAGATTTGGAACAGGTTATTTACTTCAATAATTACGTAGTTCTAAATCCAGGTGAAAGCGAATTCAAAAAATTACAACTTTTATCAGAAGAAGAATATGAAGATTATATGGCTGAACACGAAGATTCTGAATTAAAGGTAGGAATCGGTGCAGAAGCTATAAAAGAACTTTTGTCTGAAGTTAATACAAAAGAACTTGCAGAAGAAATTAGAACAGAACTTGCAGGTACAATAAACTCTGTTCAAAAGAAAAGTAAATTAATCAAACGTTTAAGATTATTAGACAGCTTGATTTCATCAGAAACAGATCCGACTTGGATGATTATGGATGTGCTTCCTGTAACTCCACCAGATTTAAGACCAATGGTACAGTTGGATGGCGGACGTTTTGCAACATCAGACTTGAACGATTTGTACAGACGTGTAATCAACAGAAATAACCGTTTACAAAGATTATTAGAAATGGGCGCTCCAGAAATTATCGTTAGAAACGAAAAACGTATGCTTCAAGAAGCAGTTGATGCTCTTATCGATAACGGCAGACGCGGACGTACAGTTGTTGGTCCAAACAACAGAGCGTTGAAATCATTATCTAACATTATTGAAGGTAAACAAGGCCGTTTCCGTCAGAACTTGCTAGGTAAACGTGTTGACTACTCTGGTCGTTCAGTAATCGTAGTAGGCCCGCAGTTAAAATTGAACCAATGCGGTCTGCCTAAAGAAATGGCAATTGAATTATTCAAACCGTTTGTTGTAAACAAATTGATTGAACGCGGATATGTTCAAAATATTAAATCAGCTAAAAAGAAAATTGAACGTTCCGAAGCAATCGTTTGGGATATATTAGAAGAAGTAATCGACGGACACCCTGTTCTATTGAACCGTGCCCCGACACTTCACAGATTAGGTATTCAGGCATTTGAACCGAAATTGGTTGAAGGCCGTGCAATCCAGCTTCACCCGTTAGTATGTACAGCGTTTAACGCCGACTTCGACGGTGACCAGATGGCTGTTCACGTACCTTTATCAATCGAAGCTCAAACAGAGGCTAGAATGTTAATGTTAGCAACTAACAACATCTTAGCTCCTGCAACAGGTAAACCTATTATCACACCTACACAGGACATGGTATTGGGTATGTACTACCTGACAATCCTTAAAAATCCTGAAATGGATCCGAAAGGATATTTCTACAACTTCCAGGATGCAATTTCAGCGTTGGAAGTCGGTGTAATCGACTTACACGACAAAATCGTTGTAAGAGACGAACACGGCGAAAGACTTGAAACTACAGCAGGAAGAATTATCTTTAACGAAGCTGTTAGAAATGCACTTGCATAGCGGATTGCGCGAATGTCAATTCGTCTATGAGGGCTAATTGTCAGTAGAACAAAATTATTTTTAAGTAAAATAAAAGGAAAAATATAGATGGAAACAACTTACAATCACGGTAAAAAAACTCTTGATTTCATTAACAAGCAAATGGACAAAAAAGGTTTGAACAATTTGCTTTCACAAATGTATCTCGAGTTTGGCGGCGCAAAAACCGCAGAATTGGCTAACAGCCTTAAAAACCTTGGTTACAGGTATGCAACAAAATCCGGTACAACAATTTCTATTGCGGATTTACAAGTTCCTGAAATCAAAAAAGAAATGCTTAAAGAAGCAGAAGCAGAAATCGAAAAATCTACAAACAGATACTTAAAAGGTGAAATTACCGAAGTTGAAAGATATACAAAAGTTATCGACACTTGGTCTGAAACAACTGCGAAATTAACTTCTCAGGTTGTTGAAAACTTCGACAGATTGAACCCGGTATATATGATGGCATTCTCAGGTGCGAGAGGTAACTTATCTCAGGTATCACAGTTAGTTGGTATGAGAGGTTTGATGGCTGACGCACAAGGTCAAATCATCGACTTGCCGATTAAATCAAACTTTAAAGAAGGCTTATCCGTTACAGAATACATCATTTCATCTTATGGTGCAAGAAAAGGGCTTGTAGATACAGCGTTAAAAACTGCTGACTCAGGTTATTTGACTAGACGTTTGGTAGACGTTGCACAGGATGTTATCATTCGTGCAGATGACTGCCACACTACAAAAGCTATTGATATGAAACCGATTATGGACGGAGACAATGTAATTGTTCCGCTTGTAGACAGACTTTTAGGAAGAACAATTGCCGAAGATATCAAAGATACTGACGGCACAGTTCTTGTAAAAGCAGGAACAACAATGGACAGAAACGATGTTCAAAAAGTTAAACACTTGAATCTTCAAGAATTGAGAGTTCGTTCAGGTTTGACTTGCGGTTTGGAATACGGTATCTGCCAAAAATGCTACGGCTGGGCAATGACAACTCAAAAACCAGTTGATATCGGTGAAGCTATCGGTATTATCGCAGCTCAATCAATCGGTGAACCTGGTACACAGCTTACAATGAGAACATTCCACACAGGTGGTGCGGTTGGCGTTAAAGATGCAATCAAAGAAGTTACTGCAAACATTGCAGGTGAAGTTGTATCAAACGTTAAAACAAGAGAATTGAGAACTCGCCACGGTGATGTTGTTAATATTTCTAATTACGAAACTGATATTGAAATTAAAGGTGCTAAAAAGACAGAAAAATATCACATCCCTGCAGGTTCAACAGTATTCTTTACTAACGGAATGCAAGTTGAAAAAGGCTTTAAACTTGCTCAATATGAACCAGCATCTCAAGGTTCAGGTTCTCGTTTGACAGAAAAAGCTACAAAAGATATTACTTCTGACTTGTCAGGCGAAGTTTTATATGAAGATTTCGTAGCAGATGAAAAGAAAGATAGACAAGGTAATATCTCAAGAACTACAAATAAACAAGGTATTATCTGGGTTCTTGGCGGCGATGTTTACAACCTTCCTGGCGGTTCTAAAGTATTAGTAGAAGACGGTCAGAAAATTAAAGAAGGCGAAAAACTAGCGGAAACATTAACTATCTCTGAACACGGCGGTGAAGTTCGTTTTGGTGAAGATTTAGTTATTGAAGATATTAAATTTGAAGGCAAAAATATCAAGAAAATTGTTCAAGGTAAAGAATTGACAATTGTTATTGCTTCATTGATGCCTGAAAATGCAACATTTGAACAAACTAAAAAAGAACAAATCTGGACAGTTGATAAAACAGGTGAAAAATATATCGTAAAAGCTCCTGTAGATACTACAGTAGAAAACGGTATGATTATCGCTGAACTTATTGATGATGAATGCTCTGTTACTTCATCTGGTGAAATCAGATATGTTGATGTTGAAGTTGATGAAAATCAAATTATTACAAAACCTGGTAAAGTTGTATTTATTCCTGAAGAAATTCATCAAATCAACAAAGATAGTTCTTTGAAAATGGTTGATAATGGAACATTCGTTACAGCTGGTACAGAAGTTGTAAAAGATGTTTACTGCCATATCGACGGTATTGTTGAATTTAAAGAATATAACGATATTATCCACGAAATTACAATCAGACCAGGAGAGGTTCACCATCTTTCAAGCGTTTCTGAATTGAAAGTTGACGAGGGTGAAGTTGTTAAAAAAGGTACAGTAATTGCTGAGGGTATCAAAGCACAAGAAACTTCAATCGTTACTATTATGGATTCTTCAATGGATGACTTGGATATTGATGATTTGGACGAAGAACTTGATACATCACTATCTTTGGATGAAGACTCTATTTCTAACCAGCCTATCCAAATTCTTGTAAGACCTGTTCAAGTATTGGATGTTGAACAGAAAAACGTTTCAATCAAATTCAATACATCAGACGATTTGATTGATATCGTTCCTGTAACTCAATTGCAATACAAAGACGGCGCAAGAGTAAGAAACCTTGATGGTTCAACAATTACAAGAACAAGTTTGGTTCTTCAAATGCAAGGATACTTATCACACCTTAAAGGTATGGTAGAACTTGATGAAAAGAACGCATTAAGAATTGTTGTTCTTGAAAACTTGATTGTTCGTCGTGAATTTGAAGGCAATTCTAAATTAATGTCTTCACTACAAACAGAACTTCTTGTAAAAGATGGTGAAACAATTGATGCAAAAACACCTGTTGCAAAAACTCAGGTATTGGCTATCAATGATGGTGTTGCCTCTATCAACGCAAAACAAGAAGATGCTCGCAGATTGTTATTAACAAGTGCGACTTACGAAACAGTCATACCTGTAAAAGGTAAAGCAAGTGTTAAAAAAGGCGACTTTGTAAAACTTGATTCAATCATTACTGATAACGGAGAAAAATCAACAGTTTCAGGTATGGTTACAGCCGTAAACAAAGGTGAAATAACAATCAGAAACGGTCGTCCTTACTTAATCAGCCCGGGTACTATGTTACAGGTTGAAGCAAGTGCATTAGTACTTCGCGGTGATATTATCGCAACATTGGTATTTGAAAGACAAAAAACAGGCGACATCGTTCAAGGTTTGCCGAGGGTTGAAGAACTTCTTGAAGGTCGCAAACCTAAAGATTGTGCAATCCTTGCAGAAGAAGATGGCGTAGCTGAAATCGTTACAGATGAAGATCTTCCAAGACTTTACATCGTAAACGACAACGGCAGAGTTGAAATCAAATACGCAATTGACGCTAACATCATTGTTCAAAATAAACAACAGATTAAAAAAGGTCAGCCTTTAACAAGCGGTCCTTTGAACCCGCACGATGTTATCAGACTTTGCGGGCCTGAAGCTGCGCAGCAATACCTTGTAGACGAAGTACAACGCGTATACCGTTCACAAGGTGTAGAAATCGCTGATAAACACGTTGAAATCATCGTAAGACAAATGACTAAGAAAGTTAAAATTGTAGATGCTGGTGATACAACATTGTTACCTGGCGAACTTGTTGAAATGCAGACATTTGAAAAAGAAAACAGCGAAGTTCAAGAAAAAGGCGGAGAACCTGCAACTTGTGAATACATGCTGCTTGGTATCACAAAAGCTTCATTGAACACAGAATCATTTATTTCTGCAGCTTCATTCCAAGAAACAACAAGAATCTTGACAGAAGCCGCTGTTGACGGTAAAAAAGACTTGTTACGCGGATTAAAAGAAAACGTAATTATCGGTCGTTTAATCCCTGCTGGTACAGGTTTCCACCACTTGTCAAATGCAAATGAAGAAAAAGAACGTGAAGAAAGAAAACGTGCAGTAGCTCAAAGAAATCAAGCTCGCAAACCATCTGCGATTTTGGAAGAAATCGAGGGAATGTTTGGCGCTCCTGATTTTCAATTAGGCGAAGACGAAGAATAGTTCTTCATAACAGATAACAAAAAGACCTCTTAAAGAGGTCTTTTTGTTTAATAATCAAAAAAATCTTTTACAGGAATTTCTAATTTTTCCGAAATATCTATTAAAAGTCCTAAACTAACACATCTTTTTGCTGTTTCAATTTTTGCGAGATGCTCTCTTGAAATACCCAATTCTTCCGCAAGCTGATTTTGCGATAATTTTCTTTGTCTTCTAAATGTAAAAATTTTTCTACCAAGTTGTAATATTTTTGTAGTCTTATTGTCCACAAAAATATTTTATGTTATTATATAGGAAATGTATGTAGTCTTAAAGAGAACATTCCTTGGAGGTAATTTGAACAAAGCTTTTACTTTGGCTGAGATATTAATAACATTAGGCATTATTGGTGTTGTTGCGGCGATTACTATGCCTGCATTAATTACAAATTATCAAAAACAGGTTACTGTAAGCCAATTAAAAAAATCTTACTCTGTTTTAAATCAAGCCTTGCAAAAATCCATACAAGAAAATGGTGATTTATCCAACTGGGAAAGTATTGATGGTGAACCTGAAGTAAAATATTTACTCCCATACTTAAAAGTCGTAGATTTTAAGAAAGACAGGTGGAACATTCGAAAAACAGGTTATGAGATTATGAAATCTAATGGTGATGGTACTTCTCAATTTTGGACAAGCGGACTTTCCAAGGGTCCATATATGTTATCTGATGGTACAATTTTAATCTTTATGAATTTTTTAAACTATTCACCAATGTATAATGCTCTTTATATCCTTGTTGATTTAAACGGTTTTAAAGGACCTAATAGAATTGGGCGAGATATATTTGTATTTACTTTATCTAAAGCTAAACCAAATATAATTTCTTCTTCAGGAGATAATAAAACAGTAGATGAAATTTTAAAAGGTAAAAATCTCTGCGCTGCAAAAGGAGAAATTTCAGGTTATCAGGGATATGTTGGAATGGGCTGCAGTACTATTATCATAAAAGACGGCTGGAAAATTGAAAAACATTACCCTTGGTGGTAATTTTCAAATTTAGCTTATTATATAAAATACTATTTCTAAATATAATGTTTGATTTTGCAAAAGTTTGATAATAATTAATCCGATATATTATTCGGAGGTTATTTATGGCTAGAATTATTGAAAATAATAGAAGGATTATAAAATTATCCGTGGATGATGTTTTAAATATTGTACGCGAATATCAGACAATTTGCCGAGAATCCTGTTGTTACGAGCACACCAGAGAGCTTTTGGCAAAAACTGATTTTTATATACCTGAAGATATTGCCTGACTGGGGTTTTGCAAAATTTTTTTTTCATATATCCTTATAATAGAAAGGAATCTTTTATGAAAAAAAATCTGATTATTATTTCATTAATTTTTGCATTACCGCTAATAGCATACTGGATGATGACAGCATCAAACACATCCACTGCCAAAACTATTGAATCGGGCAAACCGCAGGTAATCAAATTTACATCTGCAATGTGTCTTGACTGCCAAACTATGAACAAAGTTTTTAAAGAAATTTTCCCTAAATATCAAGGAAAAATTACTTTGACAGAAATTCAGGTTCAAGATAGCAATTCATTTAATCAGGAGCAAATAAAAAAATATAACGTAACACTTGTTCCGACAATTATTCTGTTAAACTCTCAAGGAAAACAGGTAAAAAGAATTGAAGGAGAAATTCCAAAAGAACAAATGGACAGTTATTTAAAAGGACTTGAATAATGGAAAATTACATGAACTTATTTACCCAGCAGGGTAGTTTACCGTTATTATTTGCCTTATCATTTTTCGGCGGACTTGTTGCATCAATGTCACCATGTTCCTTGGCAATGCTGCCGATAATCGTCGGTTATGTCGGCGGGTATTCTGATGCAAAACCTTTAAGAACATTTATTCAAATGTTGTTTTTTGTATTTGGTACTGCAATTGTATTTTCTGCAATTGGCATAATCTGCGCTATAACAGGGAAAGTTTTTGTGTCCTTTGCAGGCGGATATTTTGGCATAATCTTAGCAGGTATTATTCTTGTAATGGGCTTAAAACTATTGGGCGTACTTGATTTTGAACTTCCTGTTGTTATAAAAGAAATGCCTAAAAATGATGGTACAAATACATTTTTATATCCGATTTTATTGGGCGGAGTATTTGCATTAGCGGGAAGTCCCTGCTCTACTCCGATTTTAGCGGGTATAATGGCATTTGCATCGCTTTCGGCAAGCATTGCACAGGCAATTATTATGCTTTTCTTATTCTCACTCGGGCAGGGTGTTATAATAATCCTTGCAGGATTTTTGACATCACACTTGAAAAACTGGAAAGGGTTTTATAAATTTTCAGACATGCTTTTAAAAATCAGCGGCGGACTTTTGACACTGGCGGGTTTGTATATTTTATATAAGATTTTTTCTCCGCTTATTGTAAAATAGATGCAAATGCGTTAAAATCATTGTATCTATAGGAGAGTAAAAATGAAAATATACGAAGGTCAGTTAGTTGCAGGGAATGAGAAATTTTGTATAATTTTATCAAGATTTAATGATTTTATCGGTTCTAAATTATTGGATGGTGCGATAGATGAATTAAAACGCCACGGTGTAACTGACGATAATATTGATATAGTAAGGGTTCCAGGTGCTTTTGAAATACCTCTTACTGCTCAAAAGTTTGCACAGACTGGCAAATATGGCGCAATTATTACATTAGGCGCAGTTATCAAAGGGGCAACTTCGCATTACGATTATGTTTGCGCAGAAGTTTCAAAAGGCGTTGCTCAGGTTAGTCTGCAAACAGGCGTTCCTGTGATTTTCGGAGTTTTAACTACAGATAACATCGAACAGGCAATAGAAAGAGCAGGTACAAAAGCAGGTAATAAGGGAACTGACTGCGCTAAGTCTGCAATTGAAATGGTAAATTTGTTTAGAATAGTTTAGGAGGCTGTTATGAGCGAAGTAATTACAGAATACCGCAACGAGAATACGAAAGATATTGATATTCTTTCAACAGTTGAAATGGTTCGCAAAATGAACGAAGAAGACAGGCTTGTAGCACTTGCCGTCGAAGAAGAAACTGAACACATTGCACAAGGGATAGATATGATTGCAAAACAGTTTCTAAAAGGCGGAAAATTATTCTACTTTGGAGCTGGCACATCAGGCAGACTGGGAATTTTGGATGCATCAGAATGCCCTCCGACATTCAGTGTTTCACCTGATATGGTTCAGGGGATTATCGCAGGCGGAGATAGTGCATTCAGAGTTGCTGTTGAAGGAGCTGAGGATAATTTTGAAGCAGGATATGAAGATGCAAAAATTCTTTCAGCCGATGACGTTGCTGTTGTGATTTCTGCAAGCGGAAACCCTAAATACCTTTTAGGTGTTTTAAAAAGAGCAGATGATATAAATTGCAAAACAATTGCAATCACTTGCAATTCAAAAGGGAAAATCGCAGATGAAGCAGGTTTGGTAATTTGTGCCGAAGTCGGGCCTGAAGTTATTGCTGGCTCATCAAGACTTAAAGCCGGAACTGCACAAAAAATGATTTTAAATATGCTTTCAACAGGTTCAATGATTAAAATCGGAAAAACATACGAAAATTTTATGATTGACCTGAAAGCAACTAATGAAAAACTTAAAGACAGAGCAATAAGAATTGTTGCACAAATAGCACAAACTTCTCACAGCGATGCTTTATCAACACTTTTAAAATGCGATTGGGAGATTAAAACAGCAATCGTTTCAACTACAATGAAACTTGACGTTGAACAGGCAAGATTGGAATTAAAAAAACATGGCGGAGTACTTCGCAAATTATTAAACATTTATGAGGTGAGCAAATGAAATTAACGGTATTGGGAGCAGGATGCTGGGGTTTAACTTTAGCGTGGCTTTTGACAGATAACTTTGATGAAATTACAGTTTGGGGAAGAGCACAGGATTTATCACAAGATTTAATCGAAAATAAACATTGTTCAAAACCTCTTGAAGTACAACTTGATGATAAAGTTGAGATTACATCGGATTTGGCAGGTGCAATTTCATGTGCTGACATAATTCTTTCAGTCGTTGCAACTTCCGGAACACGTGATGTTTGCGAAAAGCTGAAAGAAGCAGGGATAAAATCCGAACAGGTTCTTGTAAACGCTTCAAAAGGTATAGAATTACCATCTTTGATGAGAATGTCAGAGGTTATTAAAGATGTTTTACCTGAACAAAAACTTGTAATCCTATCAGGCCCGACACTTGCAAAAGAAGTTCTTGCAGGACTTCCAACAGCTGCCTGCGCAGCTTGCGAGGATATTAAAACAGCTGAATTTGTTCAAAAAGCATTAAATGTGCCGTCAAAATTCAGAATTTACACTAACACAGACGTAATCGGTGTTGAACTCGGCGGTTCATTGAAAAACGTAATCGCTATTGCTTCAGGTTTTGCCCACACAATGGGACTTGGCGACAACTGTGCGGGAACTCTTTTGACACGCGGTATGGCTGAAATTATACGCGTAAGTATTAATCTCGGTGCTAACCCATCAACTTTATACGGTTTATCAGGAATGGGTGATTTAATAGCAACCTGCTCAAGCCCTATGTCAAGAAACTACACAGTAGGTTCTATGCTTGCAAAAGGTAAAAAAATTGATGATATTTTGGCTGAACTCGGCTCTGTTGCAGAGGGTGTCAAAACATCAAAGGCAATTTGCGAACTTGCCAAAAAACTTGATATTGAAGTACCTGTTTCAAACGCAATATATGAGGCTGTTTACACAGATATTACACCTCAGGCGCTGTTAGACAAACTTATGAACAGAAAGTTAAAAGAAGAAGAAAAATATGTATAAATTTGCCGTAAAATATTTGAAAAATACATTTTACCCGCTGGAAGTGCCTGAAACTATAAAAATTCAAGACGGTCAGATGGTGCTTGTAAGAACTGAAAAAGGCGAGGAAGCTTTGAAAGCTTGTCTTATCAATTCTAAAATTGCAAAAATATGGGAGAAACACAAAACTGAACCTTTTCATGTAATCAGGGTGCTTTCACAACGTGATTTGCAAACTATTGAGGACATAAAAAAAGAAGAAGTTACAGCCTTTTTCAAATGCAAAGCACTTGTACAGCAGCATAAATTAAATATGAATCTTGTCCAATGCAGAATAACATTTGACAGACGCAAAATTACTTTCTATTACACAGCTCCTGAAAGAGTTGACTTCAGGGCACTGCTGAAAGATTTAACACAAACTTTCACTCGCGTAAGAATTGACCTGCGCCACATCGGAGTCCGCGACGAGACTTCAATAATGGAAGGATGCGGGGTTTGTGGAAAAGAATTTTGCTGCTGCTCTTATTTGAGAAAATTCGGCACAATTAACGTAAAACTTGCAAAAGATCAGGGAATGCCCATTGCTCCAGGTAAAATTTCAGGTACTTGCGGACGACTTTTATGCTGTTTAACTTACGAATATTCAAACTATATAGATGCTGCCAAAGGTATGCCTCCAATAGGTTCATCTGTAATGACACCAGACGGTTTAGGAAAGGTATGCAACTTGCATTTTATGTGTGGAAAAGTTTCCGTTAAAATGGAAGACGGCAAAACAAAAGAATTTGCCAAAGGCGATATTGAAATGGTTGATGCTGATGTTAATGTCGAAATTGATGTACCTGTAATGAATACTTACGCAGATGACAGCGAGGGCATTGATATCAGACAGCTGGAAGATGACAGAAACAGTTCAACAGGTAACGTATAAGGAGAAAGATTATGAGTAAAAAGCTTAAAATTTCCCCCCCCCCGTTGGTTTCACATTAGCTGAAGTTCTTATCACACTTGGAATTATAGGAATTGTTGCGACTCTTACAATTCCGTCACTTATTCAAAAACATCAAGAACGCACTCAAATCATCAAACTTAAAAAAGTTTACAGCATTCTAAATACTGCATTCAACACAGCAATAGCCGAAAATGGCAATATTAATACCTGGAGTACGGTTGCTGAAGGAACTTGGAATCTTGACGAACAAACCATCGCAATAAATAATGTATTGAAAAATTATTTCAATTATACAAGATATTGTGATTATGGAAATAAAAATAAATGCTTATCACCGGCATATAAGATGACAAATGGTGAAGCTCGAAATTATAATATATTTAACGGGACTGCACCAAAATATTTTTTAGCAGACGGAACTATAATTGCAATACAGGCATCAGCCGGAGATTATCGAAGTCTTTGGTGTCAATATCCTGTAAGTAACTTAAGCAGTTCACACAGCAGATACATGTACAAATGCGGAAAAATCTATGTTGATACAAATGGGTTTAAAGGTCCAAACAGAGATGGATTTGATATATTTGCATTTGTTTTTTACCAGAATACAATTACTCCTCTTGGTTTGAAAAACGATCATAGTATAGAAAATTTTAAAGTCTGTACTGGTACAAGTAATTACGGTTTTCAAGAAGGAACTTGTACAGCTTGGGCATTAATAAATGAGAATATGGATTACTTACATTGTCCAAAAGAACTTAGTTGGGATGGTAAAAAAACATGCAAATAAAAAAGAGAGGTTTAACCTCTCTTTTTTATGGTGTCGGGAAAGGGACTCGAACCCTCAAGGTTTCCCACATGAACCTGAATCATGCGCGTCTACCAATTTCGCCATCCCGACATATCAATTTTATTTAATTTTCAACTACTATTTTAACATCAACATGGCTCAATGCGCTACGCGCCCTCTCCTCGAAAGATACTTAATCTTCCTCGTCGGCAGAGTGCCATCCCGACATATCAATTTTATTTAATTTTCAACTACTATTTTAACATCAACAT
>CAREDV010000002.1:0-91883 GCA_948964545.1 uncultured bacterium | reverse complement strand
ATCTTCCTCGTCGGCAGAGTGCCATCCCGACATATCAATTTTATTTAATTTTCAAACTCGTCATTGCGAGCGTAAGCGAAGCAATGCAGCTTTTATCTTATTTTCCTAAAAAATTCATCAGAAATCAACTGTGAATATTTATTTTTTTCGCTGACTGATATCAAAAGCCTTTGCTCTCCGTCTTTAACCTGCGCCACAGAAACAATTCCGCCCACATCACCTATCGGAAGTTTCTTTACACGAGCTTCAAATTTCACATAAGGAACTTCTTTTCCATAAGAATTCATTGTACCATGCTTTGTGACTTTTAAATCTTCTATGGAAATTGCCTGATATTTGATTTTACCTAATGCTTTTTGTAGTTTTTCTTCAGCCTTATCGGATTTTATATCCTCAACTGTCAAAACAGCTTTGTCACCGCTATCGACAACAAACATCTTCTGGCCTGATGCCTTATGTTCGGCAACTACAGCATTATAACCCATTATACCCGCCGCCTTTTCAATCTCAAATTCATCATTAATTTTTGAAAAATCACCAACTTTTTGAGCACGTTCGAGCATGACATCTTTCGATGGATTAAAATAATTATTAATTAAACCTGTAACTAACTCTTTGCCGCCAAGAGACAAAAACCCTACTAATGCAAGGGTTAACAAAACAGCTCTAAAAATATTTTTTAAACATCCCATGTTGAAATCCTTCTCATGTTATATTATTATTATAACTATGAAAAAGTCAGAAATCAATTATATCAATAGTGCTGATATTAAAGTAGAAGATTTAACACCTGCAATGGGTGAATATTTAAAGATAAAACACCAAAATCCCGACAAGATTTTACTCTACAGACTCGGTGACTTTTACGAAACTTTCTTTGAAGACGCAGTTATAATGTCTAAAGTTCTTGAAATTACTTTAACAGGCAGAGAACAGGGTAATTTCGGAAGAATTCCGCTTGCAGGTATTCCTGCAAAAGCTGTGAACAATTATATAGAAAAACTTGTACAAAAGAATTATAAAGTAGTTATCTGCGACCAGCTGGAAGATCCTAAATTTGCCAAAGGTCTTGTCAAAAGAGGTGTTACTAGAATTATTACATCAGGTACGCTCACAGAAAGCGATATGCTTAATCAGAATTCAAACAATTACATCTGCGCTTTATACAAAGATGACAAAAAAGATTTGTGGGGCTTTTCCTATGCTGACATTTCAACAGGCGAATTTAAAGTTACACAAGCTCCATTTGAACTTATTCTTGCTGAACTTACCAGGATTTCACCGTCAGAGGTTATTGGGCCGTCTAAAAAACAGGATATTCAACCGTTTCAAATTGTTCCAGAAGAAAAAATTGATTTGCCTGATGAAATCACAAAAATATACAATTGCTCAAAAATACCAGCATCAGTGTTTGACGAAAACTTTGTAGAAAAAAATCTTAAATCATTATTTGAAGCAAACAGCCTTGAGTCTTTCGGTTATTCAAGGTATAAACTCGGATTTTGCAGTGCAGGTGCATTACTCGCATATATCTGGGAAAACATGAAAGATAATGTTCCAAAAATTGAAAGAATTGAACCTTATGAACTTTCAGAATATATGATTTTGGACGGAAGCACCAGAAAAAACCTTGAACTTACACAAACATTGCGCGATAAAAATAAATTTGGCTCATTACTGTGGGCTGTTGACAAAACAGGCACAAATATGGGGGCAAGGCTTCTTAAAAACTGGATTTGCCAGCCTTTAAAAAATATAAATGAGATTACAAAACGACAGAATGCAATCACAGAACTGGTTGAAAAAAATGACGAGAGAATTAATTTAATAAATCTGCTTGAACAAATTACTGATATCCAAAGACTTGCAACTAGAATGTCAAACAATTCGGC
This sequence comes from uncultured bacterium, assembly GCA_948964545.1. Taxonomy (GTDB): domain Bacteria; phylum Cyanobacteriota; class Vampirovibrionia; order Gastranaerophilales; family Gastranaerophilaceae; genus Stercorousia. Next base: position 89,991 of record CAREDV010000002.1, on the reverse strand, counting down.
AAATCCGAAAGATTTTGTAAGCTTAAAATCATCTTTGGTATTACTTCCCAAACTTCTTGATGCGGCAGCAAGTTTTGAACATAATCCATTGGATGCAATAGCTCAATACAGAGAAGAAATTGCAGAATACACTGACATTATTGAAAGAACAATCAATGATGTTAACACTCCCGCACTTATTAAAGACGGAAACATTATCAAAGAGGGAGTATCAGGAGAACTCGATTATTTGCGCGACTTGCTCACAGGCGGAGAAAAGTGGCTTACAAATTTTGAAGAAACCGAAAAAGAACGTACTGGAATCAAATCTTTAAAAATCGGTTATAATAAAGTTTTCGGATATTTTATAGAAATTTCTAATTCATATCTTAACCAGATACCTGAGGGATATGTCAGAAAACAGACCTTAACAAACGGGGAAAGATTTATCACAGAAGAATTGAAAAAACATGAAGATGAAGTTTTGAATGCGCGATTTAAGTCAACAGAACTTGAATATAAGCTTTTCTGCGATTTTAGAGAGTATTCAAAAGAATTTGTCTCAAAAATCAGAGAAATCGCCGATTGCATTGCACAGTGCGATGTTTATACAAGTCTTGCAAGTGTTGCTGTTGAAAACAATTTTGTAAAACCGATAATTGATGAATCTGATGATTTTATAATTAAAAACGGCCGCCATCCTGTTTTGGAAAAAATTCTTCCACTGGGTGAATACGTTGCAAACGATTTGGAACTCAAATGTAATTCAACAGATACAACGCAATTCATGATTTTAACAGGTCCTAACATGGCTGGTAAATCAACTTATATGCGCCAGAATGCTTTAATAGCAATTCTTGCTCAAATAGGTTCATGGGTTCCTGCTGATTATGCCAAAATCGGTATTATCGACAAAATTTTCACACGTGTAGGCGCGTCAGATGATTTGACACTCGGTCAATCTACATTTATGGTAGAAATGATTGAAACAGCCTGCATTTTGAACTCTGCAACTGACAGAAGCTTTGTTCTGCTGGATGAAATCGGCAGAGGTACAAGTACATACGACGGTGTTGCAATTGCGTGGTCAGTAGCCGAATATATTGCAACTAAAATCAAAGCAAGATGTATTTTTGCAACCCACTATCATGAATTAAACGTAATGACACAAACTTATCCGCAGATTAAAAATTACAGAATTACGATAAGCGAAGAAAACGGCGAAATTGAGTTTTTGCGCAAAGTTGTTCAAGGCGGAGCAAGTAAGAGTTATGGTATTCAGGTAGCAAAAATGGCTGGTCTGCCAGGTGCTGTAATTAAACGTTCGCAAGATTTGATGACAAGAATGCAAAAAGACAACGCACAGAATCTGGCAACACGCAAACGCACAACAGATGTTCCGACAGTTGAAGTTCCGCAGTTGAATTTGTTTAATTAAAAGGAGAAAGATTTATGTATAATAAAAAAGCTCAAAGTGCCCCCCCCCCGAAGCTTTCACGTTAGCAGAAACCCTTATTACACTAGGAATTATAGGAGTTGTATGTGCTATTACAATTCCATCACTTATTCAAAAACATAAATTACAAGTACTTCATAACCAATTCAAACAAGCATACAGTATATTAGCACAAGTTCATCAGCAGATGATAAATGATGATATTTCACCATACAATAATTTTGTCACAAACCAAATTATTACAGATGAGATTGCTAATACACATATTGAAACAGTTGCAAAATATCTAAATGCAAAAGTCTGTAATAACAAATACACAAATTGTACTGGCGGGAATGGATATAAAACTATTACCGGAAATGCAGGTGCACACATTGATGCCGATGCATATACCAAAAAGACAATTTTATTAAATAATGGTATGACAATTTGGAGAGGTGGTCTTACTTATTACCGTAACAGATACTATATAGACATAAACGGAACTGCAAAGGGACCAAATAAACTAGGTTATGATTTGTTCACATTTGAAATCGATAAACAAGATAAACTAATACCAGAAAAAAACAATGCCAATATTTCAAAAAGCTGTTCATTCTCCAATCCCGCCCAATCCAATTCATATATCGGATTTGGCTGTGCATATTACGCATTAACAGATGAACACCCTGAGATAGCTGGAAAAAGTTATTGGAAAGACTTTTTAAAATAATTTACTATAATGTTCATTGTAGAAATCGCCAAAGCGATCTTCTAAAATTGCCTGACGGCAAAGTTGCGAAAATTCAATAAGGAACTGTATATTATGGATAGACAATAATGTTGAAGCTGTGCTTTCACCGCATCTCCACAAATGTCTAATATAAGCTCTTGAATGGTTTCTGCATGTATAGCAGTTACACCCTTCAACTAACGGACGAGGGTCATCATAATATTTTTGAGTTTTGATATTAGATTTTCCGTCCCAGGTAAAGAACGAACCGTGACGAGCATTGCGGGTCGGTAAAACGCAATCAAACATGTCAATTCCGCGCTTGATACCGTCCAATAAATCCTCAGGAGTTCCAACACCCATTAAGTAGCGCGGTTTATATTTAGGCAGTAACGGAGCTGTAAATTCGGTAAAATGATTCATAATATCTTTGGTTTCACCTACACTCAACCCGCCGATTGCATATCCTACAGCATCATAAGATGAGATTACTGATGCACTTTCACGTCTTAAATCATCAAAAAATGCGCCCTGAACAATAGGAAACAATGCCTGACGCGGATTTGTTTTTGCCTTAAAACATCTCTCAAGCCACCTGTGAGTACGCTCCATAGCCTTTTTGGCAGTATCGTAATCACAAGGGAACGGTGCACACTGGTCAAATGCCATAATAATATCAGCACCGATATCCTGCTGAATTTCCATAGAAACTTCAGGGTTTATAAAATGTTTTTTACCGTCTTTAGGGTCGCGAAATTCTACCCCATCCTCGGTAATTTTGTTCAAATGAGCAAGCGAAAATACCTGAAATCCACCTGAATCAGTTAAAACAGGTTTTTGCCAGTTCATCCAATTATGAATTCCGCCAAACTGTTTAATCAATTTTGTTCCTGCTCTCAAATACAAATGATAAGAATTTGAAAGCATAATCTGGGCGCTAGTATCAACAATCTGATCAGCTGTAAGAGTTTTAACAGCAGAATTTGTACCGACAGGCATAAATATCGGCGTTAAAATTTTCCCGTGCGGAGTTGTTAAAATACCCGCCCTTGCACCTGTCTGTGCACATTCATGAACCAGCTCATAATTAAAAAATTCGTTCATCAATCATCCAGTTTTTCGATAACAATCTCAGCCATGTTATCATACTCATCACAAATTTCTTTTTCGTCAAAATAAATGGCGATTTCTCTTTCTGCACTTTCTTCGCTGTCAGAACCGTGAACAACATTATATTCTTTCACAAGAGCAAAGTCTGCGCGAATTGTACCAACTTGAGCTTCCAAAGGTCTTGTAGCACCCATAATCTGTCTGCAGCCTGCGATACAGTCATAACCTTTCCAAACCATAGCTACAATAGGACCGCTCTGAATATATTCAATCAACCTATCGTAAAAAGGTTTACCTTTGTGCTCTCCATAATGTCTTTCAGCCATTTCGGGAGTAACATCAAGCATTTTTAAACCAATAAGTTTAAACCCTCTGTTTTCAAAACGTTTAATAATCTCGCCGACTAAACCTCTTTTAACTCCATCAGGTTTAACTGCAATAAATGTTCTCTGTTCTCTCTGCATGTGAAATCCTCCATTCAAGGTTATTCTACCATAAATAAAACTAATTTTCTATACTTTTAATATTTTTACGAAGCATAATAAGCATTATTGAACAAAGAATTACGGCAGCAGAACAAAGTCCATACCAAAAACCTTTCAAACCTAAATGAAATTTAAAAGCCAAAGCGTAACCAAAAGGTATTGAAATCAACCAATATGCTACAAAATTTGCAAGAAGTACGACACCTGTCTTTTTAATACCTTTAAAAATTCCCGACAACGCAACTTGCAGCCCGTCAAATACTTGAAATATCGCAAGAATATACAAAATAGGGACAGATATTTTAATCAAAACTTCATCACTACTGAACAGTCTGACCAAAAATTCGGGGAAAGTAGCAAAAATCAATGCACTGCATGCCATAAAACCAACTGAAATTACAACGCCGACGAACGAATATTTCTTCAAGTCATTGATATTTCCAGCCCCGTTAGCAAATCCTACCTTGACAGCAATCGCATTTGATATTGCTAATGGAACCATAAAGGAAACTGTAGTCAAGGTACATACAAGGTTTTGAGCTGCGGCATAAACACCTGACACTCTTCCCATAATAATTGCAATACTGTTAAATGCAATAAATTCAACTAAAATTGCACAAGATATAGGAATTCCAATTTTTATCAAACTTTTATAATAATCAAAATCTTTATAATTTTTGAAATTCATTAATCTGAAACAATAAATTAGAAGCACAAATCCCATAAAATATCTTACAACAAAACTCGCAATTGCAAGGCCTAAAACGCCAAGCGACGGTATTGGGCCAAACCCGAATACTAACACAACATTTAATAAAACATTCAAAACAACAGCAATTGCCGTAACCAAGTTCGGAAACATAACAATTTCAAATGCCTGCAGAAACTCTTTCACCGCAGCATGCAAATACCCTCCAAATGTTGCAAATGCAGTCACAAACATATACTGCTTAATCATTGGAACAAGGTGCGGCTCAAAATGCATTAAGTCAATCAACGGAATAAAAGCAAGCACTGCAAGCATTACAAGAAATGCTAAAAACATTGAAAATCTCAATGTAGGATAAAAATACTTCTTAGCACTTTTGTTTTCTCCGCGATAATTTGATAAAAGCGGAGAAACACTTACAATCAAACCGATACCAAAAGTTTGAATACAATTTGTAATCGCTGTTGCAATAGAAATTGCGGCAAGTGTATCTGTAGAATGCCTGCCTGCAATCAGAACATCCCCTGCACCAATCAGGATAAACCCGAGATTTCCCATGATAATCGGCAGGGCAATGTTTAATAATTCCTTAACGTAATGTTTGAATTGATTACTCATACGAAAATCAGTATAGCATATCAAATATTAATATCAAGTTTTTAGCCATGCCGAACAATCCTTGTGAAATTTTACCATGGGTAATCATCTTTTATCTGCCAGCCGTCTGATATAATTAAAGAAGCACAAGCCATTCCATCATAATACGTCCAAGTGCCCTTTTTTGTACAATCCTGCAACAAACTTGATCTTGGCAGTCCAAACGCATACGGGATTAATTTGTCCTTAGTAGTATCCAAATTAAAAACAAACCCGTCTCTTCCCAATTGATTAGGACCTTTTACTCCATTTATATCAACAGTCAAATACAAATTACCATGATCATAAATCAAACTATAGGTCATTCCATTTTTAAGAGAATAAATTTTTCCGTTTGACCATCCGCCCCAGTATAAAAACCCGAATTTTTGGTCGCCATATTTATCCTTATTGCCATATGTAGTATACATTGTATATTTTTTAACAATAGCAGTTGTTTCTATATATGGAAAAATATACTTAGGAGCCATATCAGTATATGAATATTCCCAGTCACGCATACTTCCATTTTCTTGAACAGCTCTCTCGACAGCTTGCGAAAAAAGAGAATAGGCTGCCTTCAAACCATTAACGGTAACCTTTTTTTGATAATTTGCAATTAACATCGGCATGGTAACAGCCGCAACTACACCAATTATACCAAGAGTAATTAAAACCTCAGCTAACGTAAATGCCAAGTGTGAAGGAACTAAGCTTTGATTGCCCCCCCCCCGAAGCTGCTTAAAAAGTTTTTCATATATTATTCTCCCTTCAAAATACAGGTCAGAAAAATCTGACCTGTACAATTTATTTTTTACCCGTTCTCTTATAGAATTCTTCTATAAAGCCAGTATTGAATTTACCGCTCATGAATACTTCATCTTCAATGATTTCCTGATGGAACGGAATTGTCGTTTCAACGCCCGTAATAACATATTCTTTCAATGCTCGATACATTCTGCGTCTTGCTTCATTTCTCGTTCTGCCCCAGCAAATCAATTTGCCAATCATACTGTCATAATATGGAGGAATCTTATAATCCTGATAAGCGTGAGAATCTACTCTTACTCCAAATCCACCTGGAGTAACATAACCTGTAATTTGTCCAGGATTCGGCATAAAGTCTTTTTCAGGATTTTCAGCATTAATACGGCATTCAATAGCATGACCTCTTAACACTATATCATCTTGTGTAAAATCAAGTTTTTCACCTGATGCAACCAAAATTTGTTCTCTTACCAAATCAATATTAGAAATCATTTCAGTAACGCAGTGTTCAACCTGAATTCTGGTATTCATTTCCATAAAATACCATTTACCATCATGGTCAAGCAAGAATTCGCAAGTACCTGCGCCTTCATAGTTAATAGCTTTTGCTGCACGAACCGCAGCTGCACCCATTTCTTTTCGGGTAGCTTCATCAATTGCAGGTGATGGAGCTTCTTCCAATAATTTCTGGTGGCGTCTTTGGATTGAACAATCTCTTTCACCTAAGTGAACAACATTTCCATACTGGTCGCCCAAAATCTGAACTTCAATATGTCTAGGATTTTCCAAAAACTTTTCAGCGTAAACATCAGGGTTACCAAAGAAATTCTGCGCTTCTGACTGACAAAGATTCATATTTGTTTCAACTTCATCATCGGAACGTACAATTCTCATACCTTTTCCACCGCCGCCTGCTGTAGCTTTCAAAATAATAGGATAACCTGCTTTACTAGCAAATTCTTTAACGTCTTCAGCCGTTTTCAAAATACCTGTTCCTGGTGTTACAGGAACGTTATTTTCAATCATTGTTTTACGGGCAGTTGCTTTATCACCCATTTTACGCATAGCTTCGGCTGTGGGCCCGATAAATTTTATGCCGTGTTTTTCACAAATTTCTGCAAAATCTGCTCTTTCAGACATAAATCCATATCCAGGATGGATTGCATCTGCACCAGAAACAATAGCAGCAGATATAATAGCAGGAATACTCAAATAACTTTTAGCACTTTGAGCAGGTCCTATACAATAAGCTTCAGTAGCAAGTCTTACATGAAGCGAATTCGCATCAGCTTGTGAATAAATAGCAACAGTCGGGATTCCCAACTCTCTACAAGCTCTTATTATTCTTACCGCAATCTCCCCGCGGTTTGCAATTAAAACTTTTCTAAACATTTTCATACCCTAAAAAAGGCGGAAATATCCGCCTTTAATCTATTCTACATACATTAAAACCTGGCCGAATTCAACAGGCTGACCGTCTGAAACACAAATTTCAACAATCTTACCTGAAACTTCAGCTTCAATTTCGTTCATAAGCTTCATAGCTTCAACTATACAAACTACATCGCCCTCTTTAATAGTCTGTCCTACTTGAACAAACGGTTTAGCATCTGGTGACGGAGCTTTGTAGAAAGTACCTACCATTGGAGATGTCAGGGGCTTTCCTTTTTTAACTTCTGCCGATTTTTCTGCTGGGGCAGAAACTTGTTGAGGTGTAGAAGCTGGAACAGCCGCAGGAGCAGCTATAACACCTGTAACTTCTTTTCTTAAAGTAATAGCCTGCTCGCCATCTTCAAGAGAAATTTCTGTCAAAGAGTTGTCAGCTAAAACTTTTGCTAATTTTTCAACGTATTCAATATCAAATTTCATTATTTTACCTTTCAAATTTGTCTTGCTCGCTTGCGCTACGCTCTGTCCAAATACTCATTAGTTCTTGTATCAACTCTGATTTGGTCGCCGTTAGAGATAAAGAACGGAACGTTTACTACAGCACCTGTTTCAAGAGTTGCAGGTTTTGTACCGCCTTGAGCTGTATTTCCTTTTTCAGCAGGAGGTGTGTCAGTAACTTCAAGAATAACGTGTGACGGCAAATCGATACCAATAATTCTTGAATCATGCATCAATATTTGAACAACCATATTTTCTTTCAAATATTTAATACCATCACCGATTTGAGCAGCAGTAACCTGAAGTTGTTCATAAGATTCGTTATCCATCATAACATATTCGTTACCTTCTTTATACAAGTATTGCATTTCGCGTCTGTCTAACATTGCTTTTGCAACTTTTTCACCTGCTCGGAATGTTTTTTCAACAACTTGACCTGTTTCAACATTTTTAAGTTTTGATCTTACGAATGCAGCTCCTTTACCTGGTTTTACGTGCAAAAATTCTACAACAGACCATAGACCATTGTCTAATTGTAACGTTAAACCTGTTTTTAAATCGTTTACTGAAATCATATTTTTCCCCTTTTTAAAAGTATAATCTTATTTTATCCTGATATTACCACAAAAATTCCAAACTTCAAACAATTGTTACAATTGCATAACAAAATAACAAGAATTTTTCTTTACGAGTTATCATGTAAACAAAAAAGGAGTGTGTATTATGCAAATTTCAGCAATTAACAGATGCTGCCCGAAACCGCAGTTTACAGCATCAAAGAATGGTTACGAAAACCCGATTAACAGAAAAACAGAAAAAGGGCTTGCAATATGGGGGTCAATTGGAGGAAGCGCATTATTGGGCGCAACAGCAGCAGGCATAGGAAGCTGTTTTATTGAAAAAGGAGCAAAAGGCAGAGGCTGGAAACTCGGCGCAATCGGTGCTGCAGCAGGTTTGTTAACTATGGCGCTGACTTTACCCTCAAAATTGTATAATACAAAAGTTAATGCATTTGCACGCGAAAAAGAAATGGACGTTTTCAGCCGTGACAGAGAATTAAAATCTAATATTATGGAAGAAGTTGACAAAGAAGTTAAAGATGAAGATGTTTCTTTAGACCAGAAAATCAGCCACTACACATCTGTTCAAATGGCAAACAACGGCAACGGCGTAATGATTAAAGGAGCATAATGAAAATAAGTCCAGTTCAAAACAACTTATATTCATTTAAAGCTCAAAAAAAAGACGACACAAACCCTATTTCAAAAAAAGGTGAAAAAGCCTTGCTTGTTAAGGGAACTTTTGTCGCAGGTTTAGGTTTGGGCGCAAGATTGCTGTTTGAACTTATGGACGGTGACTTTTTATTCGAAACTTTAGGTAATAAAGCTGAAAAAATTAACAAGAAAAATAAAGGGCTTTCTCCAAACAAAAAATTCTTGACAGGACTCGGCATCTGGGCTGGACTTATAATGATATTTATCGGCGGATTTGCTGGGCTTTATACACTCTTTAAAGCTCCAAAAATAAATTATCAGGGAAATGTTAACGCCTTTAAAAAAGGAAAAGACATGGATGTCTACATTAAAGGGAATGCTGTTGAAAAAGAACTTTATACTCAAATGAACGAAAAAGCAAAAACAGCAGACTCAGAAGAAAAAGCAAAGCTCCAGACTCAATACATGCAAATGCAGATGGCAAAAAATAAAGTACCTGATTTTATAAAGTTGAAAAAATAAAGTGTTTTCTGTAAACTTTACTTATGGCTGAAGGACAGATTTACAAAATTCATTCCGATTTTTATTACGTTGATGACGGCGTAAACACTTTTGAATGCAAGATTAGAGAGGTTTTAAAAAAACAACGTGAACGAATCTTAGTCGGAGATTTTGTTGAATTTTCAGATGGAGTTATAACAAATATCATTCCGCGGAAAAATTTTATCAAACGACCTAGTGTTGCAAACATCGACCAGATAATTATTGTTTCAGCACTTAAAGAACCTGATTTGGATTTGCACCAGTTAAACCGCTATATTGCACTTGCAGAATATTATAATATTCCTAAAGTGCTTTGTTTTAATAAAGAAGATTTAAAATGGGACAAACTTCTTTCAAACAAGATAAAAAATATTTATGAAACTTTAGGTTACAGAATTGTTTACACATCAGCAACGGAACATAAAGGAATTAAAGCATTTGAAAAACTTCTTGATGGCAAAACAAGCGTTTTGTGCGGGAATTCGGGCGTTGGAAAATCAAGTCTTATCAATGCAATAAATCCGAATTTAAACTTAAGAACTAAACAGGTTAGTGAAAAAACACAGCGTGGAACTCATACAACACGCCACTGCGAAATTATAAAAATCAACGATACATCAAGAATCGTTGACACACCAGGGTTCAGTAACGTAAGATTTGATTTTATTTTGCCTGCTGATGTTGATTTGTTATTTTCAGATATTGCAAAATTCAGAGATGAATGTAAATATTCAGATTGTCTGCATATTAACGAGGACGGATGTAATGTTCTGGAAAATATCGATAAAATTGATGATACGCGCTACGAAAGCTATCTTGCATTTATTGATGAAGCAAAAGAATATAAAGAACGCATAAAATATGAGGGGAAAAAACAGGAATACTCTAAAAAAGTTGTTCATAATAAACAGATTGCAAAAATAAGCGAAAAGAAACGCCAGAGTGCAAGAAACACTTTAAAACAGCAAATATACAAGGATATAGAAAATGAATAATTATATAGAATTAATAGACAAAAAACTCAATGAATTTATGCCGATTTGCCATCCGCAAAAGATTTTTAAGGCAATGAAATACACAGTGACTTTGCCAGGAAAAAGACTGCGTCCTGTAATGTGCTTGGAAAGCTGTAAAATGTTTGGCGGAAAAATCGAGGATGCAATCCCAACAGCCTGCGCAATTGAAATGCTTCATGCGCAAACTCTAATTCATGACGACTTACCTTGTATGGACAACGATATGTATAGACGCGGCAAGCTTACTAACCACATGGTTTTTGGAGAAGCTAATGCAGTTCTTGCAGGAGATGCTTTACTAAGTTTTGCGCCGCAAATTATCCTGAAACATTCAAAAAATCTTGGAGCAGAAAAACTTATCAAGATTATGGAAGAATATTTTTACGCAGCAGGTGCATACGGAGTTATAGCTGGGCAAGTAGTTGACATTGAAAGTGAAAAATTTGAAGTAACACAGGAGGACGAACAACTTCCTGAAATTTTGAATTATATACACACTCATAAAACTGCAGACTTATTCAAACTTGCATTGAGAACAGGTGCAATAATTGCTGATGCAGCAGATGAACAGCTTAAAGAAATAACTGAATTCGGACAAACTATGGGAGTTGCATTTCAAATCGCAGATGATATTTTAGATGTAACTTCAACTTTTGAACAAATGGGCAAGACACTTGGCAAAGATAAAGAAGCCGAAAAATTAACTTATGTAAATCTTTATGGACTTGAAAAATCTAAAAAAGATTTGAATGAACTTTTAGATAAATGTTTTGATATTTTAAAACGCAACAATCTGCAATCGGAAATTTTCGAACAAATATTAAACAAAATCAGAATTTCGTAACATTTTGCCAAAAGTAAATTGTTATGATATATTAAACAAAAAGAGGAATTAGATGTTATCAATTATTAAAAACACAGGTTATGAAGTCATTTCAGCTGGCATTTTATCAGCATTTTTTGCACAAGTTTTAAAATTTATTATCTTTACAATCCGTTCAAGAAAAATTAATTTTAAAATTTTCACAACTACAGGCGGAATGCCAAGTTCACATTCAGCAGGAGTAATGGCTGTTTCTACAGCAGTTGGAATTATTGAAGGTTTTTCATCAGTAATGTTTGCAATTGCAATCGGGTATTCTTTGGTTACAATGTATGATGCTGCTGGCGTCAGACGTGCTGCAGGAAAAACTGCTGCGTGCTTGAATAAAATGATGGACGATTTTTATAATCATGATGTTCAGGCTATAGGCGGCAAGCTTAAAGAACTTTTAGGTCATACACCAATGGAAGTTATTATGGGAGCTATTTTCGGCATATTATTTGCATATTGCTATCATAATTATTTCTTAGGTTAACCTATTGCCTTTTTTTGTTATTCATGTAATAATGTGAGTGTTGTAAGGGCTTATAGATTCTTCTATATCCAAAAATTAAACCCTTAGGGAAAGAAAGAGATACTCATTAATGAGTGCTAAACAGCAGGAATTTAATTACAAATTTATAAAAGAAAATGCAGGTGCGGGAAGCTGGCGCAGAGGATATGAATACCATTTGAAAGATATGGTGTTCGATACTTATCCTGAGAAAAATTTTTATATGGGGAAAGTTAAGGGTAACTTCCAAGACCACTATAATACTGACCTTATATTTAAGAAAAATAAAGTTGAAGCACGCTGCAATTGCCCGTTAAAAGAAGAATGGTGCAAACATGCGGTTGCTGTTGCTCTTAAAGCAATTGATGAGCATGCTTATGAGGATTGGCTTGAAACAAAGTTCGGCATGGAATTTGACTTTCCTGACGAAAATACAGCTTTAACCGACACTCCTTTAGGTAATTATATTTTCCATTTTAATTCAAAACGTAAAGCAAACTTTTTCTCCATACTGGTTCGTTCAAGAGAAACAGGCAAGGTTGTAAGACAAATTGAACCTATATTGAGAGCTTTAATTGAAGCGCAAAAGCTAGACAAGACTTTTGAACTTAATAACTCTCAAAAAGTTGAAGTTGCAATATTCCAACAGCTTTTGACTGTTTCCAGACAGGACAAAAAAGCAGGCTGGTATGATATTCCAATTACAAAATTCGGCCCGCTTTTCACACTTCTTTCTAAAGCAGATGAGGTTTTGGATGAAAAAACAAAAGAACGCTTAAAATTTACCAATGAAGAATGGAAACTTGTATTAAACGTTAATACAGGCGCACAAGGAACAATACTATTGTCACTTGAATGGAAAAGACCTGATAAAAATGATGTTTATCCTTTAGAAGAAGTAAGATATTTTTCACGTCACCTAAAATGGGGCAGATATAAAAATTTAATTTTCCCGACAAATATCGCAATGAATTCATTGCCTCAAAATATTCTAAAATCTTCATTTACTGATTTGAAAGATGCTGACGGCGGAAAATTTATTTATGAAGAACTACCGAAACTTCAAGAGATAATGGATGTTGAAATTGCTGATAATATCAGCCAGCTTATGCTAACTGAACGTCCGCCATTAAATGTTGTGACATTAGGAATTGATTACGATCAATCTTTAAAAGCATCTCTTGAATTTGACTATGACGGAGTAATTGTTCCATATTCAAAATCTACTGCGGAAAAAGCTCCATATATAACTATCAAAAAATCGGGTGAAGATTTAGTTTACTGGATTAAAAGAAATCCAAAACATGAACAAGAAGCATACGCAATGCTTCTTGCATGCAAATTTGTTCCTATGCAGACAAACAACCTTGCACTAGAAAAAGAAAATGCAATTGATTTTTACAATTATTATATTAATCAGGCAGGCGACGGCTGGAAGTTTGTTGAAAAAGACGATATGAACTTTTTTAAACTTATGGATAATCCTTTCAAACTTTGTGCAAAAATTGGCTTCTCAGAAGACTCACAGGATAGTTTTGAAATCTTCTTATATGGACAGGCAGGGGAAGAAATTATTGAGTTCGACGAAGTTTATGACACAATCCAAAGCGGTGAAAAATATAGCAGAATCAGAAGTTTGGGATTTGTTGAATATCCTGCTCAAGACATTTATGCTATTATGCGTGCGTTTAACTCATTTGATGTTTATAGAAATAATGATAATAAATATATAGTTAAAACATACCGCGCAGGTCTAATTAACGAACTTAAAAACCTTAATGTTGAACTTATATTGAGTGAAGAATTTGAAAATTTCTGGAAACAAATGTCAACATTCTCAACATCAGAAGATTTGACACTTCCTGAAGGCATTAATGCAGAATTCCGCGAATATCAGACAAAGGGTTTTGGATGGCTGTGGTTTATGTATAAATACGGCCTTAACGGCATTCTGGCTGACGATATGGGGCTTGGTAAAACCTTACAGGCACTTGCTGTTATTCAAAAAGCTAAAGAAGAAGACGGCCCTATGCCGACACTTGTAATTTGTCCGACAACAGTTGTATTTAACTGGGAATCAGAAATTCAGAAATTTGCACCGACATTAAGCTGTATGAAACTTTCAGGAGTTGAACGAAAACAGTTCTTTAAAGAAATTCCAAATCATGATGTTGTAATCACTAGCTATGCACTTGTCCGCCGTGATATTGCAAAACTTAAAGAATACAATTTCAGATATGTAATCTTAGATGAATCGCAGAATATTAAAAACGCAATGTCGCAAACCGCACAAGCTGTAAAAAAATTGCAGGCATCACACAAACTGGCATTATCAGGCACACCGATTGAAAACAAACTTGAAGAACTCTGGTCAGTATTTGATTTTCTTATGCCTGGATTTTTGTTCAGCGTTGCCGATTTTAACTCACGTTATGTTAACCCGATTATGGAACGTCAGGACAAAACTGTTGAAAAACGTTTGAAATTACAAATTTATCCGTTTATCCTTCGCCGTATGAAACGCGATGTTGCAAAAGATTTGCCTGATAAGGTTGAAAACATTGCATACTGCGAACTTACAGACGAGCAGAGAGATTTTTATCTGCAAGTTCTGGACAGCACTAAGGAAGAATTGTTTAAATCTATTGAACAAAACGGTCTTGAAAAAAGCAGATTGTCTATTTTCTCGGCATTATTAAGATTGCGTCAAATCTGCTGTCACCCGCGGCTTTATGACAAAGAAAACGTTAAAAATATAATGAAATCAGGCAAATTTGAAAAACTTAAAACAATGCTTGAAGAAATTATTGGCGAGGGACATAGAATTCTGTTGTTCAGCCAGTTTGTAGATATGCTGGATTTAATTAAAGGCTGGTTAGAACGTGAGGGCATTCCTTACGAATATTTGACAGGTAAGACAAAAGACAGACAGGGCGCAGTTGAACGTTTTAATTCAACTCCGTCAATTCCAATTTTCTTAATTAGTTTGAAAGCAGGAGGAACTGGCTTGAACCTCACTGGAGCTGATTATGTAATCCATTACGACCCTTGGTGGAATCCTGCTGTTGAAGATCAGGCGACTGACCGTGCTTATCGTATAGGGCAGACTAAAAAAGTATTTGTATACAGACTTATTACAAAAAATACCGTTGAAGAAAAAATACAGAAACTTAAAACTGTTAAAAGAAATCTTGTTGACAGCGTAATTTCAGTCGACAGAAATATTGTGAAATCACTTACAATGGATGACATACGAGAAATCTTCTCTGTAGATTAATCTTAAAAATCTTTAATATTTAATTCTTTTCACCTTCCTTGTGCTAAAATATTTATAAAAGAGGGATTGAATTTGAGGGAAAGATTAAAAAATAAATCGGAAAATGAACTGGAAAAAAGAAGCAGAACTTTAGATAAAACAATCAGTACTTTGACAATACTTTTTGCTGGATTTATGGTTCTACTGATAATATATTTATTTTTTATTCAAGTTATTGATCTCAAAAAATACAGAGCAAAAGCAAGAAGCCAGCGAGTAGGCAGAATTTTTTCAATGCGCGGTGATATTTATGACAGAAACGGTATAAAACTTGCAACAGACAAGGTCTATTCTGATGTGTACGCACACCCTGCAGATTATGACCATACACCAGAAGAACTTGCTAAAATACTTTCTCCGATTTTAAAAATGCCTAAAAACCAATTACTGCAAAAACTCAAAAAACCTGGCCCTGTAATTACTTTAAAAAAAGATATAGATAGAAGTGCAGCAAAAGAGATTTCAAAACTTCATTTGAGAGAAATAAGCTTAGGGAAGAAAAACACACGCGAATATCCTCAAGGGACTCTTGCAGCACATGTTTTAGGGTATTATAACTTTGATGCAGATATTGCAAATGGAATTGAATATACAGCAAAAGATAGACTTGAACATGTTATTAATACTGTTAAGTTTCAAAAAACTCGTGACGGTAAAATTATCTATGACTTTACAACTGACCCTGTTGCAACGACTATGAATCCTAAGGGTGAAAACGTAACTTTAACTATTGATGCAGCAATTCAGCATATTTGTGAAAAAGAAATCGAGAAAAAAGTTAATGAAACAAGAGCAGACGGCGGCTCTGTAATTGTTATGAATCCTAAAAACGGTGAAATATTAGCGTACGCTGTCTATCCTACTTTTGACCCGAATAATTATAAAAAAGCAACCCAAACACAGTTGAAAAACTGGACATTAACAGACGTTTTCCCGCCAGGTTCAACTTTTAAAACCATTACTGTAGCCTCTGCTATGGATTTGGGTAAAATAAATGAACACTCAAAAGTTCTTGATACAGGTAAAATGAAAATTGGGAAATGGGAAATTAAAAACCATGATTACCATATTCACCCGCACCCTGGTATGATTACGCTTGAATATCTATTCGAACATTCAAGTAACATTGGCTCTATCAATGTTGCCAAAATGATGTCTCCTATGGAATTTTATGGAGTTCTCAAAAAATTCGGTTACGGAAACAAAACTGGAATAGATTTGCCAGGAGAATCTAGCGGCTTACTCCCATACTGGGCACACTGGGATCAAGGTATTCATGCCACAATGGCATATGGTTACGGAACATCCGTTACTGCAATGCAGATGATTTCGGCTGTTCAGGCTATCGCAAACAACGGTGTTAGGGTTACTCCACATATCATTAAATATTCTCAGGAAGAATATGATAATAAAATACATTACACCCAAGTAATAAAACCAGAAACTGCACAAGCTGTAACAAGACTTCTTGTTGCAAGTATTGAAAACAGCAAATCAGAAGTAAAAATGGACAGGTATAAAATTGCTGAAAAAACAGGAACTTCAAGAAAACCTAACAAAAACGGCCCTGGCTACTCATCATATTTGTATACATCATCAATCGGCTACCTGCCTGCATCTGATCCTCAGGTATTGATTTACGTAATTGTGGATAGCCCGAAAGAGGGCGCAATTTGGGGAAGTACAGTTGCTGCTCCTGTATTCAAGGAAGTTGCAACACAAGTGGCAAGGATTATGAATTTAAAACCTGACAAAATTACTACTAAGGAGAAACAATAAATGAAACTAGACGAACTAATTGAATATTTAGATTACAAAGACCTTATAAATTTTAAAAATATAGATATAACAGGAATTTCATACAATTCCAAAACAACAAAAAAAGGCGACATATTCGTTTGTTTAGTCGGCGAACATACTGACGGACATGAATTTGCAAAAATGGCTATTGAAAACGGAGCAAACGCACTTTTAGCAGAAAGACCAGTTGAGGATACAAAAATCCCTCAAGTAATTGTTTCATCCACACGCAGAAAAATCGCTGATATTGCAGACAGATTCTATTCAAGCCCGTCAAAAGGAATTAATCTCATAGGTATTACAGGCACTAACGGAAAGACAACCGTTACTCATCTAATCCAAAAAATCTTTGAAGAAAACGAACAAAAATGCGCACTTATTGGAACATTAGGATACAAATTAAGTTCTAATGGCGAATACAGAGATGCAAAACATACAACTCCCCAAGCTCCTGAGCTTCAGGCAACACTGAGAATGATTAAAGATGTTGAAAAAATCGACAATGTTGTAATGGAAGTCAGTTCTCACGCTCTTGAACAAAATCGTGTCGGCGGCTGCCGTTTTAACGGTGCTGTTTTAACTAACCTTACACAAGACCATCTTGATTATCATATTACAATGGACAATTATTTTGAGGCAAAAGCTTTGCTATTCAAAAAACTTAAAGAAGAAGATTTTGCTGTAATCAACGCAGATGATGCTTATGCCGAAAGATTTTTAAGTGTTGTTCCAGAAGAAGTAAAAAAGTATACATATGGTGTTAAAAACAATGCCTCTGTAACAGCTAAAGATATTAATTTCTCACTTAACGGTGCAGAATTTACATTAACAGAAAACGGGCGCGAACATAGAGTTAATCTTCACATGAACGGTATGTTCAGCGTTTATAATGTACTTGCAGCAGTCACTGCATCACTTGCTATGGGAATTGATATTGAAGTTGCCCTAAAAGCTTTGCAAAACGTTAAAGGTGTTGCAGGAAGATTTGAAGCTGTTGTAAAAAAACCGCTCGTAATCGTTGATTATGCTCATACTCCTGACGGTTTGGAAAATGTTTTAAAATCAGCTAGAGAAATCACACCATCTGACGGGAAATTAATCTGCCTTTTCGGATGCGGCGGCGACAGAGATGCAACAAAACGTCCCAAAATGGGCTCTATAGCAGAAAAACTTGCTGATAAAATTGTAATAACAAGCGATAATCCTCGTTCGGAAGACCCGCAAATTATTATAACAGATATTATTTCTGGTTTAAAATCAATCAATACCGAAAACGTAATTGTAGAAGCTGATAGGGGCACAGCAATCGGACTTTTGAAAACAGTTGCAAGCAACAATGATGTTGTCGTAATTGCAGGCAAAGGTCACGAAGATTACCAAATATTGAAAGACAAAACAATTCACTTTGACGACCGCGAGGAAGCAAGAAAAGTTTTTGAAGGAAGCGTAATTTGAGAACTAAATTATTAATAGAACAGCATTTTCACGGATGTTTCGGTATTGATTTCAATACTGCATCTGTTGATGATGTTTTATTTTTGTCAAAAGAAATTTTGAAATATGGTATTGGCGGAATCTTCCCGACAATTGTAACCGACAGCGTTGAAAATACAAAACACGCAATTTCTGTAATAAAAGAAGCTTCTAAAAAGCAAACGCCTGATATGGCGCGTATTCTCGGCATTCATCTTGAGGGAATTTTCTTAAACCCCGAAAAAAAAGGGATTCACAATTCCAAATATTTTCTCAAACCGACCGTTGAGAATTTCAAACTTATAGAAGATGATTTTATAAAAATTGTCACCCTCGCTCCCGAAAATGATGAAGGTTTAGTTGATTATCTAAATCAAAAAGGAATAAAAGTTCAGGCAGGTCACTGCACAGGCGGGAATTTGACAGGCTGTACGGGCGTCACACATCTTTTTAATGCAATGTCAGGAATTACTCATCGAGGAAGTTCAACTGCACTATCAGCACTTATCAACGATATTTATACAGAAATTATTGCAGACGGAATTCACGTTTCTGACGATGCTTTAAAACTTGTTTTTAAAGTGAAAGACAAAGTTATTTTGATAAGCGACTGTCTGCCTTGTACAAAAAGCGAATTAAAAGAATTTACTTTTGCAGATGAAAAAGTTTACTATGACGGTTTAAAAGCAACTTCAAAAGAGGGTACTCTTGCAGGAAGCACAAGTCTTTTGCCCGACATAATCAAACGACTTGCAAAAGAAAATTTATTTAATCCCGAATACATAAACAACCCTTACAAATACCATAATATTGATATAAACGGGTATATCGAATGGGATGAGGAATGGAATATTATAAATTATGAAAAGCGATAACATAAAATCAGGTATAGCAAGAACTCCACACCGCGGACTTCTCATGGCAACGGGAGTAAGCCGAAAAAATATGAAAGCACCATTTATCGGTATTGCAAGTTCATTTTCGGATTTAGTTCCAGGACATATTGGAATGCGCGATTTAGAACGCCAGATTGAAAAAGGCATCCATACGGCAGGCGGTCAGTCTTTTATTTTCGGAGTTCCCGCGATATGTGATGGAATTGCGATGGGTCACTGCGGAATGCGATATTCGCTTCCGTCGCGAGATTTAATTGCAGATTGTGTAGAAAGTGTTGCTGCAGCTCACCAATTGGATGGGATTGTTTTACTTTCTAACTGTGATAAAATTACTCCTGGAATGCTTATCGGCGCATTACGTTTAAATATTCCTGCAATAATTGTCACGGCAGGGCCCATGCTTGACGGAGAATGTGCAAACCACCATAAATTAACTATGGTTACGGGTTCATTTGAAGCTGTCGGGAAATTCAGAAAAGGCGAAATTACAGAGGATGAACTTCTCAGTATGGAAGAAGCTTCATGCCCTTCTGCAGGCGCCTGTCAGGGAATGTACACGGCAAATACAATGGCATGTTTAACTGAAGTTATGGGAATGAGTCTGCCTTATTGCTCTACAGCATCCGCTGTTTCTGCTCAAAAACGCCGTATAGCTTTTGAAAGCGGTATGGAAATTTTAGAACTTGTAAAAAATGATATCAAACCGTCAGACATTATAACTCGCGAAAGCCTTAGAAAAACAATTACAGCAGACCTTGCACTCGGCGGTTCTACAAACACTTTCCTGCATATTCTGGCAATCGCAAACGCAGGCGGGATTGATATTACATTGAAAGATTTTGAAGAATTAAGCCAAAAAGTTCATCAGATTGTAAAAATTAACCCGTCATCAACACTTACTATGACAGATTTTCATAATGCCGGCGGAATTCCTGCGCTTATGCAGGCTCTTGGTGACGAAAATTCAGCATACAGAAATAAAGAAATCATACCTGATTATGACAAATCAACATACACACAGGCAGGTCTTGCGGTTTTATACGGAAACCTTGCAAAAGACGGTTGTGTAATCAAAACATCAGGCGTTGCTCCAGAGTGTTATTCATTTGAGGGAATTGCAAAAACGTTCGACTCGGAAGAAGATGCCATGTCAGCGTTAGAAAATGACGAAATCAAAGAAGGTGATGTTATCGTAATTCGTTATGAAGGCCCGAAAGGCGGCCCAGGCATGCGCGAAATGCTGGCTCCGACATCACTTTTGACAGGCAAAGGTTTAGGTAAAAAATGCGCGCTTATAACAGATGGCAGATTTTCAGGCGCAACAAGAGGAATATGTGTAGGACACATTTGTCCTGAAGCTGCAAACGGCGGTGAAATTGCGCTAATTCAAAATGGCGATAAGATAAAAATCGATATCCCGAATCGTTCAATAGAACTTTTGGTTTATGATGCAGAACTTGAAAAACGCCGTAAAAATTTAAAACCATTTGAGCCAAAAGTTAAATCAGGTTACCTTGCCAAATATGCAAAAAATGTTCAAGATGCTTCACACGGAGCAATAGTATAAAAAATGGAGGTATTTATTATGAAAAAGCTTAGAATTGCCCCCCCCCCGAAGGTTTCACATTAGCTGAAACTCTTATTACATTAGGGATTATAGGGGTTGTTGCAGCAATGACTATACCAACACTTGTTGGGAATTATCAAAAGAAAGTAAGTGCAGTCAAATTAAAAAAGTTTTACTCTAACTATGCTCAAGCCTTGCTATTTTCTGAAACAGAACATGGTGATATATCAACTTGGAATCATATAGAAGCAGGCAGTTTTCAAGATAGTACCCGAAACATACCATTTTTTACCGAGCACCTGTATAAATATATGAACCCTGCGGCTATTTGTGATATGAGTATGAGCGGGCGCAAATGCAGCGCAAAAATATCCCAACTGGAAAATACAAGAATGCGCGTTTTATTTCAAGACGGAAGCTGTATGGGTATACATGTTACAGGTAATAGTGCAGACGCAGGAATAGGTGTACCTGGCGTTAGTTTTAGTGTACTATATGATATAAATTGCAATAGCGGACCAAATAAAATCGGACGAGACCAATTTTTCTTCTTCGGTAAATGGAGTATTGACAAAAATGATGATATAAACTACTATCCACTTGCTCCATTTGGTGATGGCACTATTGTAAAAAAATATAAAAATTGCACAAGAGATGATTTAAAAAAAGTATGTAATAAATCAAACAAGACTGGATGTGCCGCATTAATTAAATATGATAACTGGGAAATCAAAGACGATTATCCCTGGTAATTTCTGTGATATTATTATGTTATGCTGAAAGACTTCAAAGATGAAATTAACAAATGCTCCAAATGCGGACTCTGCCAATCTGTCTGCCCCGTTTACAAAGAAACGGGAAACGATTGTGCCGTATCGCGCGGAAAATTTGTTATGCTCGACGGGGTTTTGAAAGGCGACCTTAAATTAAACAAAAATATTAACAAATATTTGAATTTATGCTTAAAATGCGGAAAGTGCAAAGATTTTTGCCCGAGTTCAATCGATGTTTGCAAAATCTTTGAAACAGCAAAATATGAATATACGAAAAATACTATTTGGGGTAAAATCTATTTCTTTTTACAATCAAAATTGTTGAGAATAAAACGTCTAACTCCAAAATTAAAAACGTCTGGCACGTTAAAACTTTTATACTTCAGAGGATGCGTAAATAATCTTTTTCAAAACAGAATTTTAGAAAAAATACCTGATATTGAAATTATCGAAAAAGATTTTGAATGCTGCGGCGTTCCGTTTTTATCAAGCGGAAACCTTGAAAGATTTGAAGAACTAAAACAACACAACATAAAAATGGCAGATTGCGAATTTGATTATATCTTGACAGATTGCGCAAGCTGTGAAAGCACACTAAAGGAATACATTGATGCAAAATTTATCAGCCTCGGTGAACTTTTAGTAAAACAAAACATGAAGTTCAAATTTCCAAAACCAATAAAAGTAACTTTCCATAAACCATGCCACCTTGAAAGCGATGATTTCTTAAAACCTTTACTTGCAAATTGCGAGAATGTGGAATACATAGAAATGGAGAATTATGATGACTGCTGCGGTTTTGCAGGCGAATTTGCGATTAAAAATCATAAAATCTCAATGGCTATTTCCAAGAAAAAAGCTCAGAATATAATAAATACAGGCGCGGATTATGTAATTACAACTTGTCCTGCCTGTATTTTAGGTTTAAATCAAGGACTTATGGGAAAGGTTAAAGTCATGTCCCTGACAGACTTTATTTCCCTAGCTCGTTAGCTTTTTTTGCAGTTTGCTCAATTACGTCATAAAACAACTTTTCTGAATTTTCCTCGTTCATAACCGTAATTCCTACAAATGTACATCCGCCTTTCGTTGCAACATTATCTATTAATGTTTGAACAGGAATTTCACCCCTTTTAGTAATCATTTTGGCTGAACCAATTGCAGTTTGAACTGCAAGCATTAATGATTTCTCATAATTCAATCCAAGTTTTTCTCCAGCACGCGCCATGTCTTCCATAACTTTATAGAAAAATGCAGGTCCTGAACCTGAAATAGCTGTTACAATATCAATTTGTTCTTCTTTTACTTCAATTGCTTTTCCTATATTAGAAAGCAATTCCACAACAAACTGAGCATCTTCTTCTGTGGCAAAAGAGCCTCTGCAGACACCGCTCATTCCCTCTAATACCATGGCTGGAGTGTTCGGCATAACACGCACAACTCTTTGCTTGCCAATAATTTTTTCAATTTTTTCAGTAGAAACACCTGCACAAATTGAAACTAACAACTTATCAGTTGATAATTCACCACTAATTTCTTCGAGAACTGCAGATGCATAATTAGGTTTTGTAGCAATAAAAATAATATCTGAACAATGTGCAAGCTCTTTGTTATCAGTAATCACATCAATACCAAGTCTTTGTTTTGCAAGTTCTGCAATTTCATTATTAACTTCTGAACCTTTAATATTTTCAGATGGCAAAAACCCTGAAGACATAATTCCCTTAATGATTGCACTTGCCATTTTACCGCATCCGATAAACCCAATTTTACATTTTTTGTTCATATTATTTAACCTGCCTCTCTAAATCTGTTGACTAATAAGTTTTTTTTATTTACCATTTGAATTATACGACAAATATAATTTAAAAGGAAATTAAAAAAATGAGACGTACACTAGAAGGAACAAAAATTAAAAGACAACGCGTAAGCGGATTTAGAGCAAGAATGGCAACACCTGGCGGACAAGAAGTTTTGAACAGACGCCGTGCTAAAGGTCGTCATAAATTAGCTATTACAGGCTCAAAAAGAGCGTAACGAAATCCGAAAGGCGGATTATGCTTCCTAAGCAATATAGATTAAAAAACAAATCCGCTTTCAATGCGACATACAGAGTTAAAAACTCCACCCATATGGGCGGAGTAACTTTGTTTGCAGGAATATTTAAAAAAGATGCTGACACGGATACCCGTGTCGGTTTTGTTGTTAGTAAAAAAACTCATAAACGCGCAGTAAAAAGAAATAGACTCAAAAGACTTATGCGCGAAAATTACAGGCTTTTATTAAAAGAAAATAACCTCGGAAACTCCCAAAAATACATGTCATTAATTTTTATTGGCGGAGAGCATGCTCTTGATAAAAATTTTGCCGAAATGCAAAATATAATTAAAACTTTAATACACAGGTTATAACTATGCTTGAAGGAATATTTGTCGAAAACGTTTTAACTCATCCTAATATAAGACCATACCCGCAAGAACCGCAAGAAACATCAAATTACTTTTTAGGTTCGCAGGCAATATTTAAATATGCTTTAAAAGATTCTGATTATCCTACAATAATAATTCCTGACCCGCTTTATGATAATGATGGAGGTGTTATTAACCCAGGTTACTACGAACTTGCATTATCAGATAACAGGGAATTCCTTGTTCTGATGCAGTCAAAAATCCCGCGTGCTATTATTCCTGTAATAAAAATAGAAGAAGATGCAACTGAACAGTCTCGCCAAAATAACAAAACAGTAAAAAAACAACAGAAAAAAGAAAATAAAGCCAGAAAAAATACAAATAAAAAACGTGCAAAAGTCGGAATGCCTGCAGATGAACCGAAAATTTATATGGAAGCTGATATTGAATACAACCCAAAAGATAAATACTATTTAATAAAATACCAAAGAGATACAATCAAAGCCTGGGGAGTATTTAGGGGATAAAGATTAAGATTTGTAAAAAAATTTCCGAATAAGTAAATTTTGTATTAAATATATACGTTATATATAATATGTGCAATATCAAGCATTAGCATGGCTAATGCAAATATAAAAGGAGATTATATGTTCTAAAACCAATTAATATTTTGTTACATTATGGCAAAAAATATTTTTTTCTGCCATTTATAATTTTATGATAAAATATAAAGAATAATACTAAATAAAGGAGTATATCTTATGAACAAAAAACAGTTGATTGTTGCAGCAATTGCGACGGTAATGTCTGTTTCTGGAGCACACGCTGTATCCAACATTAGCGGCATTACTAATGGCGGATCTGGCTCTTTTGACATTAAACCAGAACAAGCTAATGGAGATGTCGGTTACAGATATTATGACCAATTTAACCTTGGTTCAGGCGACATTGCAAAATTGATTTATGAATTCAATAAAAACGGTGAAATAAGAGATTTAAATACATTTATCAACCTCGTTAATAACCAAGTTAGAATTGATGGTTTATTAAACGCACTAAAAAGTGACGGAACTGGTCATGCCGTATTTATTTCTCCAAAAGGTATGGTTGTCGGCGCATCAGGTGTATTAAACGTCGGAACATTGTCAGTTGTAACTCCAACACAAACAAATTTCGATAAAATGCATACTGAATACAACAATCAAAACTTTACAACAATTAATAACATCTCAACAATGAGAAACGGCGCAGGTAACAATTATGGCGGCAACGCAGCTGTTGATATCCAAGGTAAAATTCTTGCTAGAAACGGTGTTGATATTCGCGGTTCTCAAGTAGATATCTCTGGTACAATCGTTAATGGTTATAACGGTGTAAATTTATTAAGCGACAAAGAGCAAGCTAATGCTATATTTAATCAACTTGTAAATACCGATGGTTCAATTATAGCTGGTTCAAATTTAATCGCCAATAATGACGGCCGTATAGTTATTAAATCAGGTGCTGATGTTAATACGGCAAATAAAGGCGGTATCAACATTACAGGAAAAATTGCAGCCCTGAACAATACTGAAACTGCTATCACTAACCATGGTTCTAACGGCTTGCAAGTTGCAGGCACTATTGCAGCTAACGGTAAATTAAATGTTTACAATAACAATACAGCAAGTGCACTTAATGTATCAGGTAAATTAACAAATAAAAATGCAGACTTATCATTATCAAGTAAAGGCGGCATGGATGTTCAAACTAACGCTAATATCACAACAGACAGAAACTTAGAAATTGTAAATAACGGCGGAACATTAAAATTTGCAGGTACGGCAGTGTCTCAAGGCAAAACAGATATTGTTAACAGAGGCAACGGCGGAATGAATATTACAGGCAATGTAGGTAATGACGATACATCAAGCGTAAGAATTGTTAACGAAAATGGCAAACTTGCATTCTTAGGCAAAGCTAACGCAAGAGATTCTGTTTCTTTGAGAAACTCTGGAACTCAAGGTATGGAAATCGGTGGAACTGTTAAAGCTGGTCAAGGCGTTTTGGTTCATAACAAAGCTGGAAATGCTGCACTTAAAGGAGCTATTGAAGTTGAAAACGGTAACGTAGTTGTTATGAACGAAGGAACAGGTAAATTAACTACAACTACTGCTAATACAATTACCAACGGCAATGGCAATGTTGCTATTAAAAACGAATCAGCTGGTGGTATGGAACTTAACGGCACTATCACAAATGAAGGTGAAGTTGCTATTAACAACCTTGCAGGTGCAGCTACAGTTAATGGTGAAATTAATAATATTGGAAACATTGGTATTATCAACAAAGATAAAGGTACTGCCCTAACAATCGGTGCTACTGTTAATAACGAAGGTAACATTAAACTTGTTAACTCAACAGGTACTAACGGTTTAACACTTAACGGTACTGTTAATAATGATACAGGATACCTCTACCTTTACAATGATGCTGGTCACGCAACAATTAACGGCACATTAAATAATGAAGGTGCAGGAAATTTATATGTACTATCCAGAGGTGCTTCTACAGGTATTACAACAAGTGCTGACAGTGTAATTTCAAATGAAGCAGGAAATCTGGCTATCAAACACAATGGTTCAGGAGCTAAAAATGGTGTTGGCATGAACCTTAATGGTACAGTTACAAATGATGGCGAAATTGCTATTAATAATTATACAGGTAATATGAATGTTGCAGGTACAATTACTCAAAATGGCAATGGTACAATCGGTATTATTAACAGAAATGCTGATGAAGATAGAGCTAAAACCAGCACAGGTGGAAACGCTATGACTGTAGATGCTACTATTAACGGCAGTGACATTAACATCAAAAACAACGGATCAGGCGATATGACTGTAAATGGTGAAATTACTCACAATGGCAGATTAAATATCCTTGGCAACGAAGGCAGCTTAATCCTTGGCGGTAAAATTCATAACACAGGTACTGATATGACATATGCTGCATCAAGAGCACAAGGTGATGGTATTGATGTAAAATCAACATTCAGCGCAGATGCTAATAATGGCGGTACTATCTTAATCAAAAACATTACTGGTGAAAATGGATTGAAATACGATGGTACAATGACATCAAACAAACAAGCTGAAATTTATAACAAAGTCGGTGATATGACTGTAACAGGAGCTATTAACGCAACACCTGCAGTAATCCTTAATACTGGAAAAAATTTGACAGTAACTGATCAGGCAAATCTTCAAGGCGATGTAAAAATCGTAAACAAAGGTTCAGAAAAAGCAACAGTTGCTGACAAATACAAAGATAACTTCCGTGAATCACTGAAAAAATAAGATAAACTCAATTAAAAAAACGGGCATTTAAAAGATGTCCGTTTTTTTTATAAAAAATACTTGATTTTACATTTTCAGCGTTTTATAATGAATTGTAATTAAATATCGCGGGATGGAGCAGTCTGGTAGCTCGTCGGGCTCATAACCCGAAGGTCGTTGGTTCAAATCCAGCTCCCGCAACCATTTAGAAACAAGGCTTAAAGCCTTGTTTTTTATGTATAAATTTACTAAGTAAAAATATCAATGAATATTCAGACTTAATTGTTATAATAAAGATTATGGAAAAACGCAATGATATAAACCCTAATACAGGCATAAATAAATATGGCAATGTTAAATTTGCCGATAACGTTAATAAAAATATCCGCTCGATACAGAGGAACATATCCGTGCTGCTTGGAATTATTTTCACATGCCAAAAGATTATGACAAATACTCTGAAGCTGACAGGAAAACAATTTCAAACAGAATCATTAAAGCATGGAAAGAAAAAATTTCACCTGAAGGACCAACTAACCCAAAACACTAGCAAATTTTTTTACTTTTGTGCATTATAATTATATATCATGATTTCACCAATAAAAAGTTCAAGAATTGAATACGATATAAGGACTTACAGAAACCACAGGAAAGAACCTGTTGATTCTTCTTCTGCAAAATATAAAGTTGCAGCAGGTGCAATTGCGGGAACTATACTGCCCATGCTTTTTATTGCAAAAAAGCAGAAAACAAATATTTTTAAACTCAAATACAATACCAAAGAAATGTTAATGTTAAGTTCTGGAGCAATTCTTGGCGGCCTTTGCACTGGTATAATTACAGGTAAAAAAGAACATCGTAAACAAAAAATGCATGAAGGAGTTTTTCAATTCTTAAACGCTACTATACCAACATTATTAACAGCTAGTTTATTTTCTCTCACTACCAAATCAAAAAATTTCAACAATACACCTTTTAAAGCATTAAGCGCAATAACAGGTCTTATTGGCGGCATGTTTTTGGCATCAAAACTAGCAAATATTATAAATGATCCTTATGATAAAATTCCCGATAGAAAACTCACCCTAAAAGATTCTATTGCAAACATTGATGATGCAATTGGAATTTTAGTTGTAACAAAAGTACCAATTGCAGACAAACTACAAGTAGATAAAGCACTGCCTGCTGTATATAGCTTGTGCGGTTACAGAGCAGGGATGAGCAATTAATATTTAATTCTTATTTGTCCATTTTCATCAATCAATTCAGGCTCTTTATTGATTATACGTTTTTCAACAACAGGAGTTTCGACTCTATTACGTTTTTCAAAACGTTCTTTTTCTTCCTGAACCTCTTTATAATCATTAATTTCTTCACGCCTGAACTTTTGCTCTCTAATCATCTGAGTATCATGAACATTAATAACTGGTGCAATAGGCGGTGCATAAGCAAGTGTTGGTAATGTAACCGCACACAAAACTATACAAATTAAAATCTTTTTCATATTTCTCCTATTTAATTCGGAATACAACATTTGCAACAGCAGTAACTTTTTTATCAACTGTAGTTGTATCATTTATACCCATATCTGAAACATTTGTAGAGTCCACAGGTGTAATTTGGAAAACTCCCATTTGTACAGATTGAATTTTACCTGGTCTGTTATGAGTAGCCTTAAGCATTGCCGTTGCTCTATCCTTTGCATCTGTAGTTGCTTCTTGAAGCAATTTAACTTTTAAATCTGCAAGCTGTGAATAGAAAAACTCAGGCTGCATTACTTGGATATCAATTCCTTTATCCAAAAGACTTTGAATATCAACTGATATGTCTTTTATTTTTTGAACATCATTGGATTTAATGATAATCGGCTGGGAGAAATTGTAGTATAAAACTTCTCCTGTTGAATTTCCGTTTGCATTATATCTGTAAGTATTATAACCGCTTGCGGCTCTGACTTCGACATCAGTTATACCTTTTTCTTCCAGATATTTCATAATAACAGGCAGTTGAGTTTTTGCTTTATTATAAGCACTTTGTTTATCAGGTGTGCGGGTTGTCAATTCAAACTCTAATCGTGCAGAATCTGATTTTACAATCTCGTAGGCAGAGCCTGTCACAGTAATTTTGTCATTTGACATTGATTTTGTACCGGCTTTAACAGCAATAACAAGTCCTAATGCTAATATAACCGCTAACCATACCAATTGTAATTTTTCTAATTTTTCTAACATAATTTACACTCCTTTTCCACATTATAAACGATATACAAAAAAAATCAATTGTGTATAATAAAGAAAAAAGAGGATTATTATGAACAGATATTTAGAAAAAGTTTTAAACGAAGTAAAAACAAAAAATGAACATGAAAAAGAATTTATTCAAGCAGTAGAAGAGGTTTTAAGCACTCTTGAACCTGTAGTGGAGAAACATAACGAATATGAACAAATGGCACTTTTAGAAAGAATGGTAGAACCCGAAAGACTTATTACATTCAGAGTTCCTTACGTAAACGATGCGGGGCAGACAATTGTCCACAGAGGCTACAGGGTACAATACAGCAGTCTTATCGGACCATATAAAGGCGGTTTAAGATTTCACCCGAGCGTAAATCAAAGTATTATGAAATTTTTGGGGTTTGAACAAATCTTTAAAAATGCATTGACAGGTTTGCCGATTGGCGGCGGCAAAGGTGGAAGTGATTTCGACCCTAAAGGTAAATCCGATAATGAAATTATGAGATTTTGCCAGAGCTTTATGACAGAACTTCAAAGGCATATCGGGCAGGATGTGGATGTTCCTGCTGGTGATATCGGAGTTGGTGAAAGAGAAATCGGCTATTTGTTCGGTCAATATAAAAGAATTAAAGATGCATACGAAGGCGGTGTATTAACTGGGAAAGGCTTATCATACGGCGGTTCTTTAGCGAGAAAAGAGGCTACAGGCTACGGACTTATGTATTTTATGAGAGAAATGCTTAACGCTAACGAACAATCTTTAGCAGGCAAAATTGCTGTAATTTCAGGTTCAGGCAATGTTGCTATCTATGCTTGCAGAAAGGCTCAGGAAATGGGTGTAAAAGTTGTTGCAATGAGTGACTCACAAGGATGTATTTATGATGAAAACGGAATTGATTTGGAATTAATCAAACAAATCAAAGAAGTAAATCGAGGAAGAATTTCTGAATACAAAAATATTCACTCTCACGCACAATATCTGGAAAGTTCGGCAATCTGGGGAATAAAAGCAGATATTGCATTGCCTTGCGCGACTCAAAATGAAATAACTATTGAAGATGCCAAAAAACTTATTGCAAACGGCGTTATAGCAATCGGCGAAGGTGCAAATATGCCTTGTACAAAAGAAGCTACAGAATATTTCCTTGCAAATAATATACTTGTTGCACCTGCAAAAGCTTCAAATGCTGGCGGTGTTGCAACTTCTGCAATAGAAATGAGCCAAAACAGTATGAGATATTATTTGACTTTTGAAGAAGTTGAAAAAATGCTTGAAAATATTATGATTAACATTTTCAATTCTTGCAAAAAAGCGGCAGAGGAATACAACCTCGG
The DNA here is from genome assembly GCA_948964545.1 of uncultured bacterium. Taxonomy (GTDB): domain Bacteria; phylum Cyanobacteriota; class Vampirovibrionia; order Gastranaerophilales; family Gastranaerophilaceae; genus Stercorousia. Next base: position 58,981 of record CAREDV010000002.1, on the reverse strand, counting down.
CAATAACTATGTTGCGGGCGCAAATATTGCGGCATTCAGAAAGCTTGCAAAAGCAATGAAAGCTCAGGGCATTGTCTGAAACAATAAATTAATTCTTTCTGCCGAGCAGGCTTGCGGGTCGCGCTTTTCAAATTTAAAAGCGTTATATTTGCAATATTCCTGGACGATTGTTTTGTAAGAATTAATCTCGTTATTATTATACTTAATCATAAATGCAGAAATAGCCTTATCATCTGTATGCATGCCAGATGAAACTGTAAATATCGTATTCATTAGTCTTTGTCTGTCAGATTCAAACAACTGGCATCTAAACTTTATATAATTTGTAAACTGATGATCATAACGGAAATTATCAATAATTCTCCAGGCTGTATCATGCTGAAGCTTATGACTCTGCACCATCAGTTTATAAGCACTTTTTTTGTCATCAGACGTATTAGCACAAAGCGCAGCCTGTACACTAATCATAATAACGATTAACAACAATAATATTTTTTTCATATAAGAATAATACATTACCCGAAATAGTTTGGCATTAAATTTACATTCATTAACAAGCAGGCAGTTTAATATTATATGAGCTGAAATTCTTTTCATTGCTTTCAACTATAATCTCACCGTTATGAGCTTCAATTATCTGTTTTGCCAAATATAAACTTAAACCTGAACCTACTTTATCCATTTTTTCGGAAGGTGTAGAGTACATATTAAACATATTTTTAAGTTTTTCTGCTGAAATATAAGGACTCTCGAAAACTAGCGAGATAAATATATTTTCCTCATCACGTGCTCTTTTAAGTTCACATATTATGTTCGTATTTTCATAAGCATTTGTAACACAATAATCTATTAAATTTTGAAGAGCTTTTTGCAACTGAACCCTATCTGCAAAAATATTCAAAAAACTATCTTTTGAGCGCAGCAGAACTTTGATATTTTTATCTTGCATTTTTTTTAAAGAGTTCTCAAAACATGAGTCTACGAACCTTAAAACTTCAATTTTCTCACAGTCTAAAATAAAATCTTTGTTTTCATATTTATACGTATTAGTAATTGTAGAAAGCATCTCATACATATATCGACAAGAGTCTAATGTTGAATTTATAATCTCTTTTTGAGCAGAATTAATACTGCCCATACTCTCATCCAGTAAAAGTTCTAAAGCTCTTATCTGAGCTATTGTCGGAATCTTTAAATCGTGATTTAAAGTTGAAATATACGTATCCCTCTGTCTTTTTGCTATCGTTTCCATAACTACCATCTTTCTTTCATTCACATACTAAATTAAGTATTGGGAAAAAACATTCCCCACATGTCCTATTTACATCTTTTTTTGCAAATAGGACTTCCAAAAAACAAACGAAATCCCCCAAAAGGCTTTTTCATTGTACAATTAAGCCCTGATGTCATTTCCTCAACATTACACAAAACCTTATTAACACCCTGTATTGCACATTGAACCTGAGGCATAGTCTTATTTAATTCATGAGTCATAACTTTCATATTCTTACTCATTATCTGCACATTTTTGGCTGTCGCATTCATTCTTTCCTCATTCAGTGCAGAATTTATATTACCGCTTAATGTACCTGCATTTTTAGAAACTACAACAAAATTATCAGTAGTTGCACTCAAATTCGAAGATGCCTTTACAACATTAGGCTTAACTTCTTCTGCCATAGAATTAAGTGTGCCGAATAAATCACCTAGAGTCTGCACTGTCACATTAAGATTTTTCACAGTTTCTGCAAAATCGCCCTTGATTGCCTCTAAAGATTCAGGATCTTGGTTTGCCAGATAAGATTCAAGCTCAACTGTTGTTTTGCCCGCAACTCTATCGCCGTCTTTGAGAAAAAATCCTGATGGTTCTTCAGGATAAATAATATCTATATAATCGAACTTATTATCCCGTCTGTCTTTTTCTTTTTTCAAAATAACCCCGACATTAGTCGGCAGTCTTAAATCATGCGGATGAAGCCATAGAGTTACAATAGTTGCAGTATAATCCTCATTTGGACGAACCCTTACAACTTTTCCGATTTTAAATCCGTTATAATATATCGGCGCTCTATCATGGAACGGCCTTAAATTATGAAATTCAGCGGTTACAAAAGTGCTTGTTTTATAAATATAATATGAAGCGCCCAAGCACATCAAAAGCGCGATTAATACCAAAGATTTATACAAATTGTTCATATTATAAATTCTATTTAGCTTATAATTAAAACACATTCCCAAACAGGATAATTTTATAGTACAATTGAGTTATGAAAAAATCGGACAAGGCAAGAGAATTATTCAGAAACGGATACAACTGCGCTCAATCTGTATTCTGTGCATTCGCAGATGATGTTGATATAGATTTTGAAACAGCATTAAAATTATCCTCCTCATTCGGCGGCGGAATGGGACGTCTGCGCGAAGTGTGCGGAACGGTATCTGCGATACTTATGATTGCAGGGTTAAAATACGGTTATACTTCAAACAATGATGATGAAGCCAAAGGAAACCACTACGCACTGGTGCAGGAACTTGCCAAAAAATTTGAAGAAAAACACGGGTCTTTAATCTGTCGTGAACTTCTCGAGCTTGAGGTCAAACATGATAATCCTAAACCTGAAAAAAGGACTGAACAATACTACACAAACCGCCCATGTGAAGAATTTGCGGCATCAGCAGCTGAAATATTAAGTGATTACATATCAAAACATAAAGCATAAAATTATTATTTATACTTAAAGAATTTTTTAATTGCCCAAATTACCAAGGATAATCATCTTTAATTTTCCAGCCATCCAGCTGAATCAACAAACCACAATACTTACCTTCTGTTTTACAGAAGTTTATGTGCTCCTTACGAGTCATATTAGGGTATTCAAACTTTTCAACTCTAACTGTACCATCTGGAAGCGGTTTTATACGAGTAGATATAGGTCTATCCATGCTAAAAACACCATCATAAAACGATACTCTAGCATTAAACACATCTTTCCCTAATTTATTAGGGCCTTTAGGTCCATTTACATCTATAACTATATTAATACCTGATAAAGTTTGTTAGTTCGTAAGTCTATGTGTCGAAAATAAAATAAGTGAACCGTCTTTTGGTGCAAGAACTGAATGTAATTCTGAATTTAATGGAATATAAACAGAACCGTCAGGTTTATTAATTGATATTTTATATCCAAGTTTAGACAATGATGTACTTTTATTAACATTTATACTTTCCAAATAAGGATAAATATAACGTTCAGAGAAATTTTTTGTTACTTCTTTAGAATTATAAACTTTGCCAAAAGAGTGATTAAGCCCCTACAAACTCATCTCGCCATAATCAACTTCTGCCAACGAAAAAACATTACTCATTATTGCATAACTATGCTTTAGCTGCGCAGCTATAGTTTTTTCTGTTGATTTTGAATAATTGTTGGCATAGTCAAGGCTGCCACAACACCTATAACAACAAGGACTTCTGCTAATGTAAAACCTGAATACAAGTATTTTGCAATATTTTTAAGAAATAATGTATTTTTATTCATATCTAAAATTCCTTATTAATTATAAATACAAATAGAACAACCTCTAAAATTAATATTTTCAATTTTCGAATAATTCAGAGGGGATGGGATTCGAACCCACGGTGGAATTGCTCCCACACAACCTTTCCAAGATTGCACCTTAAACCGCTCGGACACCCCTCTAGGTAAAAATTATTATATCACAAATATTCGTTTTATGCTAAAATCTGTTTATGAAAAAATCCGTTAAAAAAATCTCAAAAGGACTCAAAGGTGAAATTTCAATTCCAGCTGACAAATCAATTTCGCACAGAGCTGTTATTCTAGCATCACTTGCAAATGGTAAATCAATTATTAAAAATTTCTCAAAAGGTCAAGACCCGCTATCAACCTTACAAATTTGTAAAAACTTAGGAGTAGATGCAGAATTCAAAAATGATTTAATAATCAATTCTACAGGCAAACTCTGTTCACCTGCTGGAGAACTCGATTGCGGCAACTCAGGTACTACGATGCGTTTTATGGCAGGAGTTCTTGCAGGACAAAATTTTAATTCAATTTTAACAGGCGACAAAAGCCTTTCCAAACGTCCGATGAAACGTGTTATAGAACCATTAACACTTATGGGAGCTGAAATATTATCTAAGGACAACCACGCACCATTATCAATAAACGGTAAAAATCTGCATAATATTGATTATGTTTCAAACCTTGCATCCGCACAGGTAAAATCTTGTATTCTGCTTGCAGGGCTAAATTGTGAGGGCAAAACAACTTTTACAGAACCTTATATTTCACGCGACCACACAGAAAGAATGTTGAAATTTATGGGAGCAAATATTTCAACTTGCAGGAACACAACAACAATAGAAAAATCAGTACTTCGACCGCAAATAATTGAAGTTTGCGGAGATATTTCATCAGCCGCATATTTTATTGTTGCAGGACTAATCGTCCCAAATTCTGAAATAATCCTGAAAAATGTCGGTTTAAACCCAACGCGTACAGGAATTATTGAAATCGTAAAACAAATGGGCGGAAATATTGAAATCCTTGATTTACGTAACGTGTCAGGCGAAGAAGTCGGAGATATAAAAATAACATATTCAAGCCTTAAAGCTGTCACAATAAAAGGTGAAATTATCCCGAAACTTATTGATGAACTCCCTGTAATTGCTGTTCTTGCGACTCAAGCAGACGGCACTACGATAATTAAAGATGCACAGGATTTGCGCAATAAAGAAAGCGACAGAATTAAAGCCATTGTAACTGAACTCAAAAAAATCGGAGCAGATATTGAAGAAACTCAAGACGGTTTTATTATCAACGGGAAAACTGAATTACAAGGCGGATGTGAGGTTGAAACTTACCACGACCACAGGCTTGCAATGAGTTTATATGTTGCGGGATTAGTGTGTAATAATCCGATTTGTATTAACGGGTTTGAATGGGTAAACATCTCATTTCCTGAATTCGAACAGCTTTGTAACAAATTATTAAGCTAAATTATACATAATAAGCAATTTTCCTTTCCAGAAATTTTTTATATATACAAGGTTAGGTTAAATTAAATTTGGAAAAGGTAGGTTATTATGACAATGGGCACTTCTATGTATGGTTTTAATCCGTATATGATGGGACAAAGCACAGGATTGAATGATGATTTTATGGCTAACGCTACAGGTTTTAATAACCAATATGCACAATTAGCTCAACAGCAAGCTTTAATGCAGCAATTAGCACTTCAACAACCAACTACAGATACATTCCAAAAATCAGAAGGCGGTTCAGGATTAAACTCAGGTCTTAAACTTGCAGCAGTAGGCGGTATCGGCGCAGGCGCAGGAGCTTATTTCTTCGGTGATAAATTAGGCACTGCATTCACAAAAGACGGTAAAACTTTCACTGACGATATCTTGAAAGCTTATCAAACAGATCCTAATGAACTGGCTCTAGCAGACAGCAAAGCTAAATATGCAACAAAAAAAGAAGCTCTAGCTCAAGCTGAAGGCTTTGCAAACGCAAAAGAATATGAAGCGGTAAAAAAATACGTCCAAACTCCTGCCGCTGACAGAGCAGCTTTACCCAAAGAAGTAACAGATTTAGTTCCTAATGCAGTAAAACGTAATCCTGACACAAATGTTTTAAAAACTCGCCTCGGTAGAACAGCTTTATCAATTGAAGGAATAGATGCGGATGGTATTGTAAAACAAGCACTTAAAGACGCTCAAGCAGGCAACTTAGCTTGTCAGCAAGAAGAACTTGCAAACCTCGTTAAAAGAAAATCTCTTGTAGAAGGACTTGCAAAAGATGCAACACCTGCTCAGATAGAAGACTTAATCACTAAAAACCCAAATGCATTCGGCATAGAAAAAACAGTTGAAGCTGAAATTCAAGCAGAAGCCAAAACAATAGCACAAAGATATGGCACAAAAGCAGGTGCATTAGCTGAAGTAACACCGTTAGTAACAGATGCAGAAAATTCAGTTAAAAACTTAAGAACAACATTAAACGGTCAAGTAGCAGCTCACTGGGATGATACGGCAAAAGCTTTCAGAGAATCTGCTCCTGATACCTTAAAAAATGCATCTAAAAGCTTCAAATGGGCTAAAGCAGGAAAATTCGCAGCAATCGCTGCAGGTGCAGGCCTTTTACTCGGATGTTTGTTTGGCGGAAATAAATCATAATAACCCCGATATAATCAAAAGCAAGGTGTTTTAACCTTGCTTTTTTGTTTTGCTTTAAATAAAATAAACTTATGAAAGTTACAGCTTTATCTTTCAAACAGGGATATTATCAAAGACAAAATAAACATAAGGTCTCTAATAAAACAGAAATTTCAACTTCACCAATCTTTAAAGATTTTGGCGACAGTCATTTGCTTATCAATAAAAAACTTTCTTTTAAAGGTTATTACGGCGACCAACAGCCTTTAAAAAAACTTTTTTGGATTAGCACAAACAGAAACGATATTTATGAAGACAACTGGACAAACGACCATATCTACAGCGCGGGTATGGTAAAATGGGTAAATGCATCACCTGCTGAACTTTTAAGAAGAACACCCGAGCAAGTAATCCAATCAATTTGCACACTAACTAAACCCAATAATCAATATCCAGGAATTCCGTCATATATACCCTCTCCCGATTATGGCGACAAATGGGGCAGACATGCAAACTACATTGAAATCAACCCGCGTCTATGCGCAAAATACGACGGCGACAGAATATCAGAGGGGCTTTTAGGTGTTATGAAACTTATCCCTGCAATTCCGCCTCATTGCGGAAAGGGTGCAAACTGCGTAATCCTTTCACAGCTCTATCCGACTTTACACGGTGATGGAAGTGTTTTTGATGGTTCTTTATACTGCACAAATTTACACTGCGGAATAAGCAATACACTAACAGCAACTGGCTTATTCGGTAAAATGGGAGCAGATGAGCAGGTTAAAGCCTTCAACGATCTTGCACACATGCACGGATTAAAAACAGGTATAAGACTTCCTTTATCTGCTGGACAATTAAAAGTGCATGGCGGAGATTTTAACTGGTATGACCACGAAAGAGCATATATTGATGCTTGTGTTTGGGCTGTAGATTTAGGGTTTGATGCAATATTTTTTGACAGCGCAAAACATATAATTGATTATAATGGCTATATGGGTCAAGGCGAACTGCCTAATGAAAAACAAATGGCATATATTCTGCATCAGGTTAGAAATAAAACTGGCAGAAACGATTTGGCATTCATAGGGGAAAAATGTAACAATGATTACCGCTATAAAGAAATGGGCTTTACTGCAGGAACTGACTGGGGCAGAGCCGATGATATCTCAAGCGTTAAATATGAATCTGACAGACAAGCTTACAACAGAGAATATGCTGGCGGGCCGCAGGTTTCTGATGACAATGATTACGGCAGATTAAGATTTGAAGATAGACTTAATCGTATAAATTCATGCCTGTGGGGATACGATAATAGATATAACAAACTACCTACATTTATGCAGATTAATGATATTTTCCCGCTTTCACCATATATTAATACTCATGAAATAATGATGCACCCGAAAAAAATGAGCGGTTCTGATGCGTGGACAGATTGCGAACGTCACTGGGATGGAGTTTTCAATACATCCCCTGAGGCAAGAGAATACACAAATAATGTTTACCATATTTTTGAGAACGCAATAGTTACTTAAACAATAACACTGTAAACTCACACAGCACCAAGAGAATATAATATGCCTTTTGGTAAAAAGGCATATTAATACGATATATCGTATTAATAAAAGTTTTAAAACGAGCTTTTCTATATCTTCTTGCTGAAACACAATGAGAATGCGAAGATTTTATTACTATATATTCAGACAAAATCTCATCAATATATATACATTTATATTTATATACCATTGGAAATAATAACTGCGCATTCTGGCCGCCTGTTGAAATATAAATAGATTTATCTTGTAAAACGTCAAACAATGCTTTTGTTTCCACAAATCTCATAGGTCCCCAAATAACATTTTTGCCTATAATATAATCTTTAAGCAAATCTTTATGAACAAATTCTTTTTCAGGTATATATTTAGGCTGCTCTTTGTCATAATTCCTATTTTCATCAACAATCAGAGCTTTACTGAACACTATTTTACATTCAGGATTTTGCTTTAAAACTTCCAAGCATCTTGAAAGACAATTTGGGTAAAAAATATCATCAACATCCTGCCAAGAAAGATATTCGCCAGTTACATGCTTAAGCGCAACGTTAAGAGCGTTTGCCTGTCCTTTATTTTCTTCAAGGTTAATATAATCAAATTCTATACCAGCATTTTTAATTTTTTCACGATTACTTTCAATAATCTCATGTGTTTTATCTTTTGATGCATCATTAACAAGTATTAATTGTATATCTTTATGCTCAAATGCCAGTACGCTGTCAATATATCTTTGTATAAAATTCTCTGCATTATAAGCGGGCGCAATTATTGAAACCTTTGGCATCTTATCTTCCCCAATCTAAACTATATTTAATTACATCAAGTTTTTCATCAATTTTTACTCTGTGCTTTTTAGCAATCATACGCAAAATACTAAACAAAAATAATTCAGCATATTTACGTATTTGAATTGTTTTCTTAAGCGTATACTCAGTTTTATTTAGATTATTAGAATAGTTATTTTTAATAACATTTTCCAATCTTTCTAAACATCTTTTTATTTCAGCATTCAAAGAAGCATTCACCTTTTGATAATTTGGACATTCAGGCAAAGTTTCAATATTTTCAAATGAACTGATAAAATTATTTTCAATACCCGTAATTGCGCGAAGTGTATCAAATCTTGCAATCCCTCTTGATTTATTTGTAAGACATATAAAAGGCTTATTGAATATAATTGCAAAACATGTACCATGGAAAGAATCTGTAATTAATAACTTGCAAGACTTAATCGCATTTATCCAGTCCTCAACTTTAACAGGATTTTCCGTGTCATTGAGCTTTATAACATCCAAGTCAAATTTTCCAACAAAATCTTTATACGCATCTTTTTCATCCAAAACATACGAAACTACTTTATCTGTATAATCAATTTTTGAACACTCTGCAATTTTATTATATTTGTCTTTCGGAATTAAAAATACAGGATCAATAATCGCATCAGAATCTAAGTTGTACACATCTTTATAAATTTCTTTCCCTGAAATTTCACGGCATGACAAATAATCAAAACTTTGAAGAATTTTATTTGCTTTCTGACTCATCTTTTTATAAGATGTATTTTTGACAAATTCAGATTTATCAACTCCAAAACTTGCGGAAATTGCAAGTTTTCTGCAACTTTTATCAACAAAGCCCAAAAGATATTTATTAGGCGATCTGCTGATATAACTTAATCTAAATACCTGATCAGAACCAACTATAACACCTTTTATGCTTTTGGTTAATTCAACAGCTTCATTAAAACTTAACTGACTCGTAAAATCTAAAAATTGATTAGCAAACTTATGCTGAACTGATGCTTTAATCATTCTTTTATTAATTCTTTCCGCATCCTTTAAACATTTTGCAGTAAATCCAAATCCTCTAATTAATTCCTGCATTGCATATGCCGTCAACACAGCACCATAATTGTTATATGAATCCCAGAAATTTACAATTAAAAAATCACATGAATTGTCAAAGCAGCTTTTCAAACTATCAGTCAAACTTTTTGTTTCAAGATTTTTCATAAATACTTTTCGTTTCGGATTAACTAAACTTGAGCCGACAAGAACAGGATTGCCTTTTACTGCATATTCCAACGGAACTTTTGCAATTGTTTTTAATTCTTGACGAATACTATCTAAATTTTTTTTACCTTTATCATTATTAACCAAAACCAACGATGTACCTTTTTTATCGTTTAGTTTTTTACTAAATTTCCCAATTCCCCAAAAGTCTCCAATTGTTAAATCAGCCTGACGCGGTATTTTGTTAAATTTACAATTTTCACAGCTAGAACGCAGGCATAAATTATCAAGAAAAGTTTTTATATAAATATTTTTTCGAGCAGATTCACTCAAAATACGTTTAGAAGTAGTTGTCGTCACAAAATACTTACTCCAGCCGTTAACTTTATCTCTAAAATTCGTACTTATAAATTCTTCATCGACATTTAATGTTTCATCCAAATATTTTCTAAAAGCTTTAGGCGACGGCACTCCATGGCAGACGATTTCAACTGTTGTAAGCTTTTCATAATCTTTCTTCAAAAATGCATTCAATCCCGCAATTTGGCATGGCGTACCCGTAAACAATACTTCTTTATCACTTTGCAAAAGCTGTTTAATTTCGCAATAACAGTTTTCCATTGAACTCTGCAAATATTTTGAAGAACGCATCCTCTCAATATCTTCTTTCTTATCGGAAACAATATGAATAACTCTTTTGCCATCCCACACAGCACCGCAGACGAACCCTCCGTTTTCAAGGAATTTATAAGCAAGGACAGGAAACACACCGCCTGATGTACTACCTTTTCTAATATCATCACCTGCCATTACAGCATGACATTCGGGCTCATCAGAATTGAGATACACGGAATTAAGAACCGGACAGGTTTTTGCACATAAACCGCAATTTGTGCATTTTGCCTCATCAATTTCAGGATACAAAAACCCTTCACTATTTTCTTTCATAGAAATTGCATTGACAGGGCAAAGCGCAAAACATGCACTGCATCCTGTACAATCCGATTGAACTTCGTTAATATTAAGCACTTAATCCCTCACATATAAAACAAAAACAATAAAATATAGTTTATATAAATATTGTCTTTTCTTTTTGCCTACTTTTTCTTTACTAAAAAGAAAAAGTATGGCGGGCTCAGTGGGATTCGAACCCACGACCAATTGATTAAGAGTCAACTGCTCTACCAGCTGAGCTATAAGCCCGTAATAAAATTATACAACTTCATTTTAAATTTGCAATAAAATATTTTTTGAACTATTATAAATATAATATGAGTAAAGTTACTAAAGCTATGATTATGTCTGCAGGTGTTGGTTCAAGACTTGAACCCTTAACAAGGGAAGTGCCTAAACCTCTTGTTCCTATTGCAAACAAACCAGTAATGGACATTCTTTTTGAAAAACTTCATTCTATCGGAATAAAAGATGTAATCTGCAATACATACTACCTTGCTCAAAAAATTATTGATCGTTACTCTAACAATAATATAGATATTAACTTTAATTACATCCAGGAAGAAACCTTGTCTGGAACTGCAGGTGGTTTAAAAAAATGCCAAAACTTCTTTAAACCTGGTGAAACTTTTGTTGTATTATCTGCAGACGGTTTAACTAATGCAGATTTGGAAAAAGGGATTGAAATCCATAAAAATTCAAACGCAATTGCTACGATTGGTATAAAACAAATTGACAAATCTCAAGTACAACATTTTGGAGTTGTTGTAACGGATAAAAACGGGTTTATTACAGAATTTCAGGAAAAACCTCCGATTGAAGAAGCCAAAAGTAATTTTATAAATACAGGAATTTATATTTTTGATTACAAAATTTTCGAATACATTCCCGAAAATACTTTTTATGACTTTGCAAAAAATGTCTTTCCAAAACTTTTGGAAGAGCATGCCATAAATACATTTGAAGTAAACGAATACTGGAGCGACATCGGAACATTAGAACAATATAAACAATCAACCCAAGACTTATTTAATGGAGAATATGAATTTGTCCATTCTAAAATAATTACATGCCCGCAAGGTTGTTACATCTCTGAAAGTAACATTGATAATACTGTAGAATTTATCGGAAATTCTACAATCGGCAAAAATACAATTATCGGCAAAAATACAGTTATAGAAAATTGTATAATTTGGGATAATGTCAAAATAGGCTCAAATCTACATATTTCAGACAGTATAATCGCGTCAAATTGTATAATTGACAACAATATTAAAAATGAATATATAACACTTGATTTTTTGAAAGTTTGATGATAAAGTAAAAAGTGCGTTAATAGTTTAATATATCGCTGGACTATGGCACTCTGCCGACGAGGAAGATTAAGTATCTTCCGAGGAGAGGATAGGTAGCGCAAAGCTACCGCAAGCCAAAAAATCCAAAAATTGAATAAGCGTCTGGGACTATGGCGCAGCGGTAGCGCAGGGGACTCATAATCCCTTGGTCGTGGGTTCGAATCCCTCTGGTCCCATAAAAAATACAGGATGTATAATCCTGTGTTTTTTTACATATTAAGGAGAATGATATGAGTTGGCTTTATTTAATATTAGCAATTATTTTTGAAACAATTGGAACCACAGCATTAAAACTATCAAACGGTTTTTCTGTTTTACTTCCTTCAATTGGAACTGTTATTGCATATATTTTTTCATTTTTGTTTCTGTCTTACGCCTTGAAAACAATAGACGTAAGCATAGCTTATGCAATATGGGGTGCTTTTGGTATTTTATTGATTTGTGCAATAGGAGTAATATTTTTCCATGAACAATTAAGTATAATTAAAATTGTATCAATTTTATTTATTATATTAGGTACAATCGGATTGAGATTGGCTAATTCTTAAAACTATCGGGTTATATTACAATGGATGCAGTAAAAGAATTATTAAATTTAAAAAATGAAGAACAGGCAAAACATTTAATGCAGTTTTTCAAAACAGGGAAAGGACAATATGGAGAAGGCGATAAATTCCTCGGAATTCGTGTGCCTGTTACAAGAAGCATTGTCAAAAAATATTGCGATAAAACTACAACTGCACAATTGCAGGAAATGCTTGACAGCCCATATCACGAAATAAGATTGTGTGCACTGCTTATAATGGTTTCTCTGTATGAAAAAAATAATGATGTAAATATAGTCAATTTATATATAAAGAATGTGAAAAACATTAATAACTGGGATTTGGTAGATTTATCCGCACATAAAATTATCGGTAAACACTACCTAAAAACTCATGACAGAGCTATAATCGAAAATTTAGCTAAAAGCGGTCATTTATGGTCTGAAAGAATTGCTGTTGTTTCTCAATGGAGCGTTGTAAAAACAGGAGAATTTGAGCTTTTATTAGAACTTTGCGAAAATTTCTTAACACACAAACATGATTTAATGCATAAGGCAACAGGCTGGATGCTTAGAGAAGCTGGTAAAAAAGATGAAAAAGTCCTGCTCAACTTTTTGGACAAATACTCAAAAGTAATGCCTAGAACCATGCTAAGATACTCCATTGAAAAACTTACCCCCCAACAGCGAAAATTTTATATGAGCTAATGTTTAACAGAACATCTTTCAAGCCATCTTGCAATACGCACAATCGGCTTTTCAATATCAGCAGTAATTGAATCCACGAGGATAGTTTTACAGCCAAGACGCTGACCGCACATAATATCTGTCAATGGTCTGTCACCGACAAATGCTGTAGTTTCGGGTTTTAAATTATGTTCGGCCATAAATGATTTTGCAATCTTTATATCAGGTTTATGTGCACTGAAAACCACTGGAAAATCCGAACATGCCGTAACTTTTTCAATATATGCAGGATTTCCGTTATTTGAGACAACACCAACAAAAAAATTCTTTTTAACTTTTTCAAGCCATTCAAGCGTTTCAGGTGTATAGCACCCTGTCTTAGACCCCATTAATGTACTGTCCAAATCAAATAAAAGTGCATTAATCCCTAGAGATTTAAGCTCATCAAGGTTAATTTCATATATATTTTTTAAGTTGTAATCAGGTTTAATGAACATTTTTTATACCTACTGTGCGTACTAATGCGTATTTCGAATCTTTCGGGATTTGTGAGAATTTCACATAAACATCATCATTTGTGTTGCCGAGCGGTAATTCCTCGCCGTCAGCATTTTTAACAGCTTCTACAGTTGCGGTAAACTGCTCATCAGGTGTAATAATTTCAACTTCATCGCCGACAAGCACCTTGTTTTTGATTTTGACGAGATGATAATCGCCTTGTTGTTCGCCCTTGTATTCACATAAGAAATCAGCTCCTGCAAGACCTTTTGAAATATCATAGCTGTAGCTTTCGCCGTTATTATCACCAAGTGCAAAACCTGTAGTATAACCGCGGTTTCCAACCTTTTGAAGTTCTATAAAATATTTTTCCAAATCCGCGGACGGATTTTGAAGAACCTCATCAATTGCCTGCCTGTAAGCCTTTGCTACCGCAGAAACATAATACAAGCTTTTTGTTCTGCCCTCTATTTTAAATGAATCAATACCCGCATCTATAAGCTCGGGTAATTGCTTAACAAGACATAAGTCTTTAGGGCTTAGAATATGAGAACCTCTGCCGTCTTGATTAATCTCTAAAAACTCATTCGGTCTTGTTTCTTCAACCAGCCTGTAACTCCAACGGCAAGGCTGAGAGCAGTTTCCGTGGTTTGCTTTTCTTTCTCCTTTTGAGAAATAATCACTTAATAAACATCTTCCCGAAAAAGAAACGCATTGTGCGCCGTGAACAAAGCTTTCGAGTTCAACATCGGGAACATTTTTTCTGATTTCTGCTATGTCTTTAATCGAAAGTTCACGCGCAAGAATTACACGTTCTGCCCCTAAATCGCGCCAGAATTTTACACTTTCATAATTAAGCGTGTTAGTTTGAGTACTTATGTGAACAGGAATTTCAGGAATATATTTTCTAACCAGATTAAAAATTCCATAGTCGCTTATAATAAACGCATCGGGTTTTGCATCTTTAAAGCGGTCAATACAAGCTTCCAGCTGTTTGATATCGTTATTAAAGGCAAAAATATTTATAGTAACATACGCCTTTGCTCCCAATTTATGAGCTAAATCTACAGCCTCTTTCAAGTTATCCATAGTAATAAGGCTGCCCTTACGCATCGCACGAAGGCTAAAGTCAACAACACCAAGGTAAACTGCATTCGCACCATAACGAACAGCATATTCAAGTTTTTCCAAATTGCCCGCAGGCATCAATAGTTCTAAATCTCGCATAGTTGTATATTATCCCAAAGGATAGAAATAATCAACCGATTAGGTGATGCCATTTTGCGGTTAAAGTATAAGATTATAATGTAAGAGGAATGAGATTTCCACATTGGACAAAGTCCTCGCTATAATTTTTTTGGAGAAGAAAGATGCAAACAATAGAAAATGCTGCGACAACAATTAAAGAAATCTGGGAGTACCAACACCCTGTAATGCACACTTGGTTTGTTTTAAGCTCTTTATCATTGTGTGTTATGTTCGCTTTGCTATACTTTGTTATCTAGGGCAGACATTCCCAATACGTTTTACTGCTATCATTAGGACAGGTATTTTCAACTGCGAAATGGGAACAACCGGCACCGTTTTGTGCATGTGTTGAACTTTTTGAACAAAAATTAGCATCCCCTTTCATTTCCCAATGTCCGTATGCTTTTGAACCTATAGGAATTAATTTTCCTTTATTTGATAATGAAAAATAAAATATATCATGCCCCATTGCATTAGGTTTCCCCTTAGGTCCGTTAGTGTCAATAACAATCCAATTACCAAAACAATTATACATCCCTCCAATAGCAGATCCGTCAGAAACAATTCTCGACGGCAACTGAGCACATTGATTATAGCTGCCTTGTTTTTTGTTATAAGTTTTTATATCCCATTTGCGGTTAACATAATATAATCTGGAAACATCTTTATCATTTATAACTTTATATTTGCCGTACAAATCTGCAAAAAATTCCGTATTAGTATTGCCGGAATTACTTGAAAGAGTTGCATACATATCAGGATCGATAGAATATAAAGCCTGCTGTAAAGCCGAATACGCTTTTTTAAATTGAGCCTCCATTTGTTTTTGATGATGCTTTGCCATAAGTGACGGCATAGTTAATGCTGCAACAACACCTATTACACCCAAAGTAATTAAAACCTCAGCAAGAGTGAAAGCTACAGAAGTGCCCCCCCCCCGAAATTCTGACTGTTGTATATTTTATTCATAAATAAGCTCCTTCCGTTCACTTATGATATAATAGTTTTATGAAAAAAGCAAGAGTATTTTTAGGCTACCTGACACTTATACTGATTGCAATCAGTATGTTATACCCGTTTTTTGCAATGGTAAGATTGTCTTTTGCAGGGAACAACGAAATTTTTTCTAATGTTGGGTATGGTTTCACTTTTGCCAATTATAAAAACGTTTTCAAAGAAATTCCACTAAGCACTTATTTTTTAAACAGTCTTATTGTTGCTGTAATTACAACAATAGGTCAGGTAATTTTCGCATCAATGGCGGGATATGCCTTTGCAAGAATGAATTTCAAATATAGAAATGCAATATTTCTTATTGTATTAATAACAATGCTTATACCGCCACAGGTTAATATTATTCCGCTATTTTTTCTGATGCGGGAACTACATTTGATAAACACTTATCAAGCATTAATTTTGCCTGCACTATTCGGCGGTTTTGGGGTATTTTTAATGCGCCAGTACTTCTTGGGATTGCCAAAAGACCTTGAGGAATCAGCAAGAATAGACGGATGCAACTTGTTTCAGACTTTTTTTAAAATTGCTCTGCCTCTTGCCCTGCCGACAATTGCAACACTTGCTATATTTACCTTTGTCACAAGCTGGAACAGCTTTATGTGGCCGTTAATCGTTACAAATACAGAAAGCATGCGCACACTTCCCGTCGGGCTTGCTATTTACAAGGGAAGTTTCAGAGAAATCACCCAATGGGGCGAGCTTCTTGCCTGCTCTGTAATCTGTACAATTCCCGTTATCGGAGTATTTCTCTTAGGCAAAAAATACTTTATTTCTGACATTTTGCAAGGCGGAGTTAAGGAGTAACTATAACTTATATCTCAACACAGAATTTGACCCTTGAGATGATACAAAAAGCATGCCGTCTGTAATATTCATTCCGTAAGGTTTTTCAACATTATTAATTAATACCGAAATCAATCCAGATGGCGTAACTTTCAAGACATTATTGCTGTTGTAGTTGGAAATATAAATATTTCCCGCAAAATCACTTACCATAGCAATCGGACCGTCGATTTTTTTGTCTTTGATAAACACCATTTGTCTGCCGTCTGGAGTAACTTTATAAATCATATTATCAGAGAATGACGCAATATAAACATTTCCCTGCGTATCAGTTGTAATCCCTGTCGGACTTGGAATATTATTATACATACCGTTTGAATGGTTAACATTTGAAACCTTTTTAGGCTCTAAAATAGGCAATACTTCCTCAACTTCAGGTTCTTTTACAACAGGTGCAGGAATTGTTGAAATCAATGCTTGTGCTTTTGAATAAACAGAACTGTTTGCAGGAATTAATTCCAAATAAGATTTAGCCTTATCATTTTGACCAAGCTTAATACTTAAATTTCCAGCTTTGTACAAAGCTTCATAATCATCAGGTTTTCTGACAATAATCTGTTTAAACACATTAAGCGCCGCATCGTCCTGATGCAGATACTCCAAAATTGAGCCAAGGTTGTAATAAGCATCAATATAATTAGGATCAAGTTCTATAGCACGTCTGAAAGATGCCATCGAACGGTCGTACTGCCCTATTTTATAGAAATCGTAACCACGGTTATATTCTAATTTAGCTTCATTGCTGACAGGTTCTGCGAAAACCGCAAAACCTGTACAAGCTATAACCAATAATGCAACTAAAATCTTTTTCATATCAAAAACTCCGCTTTTAAGCAATTTCATCTAACTGCTCAATTATCTTTTTATTTTTTTCAGCAAATTCATGCCCTCTCGCTATTATAGCTAATTTTAAAATATTTGCAAGATTTATTGCACAAAGTTCTTTATAATTATCAGGCAATCTTAATGACCAGTTAGCATCCCCTGATGTTCCAGGTCGGTTATAAACATCATAAACATTGAAATAATCAGTAAAGAAAATTTGAACATTTTCAGCATTTGATGCAAACAATTCTACAAGCTTGGTTTGTGCAAGAAATTCAGCATCATCAGTAAGTTTTACAATGATATCGTCTTTGTTTTCCACCTCTGCAAACAAATCATCTACAAGGTTTTTGGCATGCAGATAACCAGTGTGAGTATGAATATTTTGGTCAGCCCACATTTTTATCGGTTCATTGTCGTGAGTTCCGACCATTGCCCAGCATTTTTTACCAATATTACAGCATCTGTAAGGGTCTTGAGGTTTATCAGCTTCAACAAACTGAGTTAACTTCATACCTTGCAAGCCAAATTGTTCCAATACTGATGCAACAGGATTTGTTAATGTACCCAAGTCCTCACAGACTATTGAATCTTTATCCAAACCTTCTTCTTTAGCTGCAGCAATAACAATTTTTTCAATAAGTCTGCCGTAATCTCTGATTTGCTCTTTTGTTAAAGTCTTAACGCGTTTTTCTTTATCTGCGGAAACTTCATCGTTCAAATCTTCCAATTTTGCAATTGCATACTTAGAAAGTTCTGGATGTTCGGGAGATGAATACAATCTGCCTGCGCCCTGTTCAATTTTAGGTTTTTTGCCTGCTTTATAAACCCATGGGTCAATAAGTCCCACAATGTGGTCAATTCTAACACCGCCGGGGTTTTCTTTAAACATTTTCTTATAAAGATTTTTTAACAGGATTCCGCCTTCATCTAAAGAACCGTCAGCATTATACATTCTGTCAGGATCCATAACAGGGAAACCCCATGCCTGTCCATCTTTTGAGAAGTAATCAGGAGGACAGCCTAAGCACCAGCCTTTTAAGAACAAAGACTGATAAGCCCAAGTATCACGGTCAGAGAACGCAACCTGTCTGTCTGCAATCATTTTTATATCATGTTTTTTAGCAAAATTACGAGTTTCTTCGTTTTGTTTGCTTATAATAAACTGAACAAATTTATAAAATTCTATTTCATTAGAATATTTAGCTTCAATTTCTTTAATTCTTTCCCCAAACTGCATTCTTTCTTCATGTGACTGAGGGTTGAAGAGATTTTTGTCTGTTTCTGAATTCCACAATGGCCAGTAGTCGTTGCCATGCTCAATTGAAAGAGCTTCATACAAACTGTCTTTATCTAACCAGAAATCATTTTCGCGTTTAAAAATTTCAAATTCTTTTTCAAGTTTTTTGACAGGGTTTGTTTTAAAGTTGTTCCAAGCTTCTTGCAAAGCTCCATTATATTTCTTATAAGCATATGAATATGCTGTTTTATTTTTATCTTTATTTGGATTGCTGCTTACAATCTCATAATATGTAGTTTCTGAAAGAATTTTTCCCCATTCCTTTTGAGTTAACTCTTTAAGGTTAATAAACAAAGGATTCCCTGAAAAAATAGTACCTGTATAAGGTGATGAATCACAACTTTTAGTCTTTCCTGCAGGCCCAAGCTGAATTGCATCAAACAAACCTGAAACGTATTTAATAAATTCTTTACCGCCCTCAGTATTTATACTGCCAAAACCAGTATTTTGATTTTCAGCAGATGGAAAACTTCCATTATGCATAATAAAAGCAATATTTTTTTTGCCGAGAGCTTTAAGTGCTTTTCTTACAATTTTTTTAGCCTTTTCGTCCAAACCTTTTTTTTCTAAGATACAATTCATAATTACCCCTCTTTCATGCAGATGTTAACATGAGCTGAAAAATATTTCAACAATTCAAAACTAATTCTTAAGAATTAGTTAAAAATAATTAATATTTAATGCAAAATACTTGACAAATTTGAACAAAGAGAATAAAATAAAAATACGAGAAGATTTTTTCAAGATAGTTTTATGCACATTTTAGTATTAAGAGATTCGAGTTTAGGACATAAAATATATTGAGAGATCAAAGACTTACAAAAGAAAGGTGAAAAGATTATGACAAAAAGATTCGGCTTCACACTTGCAGAAGTGTTGATTACATTAGGTATCATCGGGGTTGTAGCTGCAATGACTATGCCTACATTGATGAATTCAACTCAAGGTGCTCAATACAAAGCTGCTTACAAAAAAGCTTTATCAGCATTGGGACAAGCAGTTACTTTGAACGTTGCATTGGATGACAGCAGTTTTGCTGATACAGTTGCAGGTACTGCAGGTTCAACAGCAGATGCATCAGGTGTTCCAACAGTTGCAAGTATCTTAAATTCACGTATGAATGTAGTAAAAACTACTAAAGGTGACAGTTCTACTTCAACAGGTGTTGGTTATACAATTACAGACGCAGCTGTTCCATCAGCTACTAAACTTTCTCAAGATGCAGCTAACACAACATTGTTCTTCAATGATGGTATCACATTCACATTCCCAGCAACTTCAGCTGCTTGTTCATCAGGTACTGCTGGTACAACTGATAACATTTGCTATGGTTACATCGACGTAAACGGAGCTAAAGGACCTAACAAAGTTGTTTCTTGCTCTAATGCTAACGCTACAGCAGAAAACTGTGTTGCAGAAAACCCAACAGACGTATATCCTGTTAAATTCTACAACCAAACAGTATTACCAAACTCTCCTGCTGCTAGAGCAGTTCTTTATGGAAAATAATCTGTATAAAGATAACAAAAAAGAGAGCCAATCGGCTCTCTTTTTTTATGAATTAAAAAACTTGTTTAAAAGAAGCGGAACAAATTTTGCATTCAGTGCGCTAAAATCAAATACAAACTCATTCACTCCCGCTTTAGAAAGTTCTTCCAAATTTTCAAAACGTTCCATTATAGTATCTTCAAACATATGCATACGACAGAAGCCGTCACAGGTAAACGGCAGTAACTTATCCAAAGACGGATCGTGAAGCGCAAACCCTCCTCTGTGGCATGGTGCTTTACAAGAAAGTCTTGAAATTATCGCACTGTCGTTATTTAAAGGGCACAAACCCAGACTCGGGACTCTGATATTACCCGCAATTGTATATTTTTTGTTCGGAATGTCATTTTTAATCTTTTTAATCGTTTTCAAATCCGCAAACGTCGTAAAATCAATCGTATTAATCTGCGACAGGTTATTCAGACATTTTATGGAAAGGCTGTTCAAAAGATTAATTCCCTGGCCTATTTCAATCGGAATATGATTGATTTCTGCATCATTAATTGCTGTCCAAAAATATCCTATATTATTTATAATAAGACTGTCGGGAGCAGGATTTGATAGTAAAATTTGTTTTACATACTCATACACCCTGTCAAAGTCGCGTTCAATAAGAATTCTAGGCGTTGAAAGCTGAAATTTTATTCCGTATTTTGTACAGAATTTTTTAACTTTCATAATAATATCGTTAAAACTGCTCACAGCAAGGTCACAGGTTGAGAGAATTTCCCCGTATTCAATTGAATAGACGGGATTTACTCCTGTTTTTTTAATATATTTTTCCAGTTCTTTAAGCTGTGCAAGTTCTGACAACCTCAAATTAATCCTGTACAAATCTTTTTTGGAATAGTCTGTATCCTTTTTAATACGGGTCGACTTAATATCCCATTCAAAATTTTTGATATTACGGCTGAATTTAAAATCCTGCCCCTCAGCGCTTTCCACCACTCCAAGAAAATGATTTGTACGATAAATACTTTTTCTAACGTGTTTAAATGGTAACTTTTGATTTTTAAATAATTTAGGTTTATCAAGAATTTTTTGAATAAGTTCAATTCCATCAAGAATTTCTTCTGAGGTGTTAAATTTCCCTTTTATTACAACCCTGTCAATAGCTTTCATTTTCTTGATATCTTCTGCGCAAAACGGAAGATTATCACTGTCGATTGCAAGAGGAAGTTTAGTGTACTGTTTAATTTTAGCGATATTTTTCAAATAAATTTCTTCTGTAATAATAATTTCGTCAACTTTGTGGAAATTGCTGATAAAATCAATTCCCGCAAGGTTATGAATATCAAAATAAGAATCAACAACAACCTTAAAAGGAAGATTAAAAACCTTTATCGCTTCAAGAATCGCAAAGCTATTTATAAAAATTCCGTCAATGCCTGCTGTTTTCAAAAATTTTAACATTTTTTTAATCTCAGGCAGATTTTCCTCTGTAATATCGTGTTTAAAATTTATATAAATAGCACACCCAGAACGTTTTGCCATTTCGACAAACTCGTTAACATATTCAAAATTGCTGTTTAAAAACTTTTTGTAATAAACATAAAAATCCCTGCATTTGGATGCTTTTGAGAAAACTTCAATATCTTCAGGCTTTTTTACAGGCGCAACTATTCTTATATTTTCCATAAATTAATTATACCACAGAATTTGTGATATAATTTTATATGTGGGCAGGATTATAAAAATTTTACTTTTAATACTAACAATTTTGTACGGAGCTTATTACTGGGCTGTACCCGCACTTGTCAAACTGCCTGAAAATATTGAACTTGAGGGTTACAAGATTTCTCTGGAAAACCCACAAATCAAAACAGGTCTGATACCCTCTATTGAATTTTCTGCACAGAACGTTTCACTTCTCAATGACGACAATTCTAAAGCACTTGAAATTAAAAATCCAGATATCAATATCAGACTTATACCTTTAATATTAAAAAAAGTTAATATTCACAATATTACAGCAGATGAGATTAACGCAGATTTAATTCTTGATAAAGACAAAACCCTTAAACTCGGGCAATACAAAATTGAAAGCAATGCACCTGCGTTTGATTTAAAACTTCACAGAGCTTTAATAGAAAAATACAATTTAAGTTTTGATAACAAAATCTTAAATAAAAAAATGTCGTTAACCGCTAAAACCGAAACTACGCCTGACGGACATCAGCATATCAGCGCTGATATCAGTAAAGTTAAAATAAATTCTGACATCAATTTTATCAATAACGGAGTTGAGATTAACGATTTAAAAATCACGGGCGACAACATTAGCGCATTTGCAACAGGTAAAATTACTCATCTGGATGCAAAATTACCACATCTTGATTTAAAAATCGGTGTTAATAATTCAAAAGTCGAAAATGTATTACCGCTAATTCCTGATATACCAAACCTCTCTCCCGACATGGATTTGATACTTTTAAAACAAACTGGCTTCTGGGGCAATGCATCAGGAAATCTAGAAATAAAAGGAAAAGCTGATTATCCGAATGTATATGGTAATGTTCTTATCAAAGATGCATATATGGTAAAACCAATTCCAAACGCCGAAAAAGCAGTAATAAAATTGATTTTTAAAGGCGACAAAATGGATTTGGACGTAAAAGTTCCGACAAGCCCCACTCAAACAGTATGGGTAAACGGTCCTATTAACCTTGATAAAGAAAGAACTGCCGATTTGCGCATAACAAGTACTAAAGATGTTGACCTTAAAACTGCGCAAATAATATTAAATCCGCTCCATCAAATTCTTCACTTTGATCTAGGGCCTGTGCCAATTATGGATATTAAAGGAAAAGGCGGTATTAATCTCCATGTTATAGGTACAAGACAGAATCCACATGGCTGGGGACAATTTGAATTCAAAAACACATCAGTATCTTTCCTTGATATCAATAATATGGTTTTAACCAACGGTTCTGGCAGGCTTGATTTCAATAATCAGGACACTTTATTCCAAACTAAAACCGCAGTGCTTAACGGCAAACCAATCTCTATCAAAGGCACATGCTCACTACTGGGGATTTTAAATTTTGATGTGTTATCAAAAGGTCAGGATTTATCAAAACTTTTAACAACTATAAAAACTTCCCCAATGCTTGCCGATATACAAAAACTTCTGTCGCCCATCGAAAAAGTCCAGGGAAATGCGAACGTCAAACTTAACCTTTACGGACAGGTTAAAGATATTAATGATGTTGTATTTAACAAAAATATATTTGCAAAAGGCACAATAGAACTGCTTTCTGATTGGATAAAACTCAAAGATATGCCTGCAGTCAAAACTTCGGGTACGGTAAACTTTGACAATCTGAATGCAGACTTTAACCTGCAATCAGCGATAAACACCTCAAAACTTAATATTACTGGAAAAATTAAAGACAATTACGGAAACATAAAAGTTGTTTCAAATCGCTTTAACCTTGGTGACGGAATTAAATCATTAAATATTGCACACGCAAAGGATTTGTCCACAATAAACTCAAGTTTTATTGCAAAATACGATGGTAAAATTGACAACATAGACCTTAACAAGTTATGGGCTAAAGGAAAAATTTACTCAAACAAAGGTGCAAAAAGCTCAATTATCATAAACAATAGCGATTTTGAATTAAAAAATTCAACATTTAGACTAGGACGGATTAATGCAAAATTCGGCCAAATGCCTGTGCTCATTGAGGGCAGGGTCACAAATATTGCGCAGACACCTAACCTTAATCTTTATATAAATGCAAAACCGTCACAGGACTTTTTTGACGAATTTTTCAATAAAAAATCTGTATATCCAATAAAATTAAAAGGCGATACAAACCTCAGCACAAGAGTTTCAGGAACTTTAAACAGCCTTAATGCAAAAACTACTTTAAATATTTCAGAAAACTCTCATCTTTACTATATGGGAGCAACAATCGGCGATATCGAAAACCCTGTTAAAATCACGGTTGACAGCACAATGTCAGGTGACAAATTAAAAATTAATAACCTGCAGTATGATAAAATTATTACATCCCAAAACAATAAACCATACGCAAACACACAGCTTAATGCATCAGGAACTTTGCAAGTTCTAAATGACAACAATGTTGCGTTCAATAATTTCAGGATTAAAACACAAACTCCGTCTGATGCAAAAATTTTCAACATTATTTTCAGAAAACCGTTTATGAAACAGGGTGTTTTCACATCAGATTTAGTATTAAACGGCACATCTTTAAATCCCAAAATCCTTGGCAGAATGGATATTACAAGCATTGATATTCCATTTTTTGATTCAACAATCCGCGATATAAATTTGAATTTTAAACCTGACAAGATTTATATAAAATCTAAAGGAACTGTTTTGACCAACGAAATTCAACTTGATGCACAAATGAAAAACAATCTCATTTCACCTTATATTGTAAACACAGTCAACGTGAAGGTCGCAGATTTAGACATCAACAAAATTACAGATACTTTGAGAGATTTAGAAGCTGAAGCAACCAGAAAACCGACTTCACACAAGGCAAATCCTCAATTTGATATATCACAACTTATTATAAACAGTGCAAATATTGAAGCTGACAAAATTAAAGTCAGAAATATCAATGCTGATAATTTTACGGCAAAACTCAAACTGGACAATAAGACACTGCTTGACATAAGCAATTTCAAATTTGATATTGCTCAAGGTTCAGTTCTTGGAAGCTTACAGCACAACTTATCAAATCACAGAACTGATTTGGATATTCACCTTAACAATGCAAATGCACTGATTATGTCGGAAGCTCTCTTTGATTTAAAAGGTCAGGTTTATGGACTAGTAAACGGTGATTTTACATTATCTTGCAGCGGTGACACTCAGGACGACTGTTTTAAAACTCTTGCTGGAAACGGAACATTCAAAATTGCAGACGGCAGAATGCCTAAACTCGGCTCATTAGAATATCTTTTAAAAGCAGGAAACCTATTTAAAGGCGGAATTGCAGGCTTATCTATCAACAGCATTATTGATCTTGTAACACCTTTAAAAACAGGAAACTTTGAGAGTATTTCGGGTGATATGCATCTTAAAGACGGTATTGCAGATAAAATTAATGTTTATTCAAGCGGAAACGATTTGAATATGTATATGACAGGCTCATATAATGTTGTGACTTCAGTTGCAGATATGCAGATTTTGGGAAGTTTATCCAAAAATATTACAACAGTATTCGGCAAAATTAAAAACGCATCATTAAATACTTTATTTAATACAATCCCAGGAGTTAACGACCAGACAGAAAAACTTTTGATGCAGGAAGAAATAGCAAAGATTCCAAATATCAAAGATGCTACAGATATCTATAGAATTTTTGCCGTAGAGATTAACGGCGACATCAACGGCGACAAGTATGTTAAAAGCTTCAAGTGGGTCAAATAAGGAGCGGTGCTACGCACGTAGTCCACTAGGTTTTTGAACTAATATGCGCGCGTCAATTGAAGATAGTGCTCCACCCGCCACATTGGGTTTTGGAATTAAAGTCCAAACATTATGGCACAGGGTCGTAACCGCCCTCGTTACCAGGATGGCATCTTGAGATACGTTTAATCCCGAGCCAACCGCCTTTCAAAACTCCGTATTTTAAAACAGCCTGCTTTGTATACTCAGAACACGTCGGATAAAATCTGCACACAGATGGTGTCAGACGGGAAATTTTTTGATAAATTGATATTAAAAATAAGATTATTTTTTTCATTTTTTGCTGTTTTGAAGTTCTTTAATATAATCTGATAGATTTTTTCTTTGTTTTTTTAAAATATTATTGAAATTGTTCTTTGGTAAGGTTGTAACCTTTCCATCATTAGTAAATACTTCCATACCATGGTAACAAATCCACTTGTAATTTGGTCTTTCAGTGTGCTGTATATCCCAATCCAAAGTTTTTTGTAATAATTGCGCAAGAGAAGAATCACTCATTTTTGCAATATATTTTGCTGTTTTTGGTGCAACATATGGTAAGCCGTTAATAACTTCATATGCTGATTTATCCGTGCACATTCCAACATCTTCAATAGAACGTAATCTACCAACTGCATATAAAAAGGCTGCTAAATTTTTATCTGTCGGATAAATATCTTCTGCAACGACTATGTAATAAATAGGTAGAATATCCTTTGAATAACTTTTTACAGAATTTATAATTTCATTTTTTCTGCTTTCAGGCATTTCATTATATTCTTCAGCCAAATAAAATGGATCATTTATTGATTGAAAATTAGTTACATTTCCTTGAGTAGTAATAACAATACCTTTTTTTGCATTTATCGCAAATTCTCTTTGCTGTTTGGTTAATGCACAATTCGGATCTAACTCAAGGGCTTTGTCATAATCAGCAATAGCTTTATCGTATTGTTTATCGTGCAAATATGAAAGTCCGCGATTTTGATAATGATTAGCATTAACTTTACCTAATTCCATTGACTTTGTATAATATGTAATAGCAGATTTATATTCGCCCATCAGATCCAAAGCAAGCCCTTTAAAAAAATAGCCAAAACCAACTTCGGGATAATATTTTATAACTGCATCAGAAAGATTATTTATACCTTTAATATCTTCGTTTTTATATGCATTCATAATCAAACTATGGTAATCTTTTAGAGTTTTTATGTTCTCTGCATACACATTTAAATTAAGCAACACAAGCAAAGTTGTAACTATTGCAATCAAAAATTTTTTCATAAATAATCTCCTTTATTCCATAGAATACGATTCGCCGACCGAATCTATTGCCTCAACCTTAATATCCGTAATCAATTCAGAATAAGATATTACAACAATTGTCGGAATATGACGTTCTAGAAGCTGGTACAACGGCAGTCTTATTCTCGGCGAACAAAGGATTACAGGCTGCTGTCCGCAAGCCTGATGCGCGCGCATCAATGTCGTTGCTGTTGTTTCAATCAATTCCTGTACCTGCATTGGATTTAACAGGAACATTGTACCCAACTCGGTTCTTTGACAGCTGTCATCAAGAGTTTTTTCCCACTCGGGAGAAAGCGTCAGAGCATAAAGAACCTTATCATCGCCGACATTTGAAAGACAAATTTGACGGCCAAGCGCCGCTCTCAAACGTTCTGATAAAATATCAGGTTCTTTTGAAAATCTTGCATAATCGCAAAGTCTTTCAAATACAAAGATAATATCTTTAATAGAAACTTTTTCACGAATTAAGTTAACAAAGATTTTTCTCAAATCACTTGTAGAAATAATTGTCGGAACAAGATCGTTAACAAGTGTCGGGTCTTGCGAACGGACAAGTTCCATAAGTTTCAAAACATCAGTTTTTGTCATAACTTCATCAACATGTTTTCTCACGCATTCCTGCAAGTGAGTAACAATAACATCTGTTGAATCAACTGCCGTAACCGAACGTGCCATTTTAGCATCTTCAGGCCCAATCCAGTAAGCCTGAGTTTGATAAGTCGGGTCAATACCGATAATTGCATCCTGCGGAACATCTTTTTTCATAGCATCCCACTGGTCAGCGATTACCATTAATTTACCTGGGTAAACATAGCCTGTAGCAACAGTGTTGCCGCGGATAGAAATCATATATTCATTGGCATCCAACGCAGATGAATCCATGATACGAATATTCGGCAAGATATAACCGAGTTCATCAGTAACTCTCTGACGTAAAGCAGCAATTTTAGCAAGCAATTGACCTTCCTGGTCAGGGTCTGCAATAACAAGAAGGTTTGACCCCACCTGCAAGCTCAAAACATCAACCCCTAAACGTTCGTACATTCTGTTCGGGTTAACAAGGTCTTGCATGTTTTGTCTAACGTTTTCCAACTGACCCAATTGCGATTGAACATCGGCATTAATCAATGTAGAGAAGCCCGCAACACCCAAACCTATAGCAAATATTGTAAACGGAAGCCATGGCAGACCTGTTACAGGTGATGAAAACGCAAGTAACATTAAGAAACCAGCAGCAAGGAATAAAGCATTCGGCTTGCTCATAATCTGACCTGTAACATCAGAACCTAATGAATTGGCAGCAGAAGAACGTGTCATAAACACACCTGCCGCAATTGACATCAAAAGCGACGGGACTTGTGATGCCAAGCCGTCACCGATTGTTAATGTTGTATATTTTGAAACCGCATCGGCAATAGGCATCTGGTTCATAATACAACCGATTGCCAAACCGCCGATAATGTTAATCAAAGTAATAATAATACCCGCGATAGTATCCCCTTTTACGAACTTCATCGCACCGTCCATACTACCAAACAGGTTTGATTCTCTTTGCAAATCCTCACGTTTTTTGGTCGCTTCTTCAGGAGAAATCAGCCCCGCGTTAAAGTCCGCATCAATTGTCATTTGTTTACCAGGCATCGCATCCAATGCAAAACGAGCAGCGACTTCGGCGATACGTTCAGCACCTTTGGTGATTACCATAAACTGTACAACCGTGATAATAAGGAAGATTACACCGCCGACAATCATGTTTCCGCCAGTTACGAATGTCCCGAACGCGTGAATTACCTCGCCAGCTTCACCTTTTGCCAAAATACAACGGGTTGAAGCGATTGAAAGTACAAGCCTGAACATTGTACCAATAAGAATAATTGACGGAAAAGATGCCAGTTCAAGAGTTTTCTTTACATATAAAGAAATCATCAGCAAGACAACACCAAGCGTAATATTCAAACAAATAGAAACGTTAATAACCCAGTTCGGAAGTTCGCACAGCAAAAGAACAATAAGCAATAATACAAATATCGCCATAAAAATTTCGCTTAAATTTGTTCCTCCGCCTCCCTGGGCTTGTTCCTGTGCCATTAAATTCCTCTTAAAGCCTCACTAATTACAGACAATTGAGTTTCAATCGTCGCATCTATTACACCGTTTGTAGTTGTTACCATACACCCGCCCTCCATAATCGCATCATCTGGAACAACCATAACTCTTGCATCCAGTCCCGAATTACTCAAAACTTCAGGGATTTCTGCTTTTACAATAGAAACCTGAACAGGGTTTACATGCAAAGTTATCTTTGTTTCTTCTTTTGAAAGCCTGCGCAGAATTTCTGTTATATTTTCCATAATCAAAGACGGGTTCTGCTGTATTTCTTGTTTAATAATTTTTTTAGCAATATCAACGCTTATTTCCATAATATTTGGTACAACATAGTCAAAAACCGCCTGTTTTGCACCTAAAAACGCAGTCAGAGAATTTTTAACTTCATCAATATCAGCTCTTGCCTGATTTAAACCTTCTTCATAGCCCTCTTTTTGTGCAGATTCTTTGATAGCCTGCGCTTCTTCTCTGGCGCGGGAAATAAGGTTTCTATCGTCAATTCTTCTGAAACCTCTGCGCCTGTCCCCCCTGCGTCTTTCCTGACGCTGTTTAAAGTCGATATTATCAAGGTTAAAAAGGTCGATTTCTTTTTCCTCGACTTTAACTTCAGGCTCTTCAATTTTTTGTACAACATCCCCTGCTGGTTTTTGTATTTTCTTTTTTATAATCATGATTAATATTATTATACACTATCTTCAAGGTGTGTGGCAATAATATTTGCAACTTTTGGTGCAATTTCATAATACTCACCCTCTAAAGCCGTGAATACAAACTTTTTCACCTTGTTTCTTTCTAATCTTAATGTTTGTTCAATTTGTGATCTGTCTAAATATTGCGAAACATTTTGAATTTTATCGATAATTTTATTAGGAGCTAATGTCTGCTGATTTTTAGGAATGTTAGTCTTAATCTCTTGCAGACACCTCAAAACGGCATTAGTATCCATTTTGGCATCTAAATCTGTCATGCCCATAAACTTGATAACAGAATTAGCATCATCAGGACTGAATTTATTAAGTATAGATTGAACTTTATCCTGTTTCAATCGATTAAACAACATTGCAAGTGTCGCAAGTTTAAGCACTTTCGTATCCGCCCCCAAAGGCGCTGAAACTGGTGCTTGTTGAGGCATACCAGCAGGCGATGCCTGCTGAGGCACTGGCTGTTGTTCTTGAGGCGGAACTTCCTGCTGTGCCTGCTGTTGAACCATTGCATCAATATTTGACTGCATTGAAGCTTGTTCTAGCAAGCCCTCATCAATCATATTTTTATCTTTTAATTCAGCAATACAGTCAAGATAAGTCTTTTTTACATGGTGTTCAATAACCTGCAGACATTGATCCTGCGGTAAGTTTTGGTGAAATGCATTTTTTGCGATTTCAAAAATTGTAAACGCAATTTTTTGCATAATAGGATCCCAATACTGTTGTGGAATACCAGAACGCACCAAATCCACAGATTTGTGGAACGACCATTCCGCAATGATTTGTGTAATCATTACTGCCTGATCAATATTAAACTGTCCCTCATCGTACAGAGCCTGCCCCGCAATAGTTGAGAAATTTAACAGGGTATTTGCAACATAATTTTTCTGGTTTTCGTTAAAATCAGGCGGAATTAATTCCAGCGCCTGCTGTGCCAGATTTTGTGCAAATTCTTTATATTCAAACCCTTGTATTGCCATTTTAACCTATTTGAGTAAACTACCCTTGTTCTATCCAGCTCTTAATTTTTTCGCCCGCTTCATCATCATCAGCGTTAGCAAGTTCATTAGAAAGATTAGAAAGCGTATCTGTCAATCTATTAGGATCAACCAGTGACTGCTGCTGTTCAATATAACCTCTCTGCTGCTGTTCAACAAGCCCTTGAGCAAGTTCAGATTGTCTTTCAGCAAGCTGAGCCGCACGCATGTTAATATCTGACAACTGAGCTTCCTGCTGAGCATTTTTCTGTCTTAACATTTCAACTTCGCGTTTGTTAGCTTCCTGAATCTGCTGAACTCTGTTTGAAATTGCCTTAAACACAATTATCAAACCAACCGCACTCAATGCAATTGCAAGCCACCAAGGATTTCCTGTTTCATCAGGTTTTGGTAAATTTGCAGGTCTGTCAGAAGCCAGATAAGGATCTGTAGAATCGGAAAATGCTATAGATACATTTTCAGCATTAACTTTTGGACTTGCCGCTCTTGCAATCAATTCTTTTAATTCTTCCAGAGTTGTGTTTGACGGAAGTGCGTTTTTATCCAGAGTTACCGCGATAGAAATTTCTTCTATCACACCTGGTTTAATATATTCATTAGTTTGTGTTTTTGTAACCCCAAATTGAGTTTCTTTTGCTGTTCTTGAATAATTTCTATTCTGACTTGAATCAGATGAGCCATTTGGAAGCCCGTTAGGCAGATAGACACTTACAGCATTTGTATTTTTATTGCTATCGTTTGTCTGGTCTCCCAAACCTTCCTGAAAAGTCTGTTCTGTGACAGAT
Source organism: uncultured bacterium (assembly GCA_948964545.1). Lineage (GTDB taxonomy): Bacteria > Cyanobacteriota > Vampirovibrionia > Gastranaerophilales > Gastranaerophilaceae > Stercorousia. The sequence goes on along the minus strand of CAREDV010000002.1, from coordinate 27,078 downwards.
GCTTTTCTTTCAGGGTCATAATCGATAGTAAACCTTTCAACAGGTGCTTGACGAAGGAAAGTACTAACTGTTGCAACATAATTCCCTTGACCGATAAGTCTATCTAACTGCTGATTTACTTTTGAGGTCATATACTTATCGTTTTCTTCAAGCCTGCGAAGCATTTCATCTTCCGCATTCATAATACTGTGATAAGTATTGCCGTTAGTATCTGTAATAGCAATATTCTCAGCTGTCAAACCGTTTACACTGCCAAGTAAAAGATTTGTAATAGCCTTAATTTTTAACTGGTCAAGTTTAGAAGCATCTTTTGCAAGAGTCAACTGAACTGTTGCAGTAACTGGTTTTTGCATTGAGGTAAAAATTGTAGTTTCTGGAATTGAAATAAATACAGAAGCTGTATCAATACCGTCAATTCTTCTTATTAATCTTGCAAGTTCACCATTAATAGCACGTGAAAGTCTGATTTTTTTATCTTCTTTAGTTGATGTAAAATCGCCTTTATCAAAAATTTCCAAACCAACATTCTGGTCCATAAGACCGCTCTGTACAATTTGGATTAATGCTAAATCTCTATCTGTTGTATAGCAAGCTTTTCTGCCTGTTTTACAGTCGCCTTTTTTCAAATAAAGAATAGATTTTGTACCGTCAAGTTTTCTGCTTACGGCAATATCATATTTTGCAAGAAGCGCCTGAATTTCAATAGCTTTGCCGATATTATCGGTTGTCAAAAGATTGACGTCCTCTTTTATAGGCTCGCCTGTAATTTCTTTACCGCCTGTAGAACTTTTTGAACCGCTTGCAATGCCGATTACGATTATAAGCGCCACAACAAGTATTGCACCGCCTATTATGCCGTATAATAAAGGTTTATTTTCCAGTATTTCTTGAACGTCCATTGTTTTACCTTATTTATTTTTGCCCCAAGTATGCTAATTTTATTCTACACCTGAATTTGCATAACTTTATCATACGCTTGTATGACTTTTCCCGTAATTTGGGTTGCAACGTTAATTGTAATCTCTGATTTTGCCATTGCTGTCATAACATCATGAATATCTACATTTTTTGAGCCAGACATAACATCTTTTAACATATTATCAGGCGCATTAAGTTCAGTATTGAGGTTTTCAACCAAACCTGAAAATACAGTTTTAAAATCAGGGCTGTTCTGAGTTTCCACTCTCTGCATTCTGCCTGAAGGTATTCCATTAAACCCTGAATCAAGCTTAGTGTGCTGAATTCTGCCTGCTAAATCATATTGAGGATAAAAATTACTCATAGATTTCCTTTCTATAATTATCATATCGTATTTACACCACATTTGTACAGTTTTAATGCAAAAAATCATACAAATTCAGTATAGTTTTAATGATAATTTATAAAAAGTCTATTGAGCGTTTAATTCAGCTCTAATGTCGTCAACAGTTACATGCAAAATCGGTGAATTTTCATCTTTTCGCAAAACTACATTTTTTATACCTGATTGAACAATGAATCTTTTACACAAAATGCAGATAAAATTATGACCCCAAATATACATTGTGGCATCTTTACAACGGTCTTGACCTGCCTGAATTATAGCATTCTGCTCTGCATGAATTGAACGGCAGGTTTCATAGCAAGTTCCAGATGGAATATTATTTTTTATTCTGTAGCATTCACCACGCTCATAGCATGATACAACTTTAGAGGGAGTTCCATTGTAGCCTGTTGCCTTAATCTTTTTATCTTCACCGACAATAACCGCACCAACCTGCGCTCTGATGCAGTTTGACCTGCTTGCACAAGTTTTAGCTAAATCTAAAAAATAATCTTCCCATGACTTAATTTCCATATATTTTCCTCTATATTGCCTCCAAAACCGAGTGTGGAGAGCGGCTTCGCCACTATTGTCTGTAGTTTCGAATACCTGTCGTAATCATTATAATTCCATATTTATCACATACATCAATCAAGCTTTGATCTTTTATTGAACCACCAGGCTGAATTATAAGCCCAATTCTTCCCTGGACAGCAGAATAAATACAATCTTCAGATGTCAAAACCGTATCTGATGCGAGGACTGCATCTTTAGAATTATCACATGCATAATTCAAAGCATTTTCTACAGCTGATAGAGCATTTGTCTGTCCTTGCACAATAGCTGTTGTCCTAAAATCTCTAGCTATAACAACAGAATTTGTCTTAGCATGTTTTACCGTTTTCCAGGCAAAAATAGCATCCTCAATTTGTTCTGAAGTAGGTTTTTGCTTAGTAACGACTTTGAACATTTCCTTATTCAATTCACTGTTATTTCTGTCCTGAACAAGAGCACCAAACGGAGTTATAATAACCTCTTCCACAGTTAAACGTCTATATTCTTTTAATGAAGTATTTAATTTAACCAATTTAATTTCAGGATTATCCTCAAACAATTTAATAGCTTTAGAATCAAAATCAGGTGCTACAACAACCTCCACTGCCATTGAGTTCAAATGTTTTGCAACTTCAACATCTACTGTTTTTGAAAAACCTGCAACACCGTAAAAAGAACTTATCGGATCGCAGTCAAAAGCTTTTGTATATGCTTCATATAAAGAACGTCCAAGGGCAACACCACAAGGCTTATTATGCCTAATAATAGCAACACAATTAACATCATAAAATTCACTTATGATATTAACAGCTTCAGTTACGTTCAAAATATTATTAAATGAAAGTTCTTTATCGTTCAGAACCTCATAGTCAATCATTTTATCAATTTTATATAGAGATGCTCTCTGGTGAGGATTTTCACCATACTTTAAATCTTTAAGTTTTTCAAAATTAAATGTCTTAAAAGGCTTGTCACCCAGCTGTTCTGCAAGCGTTGTACAAATCTGTCTGTCATAATTTGAGGTAAAATTAAAAGCTTTCAAAGCTAGTTTCATTCTGCCAAATTCATTTGCATTTAGAGCTACATAATAATCTAATTTATCAGTAATTACGGTTACATGTTTATAATTTTTAGCTGCCGCGCGCAAAACAGCAAGTCCAGCAACATCAATTTTTGAAAGTGCTTCATCAGCATCTGATGCATCAGAAATAATTTCATCAATCGGGCGTAAATTTACAACGACCATATCAAAAGTTTTTACAACAGCTCTTTCCAGTTCATTAAGCTCCATAGAATCAGAACTTTCAGCAAGAATTGATGCAAAAATTGTTTCGTTCAAACAATCATAATCTTTCACAAGAAACCCGTTTCCTTGTGAAAACTCAGAGACATTGAGAGCCTCAATACCTGCTTGTTTCAATAATTCATAAGTATCATTGCCCGCTACAATTTCATACTCAAATTTTTCAGACAAATTTCTTGCAAAATCTTCCAAACCTACTTTGTCATATACACTAATAAACGCACGTCTTTTCATATTTACCTCACGCATTTATTATATCATAAAAACTTAGCATTTCGTAAACTTTTATTTTATTATTTCTTTGTTATAATTATAATGAGGAAAAAGAGGATTAATTGATGAATAAAATAACTGAAGGCGTAGGCAAAAAAATAGTTGAAGCTTTAAAACAACAATCTGATATTGAAATTCAAAACGTAGTGGAAAACCCCGCTATAATTGAAGAGGATTATAATACATTTGAAGAATCGGACAATTCATTTATGGAAGAAACTCCCGTAATTACTCCGACTTTCACACCAATGACATTTGCACAGGAAAAAGAAACTTTTGCAAACGACTTGGACGGCATTGAAATTCCAACAAACGTAATGGTTTTAAAACAACTTATAAACCAGCTTCCTTCAGGCGTTTCAAAACAAACAGGCGCACAAATTATTAAACAGACAATGGAAGCTTTGGGAATTTCTATGAAAAGTGTTTTACAAGAAGCTCAAGGTGTTCAAGAAAGCTTAAATAATTCATCACGAGAATGCCAGGCGTCTATTATGGAATACAAAAAACAAATCGGCGTATTGGAAAGACAATCTCAAAAATATCAACGCCAATCTTCAGCATTGAATGATATAATAAGCTTATTTGTTCAAACTAATTTATAAAAAAAAGACCTCATTAAGAGGTCTTTTTTATTATTTATATGAGAAAGCTTCCTGAATACTCTTATCACGCATCTGTCTTGCCGATTGTAATTCTGTTTCAATCATATCCAGCCTTACTTTATATTGATTCATCTGCTGGTCGAGTTTTTGCTCCAAAACTTTCAGTTTCGCCTGCCGCTGCTGGAGCATCTTGGTCGTTGGCGACTCTGGGTCAAAATCATTGCCTACCTGCAACAAATCATCTACAGATTTAGATAATCCCATTCTGGTTTGAGTTATCAATTGAATCTTGTACTCCAAATCCAACTTTTGCTGTTGAAGATACATTGCCCTGATATGTGCTACAATTAATCCCATTTTAGATTGTCCTTCTACCTTGTTTCGTTGAGGTTGTTACCCTTCAAGAAAGTATGCTGATTGTTTTCTGCTATCAGCTGTTCCATCTTTTGAAACTGGTGGCGGTGGTAATTCAACCTGTACTGCGCCATTTTACGTTTCTTATTCATTGTAAGAAATTCTTTTATTCCTTCTACAACTGAATCTTGCATTGATTTTATAGGATTCTTTCTTATCAGAAAGTTTTTTGAATATATTAAGAAGTCAATTATTCTTTTTATATTCATTTCTAAAGTTTCTCGAAGCATTTTTCTCCTTACACTTTAGACCTACATGTATATAAAAACAATTTAAACCCAAGAATTGCCATGATTTGAGGCACTTGTTTAACATGTCTTAACATTTCAGTCTATAAGTTTCACTTCCTTTAATTACGGACAACTTTACAATTTCTTTAACAATAGCAAAAAACTTGTAAATAAAATTTACAAGTTTTGGATTGCTTTACTGTCGCCTTCAATAGATTCTTTAAGCATCTTCTTGACGACATCACCTTGTGTATCAAGCATTTTACATACAGTTTCTATGTTTCTGACTTTTTGGGACAAAATAGTATCTGCATTTGCGGTAATATTACCAGTAACATTTTGATAAGCAGAAAGTGCAGCTGATGATGTTCCCTGCATCAAATTACCCATAACAAGTGCAGGAAGCCCATATTCACCCAAATAAGGGGCTGCAGCCTGCATAATACCGCCCCAGCCAGAAATTACACCCGCAACAGGCAATACTAGGTTTTTCATAGAAAACCCATACCCGTTAGCAGCGCCAAGCCCGTATGCAGCAGCGCTTGCAACATCTGCAATTCCGCCAATACCTGATGCGTATCCTGTTGCAGTTCCCATATCACTTCCCCAGCCGCTTACGATTGAAGAAGCACCACCTGTTGCAAATCCGTCAAGACCCCAGGAAATAGGGGCAGCACCGCCAGGGAAACCAGAAAAGTTATATAAAGAATCCAAACCGTATGAAGAACCGCCGTTAAATTTTGAAGCATAAGAAGTTCCAGGAATATTCATGGATTCTGATGCACCAAAAACCGTTGCAAACGATGAAGGTGCAAGCAAACTTGCAAGATTATATAAAAATCCCCCTGTGGATTCAAAACCTGTTCCCATACCGCTTCCTGAAACGGTTAAGTCGCGAAGCTTATCGTAAGTTTCCCACAATTGAGCTTTGGCATCTGACCCTGCAGAGCCGAATTTGTTTGCTATTACTAAATAACTATCGTTTTTGTAAGACATAAAAACCTTTCTTGCTCGCGCTATTCAAACGTTTTAAACGTAGATTCAATATTCTTTTCAATAACCTTTTTAACTGCTTCCATTTCTGTTTGAAGCGCATCTTGTTCTGTATCAAGCTGTCTTAAACGTAATTCAAGAGTCCTGTCCTGCTGTTGAATTTTTTCAGTCTTAGCATTGATATCAGCAATTTTCTTTTCATAAACCTGCATATCATAATTATACTGGTTCATCGCGTCGTTATATGCATTTTCATCAGTAATTGTTTCGGTATTCAACGTGTAAGTTATCGTAGAATCCTCATATCTGATGCTCTGCGGTCTGCCTGTGTCGTCCAAATCCACAAAAGCTCTCTGTTTTCTTTCGATTTTTGTTTTAACGTTTTCCGCATCATAAATCGGTAATTTATTTTGATTTTCTGTCGGTTTTGTCTTATCAGGTGCACTGTCTGCTGCTGCCTGTAAATCCTCTAATGTACCGAAATATGTTGTCCCCTGAAACTTCCATGTGTAAATATTTTCTGATTCTGAAATTGTTTCTGCTGGGAAATCTCTGCAAATCTGTTCATAAGAAGCTTTCATATCAGGATCAAACGGATCGTAAGGCAATACACTGCTGTTTCCAACATAAGATGGAACATTTTCATTTACAGTATATGCCGCAAGGTCAGAACTTCCGTTGGATGCTTTTTTCAAATCACTTCTTGATGCAAAACTTAATTTACCGTCAGCATCAGTAAAAATAAACACATCTTCAACAGCAAATTTTCTGAATTCATCATAATCAGTTATGATTTGTGAATAAGCCTTTTTCTGTTCTTCTACATTCGGATCATATTTTGTCAAAGTTTGACCATTAACAGTATATGTATCAGTTGCAGTATCATATTTAACTTCATCTTTTGAGACTAAATTTTTAGCTGATTTAGTTCCAAAGCTCACCTGAGGATTTGTTTTCAGCGATTGAACCCCTGTAAACACGTCAGAATAATGATAGTGTGTAATCATATAGTTGTAACCATCAGGATCATTAATCAATTCTGCCATATCGGTAATTGTTTCGCCGTTAACACCATCCTGGTAAGAATACTGCAATGTTGTGTAATCCTGAGTACTCGGAGCAGTCGGAACTTCAAGTGCAAGAAGTTCATTAAAAGTATTTGCACTTTGGTTTGCCAGTGCTGTACGTGCCTGGTTAACCTGCTGTCCTTCATATTCAACGTTAGTTTTTCTTGCTGTTAAGCCTAAATATCTTGCTTGTGAAGCTGCCATACCCATAAAGCTGCTCTCCTTTTATACTACCTGTTTTTGTTTTAATGATGCTTAATAAAAAGTCAACATTACTATAAAAATTATACGGTATTAAACGTGAAATATATATAGTTCCCTTAGAAAAATCATACATTTAGAGGATATGTAAACAAATGTTAACAATCACACTTAAAAAAGGCAATTTTTTGGGAATGAAATACTTAGTATATACATAAGGAATATTTAAGATATTTTCTCATCAATAGGATATACAATTTAATTTATTAAGGGAGGATCTTCATGGCAATAGGAGCTGAGGATTACATTGACCAACTGCTGGTCAAAAAATATGCAGAAGAAAAAGTTGATAATCACGAGAACATGGAATCAATGGTAGACCCGCAAAAAATGATGGATGCCATGAATGATTATGCAAGCATGTATCGTAATATGATGAACCTTAAACAAAGGCTCAACATTGCCTGCTATGCAATTAACGCCCGTACAGCAAGGTATACTCGAACCCGCGCGAGATAAAAGTTTTCTGTTCAAACTTTTTGTTGTAAAATAACATCAGAAAGCGAGAACAAAATGGTGGGAAAAATCATCCTGGCTTCTTCTTCTCCCAGAAGAGCCGACATTATGAAAAGGATAAAAATTAAATTTGAAATTATGCCGTCCCCGTACGTTGAAGAACATACGACGACGGCTTTTTCTTATGAATTTATAGAAAATCTTGCCTATAATAAGGCAAAAGCGATTGTTACAGACGAACCTGCAATAATTATCGGTGCAGACACAGTTGTAGTTTTAGATAATGAAATCCTTGGCAAACCTGATGGGGTTCAAGGCGCGTTTGAGATGTTAAAAAAACTTTCAGGCAAAACGCATCAGGTTGTAACAAGCATCGTTGTCATAAATTCTGAAACAAAAGAAGTTAAAAAGAAGTCAACAACAAGCCATGTAACCTTTGAACATCTTACAGATGAGCAAATACATTATTATATAGATAATTTCAACCCCTTTGACAAAGCTGGCTCATACGGCATACAAGAAATGCCTGAAGGGTATATCAAATCGTACACAGGTGATTTGGAAAATATAATCGGAATGAGTTCAAAAGCACTCTTAGAAATTTTAAAGACACTCGAGTAAAAATCCAGATAAAATATAAAAGCAGGATGAACCTGCTTTTATTATAAATTTGCGCCGCAGCATTTTTTGAACTTTTTGCCGCTTCCGCAAGGACAAGGGTCGTTTCTGCCGACTTTGCTTAAAGCAATACCCTCTAAAGACGGTTTTTCAATATCTTCTTCTATTATACCTAAAGTTTTTGAAAACGCTTTAGACTTATATAAAACTGTAGTTGATGAGAAAATTTTGTTTTCCAAATATCTTGATTTGTAATGCTCTAAAAGCTCATCAAATGTGTATTCAGTACCAAGCAAATTATTCACAACATCCATAAAGTTTTCATGGCGTTCTGCAATTCTTTTTATTATATTTGCTGAGAATTTGTCGTTATTAAGGAAAAATTCCACACAAGCCTTTGCGTTTTCAACTTTTTCAGGATTTTCAATAATTTGGTTGAATGTTTCAAAGAAAGGTACTGCATACAAACCTAATTCCTTATCAAAAATTATACCGACATCATAAACTTCTTTGTGAGAAGAAAATCCGCCGAGTGAATTTTCAAGAAAATTGTCATATGAATTATTAAACTCATTTACATTAAAGAATTTATATCCTTCAAGAGTTTGAATTTTATCTGAAATATCCGCTTTTTCTCCGCCTTCCGCAAAATCGTTAAAAGCGCCTATCAAATCGTCTGCAAAACGGTTTGTCGTAACAATTTCATCAATACCGAAAAAGTCGATAAATTTTTTGTAAATAGATTTAATCTCTTTTTCAATCTCTTTTTGTTTTTCTGGGTTATCCAGATAAACAAGTTCAGGATTTTGAATAATTTTTGCAACTGAATATCTCAAAGCATCATCACGTCTTGATGATGGAAGAACTCCAGAAATTTCAAGCAAGTAATATGCATCTTCAAACTTGAAAATTCTTGCAACAACATACTGCCCCGACCCGATTCCGCGAAAACTTGTCATTTTAACAAGAGATAAAACACTGTAAGTTTTTTCGTTGATTATATTATTCAATTCAAATCCGTTTTGCAAAACTTTTTTTACTTCAAATATTGAAGAAACTGACTTCATTAAAGCTTTTATTATTTTTTTAGAAGATGCGGAAACTTTTTTAGTATTTTCCAAATACAATGTCAGAATACTTTTGTTGTTTAAATTTCGTTCAAAAATATATGTAAAACAAGCTGATTGCAAATTTGTATTCCCAATAGTTTTCAAATACTCTTCAAAATCAGGCTTAACTATCTCGTCATTTTGGATAAACACTGCTAATTCTTTTATAACATCATTAATTTCTTTCAAGTCTTCTAATATAAGCATTATAACTCTCCTCTTTAATTCAAAGATACTTTAAAAAATTTCAAAACTCAATACTATAACAGGTTAATATTCTACGGCTTATTAACCAAATTTGTATCAAAATTGTATTCGCATTCAGTACACATTTTCTTTGCAATTGCATTATCTACATCAGCACCGTGAGCATCACCCGTTAAAGCTTTTGCTCTGCCTCTGCCGTAATAAGCTTCTTCAGGGGCAAAAGCAATATCTTCACATTTCTTGTATGTATTAATCAATTCATCATACAGCGGTAAAGCTTGACGATATTTTTTATTTTTCATTAGATAATTTGCTTTTTCAGCCATCAAAAATTGTTTTTCGATTTTTTTATCATGCTTGGCAATAGCACTGTCAAATCCTTTTATCATTTCATCAAAAGGCAGATAATAAGTTTTTACACCCAAAATATCTAAATCAAAAACATTCGACATGCTGTATGAATTTGCTAAATTATAATCTTTAACCGCATCATCATATTGTCCGAGTTTGAATTTTGCATAAGCTCTTTGAGCATATACATCAGGAAAAATCGGAATAAATTTTGTATAAATATTTGCATTTTTCAAAGCAGACTTATATTTTCCTGTAGAAACCAAATTATCAATTAACATTGGCATAAATGCAAAATATAAAAATACCATCATCATAATAGCAAGAACATAAACACTTTTTTTAGGAGTTTTTCTATAATTTTCATAAGCCTTAGGCTCTATATTATAAATATTCGGCTGAAACTTAACTCTTTGGAAAGTTCCAATATATCTTACCAAAAAATTTTCATATAAATAATTTACTGCAATATATGTCAAATAAAGCATTACAAGCGGAATCGCACAAAGAATTAAACCCATGACAAAAAACGGCATCTGTAAGAGTTTTAAATAATACGGAAATACAAATAAATATATATACAAAAGAATTTCCACCCCCATAATGCAATTAATAAGAGTAGTAAACTTTCTGTAAACAATATTAACTTGTTCAATTTTTTCATCAGGAAGCTTCACGGCATATTTATACCCAAAACTTCTCATAACGCCAGCAAGCACTGTACATCCTTTATCAATATAATAAGTACAATACTGGGAATTTAAAAATATATTTTTTCTAAAATCGTTAATATTCATACAGTAATTTTATCATTTATTAAAAGAATTTGCAAACCTCTTGCAAAAAATTTTGAGATGGTATAATAGAAACATAGCAAATTGGAATTTGCAATAAATCGGGACGTGGCACTCTGCCGAGAAAAACAATTGAGTATTGTTTTTCGAGAGGGACTTGGTAGCGTAGCTATCAAGCGTGACACATACCGATACATATTAAATCGGGACGTGGCGCAGCTTGGTAGCGTGCTACCTTGGGGTGGTAGAGGTCGCAGGTTCAAATCCTGTCGTTCCGACCATTAAAAAAGACGGTAATCCACCGTCTTAATATTTTCGGGATGTAGCGCAGCCTGGTAGCGCACCGTGTTCGGGTCGCGGGGGTCGCAAGTTCGAATCTTGTCATCCCGACCATTTTACAAAAAAAAGAACCAATTACTGGTTCTTTTTTGATTCTCCCTCAATTCTATGATTTTTCTATAAAATATTTGAACTTTTGAATAAATAGTTGTATAATTTTCAAGTGAATATTAATGAGAGGTTGTATATATGAAATTACACATGCAAATTTTAATCGCATTAGGACTTGGAATTAAGCGTAACTGGCATATTTTCTTCGGAATTATCCTTGGTATTTTGGTCGGTATATTCTTACATGGCAGAGATTTCCCTATCGTTGCGACAGTATTAACTTTTATAGGTCAAGTATTTATCAGACTTATTCAAATGGTTGTAATACCATTGGTTGTTTCTGCAATCATTATAGGCATTACAAGTATTGGAGATAACAAGCAGCTAGGAAAATTCGGAACAAAAATGGTTTTGTATTACGGTATTATAACCGCAGCAGCAGTATCTATAGGTGCAGCACTTGCTTTAATATTTAAACCAGGAATAGGAGCCGCGCATTATATTACTGCAAACGCAGCAAGTGAAGTTCAAGCATCTGTTGCAACAGCAATGGCTCAACAGCAGGGTAATATTTTAAATATTTTCCTCGGATTTATTCCAAGCAACCCTATCGCATCATTTGCATCTGGAAACATGGTGTCAATTATAGTATTTGTACTTTTGTTTGCAATTGCACTTGCTAAAGTTGGTGAAGTAAACAGACCTATTGTTTCTTTCTTTGAATCAGTGTTTGCTGCAACAATGAAAATTACTGATTGGATTATGTACTTTGCAGCACCAGGTGTTTTTGCATTAACTGCAAGTGCTGTTTCAAGTTTTGGTATTGATATCTTTGCAAGTATTTCTAAATATTTATTAGTGTTATTTGTAGGCTTTATGCTTCAATTATGTGTTGTATATCCGCTATTCTTAAAATTCTTCTCAAAAGTAAATATTGTTATGTTGTATTCAGCAATTGCTGAAGCTATGATGGTAGCTTTCGGAACAGCAAGTTCTTCTGCGACTTTACCTTTAACAATTGCATGTTGTGAGAAAAGAGGTATTTCACATAAAATTTCAAGCTTTGTACTTCCATTGGGAGCAACTTTAAATATGGATGGAACTGCTTTATTACAAACTGTTGCGGTAATCTTCTTAGCACAAGCTTATGATGTTACATTAACTCCATTCCTTATTATCCAAATCGCACTACTTGCTATCATTTCATCTTCAACTTGTGCAGGTATTCCTGGTGCAGGCTTGATTACAATTGCACTAATCCTTAACGGTATGGGATTAAGTCCAGAACAGCTTGTCGTAGGATTTGCATTCCTATTTACAATAGAAAGAGTAACAGATATGATGAGAACTCTTGTTAATGTTGCATCAGATGCAGTTGTTGCTTCTGCTATTGCGGATAATGAAAATGAAATAAATTATGATCTTTTAAATAACCCTCAGGCTTATGAGGATATTGCATAATGAAAAAGAAAACTTTATGCGAAATTAAATATTAAAGACCCTTTTAAAAGGGTCTTTTTTTAGAGTTGAAATAACCATTCTAATATGTTATAATATTTATTGGAAGTTATTTTGAGAGGATAAAAACATGAAACATAATGCATTCACTCTTGCAGAAGATATGCAAAACAGTAAATTAAAATTCGGATTTACTTTGTCAGAAATTTTGATTACACTTGGTATTATTGGTGTCGTTTCAGCTTTAACACTGCCAACACTTATGAAAAACCACCAAAGACAAGTATATGTAACCCAACTGCATAAAGTTTACAATGAACTTGCTCAAGCTGCAGAACAACTTAAAACTGACAGCAATGTAACACGCTTGGGAGAGTCTAGACTAAGACGTCAAGGAAGCGGATATTTATTAAACCACTATTTTAAAACCACAAAAACTTGTAATAACGACAATTTAACTGATTGTTTTGGAAATGATTATCAAAATATGAACGGCGATGAAGTATCAATAAGTAACTTTGTACCAGCAAACAGTGCTTGCGCTATTATTGCTAGCGGAGCAAGTATCTGCGTAAGCGGAACTAGTTATCTTGAAGTAGTTACAGATATTAACGGCAAACAAGGTCCTAACATTGTAGGACGTGACTTATTCTCTTTAATAATATGGAATAATGGTACAGTTACCACTAAGCGTGACCCGAGTGATGCGGATGATAACTTTATTGACAATTGTACCAAAGGTGTTGATGCAGGTGAATATGGAACTTGCTTAGCAAAAATTATCAGCGACGGCTGGAAAATGGATTATTAATATTCATGCTATAATACTTGTATGAATACAGACAAAATCGCATCAAAATATTTAGGCAAAAAAGTTGACGGAAGTAATTATTACAATCCGTCACTTTTAGTTGCAATACCGCGTTATGAAAACCGCAAGCAATATAATATTGACAACAAGAACCTGCCTTTTGATGGATGGGATGTGTGGCACGCTTATGAGTTTTCAGCAATGAGTAAAAATGGGATTCCAGTGACAAGGCTTCTAAAACTTAAATATAACTGTAACAGCGAGTTTCTGGTTGAATCCAAATCACTAAAACTTTATCTAAATTCATTTAACATGACACGCATCGGCAATAATACTGACGAATGTCTGACTCTTTGCCAAAAAACAATCGAAAAAGATTTAAGTAAAGCATTGCAGACTGATGTTAAGGTGAATTTTCTTGAAAATACCACTGAACGTACAGAGATTTTCAGAGATTTTAAAAACATAATGCAGACAATTGATGAAAACACGTTAAAGGTTGAAAACTTTAAAGAATCGCCTGAACTGCTTGAAATAGAAACTGCCGAAATGCAAGAATATTATCTGACATTTGACAGTCTGCGCTCCAATTGCCGTGTAACTCACCAGCCTGATTTTGGAGATGTATTCATATATTACAAATCCTCAAAACATATCAAAGAAGATTCTTTGGTAAAATATCTTTGCTCATTCCGCTCGGAATACCACTTCCATGAAGAATGCTGTGAAATGATTTATAAAAGGCTTTCTGACCTTGTAGACGGCGAATTGTTTGTATGCTGTCTTTACACGCGTCGCGGTGGAATTGATATCTGTCCTGCGCGCTGGAATAAAAAAATTAAAGATATTGATGAACTTATAGATTTAACATCATTTGCAAGATGCGGAGTTAAACAATGAACAATCGTAAACTTGGGGATGCTGGTGAAGATTTAGCCTGCCGTTACCTACAAAAACAAGGATATGAAATTCTTGAACGAAATAAACACTATTCACGCTTTTGCGAAATTGATATTATTGCAAAACAAAAAGATAATATTGTATTTATTGAAGTTAAAACACGCAAAACCGATAGTTTCGGTTCTCCATTAGAGGCAATTACATCAAGTAAATATGCAAATATCAAAAAAGGTATACAATTTTATTTAACAGAAAACAATGTTAAACAATATAGAATTGACGTTGTAGGAATAACTCTAAAACCAGAAATTAAAATTGAACATCTGAAAAATATTCAAATTTAAGCTGATATAAATACATAAATTTATGTATTCTCGATTGTAAAAAAAAAACATATAATGTTTACATAGTTTCATGTTTATTATTACATGTGATAAAAAGGATTATATAATGTTAAATAATTTTGAAAGCTTTGACAATTCTGAAACATCTGCAAGAAAATCTGCACTTATACAAGAACGTGTAGGGTTAGTTTCTACCCACATGTATAAACAGTTTTTGGACTATCAGCATGCAAATGTTAATACAAACGAAATCTTTTCAAGAATGCTTGATAATCTGCAAGTTGTTGCAGATACATTAAAAGAAGCTTTCTCATCTAGAAATATAACAACCCAAAATATATATGTTGATACAGATCCTCAACGATCTGTTGTTATCGTTAACATTTTATGGCACAAAATGAGTTTTACAACAAGATGCAACTACCAGCCGCAGGCACTTTACCGTCAAGACAGCCAGCACCTTTTCTCAAGCAGAATAATGGCAATTAAAGGTAATTATTATGAACTTATGAAAGGCGTAACAGACCACGATGACGAAATGGGAAAACTTCTGGATAACGAAGTTGCATCATTATTTATTCCGCCCGAATCAACACAGAATTCTATAATGAAAATCCGCCACCTGCCAAACCGAGAATTTTATCTCAATCAGGTTGACGCACCGCGCGAATTTGTTCTGAAAGTAATAGAAACAATCTGCGGCGGAGGCTTCTACCATGAAGAAGGTGCAAGAAAAAGTTTCAACATCTAGTGCTGCGCACGCATCCACATCAGGTTTTGTATAAACTTTAAAGATTATTTTTACTCAAGTGTCAATTTTGACGAAACTTCTGCAACGATACGCTGAACATCAGCACCGCCTATAGCAACTTCCAAAATCAATGGACTGTGGATTAAAACGGTTTCGGAATATTCCATTGTATCAACATTTATAATATCAAATTCAACAAAATCGTCGCCTGCAAAAGTAAGCTTTCCATACTCACCACCTGTAGCCCATTTTATAAACATGTATTGATTTTCATACTCTTTTAGTTTTTCTACTAATTTCATAAATCCCTCTCACATATAATATTTTAGTGATTTATTCCTAGAAGTCAAGTCTATAAATTTATCCAAAACCTAATATGACTACGTGCGCAGCACAAAAAAAAGTCACACATCTTGTGCGACTTTGAACAATAATCTTGGGAGGAGATTTGGGGATAGTTGTACATGCATGATAATCCAAGCATGTCAAATTTGTTACACATGCAACTAAAAAATTAATAAAAATTTACATTCACTTGCTTTTATAATATAATAGTGGTTGAGGAAAATATATGAAAATTCTTGTTATAAACGGTGTAAACCTTAATATGCTTGGTTTTAGAGAACCTGAAAAATATGGAAGCATGACATTAAAAGATTTGGAAAAAGAATTATACGCATATTCTTTTGAACTCGGAATTAACCTTGAAACATCTCAAAGTAACCACGAGGGTGAAATTGTTGAAAAAATCCATAACGCAAAAGATAATTTTGACGGAATTGTAATAAACGCAGGTGCATACACTCACACAAGCATCGCAATACGAGATGCACTGTCAGCAGTGGAAATTCCGACCGTTGAAGTTCATATTACAAACATTTATATACGTGAAGAATTCAGACATCATTCATATCTTGCACCAGTATGTATCGGGCAGATATCGGGGTTCGGGGTTAATTCATATAAACTCGGTTTAAAAGCGGTTGTCGATTATTTATCGACAACTAATAATTAAAAAATTTCCGATTTATCATTTTTGAAATTCTTCAACAAAGGCTTTGCTGACTGCAAGTGCTTTTAATGAAGCATCTTCCATACCAGCAGCGGCATATTTTTTCTCAGCAAGTTCAGCAACTTCAAGAGCTTTTGCTGCTAATTCAGGGTTTTGAGCAAATACCTTGATGTCATTTTCAAGATTATCAGCCTTAACAACTGATCTGTCAGCAGGATTTTCTGGAATTTCCTTAATTTCTTTACTTTTTGCTTCTTCAATTTGAGCAGCAGTTTCTTGAATAGTTTCAGTTTTTACCTGTTCTACTTTTTGTGGCTGTTGCGCCAGACTTGGAGTGTTCTTGGGTATTTCATTCATAATAACATCCTCACATATTGTCTCGTTTTACGTATTAAAACACCTAAATATTTTTTTTTGCTAGTTTGTAAAAAAAAAATTACAAAAATTAATATAAAATATCTTATAACCTTTTCTTACAGACTGTTTATGCTATATTGAAAGTACAACGTAAGCAATTTAAAGTATATATACGTTATATAAAGTATACAACATTAAAGGAAGTAATGCAACTATGAATATTACTAATTTATTTAGTAACATAAACCCGAGAGAAGTTATCAAAAACCTCCCTGATGCGGTTTTTGTTGTGGATATTGACGGCAGAATTACCTGGGCCAATGATAAATCTGCTGTAATTTTTGAAACAAGAGT
Organism: uncultured bacterium; assembly: GCA_948964545.1. GTDB lineage: Bacteria > Cyanobacteriota > Vampirovibrionia > Gastranaerophilales > Gastranaerophilaceae > Stercorousia. The sequence goes on along the minus strand of CAREDV010000002.1, from coordinate 10,162 downwards.
TAATGATTTAAAAGGATTGAATTTTGATGAAATTGTCGTAAACGGCCTTGAACTTGCCGAAAAATCTTTTGCAAGAAGAAATTCCGTTGTAACTGGTGCATTTACTATTGAAGGCAAAGAATTTTTTGTTGAAATGAATGCTAAAAAATATATTGAGCAATATTTTATTACAATAAGAGATATTACGGCAATGACAAATGTTCTCGCTAATGCTGAAAAAACAGGCAGATTGAACAAAGAAAAAAATATAATGCTTACTAAATTGTCCAACGAAATTAAATCACCAATCCAGTCTATTATAGGATTTTCTCAAGCATTGCTTGACGGTTTGGGCGGACAAATCAATGACAAACAAACTAAATATGTAAGAATTATCAACAAAAATTCTACAGAATTGTTGCATTTTATGGATAAGTTCTTAGAATTTTCTCAAGCAGAATCTTCACTTTTTAGATGCGAAAATCAGCCGTTTGACCTTGTAAACACTATTCAAACAGTTGTAAAAAATAATGATTTAGCTTTGAACGCAAAGAATTTGGAAGTAAACTATGATTTTGAAGAATTCAACAAAAAAGTTGTCTATAGCGACGAAGATTCTGTCAAAATAGTTTTACAAAACCTGCTTGAAACTTCAATGAAATTAACCGAAGTCGGCTCAATTACAATTAAAGTCGACCATCCTGACCTTGATATCATAGATAAGTGCGGAGCAAAAATATTTAAAGGCGGCACAAGCAATTCTTATGTAAGGATTACCCTGACCGATACAGGTATGGGACTTGCCGAAACTGAAATGGAAGGTATATTTGAACCTTATACACAGCTTGATAAAGCTCACAAGAAAACTATTGTGCGCTCAATTACGCTCGGAACTGCACAGACTATTATGAAGCGTCTCGGCGGTGCTGTATGGGTTAATTCGGAAGTTATGAAAGGCTGTGCTTTTACAGTCATCTTACCTGTTGAAAAGGAATAAAAATGAGCAGTGTAACTTTAAAAAACGTCACTAAAATTTATGACAAGAAAAAAGTTATTGATAATGTTGATTTAAACATTAATGATAAAGAATTTGTTGTGCTTGTCGGTGCATCAGGGTGCGGCAAATCAACACTTTTGAGAATGATTGCAGGATTGGAAGATATTACCGACGGCGAAATTTATATCGGCGACAAAAAAGTCAATAATGTTCACCCAAAAGACCGCGATATCGCTTTTGTTTTTCAAAGCTACGCACTTTACCCGCATATGACTGTGAGAGAAAATATCGCATTCGGGTTAAAAATGCGCAAAGTTGACAAAGAAACAATTGAAAAAAAAGTTCAGGAAGCTGCTGAAATTCTTGATTTAGGAGAATATTTAGACAGAAAACCAAAACAGCTTTCGGGCGGTCAAAGACAGCGTGTAGCATTGGGACGCGCAATTGTCAGAAATCCAAAAGTTTTCTTAATGGATGAACCTTTATCAAATCTGGATGCAAAACTTCGCGTACAGATGCGTTCCGAAATTAAAAAATTACATGAAAAATTACAGACAACATTTATCTATGTAACACACGACCAGACAGAAGCCTTAACAATGGGCGACAGAGTTGTAGTTTTGAACAACGGAATAATCCAGCAGGCTGACAGCCCTGAAAACATTTATAATAACCCGTCAAACACATTTGTTGCAGGCTTTGTAGGCTCTCCGCAGATGAACTTTATTGACGGCAAGATTTTGGACAAAGAGAATTGCATTGTCGGAATACGTCCTGAAAAAATGGTTTGCGGAGGCGAGATTAAATTAACAGTAAATCTTGATATCACAGAACTTTTGGGCAGTGAAAAAATTGCATACTTTACAATTGGCGACAAAAAATGCTCTGCAAAACTTCCTGCAGACTTTCAATTAGGTGAAACTCTTGAACTTAGCATAAATCCTAATGATTTATACTTCTTTGACAAAGAAACAGGAAATCGAATCTAGCTATCATCGCAATCGTTTTCAACCCACACAATTGTAACGTTTATCGGTTTTGCAAACGGATTTGTCATGTGCAAAAACGGATTTTGCGCTATGCTGTCATAAAATTTTATTTTTTCAGACAGTTTTTTAGTGTAATCTAATAAATTCATAAATATATTATGTAAATATTTCTCAAAACTATAATCCCACTCAGGCAGTATTATTTAATACCCCTGACTACCCAGGTGTGCAATACCGAAAAGTAATAAATTTATCTAAAATGCTTGAACGGAGGGATATTATGACACATACAAAATTACACGGTACTAAAACAGAACAAAACCTTATCAATGCATTTGCAGGTGAATCACAGGCAAGAAACAGATACTCGTATTTTGCAAAACAAGCAAAAAAAGAGGGATATGAACAAATTGCAGAAATTTTCCTTATAACTGCTGAAAACGAAAAGGAACATGCAAAAAAATTCTACGAATACATAGGCAACACCAGAGGCCATGTAGATTCAGAGTATCCGTTTGAACTCGGTACAACAGAAGAAAATTTAAAAAGTGCAGTAGAGGGTGAAAACGAAGAAGCAGAAATCCTTTATACAGAAGCTGAACAAACAGCTAAAGAAGAAGGATTTGATGATATAGCCGAAACATTCCACCATGTTATAGAAGCGGAAAGACATCATCGTGAAAGATATGCTAAACTTTTAGAAAACGTTAAAAATGACACAGTTTTCAAAAAAGACAAAGAAACCAACTGGATGTGCAGAGAATGCGGTTACATATGCCGTTCAAAATGCGCACCGAAAAAATGTCCGAGTTGTGAACATCCTCAAGCCTATTTTCAAGTTCAATGCGAAGAATACTAAAAAAGACCCTTTCGGGTCTTTTTTTACTATTCTTCAGAAGACTTGTCTTCGTTAACCGTTAATGCAATTCGCTTATCTGACGGGTTAAATTTCAAGATATATGTGTCAATCTTGTCGCCAACCTGCAAAATACAGTCTTTTTTATTTTGAAGTTCTACAACTTCAGCATGCGGCAACAATGCTTCAACACCTGGGAATACTTCCACAAAAGCACCGAAGTGTTTAATTCTTGTAATTGTTCCCTCAACCTTGTCGCCTTCTTTAATATTTTTTTCAGCTTCTAACCATGGATCAGGTTCTAAGTTTTTCAAACTCAAAGATACGCGCTGTTTATCATAATCAACTGCAATAACTTCAACATCAATCTTATCGCCGACATTCAAGATATCAGTTGGATGATCAATCCATCTCCAAGACAATTGAGATAAAGGAAGCAATCCGTCAATTCCGCCTAAATCAATGAATGCGCCAAAATCTGTAATTCTTACAACATCGCCCTTAACAACTTGCCCAGGTTCAATTTGTGAGAATACATTTTTTCTTGCCTCTACCGCGCTATCATCATAAACTTTTTTGTTAGATAAAATAAAGTTATTTTGCTGAGCGTCAAGAGTTAAAATTTTCAACTCTAATTTACTGCCGACTTCTAAATCAGTTTCTTTCGCTCTAAGCTGTGATGACGGAACAAACCCTCTTACGCTTGAAATTTCAACTAAAACACCGCCTTTAACAACACCGACAATTGTACCGAGAATTGTTTCGTCAGCTTCTTTAGCTTTTTCAAGTTCTTTCCAAGCATAAGCAAAATCAACTTTTTTACGAGAAAGTAAGAATTTTCCATCTTCATCTTCTTCTCTTATTATAAGAAATTCATATTCTTTACCTTTTTCAAATTTTTTCTCAACGTTTTCATCTTTGTCAACAGCTTCACGTGTAGGAACAACAGCGATAGTCTTTGCTCCGATATCAACCATTACACCCTGACCGTCATAACCACATACGATGCCTTTTACGAGATCACCTTTTTGAAACTTGTAATCATACTGTTTCAACAGTTCTTCAAAATCTAATTCTTTTGATGTCATTTTTACTCCATTTGTCATAAGACACTAATCTATTAACGTTGCGACTATTGTAACAAATTTTTAAAATTTTGTAAAGTTTTTTGTAAACTTACATTACGAACTTGCATAGCAAAAAGAGGTATTACAGTAATTGCAATACCAGTTTTTGTTGTTATGTCAGTGTTTTACGCTTTCAATGAAGCAATCAAATCAAGAATAGCTTTTTCTTGAACTTCAATCTCTGAAATTCTGCCACGTGTCTGCTCAATTAATTCAGCAGGAGCATTGGCAACAAACTTAGGATTGTTAATTCTGCCTTCAAGAGATTTTTTCTCGCCAGTCAATTTGTCCAATTTCTTTTGCTGACGTGCAATTTCAGCATCCAAATCGATTAAGTCTGCAAGCGGTATAATAATTTTAGAAGCCCAAACAATTGCTGTAGCGCTCTTAGGCGGAATTACAGCATCCATATCAGCATAAGAAATATTTTCTACACGTGCAAGACGTTTTATATATGCTTCAATTGCTTCAAAAATCGGTTTTTCGTCTGCAGTTGAGCGGATTTCAATATTACACTTAATTGACGGAGAAATATTGAAACTTTGACGAACATTTCTCAAAGAAGTAATTGTTTCAAACACAAGTTCCATTTCCTGAGCTTCTTTTGGGAAATCCAATTTTTCTTCAAACTCAGGGAATTTTGCAACTATAATAGCTTTAGTATTTGTAGACTTAGGTATCAACTGCCATACACGTTCTGTAATATGAGGCATTACAGGATGTAACATTCTTAGCGCCATATCAAGTACATATCTCAATACACGCTGTGTATTCGCTTTTAATTCAGCATCCTGAAGCTGAATTTTCGCAATTTCCACATACCAGTCGCAATATGAATTCCAGAAGAAATCGTAAAGAACGTGTGCAACTTCACCAATTCTGAAGTCTTTGATATTTTCATTAACTTCTTTTGCAGTTTTGTTTAATTTATCCAAAATCCATTTATCAGCAATAGTTAAGTTATCAAAATCGATTTCTTTATTGTCAACACCATCGAGGTTCATCAACACAAATCTTGAAGCATTCCAGATTTTGTTGGCAAAGTTTCTGCCGTATTCAAATCTTTCTTCACTCATTTTGATGTCCTGACCGCCGTAAGTACATAAAGATGTCATTGTAAATCTCAAAGCATCACAGCCGTATTTGTCAATAATTTTAACGGGATCGATTGTGTTGCCTTTAGATTTAGACATTTTTTGCCCTTTTTCGTCACGGATTAAACCATGAATATAAACTGTCGAGAACGGAGCTTTACCTGTAAATTCCAATCCCATTGTAATCATTCTTGCAACCCAGAAGAATATAATATCAAAACCTGTTACAAGAGTTGTAGTCGGATAGAATTTTTTAAAATCTGCGTTGTCGGTATTCGGCCACCCCATAGTAGAGAACGGCCACAAACCTGATGAGAACCATGTATCAAGACAATCAGTATCTTGAACGTAGTTTTCAGGATCAGGATTTTCTTTTGCAACAACCATTTCGCCTGTTACTTTGTGATAATATGCAGGGATTTGATGCCCCCACCAGATTTGACGGGAAATACACCAGTCACGGATGTTTTCCATCCAACCAAGGTAGTTCTTTTCCCATCTGTCCGGAACAAATTTAATTCTGCCGTCTTTAACTGCTGAAATAGCTTCTTTTGCAAGCGGTTCCATTTTTACAAACCATTGTTCTGAAAGTAACGGTTCAATTGTAGTTCCACAGCGCTGGCATTTGCCTACATTGTGTTCATGATCGCGGGTTCTTAATAAGAAATTGTTGTAAGAAAGCATTCCTACAATTCTTTCTCTTGCTTCGTATCTGTCAAGTCCGTGAAGTTCTTGAGGAACTTCTCCGCAAACTTTCATTTTGCCGTCATTATCAATTACCCAAACAGGTTTCAAATTGTGGCGCTGACCGACTTCAAAGTCATTCGGGTCGTGTGCGGGGGTAATTTTAACAGCCCCTGTTCCGAAATTTTTATCAACATATTCATCAGCAATAATCGGAATTTCTCTGCCTGAAAGCGGAATAATAACAGTTTTACCGACTAATTCGGAATACTTATGATCATCAGGGTGAACTGCAATTGCAACATCACCAAAAATTGTTTCAGGACGAGTAGTTGCAACAATAATTGCACCAGATTCGCCTTTCAACGGGTAAGAAATTTCCCACATGTGCCCCTGTTCAGTTTCGTATTCTGTTTCAACATCAGAAATCGCACTGTTACAGCGAGGACACCAGTTTACAATATATTTGCCTTTATAAATTAATCCTTTTTCGTAAAGTCTTACAAAAACTTCTTTTACAGCATCAGAACAGCCTTTGTCAAATGTAAAACGTTCTCTTGAACGGTCAAAAGATGCACCTAAACGTTTGCATTGGTCTAAAATTGCAGACTTGTGCTGATTTGTCCATTCCCAAGTTTTTTCAACAAACTTTTCTCTGCCTAAATCATAACGTGTCAAACCTTCTTTTGCCAGCTGCTTTTCAACAACATTTTGAGTAGCAAGCCCAGCATGGTCAGTTCCTGGAACCCAAAGAGTTTCATATCCTGCCATTCTATGATAACGTACAAGAATATCCTGTAACGTTTCGTCCAATGCGTGTCCCATATGAAGTACGCCTGTAACGTTTGGAGGCGGAATTACTATTGAGTATGGCGGTTTGTCAGAGCTTGAATCAGCCTTAAAAAATTCGCCGTCTTCCCAAAACTTATAAATACTTTCTTCTGTTTCTTTTGCATCATAAACTGTAGGTAAATCTTCAATTGCTATCATATAAAAAATCCTTCTTATTTTGCGTATAACATAAGAATAGCATAAAAAAAAAAGAGCGTAAACAATACGCTCTCTTTTTTATAATATTATCTCAGCCTTATACAACACCCAGTATTGCGGGTGCAGCGGCTACGGTGCTACGCTTTTGGAATAGAATTTGCAATAATTTCCATTTCTTCCAATGATGCGTAAACAGCGTGGCATCCGCAGTCTACATACAAGATTTGACCTGTTGTACCTGTAGACAAATCTGATGCTAAGTATAAACCAGCTTTGCCAACATCTTCCAATGCAACATTACGTCCAAGAGGAGCTTTAGCAACAGCCGCTTTAAGCATTTTATCAAATCCTGAAATACCTTTAGCAGCAAGAGTTTTAACAGCGCCTGCAGAGATACAGTTAACTCTGACACCTTTTTTACCTAAATCAGCTGCCAAATATCTCATTGAAGATTCAAGAGCTGCTTTTGCAACACCCATTACGTTGTAATTTGCAACAACATATTCAGAACCAAGGTAAGTTAATGCAAATACAGAAGCACCTTCATTCAAAATAGGTTCAGCATGTTTACAAAGTGAGATTAGAGAATAAGCACTTACGCCCAAAGCTAAATCCCAGCCAGCTTTTGATGTATCAATAAATCTGCCTGCTAAATCTTCTTTAGCTGCAAATGCAACAGCATGGATTACAAAGTCTAATTTTCCGTACACTCTTTCACATTCTTTAAATACTGCTGATACTTCTTCGTCTTTTGTAACATCGCAAGTCATAATAACTTTTGCGCCCATTTCTTCAGCCAAAGGTCTTACACGTTTTTCCATAGCTTCGCCTGCATATGTGAAAGCGATATCAGCACCTGCTTCATAAAGTTGTTTTGCAATAGCATAGGCAATTCCGTGAGTATTAGAAACTCCGAAAATAACACCTTTTTTACCTTCCATTAATTTCATAAAATTTCTCCCTTACTAAAATACTTTTTTATTTTAGCAAAAATAAATTTTTAAAGCAAATTTGTAAATATTAACAATTGTAACAACATGCAAACATGCTGAAATCAGGCGTTTCTGCAAGTTTTTATATATTTAAGAGAGTACTTATACACAGGAGAGCTATGGGCGTTTCAAACGTATACAATCAAGCAAAAGCCAATGCCATCGCAGCGATTAAGTCTAATATGTCTGCGAAAGGCACTAGAAAAGCTGCTGATGCGAAACCCCTTTGGCAAACTTCAAACGGTTCTATTTTTGATGCTCCTGGTGCAAAAGACACAAAACCAACCTCAACTTTAGCTACATTAAACACTACTGTAAGTTTAGAAGACCTCCATAAAAAACCTATTACAGAAGTTCAAAACAAAGCACCTAATGACAAATCAACACCTGAAACTCCATCCAGCGCCTCTGAAGGCAGAGCTGCTGCAAGTCAAGGTGAACAGCAAGCTGACAAACTGCGTGGTCAAGCTGCACAAGCTCAAGCAAAACAAACAATTGTAAATAGATACAGTGCAAGTGCACAGAAATTAGATGCATCAATTGTAAAAGATGATAAAACTTTTGCAAAAAAATTAAAAGTGCAAGAAGCAGAATTTAATAGAGATAATCAAAACATTCTAAAACTTGTCAATGAAAATGAAGAAGCACAAACGCTGGTTGATGCTGCTCAACGCGAACTCGATTCATTATTAGCAAGAACTTCTTTCTCAATGGGCGGAACAAGTTCAGCTTCAGGAAGCAGTGACGATCAAGCAAAAATTAACGAATTGCAGACTTTCATCGGCGCAAAAGTCGGTGTTATGCAGGCAAACGGTAAAGTTGTTTATTCTCTTCAAAGAAGCCAGAAAAGAATGCTTACAAGTATGAACAGAACAAACAACCAGTTTATAAAAGTTCAAAAACAAAATAAAAAAGCTATTAACAAGCAGCAAGGTGAAACCAACAAAGTAATTAAATTTGCAACCGAAGTTGAAAAATACAGCCAATTGGCACAAGTAGGCGGTCAAACTTTACAAATGGTAGGCAACCTAATGCAACTGGCAGGTTCAACACCTTGGACCGCTTGGATGGTTCCTGTTGGAACAGTAATGGCTAAAGTTGGTTCTGTTTTGGAACTTGTTGGAAATTACGGTATGACAGCTGCTAATATAACAAAAACAGCGGCTTACGCTGCTGAAGGCAATTTAATGGGTGCGATGCAAAGTGCTGCTGCTGCTATTCAAACAGGTGCTGCTGCTGCAAAAGGAACAGTAAACTTTAAAAAAGATTTTGCTCAAATTGATACACAAGCTAATGAAGTCCTTAACAAAAACGCTGCAAATAAAGCCGCAAAAGAACAAGTAAAAGGTATGACTGACGAGCAATTAAACGGTATGTCAAGAAAAGACATGCGAAAAGCTATCAGTAACGATTTGCAATCACAAATGAACGGAGACGATGCTACATTAAACAGAGCTGATTTATTTAAAAACGGGCAACTAACCGATACTGGAAAAACAGCCGCAGGAAAATCTGTAACAGATGTTGGTAAAGAATATACATCACAGCTCGGTAAAAAAGGTGCTACTAATAAATCTGCACGTAAAGCAACTCTTAATACATTTAAAAACAAAGCATCAGGTACTAAATCATCTACAAACTGGGTTGACAATATGAACAAATTTACTCAAAGCTTTGGTTCTATGGCTCAAATGTATGGAATGATGTCAGGCGGCGGCTCTATGATGGGTATGGGCGGTTATAACAATATGGGTTATATGAATAACGGCATGAATCCAACAACTATGACTGACAAACAAAGAAGAGCTGCTTGGAGACAAAGAAACCCTAAAGCTGCAGGCAGAGGTGCTAGAGCATAATTAAAAAGAGCTAACCGAAGTCAGCTCTTTTTTTATTTTATCTTAATGAAATATTATTGTTTAAGTTTCGTGCCATATTCTGCTCTTTAAGCATTATATTCATATATAATATCTTATTCGCAGTTGCCTGATCCAAATTTACAAACTCTGTTCCTGCGCGCCTGTCAGTTGCTGATACAATCTTTAAGTCTGTATTGATATTCAAATCACCATAAGAAATTTGTACAGGAACTACATCTCCAACTTTCAGGTTATTGTTGTGAGATACTGCCATACCACCCCTTGAAATATCAAGGACTGAATTTATCTTAGCATTGTCTGCAAGGTTAATTGGTGTAGAGCTTTCATTTGCATTGAATCTCATATGCTGACGTTTATCTATACCATAAATAGGGTTATCTAAAACTCGCTGTTTGTAAACTTGTTTCCCCATATCATCATCAGGGAACAAATCGTCATCCGTGTCACTATCTGTATCATTATCTGTATCATTATCTGTGTCAGTGTCAATATCGGTATCACTGTCTGTATCTGTATCTATATCGGTATCTGTATCAATATCTGTGTCGGTGTCAATATCCGTATCGGTATCCAC
>CAREDV010000001.1 GCA_948964545.1 uncultured bacterium | reverse complement strand
TTATTGGTGCTATAATTAGCTAAAAAGGAGAATGGTTATGGGACAAACTTTAGCTGAAAAAATAATTTCTGAACATGCAGGAAAAGCTGTAAAAGCTGGCGAACTTGTTATTGCAAATGTTGATGTTACAGCAGTTCAAGATGGAACAGGACCTTTAACCGTTCAGGAATTTAAAAAATTAGGCAAAGATAAGTTAAATAATCCTGAAAGAACCATCCTTTTTATTGATCATGCTTCACCAAGTCCAAGAAAAGAATTATCAAATACACATACAGTTTTAAGAGATTTTTCTAAAGAATATGGAGCTGTTTTATCTGATGTTGGAGCAGGAGTTTGTCACCAAAGATTAGTAGAAACTTTTGTAAACCCTTGTGAAATTTTGGTTGGTGCAGATTCACACACCTGTACATCAGGTGCGCTGGGTGCATTTGCAACTGGTATGGGCTCAACTGATATTGCTGTAGCAATGGCTTTGGGTAAAACTTGGCTTAAAGTTCCTGGTACATTTAAAATTGAAGTTACAGGCAAATTTAATAAGGGTATATGTTCAAAAGATTTGATGCTTCACTTGATTGGAATGATTGGTGCAGACGGCGCAACTTACAAGGCTTTGGAATTTTGCGGCGATACAATTGAAAACATGGAAATGTCTGAACGCTTTACATTAGCAAATATGGCAGTTGAAGCAGGTGCCAAAGCTGGTTTATTTATAGCAGATGAAAAGACAAGAGAATTTTTAAAATTACGCGGCCGCGAAGACAAATTTAGAACTTTAAAACCTGATAGCGACGCTATCTATGAAAGAGTTATAAAAATTAATGCACAGGATATCAAACACACAGTTTCTTGTCCTCATACTGTTGATAACACCAAAACAGTTGACGAATTAAAAGATGTAAAAGTAGACCAAGTATTTGTAGGAACTTGCACAAACGGCAGAATTGAAGATTTACGAGTTGTCGCACAAATTTTAAAAGGTAAAAAAGTTAATCCTGATGTAAGAATGTTAATTTGTCCTGCGTCAAAAGATGTTTATCTGCAAGCTCTGGCTGAAGGTTTAATTACAATTTTCGTAGAAGCAAATGCGACAATTTTACCACCTGGATGCGGACCTTGTGTAGGCGTTCATGCAGGAACTCTAGCTGACGGTGAGGTTTGCCTTGCAACTCAAAATAGGAATTTTCAGGGCAGAATGGGTAATGTGGAAGGATTTATTTACCTTGCATCACCTTATGTTGCAGCTTACACTGCTTTAAATGGTTTTATTTCGGCTTCTTAAAAGTTTAATATAAAAAATATAATCAATTGACTATGTAGCAGAGTATGAGTATTTCTGGCAAAACTTTACTTACTATAGATGTAAGGAGAAGTTTATGACAGATGCAAAACTGCAATACAAAAAAATGTCATTAGAAGAACTTGTAGTGCTTTCTCAGCAAAATGATTTTAAAGCACTGGAGGAACTAATCAAGCGTGAACAAAAAAATGTTTATGCTTCATTCTCATATTTGAGTCAAAATGGTGAAAATGTTTCTGATTTAACGCAAGAAGCACTTTTGCGCATTGCAAAAAACATTCAGCATTTGAAAAATCCAAAACTTTATAAAAGTTGGCAAAACCAGATTATAACAAATCTTTTTTATGATGAACTTAGAAAATTACAAAGAAAAGTTGATACAATTTCACTTGATGAAGAAAAAGAAGATACCCCTCCAATAAAATTACAATTATTAGATAAAAAATGCAAGCCGCATGAAAAATGTATTTCAGGTGAATTAGAAAAATTTATAAAAAATGCAATACTAGCGCTTCCTGAGCAATTTAGAATTGCTATTGTACTAAGAGAATTTCAAGGTTTGTCTTACGAAGAAATTGCTGAAGCTACTCACTCAAGCATTGGAACGGTTAAGTCAAGAATTGCCAGAGCCAGAGGCAAGTTACAAGAGGATTTAAAAGCTTACATTTAAGGAGAAATTTATGCAATATAATTTATCATGTGAACAAGTTACAGCATTATTAACTTTTTATGCAGAAGAAAAGTTAAGTGCTAAACTATCTGGCTATGTTAAAGAGCATTTAGATAAATGTCCGCAATGCCGAGAAAAATACATACAATTACAAAATCTTTTAAAAAGATTTAATGAAATTCAAACACAAGAAATCGAAAATCCATATATAACAAAACAGTATGAAGATTTTAGAAGTAATCTATCTGCTTACGTAGATAACGAACTTGATGATTTAGAAAATATAAAAATAAAAAAAATAGCAATCTCTAATCCACTTGCTAGACAAGATTTAGAAGACATTTATACTTATAAAAAACTTCTGCATACATCTTTTGAAAAAACAAAAAATGAATTAAAAACAGACTATTCAAAAAGTATAATTTGCCAACTGCAAGAAGAATGTTCTGAAAATAAAAAAATTGATCCATTTATAAAACTAACAGCAATATTTTTTGCAATGGTTACTTGTATAGTAGCTGGCATAATATCTATTTTATACTTTTAAGCCTGATGAATATTTAATTGAAGAAAGTTTTTGATACTGTGCCATTGAAATTCCGCGAGGAGCAGTCATTTGAGAACCGTTATTCATACGTGCAAGAGCTTCTTTTTGTTTTTTAGATGCATACTGATTGCGCAAAATGGGCGTTACTATATTACAAGAAATTATTGAACCAATAGTACTTGCAACAACATCTACGCCATTTTTAAATGGTTTGTAATCTTTTGGCACATTTTTAAGCTCGCCAATATTAAAATCAAGTTTGCCAATTTTCTTTACGTCTTCTTTGGATAATGCATTTCTAATGCCTTTGGTTGTTAATTTACCTGTTGAGACAAGTTTTGATGCCACATTCTTAAATGAGCTTGTTATTAAATAAAAAGATGCAATATTAATCCCTGCATCTGCAATTTCCTGCGGGATTAAAAAACTTTTCTGCTCGGGAGATATTTTATCATTAAATACAACAGCACTAACCTGTGCCAATGATGACAAAATCCAACCTAACACACCAGTATGAACAAGCATTTTACCTGGATTTTCGCCGTAATTTTTATACAAAGAAGATTTAAAACTGGAAAACAAATTACTCATTATTTATTCTCCTGTTTTTTAATCAAAGTGTTAGTCAAAAACTTAGTCAGCGGTGCATCTATTAAGAAATTAGTAAACATCATAACAACAAGTGCAACAACTGTTCCCATTGCATTACGATACTGGGTAAACGCATCTGTATTTGTCTTTGTAATATCCTTAGGTGTAAAAAATGTTTTCCACTTTGGAACATTCGCGCCTCTCGGCTGTGACATAGCTTTTATAGCCTTAATACAGCCTTTTCTTATTGCAAATCCTGTTGCTGTACCTGCAATAATTTTAGCAATTGTGCGTGCTACAGAAACTTTTCGTGTTTTTTCGTCGACATTCTTATTGTTGGCATCAATAAAGGGTTGTGACATCAAAGCAGATGCACCTAAAATAAGGCGTTGTTCAGCAGATGAAATTTTTTCACCTGCTTTATTAATCCAATTTGTATTTCCCGAAAGATTCATGTTGGGCACAGCATTCAACGCGCGCTGTTTTGCCGCACGCAACGAGTCTGATATTCCGCCTTGAAACGATGGGGAAGTTGATTGTATTTTCATGTTCGACGCCATATTTTCTACCCAAGTCAATAAAGACAATGAATCTTAATAATTGCTCGTAACATGTAATATATTACAAAAGTTTTACAATTTAAAGAATAGCACCTTTGGGTACAACTGTAACACCGTTAGGTGAAACATGAAATCCGCGTTGTTCATCTTCTTCTCTGTTAAAACCTATTTTTGTATTAGGCGGTACAATTACATTTTTGTCGATAATTGCTCGTCTAATTTTAGAATATCTGCCAATTTCAACATTTTCCATTAAAATACTTTCTGAAATTTGTGAAAAACTGTTAACTTTAACTTTTGGAGAAAGAATACAGCGTGACAGCCCTGCACCTGACACAATACAACCCTCTGAAACCATAGAGTTAGTTGCCATACCTACACGTTCACCTTCCTCCCAAATAAATTTTGCGGGCGGATAGTTATAATTAAAAGTTCTTAGCGGCCATTCCTGCGAATAAAGATTTAATTCTGGGTCATAATCCAATAAATCCATATTTGCCTGCCAATATGCATCAATACTTCCAACATCCATCCAGTAGCCGCGTTCCTGAGGTGACATTCCTGGGAACGAATTTTCATTAAAATTATATATATAGATTTTTTTACCCTCATTCAAAAGCATCGGAATAACATTTTTACCAAAGTCATGACTTGAAGTTTCAATCTGTTCATCACGTATTAATGCATCAAGCAGGACATCTTTATTAAAAATGTAATTTCCCATAGATGCAAGACACATATTCGGATTACCTGGAATAGATTTTGGTACATATTGAGGTTTTTCAACAAAATTTACAAGTTTCCAATCATCATCTACTTCAATAATCCCAAATTCATGAGCCTCCTCAATAGGAATAGGAATAGCTGAAATTGATAAATCAGCTCCTTTTAATTTGTGATAATCCAACATTTGAGAAACATCCATTTTATAAATATGGTCACCGCCAAATATGCAGACATAATCAGGATCTTCATCAGTAATATGAAAAACATTCTGATAAATTGCATCAGCAGTTCCTCTATACCACTCCAACCCAGTTCTCATTTGAGCTGGACACAAATCCACATACTGATTTAAAAAAGGAGATAATGCCCATCCGCGTGTAAGGTGCTTATTCAAAGAATCTGATTTATACTGGGTCAAAACTTTTATCTTAAAGAATCCAGAATTTATAAAATTATTTAATACAAAATCAATAATTCTGTATCTGCCTCCAAACGGTACAGCAGGTTTTGCTCTATCTTTTGTCAAAGGGTAAAGTCTTTTACCTTCACCGCCTGCTAAAATCATTACTAATGCATCATCAATCGACATCTCTTCTCCTTTACTAATAAACCATATACATATTATATATTAGTAAAAAAAATAATGCACTAATCCTTTGTAATTATTTTTATAAAAAAAAAAGACCGCTTAGCGGTCTTTTTTTTTATTTATTGACAAAGTGCAAGCAGAATACCTGCCGCAACCCCCGAGCCGATTACACCCGCAACGTTAGGGCCCATTGCGTGCATCAATAAGTAATTTTGAGGATTTTCCTCTAAACCTACTTTGTTAGCAACACGAGCTGCCATAGGAACAGCAGAAACACCTGCCGCACCGATTAACGGGTTAATTTTTGTTTTACTAAACAAGTTCATAACCTTAGCAAATATAACACCTGCACCTGTTGCAAATGAGAATGCCAATATACCTAAGATTAATATAAACAATGTCTGCAAAGTCAAGAATTGGTCTGCCGACAACTTAGAACCTACTGAAAGTCCTAAGAAAATAGTTACAATGTTAATCAAAGCATTTTGCATTGTATCTGATAATCTGTCAACAACCCCGCATTCTTTACATAAGTTACCGAATGTCAACGCACCGATTAGAGGACAAGCATCAGGCAAGAAAATTATACATAATCCCAAAACAACAAGCGGGAATACGATTTTTTCCCTTTTAGAAACTTCTCTTAACTGTGACATTTGAATTTGACGTTCAGCTTTAGTTGTTAATAATCTCATAATAGGCGGTTGAATTACTGGAACTAACGCCATGTATGAATATGCCGCAACGGCAATTGCACCTAACAATTCAGGAGCAAGTTTTGAAGTTACATAAATTGATGTCGGGCCGTCAGCACCGCCAATAATACCAATAGCACCAGATTGCGGTAAAGTAAATCCGAATACGCATAAAGCAAGCAATAGCGCTCCAAAAATACCAAACTGTGCCGCACCGCCTAAAAGTGCAGTTTTAGGGTTTGCAATCAGCGGGCCAAAATCTGTCATTGCGCCAACACCCATAAAGATAATCAACGGGAACAGACCCTGATGAATACCTGCTTCATAAATAATTCCCAAAAATCCATGCGGACCTGCAATATCTGCAACTGGGATATTTGATAACAAACCGCCGAAAGCAATCGGAACAAGCAATAACGGTTCATATTGTTTTTTAATACCTAACCACAACAAGAATAAACAAATTATAAGCATAATCGGCGAACCGAATTGATGCAAAAATTGCTCAAATCCGTTTGTGATATTAGGGTCAACAGGCTGTACAAAGTTTGCAATACCTGTAGATTCCCATAATTTCATTAAACTGTCTGTAATATTCATTTTCTTTTATACCTCTATTAAGCAATTGTAACCAATACATCGCCTGTTTTAACTTTTGCACCCAATTCAACTTCAACAGAACTTACAGTACCTGATACAGGTGATTTAATTTCTGTTTCCATTTTCATAGCTTCAACAACAAGAAGTACATCGCCTTCTTCAATCTGGTCGCCAGTTGAAACTTCAACTTTAAGAACTACACCAGGCAAAGCTGCTTTAACAGGAGTTCCCTCACCTTGAGGTGCATGTGATGCTTCAATACCATTTTTAACATCAAAGTCATAAAGTTTTCCGTTAACAGTCGCTTTTTTACCTTCAAGAGCAACAGCATATTTTTTGCCATTAACTGTAATTGTATAACCATCTTGTGCATTTCCTGAATCTTGAACAGGCGCATCAGCTGATTTTTTATTAACTGAAACAGTACCTTTACCGAGCAAGAAGTCAATACCTTTATCCAAGTTGCCATCTTTGCATGCAGCTGCGATAAACAAGTTTTCATCAGTTACAGGAAGTCCTGCAGCTTTTAATCTTTCTTCAGCCGGTTTTAAACCTTTTTCAGGGTCTTTGTCGTTTAAGTCAACAACTTTTTCAGTTGTAGGCTGTAAACCAGTTTTTTCTTCAGCCCATTTAACAAGTTCAGGATCAGGCTCGCAAGGAGTTTTTCCAAAATATCCTAAAAGCATTTTTGCATAACCAGGGTTTGCTTGATCCCAAGGTTTTTCAGTAATTGCATTCAAGAATGATTGCTGCGCATAAAATTGAGAAACAGGAGTTACAGATGTTGCAAAACCGCCTCTTTCAACAACTTCTTTCATATTGGCAATAACTTTCGGGAATTTATCAAGCATACCCATATCTTTCAACTGGTTAACTGTTGTAGCTGTAGCACCGCCAGGTAATGGAGCTTGGATTAAGATAGGGTTAACAGCCAAAGAAATCGGAGAAAGCGGATAATCTTTCATACATTCTTTGAAAATTTCTTCTGTTTCCATGATTTTGCCGATATCTAATCCTAAATCGTAATCAGTACCTTTCAAAGCATGCCACATTGAAATAATATCAGGCTGACCTGTACCGCCTGAAACAGGTTTCATAGCAAGGTCGATTCCATCAGCACCGCCGTCAAGAGCAGCCAAGTAAGCTGCTAAGCCTGTACCTGCAGTTTCGTGTGAGTGGAATCTGATATGAGCATCAGGTCCTAAAATTTCTCTTGTACGTCTAATTGTTTCATAAACTTTTCTTGGATTTGAAGTTCCTGAAGCATCTTTAAATGCTAAGCTGTCAAATGGAATTCCTGCATCAAGAATATTTCTCAATACTCTTTCATAGAAATCAGCATCATGAGCACCTTCACAACCATAAGGAAGTTCCATCATAGTGATTGTAACTTCGTGTTGAAGTCCATGCTTTTTGATTGAATTAGCTGAATCAATCAAGTTATTAACATCATTTAAAGCATCAAAGTTTCTAATAACATTAACACCGTGTTTTGCAAACATTTTTGCGTGTAAATCAATAACGTCACGCGGCTGAGAATTCAAGCCTACAACGTTAACACCGCGTGCCAATGATTGTAATTTAACATCAGGGCCTACAGCTTCTCTGATTTTGTCCATAGTCTCGAACGCGTTTTCGTTACAGAAGAAAATCGGAGCTTGAAATCTAGCACCGCCTGCTGTTTCAAAGTGGTTCAAACCTGCATTAACAGCAGCCTGCAATGCTGGAATAAAGTCATCTACAAGGACTTTAGCCCCGTAAATTGATTGGAAACCGTCACGGAATGACGTATCCATTACCTTAATAAGTTTTTTTCCCATTTTTTTATCCTTTCAATTAATATACTTATTTTCTAGCTAAAATCGCCGCGATAGCTACAGCGATTGCCGCATCATCATTAACTGATTTTGCTGATTTTTTCTCAACAACTTCAACTTTTTCGGGGAAAAGTTTGTTCAAATAACCTACAACTGCAGACATCCCGAACATACCTGCAATCAAAATGCACAGAAAGCTTAATACAAAGCCCATACCGAGCCCCATTAAAGTTAAGCCTGCCATTAATGTTTCATTCATAATATATCTCCCATTGTTACTGTAATTTCTTTATCATTTTGAAGTAAAACGAGTTCTCCTGCTTGATTTACAGATTTTGCATAACCCGAAATCGTACTTTTAAACCCTTTTACAGAAATTTCCTTTTCTAAAAAGCATGCTCTTTTT
Organism: uncultured bacterium; assembly: GCA_948964545.1. Lineage (GTDB taxonomy): Bacteria > Cyanobacteriota > Vampirovibrionia > Gastranaerophilales > Gastranaerophilaceae > Stercorousia. The sequence continues at coordinate 752,360 of CAREDV010000001.1, read as the reverse complement.
TTATAATCATCTTCAATCATAACAAATCCTTGCTTTAAAAATTTCTCATAGCTTTCAAAAAATTTATTCAGCAATTTATTTAAAAAGCTTGCTTTATCAATTGGTTTGTTAACTTCAAGATTCAGCGCCGTAACTTCTTTATCCGTAATCAGTTTCAAATCCTCAAATTCAGCGTTTAGATTAATACCTGCGCCCAAAACAAGCCCCTTAAAATTATGTCCCTGCATAACGGTTTCGGATAAAATTCCTGCAATTTTTTTACCGTCAACAAGGACATCATTCGGCCATTTAATTTGAGTTTTTAAGCCGTACTCCTCTAAAGTTTCGCACAGAATAACCGAAAAATACTGAGTTAAGTTAGCATAAACAGGTTTAAACACATCAGACGGTTTTAAAACAATCGACATGAAAATATTGTTACTGCCTAAATCAACCCATGCTCTTTCAAAACGTCCACGTCCTGAAGTTTGTTTATCGGCAGAAACAACCGTCTTGTCCGCAATTTCAGACAAATTAGACTTTGCGTACAAATTGGTAGAATTAACCTCCTCCAATTCTGTAATATTAAAAATCTCCCTCTGAATTATACTCATATATATATCAATTGTAATTCAAACAAAAAAAATTTGCGATTTTTTTTTTAGTGCGTTAAAATAAGTTCACAGGGAGAGTAAATATGGAACATTGGATTTACAACACGAATATTTTGGGTCATGCTGTTTCATTAAATTTAGATACAATATTTACTATGTGGTTTGCAATGTCAGTCGTAATTATTTTTGCTCTGCTTATAACAAGAAACCTTTCGCTTGTTCCAAATAAACTTCAGACAATCGGCGAAAGCATTATGAAATTTTTCTATGGAACACTTGATACAATGATTGAAACAGAAAACAGAAAACATGTTCCACTCGTTGCATCTTTGTTCTTATTTATCGTAACGGCAAACCTTATGGGGCAGTTACCTTTAAGATTAATCCATTTAAAACATGGCGGTGAATTGGCTTCACCGACAAATGATATTAATTTAACCGCCGCAATGGCTGTAATTGTATTAATATATTACGTAGCAATGGGAATTAAAGCCAAGGGTAAAAATTTTCTTGTCCATGACTTTAGTTTTACAGGAATTGTAATGGCGCTGGTTGAGATTTTGGAAATGTTTACAAGACCTTTAAGCCTTGCAATCCGACTTTTCGCAAATATTTTTGCAGGAGAAATTTTGGTTTCGATAGCATTAGGTGCAATGGCATATTTTTTACCGCTTCCGATTATGTTATTTGAAATCTTGGTAGCATTTATTCAGGCTACAGTATTTATGATGCTGACAATCGCATATATCGGTTCGGCAGTAAAAGAGGAACATTAATTTTATAAATTAAAAGGAGAATAAAAATGGTAGACACAGCAACAATTTCACAAATGGCACACTTAGGTGCAGGTATTGCAATCGGTTTCGGTGCAGTAGGTGCAGGACTTGGTATCGGATTTGCTACAAAAGGTTTGATGGATGCAGTTTCAAGACAGCCTGAAGTTGCAGGTAAAGCATTCGGCTTCTTCTTGCTTGGTGCAGCATTATCAGAAGCTTGTGCACTTTACGCATTCGTTATCGCATTTATGTTATTAGGTAAATAGTACTACGTACGCAGCCAACTAGGTTTTGTAATTATTTACAAGGTTATGGAAGGAAAATGGAATTCAACGCAACATTTTTAGTATCGGCAATAAGCTTTATTTTATTCACAATTATTATGAATAAAATATTTTACAAACCACTTGAAAGTATCATGAATGAACGTGAAAAATTCATTAATGACAACATTTATGATGCAAAACTTTCAAGTGATAAAGCTGATGCAATAACAAAAGACAGAGAAGAAAAACTCAACAAATCTCAAGTTGATGCAAAATCACTTGTTGCAAGAAAAATTAATGATGCAAACGAAAATTCCAGAAACCTTACCGAGCAGGCTAAACAAAAATCAAAAGAGGATATCAAATCAGCAAAAGATGCATTGCTTAATGAGGCTGAAAACTCAGAACGCGATTTAAAAATCGAAGAACTCGCAGATGTGATATATTCTAAAATATTGGAGCAATCATGAACTTTTGGAACGCAATTGTACAATCAAATACATTTAACTTTGCAGTTTTACTGCTCATTTTTGCCGTGCTTTATAAAAAATTAAATATATCAGACACTGTTGAAAATTTGAAACAGCAAATTATCAATAAAATTGAGTATGCTAAATTAGAAAGAGAACAGGCAAAACAAAAACTTTCGAGCGCAAAAAAACTGGCTGAACACCTTGATGATGATATTAAACAACGTTTAAATGATGCAGATAAACGTGCAGCAGGACTTTCAAACCAAATTATTAAAAATGCGCAGGAACAGGTTAAGCTGATTGAAAAAAACGTTAAAAACGTAATAATCGGCGAAGAAAAAACTCTTTCAACACAATTGAGCGATAAAGCTTTAAAAGCATCTATTAAACTTGCGAAACAAAAGATTATCAAAACTCTTGAGGAGAATCCTAAACTTCATGACAAATTTATTGAAGAAAGCATAGGTGAAATATAATGACAAAAATATCAACATCAGCAATAACTTATGCAAAATCACTTTTTGAAGCTGATCATAATGCTTTATCAGACTTGAATACTGTCTTGGATGTTATAAATTCATCAAAAGATTTTGAAATTACAATGCTTAACCCTGCGATTTCGCTTCAAACCAAGTACGAAATCTTAGACGATATTTTCAAAAAAGAATTAAGCGAAAAAGTCCTGAACTTTATTAAAATTCTTGTTGAAAAAAACAGATTTAACGAGTTTAACCAGATTATTCAAGCGTATTCTGATGAACTTGATAAAATCAATAATATAAAAAGAGTTGAAGTTGTATCAGCAGTTGAGCTTTCAGATGAGCAAAAACAAAAAGTAACAGAAAAATTAGAAAAACGGTTACAAAAAACAATTAAATCTGAATGGATTGTTGATACAGATATTATAGGCGGGTTAATCATAAAAATTGATGATGATGTTATTGACACAAGCCTTAAAAACAAGTTAGATAAATTAAGTAAAATATAAAAGGGGAAATTATGGCACTTATAAAACCTGATGAAATCAGTTCAATAATTAAGAGCAAAATCGAAAACTATGAAATACAAACCGAAATTTCAAATACTGGTACTGTAATTGAAGTCGGCGATGGTATCGCAAGGGTTTATGGCCTGAGAAATGTTATGTCAAATGAGCTTGTAACATTTGACGACGGCAGTGATACACTGGGCATTACAATGAACCTGGAAGAAGACAATGCTGGTATTGTAATTCTTGGTGATTATACTCATATTAAAGAGGGAATGACTGTAAAAACAACAGGACGTATCGCATCAGTTCCCGTCGGCGATGCAATGATTGGCAGAATTGTTGACCCTACAGGTAAACCGCTTGACGGCAAAGGTGAAATCGTAACAGACAAAACACGCCCCATTGAAAGAGTTGCACCTGGTATTGTTGCAAGAAAATCAGTTCATCAGCCCTTGCAGACAGGTTTAACTGCAATTGATGCATTAACTCCTATTGGCAGAGGCCAGCGTGAATTGATTATCGGCGACAGGCAGACAGGAAAAACAGCTATTGCAATTGACACAATCATTAACCAGAAAGGTCAGAATGTAATTTGTATCTATGTTGCAATCGGTCAAAAAGCTTCAACAGTAGCACAAATTGCAAAAACATTGGAAGAAAAAGGTGCAATGGATTATTCAATTATTGTATCCGCAACAGCCAATGAACCTGCTCCGCTGCAATATATCGCACCTTTTGCAGGTGTTGCAATAGGCGAGGAATTTATGGAACAGGGTAAAGATGTTTTGATAATTTATGATGACTTATCAAAACACGCTCAGGCATACCGTGCAATGAGTTTGCTTCTAAAAAGACCGCCAGGACGTGAAGCATATCCTGGTGACGTATTCTATCTTCACTCAAGACTTCTTGAACGTGCAGTTAAATTGAATGACGAACTAGGAGGAGGCAGTATCACGGCATTACCGATTATCGAAACTCAGGCTGGCGATGTTTCAGCATATATCCCGACAAACGTAATTTCAATTACTGACGGACAGATATTTTTGGAAACAAACTTATTTAATTCAGGCGTAAGACCTGCAATTAACGCAGGGATTTCTGTGTCTCGAGTAGGCGGTGCGGCGCAAACAAAAGCAATTAAACAGGTTGCAGGACAGTTAAGACTTGATTTGGCACAATATAACGAGCTTGCAGCATTTGCTCAGTTTGCATCTGATTTGGATCAGGCAACAAAAAACCAGTTATTACGCGGTGAAAAATTAACGGAAGTTCTTAAACAACCTCAATATAACCCGTTAAGCGTTGCTGAACAGGTGACAATTTTGTTCGCTGCGAACAACGGACTGCTTGATGATGTACCAAATTCTGAAGTTGCAAAATTCAAAAAAGAATGGTTTGCATATCTTAATTCAAATCTTTCAGACCTTGCGACACGCATCAATGACGGTTCAGCATTATCTGATGTTGATAAAGAACAGTTAAAATCAGCTTTGGAAAACTTTAAGAAAACATTTTAGGTAAAAATGGCAAATTTAAAAGATATTAAAAACAGAATACAGAGCGTACAGAGTACACAAAAAATCACACGTGCGATGAAAATGGTAGCTGCAGCTAAAGTTAAAAAAGCAGAAAACACCGTTAAAATGTCACGTCCGTTTACACGTGAACTTGTTTCAATGTTCAAGAAACTTCTTAATTCTGTCGGCACATACAGTTCGCAAACACTCAAAATTAAATCTGCTATAGATAATTACCCCGAACTTTTGCAGATAAGAGAATGTAAATCTGTTGGTTTGCTCGTCATTACATCAAATAAAGGGCTTGCAGGGGCTTATAATGCCAACGTTGTAAGAAAAACACTTGAAACAATTAAAACATATGAAGCTAAAGGGATTAAAACAATCCTCTTTGTAGTAGGGCAAAAAGGTGTAACAACTTTAAAGCGCAAATGTAAGGGATTAAACTGCGAAATCGTAAAAACTTATCTAAGCGTTGCAAATGACCCCACAGGCGAGGGGGCTAAAATAATTATTGAAGATATTGCAGAATATTATGTTTCTCACCAAATCGATAAAATTGAAATTATAACAACACGTTTCAAAAATATGATGAGTTATTTTGTTGAAAGTTGGGAAATTTTGCCATTAAAAGGTTTAAATGACGATTATGAAAGACTTCATGATAATATAATCGAGCCTATGATAGAATTTGAACCTGATATGCATCATATTTTGCAAAAAATTGTTCCTATGTATATAACAAATATCTTATTTCAAGCATTATTGGAAGCACAAGCTAGCGAACTTGCAAGCAGAATGACTGCAATGTCTGCTGCATCGAACAATGCGGAAAAAATGCTTAAAGAATTATCGGTTCAATACAACAAAACACGACAATTTGCTATCACACAGGAAATTATTGAAGTTGTATCAGGCGCAAACGCACAAATGAACTACTAATAAGCACCAGCAAAAAAACTTCCAACCCACAAATTGGCGTGTTAAGCGGTACGCTTATTACATGTTTTTGCTTAAAAACTCCAAATTATCCGCATGCATCATTGTATCAAATGCTGATTTTGGAGTTTGAGCTTCTTTTTCAGCAAGTTTAGCTTTACGTTTTGCCTCCGATTTATTTGTCATATAAATATTTAACTTCGGAACACCCACACCAAGAACTAATCCAGAATACAAGTAGCCTGCAACTTGTGCAATGTTTAGAACTCTAAGCTTACCTTTAGTTGATTTGTCTGCAAGTTTCAAAAGTTCTTTGAACGGCAATTCTTTACCGTTTTTAACTGTTGAAATTCCTTTTTTCTTCAATTCAGTATATAAAACTTCATCACGTGTTTTTAAAGATGAATTTGTAAGCCATTTAAAGAAGTTTTTAGAACCGTCTTTTCCTACATTAATCAAAGATTTATCAAACGCTCTTGCAACCCCTTTAGTAACAAGCGCACCAAGAACAAGCAAGTTCAAGAAACCTAAAGTATCTTTAACCATAGATTCTCTAAATTCATCCTTGTCACGTGCAGACATAATCCTTGATGCAATTGTTAAACCGTATACAAATTTCAATTGAGAAACAGTCGGAATCATTCCTTTAAATTGAAGTTTACTCAACAGATTTTTAGGATTTGTTGTAATAGTAGATAAAGCCCCAAGTGAGAAAATAGATGCACCTGCAAGTTTTAACATCTTAAACTGTGAAGATTTATCTTTTTCACGTCCTGCAACACCGACAAAGCCGTCGCTTCCTGTTTTCTTTTTAGTTAAATAGATATTTACAGGCTGAGTTAACATACCAATTGTAGTTGCAACACCAAGGCCGATAAAAGAACGGCTGATATTCATTTTTTTCATTGCTTTTAAGAAATTATCCGAAGAAATTCCTTTAGCTTCTTTTGCAATTACTGCTTTTGTAATGTTATAAATATTTTCAATTCCGTTTGAAAGCGTAAACGTATTTTTACTTCCTGCAAATCTATAAGCACTTTGAGAGCCAGTTGCATTGGTTATAACAGCTTTAGAGTAATTCATTAACTCTTTATTAATAAGCTCTGGTGTCTGCTTATTCATCATTGAAGAATTAAATTTACCTACAAGCTTATCGACATCTTCTGCTGGAATTTTTCTCCATTTACCATCAACTTCTGTTTCAAGCTGAGAAAATAAATTTCTCAAATGTGCACTATAATCTGTTCCTTTATGAGCATCAAATGATTTTGTAACAGCTTCAAATGTTTCATTATCTGCGAAAATTTTATGTGCCTTTATGCCAAAACGATTATTAATCGAAGCAGCTAAAAATGCACCTGCAATTGAACCATATACACCTACCATTGAATGATTAAATGTACCCATAGATTCACGGCGAGCAGTTTCTGTACCAGCTTCAGGGCCTCTGTTAACAAAATCAACAGTAGTTCTTGGAATTACCATTGAACATAAATCTACTGCGTTTGCACCCCACGCCTGATTTGTATCAAGAAAACGCAAGAATGCTGTACCTGCCTCCATTGCACCTGTAAAGTTTTGATTATTATTGTTATTATATTGGGGTATATTTGGTTGTATTTTCATTTATTTATTATCTCCTTACGAATGGGTAAACGCGCTAAACGCTGTTTTATCTTTTAAAAACGATTTTGTAAAATCATCTGTAGATGTTCCTGTCGTCGTCTGCCCCTTTTCTGCATTCATTTTCGCAAGTTCTTCTGCATGTTTTTTATTTGTTTTTGCTCTTGTATATAACGGGATAAACACACCTAAAGAAAGTAACGAGAATACAATATTACCAATTTGGCACATAGTTCTCAATTTTTTATCTTTAGTTGTTACAAGTTCATCTGACGATTTTAAAGTTGTATGTTTTGCCCAATGCCAGAATTTTTGTAATACATTCGCACCATCTTTTTGTTTTTGCAATCTATTAATCAGATGAACATCTTTATTTTTTTTCTCTAATAAAACTGCAATACCCTTAGCAACATAATCTCCTAAGAAATAAAAACTTGCAAAGGTAGCAATATCACGAACTGTAGCTTCACGTAATTCATTTTTATCTTCTGCAGCACCCATACGGCTTGCAAAAGTCGCTGTTGAAATAATTCTAGCTTGATCCATTGTTGGGAAAAGGCCTTTGAACTGGAACATTTTCAATGACGGTCTATCCATAAACATTGAAAGCCCAGCAACACCTATCATTGAGCCAATAGAAATAAATTTTTGTGCAAGAAGTTCACGTTTTTCTTTTGGAGTAAGTTCTTTATGTTCTGCATCTTTTCCAAAATCTTTATAAATTGGAGCACCTTTTTGTCCCGAAGTTTTACGAGTAATCCATCTGTTTATCGGCTGCATTGAAATAGCAAGGGGAATAATAAGTCCCAGACCGCCGATACTTTTCCAATTTACAAGTTTCTTAGCCTTTTTAAAATAATCTGCAAGCTGTTTTTGGTCTGTGATATTTTCTTTTACAACACCACGAAGCATTTTTACTGTATCATCACAAACAGATTCAAGATTATTTGCAAAGAAACCTTTATCATTTTTAAATCTAATATTTTCTGCAATATGTGTTTCTTTAACAAGAGTTTCATAAGCTTTTTTAACAGCTTTTTTATCCAATTTCTCAGCAGTTACAGCATTAGTTAAGTCTTGAACAACGTTTTCAAATTTTGGATTGTTTTTAAATATTTCGCTAAAATCTCTTGTTTTATTGCCATCGACTCCTGAAATACTTGTAAACATATTTCTGAAAGTATTTGCAACTCTTTCTTTCTGAGTTGCTCCCTTAGCACTTCCATAAAAATGATGTATTTTATCTATAGAATCACTATTTGCCCAAGTATTAACCAGATTAGACTTATTAAACGAGCCCATTAAAGGACGCTGTAAAAGTTTAGCAATCCCCATTACAATAAAACTTGGGATTAAACAATTTACTATTAATCCTGAAGATTCACGCCTAAAAGCTTCAAAACCTGCATGTGCGTTAGATTCTTTAGTTTCAATAATAGTACGCGGAACAATTGCAGTAGACAAATCCAATGCTGAAACATTTACCATAGGGTATTTTTCGCACAATTGTACAGCAGAAATTATCCCATCACCCAGGCCGTTAAAGCTCGGATTTTGAGAATAGTTATCCCTGCGCGGGGTATGTTGTTTATTATTTACTACACTGATTTTATCAATCATAATTCTTGTCTGGTTTTCCACACACTATTATAACAATGACACAATCATATTAAAAGCCGAGCAAAAAAAAAATTGCGCTTAAGTTACGAAATATTAAATAGATATTAAGAAATATTTTTGCATTTTTTTCTAAAAAAAGGTATGTTTTAAGAAAAAATTTTAGATTTTTAATTAAAAATTGCAAAAAATAAAAGAAAAATAGTTCAAAAAACTAAAAAAATTATCAAAAAAAAATGTAAATAATTGTAACAAATACGCTTAATATACCACTCCAAATGGTAGAATAATAGTAAAAGGAGATATTTACATGACAAAAATATTAAGAAAAGCAATGAGCGCCCCCCCCCCGTTGGTTTCACTTTAGCTGAGGTTCTTATTACTTTAGGTATTATTGGTGTTGTTTCTGCAATTATTATGCCAGCCCTTATCACTAATATTCAAAACAAGGGTTATGTTGAACGTATGAAGAAAGCATATTCTCTTATTCAAAATGTTACAACACAAATTGTTAATGAAGAAGGTGAACCTTCAAATTGGATTTTTGATGCATACAGTATGGGAACTGATGAACCGAATCAACATGTAGTTGATATGTACGCAGAACATATGAATTATCTGAAAAATTGCGGTAAATCAGCCTGGCTTGAAAACCCATGTATACTTACAAAAAATAAATATTTAGAATTAAATGGGACAACCGTCAGAGATTACATGTCCGTATATTGGGCAGGATATCCGCTTGCATTAGCTGACGGATCAGTAGTTGCACTAAAATTCTTAAGCAACCCGTCAGGCGGTTATTTCTGGGGAAATCCTGATTTAATGTTTATTGTTGATGTTAACGGAAAACAGAAACCGAACAAAATCGGCAGGGATATATTTTATTTTTATCTTGACAAACGAGAAAACGGTAAAGTTCATCCTTATGGTTTTGGTCAAGAAGATGACTGTAACAAAGACGGGGAAGGCTATACCTGCGCTTATAAAATCATTACTGAGGGCAATATGAACTACTAATAAATTCAACCGCCTGTTCGCGGGTCATAACATCACCTGATAATTGAGCTTCATGGAGTGCATTCATAATTTCACCCAGTTTTGGTGATGGTTTGATATTTAAAATTTCCATAACATCATTACCTGTCAAAAGTATTGGAAGCGGTTTAAGATTTTCTCTGGCTTCAAGATAAAACTTTAACAACATATTTAAAGAATTTATATTACGCTCAACAATTTGCTCGGTAATCTCAGGTCCACGGGCTGATAATCTATCAGCCATAGCAAGAATAATGTTATCAACAGAATTTGTATCCATTTTACGCACAAACCGCATCATAACCTTGTCGGTAATCTGAGGCGAACACATTACCTGCGACGGATAAATATGATTTTTAACCATCGCTGATAAGTATTCCGCTTGTTTGTTTGAAAAATGCATGTTTTTCAAAAGTTTTAACGCCAATTTTGCTCCGACATCATCATGTTTTATAAATCTGTGTCGACCACCTTCTTCGATTGTCCAAGTTGAAAATTTGCCGATATCATGTAAAAATCCTGCAAACTTCAAATGTGCTAACCTTGAAAATCCGCCAAAATCAATTTTATCTAAATGTTCTTTAACCTCATCAGATGAATCATCATAAATATTCTGTATCTGCTTAACCGTTTCAATAGAATGGTGAAGTAAATCCAAATGGTGATGAGAATTCGGCGGAACCTGCTTTAATTCTTTTACAAATGGAAAAAGTTTCTCCAAAATCCAGGTTTTATTCATATTTTCAAGCGCAGCATGAGCATATTTACCGCTGAAAAGTCTTAAGATTTCATAGTTAACACGTTCAACAGCTGGCTTTTTGATTAAATCCGAATATTTGCAAACTGCACTGACTGTTTCCGGGGCAATATCAAATCCGTAAAGAGCCTGAAAACGATAAACTCTCAACAATCTCAAAGGGTCATCTATAAAATTATGTTCGTTTGCACAATGAATACATTTATTTGTAATATCAGCCACACCGCCTGTAATATCAACAATTTCACCTGTCCTGATATTTACGGCAATTGCATTTATAGTCAAATCCCTCCGCATCAAATCCTTTTCTATAGTTCCGCCGACAGGATTAGTAACATCGATATAATTAACCTTATCTTGCATTACAAGTCTGTAAATTTTATTTTCCTCATCAAGCGCGATAAATGTTGCATCGAATAATTTCTGAAGTTTTAAAGAAAACTCTTTTGCATCCTCATCCATTACAAGAATATCTCTATCGTGACTTTCTAGACCCATAAAATAATCTCTCACAGTTCCGCCGACAAGATAGATTTCATTATCAAAATTTTCTTTTATTTTAACTAAAATATCATCTGTTATATTCATAAATAATATTCCCTAACGCAACAATCACTGCTGTTTCTGCCTTTAAAATCAAATCACCGAGTGTAAGCATTGCAACATTATGCTCTCTGAAAAGTTCAAACTCACGCTCGGAAAATCCGCCCTCAGGCCCTATGATTACAAGAATTTTATCGCCTTTTTGAATAGGATTTTTCTCACAATATTGACGCAAAGTAATATCAGTGCATCTTTCACAAAATGCTATAACTTTATACCCCAAACTTATCACTGTCCGCAAATCTGTCAATTCAAAACATTTCGGAACATACGCCCTTTCACACTGTTTAGAAGCTTCATACATGCACCTTTGCCATTTGGGAATCTTTTTCTCAATAACACTTCTGCCAAGAGCACAATTATCAGTATAAACAGGGTATAATCCTTCTGCTCCGAGTTCTGTTGCTTTTTCGACGATGATTGACTGGGCGTCGCTTCGAAGCGGACTTTGCGCAAGATATAATCCAAAATCAAGCCTTCTGCAAGACTTATAAAAATTTTCAACATTAACCGTTATTTCCTTATTTGTAACTTCTTCAACAACAGTTTCGTATTGAATTTGATTTTCGTCAATTAAAAGCAGTTTTTCACCACTCTTTATACGCAAAGATTTTGCAATATGGTTAAAATTTTCCTTATCGCTTATTACAATTTTATCCTGCTTTACATCCTTTGAATCTATAAAAAAGTGCGGCATAAACAAATATTACTATAAATTAACAAAGATAGCAAAAAAATTTATTTTGAAGTATTATAAAAACAGCAAAGGGGATTTATCGTGGAAAACTCTAAGAACAATAAAGATATGACAATAGGCATTCCGCGCGGAATGTCATTTTACCAGAACTACCCGTTTTATTACGGATTTTTTACCGATTTGGGTATTAAAATTGTACTTTCAGATGTTACGACAAAACAAACTATGTCAAGCGGTTCGGCTCTTGTGGTAACAGAAACCTGCCTGCCTATTAAAATTTATATCGGGCATGTTCTTAATTTGATAGATAAAGGTGTTGATAAAATTTTTGTTCCGTCAATTCAATCAATTGCTCCAAAAATTTATAACTGCTCTAAAATCAGAGGACTTCCTGATTTGGTCAGAAACGTTGTTAAAAAAGATTTCACAATGATTGAAGCAACACTTGATAAATCCGAAAAAAATCAAGGATTATATGACTTTTTAGCTGAAATTGCAGGACAATTCGGCATTACTGATATGGAAAGAATCAAAAAAGCTTCAAAAGCAGGCTGGAGAACATACAATAATTTCTTTATTATGTCAAAATCAGGCATGAGCTATAAAAAAGCTATGAATTATGCTCTGCAGGGTAAAGTATTTATTGAAAACCAAAACAAAGAATTTCCTATATCAATAGCACTTGTATCACACGGCTACAACATTTTTGATGAACGCGCTTCCATGAAAATATTTGATAAACTTGAAGCGATGGATGTCAGGGTTTACTCATCATTACAGCTTTCTAACGAACAAATGGACGATGGTATTGCAACTCTCGGGCAAGGCATGTATTGGGCAAATGAGCGTGAAATGACAGGCTGTGCAGGTCATTTTATGAAAGATGCAAAAATTGACGGTATAATTACTCTTACAGCATTTGGCTGCGGGCCTGATTCATTGATGATTGAAAGAATTACAAGACAGGCAAAAAGATTTAATAAACCGCTTTTAAACCTTACAATTGACGAGCAAACAGGTGAAGCAGGATTTATAACCCGATTGGAAGCTTTTGTTGATATGCTTTTCCGCAAAAAACGCGCTAATATCATAAGCAACATGGATATGGAAAGTAATTACATACCAAATACCAATTACATAGAAACCTCAAAATAATCTATAAAGAAGGCTGTGTACGTAGTACCACTTCGTGTTGGAATGCCCATGCAGAATGGTTATGAATACTTTCAAACGCTTCACAGTCAACTTCAAATTCGTTTACTGTCGGATGATTTCTCAACTCAACTACAACGTCGCGCAAAATATCCTCTACAAATTTAGGATTATCCCAGGCATGTTCTGTAACATATTTTTCATCTTCGCGTTTTAAAAGTGTGTATAACGGACAAGATGCACATCCTTCAACAAGTTCAATCAAATCCTCAATCCAGACTTGTTCGCTTTCATCATAAGAAATTTTTACATTGATAACCGCACGCTGATTGTGAGCACCGTTATCGGAAATCTCTTTTGAACAAGGACACAAAGTTGTTACTGGAACAGAAACTCCTAGAATAAATTTATACTTATCATCAATAATTCTGCCCTCAAACGAACATTCATAGCTCATTGGAGCATAAATTCCCGTAACTGGAGATTTCTTATCAATAAAATATGTAAATTTGAATTCCAATTCACCGCTTTGCGCATCAAGATTTTCGATAATCTTTTCAAGACAGCCTTTTATATCCACACCCAATAAATTTTTAGTCTGCCACTCTGACAGAACCTCTACAAATCTTGACATGTGTGTGCCTTTATAATGCTTAGGCAATGATACGCAAACTCTAGCATCAGCCGACACTACCTGATTTGAGCTATTTTTTCGCTGAACAATCAGCGGCATTTTAAGATTTTTTATCCCAACTTTTTGGATATCTACGTTTCTATTATCTTTTAAATTTTGAATATCTCTTAACATTTTTTAATATTTCTTCCAAAATTAGCAAATTTTTTTTGCAGTAATACTTTATATAAATATAAAGCTCTCTCTTCTTATTTAAACGGATAGGCCTTGAAAAGATTATCAAGGTCTTTTTTTTATTTATTATCAAGCATTGCTCTTATTCTTGAATATCTATCAAGTTCAACTCTGAATTTGCCTAAATCTTGATAAATAGAATTTGATAACAGCACCTTGTTATCATATTTCTGGTCAAGAATATAAACTGTCGGAAATCCGCCAATACCTGTTTTTTCTGCAAGTTTACGGTTTTCCTTACTTCCCTCAACATTAACCATAACAAAATTGTATTTATTGCCGTATAATTTACTCAAAACATTAAATTTAGGCATAAATTTCATACAATATCCGCACCAGTCAACATAAAATACAGCAAGCATAGGTTTGTCTGATTCCAAAGCTTTATCATAAGCTATACCGATATGATAGTCTGACGGATGTTTAGGCGCGTTCATATTAGTAACTGCAATTCCTGCTACAGATGCAGCCAACAAGACTGTAAAAATACCAAATGTTATTAATATTTTCTTTTTCATAATTCACTCTCCTACAATCATTATACTACAAAAGATTTTTTACAGTATTTAATATAAGTTTACATAAGACTTGAAATTTTATATACTGTAGTATATACTAAGTATATATTGTTTTATTTTTGTATGTTTACCAAGAAGGAGTTTAAGAGGTATGAATAGTATTGTCAAAATGAAAAAAACTAACCCCGCAAAAAATGAAGTTATTGAAGCTGCAAACGACACAGTGCTCGCAAATTACATCAGAGAAATTTCTGATTACCGCAATTTAAGCCAAACAGAAGAACAAGAACTTGCCAAAAGAGTAAAAGAAGGCGACGAAACAGCAAAACAGGAACTTATTAAAGCAAATTTAAAACTCGTTGTAACAATTGCCAAAAAAGCAATCCACATGTCCAATCTTCCAATTATTGATTTAATTCAGGAAGGAAATGTGGGTTTAATGGTTGCTGTTGACAAATTCAACTACAAACTCGGCTACAAATTTGCAACATACGCAAGCTGGTGGATTAAGCAGGCAATGTTCAAAGCAATTTCTGAGCAGTCACATTGTATGAAAATTCCTGTTTATATTCAGGAAACTCTATCAAAATTCTCAAAAATTAAACGTGAAATGGAACGCGAAAATAATGGTCAGGTAAAAAACGAAGAAGTTGCAAAAAAAATGAATATTGCACCTGACAAAATAGATACATTTTTGAATGCATATACAAAAACAATTTCAATTGAAAGCGGTCTTGAAAATTCTGACGGCAAAGAGATGAATGTTGCGGATATTATTGAAGATGAAAAGGCTTCAGCAACACACGAAGTTGAATTTGATAATTTACGTGCAGATATTTGGAATGTAATTTCAACATTAAAAGAACGCGAGCAGGAAGTTGTTAAAATGAGATACGGTTTGGATGACAGTGCAAAAATGACACTGGAAGAAATAGGAAACATATACGGCGTTACAAAAGAATGTATTCGCCAGACAGAATTGAGAGCCTTAAAGAAGATGAGATTCTCCGTGTTAGGTCAGGAAGTGTTAGCAGGCTACGTAGGGTAGATATTTCGTGAAGTAAAAGCATTAAAAAAGGAACGTTTTCACGTTCCTTTTCTTTTATATACTAAACTTTTCTCTTGCGAGCAGCTTCTGATTTGCGTTTTCTTTTTACGCTAGGTTTTTCATATCTTTCACGTTTTTTAACTTCTGAAAGTATACCAGCTTTTTGAATTTTTTTCTTAAAACGTCTTAAAGCGCTTTCAATTGATTCGTTTTCGCCAACTTTAACTTCTGCCATTTATTTTTCACCACCTTTTCGGCTAATTTGTAACGTATAAATTCATTATAAAACAAAATAAATAAATTTCAAGTATTGACAAGATTCAAATAATAATAAATAATAGAAACATTGGAGGTATTTTATATGCTTAGATTAATCGGCCGTGAGTGCCCCCCCCCCAAACACTACGTGCGTAGCAATGCCGAACAACATTGGTTAAAACTTATTCAGTTTTCGCAAAAGTTTCGCTTGACCCGACACATTGGGTTTTGTAAAAATTTTAACGGCGGTTTTACACTTGCCGAAGTATTAATAACTTTAGGAATTATTGGAGTTGTTGCAGCAATAACAATGCCTGCATTAATATCTAATTATCAAAAAAAACTAACTGTTACAAGATTAAAAGAAGCATATAATCGTCTTTCTCAAACCATTGAATATTCACAGCTTGAAAACTCATCAACGCAGGATTGGGCAAATGTATCCAATCAGGAAGTTGTTGAAGGCACAGATCCAATAACTCCATTTGTTGAAACTTATATTACTCCATATTTAAAAAATGTAATAATTCATGGGAAAAAATCACCTGCGCAAATAGGTATAAAAGAATATTATAGATTCTTAAACGGAACTTTTCACAGTGGTATATGGCATACAAGCCCATATATTATCGAAATGAGCAACGGGCAAACTTTATTTTTTTTGTATAACACTTTCCAAGGCACATACCGCGAAGTCTTAATCTATATTGATATAAACGGCGCAAGAAATAAGCCTAATAAATCTGGAAGAGATTTATTTTTGTTTTCATTAAATTTTAACAACGGTTTTATCAGCCCTTGGGGAAAAGCTGATGCTGAAAATTGTAAAAATAAAAATAATGATGGACAAACTTGTGCCGCGAAAATTATTAATGACGGCTGGCAAATTAAAGAAGATTATCCTTGGTAATCTTATGCAGTAAGCGTAAAAATTTGGTAAATTTCTTCGTCTGAAAGTTCTGTAATAATCTTTTCGCCTTCGTAAACTGCAAGGTCAGCAAGTTCTTTTTTAGCTTTCAACATCTCGTCGATTTTTTCCTCAAATGTACCAAGCGTAATCATTCTGTGAACCATTACATTCTTATCCTGACCAATACGGTATGTTCTGTCAGTTGCCTGATCCTCAACCGCAGGATTCCACCATAGGTCGTAATGGATTACGTTTGTTGCACTTGTGAGGTTCAAACCTGTTCCGCCTGCTTTTAATGAAAGTATCATAACTTTAGCATCAACATCATTTTGGAATCGGTTAATCAATTCTTCACGCTGCTGAACTGTCAATGAACCATGGAAAAATAATGGTTCAGTATTACATTCATTTTCAATAACTTTGCACAAAATATCACCCATTTCTTTATACTGGGTAAAGATAAGTGTTTTTTCATTGTTTTCTAAAATACTTTCCACAGTTGAAATACATTTATCAAGCTTGCCTGACATTTCTCTTGTCATCTCTCCGCCTTTTAAGAACTGGTACGGATGATTGCAAATCTGTTTTAGAGCAGTAATAAGCTTAAAGATGTTACCGCGTCTATTGATTCCAGTAAAGCCTGAAATCTTATCCATCATTTCATTAAGAGTTTTTTCATATAATACTGCCTGCGGCTTAGCAAGATAACAGTAATCGTTGATAACCATTTTTTCAGGCAAGTCTGTAATAACGTGTTTATCTGTTTTTAAACGTCTTAATACAAACGGAGAAACAGACATTTTCAATTTTGCTGCACGTGAATTTTCCTTAAAGCGCTCAATTGGAATAGCATAACTTTTTTGAAATTCTCTAAGACTTCCAAGATATCCATGGTTAATGAAGTCAAATATTGACCACAATTCAGTCAATCTGTTTTCAACAGGCGTACCTGTCATTGCAATTTTAACATCAGATTTAAGCATTTTAACAGCAAGAGTTTGCGCAGTATCAGGGTTTTTAATATTTTGTGCTTCATCAACAATAATCATTCCCCACTGGTTTTTCTTTAATTCTTCAATATCTATACGCATAATCGCATAAGTTGTCAAAATTACATCATGTTTTAAATCAAGCTGACGTTCCGCACCATGGTAAATTACCGCATCCAAATCTGGTGCAAACATTTGAAGCTCTTTCATCCAATTACCCATCAAGGTTGTAGGACAGATTACAAGAACAGGCTTATCAAGCTTGCCATCCTCTTTCATTTTCAAAATTAAGCTTATTACCTGAATAGTTTTACCAAGCCCCATGTCGTCTGCCATACAAGCTCCAAAACCTTTTGAAATATTAGTCCAAAGCCATTTTAAACCTGTCATCTGATAAGGTCGCAGCTCCCCTTTCAAGCCTGCAGGCGGAGTAACTTCAACTGGTTTGTTAAAATCTTGAATAACTTTTGCAAATGCACCATCATAATCAAAATCATACTGATCAATCTGACCAGACATTGCGGCATGAATAAGTTCCATTCTAGACATTGACTTAAAGTTTGCATTAGCCAATTGCTCAAAAATCTTTTTGGTATCTTCTTTATCAACAAGAACATATTTGTTTTTATACTTAATTAAACCGTTTTGCCCCTCAATAAGCTTATTAAATTCTTCAATAGAAAGCTTTTCATTCCCAATAGCAATTTCATATGAAAAATCAAGAATATCATCAAGCGAAATTTTAGCAGAGGAATTGTTATTAAAAATATCTGCAAGCTCGCCTGAACGAGATGTTTTAACCTTAGCATTAATAGATGCACGAGGAACAACTATATTTGTTAATTCTTCAGGCAAAATAACATCAATCTGTGCTTTTTGAAGATAATAAGCAGTCTGAGTAATAATTTTATAAACCTGATTTAAATCCAAATCAAGTGCCAATTTATCTTCATCTTCAAATAAATCTTCAAGTTCAGGCATATACCTGATTGCATAATTAAGCTGTTTTTCAACAATTCTTGCAATATCTGATGAATTTGCGCCAAACACTTCCTCATCCGTGTAAAGTCTATCAATCAAAACATCTTCATCAGTTTTGCGGTTTTTAATATGAACCTTAAGCCTGAAAATTTCCTCATTTTCAAGTTTTGTAATTTTAAAGAATGGGATTACATCATATTTGCCTAAATACAGTTCATCAAACCACAGCGCAAGATTTTCTGCAACATTATTGCTTTTCATTACAGCACGCTGTTCCAAATCCTTAATCATATAAGTTCCAGACTTAACATCTTTAAACTTATATGCCTTTATTCCTAAAAATTTATAAATAACATAATTTAAATAGTTATAAATAAAATCATTTACAAAATTTTTAGGTTTCTCACCTTTAATAAATAAATTTTCAGGAATATTTTCCTCAAATGTATTTATAATTCTGGCAAGCTGATTTGAATTAATAATCGGTTCATAGACAACTCTAAACATAGAACCGTGTTTTTTTATTGTCGGGATGAAATATAGTTTTTCAATTAATTTCATAACAAAATATGTTAATTTGTTCAAATAGACAAAAGTAGGTGTCATAGCTTCCAAATCAACAATATTTCCAAACCCGCCAAAATAATCCATTACCAAATCAAGGCTCATTGCATAACCGACTTCATCACCCATAACTTCGGACTTGAAACGGAATAATGAGCCTTTTGATTTCAGGTAATATTGGAAATTATTAGTCGGTGTGACAAAAAATGAAAGTTTTTCGTTATTGTTTATAAGATAAAAATTAGTATTTCGCGCTGGCGGATTGGGGCTTAAAAAGACACCCTCAAACTCATCTTCTACAGTCTGATAAATCAAACTTAAAGTATAGCGAAAATCTTTATTCTTAAATCCCTCAGGATTTTCCGAAAGATTAAAGAAAAGTTCATCTACATTATTTTTTTTAAACGAAAAATCAATATCTAAAGTCATATCCTACTTTCTAATCAAAGACCCGCAGCTCATTTCTTCGGGCAATTCTATATTCATCAAATCCAAAACAGTCGGTGCAACGTTACATAATGCTCCCTCTGATTTTAATTCAACACCTTGCGGTGCATTAATCATTACGAATGGAACTTCATTTGTAGTGTGCGCAGTCTGAGGCTTACCTGTTTCTGCGTTAACCATAACCTCAGAATTTCCATGGTCAGCTGTCAAAAGCATAACGATATCGTGTTTTTTGCATGCATCAGCAATTTTACCTACACATTCATCAACTACATGGCATGCTTTAGTAGCAGCTTCAACAACACCCGTATGTCCTACCATATCAGGGTTTGCAAAGTTTACTAAGATAAATCCATATTCAGGATTATCAATAGCTTTTAAAACATTATCGCAAACTTCATAAGCGCTCATTTCAGGCTGCATATCATAAGTTGCAACCTTTGGAGATGCAACAAGAACTCTTGTTTCATCTGCTTGAGGTTCTTCAACACCGCCGTTAAAGAAAAATGTAACGTGAGCGTATTTTTCAGTTTCCGCAGTTCTGAACTGTTTAACACCATGAGCCTGCAAAACATCACCCAAAATATTTTCCATTTTTTCTTTTCCGTAAGCTACAGGTAAATCAAAAGTTTCATCATAAGGTGTCATGCAAACATAATAAACATTTTTCAAAACTTTTTTACGTTCAAAACCGTCAAAATCGGCAAAATTAATAGCTCTTGTGATTTCTCTTGCTCTGTCAGGTCTATAGTTAAAGAAAATAACCGCATCATTATCGTGAATTCGTGATTCATCACTGCCGATAACAGTAGGCAAAACAAATTCATCATTGTCGCCTCTTTCGTAAGAAGCTTTTACACCTTCAACAGCAGATGATGCTTTTTCACCCTCACCTAATAAAAGCGCGTTATAACCTTTTTCAACACGTTCCCAGCGGTTATCTCTGTCCATAATGTAATATCTGCCGATAACTGTTGCAACAGGAGGCAGGTTATATTTTTTCAATTCTGTTTCAACTTGTTCCAAGAATGTGCAGGCTGATTGAGGCGGAGTATCTCTGCCGTCTAAAAATGCGTGTACATAGAAGTTTTTAACCCCCTGTTCACCTGCAAGTTTAATCAAAGCAAGAACATGGTCTAAAGATGAATGCACACCGCCAGTAGATACAAGTCCGTAAATATGCAATGCAGAATTATTCTTTTTAACATGTTCAATTGCATTTAAGAATTTTTCATTTTTGAAAAAAGTTCCATCTTTAATAGCATTATTAATTCTAGATAAATCCTGATAAACAATACGTCCTGCACCCAAATTCAAGTGGCCGACTTCGCTGTTGCCCATTTGACCTGCGGGAAGTCCAACATATTCGCCATCAGCATGTAATTTTATAAATTTTTCTTCTTTTTCTAATTTGTCAACATGAACTGGCTTTGCAAGTTTAGTTGCATCGTTTTCGGGGTGATTAGTACTTATTCCCCAGCCGTCCATAATACATAATAATACTCTCTGTGTCATATTATATCCCTTTCTGCAATTAAGGCAATTTTAACAGGAACATAACTGAAATTCAAGAGCTTAAAAAACTATCTGAACATAAACGGTTCTCGTTCTTGCTTTGTTATCAAAATCAATCAAAACAATCTGCTGCCATTGTCCAAGCTGCAATGCACCGTCAATCAGGGGGACTGTTGTATTATTACCGATAATTGATGCTCTGACATGCGAATAACCGTTTCCATCGTGCCATGTTACATCATGGTGATATTCACCATTCACAGGCGCAATTTTTTCTAAAGCTTCAGGTAAATCGACTAAAAGTCCAGGTTCGAATTCAATATTAGTTATTGATACAGTGCTTCCTGCAACATATACATGCACCACAGCATTCTGTAAAGAATGAGAATATACAGCATGCTTAACTTTTTGTGTAATATCAATAATATCTGTAAACCCATGAGTATTTACACTAAATTTTTCATTAATCACTGTCATAAACTAAACCTAACTTCCCCGCGTTTTACAAGTTTTCTACCCTTAGAATAAGTAGAATACGGAAATTCCATTTTAGAAAGCGCTCTGTAATCCTCGCCGTCATTAAGCTTAAATACATTGAAATCAGCATCCTTACCAACTTCAATCGAGCCGATTGAATTATCCAAACGTAAAATTTTAGCAGGATACAAAGTTAAATATTTGATTAATTCTACAATATCTAGCAAGCCGTCTTTATTTAAATCATTTGCGAGTTTAAGCATGCTGAAATGTCTGTCAGTAGAAAAACTTTGAGTAGAAAGGCCAAAATTTGTTCCAAAGTTTTCAAGAATAGTTTTAAAATCTATTACTGAATTACAAATTTCTTCACTATACAAAGGTTGATAAATATATTTAGCACCTGTTTCTGCAAGTTTTCCAAGCTCTGCTAAATCATAATTTGCATTTGCAACAAGAATTTTTTTCGAAAGAACTTTCAGATTATCCAAATATTCAACAGGTGTTATGTCTGGTGCATATGGGGAAATTTTACGCATGCCCATAAATTTATGCAGCAAATCAATATCAGAAAAACCATGTTCAAGCCATTCAATTTCATCATGAGATTCTGCAAAACGAGTCATCATAAGCATATTATGCTTACGGCAGTATTTAGAAAACAATTCCCAAAGTTTTCTATGAACACCTGAAATAGAATTCAGCATAATGCCGATATGAGTATTTTCACCTTTATGCAATACAAAATCTTCTACTTTTGAACGAAGACCTTTGAATGTCTTTTTACTGCTGTCTTTACTATCTGCAAAAACTTCAAAGAAAAGATAATTTTTTATTGGAAGCTTATTTATAACTTCAAAATATTTGAATTCTTTTGAAACTTGAGCAATACAGGTCGTTCCAGCCTTAATAGATTCAGTCACACCATGTTTAAACGAACTTATTTTATGCGCTCTATCAAGTGTGAAATAATTAGTTAAAATACCTGCCCATTTGCGCGAATAATTATCCTGTGCAACACCTGCAAAAGTATACTTAAGACTGAGCATTTTAAAAAATCTTTTAATTTTAGATTTAAAATCCTGCGGTCTTGCATCAAGAATATCAGTATACTGATACTGCGTAAGCAAATCAATAAATCCTGGTGTAATTACTGCATTGCCGAGTTCTTTAACATATTTTTCTTCAAAATTAACTTGAGAATTGGGAATAATATCGATGATTTTTCCTTCATCAACCACAATTGCCATATCCTCTAAAACTTCATTTGAAGTTAAAATCCATTTTGCCTTATAACATTTCATACGTTTCATTATATATTATAAGATTTGAAAAGACAAGTGATAAAATAAAAGGTTGGGTAAATAGAAACCCAAACTTTTATAATTATAGTTCTTAACCGTACATTTCATCAGAATAAAAAGCAAATTCTAAATGTCCGATTATAATTGTATCACCGTCTTTTATGCCCATTTTAGAAAGTTGATCAAAAATCCCCATAGCTTTCATAATATTTTGGAAACGAATTACCTGTTCAGAGTTGCGTTCATCCGTTACGCCTGCAATACGCTCAACTTTACCGCCTTGTATTATAAATACATCTTTTGCAGCTTTATAAATTTCAAATGAACTGTCATCATTGTTATATGCGCCTAAATCTTCTTCAACAACGATTTCTGTTTCGGATTTCGGGATTTCATCAACTTTTTCACCCATAAAATCAAGAAGTTTATCAAGATTTTCACCTGTTACTGCAGAAATTTCAAATACATCATCAGAAACTTCTTTAAATTGTTTAAGAAGTTCTGCTTTTCGTTCTTCATCAATTGAATCAATCTTGTTCAAAGCAATAATTTGATACAAACCTGCCAATTGCTCAGAATGTTTTTCCAATTCAAGATTAATTTTTTTGTAGTTTTCAAACGGATTTTCTTCAGTTGAATCAATCAAATGCACAAGAAAACGACACCTTTCAACATGGCGTAAAAAGTCATGTCCCAAACCGATTCCCTCAGATGCTCCCTCAATTAACCCTGGAATATCCGCAACAACATACCCGTCACCTGAACGTTTTTTTACAACTCCAAGATTAGGAATTAATGTTGTAAATGGGTAATCTGCAATTTTTGGTTTTGCAGAACTTATACGGCTTATTAAAGTCGATTTTCCTGCGTTAGGCATTCCTAATAACCCTACATCTGCAATAAGTTTTAATTCCAAAAACAATTCACGTTCAATCGGCGGTTCACCTGGTTCACAAAACTGCGGTGCACGTTTTTGTGAAGTTGCAAACCTAGCATTTCCACGTCCGCCGCGTCCGCCTTTTGCAACCATAACAGACTGCCCGTCCGAAGTTAAATCCGCTATAATATTTCCTGTTTTTATATCCTTTACAACAGTACCAACAGGAACTTTTATATATAAATCTTTAGCACAGCGTCCATGCATATTTTTAATACCGCCGTTTTCGCCGCCCTCTGCTTTAAAAACAGATTTGTGCTTAAAATCCATTAATGTTGACATATTTTCATCGGCAATTAAATAAACATCACCTCCGCGCCCGCCGTCACCGCCTGCAGGGCCGCCTTTATCAACATATTTTTCTCTGCGCCACGCAACCATTCCATTTCCGCCGCGCCCTGATATTACTCTTATTTTAGATTTATCTATAAATTTCATTTTTATTCCTTTTTATGTATAATAATACTATGAAAAATATTAAAAACAAATTATTCTCAAAAGAACAAGTGGAAATCGGGCCTGAAAGCGGTTATGATAACTATATTATGGCAATTGAATCAAGCTGTGATGAAACTGCCTGCGCAATTGTGAAAAACGGACGTGAAGTTATTGCAAATGTTGTAGCATCTCAAATTAAAACTCACGCTCAATTCGGAGGTGTAATCCCTGAAATTGCCGCACGCGAACACTTAGATTCGATTAATATTGTGATAGATGAAGCATTTAAACAGGCAGGAGATTTAAAGCCTGAAGATATTACAGCATTTGCTGGAACTGTAGGGCCAGGGCTTGTTGGCTGTCTTTTAGTAGGTTTAAATGCGGCAAAAACACTTGCCCTGACTTATGACAAACCTTTTATAGGAGTCAATCACTTAAATGCACACCTTTGCGGAAACTATATTGATACTGATTTAAAACCTCCTTATATGGCACTTTTGGTAAGCGGCGGTCATACTCAGATTATTGATGTAAAATCATATTCTGAGCAGGAAATTTTAGGTGAAACAATTGATGATGCTGTTGGAGAAGCGTACGACAAGGTCGCACGACTTATAGGGCTTCCCTATCCTGGCGGGCCAAGATTGGACAAACTTGCTCAAGAAGGAAACCCAAAAGCATTTAAGCTTCCCGAGGGCAAAGTCGAAGGATATAACTTCAGTTTCAGCGGATTGAAAACTGCCGTGCTGCGCCTTGTCAAATCTTTTGATGAAGTTCCTGTTAATGATGTTTGCGCAAGTTTTCAGGAAACAGTTTCCTCAACTTTACTGAAAAAACTAAAAAAAGCACTAGAGGAAAAGGGTTACAAACAAGTTGTAATAGCAGGCGGTGTTGCTGCAAATTCAGAAATCCGCAAGAAAATATTTGCACTTGAAAGCGAGGGATATAAAGTCTTTGCCCCGCCTATGAAATACTGTACCGATAACGCAGCAATGGTTGCTTCGTGCGCATATTTCAATATAAACACATTTGATGATGTGAATACAGAAGTCTTTTCAAGAATCAAGTGTTAACAATTGTAAAATTAACACTTAAAATTAGCAAAAAACATTTTTCGCGATTTTTCATAAATATATAAAAATCTTGGGAAATATACTATGAAACCTTTATGCGGGACTATATGTTCCGCATTTTTTATATGAAAGAATAAAATCCGTAATTTTCTTTTCTAAAGCCACTCCATGGTGAGCGTTAACTTCTTTAATAAAATAACAAGGACTTGTCACGTTAATTTCAATAATCTTTTCATCAATAACATCCAAACCAACCATAGGAAGTCCCAATCTGTTCAATTCTTTTGCAACAGGAGCAAACTTTTCTTTTTCTGAAATTGAAAGTTCAGCCCTAATAATATTACTGTCGCAATGTTCATTAAATTTGAAATCATCGTTTGAGGGAAGTTTTTGAATACAAACATCCAAGACCTCATCACCAAGAAACATAACACGTTTATCGCCAAATTTTGCTTTATCAATATATTTCTGAACCATAATAAGCTGTGATTGATTTTTAGTCATAGTATTGATAATTACAGATGTATTTTTATCACCTTTTGACAAAGTCATAACACCTGCACCAAAACAGCCATTAAGCGGTTTCAAAACAATTTCCTGATGCTCGTTCAAAAATTCAATAATATCTGCTTTTGATGAAGTTACAATATTTTCGGGCATTAAATGCAAAAACTTAACAGTATGAAGTTTTTCGTTAAAATCACGAATAGCTTTCGGATCATTTAAAATAACAGTTTTGCTTCTGTCAACAAAATCAAATATATAAGTTGCATTAATATAATCCAAATCAACAGGCGGGTCAGGTCTAAACATCACAAGTTCAAAATCATTAATTTTTAATGATTTCAAAGCTTTTTCATAAAATATATTGCCATTTTGCTCAAAAACATCAAAGCATGCTGTAAATGCATTCCCGTTTTTCAAACTCAAATTGTCAATAGTGGTTATCGAAACTTTTGCATCTTTATAAATAAGCTCTCTGATTAACCAGAAATTTGTAACCAGATTATTAAACTCAAAATACTTTAACTCAACTCTATCAATAATAAATAAAACGTTCATACATCTCATCTTAGTCCTAAAAAAATTTTGTGCAATAAGTAAGTAGAATAAAGTTTAAGTTAATATTTCTTAATATTTTAGCAAAAAAAAGCAAATTTTTTTTTGTTGAGATGTTATTATATATACAATAAGTGTGTAATTATTAATTAAAAGTGAAAGGTAGTATTTTATGTCAGTAAACGCAATTAATGCAGCAGATGCTCAACAACAGAAAAAAAGCAGCATGGG
The DNA here is from genome assembly GCA_948964545.1 of uncultured bacterium. Lineage (GTDB taxonomy): Bacteria > Cyanobacteriota > Vampirovibrionia > Gastranaerophilales > Gastranaerophilaceae > Stercorousia. The sequence goes on along the minus strand of CAREDV010000001.1, from coordinate 725,701 downwards.
CCCTGCCGTAGCTGCAGGAACAGTACTTGGCGCAGCAGGCGTAGGTGCAGGTTATAAGTGGGGTGGTAAAACTCCGTCATTAGAAGAAGTTTTTGCACAAGATGCAGATACATTTGAAGCTTCAATGAAAAAAGCAGAAGAAAAAGACAGTGCATCAGCAAAAACTTTACGCGATGAAATGAAAGCAATTGGCGAAGATGCAGATGTAAAAGCAAAACAAACAGCAGCAGAGACTAAAGCACAAGAGGTAAAAGATGCTATTGAAGGCAGAACAGACTACGAAAACAAAGCAACTTTAGACCAAGCTGTAACTGATAAGAAAACTGCATTGAATGAAAAAGAAGTAGAAGTACCTAAAGCTGATGGTACTGAAGGAACAAAAAAAATTAAATATGCTGAAGCAAAATCAGAATTTGAAGCTGCTGAAAATGGAGTTAAAAACTTGGCAGCAGATGCAGCAGAAGATGCTAAAACTGCAGCTAAAAATAAATTAGAAGCAGCTAAAGCTAACTTGGCTCAATTTGATGCTGAAGCAAATGCTTTAAAAGAAGCTGAAAATGCAGTATTTGATGCTAAAAAAGTAAAATTTGAAGCTGATGAAGCTACAAAAACTTTAAGAGAAGCTGCAACAAAAGCTTCTGACGAATTAGCAAATGCAAGAAAAGGTGTTATTGACAAATTAAAAGACAAAAACACAGTAACTGAAGCTTTCGGTAAAATCAAAAAATCATTAACTGAAGGCAAAGGCAAAGCTGCAGCAATCTACGGCGGTATCGCATTAGCAGTAGGCTTACTTGCAGGTGCTATGTTGGGCGGTAAAAAAGAAGCATAATTACGACATAAAATCACTTATATATAAAAAAAGACCGATTAATAATCGGTCTTTTTTATTCTTATTGTTGAGGATCTTTATTAGGATCCATTGCTACAATATTTGCATTATGCAATTGAACCAATTGACCGAATTTTTCTAAATCAGCCTGAATTTCGGGGAATGTGCCATAGTGCATAGGGATAATAGTTTGTGCTCCGACCCAATCTGCAGCAACTGAAGCATGCTCAACATCCATTGTATAATGACCGCCGATTGGAAGCATTGCAATATTTGGACTATACAATTCTTTAATTGTTTTCATCTCACCAGTCAATGCTGTATCACCTGCATGATAAATTCTTACGTTTTCAACATCAAACACAATACCAGCTGCAACACCTGCATATCTACCGTCAGGCAAGGAACTTGGGTGGAATGCGGGAACAAATACAACTCTTCCCCAATCATAATTAATCCATCCGCCAAGTCCGACAGATTTAACCTTACAACCTTGTTCTCTACAATAATTTGCAAGTTCAAAAACCGCAGTAATTGTTGCATCTTTTTCTTTTGCAATTTCAATAGCCTGCCCTAAATGGTCACCATGTGCATGAGTTATAAAAATATCAGTAATATTAACATCACGCCAGTTATAATTTGGATTAACATTCACATAAGGGTCAATTAATATTGAGTTATTCGCAAGTTTAACCTCAAATGCGCTATGTCCGATATACCTTAAATCCATTTTATTCCTCCTTTATTTATTATACAATATTAGCATGACTTATAAGAATTATATGGCAAAATGCATAAAATTAGCTCGTACAGGTGAGGGATATGTTTCACCAAATCCTTTAGTCGGTTGTGTTGTTTTGGATAAAGACGGAAATGAGATTTCTACAGGCTATCACGCAAAATACGGAGAAAACCACGCCGAACGGGATGCTCTCCTAAAACTTACAAACGGAGAAGAAAAAGGCGGAACATTAATTGTAAACCTTGAACCTTGCTCCCATTACGGTAAAACTCCACCTTGTACAGATTTAATAATCGAACGAGGCATAAAACGAGTTGTAATCGGCATGAACGATGTTAACCCTATAGTTGATGGAATTAAAAAACTTAAAGATGCAGGTATTGAAATTATTGAAGGGGTCTTGGAAAAAGAATGCCAACAATTAAATGAAATTTTCATAAAAAATATGACAGAACATAAGCCCTTTATTGCAATAAAAACCGCATCAACATTGGACGGAAAAATTGCAACACAAAGCGGTTCTTCAAAATGGATTACATCTAAAAATGCACGCGCAGAAGTAAAAAAAATTCGCAACCGCTATGATGCAATAATGACAACATCAGCAACAATTATTGCCGATAATCCTACAATGGAGCATAGAAAAAAAATCATTTTAGACAGAGAGTTAAAAACCAATCCAGCTTGTAAAATTTACCAGTCAGGCGAAATACTCTTATTCACTAAAGAAAACACTCCTGTAAGAGATAACAAACTTGATCTTGAATTTATATTCAATAAAGTTTACGAACAAGGTATCAGAAGCATTTTAATCGAAAGCGGCGGACATCTTAACGGTTCTGCATTAAAATACACCGATAAAATCTACCATTTTATTGCACCCAAAATTACAGGCGACAATAACTCACGTTCTTGTTTTGATTACAGACATATTGATAATATCAATGACAGTCTGAATTTTAAAATTGACAGCACTAAATGTTTTGACCCTGATATTTTATTGACATATTATCCTATTCGATAATTTTCCCGTCAAAAAGATCCATAACCATTTTTACATTGTCCGAATGTATCACTGTTTCAGGTTTTTTAACCTCTTGTTTAATCTGTTGAATTTCTTCTGGCTCAATTTCAGGTTCTTGCGGTTTTTCTGGTGCAGTTTTTGTCTGGACGATTGGCGTCGTTACTTGCCTGACAGCATCATCACCCGCTTGCGGTAATCTTATTACGACATTTGAATCCGCTTGACCAAAAAGACTGTCAACAGCCTGAATAATTGATTGTTTTTTAGAACCGCTTTGAACTTGATTTAGGAAAATTTCATTTTTCATAGTTAAAACGGTTTCTTCTGCTGAAATTTTTACAGGTGCGCCCCATTGTTTTAAAAGAGCACGGGTAGGAGCACTTTGAACATTCTCCAACAACTGTCCCCAGAGAGCAGTAACATCAGCACCTGCAACAGGTTTTGATTTCGGCATCGGTGAAAATTCTTCCTGCGGCGGCTGTTCAACTTTTTTAGGCTCAGACTGTATAGGTTTCATGATTTCAGGCTTTGTCACAGGAGCGGGAGCAGTTTTGTATGCTGCGACTTTTACAGGTTCAACTCCTGAGCCTTCCAACCTTGCAAGACGATTTTGCAATTCAACAAGTTTTGTGTTTTCTGTCAAATTTGCAAGATCAATTATCCCAACTTCAAGCCACAAACGCGGATTATTTGTAAGTTTTAATTCTTTGATATATTCAGAACATTTCTCAATCAAGAATACAATCTGATGAGTTTCAAGATTTTGAGCCTGCTCGGTTAATGCCTTTATCTGAGCATCATTTGCCTGAGTAATTTCAAGCGCAATTTCTTTTGAACAATTTTTTGCTATCAAAAGATTTTTCAAATAATCCATAAAGTTTGTCAAAATCTGAACAGGCTCATTCCCTGAATTATAAATATTTTCCAAATCATGCAATGCTTCCTGCGGTTTAGAATTAACAACTTTATCAGCAAGGAAATTTAATGTATCAAATGAAAGACGTCCCAAAAGATTATTAATATTTTCTGTAGAAATCTCACCATCAAGAACGCTCAATTGGTCTAACAATGCTATACTGTCACGCATTCCGCCTGCAGAATTTTTAGCAATAGTATAAAGTGCATCATCTGTAATATTAATTTTTTCACTGTCTGAGATAAATCTCAAATGTTTTACGATATCATCGGTCGTAATACGCTTAAAATCAAATCTCTGGCAGCGGCTTTTTATTGTATCAAGAACTTTATGAACTTCTGTTGTTGCGAGAATAAAAATAACATTTTTCGGCGGTTCTTCAAGAGTTTTCAAAAGTGCGTTAAAAGCAGTAGTCGAGAGCATATGAACTTCGTCTATAATATAAATTTTATATCTGCTGTTAACAGGCGCATACATAACCTTTTCCAGAATATTTTGAGCATCTTCGACTTTTCTGTTGCTAGCCGCATCGATTTCAATAACATCCATAGGTGTTGAATTTGTGATATCAATACAGTTTTCACAAACTCCGCAAGGACTGATTGTAGGGCCTTGTTTGCAATTTAGAGATTTTGCAAAAATTCTTGCAGTAGATGTTTTACCTGTTCCACGAGGTCCTGTAAACAAATAAGCGTGTGAAATTTTATCAAGTTCTATTGCGTTTTTTAAAGCTTTTTTAATATGCTCTTGTCCAACAACTTCTTCCAGTTTTTGCGGACGATATTTTCTGTATAAAGGTATATAATTCATACAGATATTATAACAGAAAAATTAATTTTATATTAATTATGTATTCTTGTTACTTTTTTTGCGCTAAAATAAAATAATAAGGAGAAAGAAATTTATGTGGGATTATTCAGATAAAGTTATAGACCATTACAGAAACCCGAGAAATGTCGGTAAAATTGATAACGCTGACGCTGTCGGCTTAGCAGGCTCACTTGCCTGCGGCGACCAGTTAAAAATATATTTAAAGATAGAAAATAACATTGTAACAGATGCAAAATTTCAAACTTTCGGATGCGGTTCTGCCGTTGCAAGTTCAAGTATTTTAACAGAAATGATTATCGGCAAATCTGTAGATGAGGTTAAAAAGATTACAAATCAAGATATTGCAGACCAGCTTGACGGACTGCCGCCTGAAAAAATGCACTGTTCTGTAATGGGCTATGAAGCTCTTGAAGATGCTTTGAAAAATTGGGATAACTACACCGATTTGGATGAGATTAGAAATGAAACACCCGAAAAAATCGTCTGCACCTGCTTTGGTGTTACTGAAAATATGATTTGGGATGCTATTAAAACAAACGGATTTAAAACAGTCGAAGAAATAACAGAATTTACACAAGCTGGCGGAGCTTGCGGAAGATGTAAATCTATAATCAAAGATATTATTGATACATATTACAAGAAAGAAGCTGAAGAAACAAGCCTTTCTCCTGCTCAAAAAATCTTAAAAATCAACAATATCATTGAGAACCAGATTTCTCTTGAACTTAAAAAAGACGGCGGAGATATTACACTTGTCGATATTGACGGCAATAAGGTTATGGTAAAACTTCGCGGAAAATGTTCTGGCTGTAAAAATTCACATCTTACACTGAAAGCGTTTGTTGAAAGAACCTTAAAGGATGCAGTAGACCCTAATATTGAAGTTATAGAGGTATAAAATGAGTTTAATCTATTTAGATAATAATGCAACAACAAAAGTTGACCCGCAGGTACTGGCTGCTATGATGCCGTATTTACAAGATGAATATGCAAACCCGTCAAGCATTTATGACTTTGCAAAACGTTCCAATCAAGCGGTAAAAGAAGCTCGCGGCGTACTGAAAGACTTCTTTAACGCAGAAAACGAAAAAGAAATAATTTTCACATCCTGCGGTTCTGAAAGTGCAAATATGGCTGTCCGTGGAGTTTTAAATATGAATAAAAACAAACGGCATATTATAACAACAAAAGTTGAACATCCATGCGTATTAAACCTTTATCAGGCACTTGAAAAAGAAGGATACAAAGTTGATTATATCGGAGTAAACTCAAACGGCGAACTTGATTTAGAAGAACTTTATGAAAAAATCAACAGCGACACAGCAATTGTATCTGTTATGTATGCCAACAACGAAACAGGTGTTATTTTCCCTATTGAAAAGATTGCTGAGATTATTAAATCCAAAAACAAAGAAACAAAATTCTTTGTTGATGCAGTTCAGGTATCAGGGAAATTACCTATCAATGTTCAAGCAATCGGTGCCGACTTAGTCGGAATTTCAGGACATAAATTCCATGCTCCAAAAGGTATCGGTGCACTTTATGTTAATTCAAAAACACTTATAAAACCACTTATTATAGGTGGACATCAGGAACGCGGAAAACGTGCGGGAACAGAAAATGTTCCGTATATTGTCGGTATGGCAAAAGCAGCTGAACTTGCCGTTGACCACTTAAAATACGAAGCAACCGAGGTTAAAAGACTTCGGGATAAATTAGAATCAAATATTTTAAAAAACGTTTATAACGCAAGATTAAATGCAGGAGTTATCAACCGAGTTCCAAACACTACAAACATAGGCTTTGAATATATTGAGGGTGAGTTAATATTGCTTCACTTGAGTGATTTAGGCATCTGCGCAAGCTCGGGAAGCGCATGTACATCGGGCTCTCTTGAACCATCACATGTATTACGAGCAATGAATGTGCCGTTTACGGCTATTCATGGAAGCATACGTTTTTCTTTAAGCAAATTCACAACAGAAAAAGAAATCGATTACGTTTGTGAAAAAATGCCTGGAATTATTGAAAAATTAACAAATCTTTCACCTTTTCAAGACGAACTTGAAGCTTTAAGAAAACTAAGGAGCTAATACTTTTTTCTAATATAACAAATCCTCGTAAGTCTAAAGTACTACGAGGATTTATTTATTTGTGAAAATTTTGAAATAATAAGTGTGTTGAATGTTTTAGTGCTAAAAAAATTTTATTCTTTTAGTATGAAAAAATTTATTTTTATACTCTTAATAATATTAAGCATAAATTCTGCAATGGCAAATTCATTGCTAGATAATATTGAAAATTCACTCTACGGCTTTACATATACCACATCAAGTGAAACAGAAAGACTTGCACGTATAGAACAAAGTGTTTACGGACATGAAAAAAGCGGTGCAGTTCAAGAACGCCTGAATGCTTTAAAAAACGATATGGCAGCAGACTTAATTGGTCAGGAAATTACACCCAAAGAAGATACATTTGCAGAAGATGAAGATAAAATAGTCCACGAAAAACTTCCACCTGCAGGTGCTAATGTAGATTATCCATCAATTAATGAGCTTGAAAAGCAGGTATTTAAAAAAGAATTCAAAAACAAAGACTTAGACAGTCGTCTTGCAAGTCTTGAAAAACAATCACTCGGGCAAACATTTGATAATGATCCATTTGCAACCCGTGTAGACAGACTGCAGGCAAAAATTAAGCCAAAATCATTCATGGATAACAATATTGCACAATCATCAAACGATTATTATGATGATGCTGTAATTCCACTTGACAAAAACTATAAACTTGACGAATATCACGGCTCAGAATTTGATTATGAAAGCTATAACGCAAAAAAAAGCTCGCCCGCTAATCTAGCATCGGTTGAAAAATCAATTTTTAAACGCTCATTTGCAAGCGAAAATACTCAAAATCGTATCTCACGTCTTGAATCAACAATGTTTGGAACAACATTCCCGTCAGATAACGAACAAACACGCATAAATCGCATTTCAAGTGCCTACAAAGCAACAAAAAGTGCAGGCAGATATGATTCAAATAAATTCTCGCAAAACATGGCAACCGCAATGCAAATCGGAACAATGATATTAATGATACTTGCCTGTGTATTATAATTACTAGTCTATATCTACGGGTTCTCTCTGAATTTTATCAATCGCTTCACGTGCAGTAAAGACAAGTACTTCAGGAACATTTTCAATAGTTGTAAACTGTCTTAAAACATCAACGACACGCTTAAATGAGCGAACTATATCGCCTTCACCCATATCAACCTGCTCAGTTATAGTTTCCCATTCTGCACCTTCAACCCAAAGTTCAATCAACGAACTAAAATACGGGTTAATATACATTGGAGCTTCTACAGAATATCTAGTCTGAACTTTTTCAACCTTACGACGAATATTTCTAATTAAATTTAAAGTTTTTCTGACAGGTTCGGAAATCGGAAGATATGGAATATCAACCCTCAAATCTTCTGTCGTAATAGCACAAACTACAGCCGCGAGCTGTGCTGGTGTAAGATTTTCCAATACACCCGAAAAAATAATTTCCGCTATAAACAATTCATTTTCAGAACGCACCTGAGACGTTGTAACTCCCTGCTCTGTCGGATAATCATCTTTTAAATATCCCATATCAATCAAAACACTTCTATGTGCAAGAAATTTGTTCCAGAAAATATCTTTTTGCTTTTCAATCTCTTTTTCAAGTTTATTGTAACGAACCGAAAAGCGTTCCAAAACTTCAATGTTTTTAGAATGCTTTTTATAAAGTTTACAGTTATCGCAAGGGAAAGTGTGCATTTTATTAAGCATTTCTTTTGTTTGTGCACCAAATTGTATAACCTCTGACGACAACGGACGATTTTTAGAACGCTCCTGTTTGCAAATCTTTTTATAAGTCTGCCTGTTTTGAACATAAATATGACGAAGTTTGTCATACTCGTGCATTTCAGAGTCAGCTAATCTATGAGGACAGGCAAATTCTCTTGATTTAATCTCACCCATAATCTGTTCCTGCGCCTTAATTAATGGCTGTAATCTTGTGCCAGATGAAAAATATCCAAAACTTTTCAAAATTAATTCTTTAGCTTCGTCAAGACAAAAACGCTGGAGTAAATTTAATACCATTGAATAACTCGGTGAAAAACGGCTTTCAAGAGGGTTAGCATCACTCAAAACAAGCTCTGCAACTTCTTCAGGAGACTGAAATTGTGTTCCAATAATTGTGACATAGCCAATTTCATCCATTCCACGACGTCCCGCACGACCTGACATCTGTAAAAACTCGCTTGCTGTAAGCATTCTATGACCGCTGTCTGTTCTTTTGCTTGTCGCACTAATAACAGTAGAACGTGCTGGCATATTAATTCCTGCTGCAAGGGTTTCAGTTGCAAAAACAACTTTTATCAAACCTTTTTGAAAAAGCTTTTCAACCAGCCCCTTCCAGGCAGGCAAAAGCCCAGCATGGTGGGATGCTACACCGCAAAGCAAATATTCAATATGTTTGTTGTTATAAAGATGCGGATTATCTGCAATATATTCATCAATAATCTGCTGAATCTGAGCTCTTTCTCCTTTAGAAATTAAATCCAAAGATGCGCATTTTTCCATTTGTTCATCGCATTTTTTACGTGAAAAAGTAAAATAAATCGCAGGAAGCATATCATTCTGCTCTAAATTTCTTATAACTTTTTTAACATAACTCTTTTTATTTTGAAGTTTTTTCCCGAATACTCTTTTTTCAGGTCTAATTTTTTTATTAAGCTGACCGCTAGGAGTTAAAAGTGGTAACAGCCTTGTAGGCTGAGAGCTGTCGAAATAGAAAAATCTTAAAGGTACAGGTCTGAAATCTGTATCAACAAGTTCTGTTTTTGAATGAACTGTATTAATCCAATCTGTCAACTCATCTGCGTTTGCAACGGTTGCTGACAATGCAATTATTTGAACATTTGTCGGGCAGTAAATAATACTTTCTTCCCAAACCGTTCCGCGCTGTTCATCGTTCATATAATGAACTTCATCAAGCACAACATACTTAACATCTTTCATATTGTCTGTAACAGAGCCGAAATTAGTACCGTAAAGCATGTTTCTGAACACCTCAGTTGTCATAACAACAATCTGACCATTACGATTTAATGATGTGTCACCTGTCAAAAGTCCGACTTTATCATAACCATATTTTTCGCCAAAATCGTAATATTTCTGATTAGAGAGTGCTTTTAAAGGTGTAGTATAAAAAATCCTTTTACCTTCAGCCAAAGCCTTATGTATTGCATGCTGTGCAATAACAGTTTTACCTGCACCAGTCGGTGCGCAAACTACAACACTTTTACCCTCATTAACAAAATTACAGGCATCTTTTTGAAAATCATCCAGCTCAAAGGAAAACTCGTACATTTATTATCTCCTATTATTTTTATTATGCCCGAAATATTAATATTTGTAAACATGTTAAGCAAAATAGGCAATTATTATTTTCAGACAAGTTAATATTGTTGTATGAAAAAGATAAAGGAAATTCATTATGCAAATCAACAATAATCATAGTGGCAGCAATACAGCATTTGGAGCAAAAATTCGAGTAAAACCAGAACACATAGACCATGTTATGACGGCTATGGATAACAAATGCGATATAACAGGACTAAGAAGAATTTATTACGCAATAAAAAAGGGCGAAACTGGCATGGGTTCAGACGAAGTTGTATTTATTGAACCGATATTACAGCGTGGTAAAAAACAAATTTCTACAGAATGCGGATTTATGAAAGCAAAAATTGGAGATTGGGAATATACAAACGATGTTATTCCGACATTCTCATTCGGAAGTTTGCCGCATTACTTTGAAAAAGTTCAAAGATTATCTAAAGAAAAATTTATGGATTCATGGGCAAATTTAGGTAACAGACTTGATGAACTTGCTGAACAATCTGACAGAATATTTGGCAGAATGGCTGGTGAAAGCAAAGGTTCTACAGCTCCAAGTCACAGACGAGATTGCTTACTTGATGCAATATACTATACATTAACTAAAAAACAATAACAAAAAATATTATTTACATGTTTTAATATGTAAAAAAGGAGAAAATAAATATGCAAGTAAATTTTAACCCGCAGCCAAACCAGCAATTTGGAATGTCAATGAAAATTACCCAAGAGGCAAAAGAACTTTTAAGAGCCAGAAGAATGCCTGATGCTGATATTGACAGATTAGGCAAGCTGGTAGATATATTTGAGCAAAAAGCTGTTTCAGTAACTATTGATAAACGAGGAAACGACCTGACAGGTCTTGTATGGCTTCAGGGAAAACATTCCTCTGATCACACGGAAGGTTTTTTCAGCAGATTATTCAGAAGTCCGATAAAGTTTATCGAAAATGTTTGCAATAAAGCTGAAAAAGTTGATAACTATTATAACCATAACAAATTAGACGAAGTTCTTAAATAAAAAAACTCCCTTTCGGGAGTTTTTTTATATCTTATCAAATCCTGTATATTTTCTCAAGACTTCAGGAATAATAATTGTTCCGTCCTCTTGCTGATAATTTTCGACAATTGCAGCAAATGTTCTGCCGACAGCAAGTCCCGAACCGTTAATTGTATGAACAAATCTTGTTTTACCTGTTTCTTTATCACGATATCTTATATTAGCACGTCGTGCCTGATAGTCGCCGAAGTTTGAACAGCTTGAAATTTCTTTATAAGCGTTATAAGAAGGCATCCAAACTTCTAAATCCCAGCATTTATTTGCAGAAAATCCAATATCACCTGTCGATAAAGCCTCTCTGCGATATGGAAGTTCTAATAATTGAAGCATTTTTTCAGCATCTTCAGTCAATTTTTCATGTTCTTCTTTGCTTGTTTCAGGAGTACAAAGTTTTACGAGTTCAACTTTATTGAATTGGTGAACTCTTATTAAACCTCTTGTATCGCGTCCTGCTGAACCTGATTCACGTCTGAAGCACGGAGTATAAGCTGTCATATATTTCGGCAAATCATCTTCCGATAAAATTTCGCCTGAATAAATGTTTGTAACAGGAACTTCTGCAGTTGGAATTAAATACAAATCTTCATCAACACACTTATACATATCATCTTTGAATTTCGGAAGCTGCCCAGTACCAGTCATAGTATTAGCGTTTGCCATAAACGGCGGTAAAATTTCCTCATAACCCTGTTCCTGCGTATGGTAATCAAGGAAGAAATTGATAATTGCGCGTTCCAATCTTGCTCCCTTACCGCGATACAAAGTGAATCTACTTTGGGAAATTTTTACACCGCGTTCAAAGTCAACAAGATTTTTTTCTTCACACAAATCCCAATGAGCCTTAAATTCAAAATCAAATTTTCTCGGCTCAGCCCATTTGTAAACTTCCACATTATCATCCTCTGAAAGTCCTACAGGTGTTGTTTCATCAGGAATATTAGGTGTGTGAAGCAAAATATCACGCTGTTTATTATCAAGTTCAGTTTGTTTATCTTCTAATGCTTTGATATCATCACCTAGTTTGCGGACTTCTTCTTGAATTGCATCGGTATTTTCACCGTTTTTCTTCATCATACCGATTTTTTGCGATTCATTTTTTCTTTTTGCACGCAATTCATCTGCCTGCGCCTGAATTTTACGTCTCATCTCATCAATTTCAAGAACCGCATCAATAGAAAGTTCAGGATTTCTTCTTTTTAAAAGTTCATTTACCTTGTCAGGATTTTCTCTAATTAGTTTAATATCAAGCATCTTTATTCCTCTTTCTTTTGTAGTTATTATATTAAAAATACAAGTTATAATCAAGAAAAATTTAATCTTGTTAAGAATGTTAAGATTTATGGCATTTCTTGACAAGGGGTGTATAATATAAATATGGGGTATATATTTAAAAAACTTGCACAGAAATTGGTTCAGGAACGGGAAAAACAGACATCTTTGGCAACTAATCCCATTGAAGATAAAAATGTTTTTCTTAATAAGATGACACACTCTGCTCTTAACCTGTATGAGCGCAAATGTGATGTGAAAAATTTTTCAAAACTTGTGCTTTCAGACCCCGAAAATGAATCTCATAACAGAATTATGGATGAACTATTTGCAAGCGGTGTTAAAGACCCGTTTGAAGAAAGCAAATTAATGCAGCTTTCCGATAACAAAAGATTTTTGCGCGAACTCGGACTTGATTAAAGATTTTTAATCACGGCATCTGCAAATTCGGATGTTGAAGCCATACCGCCCAAGTCACATGTGCAAATTCCGCTTTTTAGAGTTCTGAAAAGTGCTGTTTCAATTTTATCAGCATGATTATTTTCGCCAATATAGCGAAGCATTTCAATTGCTGATAATAAAAGTGCAGTCGGATTTGCTTTGTTTTGCCCTTTGATATCGGGAGCAGAACCATGTACAGGTTCAAATACCGCACAATCCAATCCGATATTTGCACCCTGCGCAACACCCAAGCCACCGATTAATCCAGCACACAAGTCAGAAACAATGTCGCCGTAAAGATTTGGCAAAACCAAAACATCAAACTGCGACGGTTTTTGAACCAACTGCATACAAAGATTATCTATCAATATTTCGCGTGTCTCAATTTGCGGATAGTCTTTTGCGACGTTTCTGAAACATTCCAAAAATAATCCATCAGAAAGCTTCATTATATTAGCTTTTGTTACACAGCAAACTTCTCGTCGGTTATTTTTTACAGCATAATCAAATGCAAATTTAGCAATACGTTCAGAAGCCTTGCGGGTAATTATTTTAATACTTTCTGCAGTATCTTCATCTACCTGACGCTCAATTCCGGCATATAAATCCTCTGTATTTTCACGAACAACAACTATATCAACGTTATCAAATCTGGTTTTTATATTTGGAAGATTTTTGCAAGGACGTAAATTAACGTATAAATCAAGCTCTTTACGCAACTGAACATTTACAGAGCGAAACCCTTTACCAATAGGAGTAGTCACAGGAGCTTTCAAAGCAATTTTATTTTTCTTGATAGAATTCAAAACCCTCTCAGGCAAAGGGACACCTTCAGCCTCAATCACATCAGCACCCGCTGTTTGAATATCCCAATCAATTTTTAATCCGGATGCATCAATAATTTTTACAACTGCATCAGAAATTTCAGGTCCAATCCCATCTCCGTTAATAAGTGTTATTGTTCTCATTATTCCTCCCTTAAAGCAATTATACATCTATCAAAAATATTTGTAAATGTTAACAAAAATTAACAATCAGCATTACAAAAGCAATTTTTTCGAAAACAAAAACTTTATATAAGTAAGGTAGGTTAAAAGTAGGTTAGATTATGGTTAGTATAGGTAGAATTGCCAAAGCAACAGGGCGATTAATTTTTCAAGATGACAAATTTTTGAAAGTTGCCGAAACAACATTAACAGCTTCCAAAAAATCTCAAGGTTGGAAAAATATTCATAAACAAATTGGTGATGCTTTTGTAAAAGCCGAAAATGCAACTAAAAATGAATCTTTCTGGGGTAGTTTAAAAAAATTAGTAACAGACATACCTAAAGATATGAAAAACGGATGGGCTGCTAAAGGTGCTTGGGGCAAATTTAAAGGTATAGGCGGTCAGTTATTAAGAAGATTACCTTTGTTATTTGTAGCAATGGAAATTCCAAACATATATTCCGCATTTAAAGATGAAGGTTTAGTAGGCGGTATAAAAGAAACATTAAAATCCGGAACCAGATTAGCTACAAGTATGGCAGGCTTTGCTGTTGGTCAAGCATTAATTCCAATTCAACTTTTAGGCGGACTTATCGGATGTTTTGCAACGGATTGGGTTACAAGTAAAATATTAGGTAAAAGCCACTCAGAAAAGAAAGCTGAAGCAGAAGAAGCATTGGCACAAGCCGATATATCTGAACAACAAGCACAACAATTACAACAATATTTAGCACAACAACAAATGATGGCAAATCAAAACAATATGTTTGCTTCAAATCCATATGCTCAAGGAAACTTTAATGTTCCTCAGGCAACAATGACACCTCAGCAGATAATGGCAATGGGACAAATGCTTCAAGGTGGTTACGGTCTTCCAAACGGGAATTATATGGATCAAGACTTTATGGCAATGACATCAGGCATAAACAAAATGAATTATATGTGTTAAATTTAACGCTTTGTTAACATATCTTAACAAAGCGTTCTTATTTAGCAATTATTAAAGATAGATATCGTTTATATATATACACGGGGAATACAAAAATTGCAGTAACAGAAATTTGCTGTAAGCAATTTAATGGGGAAAGAAAAATATGGCAAAGCATACGTATTTTGATACGTTAAATATGTCACGTACTATGTATGGTTTAGGCGCACTAGGAGCAGGAAGTGCCAGCGGTTTAAATGCAGATTTAGGAACGACAGTAATTGGCGGTACTGCATTAGTAGCTGGTGCACCTTTAGCATTAAAAGGAGCTAAAGGTATTATTTGGGATGCACCAAAATGGGCATATCAAAACTATGGTAATTACGGTGAAGCATTTAAATCATCTTTACACAATTGGAAAGAAACAAACTTTGGCTCTGCCGTAAAAGCACAACGACAAACTTTTATAAATGGAGTAAAAGGTAACGGTTTTTTGGGCGGTTTCAGAAACGCTTATAATATAACTACATTACAAGAACTTGAAAGAGCGATTCCAACAGATGTAAGCACTAGTTTTAGCAAAAGTAAATATTATAAACTAAAAGCAGAAAACCCTGAAAAAGCTGCAGAATACTTGAAAAAATTCCAAGAAGCTAAAAAAGCTAAAGCTGCTAAAGTTGAAGTATACAAACAAGCCCAAGAAAAAGTTAAAACAATAAAAGAAGGCATAAAAAACGGTACTCTTAAAGGCAAAGATTTGCAAAAAGCTGTATCTGAATTAGATAAAGCCGTAGCTGAAGCTGATAAAGCGGCATTAAGCATTAACGCCAAACCAACATCAAAACTTGCTAAATTTAAAGCTGCATTTAGCAAATATTCAGGAGCGAAAGCTGCAAGTAATGCCTTAACTAAAGGAGCAGCAAGCAAATCTACAGCCGTAAGAGCTGCAAGCAAAGGGGCAAAAAACTTTATAAAAGGCGGCGGAGCATTAACATCTGCAGTAGAATTTGCATTTGAAGTACCAGATATTGTACAAACATTTAGAGAATGTGGTTCAGGTGCTGGCTGGAAACAAGTTGGTAAAGCTGCAACAGTTGCAGTTGCATCAGGCGTTGGTTACGCAGCAGGTGCTTGGGCAGGCGGCAAAATAGGTGCAGCCATCGGAAGTTTTGCAGGACCTTTAGGTACGCTCGTCGGTGGAGCAATCGGTGTTGCTTGCGGATTACTTGGAAGCTGGTTGTGCTCTAAAGGCGCAAAAGCACTTGTCGGTAAATCTGAAATAGAAAAGAAACGCGAGTCTGAAGCTCAACAAACAGCAGTTGAAGCATATAATGACCCTAAAAAAATGGAAGAACTTGTTAATGCATATGAACAAATGATTAATGAAAGAGATCAAATGGTTCAAGAAGGATATGATGACAACCAAGAACAAATCACTTGTCCACAAGATAATACATACGTTGCTCAAACGCAGTTAGATGCTCAATTAGCTGGCTTACATCTAGATGTAAATTATTAAAATCCCCCTCATTTCTCATAAAAAAAGACCTCTTTGAGGTCTTTTTTACTATAATGCACTCATATTAAAATCCCGCTCGGATTTAAATGTAGTGCATTCAAGTACACTTTTCAAAAAACGCTCAATAGCACATTCCATTGATGATATCTCTTCTTTTAAAGCTTTGTAACTTTCGTCTTTAACATCCTTCAGTGCATTTTCAAAAATCTCGTCATGATACATTAATACAATCTCCTTAGTTACTTCACATATTCCCATAACGACATTTTTTACAACAAACTTTAATAAAGATAACAATATTGTTACAAAATTTAGTGATTAATACAAAAATAAAAAATTTTAATGTAAAATGTTAAAATACAGGGGAATATAGAATGGTTACTGATTTTTTAACAAGCTATGATTATTATTCAAGCAGACGCGACATGGAAGTTATCTCAACCATAGTTGATGCTTTAAAAAAAATTTTGGAAGAAGATAAATTACAAGCGCAACCGTTGTTTTTAAAAACTTCGGAAAATCTTATACTTAATATTGCAAGAAAAGTTGTTCAAGAAAAAAAGAAAATTTTTTTGATAGGTATTACAGGTGAAAGTGCATCAGGTAAAACTGTTTTTGTAGATAATACGATTAAAGCCTGCGTGAAAGACAAAAAAGAAGGTATTTATACTGTTATTCGCTGTGACGACTACTATAAAGACACCTCTAAAGAATTGAAAGAAGCAGGAAGTTATGAGGAACTTTTTAAAACTGGTTTCAGTTTTGATACTCCTGATGTTATTGATTTGGATTTAATGAAACATCATCTTATGGAACTCAAAAAAGGAAAAGAAATTACATCACCCAGATATGACTTTGTAACCTGTGTGTCTGACCCGAACGGAGATGTTAAAGCTCCAGCAAAAGTTATTTTAACAGAGGGCTTATACGTATTAAACGAAGGCGTAAGAGATGTAATGGATGTCAAAGTCTATGTTTATACACCGCTTGAAGTTATTAAAGACAGATGGTATAAACGAGCTGCACAAAGAGGCAAAAGCGGTACAGCTGCAGATATGCAGTTTGCAGATGTAAACAGAACTGCACAGCAATATATAAGACCCGCTTACCAAATTTCAGATGCAGTTATTAATGGTATGGTATCACAAGAATATATTCAAGAAATCACAGATAAAATATTTAAAACATTAAGAGATATTATTCAACATTAAAAAAGAGCCCTAAACGGGCTCTTTTTTAATGTCCACAAGAGGTACATTTAGGTGTTACAGGCTGAACATATATCCACTCAGGCTGATCATTAAACGCTTTTTGGCAAGTAGGACAAGGTTTAATTTTTACTCTTGTACATTCATCACATTTTTTCACCTTAGCTCTGTTACAGTTTTTAAAACCTGTGAACGGGTTTAAACTGAAACTTGAATAGTTATTACCTATACCTATATATTGAAGCGGGTTAAGGTAATAATAAAAAGGTGTTTTAGCTGTTGTTTGTTGTGCCATATCAGCACAGCCGCATGCTGCAAAAGAATTTTGACCTGCAAATACTACAGCACCTACAAGTGCCATTGAGATAAATAATTTTTTCATAAGAACTACTCCCATTAAATTTACATATTCATCTTAAAACTTTACACACCTGTTTTCTACATACAATAGGATAAGATGAATTAATCCTTATGACTAAGCAATAAGCATAAAAAATCGAGCTAAATTATATTAGCTCGATTTTTAAATTTTTGATAAAGATTATCTATTTTGCAACTACTGCATCATCTAACAAGATAACATAAATATCTTCACCAGCTTTAGCATGGTATTTAAGACCAGGAGTTACTAAGCCTGTAACCAAACCAACAGCAGCACCTACAGGAGCACCAATTGCAATACCTGTACCAATTTTTTGCGGATCAGGAATAAATGCAATACCAGTACCAACACCACCGCCGATTACAGCACCTGAAGCTGTATATGCTAATAATTTACCTGCTGTCATCCAAGGACCTTCTTTTAAAGAATAATCTTTAGAAAAAGGTTTTGCGTTAAATGCCATTTCTCTTCCATCAGGTAAAATGATTTTTGTTAATTGAGGATAAACTCTTGCATTTTTGTTAAACCATCTTTCTGATTTAATATCACAGATAGTTGCAACAAATCTAGTTCCTGCTGGGATAACAAGAGAACCCTCTTCAGTGCAGATGTTTTCTTCTGCAAAGAATGTTACAACATCACCTGGCTGATGTTCTTCTGATTTAAATTTGTCTTCAAAAGAAACAACCAAAACATTGCCTTCTGCAACAACACTTTGAATATTATTTACTCTAACTTCATTATTAGGAGCATTTCTTTTTACATTCAAGTGTTCAACTCTTGTAACACCAATATACTCAGCTTTAACCAAATCTAATTTTTCTTTCAATCTTGCCAAAAGCACTGCAGCTTCAGCTCTAGAAAGGTTGTCATTAGGTCTTAATTCTCTTGAATCAGGATAGTTTACATAAATACCATAGTTAATTGTTTTGGCATAAACATTTGTTGCCCATGCAGGAATAGCAGAAGCATCTTTAAACTTATCAAGGATAGCTCTATCAGCATTCATATCTTTAGTAATATGACTGATAACCGATTGAGCTTCAGATCTCAAAACTGTTCTATTAGGCTGGAAAGTTCCGTCTGGATAACCATAAACCAAACCTAATTGTTGAGAACGTAAAATATTGTCATAGTTTGGATTTGCTTTTGACACATCTGAAAATTTGTTTGTAATATTTACATTCAAATTATCATTAGATAACACTTTCAACAAAGCATTAACAAATTCTACTCTTGTCATGTTACTTTCGGGATTGAAACGATTTGCAGACAGAGTCATAATGTTGTCTGTAACAACGCTGTTAATTTCTTTAGAAGCCCAATAGTTAGCGCTTACATCTGAAATAGAAACAGCAAGTACAGGAATTGCATTAAGAGCTAATAAGCAAAGTGCCATAACTCCTGAAATAATTTTTTTCATCTTCTGATTCCTCATATTTACTAATAAACCTTTTTCGTGTATTATTATAACGTACATAAAAATTTTTGTAAACATGTGATAACAAATATTAAGATTTACCCGAAAGGAAACCCCAAAATGAATTATACAATGACAAAAATAGTTGCAACACTTGGGCCTGCAACTGCATCAAAAGATAAAATCAGAGAACTTTTTAAAGCAGGCGTAACCATGTTCCGTTTAAATTCATCACATGAAGATGTTGAAATTCATAAAAGAAATTTGAATTGGATAAGAGAAATTGAAGCAGAAGAAAACACTCTTATTCCTGTATTATTAGATTTACAAGGTCCTAAAATCAGAATAGGCAGCCTGCCTAATACTATTGAAATAAAAAAAGGTGAAATATTAAAATTCCGCAGTCAGCCAGAAATTACTGGAGACATTTTACCTGTTGACTACAAAGGCATGGCAGATGATGTTGTTAAAGGCGAAAAAATAATGATTGATGACGGCAAAATTCAGCTTGAAGTTGAAAAAGTCGAACAAGGAGTAATATATGCAAAAGTTTTAACAGACGGACTTTTAAAGCAAAGAAAAGGAATAAACATTCCTGGTTCGCAAGGCAGTTTAGATGTACTAACCGAACGAGATAAAATGTTTGTTGAATTTGCAGTTAATCATGATGTCGATTATCTAGGACTTTCGTTTGTCAGAAATGCAGATGATGTCATTAAACTACGTCAATTACTGGCTGATTTTGGAGACAGAACAACAAAAATTATTTCAAAAATTGAAAAACCTCAAGCTGTAGAAAATATTGATGAAATTATTAACGTATCAGATGGTATAATGGTTGCCAGAGGCGATTTAGGTATTGAAATTTCAACCGAAAAAGTTCCGATTGTACAGAAAACTGTTATAAGAAAAGCAAATTCAAATAGAAAAGTCGTAATTGTTGCAACTCAGATGCTTGAAAGCATGATTGAAAATCCTATTCCGACACGCGCAGAAACTTCTGATGTAGCAAATGCGATTCTTGATGGAACAGATGCAATTATGTTGTCAGGAGAAACTGCCGCAGGTGCATATCCGACAGAAGCAGTTGCAATGATGAAAAAAATAGCCGATACGGTTGAAGAATCGCCATTTATGAGAAAAAATAAATTTCCTAATAAAATGATTCATGAAGAAATTGATTCTCAGGCTATGGCAATCGGCATGTCTATTGCAGATATGGCAAGAAAAATGAAGATTAAAGCTGTGATTGCTTTAACAGCGAGCGGATATACCCCAGCTATGCTTTCTGAAGCAAAATTAAGCGTGCCTATATTTGCCTGCTGTCCGTGTAAAAATATTTGTAGAAGTATTAAATTGTATCGAGGTGTTAATCCAATACCTCTTGATTTCGAGAATACAATTGATAAAAAATCACTTGCAGTTATGGATAAATTTTTAACAGACAAACTCGGGCTTGAGAACGGCGATTATGTTGTAATCACAGGTTCTGTACCCGAACTGCTTGTAGGCGGAACAAATTTTATTAAAGTCCACCAGATTTCTAATGTCCAAAGAATTTAACAGGCATAACGGTTTTTAAACGACAGTCATGATTTTCTTGAGCACATTGGGCGTTAGCAGGAACACCTTGACAATATGGGGCTGCTGGATTTACATAACCCATTATACAGGCACTGTCTTTAAAAGGTCTGCTCTTTGTAATCCATTCTATATGACGACCGTTTCCGTCAACAAATTCATCATAAACACTTGTTTGCAAGTGTAAGCTGCTGTCACCGCCAGAAAGTTCGGGATTAACTGCATCATAAGCAGGAATAACAGTTCCTGATAGAGTTACGTAGAAAGGATATACATCTTCCCATAACCTGCCTTGACCGTTTCTTGCACCATCAATATCTATATAAAGAGTGTATCCCCATTCATCAACATCAATCACTCTGCCTGATGAATCAGTAAATTTAACCCCTTTTGAATTACCTGCTAATAAAGCAATATGCTCAGGGTCTTGGCTGACATTATAAAGAATCATACCGTTACGTAAAATCATATCAGGATCTTTATCAGCAAAATCCGTTTCATTAGTACTAATTGCATCACCTTTGCATTCATCATCTTCTTCAAGACGAGCTGTGTTAGTGTAATTTACAAATAATCTGCAGAAACCTTCACCATTTCTTGATACTGTTTGAGGAGTAGGAATACAGTCGCATTTAGCTTCACTCCATTGCTTACCTGCATCAGAACAAGTACGTGAAAATCCTGAAATATCTCTAAGCACAAAACCAGTAGAAGCATTGCATTCCTTCCCGCATGGAGTTACAGCCGGGCAAGAACCTGATGGGTCAACAGGATCAACAGGGTCAACTGGACCAACAGGCTCAACAGGAACAACAGGGTCTACAGGCTCAACAGGCAGTTTACATTGACATACTCCACTCTCATCCCGATAACATCCCTTTGGACAAGGTATTACCATCACAGAAGTTCCAAATGCTGGACTAGCAGTAAAATTAGAAGCAAAGAAGTTTTTAATTCTCAAAGCCACACTTTGAGGTTCTGTAATGCCATAATCATCTTCTTCAGGATTAAAATCTTTTAACATCTCTGCAGCAACTGCTCTCACAGTATTATATGCTGTATAATATGTATATGATGTAATATTATCTAATTTTGCCTTAGTAAGCTTAATACTAATAGCAACAACAACAGCGATAATCAACATTACTATAACAATCTCAGTTAAAGTATAAGCTTTTTTCAATATATTTTTCATATCCCAACTCCTATATATATATTTATTATTTTAACAGATTTTTCAGATTTTTCAACCCTTCTTTTGCATTCTGCATTTGCTGGCGAGATTCTTCCGCTTCTTTTCGTTTCTGTTCTAAAAGAGAATTAACAGCATCTTTCTTTTGCTGTACTGCATCTTGAACCGCCTGTTTTGTTTGTTGAACCTGCTCTTTTACCGTAACACTTTCTATAGCTGATGTGTCACATTTTGAAAGCCATTTAAAAGATTTAACGGAACTTTTGCTTTCAACTCCACCGTTAAATTGAACCTTAAAATCTTTATAATTTTTATTACCTGATGATAAAGCAGGAATAGCACTTATATTTTCACCTTTAGGGTCAGTTGTCACGGCTTTAATTAAATTAGCAGTCATATTGCCGAATTTGGGAATAAATGATGTTAATTTATCAACGGATAAGTCTCCGACAGGCCCGAGCAGTTTAACAACCTCTGCCGACAATCTGCCAAGTATAACAACATTAGCAGTACCGTTCAAAAGATTATATTTACCGGTAATATAATAAGCCATAGACGGGCCTGTGGTTTTAACAGGATTTAGATTTGCCCAGCCGTTGTTAAATGTCAAATCACCAGAGACAGATTTAAATTCAGCCGTATTTTTAACAGCAGGCAAAGCTGAAATAGAATTTACCGCAGCTTTTATTATGCTGTTTGATTGTAAATTCGGAGCAAACAAAAAATTTTCAAACCGACCGATATTGCCAAACATTCCGTTCTGAATATCAAAAGAAACTTTGCCTTTAAGATTTTTCATCATCTCAACATCAGTTGTGCCATACAAAGTTACATTCGCATTGAACCCAAGTTTGCCTGATAATGCATTTTTAATTCCAGCTGCTCCAGCAATTGCTTTTTCTGCATCAAGTCCAGTACCTTTAAAATCAACGCCTATATGACCATTTACGATATCATATGAAATATTACCGTTAACTTTACCCAAAAATGCATCTCCTACAATATTTTTAAGGTTAAATACATCACCTGCCAAATCGAAATCTGCACCAAGATTTTCTGCTGCAATTCCGCCTGATGAAAATTTCTTTAAAGTTCCATTACCCTTAACAATCGGGCCGTTTAAAGAAATTTTCAAATCATTTAAAGAAGTCAGCATATCAGGAATTGTCAACGAAGGAATTGTAACAGTTCCTTTTAACTGTGGATTAGCTGCGTTTCCAAATATATGAATATCTGCATCAGCTTTCAGATTGGATTTTTTAAATCCAGGAATTTCCAAAGAAAAAGTTTTTGGCGTAGTGATATTCAAATCAAGAGTATCGTAATTTTTAACAGAGCCTGTCAAATGTCCTTCGCCGTTACTTTTCGCTGTCAAATCAAGCTTTATATTTTGAGTTAAATAATCAGAAATTGCCCCTGTTATATTAAACCTTAATACATCATAAACAAGACTTGCACTATTAATATTAATTTCGTTGTCAGTCACAATAACTTTTGCATTCGGAACGGTTACAACCGCCGCAGGATTAGTAATTTTTGCATTTAAGACATTAATAATATTTTTTGCAATATCAACTGATGAAACATTCAAAACTGTATTTGAGGGAACATCTTTGTAATTAACTCCGTTCAAATTCATATTAAAATCAGGGAATTCAACATTTGCAGTTATTTTATTAATAGCAAAATTAAACAATTTATAAGAAATTGAAGCAGCAGGAATTTTCAAATATCCTGAAGATTCAGTATGCTTAAGGTCAGATTTCAATGTAAAATCAGCATCAATTCCGCCCGTTGCAGTCAAAGTATCAAGTTCTTTTATACCGAAAGTCTTTGCAATACTGTCAGCCATATCGATTACAGACTTAAATTTGGCATTAGATTTGCAGTTCAAATCAATTTTAGGATGCTTGCCTGTTTTTACATTTGCAATAATTTCGGTTAACTCTTGCGGAGCTGTATGAAGTTTAGTATAAACATTTATCTTATTGCCTTTCAGAGTAATATCAGCACTGCTTGGCGGAAGTTTTTTGCCGTCAACAGCAACCCCGATATTAGAAGCATTTATCGAGCCGTTAAATCCTTTATCAATAACGATATCTGCCTTAACATCAGCCGTCAATTGATTATTATGGACAGCCTTAAAAATATCAATTATATTTACATGCTGTACAGGAGCTGATTGAGCAGGCTGTTTCGGAGGATTAAACACAAACTCGTTCAAATCTGCATCGGGCATAAATTTATTTAACAGCTTAATATCATAGTTAAACTGAACTTTATCTTGAAGCATAAATTTGCCGTCAGCAAGAACTTTAACCTTTTTATTAAATACAAAATCGCTTACTTTTACAATATCGCCATATATTGAATAAGTTTTATCAGTAGGCGCATCAATAAATGAAATATTATAATTTTTAACAACAATATTCGGCAAATGATTAGAAAGTTTAAATCCGAAAGGAAGGCCAGTAATAGGTTCAGACTGTTCTGCCGATTGCGGAATATAATTTTCAATCACAAACTTGCCGTCTTTTTTAACTTTTAAATTAACATTAACATTTTCTGCACCGACAATATCAATTTCAATTCTGCGGGTCAATAATGGAATTAGTGATAATTTTGCGCCCGCATTATCTGCCGTCAAAAAAGTTTCGCCTGTCGGCAAAGCAGCCTCAACATGACCTACACCAGCTCCGACAGTAAGTTTTGGGGTTGTCAAAACTCTTATATTTTCAAGTTTTACCTTAAACCCCGAAGCATCTTCAATCATTTTAGAGATTTGCGGACTGTATGAATTTGCTATTCCGCTGATAAAAAACGGAATAATCAAAAATAATATATATAAAGTAATTAAAAATATTCCAAAACCTACAAAGATTTTCTTCAACATTTATTTCTTCTTCCTTTCAGGATAACAATTCCATTTTATATTTTCATTTTTTCTAAACCATGTAAGCTGGCGTTTAGCATAATTTCTTGTATTCTGCTTTAACTTTTCAACAGCATCCTCCATAGACATTATACCATCTAACGCCATTATAATTTCACGATACCCGATTGTATCAATAATATTAGCAATTCGCCCGTATTTTTCAAGCAGATTTTTTGTTTCCTCGACAAGCCCCTGCTCCATCATCAAATCCACACGTTTATTAATTCTGTCATAAAGTTCTTCTCTTGGGAAATTAAGCCCTATCCATTCAACATCATATTGAATATTATTTACTCCGCGTGATTGGTTTAAGGGTTTGCCTGTTGATTTTATTATCTCAATATACCTGATAGCTTTTTTCTTATCGTTTTTTTCAACAAATGCATCTTTATCAAGCTCATATAACATTTGCTCCAATTCATCATAAGAAAGCTCATTCAAACTTTTGCGCAATTCCCAATCAGGTTCAATTTCAGGCAGCTCATAATTATTCAGCAAAATATTAAAATATAACCCCGTACCGCCTGCAATAATTGGAGTTTTACCGCGTGATAAAATATCATCAATACATTTTTCTGCTTCTTTTGCATAAAGCCCCGCAGAATAGTTAAAATCAGGTTTTACAATATCAATCAAGTGATGTTTAACACCTTGACGTTCTTCAATTGTTGGCTTTGCAGTGCCGATATCAAAACCCTTATATACAAGTCTCGAATCCGCTGATATTATTTCACCGTCAATTTGTTTTGCAAGTTCTACCGCATAAGCTGTTTTACCGCTTGCTGTTGCTCCAACTACCGCTATTACCTTATTTTTCATATTTTTCCGCATAATATAAGAAAATTAATACTGTTAAATAAACTATAAAATAATACATTATTATACTTACAATCAAGTAAGAAACAGGATTTATTACTGCAAAAGTATAAATAAACAACAAAGCAAATCCCATAACCCACAGCGTAAAAAATATTCGAAATGTATTCCAAAAATCTTTGAACAATTTTCCAATTGATGAGAATAAAGCCATAAGAGGGTTTGAGTTATTGTAAATAATCTCAGGAATCCAAAGCATCAAAAGATACATTATAAATGAAGTTGCAATCATAAACAAAAGACTCCATTTACCAAAAAACACTATCTGTGCAGGTGTAAGCTTTTCAACAAATGCAGCCATCGCAGTGTTTGAAGCAGGATCTGATGCAACCTGCAATAACTGCTGAGTAGAAGCTTCATCAAGAGTTCCTATTATATTAATACCAAGAAGATAAACAACAGGTGTTGCAATAATCTGTATTACAAATAAAATTATATAAACACCCACAAATGATAAAAAGAATTTACCAATACCCTCAGGGATTGTATTAAATAAAGCCAATGAAGCATTAGCTCTGTCTGAATCTAAAACAAAAACTTTTTTAGATAATGCTACAGCGCCTTTTACCATATAAAACCACAATGCGCACAATACACCGCTCATAAAAATTACAGTTATTGATGCAAGTATAACTTTATGGTTTGAATCTAAATGCGCTCTCGAAAAAAAAGTGTATAAATCAAGCATTTTTATACCTACAATCAAAGGCACAGCAAGGATTATATTTGAATTTGTAATTTTAGAAGCTTGTTTAAACAGTTCTAGCATAGTTTATAATACCCTCAAATCTTAAAATAAGTTAATTAGCCTGCTGAGCCATAGCCAATTTTCTTTTTCTTCTGCGCATTAAATCGACAAACGCTTCCAAACGAGTCAAATACCCAGCCTTACCTGTCTGTTCATCCATAATCAATGGCAGAATAGGAATATCACAATTTTCTCTCATTGCAGGAAAAATATTCTGTGACATAATCTCAGGCATACATGTAAACGGGCTTATATGAATAATACCGTCAATTCCGCGTTCATCTGCATAAGCAACATCAGATACACATTCTAAGGAATCACCTCCGATATCGCGCATCAGATAAGGTTTCGCCATTCTGAAAGCCCTCTGTAAATGAGTTTCGCCTTTCCTGAAAGCTTCAGGAATAATAGCATCTTTGATAAATCCGCTTATCGTAAGGCTTCTGCGTGTTTGAACTCCCATTTTACCAAGTTCGCGTGTAATATCCTGATTAGAGAATTTATCGCACACTAGATATATTTCACCTGTCAAATCAACATGCAAAACTTCTCTTTTTGGATCAATTTCAACTTTCTTCATCTCTGCTAAAGCATCTTTTTTAGCTTTTTTTAACTGTCTTGTATTGTCAGCATCTTTAATATATTTAAGCGCTATATTAAAATGTTTTTCTGCATCTCCAAAATTAATTTCTCTTGCTCTGTAATATGAAAGACTATTTTCCAAATCATCCAGCAAAAACATCTTTCTGATAGCAATATTAATGGCTCTTGCAAATAAAATCGGATCATTTTTTCCACTGATTTTTTTCAAGAAATCATACATTCCCTTAATTCCATCATACAGAGTTAATTCAACATACTTTGCATCATATCCTAAATCTATCAAAGCATTGTAAATACAGTTACCGTATTCACCTAATCTACAACAGCCTGGAGATGTAATCATTGCAACATAATCCGTTCCGCCTTCAATTGCTTCAATAAAATTACCTAAAATTAACTTATAAGGCAGACAAATAGCTTCGGGGGAATGTTTTGTACCTAATGATAATGTTTTTTTGCTTGTATAAGGCGGAATAAATGGTTCGACACCGATTTTTTTCAACGCTGCCGCCCAGGCTATACTTACTGTTCCCATGTGGGGAAATGCAACTTTTTTTCTGCCACCTTTGTCGATTTTCTTGTTATTTTCCATATTATTGTCAGTCACTTCGCTTTCTTACTATCTCATCAATTTAATATAAGCCTTATTTTACGCTCGTTCCCGTTTCTTATTTTCTTTACTCATATTTTTACCTATTGTACAAATTTTAAATCGGGTTTTCTTGCCGCTAATGTTTCATCAAGACGTTTTACAGGTGTTGTATGCGGTGCCGAAATCAGTTTTTCGGGATTTACTTTTGCATCTTCTGCGATTTTCAGCATCACATTAACAAAATCATCCAAAACTTCTTTTGTTTCGCTTTCTGTCGGTTCAATCATAATTGCTTCATGCACAATCAGCGGGAAATAAACTGTTGGCGGATGAGTGTTTTCATCCATTAAGGCTTTTGCAATATTTAAAGTTGAAACGCCGTTTTCATGTTTTTGTTTTTCACCTGACAATACAAATTCATGCATGCAAGGTTCATCATAAGGCAAAAGATAAGCACCTTTTAACTTCTCTTTCAAATAATTTGCATTCAATACTGCATTTTCACTAGCCTCTTTCAGGTTTTTGCCCATCATTAAAATATATGCATAAGCTCTTACTAAAACGCCAAAATTGCCGAAAAATCCCTTAACGCTTCCAATAGAATATTTAAGGTTATAATTTCTGAAATATTTTTCACCGTCAAATCCAACAACAGGTGAGGGCAAAAATTCTTTTAAATTTTCAACAACACAAACAGGACCTGCACCAGGACCGCCGCCTCCATGAGGAGTTGAAAATGTTTTGTGCAAATTCAAATGCACAACATCAAATCCCATTAATTTTGGATTGGAATATCCCATAACAGCATTAAAATTTGCGCCGTCGTAATATAAAAGCGAACCGTTATCATGCATTAATTTTGATATTTCAAGCACATTTTCCTCATAAATACCCAGCGTATTCGGGTTTGTCATCATAATAGCCGCAACATCACTGTCTAAAAGCTCTTTCAAAGCTTCAACATCAACCTGTCCTTTTTCATTGGATTTTACAGGAACAATCTCAAATCCGCAAAGATGTGCACTGGCAGGGTTTGTACCATGAGCAGAATCAGGAATAATAACTTTTTTTCTGTTTTCGCCTTTAACTTCAAAATATTTCTTGATAATCATCATGCCTGTAAGCTCGCCATGAGCACCTGCGGCTGGCTGCAAAGTAACGGCATCCATGCCTGTCACAACTTTTAAAGCTTCCTGCAATTTATACATAAGCTCTAATGCACCCTGACAATCTTCATCCGCGCTAAACGGGTGTAAATTAGAAAAACCTTCTAAAGATGCGAGAAGTTCGTTGACTTTTGGATTATATTTCATAGTACAAGAACCAAGAGGATAAAACCCTTTTTCAATACAGAAATTCAAATCCGAAAGTTCTTTATAATGGCGCATAGCTTCCAGCTCGCTTACCTGCGGAAGTCCGATTGCATCTTTTCTTAAATGCCCTTTAAAAAAACCCAAATCTTCTTTTTCGTCTGTTAAACTAATCCCCGATACACCATTACTTTTTTCAAAAATAGTTTTCACTAAATAATCCCCTGTCTTTTTAAATCCCTTTTAATTTTATCAAGTCCCGATTGAATAATTCTCGAAATTCTTGACTGTGATATATTAAATTCTTCTGCAATTTCTCTCAGCTTTTTCTCTTTAAAGAACTTTTCTTCAATCAATTCTTTTTCGCGCGGTGGAAGTTTTTTCATAGATTCCAATATCTCTGCTTTCAGTTCAGAAAGTTCAATATTTTCTTCAGGAGTTTTGTCTTCAGCCTTAATCTGAGTCGGAACTTCAGCATCCTGCATTTCGTCAATAGAAAGAATTGTTTTATAAACTTCTTCTCTCAAATTGCCGTTTTCTTCTTCTGTCTCTTGTTTTCTATTTTTTAAAGAATACCATTTATACCTGCGTCTGACTTCGTTTCGTACAGCCCACTTAATTGCAGTAGAAAGATATGTGTTATTAAATTCCTGTTTAGGATTATTCTTAAATAAAATATACAATGTATGATTACCAATATTTATAAGTTCAGGTAAATCAATTAAATGTGAACTTGAAAATTTTTGATATTCTACTTTTGCAATCGTTTCAACTAAATCTTTATAATTCCTTAAATTAACTTTTTGTTTTATATTTTGTTCTGACGCCATGACTATAACATTTTTCCTATAAAAAACATTTCCCTAAAATAATAATACCAGAAAAAAATATAGAATACCAGACAATGTAATTTTCCTTAACATATTTTATATTATTCACAAATAAGGAGAAAAATCATGAGAATATTATTCTGTACAGACGGTTCAAAAATTAGCTTTAATTCTATAAAAAACATATCACACTGGGTTAAAGAAGCAGTGGTTGATACTATTTGCGTAATTGACTGGTCTTTTCTGCCTGATGAAATAAGTATTGAAGAAGAAAATTTCTCATATTCCTGCGCAAATATTGCAGACACTATTTTGGATTATGCAGAAGAAGAAATTAAAAAACTCGGGCTTACGTGCGGTAAAAGAATTAAAAACTGCGGTTCTGCAATCGAAAGTATTTTAGAACAGGCTGATAAAGAAAATTATAACTTAATACTTATGGGCTCTCACGGTAAAAAAGGCGTTCAAAAATGGTTAGGTTCGGTTTCTCAGGAAATTATTAATTCAAGCAGACTATCCTGTTATGTTGCCAAAGAAGAAAATAAACACGGCAGACTTCTTGTAACAACAGACGGCACATCATGCTCCTGCGGAATTATCAAAGAAATCCTGCCTGACTTAAACCTTGAAGATAAAGAAATACATATTGTTATGGTAAACGATGATCCTAATTTGTTATTCTTAGACGGTACACTTGATACAAACTGGATACTTGACATTCAAAAACAGCAGCAAATTTATGCCTCAAAAGCCATAAGAGATATACAAAATATATTTACAGAATGCGGAATTGAAACATATAAGACTTCAATTTTGACAGGCAATCCAGCACAAGAAATAATTAATTATGCTAAAGATAATGGAATTAACTTAATTGTATTAGGTTCACAAAACAAATCGCGTTTAGACAGATTTTTGACAGGCTCTGTAAGCAAACGTGTTCTTGAAAATGTTGTAAGTGATATTTGGCTTGCAAGATGTAAACAAATTGACCAAAAATCAAATTAATGCAATAATCAGCGTATGTATAATAGTAAATATGCACCGTATTTATTCTTACTGCCTGCGGGAATAATTCTTGCAGTATTCTTTTTCATTCCCTTTTTTCAGACAGTTTGGCTTAGTTTCTTAGATTATTCGGCTGATATTTACAATCCCGCATTTGCAGGATTAGATAATTATATAAACTTGTTCAAAAACCCTGTATTTTATAAAGTTCTCTGGAATACATTTATATATTTATTTGCAGCAGTTCCTATACTTGCAATATTTCCGCTGTTTCTTGCGGTTTTAATCAATCAAAAAATCAGGGGAGCAACTTTATACAAAATTTTAATCTATCTGCCCGTAATTGTTTCCATAGTTGTGGCGGCAATCGCTTTTAAATGGCTGTATGCCGATCAGGGAATTTTAAATTACGTTGTAACAAGCCTAGGTTTTAAATCAATAGGATGGCTCACCGACCCGAAATATGCGCTATATTCTGTAATTATTGTTACTATCTGGAAAGGTATCGGATATTATATGATAATTTATCTTGCCGCACTAATGAGTGTTCCAAATGAACTGTATGAAGCCTGTGATATAGACGGTGCAAATTTCTTAACCAAGCACCTGACTGTTACAATTCCGCACATTATGCCTACAATTGCACTTGTTACAACAATCAGTGCTATTTCAGCAATGAAAGTTTTTGCAGAAATTTATGTAATGACAAAAGGCGGGCCTCTAAATTCAAGCAAAACTATAGTTTATTATATTTATGAAAGAGCTTTTGAAAACCTTGATTTAGGTCTTGCATCAGCTATGGCTGTTGTATTGCTTGTAATTGTTATGATATTTTCTTTGATAAATATTTTCTGTTTTGAAAGGAACAAATACCAGTTATGAAAAAACTTCCGACACATATAATTTTAATATTTGTTTCGCTGTTATCGATTTTTCCTTTTATCTGGCTGATTTCGACCTCTTTAAAAGGTAATGCCGAAAACATTTTTGCTTATCCTCCGCAAATAATCCCGACAGATTTTACATGGGCAAACTATGCAGGTGTTTGGGATAAAGTTGATTTTATCGGATATTTTATAAATAGTATGATTGTTGCAGGAGGAACTGTTTTATTAAATCTTATACTTTCCGCAATGGCAGGATATCCCTTAGCAAGAATGGAATTTAAAGGTAAAAAAATTACATTTTTCGCAATTCTTGCTACAATAATGATTCCGTTTCAGGCAATAATGCTTCCCATATATTTGATTACTCTCAAACTTCACCTTGTCGACAGTGTAAATAATTTTGCGGGATTTATCGGCTTAATAATGCCGTTTGCAGTAAGTGCATTTGGAATATTCCTTATGCGTCAGGCATTTTTAGGGATACCAAAAGAAATGGAAGAAGCAGGAATTGTTGACGGGTGCAACTCTTTTCAAATATTTTGGAAAATATTACTGCCAATGATTAAGCCATCACTTGCAGTACTTGCTATATTTACATTTATCGGTTCTTGGGGAGAATTTTTGTGGCCGAGTATTGTTTTAACCAAAGAGGCAATGTACACACTTCCTGTCGGCGTAAATAATTTACAGGGAATGTTCAGTTCAAACTGGCGCTTTATCGCAGCAGGTTCAATTCTCTCAACAATACCCATTTTAATATTCTTTTTAGCTATGCAAAGATATTTTATCTCAGGTGAAAATGAGGGAGCTGTAAAAGGTTAGTCTTTACAGCTTGACGCTTTTTTCCAGCCAAGTTTATCAGGGCAATGCAGATAATCCATATTTTTATTGTAAATTACCCATGCAGAGCAATAACCATTTGGGTTATAAATTTTTATTCCTAAGCATTGATTGTCAAACATTTCTGTCCAAATAACTTCTTTAGGCGAGCCCGTTGGCAATACACCGTCTTGCACAAGTACAAAATTAAATATGTCTTTATCTGTAGTATTTGGACCTTTTTTACCATTTATATCAACAAGTATATGCCCGCACTGATGTAAATAAGTACCGTAAACTATTTTACCAGTTCCAATCTCATTAGTTCCGCGTTTTGTCAATGACATATCCTGCTGACAGCTTCCCCCAGGCTTTAAGGAGATAACAGCCCCGTTTGCAAGCACATAACGATTATCATAAAATCCCTGATGAGCTTTGCCGACTAATCTGTTATAATAAAACAAATAACCAGTCAGACATTTACCACCATCAATATTTGCCGCACATTTGTCAACTATTTTTAAATAATTTGGAAGTAATTCCCAATATTTATTCCCTCTTTCTTCTGGGGTACTGCCAAACTGCTCTATAGTTAAGGATTCATCTTGTATCATTTGTTTGGTTGCGTTAAGTAATAAATTATATGTTTGAGTTAATCTTTCAACCGTAACTTTTTCTTGATAACCAGCAATCACATTAGGTATTGTTAATGCGCAGACAACTCCAATAATGCCAAGGGTAATTAAAACCTCAGCAAGAGTAAACGCCATGCGTGCAACTGTCCCCGCCGCATGAGTTTTGGATGAACTTTCAATAAACGTAGAGTGGCTTAGACCCCCCCCCCGAAATTTTGGTTAAAATTTAATTTTTTCATTTTCTCCTCTCTCCTCTACTCCACACCAGGTACATGTACATTATAACGAACGTCATCAAACTCACTTGCTTGATCTTCTATGTCTTCTTTAATAAGTTTTTTCGCACCGCAGACTTTCAAATTTTTTATAATCGCATTATCCAAATCATCGGTAAATACCATTCTTCCGTTTACATAAGTTATCTGACTGTGCTCAGAAGGTTCATCTGATACTTTTTCAATCAACTCATTATCGGTATTTGCCAAGATAGTACGTGTAACATCATTCATTACATCAAATATATATCGCTGACGAGAAGATATTCCTGTTTTTGATGTGGAAATCAATGTAGAAGCTTTTTTGAGTTCATCCAAAGACTCTTTATAATATTTAAGATGACGTAACAGAACCGCAAGATTATAGTGTGCTTCATAATTCATAGGAGCAAGCTCAATTGCTTTGCAGTAAATCAATCCAGCCTCCCTGTAATTACCAAGCAGGTGATGAGTTAAAGCTAAATTATATCTTGCATCATAATCTTTTTTTAGAATTTTGCAGGCTTCATTATAAGCCTCAAGAGCCTTTAATAAAAATTGACGTCTGTACTCGTAATCATAGTCAAGATAAATTGACTTCTGCTTGTATGCAACACCTTTATTATAATAAGCTAGCCCTTTGTTAACCTTGTAACTTTTTCTATTGCTGTATACAAAAGGAATTGATAAAAGATGCCTTTTGGTTTTTAAAATCTCGTCATACTGATTAATTGCGCCATCAAAATCTCCGAGTTTTTCGGCTGATACAATTCCGTAATTCATACGTGCAATCATCATTTTCGGATTGTGTTCAAAAGCTTCCTCATAAGCATCAACGGCAGAATAGTAATCCTCATATACAACATAAAGATTTCCGAGATTATACCAAGCACCATAGTGTTCTGGGTATAAATTAACAGCTCTTGTGTAATTATTAATAGCTTTTTGCAGTTTTAATTTTCTAAGTTCCTTATCACCTTTATAAACATAATATACAGCCTGCACCTTATCTAACTGTTTACGCACAAATGCAGGGTGAGTATAAATCAAAAAACCTATACCAGCTATTATTAATAAAGTAAATAATCCCGAAAAAAACTTTTTCAAAACCGTACCTCTCAGACTATTTTACAGCCTATTAAACTAAAAAATAGAATTGTAACAGAATTGTAACATAAATCTTTCATAAAAAGCAATTTTTGCAGACAAAATGTTTTTATATAAGTAAGGTAGGTTAAAATTAAATTTAGAGGTTAGGTTATGTTCAACAGTAGTATGGCAGCACCGGGAATGTATGGTATAGCTCCAAATTATTACACAAATCAGATTGCGATGAACGATTTGTCAAATCTAGATTTGTATGCCCCGACAGGCATGTCGTTGGATCCGATGCTTACAATGAACGGAAGTATCTTCGGCTCACCTATGATGGGAATGGGCGGTTTAGGCTTCGGCGGAATGGGTATGCCTTATCCGATGATGGGAATGGGCGGAAACTATGAAGATTATTACAGAAATTATGAAAGATATCAGGATTTCATGATTAATAACCAAGTTCGCCAACAGCAAAGAATGCGAAATGCCGATTTGCAGTTGAACTCACCTCAAGAAGGAATTCAAAAACAGGCAAAAATTCTTCACGAAAAGATTATGCGAAACGAACAGGAACAAATTCTGCAAGCTTACGCATCATTCAAAGAAAGCGTAAGGAGTCTATATGGAGATCAGGCAACTGACGAACAGATTGCAAATAAAGCAAGCACTTTCTATGCTCAGTTAACAGGGAAATCCATACCTGATGATATACGTGAGCACGGCAGAGATTCGTTCACTCAAGGATTTATGCAAACAGTAACACTCGGATTAGCTGACGAAAAATCTGCAGAAGAAAATATATCAGCATTGACCGGACAGCCTGTAGGCAGAAAAGATAAAACCAAAAAGATTGTCGGTAATGTAGCCGGCGGTGCATTGGTCGGCGGAGCAACATTCCTTACAAGCGGTATGATATGCAAAGCTCTTAAAGTATCTGCCAAGAGCAAAACATTCTGGGGAATACTTGCAGGTGCAGCAGCAGGTCTCGGAGCTGCAATAGCAGGAGCAAAATAAAAACAAAGTGTAATAAAAAATAGTGTGTAGTGTAGAGAAATTTGAGGTCGAAAGACCTCTTTTTATTGCAAATAAAACCCGCATCAAGGAGTTCAAATGCGGGTAATTAAATCAGTAAAAGAGACATCACTGACATTATGGAACACTTATTTTTTTTGTCAAATTTTTTGATTTGTAATATAATATTTTTATGAAAAAACTCTTAGCAGCATTATTTTTATTTATTGCAATTCCTGTTTTCGCACAGGATTATCAGGATATTTCAAATCAAGCAAACATTTTGTATGCAGGAAATGAGATAAAAAGCGCACTTGAATTATTTTTAAGTATTCCTGAAGAAGAAAGAACTGCACAAAACTGGCTTCTTCTGGGAAATATTATGCAGGATAAGGGTGAACTTGATAAAGCCATTTTTATGTACAACAAAGCGATTCAAAAAGATGAAAAATATTATAAAGCTTATTACAACCTTGGAAATGTATATTTAAAAGACGGCAAACCTAATATGGCAATAGAACAGTACAAAAAAGTTACTAAATTGAAACCTGAATATGCATACGGACATTACAATCTTGCATGCGCATATATAAAACTTGGCAAATATTCAAAAGCAAAATACGAACTTTTAACAGCAATTGACTTAAAAAACACTGTAGCTGATTTTCACTACAATTTAGCATATGTTTATAAGAAATTAAACAAAGAAAAAGATGCTAAAAGATACATCGAATACTATAACAAACTTATGGAGTAATATGTATAAAGGAATAATTTTTGATTTTAACGGGACATTATTTTTTGATTCTGAAAAACATCTGGAAGCTTGGCGCGAATTTTCAAAACGCGTAAGACCTTATGCTTTCACAGATGATGAGATGCGCGAATATATGTTCGGCAGAACAAATGAAGATATTTTATCATACCTGCTTGGCAGAAAACCTGAACCTGAACTTGTTGAAGCACTCGGGAAAGAAAAAGAAGCCGTTTATAGAGAAATGTGCAGAAAAGATTACAAAAACACACATCTTGCGCCTGGTGCTGCAGAATTTTTGAATTACTTGAAAGAAAACAATATCCCAATGACAATTGCAACAATGTCTGAAAAAGATAATGTGGATTTTTATATAGAAGAATTTAAACTTGCAAGGTGGTTTGATATTGACAAAATCGTATATGCAGATGGCTCTGTTGCAGGTAAACCCGCACCTGATATTTATCTTAAGGCTTCAAAAATCCTAAATCTCGACCCGAAAGATTGTATTGTTGCAGAAGATGCAGTATCTGGCATAGAAGCAGCAAGAAGCGCTGGTATCGGCAAAATTATAGCAATAGCTTCTATGGAAAGTGTTGATTTATATAAAAATATACCTGCTGTATCACAGATTATCAAAAACTTTAACGAAATCGACAGAAATATATTTAAGTTAAAATGTAATATTTAAATAAAAAAAAGCCCCTTATTAGGGGCTAAACTTTGTAGGTAGGTAGGAATTTAAAAATCTCTCTCTTAATATCTCGTTTTTATTTAATGTTTACATATATATAAAGTATATATAAGATATCTAATTTCAAAAATTACCCGATTCGTTACATTAGTTAACACTTGATTTTTCATATTTCTTGTATTACAATAGATAAGCTAGACATGGATAGGAGTTAGGAATGTTAGTTTCGTCAATAGCCCGTTTTAACGCACTTAAGAAAAATTCTCAAATTCAACAGTCAACAAACTCTTTTAACGGAGTACAAAACAAACATCACAATAAAAATGTTTTTTCAATTAATAATTTAAAATCTGCTATCCACAAATTAAATGTTTTCGCTTAATCTTTAAATAGCTCTTTTATAAGAATTGAACACACAGCAGGTATTATTGCAACCAAAAGCAGTACTTTTGTGATACCGAAATTTTCTGCAACAAATCCGAGTGCAGACATTACAATTGCAATAACACCCCAGGAAAATCCGTTAATAAATCCTGCAATTATACTCTTATATTCAGGCAAAACTCTTTGCGCCATGACCATTGTAACTGGCGTTGCCATCATAGTAACAAAACCTGTTATAACAAATATTACAAGAGATAGAATAGAAAATTTCTGGTAAGTCAAAATGAATAACACCATTAAAGGAAGTGTTGAAATCATTGAAATATAAAATACATTTTTTGCCCCTATGCGTTTTTCAACAAAACCGCTTGCCAATGATGCAATTCCACCAGCAAATATAAACATAAAAAGCGCTGTTCCGATATAAATTGGTCTGTGTCCCATATTTTTCCACAAAAACGGTAAAAGTATAAAACAAGACGATTGAACCATAGTTTTTAGCATTGCAATTATATTCAAAATATTCAATTTATGATTTGACAAAATTTCTTTAAAAGCAGTCCTAAAATCTATTTTAGGAACAAGATTCTGCATTACAGAAATTTTTGGAACCATTTTAAACATAACAAAAGCCCAAAAAATTCCAAATACGCACATAAATGGCATCTTGTTCATTCCAACAAATTGCGTAATTGCTGATGATACAATAGGGCCTGTCGAATATCCAAGAGTTCCCATTGCCAGAAATACAGCCATAGCCTTAGTTCCGTCAAGTCCTTTTGAAAAACGTGATGCAAATCCTAGCGCCTGCGGATGGAATATACTTGAGCCGAAGCTTCCTATAATTATAAAAAATATAAGCAAATATACATTATGAGCTAAAGCTGAAAGCGGAATGAATATTGAAGATAAAATTAACCCCCAGAATATAAAATGCCGTTTTATAATATTATCAGCAAAATACCCAAATATCGGCTGCAATAGTGACGAAAATATATGAGAAACCGTCAAAACAACAGTTGCTATAGCCATGGAGATTCCAATTTTTGCTGCAATAAACGGCATAATAGGATTGAGCACGCCTGTATAAACATCATTTACAAAATGTGCACCCGAAAGCCATACAAGAGCTTTTTTGTTTTGAGGTAAATTATTTTCCATACAAAAATTAAACGTCAAACAAATATTAAAATCAATTCTTAATACGTACTAGGCATATAGTTCCGATAAGCAGCATAACAGCAGAAACAACCTGAGCAACAGGAAAGCCAGCAACATTAAGCACACTGTCTATACGGAAATGTTCAACAAAAATTCTTACAAGCGCATACAAAACAAGATATGAACCTGCAGCTTTACCAGGGCGTACTCCTTTTTTAAACATAAAAAGTAAAATAAGAAAAATTACGAAATCCAAAATGCTTTCATAAAGAAAAGTCGGATGAAAATATTCAAAATCAATATATTCCAAAGGTCTGTGAGACACGGGAATAAACAATTTCCAAGGCAAATCAGTCGGTATCCCGAAGGCTTCCGAATTAAAGAAATTTCCCCCCCTGCCGATACTTTGTGCCAGTGCAGTTCCGCACAAAAAAACGTCTAAGAGTTTAAGAAAATTCATTTTATATATTTTTGAAAAACCCCAAAGCGCAAATACGCCGACAATTATCATGCCATGGATAGACAGTCCGCCCTGTCTTATATTAAAAATTTCTATCGGATGTATTAAATAATAAGAAAAATTTACTAAACAATAATACAACCTTGCCCCAAGGATTCCAAAAATAATCATATAAGGTGTAAAATCAAAAATATATGAAACTTTATCATAATATTTCTTATACAAAAAATCTGCAATATAAACACCAGCAAATATTGCAAAAGCAATAATTATCCCGTAATAATAGACAGGAAAAGAAAAAATAGTAAATGCCACTTCTCCTGGAGATTGAAAACTAATCGGCATGAGTTTTTAACAAATCTTCCAATGCTTTAATACTTTCCTCAACCTCTGTTTTATCAGCTGCAGATGCAGATTTTTCAAGATAAGTATTATAGTCGCTTATTGCATTGTTAACCAACCCTTTAAAAACCTCTTTTGATTTATCCGAAAGGTTTTTGTTCTTAACAGCATCTTCATCATTTACAGGTTCAGCTTTTTCTAATGAGCCATCATCATTAACTAAAATATCTTGAGAAATAATATCTTTTGCTAAATTTTCCTCGCAAACAGCTCTTGAATAATATGCATCAGCAAAATCTGAATTTAATTTAAGCACATCATTATAAGTTTTTACTGCATTTTCATAATCTTCAGCTTTTGTATAAGCTACTGCTAAATTATATTGCGTTTCCAATACACTTCCATCCAAATCAACACTTGATTTTAACCTTTCAATAGCAGATACATAATCACCTTTATCCATAAATTCTTTTGCTTTATTGTTAAGCTCCTGAACAGCAAAGTTATTAATACATGCTGTCGAAATTACAGAAATAAATAAGATACTTGCTAGTAAAAAAGCTTTTTTCATGCTATAATCATCCTCATAAAATAAACGTAATTTTAATTATAGAATAAGCACGCAAATTTGGCAAATTTTATAAAAAAAAGTTACAATGCGAGGTTAATTATGTCAGATGACAAAGTGGTTCAATTAGGAGCTAAAAAAAGAGAACAAGATAAAGAAGAACTTGTTTACTGCAGTTTTTGCGGACGTCCGAATACTCAAGTAATCAAAATGATACAAGGCCCTGGAGTGAACATTTGTTCTGAGTGTACAATGATTGCTGTTCAATATTTAATACTGAATGATAAAATGCCTTCTGCTGAAGCTCAGGCAATTTTAGATGCGTTTTGGGGGAAAGCAAAATAATGCAGCTTAATCCTTTTGAAATAAAAGCGGAAATTACAAAAATTTATACACAACTTGACGGAGTGAAAGATTTTGATAATTACGAAATTCACTACCGCACACTTGATATGCAAAACGATAAAAATGTAATTGTTAAACTTTTATTCAAAGAGATAAGCAAAAATGCGGATTTAACCAAATATTTGCTTGTACGCTACTCAGAAACAAAAGATTTGATTGAAAAATTATGGGGAATTATAAAAAATAATCTAACATCTAATCAAGCAAAAATCTTTGCACTTGATTTATTAAGAGATATCGATACAAACTGGTCTTACGAAGATTGCGGCCAGTATCTTGATAATCCTGATGAGTTTGTTGATGCTGACACGAGAAAAATTCTTGATAACGCCATAGCAAATCCAGAAGTACAGATTGATTTTTTAGACTTTTTAAATTCACTTCCAGACAGCGATAAAGTTATTCTTCTAAATTCTCTCGGCAATGACTATTCAAAAGATGAACTTGCAAATATGCTTGTTCCCGTATTTTTATCAATGCCTGACTCTGAAGCTGGCAGAACAGCACTTGATATATTAGGAAATTCAAAATCACAGCTTGCATACCATGCTTTAAATGCATCTTTAGAAACTGCGGATGAAAACTTAATTCCTGCCATAATAAAAAATCTTTCTACTCTGAAACTTGCAGGCATAAGAGAAGATAACACAATTGAGTTTTATAAAGAAATTTTGAAAGATTCAAAACCTTATAAATTCTGCATAACCTATCCAGATGGGCATGGGAATCAGGCGGTTATTGTTTCAAGAATTAATAAGCAGGGAAAAGTTCAGTTTGTTGCAATTGTAATCGATGATTATAAAGGAGTGAAAGACTGTTTTGGATTTAATGAGATTTCCAAATTTGAATGCAGCGCGATTATCGAAAGATTTTACCGCGGTCAGCGCGCTTTGGATTTAGAGCCTGAAGTTTTGAAAGCAATTCTTGTCAGAGCGGAAAAACTTTCAAAAATGCCTTATGAATACGTCTGCTGGAGAAATCTGCTTATAGATATTGAACCCGCTGAACTTAAACTGAATTATAAAGTAAAACAGCTGACAGATGAAGAATTTGAAAATATTTTGCAATGCGATTTTACTGACTTTTGGTTCTTGAACAGCACATACAGTGATGAATTTGAGGAGTTTTTGAAACTTCTTGATGACCCGAAAGATTTTGAAAAACTAATTGATGAAAATATTGAAAAAATCTTTTTCTCAGAGGAATACAGAATTTGGTCAGAAAGAATTTTGAATGTTTCACTGCTAAAACACCTTGCAGGAGATTATAAAACTGCACAAAATTTATATTCTTTGTATAATGATAAAACATTGAAACGTGAATTTTTCAAAAACATCATTAGAAAAAGTATTTACGAGTATTTTTTCGCAAAAAAAGATGAAAAAAGAGTTCAAGCTATAGAGGACATGTGGGTTCACTAGAACAGAAAAGGCAAAAAAATGTATAAAGTAATGGCATTAGACATCGGAACAAAAAGAATAGGTATTGCGTTAAGCGATTACCTGCTGATGCTTGCAAACGGTCATTCCTATATCCCACGCGACAACAATTCAATTGAACAAATCATAAAAATTGCAAAAGAAAATAACGTAAAAAAAATAGTTGCAGGTGTTCCCTACAATATGGACGGAACAGAGGGCGCGCAGGCACAGGATTGCAGAGATTTTGCATCACAGATTACAGGTTTTGAAATAATTTTTGAGGACGAAAGATTAACTTCTGACACAGCAGAAGAAAATTTGCGTTCCCGTAAAATAGATTTCAGAAAAGACAAAGGGCTTGTTGACATTGAAAGCGCCCGAATAATACTTGAACAATATTTAAACA
The DNA here is from genome assembly GCA_948964545.1 of uncultured bacterium. Lineage (GTDB taxonomy): Bacteria > Cyanobacteriota > Vampirovibrionia > Gastranaerophilales > Gastranaerophilaceae > Stercorousia. Next base: position 683,734 of record CAREDV010000001.1, on the reverse strand, counting down.
GATGAAAGGAAACCTATTATGGCAGAAGAAGATCAAATCATTGAAACCGTTGATGAGAACGGTAACGTAGTAAAATTCGAATTATTCGATATCGTTGAAGTTGACGAAAAAGAATACGCATTACTTTTACCAGCAGACGAAGAAGATGCGGATGAAGTTGTTCTTATGAGAATATCAAAAGACGGCGAAGAATATCTTTTCGAAACAATCGAGGACGATGAAGAATTCGAAAAAGTTGCAGAATATGTAGAAAATATGGATGATGAAGAGGAATAATGTTTGAAAGATTTACGGAAAAAGCAATAAATGTAGTAAGCACATCACAAAATGTTGCAAAAGAAGCGGGAGCAAGAACTGTTGGCCCCGAATATCTTTTACTTGCGCTTTTTGATGAAGCAAAAGGTATACCTTTAAAGCTTTTTAAGACTTATGACATCACAAGAGAAAAGCTGATAAAAGAAATTGATAAATATCAACATTTTGTATCAATTCAAAATTTAAACACACTGCCTTTTGATGATGAGTACAAAGAAATTCTTAAAAAAGCGCTTGACCTTGCCAATAAATCAGGCAATCCGACAATCCTTTACGAACATTTATTTCTATCCGTGCTTTCTGATAAAAAATCCAATAATGTCAAAATCCTTGAAGATTTAGGGTTTGACATCTACAAATCCAAAACATTGCTTGAAAAACTCGTTCAAAAGAAAACTAAAAGACTTTATCACCCCGAAATTGACGAAAATAGGGATGAAAATAATAAAGCTCAGCAGACCGACAACATTTTTGATAATGATGAAGCGTCAAAAATTTTTGAACGAGCTGTTTCCAAGCTTTCAACATCAAATTACGAAATTCTGGGTACAGAACAAATTTTATCATCAATTCTCGAGGATAAAGATTCTCAGCTTGCCCAAATTTTTGCACAATACGGTGTAACAAGCGACAATTTTGAAGAAAAACTTGCTAAAATTCAGTCGCGCCAAGCTGAATACGAGGGCAGACAAATTATATTTACACCAAATGCTTTTACTACAATGAATATGGCGCAGCAGACCGCTAAAGAACTCGGTTCATCAGTAGTTTTGCCTGAGCATATGGTTTTAGGACTATTAAAAACAAAACGCGGTATTGCTTATGAAATTTTAAAGGAATTAAGAATTCCTGATGATGATTTAGCACACGCAATTATCAAACCTATTGAAAAACAAATGCCTGAAACTTTAACAATCTTGCGTCTTGCAAAAGAAGAAGCAAGACGTTTGGGCAGAAATATCGTCGGAACGGAAATGTTTCTGCTCGGCATAATCGGAGAAGCTACAGGTGTTGGATATCAGGTACTGTCGGAACTTGAAATCAATATAAAAGATGCAAGAACTGTCGTAGAAACTCTTATCGGTTTCGGCAACGAATATTTTGACAAAGAAATCGTGTTCACTGAACGCGCAAAAAGAGTTCTTGAAACAGCCTGGAAACTTGCAAAAAAAGATAATAAAACAAAAATCGAATCTGCCCATATGTTGTTAGCTTTGACGACAGAGCCGAATTCTCTTGCTATGAAAGCATTAGAACAATTGGGTGTAGATGCGGTTGAAATCAAAGAGGGTGTGAAAAAATTAAATCTTTCATAGAAAAATACAATTTATCAGGCACATTTATCGTTGCTTTTTCGGGCGGATACGATTCAATGTGCCTTTTAGATATGCTTGAGGGTTATGATGTTGTAGCTGTGCATTTAAACCACAACTGGCGGGGCGAGGAAAGCCTTAGAGAAGCTATGGTGTGCGAGAATTTTTGTAAAACCCGCGGGATAAAATTTTATACAGAAACATTAAGTGATGATGTTCCTCATAACGAAACTTGTGCAAGAGAAGCTAGATACAATTTTTTTAAACGCTGTGCCGAAAAATTCAATTCTAACGTCGTATTTACTGCACACAACTATGACGATAACGCAGAAACCGTATTATACAGAATTATAAAAGGAACAGGTATTTCTGGTTTGCAGGGAATTGCAGAGCACAGAGATATTTTTTACCGTCCATTATTAAAAACAACCCGCGCACAAATCGAAAAATATTGCCGAGAGAGAGGGCTAAAACCTAATAATGACAGCTCTAACGAGGATACAAAATATAAACGAAATCTTATAAGAAAAAAACTTTTGCCATTAATGAGAGAGATTAACCCCAAAGTCACGGATGCTCTGAATTCTCTTTCACAAATTGCTTGCGAGGATAATCCAGAAAAACTTAAAATCCGAGAGCTTTTAATTGAGCATAACATTGATTACGATCGAAAAAAAATTGATGAAATTTATGAATTTATTAATGAAAATAAAAATTCAAAATCAGGTAAAACAATGTCATTAACAAAAGATTTGTGGCTGTTTGTAAGCGATAAATGTACAGACATTATTACAAAATGCGAAAAATCCTGCGCAGAAATTCACATAAGAGATTGCGGAGAATATGAATTTGATAATTTTGTTTTCTCGATAAGACCTTTTGAAGGCGAGATAAAATTCCCGTGTGATAAAGAATTTAAGGCATTGGTAAATTTAGAGAAAATAGATTTTACTCTGAGATACAGGAAAGATGGCGATATTATCCAACCATTGGGCACACACGGAACTCAGAAATTAAAAAAATATTTGAATGAAAAAAAAGTTCCAAACCACAAAAAAGATGCTATAATTTTGCTTTGCAGCGGCAGTGAAGTCCTCTGGGCAAGCGGATTAGGTATAAACGACAAAATTAAAGTTACGGATAAACCGACACATATTATTGAATTGAGAGGTAAGCTATGAAAATAAATGTTTTGTACAGTGAACAAGAAATTCAGACAAAGATTAAGGAACTTGCACAAGAAATGAATAAGTTTTACAACGGAGAGGAAGTTTACGTTGTATGTGCGCTTAAAGGTGCTGTAATGTTTGCGGTAGACCTTGTCAAACACCTGAATATGCCTTTAAAAATGGAATTTATAAGACTTTCAAGCTACAACGGCGGCACTAAATCATCAGGAAAAGTTAACGCTGTAGATATTTCACTGCCTGATTTAAACGGTAAAAACGTGCTTATTGTGGAAGATATTGTGGATACAGGATTAACCGCGAAATTTTTACTCGATTTTTTAAACTGCAATTTTCACACAAAATCTACAAAATTCTGCTCGCTTCTTGATAAAAAAATTACGCGCCAGACTGATGTTGAACCTGATTATTACGGCTTTGAAGCTGATGACAAATTCCTTGTCGGCTACGGACTTGATTATGACGGATACTACAGAAACCTTACATATATAGGCTATATTGAAAAATGAAAAATTTAGATTTTATAAATAAATTTTTTGAAATTGAACCGTCAAAAATATTTGACACGCTAAAAACTGTAATAGATTTTCAAAGCGGATATATTTATTATACAAACCCTCAAAGGCTTGAATACTCTTTCGGGCAGACAGACGGCAAAAAACGCTTGACTGAAAATTTAAAAATAAAAAATACAGTCTTTGGTGAAATAATACTTACAGGAGAAAATTTTTTTGATGAAGATAAAGAAATTTTCAAAACCTGTGCTGTGATTATCTCAAACCTGCTGAAAGATAAAGAAATTTCAGAGATTATGAAAATGCAGACTACAGCATTGCAAGAGGGATATTTGGAGATTAAAAAAGCGGAACAGACAAAATCAAAATTTCTCTCGCATATTTCGCATGAGCTTAGAACTCCGTTAAATTCTATTCTCGGATTTTCAGATTTGGTCGCTCTTGCAGGTTCTTTGAACGACAAACAAAAAGATTATCTGAACGACATAAAAATATCGGGACTTCATCTTTTAGAGATGATTAATGAAATTCTGGATATGTCTAAAATCGAGGCTGGTGCGGTAACCCTCAATTTACAAGAATTTGAAATAGAACAGGTTATTAACGAAACAATAAATATTATCCGACCACTTTTAAAGCAGAAATTAATTACGAATATAAAAAATTTTACCATACAAGCTGATTATCAAAAGGTTCAGCAGATTTTGTTTAACCTGCTGAGCAACGCAATAAAATTCACACCCAAATCTGGAGAAATTACAATTAGCACAAAACTGACTGATAAAGCTGTTATAGAAATTTCCGACACAGGTATTGGAATTGCGCCTGAAAATCAGATAAAAATATTTGAAAAATTTGAGCAGGTCGATAACACTATCCAAAACTCAACAGGGCTTGGGCTTGCTATTACTCAAGAACTTGTAAAACTGCATAACGGCACAATATCTTTAGAAAGCGAAATCGGCAATGGTGCAAAATTTACGATTGCACTGCCTTTATCATTATGATATAATCTGTTTGAAAGGTTGGAAATATGGCATCTATCAAAGACGCATTTGAAGAAACTCTGCAGGATGAGCATGCACTTGCTATGTACATTATATTCGCGATTCCCCTGTTTTTATGCACTAAATTTATTATAGAGTCTGATAAAACAGGTTATTTTCTTATAACAGCTTTGTTTACTTCAATTTTGCTTATGGGATTTATGCTCAAATGTACATCAAATGTACGTTCAAACACTAATGTTGTTTTACCGTCTTTCAATATTTTTCCGCTTTTATGGGACGGATTAAGAGGAATAATTGTTCTTGCACCGCTTATAATAATTGCGTATACGCTTGAATTTTTTATTGCAGGATTTCTGTCAAATTTAATAACTAATCCGACAACACTACAAATATTTATTACTATTACTTCTGGACTCTGCAACTCAATAATTTATACTGGATACATACTTTTTGCAAGACATTTTAAAGCTTCAGATGTATATGATTTTAAAACAATCAGCACATATTGCGTAGATATATTAATTGCAGTTATATTTATGTCAATAAAAATGTTTTTTGTAAATTTGATTATTCTTGCACCTGTTTTATATTTTATTTGGATATTTTTCGGTCTGCCGCATCCGATTGCTACATTCTATTATTGCGTTGTAATTGTCTTTAACCTTGCAATAATGGGACATTATTTGGCGCAAGTCGATTATGAAGTTATCGGCGAAGAATATTAACTTTCTGCCATTTCGCGAAGTTTTTTAAGCTTATCCCTGATTTCTGCCGCTCGTTCAAAATCAAGTATTTTTGCAGCTTTTTTCATATCTTTCTCAAACTGGTCAATAAGTTTCGGTAAATCTTTTTTACTTATACCCATATCAACCATTTCTTCGGCGACAATGTCTTCTAAATCTCTGTAGCTTGCAACAAGCGACAACAAGTTGTTTTCAATAGGTTTCTTGATTGTCTGCGGGATAATTCCGTATTTTTCGTTGTGTTCAATCTGAATTTTGCGGCGTCGTTCTGTTTCGGTTATTGCCTTTTCCATAGATTCCGTCATTCTGTCAGCATACATAATAACTTCACCGCAAGAATTACGAGCAGCACGCCCGATTGTTTGAATTAAACTCGTTTCTGAGCGCAAAAACCCCTCTTTATCCGCATCCATGATAGCAACAAGCGAAACTTCAGGAATATCCAGCCCTTCTCTAAGCAAGTTTACACCAATAAGTACATCAAATTCACCAAGACGGAGGTCACGCAATATTTCGACACGTTCCAATGATTGAATTTCACTGTGCAAATATCTGACTTTAATCCCCTCTTGTATAAAATAATCAGTCAAATCTTCTGCCATACGTTTAGTGAGAGTCGTAATAAGCACACGCTCATTCTTTTCGGTACGTTTTTCAATTTCGGCTTTCAAATCCGTAATCTGCGATTCTATCGGACGTACGGAGATTTTCGGGTCAACAAGTCCTGTTGGTCTGATAATCTGTTCAACCAACTGTGTTGAAGTGTTACGTTCAAATTCAGCAGGGGTTGCAGAAATATAAATTTTTTGATGAACTTTATTAAAAAATTCTTCATTTTTCAAAGGTCTGTTATCTCTTGCACACGGCAGTCTGAACCCATAATCAATCAGAGTAGTTTTTCTGGATGAATCACCATGATACATTCCTTTAAGCTGAGGAAGAGTCACATGTGATTCATCAATTACAGTTAAAAAGTCGCCTTGAAAATAATCTAAAAGCGTTGCTGGAGCAGACCCTGGCGGTCTGCGTTCAATTATTCTTGAATAGTTTTCAATTCCTGAACAGTAGCCCATTTCCTTAATCATTTCAATATCATATTTAACCCGCTGTTCAAGCCTTTGCGCCTCAACAAGTTTGTTTTCGTTATTAAGTTCAACCAGCCTGTGCTGTAATTCCTCACGTATAAGCGCAATTGTTTCATCCACATTTTCATCATAAGAAAGATAATGCACAGCAGGATAAATTACAACACTTTGAGGGGTTTCAATGATTTCACCCGTAAGGTTATCTATTCTGACAATTTTTTCAATTTCATCGCCAAAGAAATAAACTCTCGTAACAATTTTTTCATAAGCAGGCATAATTTCGACAATATCACCACGTGCTCTAAAAGATGAACGCTCCAAAACAAGGTCGTTTCTTGTATATTGAACGCTTACAAGATGTTTGAGCAAATCATCACGAGCAACTTCATCACCAACTTTCAGCTCAACTGAACCTCTAAAATAATTTTCAGGCAGTCCCAAGCCGTAAATACAGCTGACTGATGCCACAATAATAACATCATTTCGCTCATACAAGCATCTTGTTGCATTATGGCGCAGACGGTCAATTTCTTCATTTATGGATGCAGATTTTTCAATAAACGTATCAGTTCTTGGAATATAAGCCTCAGGCTGATAGTAATCGTAATAACTTATAAAATACTCAACTGCGTTATCTGGAAAAAGTTCCTTGAATTCGTTATAAAGCTGTGCAGCAAGAGTTTTGTTATGCGCAATAATAAGTGTAGGTTTTTGAACCCGCTCAATTACATTTGCAATTGTGAAAGTTTTGCCCGAACCAGTTATGCCGAGCAAAGTTTGCGCATCGTCGCCGTTTTCAATACCTTGAACCAATTGTTCGATAGCTTTCGGCTGGTCACCCGATGGAGAATATTTTGTCGAAATTTTAAATTTTCTGTCCATAATTAAATTATAACATAGTAGCAAAAAAATTTATTATGTGTTTATATATATTATATGATAACCCCAATGGATAATAAATATAAAGATCCGTTAAACTCTAACAGTGCAGTTTTAATGTCGTATTCAAACGAAGTTGGCACGGCCATTTCTGAAATTGCTCCAAAATTAGGCACAGCACTTTGGGCACCAACTTTTATGTACCTTGGGGCTGATATTTATGATAAATATAAAAACGACAAAGATAACTACAATCCAAGCGCAAAAAGGGCTTTAAAACGTGCAATATTTCAAGGGATTACCTGTCTTGCAGCACTACCTGCCGTAATCTTTGCAGGGCAGTGCGCCGTATCCCCTCTGGGAAGATTAGACAAAACTGGGATTTCAGGTAACGTAAAAGATGCAATTTATAGACATACAAGAAATGTTATTGACCAAGCCCACGGCACAGCTTTAGAAAATTACACTCAGTTTAAAGATACAGTTTTAAAAACATTGCAAAATAAAATTAATGCACGCAGTAATGAAAAACAAACTTCAAATATTTTCAAAAAATTATATAGAATACTATTTACTCACCGCTATGATATTTTACACGGCGATAAAGCAAAAATAATGGCATTTGCCGAAAAAAATGCAAAAAACACATTCGATATTGCACAAGCCATAAAAAACGGGGATACAGCTAATATTCCAAAGAAAATTTATAAAAAATACAAGGCAGTTCTGCCAAAAATGAAAGAAACTTACAAAGACAGTGACTATGCATTTCAGGCAACAAGAACTGCACTGAAAGAATATCAAAAAACTCAAATTTTCAAAAATAAAATGTTAAAAACAATAGGCGGTCTTTTAACTCTTGTAATCTTTGCTAAACCCGTCAACGACTTTGTAGATAAAAAGATTATGGAAAAATACATCGATCCCGGTGTTGATAATCTGAATGTCCACGCTTTCAAAAGGTTTAATACTAACAACCACAGAACACTTAACAAGTTTTTCTTATCATAAAACTTTTATCATCTTTAACATCAATTATATAAACATCTGCGCTTAAATTTTTAATATAATTTAAAATATATTGAAGCATATTTTCAGAAAGCAGCATCTCTGCATCATATGCGTTTCCATCAATTTCAATATGTACAGACTTATCATCATTTACAAAAACAGCACTGACATTTTCATTATCCAAAAGTTTCTGCAACGCCCCAAAACCTGTAACGTATGGTATAAGTATTTCATATACCGTTTCCTTATCCTCCGTATCAGAATTTTTGACAAAAAATCTTACCATATCACGCTGTTGTTCTATAGTATATTCATTCCAATACGGCACAGAATTTACTTTTTTAAGCAAATCATCAGTTAAAGACTTATCCTCAATAATAATTTGAGGTTCATTAACTATAATATTTTCTTTCTGAAATCTGTCGCTTAATTTACTCATTACTTACCTTGTTTTTGACGAAATACGCTATCAGCCACCATTAATGCAAGATGTTTATAGCTCAATGCAACATTTGAATCAGTATTAACTTCGCTTACAGGAATTCCTTTATTTATGGCAGACATCATAGTAAAGTAGTTATTAGGTATTTTCCAATATATCTTACGACCCAAAACATCCTCTACATCTACAGCGTTAATATCATCATTTTCCATATAACGATTAATCAAAATTTGGATTTTATCTTCTGAAAAACCAAGTTTTTCAAACAATTCCATACATCTCTGACAATTTCTTAGTGCTGGCAGGTTTACAATAGTTACAAAAAATACCAAATCAGAATTTTCCAATGCAGTCATTGCTTTGCCATCAAACCCGCTTGATGTATCTACAACAATATAAGAAAAAGTATCTCTCAATATTTCAAATAATTTAGAAATATTTTTGGATAGAATATCGTCAACCTGCTTAAAATACGGCGGGTCAGCAAGAACATACAAACTAGTATCTTTATATTTTTCAAGCGTTGATAAAAGAAAATCCTCATTAATTTTATCCAAATTCTGAAGCATATAAGAAATATTAAATGACGGTTTCAAGTCTAAAAATGTCGTCACATCTCCAAGCTGAAAATTCAAATCAATAAGCGCGACATTTTCCTTTGAGATTTTTGCAAGTTCAAGGGCTAAATTGGTTGCAATAGAAGTTTTCCCAACTCCGCCTTTGTTTGAATATACTGAAATCACACGGCATTTTGATTTTTTAGGTTTAGCATCTGTAAAATCGTTAAAAATCTTATCAAGAATATCAAAGAAATTCTTTTTTATCAAAGGCATTGACAAAAAATCACAAGCACCAACCCTCATTGCCCTGATAACCAAATCAACATCAGGTTTATCAGACATCGCAACGACTCTGCAGCCTGGAAATTCCGAGGTAATTTTAGAAACAAAATTCAATCCCTGTTCCTGATACTGTGAAATATCAACAACCAAAAGCACTTTAGAAAGTTCTTTTACTGCATCATAAGCTTTCGAAAAATCAGAAGTTCCCGCAAGAAACGAAAACCTTTCAAATTCTTCCAAATAAAGTTTCAAAAGCTCTACAGTGGTATTATCCTCAGAAATTACAATTGTTGAAATACTCATACGCAAATTATATCATATATAATCAAAAACCGCAATAAAAAAGCCCTGCACAGATGCGATTTTGTTACCTGCGGAGTCTCGCAGGTGGGTGAACGCCTCGGATTATCCGTTTCCCGCTGGCGATATAAAATCGGCGGGTATACTTCACATCCTGTCAGAGTCAATTCTCCCTGTTAATAAAAATGTAGGAACAAAATAAACATCCATACAGAACTTAATCATATTATAACATATTTCAAACTTTTCGCAACAACCCTATCGGCTGAATTTTTTAACACCAATATAAAAGCCCATATACATTGACAAACCGATTAATGCAACTGTATTCAAAATATCAAGATATTGGAAATCATAAAAGAATACATTAGCTCCAAGTGTTGCCAACGCAAAACAAAGTGCCGTAACGGTATAATTAAATGTGCGGAATTTCGGTTTTTTATTCTCGACTTTCATAACATCAATATTAGAAAGCTTCATAGCATTGTCGTAAGCATCCTGCGTGATTTGACCGTTTAAAAGCAAATGCGAACAGGCTTTTTCAAAAGCTTTTTTCAATTGAACTTCCACAATTTGCAGTAATTCATCATTGCTAAGCTTGCCTAAAGTAGATTCTCTGCCCATTTCATAAGCTACATAACCCAATTTTTGCAAAATACTTTCATGATACATTGCAGGAATATCAGAACGCAATAAATCAACATATTTATGGAAAGTCCATTCGGAAATAAGCTGTGTCAAAAATTTCGCGGTTTCAGAGTTTTCAATACTTTCATCATTTGAAAAAGCTTCACCTGCAATATATGTAAAGTTATAAACTCTTTCCAGAAACTCTTTTTTATGCTGTAATGCAATATCTTCAGGCATAACTTCTTCTGCCTGTTTAGTCAAATTCTTTGCAAAATCTTTGTAATTAAATGTAGCCGTCATAAAACCCTCCGAAAAGTATTATAACATGCCTGTCAATTCAGGGCAACTAATTCATTTTTAAGGTTTGCAAAGCTTGCTGTTCTGCGATTTCCGCTTTTCTCATAGCCTTCTCGGCTTCTGTCATATCTTCACCCTGGTTTAATTGAACACCCATAGGGGAAGGAATATAATTTCTCAAAGGCTCATTATTATTTGATTTTGTTGTACTTGGCGGAGTTTGACCGTTTTTATATTTATTTAATAAATTTGTTTGACTAATGCCATTTTGAAGTTCCAGAACACCCTGTGGGGACGGCACATAAGTTCTTCCGTTTGGAAGTGCCTGTTGAACAGTTTGTTGTACCTTTTGAACAGCTTGAGAGTTTTGCAATTGCTGCGGAACATTTGGCTGCTGTGCTTGCGGCTGCTCTTTAGGTTCTTTACCTTCATCTAACAATGAATTTTTAGGTTTACCGAAGATTTTATGGCATCCTTTTACCGCAAGTTTTGAGAAGAATGGCATAAGTACCATCATACCTAAAACTATTCTCATCGGATAGCCTGCCATTTGCTTAAATCCGAATTTGAAATGTCCAGGGCTCTTGAACATATCTTTTATTTTTTCCATAACGGTTTTTCTTGTTGAAGCTTTTGCCTGATAAGGTCTGATTTGTTCAAGACCTACCGATACAACACGTCCGATACGTTTGCAAAGGTTTGTGAACGGATTTTTAACGCCGGCTTTAAGTTCTTTACGTAAAGCTTTTTTACCAGCTTTATACTCAGCTTTCGACATTTTACCAGCCATTACTTTTTCATTGAATGCTTTCAGATTTTTTCTGTAAGCTTCAACCTGTTGTTTTGTCATGCCGGCATATTGCAAGCCGCCGACTTTGTGCATAAGCATAATTGCAGGAGGAATACATGCAAACATTGCAACAAGTTCAGTGAAACGTTCTGCAAATGTCTTAGCTTTTTCACCCGCACCGCCCTCTGCTTTAGCAGATTTGTAAATAGCTTCTGCCAAGAACCATGCCTGCATAATAGCAATTAATTTACCGCCAGCAACCCTGTTTGTTGCACCTTCTAGTACAATGTTATTGTATTTAGCAATAAATTTACCTAACGCAGATTTCGGGATTTTCTTATCTAATCCTGTATCTTTCAAGGCTTTAGCCATTTCAGGAGTTAAAGTTTCATTACCGATTGAACTTGCCATTTTGTTTGCAAATTCAGAACCATAAACTTTTCTTCCGAACAAGAAACGTTTAAATCTGCCCCACAAAGTTGGTTTAGCTTCGTATGCAATAGAGAACATATTTCTATTTGCATTATGGGAAGATTCCATAATTCTGTGTAAATAATCAGGTCTGTTCTTTTTAATAAGTTCAAATTCTGCAAAATCTTTCAAACCAAATTCGTAAGCTTTAGCATCTTTTAAGAGTTTTGCACGGGCAGCTGCATCAGTCGGAAGCGAACCTGTTAAGAAAGTATTACCGCCCCTTGTATATTTTTTAAGCAGTTCAAATTCTGCCCTTTGAAGTTCTGCAGCCTGCTGAGCTTTTGGAAGTTTTGCAATCCTGCTTTTGTAAGCTTCAATTTCAGCAGGTTTTGCTCCGTAAGCCGCCAAATCATCAACATGATGCGTATCTCTTATGAAATTATCAACAACCTGATCCCAATCAGTTGCACAGAAACCAAGCATACCTCTTGCCTGATCTCGAACCATTGAAATTTCAGGTTTTGAAGGAGTATCACAGAATGCTCTTAAAATTCTTGATTTATCGACTATTTTGGTACGTACAAATTTTTTGAAAGAATTATAACCTTTACCAATTGAACGAACAAGACTATTTTTGCCGAGTGTTTCAGCTGTTCTGTCACCCCATGCACCAATCTTGCCAGGAATAGTTTTTTCATAATTGCCACGGCAATGCTCTGCATATTTGTCCATACCTTTTGCAATAGCATACCATGCAGGGAGAGTTAAACCTGCTGTCCACAACATCCCTTTAGGGTCCTCTGTAGTATTGCTGACTCTGTTTGCAACATAAGTATCCTGAACATTTTCCTTTAAAAGTTCTGGATTAACACCCGCCTGCATAGTAATCTGCTGTCTTAACTGTTCCTGCTGCTGAGGAGTTAAAGACTGAAACTGCATTTGTTGTTGTTTTTGGACATTATTGTCGAGCATAGTTTCCCCTATATAGATATAAAAACATTTTTTCCTGAATAATTGATGTTATGTAAAGAAATGTAACAAGATAAAGCAAAACTGAAATCAAGAAAGTTGTATATACTTTATATATACATAAGACACGAGAGAGTAAATAATAAGCAAAGCGATAATGCTTTGATTATACAAGAGAGACGAGGTATCAAATGGCAACAGCTAATTTGGCAAACATTGACGACAAATTGAAAAATATCTATGACAATCAGGTCACAGTGAATAACAATCAGCCGTTTGAGGACCGATCGGAACTTCTCTTTGCACAGATGAACTTCATCGCAATTGCCAATAAGCAGGCATTGCATTTAGTATAAAACCTCATACGAGGACAAAACAGATTTTTTTAACTCCAATTTAATTTTTCCCCTACAAATTTTTCAGCAGAACCTCGGTTCTGCTTTTCTTTATGCTACAATCACTATATGAAACTTTGTATTTTTGCAGGCACATTTAATCCTATACACAGGGCGCACCTTAAAATGGCTCAACTCGCTCTTGATAAATACGGATTTGACAAAATTCTCTTCATTCCTGCATTTAACCCGCCCCACAAAAATACGGCACTTTGCGAACACCGTTATAAAATGGTAGAACTTGCAATAAAAAATCATCTGCAGTTTGAAATTTCTGATATAGAATATAAAAGAGAGGGCAAATCTTATACGTACCTTACAATATTAGAACTTTACGAGAAATACGATATTGAGGGCAAAATAAACTTTATAATCGGCAAAGATTCTGTTGACAATTTTGACACATGGTATGAAGCAGAAAAACTCAAAGAACTTATTGAATTTGTACCGTTTGACAGAACTCCTGAAGATATTTCATCTTCACAAATAAGACAAAGAGTAAAAGAAAACAAACCGATAGATGATTTAGTCACAAAAGAAGTAGGAGATTACATTGAAAGACACGGACTTTATAAATAATTGGCTCAAAGAGAATTTATCAGAGGAAAGATATTTTCACACACTCGGAACGGCAGATTGTGCAAAAGAATTGGCGCAAAAATTTAATCTTAACCCTGATAAAGCATATATTGCAGGATTATTGCACGATTGCGCAAAATGTTTTTCCAACGAAAAACTTCTGGAAGTTATCAAAGAACATTTGCAAGTTGAAGAAAGCGAAATGCAGAATTACAAAACACTTCATGCACCCGTCAGCGCATACATTGCAGAAAAAGAATTCGGCGTTACTGATAAAGAAATTTTATCGGCTGTCAGATGGCACACACTCGGTAAACTTGATATGACTGATTTTGAAAAAATTGTATTTATAGCAGATAAAATTGAACCAAATACAAGAGATAAAGAATATTCCGACAAAATCCGCACACTTCTTAATGAAGAAAACGGCTTGAATAAAGCGCTTTTAAAGTGTTACAAAGAAACAATAAAAAGCCTTGTAAAAAGAAATCTCAAGATATGTTTACTGACTGTTGAAATATACAACAAACTTCAAGATATAGTGCAAAATTAGCATGTTTATGATAAAGTTATTTTCAAAGTGAGGGTATTTTAATGAAGGTTTTGGAAATTAAGAACAATTTGGTTAAAGTCGCATTTGATACAGCCGACAATCTTGCATTGGGCGGATTTATTATCATAGAAGATTCAAACAACCCGTATGTAGCTCAGGTTATGAACTTAAAATCCGATGCCTCATCAAATTATGCTATTGTAAAATTGATATTTACATTCAACGATGAAGGAATACTAAAAAACTATAACGGTACAATACCATCACTTTCAGCAAATGTATCAAAACTTCCTTCAAGCGAGCTTTTAGATATAATTCCCAATGAAGATTCTCTAACATTAGGAAGTCTTGCCCAACAAGATGTTAATTTAAAGGTCGATAAAACAATTTTAGAAAACAATCTGCTTATTTGCTCTAATAATCTTAGCAATACCACAACACTTTTAAGCAATATTACAGAACAAATTAAAGAAAAAGCCATTATTATTGACACTGAAGGTCAATTTGAATGGGAAAGAACAATTAAGCCAGGTCATGATTTTAAACTTCCATTAAATCATGACACTATAAATTATATCTATGAAAATGACCTTGAAGATGTTGATGCAGTAAGCAAAGCAATGATTCAGGATATTTTTATTGAAATCCAGAATTACCTTCAAACACTTCCTGAAAGATTTTTGCCCTTTGACACATTTATTAGTGTTATTGACAGCCAGTACCGTGAAACTCAGATTCCACAGTTAATTCTTTTAAAGAATAAACTGCTAAAATACAAAGAATTAAACGTGTTTGCAGATACATTAAAAGATATTCTTGATTTAAGTATGGCAATAGAAAATGCAAAAAATATAAGCATTGATCTTTCAGAGCTTCCTAAAAATTTGCAAAAAGAAGTTATAAGATACGTTTACACTGTTTTAAACGGTATTAATGAACAAATTTACTGTTTTGTAAAAGTAAACAATTCTAATATCAGTAAAAAATTATTAAAAAGATTTATTGAAAGAGATAATGTGTTTACAACAGTAATTTGCCCGCATGAATTTAAATACATTGAAGAAATCAAAGAAGCTTCACAAAATATCATTTTCTTTGCACCTTTGACGTTGCAGCATGATTTTGCAAGCTATAATTCTTTTTTAGCAAAACTTAATAATGATGAATTCGTCATTTACGGCGCACATTCACAAAATATTCCGTTTATAACAGAAATTACACCTGTTGAAGAAATAGAAACTAAAGACACTATTCCAATGCTTGAGTCTACAGTAGAAGAAGCTGAAGAAAATATTTTAGAATCAGGACAAAAAATAATTCAGGAAGAATTTACAGAAATCAATTATCCTGAAATAAATGAAGAATCTGTTATTGAGGAAGAAGCGACTGACGAAATCTATGAAGAACCTATTAAAAATATTCTTGAGGATAATGTAATTTATGACCCTATAGATGAAGTTCCTCAATTAATTGAAGATGAATACTTACAGGAAGAAATAATTGAAACAGATGCACAAGAAATACCTAATGATGAATTAGTAGAACAAGTTGCAAAAGATGTTGATAAAGTTTTTTATGAAAAACTACCGACCGAAGATGAAGATTTTGAAACTCAAGATGAACTAACAGAAGACGATCTTAATTTAATAGATGACTTAGCTGTAAATGATGACATTTCGCTTGTTGGTGATGAAGAAATAATTGCATTAGATAGTTATGAAGATGAACTTCCGCCAGTAGTACCGATTTATCCTACTGAAGAAGATTTAGACTCTGAAATTCAAACCTTTGAGCCTGGTGACAGAGTATCGACTGCTAAATACGGCGAAGGCATTGTTGAAAAAATGATTAAGTACGGCAACAAAATGCTTTGTTCAATCGACTTCCCAAATATCGGACGAAGATTACTTGACCCTGCAATGACTGAGATTACAAGGTTATCTTAAATTAGATGCACCTTTTAGATAGACAAACTGCGGAATAAAATCTTTTTGGCAGTTAATAACAATAAGCACTCTAAGACACATTGTCAAAGAATTCGGCACATCTAGTTCGTGAAAACACATCATTGCAACCTGTTCCCAACCAAGTTCAAGACGTGCAAACTTTGCAGGAAATTCTGCATTCAAATCATTAGTAGTTGTAAAAATCACATGAGAAATCTGTTCTTTCGTGATGGCATTTCTTGACATCATTTCATTCAAAAGTTCAAGAGCAGCTTCTTTTAAATCTTCTGCCGAGTTATTCTCAACTGTAATCGCACCTCTAATGCCTTTAGTAATCATTTACGCACCGCACCCCGTGCCCAATCAGCAGCAAACATTTCACCCTTACCCTCGGGTTTTACTTTTACAAGCAGAATGCAATCTTCTCCGCATCCAACTTCAATACCATCTTTAGATATTCTTACAAACTCACCGCATTTCCCAGAA
The DNA here is from genome assembly GCA_948964545.1 of uncultured bacterium. GTDB lineage: Bacteria > Cyanobacteriota > Vampirovibrionia > Gastranaerophilales > Gastranaerophilaceae > Stercorousia. The sequence continues at coordinate 667,033 of CAREDV010000001.1, read as the reverse complement.
CTCTTAACTACACGAGTTTCAAGCACTTTGATAATTTTATCATTATGCATAAAATATGCAGACGGGAATTTATAAATCCCGCGTACAAGGTTATGAATTTCCTGCGCAGGCTTTGTCCAATCAATAATAGTTTCTTCTTTCACAAGCTTATTTGCCATACAAACCCCTTTTTCACATTGTTTTTCGGGAGTTATAGTGTTATTCATAAGCCCTGTTAAAGTTTTTTCAAGTAATTCGGGTGAACGAGCGCTAATTTTTTCGAATAAATCGACACAAGTCATATCATCAGGAATTTTAATTACTTCACGCATACAAACATCTCCGCAGTCAAGCCCGAGTTCAGTAATCATTGTGCAGATACCTGTTTCTTTATCTCCATTAATAATCGCACGCTGAATAGGATTAGCCCCACGATATTTAGGCAAAAGCGATGCATGAAGATTTATAGTTTCATATTTCGGAATATCCAAAACTTCCTGTGACAAAATTTGTCCGAATGCAAAAGTTACAAAAAAATCAGGATTAAGTTTTTTCAATTCCTCTTGAATTTCAGGTTCTTTGCGGATAGATTTCGGCTGAAAAACAGGTAAGCCTTTTTCAAGAGCAAACTGTTTAATCGGCGACATAGAAATTTTTTGGCCGCGTCCTGCTGGTTTGTCAGGCTGTGTTACTACAGCAAGCACGTTAATTTTGTCGGAATTATAAAGATATTCCAAAGACTTTAAAGCTATTGCAGGTGTACCAAAGAAAATTATGTTAATCATTTATTAACCTTTCAGGCTCAATCGGCGGAAGTTTATGTTTTGCAAGAACTTCATCTGTTTCAAAACGGTTTACACAGTGATCAATAAACAAAATGCCGTCGAGGTGGTCGTTTTCATGCTGAATTGCACGAGCAAGGAGTTCTCCATCTTTTGCTTCAAGAACAAACGGTCTGCCCTGGCGATCCAGAGCTTTTACCATAATATCTGAATATCGTTTTACATCTGTATAAGCCTCTGGAAAACTGATACATCCCTCTTGAGCTACACAAGAACCAGATTTTTTAATAATTTTAGGATTAATAAAAACTATCGGATTTAAAGGTTCATCATTTTTAGACACATCAATAACAAATACTCTGTAATTTACACCAATTTGCGGAGCAGCCATTCCTACCCCGTTTTTTGCATACATAGTATCCAGCAAATCCTGAACAAGTTCCTGAATTTTTTTAGAAACTTTATGAACCTCTTTTGAGGGTTCTCTCAAACTTTTTTCACCGTATTGTAAAACTCTTTTAACAGACATACTCACCTCACTACCTCTAAAAGTATATAACAAAATGTAACGAAAAACAAGAGCATTGAAATTCCAAACATCTAAAAATGTTTATATATTTATGAACTGGGATATTACGAGCACAAATAGAAATATTATTTCCACCATTACCAACAACAATGCAAATGGCAGATGCGGCACTATTTCAACCAACGAAAGCCCTAGTATCTGGACAGACCAAAAAACTAATAATAATGCACAGGAACAAAAAATAACCCAAACTGTAGCATCAGAAACAAAAAGACTTACAACAACATATGTATCAAATATAGCAAAGCAATATAATAAAATGGAAAATCTTGAAAAAATTTTAAAACATTCCGAATTTAGTGTTGTTGCATCAACATCTAAAATGGGAATTAAAGATATTTCCGAAAAAACTATACCCCGTATTTTAGGTTCACTCGAAAGCAAATGTGCAAATTGTAAAACCGAAAATGAAGTAAAACAAGTTATTAAAGACATTGAAAAACAACTGCTTGAACAAAAATTCTTCGCTAATACTTACGCACAAAGGGCATATAAAGCTCAAGCACTTGAAAACAAACTTAGTACATTGGATGAAGAAACCAGAAATAAAATTGATACAAAAAAAATTACCGATGAATTAACAAAATCACCTGAGCTGCCGCAAATTGAAACAGGTGATAAAAATGAAGAAAATAATAGTATCGAAAAAATCTCACAAGAATATGATAAAGCGCTTGAAAATGACGAAATTTCAAAAGTTGTCGATAGTCTAATAAAATATTTAGATAAAGGTGAAAAAGATGACATTATTGAAGATTACTTGAAAGGCGATGAAAAAAAAGCAAATATTTTTAATAGCAATTCAAATAATCATCCCTTTTCAGTCCAAAAGAAAAACCCTTTTTTACCTGACGTCTAAAAACTTATGAACTTGCGGAATAAGTCTTACGTTTTCATATTTTTCCAAAAATTTATCAAGGATTTCAGAACAAAATTCTGATGACACAAGCATATTTTCCGCTCCCATTTCGGGTTGTAAAATTAACTCAATGGCATGTTTTTTACCAAGTTCACAACATTTTTTAATTTCTTCATCTGTAATTTTGTTGTTAAACACGATTTTTGCAAAAGTTTCTACACCCTTGCAGGATTCAAAAAACTTGTCATGGAATTTATAAGTATCTTTTATGCCCGTTGCACTTTCAAGCTTAATATCTGCTGAAACAATATCAATAAAAGGTTTTACCTCCATAAACTTTTCAGCTAAAGTTGCATTTGTTTCCAAGTAGATTTTTTTATTTACGCGAGGTAAAAATTCTTTTAAAAATTCAACCTGCAAAAGCGGTTCACCACCCGTCAAAGAAACCGAATGCACACTGACATATTTGTTAACTTCATCTGCAAGCTCGCAAGAATTATAATCCACACCGTCTGCAAAATCAGTATCGCAGTAATTGCATTTTAAATTGCAGTTACAAAACCTTACAAACACCTGTTTATACCCTACATAAGGCCCTTCGCCCTGAATTGAAGCAAAAATTTCTTTTATTTTAACCATTTAATAAATTCTCTCTTATATTTTGTGCGGACATTTTTTTAAGCTTTTCATAAAGCCTGATTTCATCATCCGACAAAGAACAAGGAATTTCAATATCTATTACAATAATCAGGTCGCCGATTTTTCCATTCTGCTTCACCCCCTGTCCTGCAAGGCGGAATTTCTGCCCCGAATGAGTTTTTGGAGGAATTTTTAATGACAGATTACCGTCAAATGACGGAATAGAAATATTCCCGCCAAGTACAGCTTCAAACGGTGTGATAGGAACTTTAAAAATTATATTATTTTCACTGATTTGAATGCGGGAATTTTGTTCGATATTAATTTTTAAATACAAATCTCCGTTTTTACCGCCGTTTTCTCCAAAATTGCCTTCGTTTGCAATTCTTAGCTTTGCACCATTTTTTACATTTTTGGGGATTTTTACAGTAATCTTTCTAAGTTCTGATTTTTCTCCAGTTCCGTCACAAAAAGAACAGACAGCGCCGTTAATAAACTTTCTGCCTTTGCAATGCGGACATTCTGATGTATGCAAAACATTGATGGTTCTATCACAGCCTCTAAGCGCATCTTTTATCGTAATTGATATATCTTCATTAATATCATCTCCGCGCTTTGGAACAGACTTTTTCTTCTTAGGGAAAATATCATTAAATTTTTTAGAGAATTTTTCTTTATTTATAGGTTCAGATGCTGTTTTTTTATACTCCTCATGCGCTTTTTCGGAAGTTGTTTTAGTTTTTTCTGTTTTGAAAAAACCGTTTATTGTATCGTACTGCGTTCTCTTTTTAGTGTCACAAAGAGTAGAATATGCCTCAGAAACATCTTTAAACCTCTGCGCTCCATCGGGATTAATATCAGGATGATATTTACGCGCAAGAGTCCGATATGCCGATTTAATCTCAGCAAAAGTACTATCAGGTGTAACTCCAAGAATAGAATAATAGTTCTTCATATTTTTATATATAATGAAGCTTTAAAATTTTTCAACCTGCTCGCAAATATCATTTCGGTATTTTTTACCGTCAAATTTTATAAGTTCCGCATCCTCATATACAGCTGAACGTGCTCTTGATAATGTTTTTGCAGTTTTTGTCAAGACTAAATTCCGCCCCGCAACAGTTTCAAATTCAAGGTAATCATTTTTTACAATTGCAAAAGGCGTTATATCAGTCTCAGCTAAATCAAGCCCCTCAATAGTATTTCCCTCTGTTCTTGCCGACAAAACAAGAGAAACAGATGCATTATCAGAAATCTTAATACTTTCATAATCATCAGCAAATGAGCCTACAGAGCAGGCTTCAAATAATGTATAAAGATTTTCATCTACTAGATTCAAAACTGCCTTTGCATCATGGTCTGACAAGAATGATTTAAAATCTAAAGTAACAAATCTACCGTCATCTTTCAAAACGCAATCAACACCTAAAATTCCGAGATATGGAGTTTCTTTTTTCTCCAAAGCCTGAAGAGTATTATTTATAACATGTTTCATAACAGCATCTTCAATCTCTTTTGAAACTTTATAATCAGGAGTAAAAGCTCCCGTGCCTGCTGTTAAAATCCCGCCGTCACCGTCCTGTGCAAACTTATAATTTGCAACTGTTGCAAGATGCACAGCACTATATCCATCAGTTACAACATACACGGTAAATTCATGACCGTATACATAATCTTCAAATACAACTTTTTCTTCACCTCTTGCAAATAAATCTTCAGTAAAAGTTTTAGCTGTCGGAAAAGTAGTACAAACAAGTCTATCAGCCCCATTAGCAGCTTTATCAGTTCTTATAACTTGAGGCATAGGTGCATGTTTCAAATAGTCTGCTGCCATTTGCAATTTATCATAAACAGAAAAACGCGGAGTCGGAATTCTTAATCTATATAGAAACTTTTTACCTGCTGAACGGCTAAGAGTCATCTCTGCGCTTTTAGCAGACGGGGCAAAAATAAGCTGGCTATTACTCTGGAAAAGTTCTGCAATATCATTTCTTATAGCAATTTCAGAAGATGCTACAGTCAAATCAACCGCATTTTCCAAAACAAATTCCAAAAGTTCTTGCACATTTTCTTCTCTAATATCTGCACATTCTGCAATATCTTTAATCCTGCAATTACCAGGTGCAACTATTACTTCGCAGCCATTTTCAATAAATTTTTCAGCAAGTGCATACTCTTTTGCAGATGCTCCGACAATTAAAACTTTTTTCTTTTCCATGAGTAATATTCTACATAAATTATATGATTTTGTAAAGAATTTTTAAAATTTTTCAAAAATATATGCTACAATAATGACAAAATAAAAATAATCATTAAATTCAATAAAGAGGTAGAGATGGCAGGTATTGTAAATTTATTATCACAAATGTTTGTTCCGCAAACAACGCAGGTTACAGCTCCCGTAAGGAGTTCAAATCCATATGCAAATAACCCCTTTGTGAATTATAACGGAAACAGCTTAAATAGCTACGCTAAAAACACACCAGTTCGCGGAGGATACTTTGCAGGCTATTATAATGGCAAACAAAATATCGTCGGACAGCGCTTATTTATTGAAGTTTAAACGATTGACAAACCCCTCTGAAAACGTTATAATAAAGATTGAGGGAAGTTATATGAAAAATAGATTATCAGGATTTACACTAAGCGAAGCTCTTATTGCATTAACAGTTGTCGGCATAATTTCAGCATTAACCATTCCTGCTTTAATGCAAAATTATCAAAATCGTTCAAATTTAATAGCTTTAAAAAAAGCATATATAGAATTACAACAAAATTTAACAATGTTTAAAACTGAAAATTATAGAAACCGAGGTCTTTACGGCTCAAGATTGCATTTACAACAAGGCGGCAGTGTTGAAGATACCACAGGTTATTTTTTAAAGAATTATTATAAAACCAACACAGATTGTAAAGTTGATACTCAACCTTGTTTTGCATCTAAATATGGTTCAATAAACGGTAATAATGACGAAGATTTTAGCTGCGGAGGATACAGTGTCTTGTTACCAAGCGGAGCTGCAATATGCATGAGTCCAGCATTAAAATCAATCAAGCATATGATGGGCGGTCCTGGCAAACCTGGATTCGATTTAGAAATCAAAACTCCTGTAAAAGTTTATATTGACATAAACGGCCCTGATGAACCTAATATTGGCGGCAGAGATATGTTTACATTTAACATATATGAAGACTACAGTATTGATGAAGTTCCTCCAGAATCTCTTAAAGCTGCAACCGTAGAAGCAGATAGAAATAACTTATATAATGAAACCTGCTTAACTTCATCTGTTGGTGAAGGGTGTTTTGGTAAAATTTTAAACGATAATTGGAATATGAATTATTAGAGAGGATATTATAATGAAAAAATTTACAGCATTCACACTGTCTGAAGTATTAGTAACTGTAGGTATAATTGGCGTGATATCAGCATTAACAGTACCTGCTTTAGTGAGAAATTATCAAGAAGAAGCACAAGCAGTACAACTAAGAAAAGTATTTTCTGAAATTGAAAGTGCAATAGATATGCTAATAACAGAAGAAGGTAAAACCAGCCTGGCATCAACAAGTATTGCCAGAGATAACGGAGTTGATAATTTTATAAAAACACACTTAAAAACAATTAAAACATGCGATTCTAGCAATACTAATGAATGCTTTGCCAACGAAAATTACCTGCCAATCAGCGGAAACGGTAGCAAAACATTTACTTGTTCAGGTAACTCATATATACTGGCTAACTCTGCAGCAATTTGTGCAAGTAAAACTTTTCTAGTTGACATTGATGGTTCACTTAATGGTGAAAAACTTGAAAATGCAAGTCGTCAAGTTAAAGGGGTAAATATTGAATTATATATAGATATAAATGGCAGCAAAGAACCAAATATCGGCGGCAGAGATATGTTTCATGTGTTCATTCAGCCAGATGGAAGAATTTATGATCAAGCATTATACGAAGACTTCATATGCGGTGGAAACCCTCCTGTTTGCCTTTTTCCAGGTACTGGAACCCACAATTTACCAAACTGTGTATCAGATGCATTTGGTTCAGGGTGTTTTGCGCGATTGCTGGATAATAACTGGAAAATGAATTATTAATTATAAATTGTAAAAAATGTCAGGAATTTATCCTGACATTTTTTATTTTAATCTATGATATATTTGTATAATAAAATATGCCGCGTCTCGGAATCGAACCAAGGACACAGGGATTTTCAGTCCCTTGCTCTACCAACTGAGCTAACGCGGCATATTTTATTAAATTTTTAAATTAGAGACAATTAAATATTTTTTGGGATAAATGGTATTCAATATTCAATTGCCACATTTCTTATTATAATGGCTGAAAATTTTCAGTCAAGAACTTTTTTTTAATTAGTTTGAGGAGCTACGTACAACGTGACATTTCTACCCTCTAATTGAGGTTTTTTCTCTATTACTACAGGCATGTTTTCCATGTCCTGCATGAATTTATTAGCTAAATCAAATGCAAGATTTGAATGCTGCATCTCACGACCGCGAAGCATTACAACTATTTTAACTTTATTACCCTGAGCTATAAACTTTTCTATACTTTTGATTCTTACTTGATAATCATGTGTATCTATTTTATAGCGGATTTTAATTTCTTTTACATCAACAGTATGCTGTTTTTTCTTTGCTTCTTTTGCACGTTTTTCAAGTTCGTATTTATACTTTCCGTAATTCAGGATTTTAGCTACTGGCGGTTCCTGATTAGGATTTATTAACACCAAATCCAAATCTGCATCATATGCCATTTGTAAAGCTTTTTGAGTTGATATAACTCCATGATTTTGTCCATCCTGATCAATTAATCTGACTTCTTTTGAGCGAATTCTTTCATTCATTATCGCTTGGTTTTTATTATTTCTATTGTCGTTGGAAGCTATTGTTCTATCTCCTGTCTTACTAACACAAGAGTCATGGTAGCACAAAATAATATTTTTTCAAATTATACCTTGTAACAATATGTAAATTTACAAATAAATATAAAAGAAACGCTCAAGTGATTCTTTTTTTGTTACAAAATATAGTAAAATGACTATGTTCATGTAAAAATAAATATATTAAAATTGTTGCCGAGAGGGATATTATATGAGAAAAGTTTTGATATTAATTTGTATATTAACATTGGGTATTCCGACATTTGCAGGATTTAAAGAGCATTTTGATTTAGGGCAGCAGTATCTTTCAAACTACAGATATTCAGGTGCTATTTCTGAATTCAAAAGTGCATTGAGAATTAATTATCTTGATAACTCAGCACGTATCGGACTTGTAAACTCTTATCTTGCACGCGGAATGTACTATGCTAATACTGAAAAAGATTATCAAAAAGCTGCGGATGATTACCGCTCGGCATTGTTTTATCTGATATATTACCCAACAGCTAATCAGGTTAAAAATTCATCTCAAGCTATCGTAAATGTTACCTCAAACCTTAATAAATGCTTAAATGAAATTAAGTTTAACACAACAGCTTCAAACAGATTTAATACTGCAAAAGAGTTAAGAGCAGAAGGGAATTTTTCCGCAGCTGGGTACGAATTTAATCAGACACTATCAGACACATCGCTAATCAAAGAAAGTTTGCAGCAAACAGGCGATATTATGAAACTTTTAGGAAATAGCCAGAAAGCTGCAGAATATTATAAAAAAGCAGTTTCTGTTGCACCTAATGACATTGACCTAAGACTTTCATATGCCAAAATTCTTGATAAATTAGAACAACAAGATTTAGCAGTACAGGAATATAATTATATCTTAACCAAAACTGATGACAACAAAGATGTTTTGTATTCTTTAGAAAGAATTTATAAAAGAAAGCTTGAAGAATCGCCAAATGATGCATCTGTAACCGCAAACCTAGGTGCTATTATGCAAAAACTCGGCAACTTTGATGAAGCTTTAAGATATTACGCCAAAGCCGAATATCTAAATCCGTCAGATACCACAACCAGAATTAATGTAGGTACATTATATCAACAAAAAGGTGATTATAAAACAGCAATTCATGCTTATGATTCTGTTTTAATACTTAACCCAAATAATGTTGAAGCTAATATTTATAAAGCACAATCACTTGCAAAACTAGGCGATAGCAAAGGGGCACAGGATATTTACAAAAAAATACTTGCAAAAGATCCTCATAATGAAATAGTTCAAAATGAAATGATAACAAGCGCTAAAGAATCCATGACACCTGTTCAATTTGTTGAATATATAAAGAAAAATGCACCCAATAGTGCATCAAGTATTCTATACAATTATGCGCTGGATCTGCATAAACAAAATAAACTTACGGAAGCAGAAAATTTGTATAATGAAGTTATTAAACTTGAACCATCAAATGCTGAAGTTTATGTAAACCTTGCAATTGCGCAAGGACAAAATAAAAATTACGAAGGCGCTCTTTTAACATTAAAAAATGCGAATGCAAAATTTCCAAATAATGCACAGGTAGCAGATGCAATCAAATCAATCAATGCACAATCTACAGATTTAAAACTTGAAATTGCAGCAAATTATTTTAATAACAAAGACTACCAAAACGCAATAAATGAATATTTAAAAATTACACCTGCAACGTCCGATACAATGCTGGGCGCTGCATCATCTTACCAAAACCTCGGAAATACAGATAAAGCTATAGAATATTACTTAGAAGCTTTAAAACTTGCACCGACAAATTCTGATATTGCATATTATATTTCAGCACTTTACGCTGAAAAAGAGGATTTTGCAAACGCAAATATTTATGTTCAAAAAGCTTTGACCTTAAATAAAAATAACAAACAGGCGCAAGTATTAAATAAAATGCTTGCAGAGAATCAGAATTCAACAATTTTGACAAATGCAATTAATTTGTTTGATAGTGAAAAATATGATGAAAGTTTGATTGAATTAAATAAACTTCTGGCATCAGACAGCAAAAATTCTTACGGATATTACTACCGCGCAATGATTTATGATACAAAACAAAAATACAAAGAAGCCTTAGTTGATTATAAAAAAGCAATAAGTATGAACCCTGATTTAGTAATCATAAATTATTTAATAGGTGTGGATTATGATATGCTTGAAGATTACAAAAACGCTATTAGTTACTATAAATCATTCCTGGCTGTTTATACAGAAGACGACGATTACAAAAAATATGCAGAAAACAGAGTAGGTGAACTTCAAGCTTATGTCAAATAAATTGCTCCAAAGCCGCGTATCATTAGCCCCTATGGCAGGAATAACCGATTATGTGTTAAGAAGTTTAGTCAGGAAATATTCCAAAAACGCACTTTTAACAACAGAAATGATAAGCTCCGAATATCTGGCGCAAACTATGAATGGACGCTCGGGTGTTGAAATATTAAAACGTGATAATAATCATTCGCCGATTTCATATCAAATAAGCGGTCACAAACCTCACATGATGCATCAAGCGGCAGCCTTTTTAAATAATTTTGCAGATATGATTGATATTAATATGGGCTGTCCAGTTAAAAAAGTTGTCGGAGGACAAGACGGATGTGCATTAATGCGTACTCCCGAACTTGCATCAGATTTGGTTAAGGCAGTAAAAGACGGAACAGATAAACCTGTCAGTGTAAAATTTCGACTCGGCTACACAGCTGATGAAATGAATTATGTTGAGTTCGGGCAAAAAATGCAAGAAGCAGGAGCACAATTTATTACAATACACGGACGCACACGCTCTCAAATGTATTCAGGGCATGCCGATTGGGCAAAAATCAGAGTGTTAAAAGAAAACATTGATATTCCTGTATTTGCAAACGGCGACATTTTATCAATCGATGATGCAATAATGTGTCTTGAGCAATCAGGCGCAGATGGAGTTGCTGTCGGTAGAGGCGCAATCGGCGACCCGACTTTAATTGGAAGAATAGAACATTATTTGAAAACTGCTGAAAAGCTCCCTGTTCCACCTCTTGAAGAACGAATTCAAATGCTCAGATGGCATCTGGACGAGGAAATTAAACTTCGCGGCGAAGGTGTTGCTATAAAATTTATGCGCAAATTTTATCCGTATTATCTTGCAGGCTTCGAAAACGCAAAACAATTGCGTTCAAAGCTTGTGCTTGAAGATGATTATAATACAATTTGTGATTTGCTTACATACGCTCAGGTGCGCTGACTGCCAAAATATCTTCCAATGCATTATGAAGCACTGTTTTTACACTCCAAACAAGCGCAATTCTAGCTTTCATCATTTCTTTGTCATCAGAAATTACACGGTTTGCATTGTAGAATGAGTGAAATTCCGAAGCAAGTTCCTGGACATATCTGCAAATTGTATATACCTGTCTTGTTTCAGCCGAATTTTTTATAACAGACTTCCACTCTTCAAGTTTTAAAATAAGCTTTCTTGCTGTATCAATTGTCGGAAGCACCATGTCTGCTTTAAAGCCGTCAATAAGTTCTTTCAGTTCCGCGTCTGTCATCGGAGCATTGCCGTCTTCTCTTGCTGTTACAACATTTCTTAGAATTGAACAAGCTCTTGCATGTGCATATTGAACATAGAAAACAGGATTTTCATCAGTACTTTTCTTAGCAAGTTCGATATCGAAATCTAACGTAGTATCAATATTTCTCATAGCCATCCAGAAACGTGTAGCATCAACTCCAACTTCATCAATCAAATCGTCAAGGGTCACCATATTTTTACGTTTACCCATTCTAACTTCATTTCCGTCAATTACAAGGTTAACTAACTGCCCCAAAAGGATTTCCAATTTATTCGGATCATAACCAAGAGCTTCAATTGAAGCCTTAACACGAGCAACATAACCATGATGGTCAGCGCCCCAGATATTAATCATTCTGTCAAATCCGCGCTCAAGCTTATCGATATGGTAAGCAATATCTGCTGTTAAATATGTGTTTGCACCATCAGCTTTTTTGATTACGCGGTCTTGATCGTCGCCGTAATCTGATGACTTGAACCAGTCTGCGCCGTCTTTTTGGTAAATCTTACCGCTTTCTTTTAATTTATTAACGCAGTTGTCAACCTTACCTGATTCATGTAATGTGAGTTCTGAGTAGAATTTGTCAAAATGAACTCTGAAATTTTTAAGCAAAGCTTTCTGCATTTCTTCCATTTCTTTTTTAGCAAAATCGGAAAGCTCTTTAACGTCTTGAGGTAAACCATCATGAGTTTCTAAATATTTTTTAGCAACAGGAATTAAATAATCCCCAGGATAGAAATTCTTTCTTTCAACTTCATCGGTTGGAAAATCAACATCTTCGCCAAGTTCTTGACGAATTCTTATTGCAAGAGAATTTCCGAGTTTATTAATCTGCGAACCAGCATCATTAATATAGAATTCCTGATAAACATCATGCCCATAGAATTTTAAAAGATTAGCCAGAACAGAGCCCATAGAAGCCCATCTGCCGTGCCCGATATGAAAAGGGCCTGTCGGATTTGCCGAAATATATTCAAGAATAATTTTTTCTGCCGTAATATTTTCAGGTTTGCCGAATTCTTTAGGATTAGCAAAAATTTCTGCAGTCAACTCAGAAAGAATTTTCTTTCCTGCTTTAAAGTTAATAAACCCGCCGATTACTGAATACTCGTTATCATCCATATCTACATATTCAACAATTGCATTTGCAATTTGAGGCGGAGCAATTTTTGCAAATCTTGCAAGTGAAGAAACATTAACTGCATAGTCTCCAAAATCTGCATTTTTAGGTCTTTCAACAGACAACGTGCCGTTTGTGTATTCTGTCATTGCACCAAGTTTGCCATTCTCAATTGCCTTTTTAACCGCATTTTCAATATTGTTTATAAAATAATCTTTTATCATATTTTCCTCTCTATTACTTATACAAAAATTATACTATAAAAATATTTGTACTATAATATAAGTATGATGAATGTCCAAAACATTATCGATAGATTGCGCGAAATCATGGATGATGAAACCCTTGTCCAGCTCAAAGATGAACTGAATGGATATCACGTCGCAGATTTGGCATATATTTTTCAAGAACTTAAACCTGACGAAAGATTGCAGTGTTTTAAACTTCTTGAACTTGAAAAAGCTGCCGATATTATGGAATATTTGCCGCCTCAAATGCAGGTGGAATTATTATCTGACATTGATGAAAATCTTGCCTCCCAAATTCTTACCCAGCTACCGCATGACGCAGCCGCTGACGTATTGGGCGACATGGAAGATGATGAGAGTGAAACTTATTTAGACAAACTTCCTCATAAATTCTCCGAAGAAGTCAGAGAACTATTGACCTATAATGAAGACACAGCAGGCGGTATTATGAACCCTGTTGTCTTAACGGTAAATTCTGATATGAGTGTTCAGGATGTCTTAAACCACATCAGAATTAAAGCTGAACAGGACAATATGGAACTTTACTATGTCTATGTAACAGATAAACAAAATCACCTTCTGGGCGTTGTGTCTTTAAGAAAGCTTTTAACATCACCGATTAATCAAAAAGTCGAAGACATTATGATTTCAGATATCGTAAAACTTCATGTTGATGATTACAGTGATTATATTACCGATGAATTTATGAAATACCAATATAACGCACTGCCTGTTGTTGACTTATACAACAGACTTAAAGGTATGATTACATGGGATGACGTTCATGATTTGTTTGAAGAAGAAACAACAGAAGAAATTTACCAGTCATCAGGTATTTCAACTGAAGTTGTGGATGAGGACGAAATCCTTTCAGGTAATGTCTTTAACGCAATTCGTGCACGCACGCCGTGGTTATTTATTACACTTATCGGAGAATTTATCGCGGTTAACGTGGGTCACCATTTTGATCACACGTTAAATGCATTGCCCATTATAGCAATTTTTATGCCGTTACTTGCAGGTCTGGGGGGAAATATCGGAACACAAAGTATTACACTTATGGTTCGAGGTCTTTCAACAGGGCAAGTCAGTTTAAGTTCCGCTATGCACCATATATTAAGGGAAACCAGTATTGGACTTGTTATCGGCTCAATTTTTGGATTGCTAGTAACTGCGGTTACATGGGGCTGGCAGCATAATATGGAACTTGGGATTATAGTCGGGTTGGCAATGGCAATAAATATGACCATGGCTACAATTATTGGTACATTTACACCTTTTGCGCTGAAAACTATGAAAATTGACCCAGCCGTAGCTTCTGGACCTGTTATCGCAACAACAATCGATGTTTTAGGACTGGCAATTTACTTTACACTTGTTTCAACATATTTAATTAAAGTTATTTAATAAGGAAAATATATATGACTAACAATATTCAACAAAGAAGAGAAAGAACAGATTCATTTGTAAGACGCATTAAACAGGAACGCGAAGAAAGTTCTTCATTTGCCAAAGTGCTTATAGGAATGGTTATTGTATTTATTGGAGTTGTCGCCTGTATATTTATCCTTGGCGGAAATGAAGAATACATTGCAAAACAGTTCGGTGAAGATTCTGTTATCACAAAAATTTATCATAAACTTTCACAAAAAAATGGAAATAAAGAACATGCAGATTTTACTCTTCCATTTGGTTTAAGACGACAAAATATATTATTTTTAGGTGTTGATGCCAGCGAAAATCCTGATGATTTATGGACAGGAACAAGAACAGATACCATTATTCTTGTTAATATCGACCCAAAAAGTAAATCTGTTAATGCGCTCTCAATTCCTCGTGACAGCAAGGTTTATCTGCCTAAAAATCACGGAGTTAATAAGATTAATGCTGCTCACGCTATAGGCGGAGTTGAGATGACTAAAAGAACAGTCGAAGATACTCTAGGTGTTCATATTGACAGATACATTATGGTTCATGATGATGCTGTGAAAGCAATAGTTGATGCTATGGGCGGTGTTGATATTTATGTTGAAAAACCAATGAGATATCACGATTACACAGCAGGTTTACATATTAACTTTGCAAAAGGCAATCAGCACTTAGACGGGCAAAAAGCAGTGGAATACTTACGCTTCAGACACGATGCACTCGGCGATATTGGCAGAACCCAGCGTCAGCAATGGCTTTTGAGAAGTATATTAACTCAATTGAAACAACCTTCAACAATTACTAAAATTCCTGACATAATTTCAGTTGCAAAAAAATATGTTAAAACAGATATGTCATTTTACGAAATGACACAATATGCTGGACTTGCCAAACATGTAGATATGGATAAAATTGAAATCGCAATGCTGCCAGGAGGTCCAAACCAGAAAGGTTATATCAGTTACTGGATTTTAGACCCTGAAAAAACACAAGAAGTCGTAAACCGTGTAATCTATCGTGACAGAACTCCTATTGATGAAACAATGCATTTATCTGCAGGAATTATGTCTGCAGAAAGTTCTATTGGTGAAAGAATGGCTGAAAACCTAAAAACGGCAGGCATTGATGTGAAATGTACAGGTACAATGTCACGTTCTCATTCTCAATTTATTGCCCATTCAAACAAGGTTACAAATGATTATTATAACCATTTAAAGAAAAAGCATGAAGCTTTCGGCGGTTTTCAATTTGTCTACGACCCTGTAAATTACTACTGTGGAGAAACTGATTTTACAATAATTTTATCAAATGATTAATGTGTTCGTAGCTCAGTTGAATAGAGCGTTTCCCTCCGAAGGAAAAGGCCGCGGGTTTGAATCCCGCCGAGCACATTTAAGCTAATATTTTAGACCAATAATATTCAGGTATACTTTCATTATTGTTCTGATAAACTTCAAATGCAGCCTTATGTCTTTTTATAGTCTTATTTTCACCTGTCAAATAATCATATTCTGAGATTCTGCCAGCATCAATCATACTTTGCCTGTTCATATTTTCATATTTTATACTAATATTCATACCTTTAATCCAGTCATTTCTGAGTTCTTCAAGGAATTCTTCTTTTTGTTTCAAAGCATCTTGCAATTCTTTATTGTTAGGCTCGGCATTACGTTTAGCTTTTAATTCACTAACTTCACTAAGAGTCTTTCTCATAGAATTTTCAACTTCTCTCATCTGCGGCCAGATGTCACCAATAGTATAAATATCTGTATCTGCAAGTCTGTCTACTTTATGCGTAATTTTCTTTTCAACAGCTAAATAAATCTTTTGTAACTGTTTTTCTGCACCAGGAATATTTGAAAGAGCTTTACCGTATGTTTCTTGAATTAGTTTTCTTGCATTGACTGCATCGTCATAACGATTTGCGCGGAATTCATATACATCGATTGTTTCTCTTAATATTTGTTCATATTGCTTTTCAATGTTAGCTAGAAGCTGTTTTTTAGTTAAAGGCCTAGATGCAGCCTTTGATGCAGCATTAATAGGAGTTTCTGAAACAATATCAATTAACTCTTTAGTCGAATATTGTTCATCAGCATTAATATTATTTTTACGAACTTGATTCCAAAAACGTTCCAAAGCAGATGATTTTACCAATTTTCTTTTGGAATATTCTTCTTCTATTTCTTGAAGATTTTTAAAATAATTTAATGCATGTTCATTCTTTTTAGCTTCCAACGCTATATTTTTATCTAAAGTGTTAAAAGTCGTTTCTAAATTTCCCGCTTTATCAATCTCTTCTAATAGTTTAGGTAATTCAGGATGTAATGGTTCTTCTTTAACTAATTTTGCTGCTTGATGCACCGTTCCTCTTAATTGCAATTTTTGATTGTTTAGACGTGTAAATCTGTCTAACTTCAACCTGTTTCGCAAAACTTCTAATAAAACTTCTTTTTCTAATTGAGTTTCGGGCATTTTAACTTTTAACTTCGGACTCCAAATATCTTGAGTTAAGAGTATTCTCATTTGATTTCTAGCCACTTCGGGATTCAACCCGCCTTTAAATGATGTACTATTTGAAACTGGATAAATTAACATATAAACTACCTTTCTTAATATTGACCTTTCAACAAGATAACAAGTAAACAAAAAATATTTTGCTACATAAGCAAAATAATATTAATATTTTGTAATATTGCAGTTTTATGATACAATACAAATATGGCTCTGTAGCTCAGTAGGATAGAGCGGAGGTTTCCTAAACCTTGTCTGCCGTGGGTTCGACTCCCTCCAGGGCCGCCATACTTTTTTTATAACTAAAATATACAAACTGCTAGCAATGCAAATAAAATTAGTGCGATATTATAATGTAAAAATGTTGGGATGCATGTATCTTTAATATGCTGATGCTGTCCGTCAACACCTAAGCCCGCCGTCGGGCCAAGAGTCGTTCCCGACGCGGGCGAACCCGCATCACCTAAAGCAGCTGCCGCTGCAAATACAACTATTGATTCCATAGGATTAAAACCTAAATTTATAAATATAGGAACAAATAAAACTGCCAATATAGGAATTGTACCAAATGAAGTTCCGATACCGATTGTTATAAACAATCCAACAAACAGCATCAAAGCCGTCGCAAAAAGTTTTGACCCAAGCATAAACGGGATTAAGCCGTTTACAAGAACCTCTATTGAACCAGTTGATTTCAAAACACCAGCAAAACCTGCAGCAACGAGCATTACAAAAGCAACATACCCCATTAATCCTATTCCCTCATTGATTAGAGTATCCATTTTTTCAGGATTAATTGCACGTGTGCCGAAAATTATGGTCAAACCGATTAAAGCACCTAACGGCAAAGATTTTGTCAATAACTGGACTCCAAGAGTAGCAACTGCTGCAAAAAGAGTTATATAATGGCTTCCCGTAAACCTTAAAGACCTGCGTCTTTCCTCTCTGAATGAAATATTTTCATATTCACGCGGTTTTCTGTATGAAACAAATACCGCCCACAAAAGCCCAACGAGCAAGCCAATACCTAAAATCCAGACAGATTTCCAGACATCATCTACCGTTACGGCAAGACCATTTGCGCTCATATTATCCGCAATCAGTCTTTGAAAAATCAGCCCAAATCCTGCAGGAAATATAATATAAGGTGTTACAAGCCCGAAACATAAAGCACACGCAACCGCACGCCTGTCTAGTTTAAGCTTGTTCATCAAAGAAATCAATGGCGGAATAATAACAGGAATAAATGCAATATGCACAGGAATAAGGTTTTGGGATGCACAGGCAAGAAGTGTCAAAATCAAAAGTAAAATAAATTTGTTATTTTTGATTAAAAGAGAAATTCTTTTTGCAAGCACATCGGCTAACCCCGTATGCGCCATAGCTGCAGCAAAAGTTCCAAGCAAAATGTAACTTAAAGCAGTCTCGCTGTTCTGTCCCATGCCGTTTATAAAAACATCCATAATTTCACCAACATGCATTCCTGCAACTTTCCCAGCAACAACAGCGGAAACTAAAAGCGCAAGCAAAACATTAACCCTGCAAAGGCAAAGCACACATAATAGAATTACAGCTATAATGATTGGATTAAACAAAAACATTATCTGGTCTGCATCCTACCACAAGATTTATCTTCGTCGCAGAAGCCCAAACGTTCACATTTTGGAACAAGATAAGGTTTTAACCATGGTTCTTCTTTGACTAGTTCATCACACATCATCTTAACCATTATTCTTATTTCATATTGTGCACGTGTACAAAGTCTTAAGTTTGCAACGTGGATAAGTTCTCTCAAATTCATGCTGACAACAAGCGAGCTTGCAGCTGCATTTGGCAACACAAACCTTGCATCTTCAGCAGGAATTCCCGCATCAACAAATTCCTGATATTGAGTAGAAATTTGTTCCATAAAGTTTTCAAATTTTTCTTTTAGGTCAGGATTACGTTCAATTGTAGGTGGAATAATATAATCAAACTGTCCTTTTTCTTTAACATATCTTTGAGATTTTTGAGAAAAAGACATGTGCCTGTGTCTTACAAGCTGATGCGTGCAAGCACGGGAAACATTTGAAATTGCAAAACTTACCTGAATATGTTCAATCGTAGAATAGTGTCCTGATGAGATAACACGCTCAATAAGTTTAAGCATTTTTCCCTCATCATCAGTGCTGTTGTAAATATTTATCGGGTAATCTGCGCTGTAACAGGTTCTGCACGCTGTGTAAACAGTCTTCAGCATATTCTCGGGTTTTGAAATCAAATTAACTACAGGTTTGTTGTTTTCCATATCCTCTCCTATCCTTTAAACAATTATACCACCCTTTATACAAAGAGTGGTATAATGTAAAGTTTCGCAAACAAAAGTTACTATGCTTTCTTACCGTAACGTTTGTTAAATCTTTCAACACGTCCTTCAGAGTCAAGAATTTTCTGCTGACCTGTATAGAACGGGTGGCAGTTGTTGCAAATTTCAACTGTAATATTATCTAAAATTGAACCTGTTTCAATTTCGTTGCCGCAAACGCATTTTACGGTCATTTTCTTATAATCTGGATGAATTCCGTCTTTCATTTTTTACCTTCTTTCCTTTCAAGATTCCAAACTTGATTTAATTTCGACTAATTATATGATACTACAGAAATAAAAAAGTGCAAGTATCATGCATTCGTTTGATGTTAAAAAACTTTAAGTTTGCCATAATATAAAAGTTATCCGTTATTAAAGGTGAATATATGAATTTGCACGAAGAATGTTTATTAAGATATTTACAAAACCCCGATGAATTATCCTATTCCACAGAGATTTTAAAATTAAATAATTTTATACTAGAAAAACATTTTATCCTAAATAATTTAAACAGTAATGAAATTACCAAATCGCTGCGAACACCTTAAATAAGGCTAGGTGTACAGCACTTGCCAAAAGTTCATCCTTCAATTATACTGATAGAGAAGTATAATTGGAATAGGTTATGTTTAAGAAAATTTCATACACATTTGGTATAATATTTTTTGTTATATTTGCATTTTTTATAATTAAAAACGCTAATTTAAGTTCATTTATAGATTCTGTTGAAAACAGAACTTTTGACTTGCGCCAGAGCATAATGATAAATGAGGGTGCTAAAAAAGCAAGTGAAGATATAGTAATTATTGCAATTGATGATGCCAGTTACGAGTATATATTGGATAATTTTGGCGAATGGCCGCTGCCAAGAAATATTTATGCAGACATGATTAATTATCTTGAAAAAGAAAGCCCTCGTGCTATTGCTTTTGACTTAATGTTTGTCAAATCTATAAAAAGCAAAAATCTTGCGGATGAAACTTTAATTAAAGCTTTCAAAAAATATGACAATATTTATACCTCAATGAATTTTGACAACCAGTCTGTAGATTTAAGAACTCCGCCTAAATTGCCAAATAAATTAAAACTTAATATAGAAAACAATTCACGCATTGACTTTTCACAATTAAGTTTTTCAAATTGCAGAACAATTTTACAAGGAATTTTAGATTCAACATCAAATATAGGTATAATAAATGTTTCTCGTTCTGATGACGGAATCTTAAGAAAAATGCCTCTAGTAGTAAAATATCAAAATGATTTTTATCCGCAGCTTGCACTAAAAGTTGGTTTAAATTACATTGGCGAGCTGAATAATACTTATGAAATAGATAAAAATTCGAATTTTATTATAGACGAACGAAAAATATATCTGGATAAAGACGGAAGCGCAATCCTCAACTGGTACGGCCCTGCTGGGACATATACTTATATTCCAATGTACAAACTTATAAAAGCAGTTAATGGGCATAAACTCGATTTTGATTTTTCTAATAAAATCATTTATTTCGGCACAACTGCATCAAGTCTGTTTGACATAAAAACAGTTCCGACAGGCAAAATTTATCCAGGAGTTGAAGTTCAAGCAACATATATAAATAACATTATTGACAATAATTTTATACGTAAAGTTAATAAAGGTTACACTATTGCCTTAAGTATTCTGCTTTCACTTTTGATAGCATCTGTTGTATCTCGTGTAGATTCAGCATTCTCCGCATCAATGATGTCTTTTTCAACATATTTTATTTATCTTTTAATTGCATATTATGCAATGAGATTTGAAAATTTATGGCTGGAAATAATCTATCCTCTTATATTCTCAATTTTCGGGTTTACATGTGCATATATTATTAAATACCTTATCAAATCACGAGACTTTGAACAACAATATAAACTTGCAACAACTGACGGACTCACTGAATTGTTTAATCATAGATATTTCCAGGAACAAATCAGAAGACAGCTGGAACATTGCAAACGTTACAATATAAGTTTTTCATTAATTATTATTGACATTGACTTTTTTAAAAAATTCAATGACAACTTTGGGCATCAGTCAGGCGATGCAGTGTTAAGACAGGTTGCACAAACTCTTAAACGAAATGTCCGAGCAACAGATATAGTTTGCAGATACGGCGGGGAAGAAATGAGCATAATCCTGCCAAATACAGGAGAAGAAGAAGCATTTTCAACAGCACAAAAAATCTGCGAACGCGTTGCTCAGCATAATTTTAAACTTGCAAACGGCAAAGAAACAAATGTAACAATCAGTTTAGGTGTTTCGACTTTCCCAAAAGACGGAGAAACTGCCGAAAGCTTAATTTCAACCGCCGACAAACGCCTATATGACGCTAAAAACAACGGAAGAAATCAAGTCGGTAAAATTATATAATAGGTACATCTACAGGATTAACAAGAATAACATTTAAAATGTCGCCTTTTTTAAGGTTAACATTTTTACCTTTTCTAATCATATCTGCAAAAAAATCATAAGTGTAATATGCACCACCGCCAATAGCGCCTCCAACTGCCCCTATACCTGTCATTAATTGATCTGCAACAGGAACACCGTCAAATACATCAGAACCCCATTCTGCGGCACTTGATGTAATGTCTTTTGTTTTTTCCCAATTTTCACCTAACGCTTCTTTGTAACCTTTTGAACCTGCAATACCGCCGTCGTTGGTTAAATCCGTTCTGCCGACAACTGACATTGACAAAGGTAATTGTCTGCCGTTTGGTGTAACTACATGATCAAAATCAAGGTGAAGAACCGCACCTTTTGAAAATCTTTTAGCAGGTTCTATTTTTCTGATTGTTCCGCGAACTAAAGAGCCCATTGGCAAAATCACATCAGAATCAGCAGTCTGGTCATTAATCATAATCGCCGTAAATTCAGAACCTTCTGAATTATATGAAGTTACTGCATTTGTCAATTGAAGCTGAAATGCAGTACCCGCAGGTATTCTTTTTGTCTTTGCATTTCCGCTTAACGGTCCTGCCACAACTGATTGTGCAAACAAAAATAATGATAAAATTATAGTTACGTATCTCATTTTTCTCTCCTTTTTTTATATACTATAAAACTTTTAACATTTTTGCAATATATTTACAAAACTTGTATACTATACTTATGTCTAAAATTGATAAAATTCAGGAACTACAAGAGATATTAAAACAGAATCAAACGGACTTTCAAGCGCGCAGACAGCTTGCTGTCCTGCTTTTGGACTGCAATTTTCCTGACGAAGCTTTACAGCATTTTTTATATCTTTCAAAAATTTTTCCTGATGACAGCGGAATTTTTTACAATCTCGGCATAACTTATGAAAAATTGAAAAATCTTAACAAAGCAATTGAAAATTACAATAAAGCAATCGAGCTTGCTCCTGATGAAGTTGATGCATATTATAATTTAGGTCTTGTATACACTGATAAGCAAATGTATGAAACAGCAATCGAATGTTTTGAAAGAGTTTTAAACAAAGATAATAACGACTCAAACGCTTACTTCTCAATCGGACTCTGCTATTTTAAACAGGGAAAATTTGACGGTGCAAAATATTATTTTCAGCGCACAGTAGAATTAAACGATGAAGATATTTACGCGCATTTTTATATCGGAAATATCTTAAAAGAACAGGGAGATAACCCAGGCGCAAGAGAAAAGTTCCATAAAGTTTTAAAACTTTCCCCTGATTACAGCTGGGCATATTTTAATCTTGCATCAATTGATTTTGAGGAAGATAATATTGAAAGCGCAATTGACAACCTTGAGAAAACACTTGAATTTAACCCTAAAGATATTGATGCATACAAGATTTACGCCAAAATTATGACAAAATCCAATCAGATTGAATTTGCTGTAATGATACTTGAACGTGCCATTGAAAACTGCACAGATGAGGGTGATTTACATTATATGCTTGCTCAAACATATAAGCTTACAAAAGCCCGCGACAAATACGTTCAGTCAATGAATAACGCCTTAAAATATAACAGCACCCTGAGCGTTGCGCCAAAACTTGTAAAAAAAGAACTTGATAACTTTCTCTCTTAATGCTAATATAATTGCAAAAAGAGGAATTAAAATTATGAAAATGTCAAAAATGTTTGTACAAACCCTGAGAGAATTTCCGTCTGATGCAGAAGTTATTTCTCATAAAATGCTTGGACGTGCAGGGTTTATAAAAAAACTTGCCCCAGGCGTTTATACATATCAGCCTTTGATGTGGAAAGTTTTGAAAAAAATTGAAAATATCGTTAGAGAAGAAATGGACAGAGCTGGCGCGCAGGAACTCTTAATGCCATTTGTTCAGCCTAAAGAATTATGGGAAGAATCAGGCAGATGGGAAGTATATGGTAAAGAATTAATGAGATTGAAAGACCGCCACGACCGTGACATGTGCCTTGGCCCGACACACGAAGAAATTATTACATCTGTTGCTCGCGACGGCTTAAAATCATACAAACAATTACCTGTAAATTTATATCAAATTCAATCTAAATTC
Organism: uncultured bacterium; assembly: GCA_948964545.1. Classification (GTDB taxonomy): domain Bacteria; phylum Cyanobacteriota; class Vampirovibrionia; order Gastranaerophilales; family Gastranaerophilaceae; genus Stercorousia. The sequence continues at coordinate 643,514 of CAREDV010000001.1, read as the reverse complement.
CGCGACGAAATCAGACCGCGATATGGTCTTTTAAGAGGACGCGAGTTTATTATGAAAGATGCATACAGCTTTGATATTGACGAAGCAGGACTTGATAAAGAATATGAAAATATGGCGCAGGCTTACAAAAGAATCTTTGAAAGATGCGGACTTGACACCAAAATGGTTCAATCAGATTCAGGTGCAATAGGCGGAAGCGTTTCACATGAATTTATGGTCATCACTGATACCGATGCAGGTGAAAATGATGTATTCTACTGCAATGAGTGCGACTATTCCGCAAATTCAAACCATGCAATATCGAACCTGCCCGAAACTGTCGTTGACGGTAAAGATTTCTTTAAAGAAACAAAAGTTATAGATACGCCAAACACTCATTCTATCGAGGATTTGTGCAAATTCTTAAACATACCCTCAACTATCATTTTAAAAACACTTGTATATATTGTTGATAAAAAACCCGTTCTTGCCCTAATCAGAGCGGACAAAGCCGTTGAAGAAACAAAATTAATGAACGCTGCAGGCGGAATTGATATAAGAATTGCATCTTCTGCTGAAATTGCCGAACTTATGGCAGAAAAAGGATTTGATGCCGTTCCTGGATTTATCGGCCCTATGAAAGATGTTAAAATCATTGCTGATGAAACTGTTAAAGATTTGAAAAACTTTGTAGTTGGAGTAAATCAGACAGATAAACACATGGTCGGTGCAAATCTTTCAGATTTAGCCGTTGAACTCGAATACGCAGACATTCGTCTTGTTGAACGCGGTGAACTTTGCACGCAGTGCGGAAAACCATTGCAGGTTACAAAAGGTATTGAAGTCGGCAACATTTTCAAACTTGGCACAAAATATTCAAAACCAATGAATGCAGTTTACACTGATATTAACGGAAAAACTCATCCTTATGTAATGGGCTGCTATGGGATAGGTATTTCTAGAACAGCTGCAGCTGCTGTTGAAGCGCATTACGACGAACACGGAATCAAATGGCCGATTGCAATTGCGCCATATCATGTTGTAATCGTTCCAGTTAATATCAAAGATGAACTTCAAATGAAAACTGCAAATGAGATGTATGAAAAATTACAATCTGCGGGAATTGAAGTTGTTCTTGACGACAGAGACGAACGCGCAGGTGTAAAATTTAAAGATGCTGATTTAATAGGCTTCCCGTACAGAGTAACTGTCGGAAAAACTATTAATGAGGGCTTTGTAGAATTCAAAGTCCGAGAAACAGACCAACAGGAAAAATACACTCCTGATAAAGCAACTGAAATATTAATTGAAAATATAAAAAAAGCGGTTTTATAATAAACCGCTTTTTTATAGCAAAAATAACATAATTTAAGAGTCAAAATCTGAAGATATACATACTTATTGTAAAACAACAGAATTTCTAATTAATTTTGCAGTAAAATAATACTTAACGCTTAAACGCAAAGTGTTTAAACAAAATATAAGTCACAACAGACGCCATCAATATTGAGAAAAACTGTCCTATATAAACATTTTTTGACACAAAACGCATTATAAATTCAAGAATTAATGCATTACAAAGATAGCTTACAAGCCACGTTGTACAGCATTTGCAATATTCTTGTATCCAGTTTCCCTTAGTACAAAACACAAAAAGTTTCTGGTTTACAAACGAAAAAATCGATGAAATTAACCACTGCAATGCAACACAAACCTGATAGTGCTCCTGTCCTATAAAAAACACTGCAATTGCAAAGATTACATAAGAAAAAGAAGCATTCACACCGCCTATCAGCAAAAACCTTATTTTATCGGGTATTTGACACCATTTGTTATATAATTCCATTAATAAGCCTTTCCAACAAGCGAATTATGAGTTTTATATTCAATTTCATCATCAAGTTTTGAAAGTTTAATCTTTTCTCCGCAGCGTTTTTCGAGCGCAAGCTCAATCAAGAAATCCGCAAATTCTGGATTTTTTGGAAGAAGCGAACCATGCAGATATGTTCCAAACACATTTTTATATCTTGCCCCTTCAAATCCGTCAGTGCCGTTATTTCCATTTCCGACAACAATTCTTCCTAACGGTTTTGTTTCACCTTGAAGATATGTAAGCCCGCTGTGATTTTCAAAACCGACAAGCGTTTTAGATTGTAAAAAGTCAGTTTCGACAGTAACATTTCCGATAAATCTTTTTTTACCTGCAACAGTATAAGCATCCATAAGACCTATTCCTAAAAGCTTATCACCTTCAAACGGCTGATAATAGTGTCCAAAAAGCTGATATCCGCCGCATATACCTAAGAATACCGCACCGCAATCGCGTTCTTGATGCAAAAAATCTTTGTTTGAATAAAGTTCAGCTGCAACTTCTTGCTGCTGCTTATCCTGTCCGCCGCCTATAAAATATAAATCATGCTCATCTATCTTATCACCGATTCCGATTTCTTCAAATCGAACAGAAATTCCACGCCATTCACAGCGCTTTTTAAGTGTAATAATGTTTCCCATATCTCCGTATAGATTCAAAAGTTTCGGATAAAGATGTGCTATTGAAATTTCCATGACTAAAATTATAGCACAATCGTGATATAATTTTAACTATGATAGATACACATTCACATATAAATATGATAGAAGGAATCTCACTTGACGAAGTTATTAAAAACGCAAAAGAAAACGGAGTTGAAAGAATAATTGTACCTTCTGCTTATGCGAAAGATATCGATGAAGTTATGGAACTAATTGACAAATACGAGAATGTATATGGAATGCTCGGCGTTCATCCGACAGAGGTTAAAGACTGGACAGATGATTTAATCGATAAAATCAAAGAATATTCCAAACACCCGAAAATAGTTGCAATAGGCGAAATCGGACTGGATTATTATTGGGATAAAAGTTTTAATGACTTGCAAAAAGAAGTTTTTATAAAACAAATTAAACTGGCAAACGAACTCAAATTACCGATTTCAGTACATGATAGAGAGGCTCACAAAGATACATTTGACATTTTAAAAGAACAAAACCATGGTTCAAAAATCGTTATGCACTGTTTTTCGGGAAGTGTTGAATTTGCTAGAGAATGTGTTAAAGAGGGCTGGTATCTGGCATTGGGCGGAGTAGTAACTTTTAAAAACGCAGTAAAGATGAAAGAAGTCGCAGTTGATATTCCGCTTGACAGACTTTTGCTTGAAACAGACGCACCGTATTTAACTCCAGTCCCTTTCAGAGGCAAAGAAAATCAGCCTGCGTACACAAAATTTGCCGCAGAAGAAATTGCAAAACTTCGCGGAATTTCACTTGAAGAAGTTGACAGAATTACAACACAAAATGCATACGAGGTTTTCTATGAAAGAAAGGCTTGATAAATACCTTACTGATTTAGGATATTTTGAAACAAAAAGCAAGGCATCTGCTGCGATTCTTGCAGGACATGTCAAAATTAATGATGAATATATTACCAAAGCAGGTTTTCAGATTAATCCCTCAAAAGAATACGATATTGTTGTAAAATCAATGCCGTATGTGTCACGGGGCGGTTTCAAATTAAAAAAAGCGCTTGATGCATTTAATTTTTCTCCCAAAGACAGAATTTGTTTTGATGCAGGAGCTTCAACTGGCGGATTTACAGACTGCCTTTTGCAAAACGGTGCAAAATTTGTATATGCAGTCGATGTCGGCTACGGTCAGCTTGATTGGAAAATCCGCTCCGATGCAAGAGTTAAAACAATTGAGCGCACAAATCTTAAAATCTGTACAATCAATGAAATTTATGCAGAAAACGAGCCTGTTGCAGACATGCTGGTAAGCGATTTGTCATTCATTTCATTAACAAAAGTTTTACCAAATCTTAAAACCCTATTAAAACCCGAATTTCATGAAATGATTTGTCTTATCAAGCCTCAATTTGAAGCTGGCAAAGAAAAAGTTGAAAAAGGCGGAGTTGTCAGAGATAAAAAGGTTCATGCAGAAGTTATAGAAAATGTTATTTCTTGCGCAAAAAGTCTCGGTTACAAAATCAACGGCTTAACTTTTTCATCAATAAAAGGGCCGTCAGGCAACATAGAATATCTCGTATGGCTTTCTACTGATAGCGAAACTGTATACGATATTAAAGCAATAGTAGAAGATGCTTTTCTAACTCTTAGTTAATGTTGAAAGCGGTGTTGCACCGTTCAAATCAATATATCTAAAAAAGTTTAAGACAATACCAGGGGCAAAAAAGTAATTATTATTTGTTGGAGTTATTTTAAGCAGTGTTTTTGTATCATCAACTTTTACAACACTTGCAAGATACTGTTTTCCAGCAGCCGTAAACAATATATAACCTGTTTTTGACTGAATTTCATCAACTGTAAACTTATTTTCTTTAGCAGAAGCAATTGCCATATAGAAAAGTTTTTCGGCAGACATGACATAAGTTCTTGTGCATAATTTAAAATCAACATTCTGCGGAGTAACAAGTGCAGTCATAGAAGGCTGTTCATCTGCCATAACACACGGCACACACAAAATTAACATCAAAAATAAAACAACTAAATTTCTTTCCATGATTCACCTGCATTAATATCTACCACAAGAGGAACGGACAAAGGCTGCCCCAGTTCCATTGCTTCTTTTACAAGAGTTTTTACTGTATCCAGCTCTGGTTTATAAACTTCTATTACAAGTTCATCGTGAACCTGCATTATCATTTTCGATTTCAAGTTATTTTCCTTGAGTTTTTTTGCAAAATCAATCATAGCCATTTTCATCAAATCCGCCGCAGTACCCTGCATTGGCTGGTTTATTGCTGCACGTTTTCCAAATTCTCTAATCATAGCATTAGAACTTGAGAGTTCAGTTTCTAAATATCTTTTACGCCCGAAAATTGTTTCTACAAACCCTTTTTCTTCAACCTCGCGGATAGTTCCTTCCATATAAGCTTTTACACGCGGATAAGTTGCAAAATATTTGTTTATAAAATCTTCGGCTTCGGCATTAGAAATCCCAAGCGCCTTAGCAAGCCCGTATTTGCTCTGTCCGTAAATAATCCCGAAATTTACAGCCTTTGCCTTATATCGCATATCTTTTGTGACATTTTCAATACTTACGTCAAAAACTTTTGAAGCAGTAAGCGTATGGACATCAATGCCGCTGTTAAAAGCTTCCATTAAATGTTTATCCTGCGAAATATGAGCCAGAAGCCTCAATTCAATCTGAGAATAATCAGCCGACAATATCATGCCCTTTTCTCTATCCTGAGCTACAAACGCATTACGTATTTTGTTACCCTGCTCCGTTCTAATCGGAATATTCTGCAAATTAGGATTAGTAGAAGATAAACGACCAGTTACAGTCACAGTCTGGTTATAAGTCGTGTGAATTCTATTGTCTTTTTTATCAATCAGTATAGGTAACGCATCAGTATAAGTCGATTTTAATTTGGCATATTTTCTATATTCAAGTATAAGTTCTGCAATCTCGTAATCCTGAGCAAGTTCTTCTAATACTGCAGCATTAGTTGAATAACTAGATTTACCGCGTTTTTTCTTAGCCTTTAACCCCATTTTCTCAAAAAGAACTTCCCCAACCTGACGGGGAGAATTAATGTTAAAAGAACATCCTGCAAGCTCATAAACCCTGCATTCAATCTTTCTCAGTTCTTCATCCATTGAATAAGTCAAAGAAACAAGATATCCTACATCAATCGCTACTCCGTTATATTCCATATCAGCAAGAACAAAAGCCAGAGGGACTTCAACATTATAAACAAGTTTCAACTCTGCCTCATCAAGGTTGTTTTGCCAGAATTTTGCAAGTTCAGCAACTGATGTAATTTCATCACAAGCATTATTTAAAACATCATCACAAGGTGCATCAGAAAACTTCAAAGGATTTTTCTTGTCAAAATGCCCGTAAGGAACAATTGCATGGCCGAGATGTTCAAGTGCCTGAATGTCCAATTCGTGCTTGCGCCCCGCATCTTTTACATAACTTGCAAGCATAACATCAAAATCTATTCCAACCGTATGAATTCCCTGATTTCTCAATATGTTATATTGATTTTTTGCATCAAATACAGTCTTCTTAATGTTTTCATTTTCAAATACTGGTTTTAAAGCACTCATAACATCATCAGCACGCAGTTGGTTTTCAATATTAGAATGCCCTACAGGAACATAAAAAGCTTTCTCATTATAGTAAAACGCAAAACCGACAATAATTGAAGTTATTGCACTCTGTACTTCAGCGAAAACCTTGAAAGCAAAAGATTTTTGAGAATTTAACTCTCCAACCAGAGAGTCAAAATCAGCAGAATCCACAACAAGCTTATTTTCAGAAGTGAATTCACAATCCTTATTTAATTCCTCGTTCACTACTTCTGTAAAAAATCCCAGCTGTTGTGTATTTTCAGGCTTTACATCACTCTTATCAAACGAGAATAAAATATCATTAATATTTTTTATAAAGGTCGAAAACTGCATTTTTTTCAAATATTCTGTAACTACAGAAACATCAGGCAGTTCAACCCTTGTTTTGTCAAAATCAAAATCAACATCAAGATTTCTGACAATTGTTGCAAGATATTGACTCATTTTAGCCTGCTCTTTACCATCACAAATACGCTGTTTAACAGCTTTTTCAGGAATATTCTCACAATCCTCAAAAATAGCATCAAGCGTGCCGTAACGCGCAAGAAGTTTCTGCGCAGTCTTTTCACCAATACCCTTAACCCCTGGGATACAGTCAGAAACATCACCGCGCAAACCTTTATAATCAATTACCTGATTAGGATAAACCCCGAGCTTATCGTAAATTCTATCCCAATTATACTCAATTAATTCTCCTTTAGTCGGCAGAATAACTTTAACACACCCCTCTTTATCCACAAGTTGAAAAGCATCCTGATCACCAGTTAAGATTAAAACTTTATGCCCAAGTTCGCATGCCTCGCGGGAAATTGTTCCGATGACGTCATCAGCCTCATATCCTTCTTTGGTATAAATCGGGATATTAAAAGCCTTTAACCCTTCAAAAATAAGTCCCATCTGCTCTCGCATAGGATCAGGCATGGCTGAACGATTACATTTATAATCAGAATAAGTTTCTGTTCTGAAAGTCTTATGGCTCACATCAAAAGCAACTGCAATAGCATCTGCTTTCAATTCCTTATTTTTCAATAAATCAAATACCGCCTTAAAAAAACCATACACAGCCCAAGTCGGAACACCATCCGATGTTCTCATATTCGTTCTTTCTAACGCATAATACTGGCGAAAAGCCAATGCGTGCCCGTCAATTAAAATTAAAGTCTTTCCCATAAACACATTTCCCGTAAAAACTCCCCGATTAGGGGAGTTTTATTATGCTGTAATTTCTTTATCTTTTGGTGTAGGAAGTTTTACAACTTCTGCATTTTTTCTATTTTTAACCATATCAGCTGTGACAACAAACTTGTCAATATCAGCCTTGGTAGGAACATCATACATTACATCAAGCATGATTTCCTCAACAATTGAACGCAATGCCCTTGCACCTGTTTTACGCTTAATTGCTTCCTGTGCAATTAAATCAATAGCATCAGGTTCAAATTCCAAGTCAACACCGTCCATTTCCAACAAACATTTATACTGTTTAACAACTGCATTTTTAGGTTCTGTCAAAATCATTTTCAATGTTTTTTCGTTAAGCTGATCTAAAACTGCATAAACTGGAACACGACCAATAAATTCAGGAATTAATCCGAATTTTAATAAATCCTCAGGCTGTAATTTTTTAAGCATCTTAGCAGCCGCAGCCTCTTTTTCGATTTGAGTCAAAGGAGCTTTAGCGCCAAATCCAACCGAAGTTCCCTCATCAGCTCTGCGTTCAACAATTTTATCCAAACCTACAAACGCACCGCCGACAATAAACAAGATATTACTTGTATCAATATCAATCATTTCCTGATGCGGATGTTTGCGTCCACCCTGCGGCGGAACATGAGCGACAGTACCTTCAATCAATTTCAATAAAGCCTGTTGTACACCCTCACCTGATACGTCACGGGTGATTGATGTGTTTTCAGATTTTCTTGAAATCTTATCGATTTCATCAATATAAATAATACCGCGTTCTGCTTTTTTCGCATCAAATTCAGCATTTTGGTATAATCTTAACAGGATATTTTCAACATCATCGCCGACATAACCTGCTTCCGTAAGTGTTGTCGCATCTGCCACTGCAAAAGGAACATCCAGCATTTTTGCAAGAGTCTGCGCAAGTAAAGTTTTACCTGAACCAGTAGGGCCAACTAGCAAAATGTTTGATTTCTGAATTTCTACGGTATTTTTCAAATCCGCAGTTTTATTATGTTTCAAACGTTTGTAGTGGTTATAGACTGCAACCGAAAGAACTTTCTTAGCCTCATCCTGTCCAACAATATATTCATCAAGGTAAGCCTTGATTTCATGAGGTTTAGGGATAGCTTTTTCTTCAGAAATTTCTTCTCCGTCTGCGCCCTCTTTATCTTTATTTTCAAAAAATTCTTCATCTAATATTTGATTACAAAGATCAACACATTCATCACAAATATAAACCTCAGGCCCTGCAATAAGTTTTTTTACCTGATCCTGTGATTTACCGCAAAATGAACATTTTAATCTATTATCATCATGTTTTGCCATTTTAAATACCTATTTTATAATATCTCTTGATACAACTTTATCAATCATACCGTATTCTAAAGCTTCCTGCGGAGTCATGATATAGTCGCGGTCTGTGTCTTTTTCGATTTTCTTAATAGACTGACCTGTATTTGAAGCCAAAATTTCATTTAATGACTTTTTAATTCTTATAATTTCAGCAGCTTGAATTTCAATATCCGTAGCCTGACCTTGAGCTCCGCCTAAAGGCTGATGGATTAATACTCTTGAATGCGGAAGTGCAAGTCTTTTACCTTTTGTACCTGAAGATAACAAGAACGCACCCATAGAAGCAGCCTGTCCTAAACAAATTGTAGAAACATCAGCTCTAATATGCTGCATAGTATCATAAATTGCAAAGCCTGCAGTTACAGAACCGCCTGGGCTGTTGATATAAAGCATAATATCTTTTTCAGGATTTTCACTATCTAATAACAACAACTGTGCTACAACAAGATTAGCAACCATATCATCAATCGGAGTGCCTAAGAAAATAATTCTTTCTCTTAACAATCTTGAAAAAATATCAAAAGAACGTTCGCCTCTGCTTGATTGTTCTACTACTACCGGTACAAAGCTCATATTTTTACCTCTCTTATTTTATTATAATACTTATACTATTTTAATCAAATATGTGCCGTTGTAAATACGGCACATATATTAGATTTAACATTTTTATTTTACAACAACTTTGTTGTTTTGCATCAAGAAATCACGAACTTTATCGTTCATTGCTTGTTGAGAAATTGATGCAATAATTTCAGGGTTTTGACCTAACTGTTTAACAAGTTCTTGCGGTTTCAAACCGTAAGCCATGCCCAATTGACCAAATTTTTGTTCTAAATCTTTTTGTTCAAGTTTTAGATTTTCTTCTTTTGCAATTTTATCAATTACAAGAGAATTTTTAATTCTAACAAGAGCATCTTCTGTCAAATTTTTCAACAGCTCATCTTCACCCTGTGCTTTTACGATATTTTCCCAGTCAATACCTTGAGCAGCAAGTCTTTGTTTGTATTCTTCTCTCAAAGAATGTGCTTCTCTATCAATCATAGATTGAGGGATATCAACTTTTGCAGCATCAATTACCATTTTAAAAACTTCATTTTCTGAATTTTGTTTATTCGTTCTTTCTCTTTGGTCTTCCAAATATTTTTGAATATCAGCTTTCAATTCATCGACTGTTTTGAATTTGCCTAATTTTTGAGCAAATTCATCATTTAATTCAGGCAATTTCTTTTCTTTAATTTCGTTAATTTTGATTTTGAAAGTTGCAGGCTGTCCTTGTAATTTTTCATCATGATATTGTTCTGGGAATGTTACTTTAATTTCAAATTCTTCACCTAGGTTTTTACCTACGATTTGTTCTGCAAATCCCGGAATAAAGTTTGAGTTACCCAAATTTAGCGGATAATTTTTAGCTTCTCCGCCTTGAATTTTTTCACCGTTAGCATAACCGTCAAAATCAATTACTGCAACGTCAGTATCTTTAGTAGGTCTGTCGATAACAGTTTCCATAGTTGAGTGTTGGTCTAATAATCTGTCTAATTGTTTTTGTAAAGCATCAGCTTCAACCGGAGTATCTTTAATTTCAACTGTTAAATCTTTATATTGTCCTAAAGTAACTTCAGGTCTCAATTCAGCTTTAGCAGTAACTGTCAAATCTTCTCCGATATTGAAGTTATAATTTGTAACATACGGCTGCGCAATAATATCAAGTTTATTATCAGCAACAGCTTGGTTAATAGCTCTAGGCATCAAGTTTTCGATAGCTTCCTGTTTAATTCTTTCAGTACCGACATGTCTTTCAACAACAGCACGAGGAGCTTTACCTTTTCTAAATCCGTCAATATTTACATATTGAGAAATTCTTCTTACAGCATTGTTGTAAGCTTCAACTGCATCTTTTGCCGGAATTGTAATATCCAATTTAACTACATTTTCTTGTTCTTTTTCTAAAGTTACTTTCATCTTTTTATCCTTATATTACTAATACTATATGCCATAATAATACCGCAAAAAAGAATTTGTGCAAGTTGCAAAAAGCTTTTTATGGTATAATCAGAGCATGGTTAGATTGATTAATGGTAAAAATATTCATCATGTAGCAAATATGGCATACGCAATTATGCATTTACAAGAATTTTTTACGCATATTAAAGGTTATAATGAACCCAAAATGGATTCTTGTATTTATGCTATGTGGCACAAAAATCAATTTTTGGTTTACGGCATTAAAGATAAAGCTCATTTAAGCATTCAAGTCAGCACTTCGCTTGACGGAGAAATTGTTGCAAGAGTAATCGAAAAAATGGGATTTAAAGTAGTAAGAGGCTCTGCTGAAAGAAGAGGAGCAGTAACTTCTACTATGCAAATGATAACACGGCTCAACGAAGGAGAAAGTGTCGGAATTATGGTGGACGGGCCTAGAGGCCCTTTACACAAAGTAAAAAATGGAGTAATTAAGCTTGCTCAAAAAACTGGCAAACCAATTATACCAGTTCATTGGTATTCTCCACAGAAAACTTTTATTACTCTGCCTTCATGGGATAAAATGAAAACACCTTGCGGAGATTGTAACATCTTAAATGTTTACGGCGAGCCGATTTACGTCAAAGAGGATGCTACTGAAGAAGAAATTATTAAAGTAAGAGATAATATTAAAGAACAGCTATTTGCACTTGAAGCAAAAGCTCCTGAACTCTACAAAGAGGCAGCTAAAAATAAACTATGGAAAAAATAAATTTATATGCAGTTCAAATGAACTCAAAGATTGGGGATAAAAAAGCAAATTTTGAAAAAGTCAGTATGCTTGCACAACGTGACATATCTGATGCAGATATTATTATCCTGCCTGAAGTTTGGACTTGCGGATGGTCGCCAAAAATTTTTCAAAAAAGCGCAGAAGATTTACAAAACAGCGAAACAATCGAATTTTTGTCAAATTTAGCAAAAAAGTATAATTCGTGGGTTATAGGTGGAAGTTTTATAAATCAACAGGATGAGCATTTTTATAACACCTGTCCTGTTGTAAACAGAAAAGGCGAACTTGTTGCAGCCTATTCAAAAAATCACCTTTTCTCATACTACGGATGCGATGAGGGAAAATATGTTGAAGCAGGCAAAAGCCCTGTTATGGTAAATATTGAGGGTGTAAAAGCCGGTTTAACAATATGTTATGACATACGTTTCCCTGAAATTTACAGAGCATACAGAAAAGCCGGAGCTGATTTATTAATAAACTGTGCTGCTTGGGGGCTTAAAAAGCCGTTACCATGGGAATGTATGACACGTTCACGTGCTGTTGAAAACCAAACGTATATGGTTGCTCTCACACAATCAGGGTATATTGAAAATGATGAATGGAACATAGGTCATTCAAGAATTATCGACTATAAGGGCAAAACAATATCAGAAATTAAAGACCAGAAAGAAGGCGCAATGAGCGCAATTTTGGATTTTAAACCAATGTATGAATTCAGGGAAAAATGTAAGTGTATCGATGATATTCGAGAAAGTTACGAGGTAGTATATGAAGAAAATATTTTTGCTTAGTTTAATGTTATTATTTGCACAAAATGCTTTTGCGGGCGCAATTGATAAAACAATTTCCGCATCAGGAATTAATAAAGGTGCTGTTGCTGTTTCTGTTAAAGATACACAAACAGGCAAAACTGTTTATGAGTTTAATGAAACAAAACCGTCAGTACCAGCATCTACCTTAAAAATGGTAACTCTCAGTGCATCAATTGATACACTTGGTAAAAATTATGAATTTTCAACAAAGCTTTATAAAAACACTAATAATGAACTTTACTTAAAGCTCGGTGCTGACCCATTTTTAACCTCATCAAGCCTCAATAAGCTTTTTGATACAGCAAGAAGTAAAAATATTGTTGAACCCAAAAATTTATATATAGATGATTATATTTTTGACACCGTAGAATGGGGTGAAGGCTGGCAATGGGATGACGACTTGAACCCGCTGATGCCAAAATACAGTTCATACAACATTGACAAAAACCTGTTAAATATTGTTATCGCACCTACAACACAAGGAGCGCCTGCAAATATTTATACAACTAAATTTTATCCTACAACATTTATGAATCTTGTTACAACAGGAAATTCTACCAATATAACATTAAGCAGAGCAAATAACATTTCACCTGATATGCTCACTATTGAGGGAACTGTAAAAAAACAGTTATTAAAAGAAGTTCCAATTAACAACCTAAAAAGATATTTTGTACTAAGATGCGAAGATGCCTTAAGAAGTTCAAAACTCGAATATTTCGGAAATATTGTACAGAAAAAAACTCCCGAATCTAAAATATATCTTGTTGATGAAGTTAAACATCCACTCAGCGAGGCTGTTAAAGAGATTTTAAAAAACAGTAATAACTTGGTTGCAGAAACAGTTTTTAAACTCGCAGGTGCAAAATTTGTAAACAATACAGGTTCTTTTGAAAACTCTCAAAAAATGCTTAATGCCTACTTTGATAAAATTGGACTTAAACACACTGATATCAGAATAGTTGACGGAAGCGGAGTTTCTAAAAATAATATGCTGACTGCAGACTTTATGACAGAATTTCTTGTAAAAATGTCAAAATCAGAAGATTTTAAAACCTCACTTCCCACATCAGGTGAGGGAACACTTGCTAACAGAATGCTTTATTTTAAAGATAATTTAAGAGCTAAAACTGGCACACACTGTTCAGAAAGCGCAATTGCAGGCTACATTACGGCGCGTTCGGGCAAAACTTATGCATTTGACATTATGATTAATGACCCGAAATCAAAAACTCAGGAGAAAAAATCTCTTGAAGAATATATTATAAGAGATATTTACAACAAATTTTAACAAGTCTTAATAATTAGGCCAAGACAGGGAATTGTGATATATTTGAATTATGGAACCGTTAGTAACAGTAATTACACCAACAGATAATATATTAAAAAACAATCAGGCTGATGCTTTTAACCTGCTTGTGCAATTACTAGATATGCAAACCTATCCGAATATTGAGCATATTATTATTGATAACGGTTCGACAGACGGAACGATTGAATTTTTAAAAGATTACAAAAATCAAGGTTATCTAACATTTTTTTCTGAAAAAGATACAGGCAAATTTAACGCCTATAACAAAGGCATAATGCATGCAAAAGGTAAATACATAACATTTTTAAGCTGTGATGATTTTATACATGATGTCACATCTGTTTATGATATCGTAAACCTTATGGAAGCGAATAATGCGGATTTCACATTCGCACCTGCATACTGCAGACATCCCGAGGGGTTTGTATTCCTGTTTGCACCTGCAATGCATTCGGCTTTTCAAGTAATGCCGTGCGCCAGACAGGCAATGTTTTTCAAAAAATCAATGCTTGAAAAAGAAAACTATTTTGATGAAAGATTTAAACTTCTTGCCGATTTTGATTTGATAATAAGAATTATCATGAAAGGATACAGCCCCGTATATTTTGATACGACATACGTAACTTACATTCTCGGTGAGAAAGTTATGCAAAACGAGGATAAAGCAGAAAAAGAGATTAAAGCGATTTATAACAAAAATTACAGAATGCTTTATCCGCTCAACGAAACAGTTCTTGACAGAATGGCAAAATTCTCGGAGTTCCCGAAAGAGCTTCTGGACAGACTTGCCAAATATTTCCCTGAAGATGACAGGGAACTTTTCTACGAAAGATGCGAGCAAATGCATCAAATCAGAGTTAACGCTCACAATGTAAAATAACAAAATAAGGAATAAGAATATGACAGAACAAAAAGTAGCAGTAATAGGATGCGGTGTTTGGGGAAGAAATATTGTCCGCAACTTTTATAATCTTAATGTACTAGAAATTGTATGCGATTTGGACGAAAGCAACCTTGAAAAGGTTAAGGAACAATATCCAGGCATAAAAGTTACAAGAGATTTTCATGACATTATCAACAACAAAGAAATTACAGGCGTCTGTGTCGTAACCCCGAGCCATACGCATTATAAAATGGTTAAAGCAATGCTTGAAGCAGGCAAGAATGTTTATGTTGAAAAACCTATTTCAACCGTTGCTGATGAAGCAAGAGATTTATCACAGCTTGCACATGACAAGGGTTTAGTGCTTATGGTAGGACACCTTTTACTTTATCATCCTGCTGTAAACAGATTAAAAATGTTAATTGAAGAAGGTGTTTTAGGCGACATCGTATACGCTCAAAGTGATAGATTAAACGTTAATTACTTTAAAAACGATAGAAGCGTTATGTGGGATTTAGCACCGCATGATGTATCTATGATGAGCTATGTTACAGGGAAACAGCCTGTTTCTGTAATTTCTGCAATTGGATGTTCTTCAGAACAGAACGATATTATGGATATTACGCATATAGGAATTCAGTTTGAAGACGGAATGATAGGACAGATTTCAGACAGCTGGATTACACCAAGAAAACATGTTCAATTACTTGTAAGAGGAACAAAAGCTACAGCGATTTTAGATGATACGGTTGCTGAAGATAAACTTGTAATTTATGACAACTTCAAAAAAGATACATTGCAAAATATCACGCTGGATTATCTTGAAATTGAACCTTTAAAACTTGAATGCCAGCATTTTATCAACTGCTGTGCTACAGGTTCAAAAGCACGTTCAGATGGTGATAACGGGTTTATGGTAACACAAATTTTGGAAGAAGCCGAAAAATTAATGCTCGGCGATAAAGTAAAAGAGTTAGATAAAGTGAATTTTGCACTGTCAAGAACGAAACGCTAGGAAGGATTAAAAATGAGAATTAAGGATAATTTAGCAAATATAGTATCAGTAGCAAGAATTTTTGTGGCTTATGCTGCAATTGGACTTTTGTTTGTACACACAACTTGGGCTTATGTGCTTGCATTTTTCTTAACAGCAATCGCATTTGCTATGGACGGTTTGGACGGATATATTGCTAGAAAATTCAACCAGTCATCAGAATGGGGATCAGTCTTGGATATTTTAGGCGACAGAATTGTTGAAGTTTCATACTGGACTGTTTTTGCAGTTTTAGGATGGATTAATATTATTTTCCCTCTGATTTGTGTTGCAAGAGCGTTCACAACAGACGGTATCAGAAGCGTCGCTTTATCAAAAGGCATGACAGCATTTGGCGACAAATCTATGCAGTCTACTGCATGGGGTAAATTTATCTGCGCATCAAGATTTATGAGAATAAGTTATGCTGTTGCAAAAGTTATGGCCTTCATGCTTTTAATTGTTGTATTCACACCAGGTATGGAAGTTTGGTCAGGAACACCTGTTTTACACACAATCACAATGGTACTTGCATGGATTGCAATTATTTTCTGTGTAGTAAGAGCAATTCCTGTTGTTATTGAAAGCCCAAAGCTTTTTAAATAACAATCTCACCAGGGATATTTAATTTCCCAGCCGTCCTGTATAATAAGCGTTGAACAAGTGTTATTACGGTCAGTGTAATTTTTAGAACAGCTCCCGTTTAATATTTGTTCATAAGATGCGTTGCCAAAATTAAATCCAGTTAACTTCTTTTTATTAGCAACTTGAAAGGAAAATATATCTTTACCCCAGGTATTAGGTCCGTTTTTACCATTAATATCAACATTAAAATATGGAACAATATCTATCCAATTAATATGTTCAATACTTATAAACATGCCATCTTTTGTAACAATAAAATATCTTGCAAGAGGACTGTTGACACTATTACCAGCCAAATTTTTTATAATAGCACTATTGCCATACGCTAAATTTTTAGGATAAATACTATATTTCATAACAGCCCCATCCAAATGTGGTAAAAGATATTCAAGATTTGTTTTATACCATACTTGTCCTAAACTTTGATCATAAATTGGCTTATTCATTGACCATTCAGACATTGGTCCGTTATCAATTTCTGCATGTTCTATAGCCTGAGATATTACAGAATAAACTTTTTTTAGTTTGGCTGCGGCAACTTTTTTCTGATAATTAGTAATTAAAGACTGCATAGTAACAGCAGCCACAACACCAATTATTCCCAGGGTAATTAAAACCTCAGCTAAAGTAAACGCAGGAGTTAAGCTATGAGTGCCCCCCCCCCGCAAGCGTGCCGCTCGACCCGACACATTGGGCTTTGCATTAACTTAACAGATTTTTTCATAACATCCTCCTTTGCCATATATTAACAGATTTTTCGTATATTTTCAATATGTTTATCATATAATAAGGATATGAGTAAAATTAATATTGTTTTATACGAGCCTGAAATACCTCAAAATACGGGAAATATCGCAAGACTTTGTGCCTGCACGGGAGCAAGTTTATATCTTGTCGGCAAACTTGGATTTTCTCTATCAGCTAAATACACCAAACGCGCAGGATTAGACTATTGGGACAGTGTTGATTTGCACAAAGTCGATACAATGGACGAATTGCTTGAAGCAAACAAAGGTGCTAACTTTTATTATCTGACAACAAAAACAAAAAAATTGTATACGGATATTAAATTTAAAGACGGTGATTTTATTGTTTTCGGCCCTGAAACAAGAGGTTTGCCTGAAAAATATGTAACAGATGAACATGCCCTGACTATACCAATGAAAGAGGGACAAAGAAGTCTTAATCTTTCAAATTCCGTTGCAATTGTTGCATACGAGGCTATTAGACAAAATGGACTTTAAACTTCCAACGCGTAATGAAAATTCAAACAAAGGTACGTTTGGCAAAGTTTTGAACATATCAGGTTCAAAATATATGTGGGGTGCAGCTTTATTGTCATCATTATCTGCACTGAAAATTGGGGCGGGCTATGTGGTTCTTGCAAGTGATGAAGAAGTATTAAACCGCATAAATGTTCCCGAAATTGTTCTTGCTCCTTTATCAAAAATATCAGAACTTGATGCATCGGTTCTGCTTATCGGATGCGGACTCTCAACTTCGCGCAAAGAAATTTTTAAATCGGCAATTTCGCGTAAAATTCCGACAGTTATTGATGCTGACGGTTTGAATATACTTGCTCAAATAGATTTAAAACTTGATAACAATACAATTCTTACCCCTCATCCGAAAGAAGCCTCAAGACTTTTAGGATGCTCACTTGATAAAGTTTTAGATAATTTGGAACAATCTGCTCGAAAGATTTGTGAAAAATACAATTGTATTACCGTATTAAAATCGCACAGAACAATTGTTACAGACGGCGAAAAAATTTATTATAACACAACAGGAAACTCTGCACTTGCAAAAGCAGGAAGCGGAGATGTTTTGGCGGGAATGATTGCGGGATTATTGGCACAAGGTTCAACACCTTATGAAGCAAGTTGTTTAGGCGTATATTTACATGGGCTTGCGGGCGATTTGGCAAAAAATGACCTGACTGCTTACGGAGTTTTAGCTTCCGATACAATCAGGTACATTCCTTATGCTATAAAAAATTTATTAACCAAAGAAGTTTAAAATTTCACCAACACCAGCTGGACGAACCTGTTCTACTGGATTAGTTGAAACTTTTATAAGTGCAAATGGGCTTGAATACAAAGATTCAAGTGATACTTTAGGCGCAACTTTTTCTTCAATATATGTTGAAGCTTTTACAACTTGTTGTTCTACAGGTTTTACAACTCTTTCTGCAACTTTATTAATCATAATTTCTCCTTTTTGTTTTAGGGTAACACCAATATTAAAACTCATAAATAAAGTTTTTGTCCTATTTTAATTGTAAATTTTACAATAATTAATATTTTAAAAACTATTAGCCACTTTGCCTAGTACAACACGGCGGGATGCACCTGTACAAGAGGGCAGGTTCGAGGGGATATTATAATAATTACAGTAACCTAAAAGGGCAAATGCCATAACTTCCTTAAAATTATTGGAAATTCCATAGGCTTCATGAGTTTTCAAATCAACATGTTTTGGAAGATAATGTCTAAGATATTTCATCAAAGTCGGGTTGTATGCCCCTCCTCCGCCTATTATAACTTCTTTTACATCAATATCTGGATAAATAAACCTTTCATAAGATGATGCAATAGTTTTTGCGGTAAGTGCAGTTACGGTTGCAACAATATCAGCAGGTTCTTTGGGCCCAAAACGCAAAGCATTTTCAATATATTCGGGGGAAAAATATTCTCTGCCCGTAGTTTTTGGCGGTACTTTAAAATAATACTCATCCTGCATCAAACATTCAAGCCAGCTCATCTGAACTTTACCTGAATTTGCAATCTCACCATCTTTATCATACGGCATGCCAAAATATTTGTTCATACAGTAATCAATCATAATATTTCCAAGCCCAGTATCAAAACCGAAAGTCGGAAAATCCTCAGAGATTACCGTAACATTAGAAATTCCGCCTATATTTTGAATAAGCATGTTTTTCTTTAAGGGTTTAAACCATTTTTCATCTGCAAAACAAACCAGCGGCGCACCCTCACCCCCAAATGCAATATCAGCTTCCCTGAAATTTGAAATTGTTAAACATCCTGTTTCTTTTGCAATAACAGAGCTTTCTCCTATTTGAAGTGTACTTTTTAAAGAAACACCATCAAGCTTTTCATCAATTGGGTGATGATAAATAGTCTGCCCATGACTTGCAATAAAATCAGGTTTTCCATGTTCTGAGATAAGCATTTTACATGCATCTGCAAAACAATGTCCTATTGCAAAATTCATCTGACAAACATCTTTAACAGATGCATTCCCCGAAAAAAGCTGAAAAATCTTTGCCCTGATATGTTCGGGATATTTATAGTTAATGCCCGAAATCAACTTAACAGACAAATCTGGATGAACCTCGCACAAACCTGCATCAATACTATCACAGGAAGTTCCCGACATTAATCCTATAACAAGTTTGCTTTCCAATTCTTCCATATAGGCATAATACAAAAAAGCCTGCTGTAATGCAAGCTTTCCTTTATCCAACTATTCTCAAATCTTTTAAATTTTATGTAAATCCCCTTAATATAAAAAATCCCTAATCAAATACACACTTCTTAAGCTATTCTTTTTGCCATCACCTCCAGTTCTCTTACCTTAAATCTCCTCTCTACAGTTTTAAATGTAAATCTAAGTAAAAAGTTTGACAAGTAAAAAAATAATAAATAAAATTTACAATTGACCATGCCCCTTGAAATATATGAGAAAAATTCAAGTTATTAAATCTTAATGAAGAATACTTAATGAAATTACGTAAATAATCAGTTTTTTTAAATTGACATATAATAATCAGTAAAAACTGTACATATTTTTAAATTTATAGTATTATAAAAAATATAAAGGGAGAGTGTCATGAAAGAATTTGTAAAAACTAAAAAAGTAACATATAATTTAATGTCTTTTACTGCATTTAAAGCACTAATTTTATTTTCAGAACTTGTTACAAGTCCTAAATCATATAAAGAAATATGTGAAATTTTTTATAACCATCCATATTTGAGAGAACAGATATCAATTGATACGCTAAGAGTTTATATAAATTCACTCAAAAGATTTGGCTGCGAAATTAAGAGAGTAAAAGGAGAAGATAAACAATCCAGATACGTTATTACATCACATCCTTTTGAATTAAAATACACAAAAGAACAACTTCAGGGTGCTTTAAAAGTTTTTAAAACTCTCGTAAAAAATATGGACATAGAAGAACTTTTATCTATGCAGGAATTTTTTGAAAAAATAGGTACATATATAAAAAATGAAGACTTCATTAACGAAGCTAAACAAGTTTCTTTACTTAAAGATATTAATAAAAATCTGCTAAAAACACTTATAGAATGCTGCGAAAAGAAAAATCAGATTATTATTACATACGCATCTCCCAATTCAGGAATTAAAAAGATTGAACTCATTGCGGATAAAATTGAAATCTCCAACAGCAAAATATACTTATACGGTATAGGTTTTGAATATAAAGAGTATGGCAGTTTTCTTGTAAGCAGAATAAAATCTATTGACAGTATAAAAAATGAAATAACCATGCCTGAGGGCCTGCAGGAAATTAAAGTTGTTTATGAACTTTATAACACCAGCAAACCTGAACTTGAAAGCTATGAAACAATTTTAGAAAATGATGAAAATAAATTTGTTATAGAAGCATGTACCTCAAATAAATTTCTGTTGAGACAAAGACTTCTTGCTTTCGGTCCAAATTGTAAAATTGTTTCACCTGAAGAATTTAAAAATGAATTTATAGCACTGTTGAAAGATATGAAAGCGGGGTATTACTGTGGCTAAAAAAACACCTGAAAAATGTAACGAATCTTGCATTAAAATGTTCGAATTTATAAGACGCCTATACCTTGGAGAAGTTGAATTTAAATGGGTTCTTGAGCATTTTTCCAACGGTAAATACGATGGAACATCAAATACCCATGTCACGCTGAATAAATATTTAAATGCCTTAAAAATATTTGGTATTAAAATAAAAAAAGAAAATGGTAAGTATTACATGCTTACGCCTCTTTATAAAATTAATCTAGAATTAAATGATATAAAAAGCATTAATAATCTTAAAAAAGCATGTGATATACTTCCAGAAGGAAAAAATAAAACAAGCTGTGAAGAATTTATTAAAGAACTTGAATTAAGATATGATGAATCTGCTCAAAGTTTTTCTCAAATTAAAGATACTACACAAAGTTTAAATCTAGCATTTTACCACGCAGAAATGGTGGAACAGGTAAAATTATGTGAAAAATATTGTCAGGATAAATTTAAACTTGAATTAATATACACTGATAACAAAGGGGAAGAAATAAATCTTCTTGGTTCTCCTATTGAAACAATATATAAAAAACGCAAAGTTTGTCTTAAGGTTATTGGCAGTAATGGCAGCAGAGTTTATGAAATTCCTATAGATAACATCAAATCACTAAAACAACTGCCAAATTCAGTTAATGGTAATTCAGTGCCAACAACTATAGTTTACAGAATAAAAAACAGACTTGCTAAAAATTATAGGTTAAGAGATTGGGAAAAACTTCAAAATTTCGAAGCCGATGGCAGTCAGGTTATTGTTAATAAAGATGAAGATTTCAACATTCTTTTAAACCGACTTATGAGATACGGTACAGAATGCGAAATCATATCACCTAAATTCATAAAAGATGAAATGATAGATTTAATTAATAAAACTTTATCAAACTATCAATAATATTTATGATAAACTGGTATTATGCAAGTAGTTCCATTACATGTCCACACCGAATATTCATTGCTTGACGGCGCAATTAGAGTTGATGATTTAGTAAATTTTGCTAAAGAAAACAACATGCCTGCGGTTGCAATAACTGACCACGGTGTAATGTATGGTGATATGGAACTATATACAACCGCAAAAGAAGCTGGCATAAAGCCTATTTTGGGCTGTGAATTTTATGTTCATAATGGTGACATTGAAGAACATGATAAAACCAATAATCCTTGTTATCACCTTGTACTACTTGCCAAAAATAAAGCAGGTTATGCAAACCTTATAAAACTTACATCAGTCGCTTGGTGCAAAGGCAGATATGTTAAACCACGTATTAATTGGGAATTAATTCAAAAACATCATGAAGGCGTAATTTGTCTTTCAGCCTGCCTTGGCGGTGAAGTATTACAAAGTTTATTAAAAGGTGATATTGATAAGGCTAAAACCATTGCAAAACAATATAAAGATTTGTTCGGAGAAGATTATTACTTAGAACTTCAAGATCATGGTCTTGAAGAACAAAAACGTACCAATCCGCAATTAATACAGATTGCCAAAGAACTCGGAATTAAAATGGTCATTACAAATGACTCACACTATCTTACACGTGATGATGCTGATATGCATGACACATTACTATGTATGCAGACTAATAGTGATAAAGATGACCCGAATCGTTTTCATTTTGCTAATAACGAATTCTATGTAAAAACAACAGAGCAGCTTCGAGAAGCATTTAGATGGATGGATGGTGAAACCTTTGATGAATGTATAAAAAATACAATTGAAATAGCTGAAAAATGCCACCTTACACTTGAACTTGGCAAAAGCCCTTTGCCTGAATATGAAGTTCCAAAAGGTCATGATATTAATTCCTACTTAGAATATCTTGTATTTGAAGGTGCAAAAAAACGTTACGGCGAAATTACTCCAGAATTGAAAGAACGTATTGATTACGAAATCGGTGTAATTTCCCAAATGGGATTTTCCGCATACTTTGTAATTACCTGGGACTTTATTCACTATGCAAAAACACATGGTATCCCTGTTGGCCCAGGTAGAGGCTCTGCTGCAGGTTCAGTTGTTGCATACGCACTTGAAATAACTGACCTTGATCCTATTCAGCATAAACTTTTGTTTGAAAGATTTTTGAATCCCGAACGTTTTACAATGCCTGATATTGATATTGACTTTTGTATTGAACGACGCGGCGAAGTTATTGACTACGTAACTAAAAAATACGGCGAAGATAAAGTTTGCCAAATTATTACATTTGGAACTTATGCAGCAAAAGCCGCATTTAAAGGTATCGCAAGAATTTTAAAAATACCGTTTTCAGAAAGCAACCGTCTTGCAGGTCTTATAGATCCTGCAATTGAACTTGCAATGAGTATTAATGACAAAGCCAAAACTTTGAAAAAAGCAATGGAATACGACGGTTCTGAACTCAAAGCCCTCTATGATAAAGATGAGCAAATTATGTGCGGAGACCCTATGGAGGGTAAAACCGTCGGTATGAAAAAACTTATTGATTTAGCCGTCGGTATTGAGGGTATTAAAAACAACACTGGTACACACGCTGCAGGTGTTATTATTGCGCCTCAGCCTCTGGATGAAATTCTTCCTGTCCAGCCGTCTAAAGACGGAATTATCCAAACAGGATACCCGCCCCATGACGTTACAGAAGTTTTAAGTTTGCTCAAAATGGACTTTTTGGGTTTACGAAACCTTACAACTATTTATAAAACAGTAGATATGATTAAACGCCGTCAGGGGATTGAAGTTGATATTAACAATATTCCGCTTGATGACAAACCTACTTATGATATGCTTATGGTCGGCGATACTGACGGTGTTTTCCAGCTTGAATCACAGGGTATGAAGAACCTTGTAAAAAAGCTTAAACCTGACGTATTTGAAGATTTAGGCGCGTTAGTTGCACTTTTCCGTCCAGGGCCTCTGGATTCGGGAATGGTTGACGATTTTGTCGAAAGAAAACATGGTCGTCAGGCAATTACATACGCCCATCCGCTTCTTGAACCAGTATTAAAAGATACATACGGAACTATCGTTTATCAAGAACAAATCATGCAGGTATTCCAGGTTTTGGCTGACTACTCACTCGGACAAGCGGACATGGTTCGTCGTATGATGGGTAAGAAAAAAGTCGATGAAATGGAAAAACAAAAAGGTAAATTCATCGAACGTTCTGCACAGCATGGCATGTCATCAAAAGATGCAGAAGCGCTATTTAACCAAATTCTTGCTTTTGCTTCATACTGTTTTAACAGGTCACACTCGGCAGCATATGCATTTGTTGCTTACCAGACAGCATACTTGAAATGCCACTATCCTGTTGAATACTTATCAGCATTATTATCAAGTGTATCTAGCGATGCTGAAAAAACTCAGCTTTACATTGAAGAAGCATTAAAAAAAGATATTAAAGTTCTTCCTCCTGATATTAACCACTCATTAGCAACTTTTACACCTGATGGAAATAATATCCGTTTTGGTCTAGCTTCAATTAAACAAGTCGGCGAAGGTGTAATTGAAGAAATTATTAAAGAACGTGAAGAAAACGGTGATTTCAAATCTATATATGATTACGTAAAACGCCTGGATATAAAATGTTCAAACAAAAAAACTCTTGAAGGTTTGATTAAAGCAGGTGCTTTTGCAAATATTGAAAAAAGCAGAAAACAACTTATTGATAATATTGAATACATTACAGCAACAGCTTCCAAAGAAACAAAAGCACGTGAATCAGGTCAGGGAAGTTTATTTGACATGCTCGGCGACACATCAGCCATAGAAGATGCTAAATTCCAGCTCTCAGGCTCTGATGAAGAATACGATGCTCGAACACTTCAAAACCTTGAAAAAGAATTTTTGGGTTTCTATATTACAAGCCACCCGCTTTCAACTATTAGAGATAAATTGCCATTCTTAATGACACATAAAATTACAGAAATTAATAATCTGCCTAACGAAAAAATTGTTACAATCTGCGGGCTTGTTACTGCAACAAAACAGATTCCGACCAAAAAAGATCCGACAAAATTTATAAGATTTGTAACTATAGAAGATTTAACTGGAAAAATTGATGTAATCGCGTTTAATCACAAAATCGCTGAATATGGAAATTATTTGCAGAATGAACAGCGAGTAATTATATCTGGCAAAGTTAGCAAACGAAGTGAAGATGAACCGCCTTCACTTATCGTAGAGACCGTAAAAACAGTTGATAATTCAAACATTTTTACAATAACTTTAACAGATGAATTTAAGTATGAAGAACTTCATGCCTTAAAAAACATCTTGTGTCAGCACTCTGGTTCAGACCCTGTAACATTTAAGCTGAAAGATTTGAATAATAATAATGTAAAAGTTCTGACGGCTTCAATGTTCTGGGTTGAAAGCACAAATGAACTTGTAAATTCTTTAAAAAGATATTTTAGCGACAAAATAGACATTAATGTTCGTTCACTGGATACTGTAGAAGACCCTGCTGCTGTTTAAAACAAAAATTTTACTTACAGCTGCTTGCTTTATTCCAACCGAGTTTTTCAGGGCAATGCAAATAATCCATGTTATCGTTATAAATTATCCAGGCAGAACAATTATAAAAAAGTTCTAAACATCCTTTTTCAAAAGAATTTGTATGATAACCGCCTTTACGCCCAGAAGGCATTACTCCTGTTTTTGTTAACATAAAATTAATATAATCTTTTCCAGCGACATTAGGTCCAGAAGAACCTGTAATATCAACAGTAATTGTTCCACAATCTATTGCATAATCGTTTGCTTTACCTGTACACCAAGTACTAGTATTTTGACTGGTTATACTATACGAAGCTCCATCTTTTAACATAAACATTGTATTTTTATTTGGCCAAATGGGAGAACTTCCACCTGTTGGAGTTTTATATTTATAATCAGGAGCAAAGCAAGATGACATTTTATTTTCCCATTTACAAATTTTAACTCCATCTAAATATGGTAAAATAATTTGCGTTATCTCTTGCCCTCTGAGATACATATCATTACCAGGATCAATAGGCCATGTATCAACAGGGCCATGTTCATCAACTGCACGTCTTACAGCCTGATCAAGAGTGTAATATACCTTCTTAATTTTAGAAATATATACTCTCTCTTGATATTTAGCAATAAATGACGGAATTGTGATTGCAGCAACAACACCAATAATTCCAAGTGTAATTAAAACTTCAGCAAGAGTATATCCGAGATGCGGTTGAGCTGCCCCCCCCCCGAATTCCTATAAAATACATTTTTCATACATTTTCCTTTATTATATTTGTATTGTTATTATAAAATATTTTTTAAAAAATTTCAATATAAAATATAAAAAGTACTTGCAAAAAAAAAATGTTCATGTATAATAAAGAAGTAACCCAATGCGGGGGTAATTCAGTGGTAGAATGCCTCCTTGCCAAGGAGGATGTCGCGAGTTCGAGCCTCGTCTCCCGCTCCATAAAGAAGAGTCCGTCAAAGGGCTCTTTTTTATTGCGTTTCCGCCCTGTCCCTGAATTGCAAAAATGAGTGTATTTTTAAGTCCAGTTTGATTATTTCGACAAGTCCGTTTTGATATTTTGCCCATATTTGTCAGCATTTTTATTGTAGATTTTAAAGTTGATACAAAACTGACACAAATGTTGTAAAACCTGTTCCAAAATAAATACTCCGAGTTATGGTATGTATACAGAAAGGAGATTTGGTAAAATTGACAATCAGTCCGAAATGTTTGGTTCTACTGAAAAAACGGGATTTGAAGAGTTAAAAGAACTCGATACAAATGGTGATGGAATTATTGATGCCAATGATACCGATTTTGATAAAATACGCGTATGGCAAGATTTGAACGAAAATGGGGTTACTGATGAAGGAGAATTAAAAACTGCTGCTGAGGCTGGAATCAAATCAATTCTTACAAATTCATATAAAATGAACGAAATTAACAACAATAATATTATTACTGAAAAAGCTACTGTTGTTTATAACGACGGCACAACAAAGGATTTGTATGACGTTGCCACTCAATATAATGATATGTACACTGTATATGGCGGTGACTATATTTTAGATGCGGATGTGATTGATTTGCCGTGGTTGAGAGGTTATGGTAATTCGATTGATTTACAGCTTGCGGCATAAATTTATACCTTTTGTCTAATTGACAAATTAAAATCAATATGCTATCGTATTCGCGATAGGGTTAGTGGAAGTGATGAGAAAAATATCAAAAAAAATAAAATTAATCTTTTTAATCTGTTTTTTGACTATTGTGGGTATTGCATTTTATTGTAATGATAAAGAAATAGATGATATATTTCCTTTTTTAGATAAAGGAGTTGGACATTGGGAAAAAACCAGTAAAATGGTTGTTCCAAGAGATACTACGACTTCTGCTATATTATTATCGGATGGAAATGTGTTAATTTCGGGCGGCTATGGGAATAAACAATATCAAGAAACAGCAGAAATATATTATCCAAAAGAAAATGTTTTTAGAGCAACTGGAGCTTTAAACCACAAACGTGCCGGACATTCTTCCTTTTTATTAAAAGATGGTAAAGTTGTTATTCTTGGAGGTATGAGTACTAATAAAGAACGTTATACAAATGATGTTGAAATGTACATACCCGAAGAAAGTAAATTTGTTATTACCGATACTTTACCTGAAAGATTTGAATATAGTGTATTATTAGATAATGGTTATATTGTTTCACAAAGAGCAATATACAATTCAATCACAAAAGATTATAAACGAATAGATATTAATTATGCCCGAATAAGTGCAAATCTTATAAATGTTGATGATTCTGTATATGTAACAAAAGGTATGGTTCAGAAGAATTATCCATATGGAAAATTGAATAATATTATAAAACCTTATTCAGGTTCTAGTTTTATATATACAAATAAGGTAGAAAAGTTTGATTTTAACGATAATAGTTACAATATAGTGGGAGAAAGCATAATCCCTAAAGTAGCGGCTGGACAGATTAGACTACCTAATAATAAAATTTTAATAGTTGGCGGTCGTGTTTATAAAAAATCAGGGTCAGGTTCTGATAATGGAGTTTTGGATTACAATATTTATAAACATAATATTATGCCACTTTATAAAAGTGATTTTAAAAAGACTTACTGGTGGTGGAAAGATTGCGATCAAAGTTTAGAAATATATGATACAAATAGCAATATATCTAAAATTATTGGTCAAAAATTAAAATATGCATTTGGCAACCATTCAAATACAGATTTAATTTTACTTCAAAATAGATATGTATTTGTTGCGAATGGTATTGGAAGACGAGCAGAACTCATTGATACACAAACTTGGATAAATTATCCTGTAAAAAAGATGCCAAAACCCATATTAACTTCTAGTATACCAATAAAAATAGATGAAAATACAATATTGTTTATTGGAACACATATATATAAGAATTTGCCTTATGGATATATTTTTAGGTTAGATAATATAAAGGAGTAATTTATGACATTAACAGCAACTGAGCAAAAAAATTTAATAGAATTTGGGAATGATTCAAGAGATTTCAGTGATTACATTTATGACCCTAATGGTAAAACGTATCCATTAGGCTGGACTATAAAGGCTAATGTGTACGAATTAACTGATATTAATCTAAAAGGTTTATATTTTGAGATTTTTGAACAAGGTGATACTATAATGTTTGTTATACGAGGTACACAACCACAAGAAAATGATGATTTAAATTCTGACCTTCAAATGTTGCGAGGTGAAGTGCCTGACCAATTGAGAGTTTTAGATTATCTTTATAACAACGACTCTACTATAAAAAATTTAATTCAAGATAAACGAGTTATATTTACTGGGAATTCATTGGGTAAATCGTTAGCTGACGCAATGGCAGTGTTGCATGACAAAGAATCTATCGGAAATAATGGATATGGCATACAACCATGGATACAAAAAGCGGCAACCGAACTTGGGTACGGATTTATTAGTGATAACCCTGACACATATAAAGACCGTATTATCAATTATATTACAGACACTGATATTGTGGGGAATGCTGGAACGAATTTAGGACAAAATTATTATGTTCCAGGACCAGATAATTTTATGGGATTTCTGTCAGAGCACATTGGTAAATTTTGCCCATTAGTTGATCTTATATATCATTCTTATTCTGGACATTTGCCAGATAATTTTAACGATTATGACTTAAATAATGCAAATAATGACCCTAATATAACAACCATACCTTCCGAAACTGCTTCATATTTTAATCGTTTGGGCGAAAGAATAAGAACTGCACTTATGAAAACAAAATCTATAGACGGTATAAGTATAAAATTTGAAGATGATAGTAATTATTATTTTAAATTATCTGCCGAAAAATCTGCATATGTAGGAGATATGTATGATAAAACTAAAGGTATACTAAAAGATGGATATACTAAACCAGATACAAAAGCCCCAGATAATGTAACTATGCCATCATCTGGTAAAACAGAAGAAAATCCAACAGTAGAGCACTATACCTCAAAACCCAAAATGATGTCAAAAGAAGCTCTATTATTCATAGCTTTGAAAGATAAAAATTATGAACAAGCTAAAGAATTAATGAAAAATATGCCTAAAAATCTCATATACAACATTGCTACACAAGCGGTAAATTCTCCTGGGTTGACACCCCAAATGTTAGATATGATTAATAATCCTCTTATATATAATTGGAATGGGATAGACAATGGTAATTTCCCAAATTCAGTTATAAATCAAAATGGAGAACTAGTTAACTTCCCAGATACAATTGCTAACCCATCACATTTTGCTGATGAATTTAACCAAGTTTTTGGAGAAATTATTCATATGAATTATGGTTATATGAATGGTTATTCAGAATATCCATTCATGCTAAAACATCAAGGGACAAATCCAATGGCAATCGACCTTGACGGACAGGGAATCGAAACAATAGATATTAATAACAGTCAAATATATTTTGATGTAGATAATGATGGATTCCGTGAACAAACCGGTTGGATTTCTAAAAACGAAGCTATTCTTGCTATTGATAAAAACGGAAACGATAAAATTGACAATCAGTCCGAAATGTTCGGTTCTACCGAAAAAACTGGATTTGAAGAGTTAAAAGAACTCGATACTAACGGCGATGGAATTATTGATTCAAAAGATGCTGATTTTAATAAAATCAGAGTATGGCAAGATTTGAATGAAAATGGTGTTACTGATGATGGTGAATTAAAAACTGCAACAGAAACGGGTATTCAATCAATAAGTTTAAATTCTTCAAAAATGAGTGAAATAAATAACAATAACATTATTACAGAAAAAGCAACAATTACTTATACTGATGGAAGTCAAAAAAATTTATATGACGTTGCGACTCAATATAATGATATGTACACGGTTTATGGCGATGATTATATTTTAGATGCAGATGTTATTGATTTGCCGTGGTTGAGAGGTTACGGTAATTCTATTGATTTACAGCTTGCGGCTTCTCAAAACGATAATTTAAAAGCTCTTATTAAACAAATGGCATCTATGACAAACTCAAATGATATTTATAATCAATTTGACAATATGATGTCAATGTGGCTTGGTGAAAACAAAACAGGCGAAGAAATGCAAAAGATTATTTTGTCTAAATTAATTAGACTTGATATAACTGACATGGGTGAATTTCAATCTAACAATATTACTTATGCTTATGAATCATTGAAAAACAAATTATTCGTCCAATTTATTGCACAAACAGGAGTTGCAGATAAATTTGATATTGCATATGATTATAGAACAGACAGTATAATTTATAGTGATTATACTTATGAAAATATTATAAAAAATACAGCAGATTCTGATGTTTTTAATGCATCATATATTATTGCTAAAATGCTTGCTGATGACGGCTCATTAGATGTGACAAGATTAGCAAATGCAATTAAAAAACTTGGTTATGGAGCTCAGCTAATAAACTATATAAACAGTGGTTTGAAATTTAAAAATGGCAACTTCACTTATATAGAAGGCACAATGCCACTGTATGTTATTGGCACAGAAGGCGACGATGAAATTGCTGGTGGAGATACTGCAGATATTATCTATGGTATGGATGGTAACGACCTTATATATGGAAACGGCGGCGATGATTTCTTGCATGGTGGCAGAGGAAATGACACACTTTACGGCGGTGATGGAAACGATACTCTTATTGGCGGTGAAGGTGATGATTCACTCGTAGGTGGTGGCGGGAACGACACATATATCTATGAAGGTGAAGGCAAAGATACCATTGTTGAAGAGAAATGGGCAACTGTATATGAACAAGTTTGGATTCAAGATAATATTTATTCTGAATTTTATTCAAAATGGGTTGAAGCCGGCAAAAAAGAAATTGTTGATGCAGGAGATGATATAGTTATATTTGGGAAAAACATAACTATTGAAGATGTTACAATAAGCCGAGTTGGAGATGATCTTGTATTTGCATTAAATACTACTGATGATAAATTAACAATAAAAAATTGGTATGTTTCTGAAAACCAAAGAGTTGAAACTTTTAGATTTTCTGATGGCTTAACTTTAAATGCAGAACAAATTTCAAATGTCCGTATTGACAAGGATAGTAATGACACTATCAATGGTGGTTCAACTTCAGAAGTAATAGTTACCAACAATGGTAAAGATGGAATTAATGCCGGCAAAGGTAATGATGTGATAGTTAATAAAAAAGGGGATACAGTCTACTATTTTCAACCCGGTGACGGACAAGATATAATTTATGATTACGCAGGGAATGATAAATTAATTATAGGTGGCAATACAAATCCAAAAAATCTTACATATCGTCGTGACAAAACGGATTTAGTTATCAAAATCAAAAACACATCTGATAGTATAACTGTTAAAAACTGGTTCTTGAGTGCATCTAACAGAATTGAAGAAATTTTAATCGTTTACAATGGGGGCATCTATTCAGTAACTGATAATAGTATTATGAAAGCATTAACAAGTTCCAAAGGCACAAATGGAAATAATACATTATATGGTACATCTGGTAATGATACAATTCACGCATATGCCGGTGACGATTTTATTTCAACAGGAGCAGGGAATGACGTAATATATGGTGGTTTAGGTAATGATATCATGATTGGAGGAACCGGTGACGACAAATATTATGTAGAAACTATTAATGATACTGTTATTGAAAATGAAAATGAAGGTAATGATACTGTTGTTGCAAGTTGTTCATATGAATTAGCTGATAATGTTGAAAACTTATATTTATATGCAGAAGCAGGTGCAATAAATGGTCGTGGTAATGCCTTAGATAACACTATTATAGGAAATGACTATGATAATATTATTGATGGCAAAGACGGAACAAATAAATTATATGGTGGCAAAGGTAATGATACATATATAATTAACGCATCTAATGCAAATGATACTATATATGAGTACGCTAATGAAGGCATTGATACTGTTAAATCAAGCATTACTTATACAATCACTAACGCTAATGTAGAAAATCTTATCTTAACTGGAAATAACAATATTGACGGAAGAGGAAATAAACTGGGTAATTACATTCAAGGTAACTCAGGCAGTAACATCTTAAGAGGTGCTGAAGGTAATGATACACTTTACGGCGGCGGCGGAGTAGATTCACTTTATGGTGGTAAAGATGATGATACATACATTGTAGATAATAAAACAACGCTTGTTAAAGAAATGGCTGATGAAGGTATTGATACAGTTATTGCATCTGTTAATTATACATTAACAAACCATGTAGAAAACCTTACTCTTTCAGGTACAAAAAACATAAAAGCTACTGGAAACACAATGGATAATATTATCACAGGGAATACTGGTAATAATATCATTGAAGGTAAAAAAGGAAATGATACTTTACAAGGCGGTGAAGGCAGTGACACATATATATTTAATCGTGGAGATGGTCAAGACACAATTATAGAAAGCGGTTCTGTCTATAAATATACTGACTCAATAAGTTTTGGTACTGGAATAAATGTTGAAGATGTTAAATTTACAAAATCAGGAAATGATTTAATTGTTTCCATAATAGATACTAATGACAAAATAATAATCAAAGATTCAAATATAAATCCTGATAACAGAATTGAGCAATTTGTATTTGCTAATGGCACTATTATTGACGGCAAAAAATTCTTTGTATCATCAACTGGTATAAAAAATAATACAGTTTATTCTGATAATTCAGTATCTTCAACAATGGATAGAATATATTACAATGATGGTTCTTTAAAAGAAGAAATTTTATATAATTCTGACGGAACAATGAATACAAAAACAATATATTCATCTAATAACAAAATTAATACAGTTGAAAAATATATCAGTGGAACAGAACAACCTGATACAATCACGACTTATACATATAATTCCAATACAGGATTATTGACAAGAACACTTGAAAAAGAAACAGCTACTCAACAAAATATTTCTCAATTTGATTATACATACAATACTAATGGTAAGTTAACTCAAGCTTTAGAGGCTAGATGGCATCAAAAAGCAAACGGAACTTATACTAAATACACAGCTGTTCAAGATGTATATACTTATAATTCTATTGGGCAAGTCGCAACTGCAACATATAATATAGGTTACATGGATGAAAATGATACATATGTAAAATACAAAGACGAAATTACTTACACTTATAACAATTTAAATAAAATTTCCAATAAAGTTACAAAATCCGGATACAGAGTAAATAATGTATGGCAATTGCATGTTTCAGAATCAGTAACATTTGAATATGATAGCAAAACAGGTTTAATGACAAAAGAATCTGTCGAAAGCGGTTACCAAGAAAATAACACTTGGAAAACTAAACTTTCACAAATTCATACGTATATGTATAATTCAGATCATATGGTTGCTGAAAAAATAACTTATAATTGTACATTATTGGCTGATGGAAGTTATAATCAGGTAATTTCTCAAAAAGAAATTAATACTTATGATGAAGAAACAGGGAAATTGATATTAACCAATACTTATCAGGGTGACAATTTAATTGAATCTGTAAAATACGAATATATTTATGACGATAATAAAAACTTATTAAGTCAAAAAATATATAACGGTACAATAAGCAATAATGAAGCTTCTACGTATCAATTGGTTAAAGAAATCACTATGAATTCATATAATAATGTTTTAAATGGTGATGATAATAACAATGTTTTATATGGTGGCAAATTTGATGACTATTTAACTGGCGGTGCTGGCTCTGACACATTATATGGTGGTGACGGAAATGACACACTTGATGGCGGAGCAAACAGAGATGTTATGATAGGTGGTAAAGGCAATGACACTTATTATGTTGGTAATGCAACAGATGTTGTTATTGAAAATGAAAATGAAGGTATAGATACCATAATTTCAGATATTAATTATCAATTGCCAGATAATGTTGAAAACCTTACAATTGAAGGTAAAAGGGCTAATACTTATGCATATGGGAATAATTTGAATAATGTTATCATAGGAAGTTCTGCTGATAATGAAATACGTGGTTATGGCGGTTCTGACTACTTATTTGGTGGTGAAGGCAACGATACATTATATGGCGGTGCCGGCGATGATACACTCGTAGGCGGAGTTGGTGACGATTTCTTATCAGGTTCGACAGGTAACGACACATTCCTATTCAATAAAGGTGATGGTATAGATACCGTTAACGAATATGCAGGGGAACAAGATGTTGTAAAACTCGGTGAGCAAGTTAACAAAACTAATATTGCTATTTATAAAGATACAAATAACAACCTCATAATTGATTACGGTGAAAACGCAGGAGTTGATCAGATTACTGTTCTTAACCAGTTTGGTTCTGATAAAAGCAAATTGATAGAACGATTTGAATTAAATGACGGTTCTTATATGACAGATGCAGATATAAACGCATTAATTCAAAATATGACAGCTTATGCAAACAATAATGCAATTGAATTTACAGGTATTGAATCTGTTAAAAACAATGCGGATTTGATGAACCTTGTTACATCTGCTTGGCATAGTTAGTTTAAAACAGGGCTCTCGCCCTGTTTTTTATATATATAAATATGAAAAAGAAAATATACTTAGTTCTCTTAACAATTTTTCTGTCTCAAATAATGACAACGGGTACAGAATTAACATATAAACAAACATTAGACACAGCAATAAAAAATTCATTTGATTTAAAAATGTCAGAGCTGGATATTGGTATAAGCAAGGCGCAGTTAAAAGCTGTGCGTGCAGACTGGTATCCGAGTTTGAGTATGCAATTTAACACAGAATACAACAAAGATTTGATGAATGGCAGAGGCACATTTGCTTATGCCGGAAACACTATGATTACACCTTATACTCAATTTAGGGATATGTTATATATGACCCTTTCTTATAATATTTTAGATTTTGGTGTTCAAGGAAAAAAAGTTCATATTGCCAAACAAGATATTGCTCAAAAAGAAATTAATTATAATATTCAGCTTCGAGATTTAAAATTGAAAATTCTTGAATTATACAGCAAAGTCGAACAACATAATAATGCTATAAATACAAAATCGCAAATTCTTTCCTTATATAAAAATATGTTTTCTAACAAAGAAAGAATGTATAAAGCAGGAATGAACGACAAACTTTCAGTTATGGATGAAGCTGTTAAAATTGCAAAAACTCAAAATGACATTGAAACTTCAAAGCTTGAACTTAAGAATGCGTTGGAAGATTTGTCATACTATACTAAAAATGACTATGAAATATCAAATTTGTATGTACACAGTGTAAATTCTGAGCCTGAAACAGAACCCAACATTGTGGAAGTAAGTTCTAAAAATATTATAGAAACTGAAATTAATAAAACAGATTATAATTTTTCATTTGATTCTTATTTATCAGATGAAGCAAAATATTATGATCTTGAAATTGACAAAAAGAAATCAGAATTAAGTATATTAAAACGACAATTATTGCCCTCTTTCAGATTTTACACAGGTTATTCTTTGTACGGTCAAAACCCTAATAATTACTATTCATCAATTCAAGACATCGGTCAGAGAAGTTTTGTTGTTGGGATTTCATCTCAGTATGTATTTTTTGACGGTTTCAAAAATCGTGCAAACAGAGAAAAAACAAAATTAGAAATTGAAAAATTAAAAGTGGAAAAAGAAAAGAAACTAAGTGAACTCGAAAATAAATACAAAAAAAGCTGCAAGGCATATGAAACGTATAACGAAGAATTAGATATAAATCGCCAACTGTTATCTACAGTAAAAGAGAAATTAAACGATGTCGGTAAATTGAGAGCATATAAACTTGCAGACCAAAACCAGCTTTTATCTGCTAAAGCGGATTTACTCAATCAGGAATACGAATTGGAACAAAATATAATCAATATAACTTCAAAACTTGAAGAAATGAAAATAATGTCAGGAGCAGACTTATGATACAAAGCGGTCTAATAGCATTTGAAATAATTTGTAGAGTTAATAACATTAATATTGACCTGCGTTCTATTGTTAGAGAAAACGGTATTGAAGACAAAGAAATTTCAGTAGAAGAACTTTTGCTGATTGCAAAAAATGCAGAATTTAAAGCGAAAATCAAAAATATAGATATTATTGATGCAAAAAAATATCCTTTCCCGGCTATTTTTGTATTAAAAAATAAAACCTTTGGCGTTATTTTAAAGCCTGATTTTGATAATCAAAAAGCTTTAATTTTTATACCTGAAGAAAAACAGGCAAAAGAAGCTACTTTTAAGGAACTGAAAGAAATTGGTACCGGTGAAATAATTATTCTGTCTCATAAACTAATGAATGAACAGATAAAATTCGGATTTAAATGGTTTTTTGTTGAGATAATGAAATACAAACGAATAATAGCTGAAGTTATGCTTGGCTCGTTTGTCGTCCAACTGTTCGGGCTTGTAACACCGTTATTTACGCAGGTTATTCTTGACAAAGTTATTGTTCACCGAAGTATGTCTACACTTGATGTACTCGGGATTGCATTCGTTGCGGTTTCTTTGTTTGAATTTCTTTTAAATTTAACAAGAAATTATATATTTATTCATACCGCAAATAAGATTGATGCAAAGCTTGGTGCAAAACTTTTCCATCATCTTTTTGCGTTGCCGTTTGTTTATTTTGAGTCAAGAAAAGTCGGTAATATTATATCAAGAGTTCGTGAACTTGACCAAATAAGAGAATTTATAACAAACAAATCTGTATCGGTCATAATCGATTTATTTTTCTCAACAGTATTTCTTATTGTAATGTTTGTATACAGCAGAATTTTGACATTTGTTGTACTCGTAATCATTGCACTAATCGGAATATTATATGTAACAATGACACCTGAGTTAAGAGCAAGATTAGAAAACAAATTCCAAATGTCTGCCCAATCAAATTCTTATCTTGTAGAAGCCGTTACAGGTGTGCAGACGGTTAAATCACTTTCTATTGAAGGAATTATGCAGAAAAAATGGAATGATTATCTGGGTCGTTATGTAAAATCAGGTTTTAATTTATCAATTATGAGTAATTTTGCAGGGAACTTATCCAATTTATTCCAAAAGATGATGACGATAGCTATTCTTTGGATTGGTGTAACTCTTGTTATTAAAAATGAATTAACAATCGGTCAATTAATAGCTTTTCAAATGTTTGCAAACCAATTTATTGCACCTGTTATGCGACTTGTAAATTTATGGAATGAATTTCAACAGGTATTATTAGGTGTTGACAGACTTGGCGACATTTTGAATAATCCTGTTGAAGTTACATCATCAAAAGCTATTACGTTGCCCAAAATCGACGGCTCTGTCAGAATAGAAAATCTTTCTTTTAAATATAACCCAAACAGTCCCATTGTTTTAAATAAAATTAATCTAAATATAAAAGCCGGTCAAAGTGTTGGTCTTGTAGGCAGAAGCGGTTCAGGTAAAAGTACAATAACAAAACTTATTCAAAAATTATACTTACCGTTTGAGGGAACAATTTATATAGATGAAGTTGATGTAAGACAAATGAACCCTATATGGCTTAGAAATAATATTGGGGTTGTATTACAGGAAAATTATTTATTTTCAGGAACTATACGTGATAACATCGCAATGCCCAAACCTGATGCTCCTATTGAAATGATTATACAAGCTGCACAAATTTCAGGAGCACATTCATTCATTTCTGAAATGCCTGAAGGATATGAGACAATAGTTGGTGAACGCGGTTCAACTTTGTCGGGCGGTCAAAGACAAAGGATTGCAATTGCACGTGCATTGATTACAAATCCGAAAATTATTATTTTCGATGAGGCAACTTCTGCATTGGATTACGAATCAGAACGTGTAATTATGGAAAATCTGGATAAAATTAAACAGGGCAGAACAATGTTTATTATTGCTCACAGACTTTCCACTGTCAGAAACTGCGATATTATAGTGGCATTGGACAAAGGTAATATAATTGAAGTCGGCTCTCACGATGAATTAATGCAAAAACGCGGATATTATTATAATCTTTATACTCAACAAGGAGCTTTAAAATGATTAAGTTTTTAGATAAATTTTTAGAAAAAGACGACAGCCACGAATTTTTGCCAATTATCTCAGAAATTCAGGAAGAACCTATCAATCCTTTTGGCAGAACAACTTTTTGGATTATTATAACTCTAATCTTTTTCACTGCATTATGGCTGTTCTTCGGAAAAGTAGATATTGTTGTAACTGCACGCGGTAAAGTTATCCCTGACGGCGAGATTAAGATTATTCAACCTCTTGAAACAGGTGTTGTAAAAGATATCCATGTTAAAGAAGGTGATTTTGTAAAAAAAGGGCAAACATTAATTGAAATAGATACTTCAACAACTCAGCCTCAATTACAATCCTTGCAGGCTAATTTAGATTATATAAATATTGAAAGACAAAGGCTCAAAGGCGATATAATAAAAGATGATGCAAATTCATATACCCAAAACGAACTCACAAAATCAGCTTATGCTGATTTGCAAAACCAATTGGCTGCAAAAAACTTTGAAATAAAAAGATTACGCGAAGAAATCAGCAATTACCAAAAACAATTAAACTTAAATTTAGATAAAGAACGCAGAATGCAAGAAGTTTCAGATATTATTGCGAGAAATGATTTAGACAGAGTTCACTCTGAAAACATGGATTACAGAAGCAGAATTGAAAGTTTAAATGCCCAAATCAGAGGAATTCAAAAAGAGGCAGATTATATAAAATCAAATTTCAGAACACAGAATTTAACACAGCTTGCAGATAGAGATAAGCAAGCAAATGAATTGGAAGCTAATATCAAAGAAATTGAATTTAAAAAACAGCAGCAAAACATTATCTCTCCTGTTGACGGTTATGTTAATACAATGCTTGTTCATACTATAGGCGGTGTTGTTACCCCTGCTGAAAAAGTAATTTCAATTGTACCTGCGGATTCTCCATTAGTTTTGAAAGTATCTGTCTTAAATAAAGATATAGGGTTTGTAAAAGAGGGTATGTCTGTACAGGTTAAAATCGATACGTTTGATTTCCAAAAATATGGTATGATAGAGGGTAAAGTTAAGAAAGTATCAAAAGACAGTATTGAAGATGAAAAACAAGGGCTTATTTATGATGTTTTTATTACACCTGTGACCAAATCCCTAATAGTTGACGGCAAAGAACAACAAATTTCAACCGGTATGGGATTATCCGCTGAAATAAAAACAGGAAAACGAAGAATTATTGAGTTCTTTATTTATCCGATAATTAAATACTGGTCTGAAGCGGTGTCAATTAAATAGTGACTATTTTGCCAAACTTTTCAAAATCTCAATATGCTTTGGCAATAGTTTTTTAAGATTATAATTATCGACAACTGTTTGTCGTGCATTTTTTCTTAAATTTTCTTGCGGATTATCCAACAAATAATTAATTTGTTTAACAAATTCGTCAATATCATAAAAATCTACAAGCAATCCGTTTTCATTGTGCTTTATAACTTCTTCAATCGATGCGGTTTTAGATGCAACAATAGAACAACCCGTTGACATAGCCTCTAATAATGACCATGAAAGAATAAACGGATAAGTCAAATAAATATGCACAGATGATATTTGTAAAAGCTTTCTATACTCTCCATATGGTAAACCACCTGTAAAATGTACTCTGCTCAGGTCAAGTTCAAGCTTATTCAACATTATTTCTTTAAACGAACCGTTTTTAGGTTTTGGGCCGTAACAAACTCTATCCTCTCCACCTATTACAACATGCAAATTTGGCCGCAATTTCAGTAACTTCTCTGCAATTTCCATAAATTGGGGAAAACCTCTATAAGGTTCCATACCTCTTGTTGCATAAGTTATTACTTCATCTTTTGCACTTAATTCTATATTAGTATTCGGAATTTTTAAAACAGCATTTTCATCAGGTATAAAATAATCTGTATCAATTCCATCATGAATTACTTCAATTTTATTGTGAAATTCTTTAGGAATTTGTTTTTTTTGCCATTGAGTAGGACAAATGCCTTTGTCACAATTAACTAAATCAATTAAAAGCTGTGCGTTTTTACATTTAGTCAAAGCCAATCTGTCTTCGTTAACAACCTCACCATTAAAGCCTATATCAGCACCTTTTGCATTATAATACCATTCACAATAATTCAATTGAGGAGTATTTGGAAAAACATCTTTCAAAAACATTGAATTTCCCCACGAATGTGCATAAATCACATCAGGAATAAATCTTTGCAGTTTTAGACTAATTGCTGCCTCTGCTGCTGCTTGTCCATGAATTACTGCTTCTTCATATTGTCTCAAATATCTGTGGCAATTTTTTGGAACTTCACGTTTAAGCTTATATACAACCTTTTTTACCCCCTTAATCTCGATATTATTTTGAGTTCCTGTCAAAAAAACTATTTCATTTGTTGGATCTTGTGCAAGCTCTAAAAGAATGTGTCTAAATTGTGCAGGAAAATTCCGATGAGAAAATAAGAATTTCATATATTAAGTTTACCATAAAAATTTAATATTAACTTGCCAAAATAATCAATCTGTCTGTTTAAAGAAATCAAACTGACTGTTCATGTACAATTTCAATGTAAACATAAGCAAACTCTATTGTATAATTAGAGTATTTTGCACTGTCAGAAAGGCATAACCAACATACAATCTATTGTTCTTTACAGATACAATAAAAATATTATTTAACATAGACAAATAGTTATATCGTTGTTACTATTTTTTGCAGTGTTGTATGCATCCAGAACAGTATTTAAATCTGTATATACTCTAGCACAAGCGTAATCTGTATTATCGTGACGATATCCTATATTTATACAATTTTCACCAGCACTATCAGTTGAAGAATTCTAAAAACCTATAAATTAATTACTATCGGCATCTAAAATTTCATGATAAATCACGCGTTCTTCAGCAAATT
Source organism: uncultured bacterium (assembly GCA_948964545.1). Lineage (GTDB taxonomy): Bacteria > Cyanobacteriota > Vampirovibrionia > Gastranaerophilales > Gastranaerophilaceae > Stercorousia. The sequence goes on along the minus strand of CAREDV010000001.1, from coordinate 602,124 downwards.
TTGGTTTAAAAGTAACACCGCCATTATGGTCGTTTAATGAACACAAAAGCTGGGACATGGTTCTGTAATTTTCATCTTCAACAACATTAAATCTATCTTTTATTACTGGAACATATTTTAAACTATCTTTCATTAAATATTTTGTCGGTAAAACTATTCTGTAAGTCTTATCAGCTTTAACAGGTTCCCAGGTTGACGGATTCATTGCGGTTTCAGTTTTTAAATTTCTTATTTTTATAGCATCAAGAGGGGAACAATCAGAATTTCCCTCTTTAATTTCTTTTAATAAATCTTTGTTTATCTGAATATCAGACCATTGAAGCATTGTGTTTCTGTCTGTTTCCAGGTTACTATATATATTTTCTGCAATAATACCTGCAAGTTCACTTCCTGATACTGTACCAACAGAAAGTGTAGACAAACTTTCGCCAAGTCCGTTGAATATTCGTATCATATCCATGTTGCTCATTTTTTCCTGAATTCCGCTTCTGATTACGGAAGATTGAATTGCAATACTTGCAATATCATCACCATATATATCATCAAGTCTTCTGATTTCCGAAGCAATAGATGATGTTAAAAAGTTTGCAAGAGGGGAATTTAAAGATCTTACCTGATGTTCGTTATATTTAAGTGTTTTGTAATCAGAATATTTCGGGTCAGGACAGTTATAAAACATTGCAGGATAATTTTGTGCATCATCATCTTTTGCAAGATGTTCGCTGACCCATTTATGCATTTCAGTACTGCTAAGTCTTGTATCATTAGCATATTTGGTACTATAAGTTGAAGATTTATCAATAACGGTTAAATCACCGCCTCCTATATTACCATATTCATCTTCTGTAAAATCATCAAAGAACAATTTGAAAAATTTAATCTGTTCATTGTTTTGTCCAAGAGATTGAATTGTTGTTTTGCCTATATGACGAACTATATTTTCATGGTCATGCCCGTTAAATATAAAGTTAATTTCAGGTGCAGCACTTCTAATCATATTAGAAATCGGATTTCCTGTATGTGACATTACAATAACTGCACCGTTCGGATTTTCTTTCTTAAATTCCTGAACAGTTCTGCTGATACATGTAAGTGTTTTCATCAAATCTTTTTTAGTAAGCTTAACGTCTTTTTTATTACATTCATCAAGGAAGTGGGTATCAGGGTGTAATGTTGGGTTATAAAAAGGAATTGAAGGTATAGTAACACCAAGAATCATAACTTTGTGGAAAAGTTCTTTATCCCCGTTTTTAACTCTCAAATCATTTTTATCATCAGGTATAGAAATAATTTGTTTAGTTACAATATTGTCATTTTCATTCATCAATTCTTTCACTTGAGGAGATTTCTCTAAATCGATGTTAGTAATAACAGTTTTAAAATCTGAATTTCTCAAATATTTCCATAAATCCCTGTCAGTACCGTCAAAATCATGATTTCCAAGAGCTAGGTATTTATCATATTTAACTTCATCACCTAAAGCTTCTTTTATACGTTTACCAAATAAATTCGAGAATTTAGTCAATGCTGCAAATTGATAGTCTGCACTGCATTTAGTCTTATCTCTATAACCTTTTGCTGCACCATTCATTAGAAAGTCACCTGAATGCATAAATGCAGTATATATACTTGATGACTTTACGGTATCATTAGGATTAAGAGGATTTGTATTATTAAAAACTTTTTTATAGTTATCATTTAATGCAAGTTCAGCTTTAGCAAGATTTTTAGTATCACCATGAGAGTCAGACATTGCTGCACAGGCAAATATTGCACTTTTAAAACTTACATTTCGTTTTAAATTCTGATTTTGATAATTGTTTGTTGTAATAGCATTAATTCTCATATAATTTCCTCAGATTAATAAACACATTACTATAAGTATCATAAAAATAAATTTTGCTAATACACTCAAAAAAACTTAATATTTTATTACATACTATAATGAGGAAAAATATTTTTAAATAGTTTATCATCTATCTTATTTTTTTAAACATATTATAAGAAACTTTTGTAAAACCAAAATTTTTAAGATTTTCTACAAATCTTTTGCTTCGGTCATAATCACCAATTACAAACAAATCATTTTTAGCAAGCTTTTCTGAAATAACTTTTATATGATAAATACTTTCATTGTCATCACCAATATATGGAAATACATTCCGACATAGAACAACTTTTGGGTATTCATTTGTCATTTCACTTACCTCTTGTAATATAGTTTTACGTTCTGCAAAAAAATCATTTTTTATAAAATCTCTTGCACTATAAGTTTTAGTTTCATTTTCCATGCTGTCAGCTAAAATCAACATATTTTTATCTGACGGTTCAAAATATTTACTAAAATCAATACCAAATTTTTTTAATCGTTCAATTTCTAAATTTCTAACATTTAAACATTTTGAATTTGCATTACTTAAAATTGAAGGCTCAATATCCACACCCTTAATCGGCAAAAATTTATGAGCATTTCTTTCTCTTAAAAACATAGCAAGTGTCCAAGCCTCAGAACCATCAGAACAGGCAAGAGAATATACATTAACTTTTGGAGAAGATTTATAGTTTTCAATCATATAATCCACAAGTTCATCAAAGTATAAATCTTCTCGACAAACATATGAAGTTGTATAAATCTTTTCTTTTAATGGTCCAGCATGAAAATGTCTGTGGTTTGTTCCAAATGAAGGTTTTATATAAAAACTGTTATTTATTAACATAATTATACTAAAATCAAACAAATTTTTTTTTGCTATTAAGCTTTACCATTTTTTAAATATGAAAAACGCAGCAAAAATTATAAAAATAAACCCGACAAGATAATTCCAGCGAAATTCTTCTTTTAAATATAAAACTGAAAAAACACTAAATACAATAAGTGTAATTATTTCCTGTATAGTTTTTAATTGTGCTGCATTATAAACTTCATGCCCGAATCTGTTTGCTGGGACTTGGAAACAATATTCAAAAAAAGCAATTCCCCAGCTTACAAGTATTACAACTCCTAAAGCAGCAGATTTATGTCTTAAGTGTCCATACCATGCAAAAGTCATAAATACATTTGATATTGTAAGCATTATAATCGGCACAAGATGTTTTATCATAGAATTATTATACTGCAAATGGTTTTAAAAACCAACATGGGAATTACTGAATATAATAGAAAATGAATTACCTGAAAATTGGAATTCTTATACTTTAAAAAAAAATTAAAAATCCTCTTGACAGTAAAAATTTTTTTGATTAGAATAAGTAATGTGACTTGCCGACTTGGCTCAATGGTAGAGCAACGGTTTTGTAAACCGTAGGTTGTAGGTTCGATTCCTATAGTCGGCATTTTTTTATAAATAATTGTCAGATGTATTTGAGCCTTTGTGGCGCAGGGGTAGCGCACTCCCTTGGTAAGGGAGAGGCCACGGGTTCAAATCCCGTCAAAGGCAATTTTGAAAATAGAATAAGGGTAGATGCCCGAGTAACACGGTAGTAGATTCGGATGAAAATTGATTAAGTATCAATTTTCGACGATGGGGAAAGTAATCCAAAGTACCGCCACTCGGAGCAATACACGGTAAAGTCAAGACATATTTGAAAATTTAATATATATACGTAAGGGTAGGTGCCCGAGTGGCTAAAGGGAGCAGACTGTAAATCTGCCGTCGCGAGACTACGGTGGTTCGAATCCACCCTTGCCCAGTATAAAAGAGAGGTAGGAATTTTTTTTACCTCTCTTTTAGTTTTTATACCTTTCTGTGTCGCATTGCAAGCCCTGTTTGACAGCTATTAGAACATCTTTTGGTAATTTTGTAAGCCCGCTAAAAGATGCAGTATCTTCAATCGGTATCGATAAATAAATTCTGTTAATATTTTGCTTTGCTGAACCTTTGGTACTAAGGTTAATAAAATTTTACAAAATTGTTAAGATTATTGCCGTAATATCATTTTACCTGTACTATATAAAAAAGGAGAGTGGATATGAAAAATTTATTTAAATTGTGTTTATCGTTGGCTGTCGGCATATTTATGACAGTTCCCGCGTTTGCTTATCCTGATGTTACACCTGAACATTGGGCTTTCAAACAAATTCAAGAATTGACAGAACAGGGTGTTATTGTGGGTTATCCTGACGGGACATTCATGCCTGACGAAAACGTTACACGTGCAGAATTTGCATCTATGGCTATTAAAGCTTTAGGACAAGAGCACACAACAGTTGCACAGCCTGTTAACTTTACAGATATTGACCCGACATTTTGGGCTTATGATGCCATTCAAAAATCATTATATTTTGATTTGATTTCTTGTTCGCAAGAGGGAGATATTTTTAGACCTGCTGACACGGTAACAAGAGCTGAATCAATTTCGGTTGCAGTTAATGCTTTAACAACTGAACAAATCAGCACAATGAAAGCCAAAGAAGTTTTATCTAAAAAATTTATAGATTTAAATGAAGTTCCTGAATGGTTTGTCGTACCTGCTGGTAAAGCGCAAATTCTTGATATGCTTGTGACCATGCCATCTGCAAGTAACAGAATTGATGCTGAAAGACCTGCATCAAGAGCTGAAGTTGCAGCAATCCTTTTTGATATGATGGAACAGGCAAAACTTAATCCGAACGCAAAACTTGCAGAAGCTATGAGAAAGAAAGTCGGAGAAGGCTTTATTATTGATAACGCAGTAGTTCAGGGAAGCATCGGAACAATCCCTGCAGGCACTTTAGTTCCTGTTAAATTAAGCAATTACGCAAGTTCTCAGTCATCGCAATCAGGTGAAATCTTTACTGCAATTGCACCAGAAAACTATGTTACACCTGAAAAATTTATTCTGGTAAGAAAAGGGGCAAATCTTAAAGGTCAAATGCTTGATGTAAGAGAAGGCAAGTGGTTTATCAGAAATGGTGTTCTTGTATTTGACAACTCACTATTGACTACTACAAACGACCAGACAGTATCATTCAACGGCGTTTGCGAAATAACTAAAGACAGAAACTGGTTTATGAAGTTTGTCAGATTTGTATTCAAAGGCGAACAGCTTGATGTAAGCCCTGAAGATACAATTTATATCAAACTTTTAAAACCAATAAAAGTTGATTTAACAAACGGCTGGATTTTTGAATAAGTCCTGCGTACAGTAAAAAAGCTCCCTTGAGGGGAGCTTTTTTTAAACATCTTTTTTAATAAATCCAGTCTGGATAATATCTTTTCCAAACTTTTCCTCAAGTTTATCCAAACATTGTGAAAGTTTTTCTTTTTTGGTATCTGCACTGATATCTGCAAACAAAGACATTTGCTCTTGAGAATTCAAAACAAAAGTATCAAGGATTACACCTGTACTTCGATATAAAATATTCGGATTATAAATTTTATCAAGAAGTTCAAATACAATGTCCGAAATTTCCAATTCAAAATCACATCCTGCATTCAAAACTTTCTTTTCGCAATATACTTTAAAATCTTTGGTGCGCAGAAATATACTTACACCTTTACATTTTGCGTTTATTTTGCGAAGTTTTACGCAGGCTCTGTGAATGTGATAATTCAGAGAGTTTTTCAAATAATCTTTGTCTGATGTGAATTTTGCAAGCGCACAAGTTTTTTGAATTGATTTTGGAAGTTTAACCTCATTTGATACAGCAGAAATCATTTCGCCGAGCAGCTCATGTTTCATCTCTAAGCCGCGAATCCCAATTTGCTTATCCAGCCACAAATCATCCTGCGATATAAGTTCATAAGCTGTCAAAATTCCATGCTTTCTTAACATCTGCGATAAATTCTTTCCAATTCCCCAAATCTCATCAATACTTGTCTTTTGTAAAAGCGGTGTAATTTTTCTTGAGCCAATCAAAAATACGCCCTCATCAAGTTTTTTTGCCTTATCTGATGCTAGTTTTGCAAGCGATTTTGAAGAACTCACCCCTATTGATACAGGGATATCAACATCTTCCTTAACTTTTTCACGTATCATCTGCGCAATTTCAAGATAATTTCGCTTATATAAACGCTCTAACCCAGTCAAATCAACAAACGCTTCATCAATTGAATAAACTTCCACAAGCGGACTAAAAGTTTTCAAAACTGCCATAACTTTTTTGGAAATTTCTGAATAAAGTTCATGATTTGCATTAATAAAAATTGCTTTTTTCATCACTCCCTCTATTTGAAAATAAGGCATTCCCATTCTTATACCGAGCTTTTTGGCTTCTTTAGAACGCGAAATAACACACTGCCCGCGGCCTGACATAACACAGACAGGTTTGCCTTTGAGTTCTGGATTAACAGCCTGCTCGCAGGATACAAAAAACGAATCACAATCAACAAGTGCAATGATATGTTTTCTCGCCATATCAATATTATCGTTTATGTTTAAAATCTCGTCCATAAACAGATTATATAAAATTAATAATTAATTTGCCAGCTGTCTTGAATAATCCTCTGCCAACAACCCCATCCTGATGCATCAGGTCTCAAATCAGGACGGCAACAATCTCCGCAATTACTGCAATCCCAATCCTTTACTTTCTGATGTGCTCCTTGAGGCACTGATTTTTGCGGATAAAAATAAAATCTAAAAGTATCAGTACCAACTTTATTAGGACCTTTTTTACCGTTAACATCAAAATAAACAGTAAATAAAGAATCCCACATACTGTCATCAAATTGCACCGCAACACCTTTTGTAGTTATATAATCAGGTTTAATATTATGTATAGCAGAGTTAGTCATATACTTTTCTCTAATAGTTTGAAACTCGCCATCCGAACCTGATAAATATTTCTTTAAAAAATTATTTATAAAATATGTTTTTCTCTCATCAAGCGAAAGTTCGGCATTGCCGAGCGGAGTTTCGGAAAAACTGCTTATATTGTTATCCTGCATAAACATATCAACAGCGTTGGTAAAATCTCTGTAAAAAGCTTTATATTGATTTAAGACAACACGTTTTTGCAAATTTTCAACAGTTGACGGTATAAGCAATGCCGCAACAACTCCGATAATTCCAAGGGTTATTAAAACTTCCGCAAGTGTAAAAGCTTTTCTCATAAACATCCTCTCTTTTACCAATATGTGATTAATTAATCACAGTATTATACAAATAATAAATCTATAATTGTTATTATGCAAGAGTTTAAAAATTATAGTTTACAAATCCGTAACAGAATACGCGAAAATCGCAAACGTCTCGGGCTTTCTCAGGAACAGCTTGCAGAAGCTATTGATTGCAGCCGTGAACACATTGCACGTATTGAAAACGGCAAAATTAACATAGGATTAGAAAACTTTATAAAACTTGCGCAGTTTTTTAACATTACACTTGACGAACTTGCAGGTTACAAATTATAAGATAATTTCCCGCTCGTTTTTGTAAGTCACATAACCTAAATTGGCTTTAGGCGGTTTTCTCAGATATTTTCGTTTTGTATAAATTACTCCAACTTTTGATGATAGACTCCCTTTAGAATATTGTTTTGCAAGTTTTGCGCATTCTAAAATCAAATTATCAGAAGGATTTTCACATTTTAAAAGCACATGCGACCCTGCGCAGTCTTTTGTATGAAACCAAAAATCCTCATCGCGAGAAAGTTTTGAAACAATCAGGTCATTTTGTTTATTATTCTTCCCTATATAAACCTTACAACCGTCAATTTCAATCGGTTCTAGCAGAGATTTTTTTTGTGACTTTGGTGTTTTTTCTGGCTCAATTTCTGATTTTATCTCTAAAAGTTCATCAATATTTGAAGCAAGTTCAAGTGAATATAAAATCTGTTCGTAATATAAAATATTTTCGTTTAGCGCGCAAGAAAATTCAGTAATCTTTTCATAAGCGGTTTTTCCTTTATTATAAAGTTTATAAAACCTGTTTGCATTATCCTTTAAGGTCTTTGTTTCATCAAGCTCAAGTGTAATTTCTTTATTATTTTCGTAGTCAAAAACATTCAAAGATTTTGAATAATCCCTGCCTTTATAGAGATTTGCCATAATCAAATCGCCATAAAGCCTGTATTTATCAAAATCATCACTGATACGCATTTTTTTCAAAGAGGATTTATCTTTTTTAAGTTTTCGATTTACAATCTGCGCACAATCTGATTTTAATTTTTTGAATTTATCATCAAAAATGACTTTAGCATAATAATCATCAATATTATCAACACTTTCGCCTTGATACCAGCCGTTCGGGCGTCCCTGCGGATAAACATAAGGCAGACCGCCTGCCATTTCGCGTTCACGGCTTTTTTCGGCTCCGACATTATGCGCACAGCCTAAGATAATATTAGTATCATAGTTATATAAAATAACGTTTGAATATTTGCCCATAAGTTCAATTGCAAGACATAGATAAATTTTTTCCGATAACTCGTTATAAGTTTCAATATAAAATTCAAAAATTCTTTCGTATTCGGGCTGATTAACACGTGCTATAACAGCATTTTCAAGATATTTGCGTAAAAGCATACAAAACATAGGCGGTTTTTGCGGGATTTCTATCAGCCTTTTTGCCTCGTTTTCTTTACTCATAAAACAGATATGGTAATATTGGGGATTAATATTTATATAAAGTTTTCGAGTTTCACCATTATTTCTTATACCGAAAACAAAATCACGTCTTGTAGGCTGTTGAATTTTCTGAATTCGCGCACCCGTTAAAAAATCAACATTTTCCTCTAGCCATTTTTTAAGCATTGAACTGTTAAAGTTAATCATACAGTTGACCATACCTCAAAAATATGCTACAATCAACCAAAAGGAGAGAATATGACTTTATGGGAAATTTTTGCAATCGTCGGATTAATTTGTTTAATCCTTGAAATGATTTTACCGTCGATGTTTTTCTTAAATCTGGCATTTGCAGGTTTTGCAACGGCAGTTATTGCACTTTTTGTAACGGGTTGGGTTAACCTGACTGTTATATTTGTTGTTTTATCTTTGCTGTTTATTATTTTATTACGCCCTGTTTTGCTCAGAAACAGAGAATGCAAACTTTGTGAAACAGGTATGGAGGGTAAATATATCGGCAAAATCGTAAAAGTTATCGAACCTGTTGATAAATATAAAGGCGCAATAACAATTTATGATGAAAGATGGGAAGCACGCACCGATTGTGACGAAACTATCCCAGAAGGTAAAGAAGTTAAAATTGTTAAATATGAAAGCTTAATATTAACTGTAGAAAGGATATAAAAATGAACATTTTGTTACTAATTTTACTTGTCGGACTTTTAGTATACGTTTTTAAAGGTATTATTATTGTCCAACAGCAACAGGAAGTTATTATAGAAAGAATGGGACGCTACGAAAAAACATTACGTGCAGGCCCGAACTTTATTTTTCCGATTTTAGAAGCTCCGAGAGGAATTTTGAAAAAAGTTTCTCAAAAAGGCTTAGATGGCAGAAGTTATTATTACACAAAACTCGTTGACAGAATTGACCTGCGTGAACAAATGTATGATTTTCCGCGCCAGAACGTAATCACAAAAGATAACGTTTCTATTACAATTAACGCACTTATTTATTTCCAAATCGTTGATTCAAAAAGTGCTGTTTACGAAATCGAAAATCTTCCAGATGCAATCGAGAAATTAACTCAAACAACATTAAGAAACCTTGTAGGTCAAATGGATTTGCAGGAAACATTGACTTCTCGCGGAAAGATTAACGATGAATTAAGAACAACTCTTGATGAAGCTACAAACAAATGGGGTGTAAAAGTTAACCGCGTAGAAATTCAGGATATTTTCCCGCCTGCCGATATTCAGGCTTCAATGGATAAATTAATGAAAGCAGACAGAGAAAAGAAAGCTACAATCACTGAAGCTGAGGGTTTAAAAGAAGCCGCCATCAGAAAAGCAGAGGGTGAAAAAGAGGCTGCAATCCGCTCTGCTGAAGGTGCAAAACAGGCAGAAATTTTACGTGCAGAGGGTATTGCACAAGCCCGCGTAATTGAAGCTGATGCAGAAAAAGAAGCTATTCAAAGAATTATCGGGGCGTTGGCTGACAAAGGACAGCCCGATAAATACTTAATTGCAATGAAATATTTAGAAACAATGACTGCAATTACAAGCGGAGAAAATAACAAAGTAGTTTACATGCCATACGAAGCAACAGGAATTCTTTCATCTGTCGACGGCATTAAACAAATGTTTGACAAGAAATAGGGTTAAAACCCTATTTCTTTTTTGAGGGATATGGAAAAGATTATAAAGAAACCTGAATTGGTATTTATAATATATGCACTTATATTTGGCTTTATTTTATTATTTAAAGTACTGCCGATTCAATCTGTTCTGGATGGCGGCGACCACTATCAAAGAGCTGTAGAAGTTTCACAAGGTATAATGTTTGCAGCTAATAAAAACAGCTGGGTTGCGGGTTATTCTCCTGTGTTATATATTTTTTCCGCATTAGGTTTAAAAATTTTCAATTCATTTTATGCAGGTCGAATTTTTAATCTTTTGGTGTGGATATTTCTTATTGCATCTGCCATAAGAATTACGCCTGTATTTAAATGGTTATTTGTATTCACAGCTTTAATGCCTGCTTCTTTATTTCTTGGTATGACATATTCCGCAGACTCTTTCAGCAACGCTTTTTCTTTTCTCTTTTTTGCATACATGTTTAAACTTATATATTCAAAAAACGAATTTTCCATACCTAAAGACGGAACTTTTTTAATTATTCTCACAACCATAGGAGCTTTTTGCAAAGGTGCGCTTGCTCCATTGTTATTGATGCCAATAATTAAAATAAAAAAACATAAATATTTAATATTATCAATTTTAGCTTTTTTAGGAATATCACTTCTTGGACTATGGTCGTCACTTAATCACGGAACAATTCCAGATACAGTAAATCCTGAATTAAATAAATCTTTTATATTACATAATCCTTTATCATATTTATACATTCTGTTTAAAACCATCATAACTTCAATTCCCGGCTGGGCTTATGGATGTATAGGATTTATCGGCTGGGTTTTAATGGATAAAAACTTAATTGTTTTTTCTTTGGTAATGTATATTTTAGCATTATATTTTATACCTGCAGAAGTTGAAATAAAACCGGCACAAAGATTATGGGCATTTGTAATTTTACTTTTATATACAATTATGACCTGTACATTATTGTTTTTTATATACACACCATACGGTTCTAACGAAATTTACGGCGTTCAGCCAAGATATTTTATTCAGATTATACCTTTATTATTTATTATTTTAAATGCCAACAAACTGCCCCCTCCACGAAAACAATTTACAGACTCATTTATTAAAATAATGCTTATTTTCCTGATTTTTTTACTCAGTTACAGTTGTTATATTGCCATATAATTATGTTTTTGTTAAAATTGTGGTAACTCTGTATAAAAATAAAAAAAGGAAGATAGAATGATTAAAACAAAACTTAAAGACCATAATTGCGGAGAACTTAACCTCAGCAATTTGAATGAAGAAGTTACCCTTTCAGGATGGGCTGCAACTATCCGCGATTTAGGCGGTATTTTATTTGTGGAATTGAGAGATAGAACAGGTTTTATACAGCTTGTTGCAAACCCTCAAATAAACCCTGAAGTTCATAAAGTTTTTGAAAAAGTTAAAACTGAATATGTAATAACAATCAAAGGTAAAATCTCTAAAAGACCTGAAGAAACTTATAACGAAAAATATCCGACAGGTCAGGTTGAAATTTATCCAACATCTGTTGAAATCCTTTCTGAAGCAAAAACTTTACCATTTGTATTGGATGACGAAAATGTTTCAGAAGATATTCGCTTAAAATATAGATACTTAGATATTAGACGCGAAAGTATGCTCCATAATCTTACATTGCGTCACAAAATCTGTCAGGCTGCAAGAAATTACCTTAACAATCAAGACTTTTTGGAAGTTGAAACACCAATTTTGATTAAAACAACTCCCGAAGGCGCAAGAGATTACCTTGTTCCATCACGTGTTCAAGAGGGTAAATTCTATGCACTTCCTCAATCACCTCAAATTTTCAAACAATTATTAATGGTAGGCGGTATTGAAAGATATTACCAAATCGCAAAATGTTTCCGCGATGAAGATTTGCGTGCTGACAGACAGCCAGAATTTACTCAAATCGACCTTGAAATGTCTTTCGTTGAACAGCAAGATGTAATAAATACAGTTGAAGGTCTAATTGTTGACACATTTAAAGCTGCAGGTGTTGAAATTCAGACTCCTTTCATCCAAATGCCATGGCAGGAAGCTATGGACAGATTTGGTTCTGATAAACCTGATACACGTTTTGGTTTGGAATTATTTGATATCGGCGATATTATTTTGCAATCAGAATTCCAAATTGTTAAAAACACTTTAGAAAACGGCGGTATTGTACGCGGTATAAGAATCCCAGGCGGAGCAAAATTTTCAAGAAAAGATATCGATGATATTACAAAACTTGCAGTATCATTCGGCGCAAAAGCTCTTGCAAATATTATTTACAATGAAGACGGAACTGCAAAATCTCCTGTATTGAAATTTGTTACAGAAGACCAGGCAAAGCAAATTCAAGAACGTGCGCAGGCAGAAGCTGGCGATATTATTTTCTTTGTTGCAGATAAACCTAAACTTGTTTACGACATTATGGGCAGATTAAGACTCTATTTCGGTAAACGTCTTGATTTGATTGACGAAAGCAAACATAATCTTCTCTGGGTAGTAGACTTCCCAATGTTTGAATGGAGTGAGGAAGAAGGTCGTTTTATGGCAATGCACCACCCATTCACATCACCTTGTATCGAAGATTTAGATAAATTGAAATCAGGTGATTTGGGGAACGTTAAATCAATTGCTTACGACATCGTTTATAACGGAACAGAACTTGGCGGAGGATCTGTCAGAATTCACTCATCAGAAGTTCAGTCAGCAATATTTAAAGCTTTAGGCTTAACAGAAGATGAAGCAAAAGAAAAATTCGGATTCATGGTTAACGCACTACAATACGGTACACCGCCTCATGCAGGTTTAGCAATTGGTTTGGACAGACTTGTTGCACTTTTATGCAGAACCGAAAGTATTCGTGATGTTATTGCATTCCCGAAAAATTCAGGTGCAAAAGATTTGATGAGTGATGCACCAGGTGAAGCTTCGTTACAACAGTTAAGAGAACTTCATTTAAAAAGTACAGTAACCAAACACTAAAAAAGAGCCTCAGGGCTCTTTTTTTATAATATAATCAATTTATGGAGATATTTACAGATTTAAACAAAAATCCTAATTTATCACTAGCTCTGGGCTTTTTTGACGGAGTCCATCTCGGGCACAGGGCGGTCATAAAAAGTGCAGTAGAATTTGCACATAAAAATGGAAACAAATCTGCCGTAATAACTTTTTCAGATCATCCCTGCTGCTATTTCTGGGGAGTTTGCCCTAAATATATATTAACACGCAAACAACGTGAAAAAAAAATTGAAGAACTTGGAGTTGATTATCTTTACGAGCTTGATTTTGAAAGTATTGCAGGCTTAACCGCACAGGAGTATTTAAAAGATATACTTGTAAATCATTTTACACCACTTTCGATTTCTACAGGCTGGAATCATAATTTTGGCTCTAAAAAAACAGGTAATGTAAAATTTTTGCATGACAATTCTAAAAAATATGGTTATGAATATTTTGAAATGTGTCCTGAAAAACTTAATAAGGATATAATAAGCAGTACAACAATAAGAAAATTACTTTCAAACGGCGAAATAGGAAAAGCAAATTTAATGCTTGGTTACAACTTTCAAGTTGACGGAGTTGTTGTAAAAGGAAATCAAATAGGCAGAACAATAGGATTCAAAACCGCAAATATTGTTTATCCGCCCGAATTAATCGAACTTCCCTATGGCGTCTATTCTGTTGGCACAAATTACGGCAAAGGGATAGCAAACTTCGGTATGCGCCCAACTATAAACGGTTCGTTTGCAGTTTTGGAAGTACACATTTTAGATTTTGACAATGATATTTACGGAAAAGAAATAACAGTCAATTTTAATAAAATGATACGAACCGAAAAAAAATTTTCCTCTCTTGATGCATTAAAAGAACAAATAAAAAAAGATATTTATTTAATTAACGCCTGAACTTCTTTAAATTTTGGATTTTTAGCATCTTGAAGCCAGCAAAATAAAAGCATTTCAACTGTCAAAATTTTTGCGCCCTCCGACTCCATTGCCAGAATGCCCTGTTTAAATTCTGATTTGTCACGACTCGCACATGCATCCTTTACAACAAAAACCTCAAACCCTGCTTCCATAAGCGCGCATGCTGTCTGGTAAACACAAATATGTGTTTCAATTCCAAAAATTACAATCTGCTTTTTGCCGTAAGCTTTAATTTTATCTAACATGCCATCTTCCAAAAGTGCATTAAAACAAGTTTTTTCAACCACCTGAATATCAGAACTCAAAGGTATAACAGTATTTCCCAATCCCTTGCGATACTGTTCGGTCACAAGTACAGGTACTGTAAGAAGTTCTGCGCCGTCAAGAATTTTCTGCGCCTTAGAAACGATTATATTCTTCTCCAAAGATGCAACTAAACGCTCTTGAACATCAATCATTAATACTAAACTATCTTTTACTGATAACATTTTCGAAACTCCTCAATAAAACTTTCTATAATACCAATAAGCTCTTTTTGTGTAACTTTATCAAGCTGTAATGAAATTTCTCTATTTTCAGGACTATCCAAGCCTTCATAATCAATATATATCTTAATTTTTGAAAAACCAGGATAAATAATCCTCAAACAGCTTTCACCATACTTATTTTTTAGCCTGAACAAACACTGATCCGAATTTGTATATTGCTCAATTTCGGTTTCAAAAAGCTTTTCTTCATAAGATTTTTGCAATCTGTAGAATACAGGCGCAATAACCTTTTCCATTTTTGCATTAAATATTTTTCTAAATAACTTATAACCGCCCTGCGGTGCATCCAAAAGCCACTCATCAAGCGTACTTTCTTTAACTTCTGTAAATACATATTGTCCGCCAGCTGCTTCTGCAAGCGCATTTAGCGCTTCCTGTTCATAATCAGAACTAGAAATATCAGCAAGCCCTGCTCTAATTTCAAGCACAGAATTTATTTTATTGAACACACTGACTGCACCATTAAAATCAGTTTCTGGTAAAAATACATAAAAATTTGCACCAACACCCATCAATGCTATATCGCCAATTCTAAGCGCCGATTTAACCGCATTAGAAAAAGCCTCTACCGAAAAAGAAACTTTATCACAAGGTGTCAATGCCATAAACACACCCGATTTGAAATTTTTAATAAGCGGTTTGCAAAATTCATGTCTATAAAATCCTGAATATTCATCACTTAACAGTTTTGCATCACGCATAACTGTTCGTTTTACGCAATAATATTTCATATTATTAACAATTCTGATTACAAATTCAAAATCTTGCGCATCAGCAAGTATGAAATCGTCTGCTCCCGCATCAACTGCATCCAGAATAAGCCCGCTGGAATAAGAGCTTGCAACAAAAATTATACATAAATCCTTATTCTCTCGAAATGTTTTTATCAAATCAATATTGTCATGAACCAGAACAACATCTGCACCGCATAAATCACCGTCAAATACAGACACGCTATCATCTTTTCTCAGAAAAACAAGTTTTTCTTTAAGTTTTTGCTCAAACTCCTTATCATCAGAAACAAGCAATATATTCATAGCTTACACCTGCAAGTGTTTTTTAATACATAAAAAACTTCCGCCAGCACCGAATGAAACTGCCATTAAAAACATAACCGAAACGACAATGTGCTGTGCGTATAAAGGTGCTGGAACCATAAAGAACTGATGCATATTATTCAAACCGTTCTGAACAACATTCAGCGGCAATACTGCAAGCAAAGCTCCAGTAAATCCGTAAAACGCACCCTGCATAATCAGCGGGAAGCGGATATACCAGTTTGAAACACCCATAAGGCGCATTATTTCAATTTCCTCTTTTCTTGATTGAATAACTAGCTGAATTGTATTATTAATAATTGTCATAGTTAAAATAGCCATAATAATTACAACAAAAACTGTAATTAAATTGACAATATGGTTTAGCATTTCAATTTTTTTAGCCAAATCCTGAGCATAACTCATATCCTCTACAGAAGTTAACTGTTTAACATTTTTAAACACTTCCTCAATATTTTCTGGCTTATCAACCTTAACATGCAAAGTATCAGGAAGCGGATTATCCATATCAGGCAAATCCATTTCGCGTTTTAAATTCGCCCAAGACGTACCTTTCGGGACAATTGTAACATTTTCAACATGTTCAAATTCTTTAACTCGGTTTTTTACAATATTTGCATCAGAATTTTCTTTCAGATAAACAGAAATTTCCAAAGCATTGCCAAGTTCATGCGCAAATGCAGAAATAGAAATTGCAGATCTGAAAAACGCGCCGAAAATTATCAAAATAGCTGCCATAGTGGTGATAATAACCAAATTCACCATACCTGTTCTGTAAATATCAAGAACAGTTTCTTTGGTTAATCTTGCTAAAATTCTTAATTCACACCACATATCTTTCGGTATGTGTTTTTTTACTTCATTTTTAATTCTTGTTTTATGACTATTCATAAGTACCTGCCTGTATATCCCTAACAATAGTGCCGTTATCAAGTGTAATAACGCGTTTTCTAAAATAATCCACCATTGCATTATCGTGAGTTGAAACGATTACCGTAATACCTCTCTGGTTGATTTGATCCAAAATCTGCATAATTTCCATAGAATTTTTTGGGTCTAAGTTACCTGTTGGTTCGTCTGCAATTAACAATTGAGGCCCGTTGACAATTGCACGTGCAATACCGACTCTCTGCTGTTCACCCCCTGAAAGTTCAGAAGGAAAAGCGTTCATTTTATCATACAAACCTACAATTTTTAATGCGCCTGAAACCCTTGCATTAATCTCTTTTGAGCTCATTCCCAAAGTTCTGATAACATAAGCTACATTATCATAAATCGTATGAGTCTGCAAAAGTTTGTAATCCTGAAAAATAATTCCCATCCAGCGTCTCAAGCTTGGAATCTGATCGTTAGATAGCTTTGCAATATTTTTACCACAAATGGTAACCGTACCGCTTGACGGTCTTTCTTCGGTATATAAAAGTTTCATCAGAGTTGATTTTCCTGCACCTGAAGCACCCACGATAAATACAAATTCTCCCGAACCGATATCAAGATTAACGTTTCTCAACGCATAGTTATCATTTTTATATTTTTTGGTAACATTTCTGAATTGAATCATAAATCTTTTTCCTATTTTACAAGACGATACTTGTCAATATGTCTTTTTATACTTACAGCTAATTTTTCGGAAGTTAATCCGTAATAATCAAGCAGAAAATCCCACTTTCCGCTCTGTCCAAATGTATCATTCACACCCAGCCTGTGAACTGGAACAGGATAATATTCTGCGAGAAGTTCGCAAATAGCGCTTCCCAATCCACCTGTGATAGAGTGGTTTTCCACAGTCATAACAAATTTTGTTTTCTTGACATAATCAATAATTGTTGCCCCGTCTAACGGTTTTACAACTGGAACATGTAGTATTTGAACCGAATAGCCTTGAGCTTTGAGGTTTTCTGAAGCTTCTATAACTTCAGCAAGCGTTTCGCCGTTTGTAATAACGGTAACATCCGTTCCGTCCTCAACCAGATGAGCTTTACAAAAATCAAATTCGTAATTTTCATCAAATATATCACAGACATTTGTTCTCGGAATTCTGATATACATAGGCCCGTAATTTTCAGATGCAAATTTTATAACCTGTTCGCATTCTCTGCAATCAGCAGGAACAATTACAGCCATATTAGGAATTCCGCGCATTAAAGAAACATCTTCCAAAGCCTGGTGGCTGGCGCCGTCCTCGCCGACTGTTACACCGCCGTGTGTACCGACAATTTTCACATTAAACTCGGGGTAACAAACAGAGTTTCTAATCTGGTCATAAGTTCTGCCTGTAGCAAACATTGCAAAACTTGCCGCAAAAGGTATTTTCCCGACTGATGCAAGTCCTGCCGCAACTGCAACCATATCTTGCTCTGCAATCCCGCAGTTAAAAAATCTTTCGGGAAATTCTTTTGCAAAAAGCTGAGTCTGTGTTGAACATGATAAATCAGCATCAAGAACAACAATATTCGGATTAGTCTTTCCGAGCTGTGCCAAAGTTTTGCCGAAAACTGATCTTATAGATTTTCTTTCATTTTTATTAATATTCATAAATACAATCCTACTCTTACATTATAGCATAAATATATTTTATTCAAAATTGTAAGGATGTGTTAAGAATTATTAAAATTTTTCCAAATTTTAGCAATTTTATATCTTGAGGAATATTTAAACAGTAGAATAAAAATATGACAATATTTTATTGAAAGGAAGAAATTAAATGATTCAAGCTCCAAACTATGTAAATCCTTACTTGCAGCAACCCCAAATAATGCCGGTTCAAACACCTGCACCTAACTATAATGCAGTAAAGATTGATGTACACAACCCTTCAGTAAGCGCCCCTGGAGTAGGACAGGCTGCTATGAACGTTCCTCAATACGCTCAACCAACGGCTCCTATTTATAACTACCCGCAAGGAGAATTATATGCTTATCCGCAGGCACAAACTCAACCTTATTACATGCCGCAGCAGCCAGCAGTATGCCCTCCATGCCCTGTATGCATACCACAACAACCTGCACCTGAAGCAGTGCAAACAGCTGCACCTCAACAGGTAATTCAACAACAAAACATTAACGCTCCAGCTCCTGTTGTAACTCAACCTGTTGCAGAACAACAACCAGCAGCAGCTCCAAATGTAGAAGTTGTACCGCCGCAGCCGATGACTCCTCAAGTTGACTTAAACTCTTTCATCGCTAAATTAACAAACCCTGATTATGAAGTTCAGGCTAACGCAATGGAAGAAATTGCAAATATGGTAAAAGAAGACCCTCAAAAAGCTACAGAATTACTTGATGAAAAAGTAGTAGATGCTTTAAACAAAATCATCAATACAGATTCAAGCAAACTTGAAGGCCCAACTCAAGAACAAATCGCTGCAAGACAAAAAATGATGAAAGGTGAACAACTTTCAGAAGCAGAAAAAGGAATTGCTACAAAAATCACTCCAATGGAACAAGCTGAAAGAAACAAAAGCTACGCAATGTTCACATCAGCAATCATGCAAAAATTATATGGTGATGAAGTAGTTAAACTTACAGGTTCTACAGTACCTCTTACTGAATTACCAGGCGCTGTTACAATTGTTGAACAGTTGAAAAACAACCCTAACCCAATGGTTAGAACTTCAGCTATCGAAGCTTTAAGCTACATTCAACAACCAGCTTATAAACAAGACTTAGCAACATTATTCTCAATCGCTAAAAACGACCAAGACAAAAATGTTCAAGAAACAGCAGCAACAGCTTTAGCTAAATTGGAACAGTTACAAGCTGAACAACCAAAGGTTGAACAACAAAAAGCATAATTAATTTCTTTCTTTTTACATATAAAAAAGCTTCCTCACTGAGGGAGCTTTTTATTTTTGCTAAACGACTGTAAAAACACGGATAAAAGTATTAATATCATACCTATATAAAATGCAGGAGTTAAATCATGCGCTTCTCCCAAGAATATTACAGCAAATAATATTCCATAAATAGGTTCTAGATTTCCTGTTAAACTGACAGTAAATGCAGGGATAGTTTTTAAAACCGCAATATGCAATAAATAAAGTAGTACTGTACAAAACAGTGCAAGAATAATAAGCCAAAGCCATTCAATACCTATAGGTATAAACCTTGTAATTTCCACAAAATGCATCCATAAAGGCACAAATAACAGCATAAATACTGCACCGCCCAAAAGTTCATAAAAAAGCATACACCTCGCAGATTTGCCAACTTCTATAACTTTATTATATAAAGTATACAACGCAAACAGAGCCGCTGAAATTATACCCAGAATAATTCCAAATCTGTAACTTGCATCAAAATTAAAAATCAGCCAAATACCAAAAACCGCAATCAAACTATAGAATAATTCAACAAACGAAAATTTTGTTTTACATATTAAAGGCTCAAACAAAACCGTAAAAAAACCTACAAGTGAATAACAGACTACACCTATGGATACATTTGAATATTTAATACTTCCAAAGAAAAACATCAAATGTACAGCAAGCAATGCACCAAGTCCGCAATACTTGAAAGCATCGCTGTCTTTAAGTGTTTTGCGCATGAAAAACATCATAACTGCAAATATCAAAAACGCAAAAATCATCCTATATAAAACGATTATAATCTCGTTCATATCTATCAGCTTTGCAAACAAGCCAGTAAAACCTGCTAGCAAAACTGAAATATGCAGTTTTAAATAATCAGTCTTTTTTACCATAATTTCATTTTGAACTATGCTGCAAATTATGTCAAACTCTTATATAAATTCAAATATTCTTTTGTACTGCGCTTCCACGAAAAATCCGCTTCCATTGCGGTTTTTCTCATAGCATCAAATGTATATTTGTCTGTATAAACAGAATTTGCACAATGTATAGCCTGCATCATGTTCCAGCCGTCATATCCCCAGAATTTAAATCCCGTAGAATCCGCAAGAGGATAACCGACAACAGTATCTTCAAGCCCTCCTGTGGCTCTTACAACTGGCAGTGTACCGTATTTCATTGCAATAAGCTGACTTAAACCGCAAGGTTCAAATTTAGACGGCATAAGATAAAAATCACTTCCCGCATAAATTTGATTTGCCAAATCTCCCTTGTAGCCGATATATGCACGAATATTTGATGAATTATTTGAAAGCCAGATAAGCAGATTTTCATAATCTTTATCACCGCTTCCCAAAAATACAAAATCAGCATTAACATTTTTCAACTCACCCTCAACCTGCCTTATTAAATCAATACCTTTCTGTCCAACAAGACGTGAAACCATTGAGTACATCGGCCTTTGAGGATTATATTGAAGTCCGAATTTTTCACAAAGAGCTTTTTTATTTTCCTCTTTGTTTTTCAAAGATTTTACATCATAATTTTTAACAATACATTTATCTTTTTTAGGATTAAATACATCGTAATCAATACCGTTTAAGATTCCGACAAGTTTATGCTGATTAATTCTTAAAGTATAATCCATACCCTCGCCAAATTCTCCAGTGAGAATTTCTCGAGCATAATTTGGAGAAACTGCAATAATTTTATCCGAGTAATTAATAGCGCCTTTCATCCAGTTAACTTTGCCGTAATGCTCTACACCAAACTCGTTAAACACAATATCTTTGCGCATATTTGCAAAATCAAGAACATCTTCAAACCAAACGCCCTGATAAGCAAGGTTATGAATTTCAAAAACGCATTTAGTTTTCTGCCAGAATTCGTCATATCTATAGTTGCTGTGGAGATATACAGGAATCATTGCAGTATGCCAGTCATTTGCATGAATAACATCGGCTTTAAAATTCAATAATTTTGCATATTCCATTGTCGCAAGCGAAAATGCAATATATCTTTCATGTTCATATTTAGGGTCAAGCCATTTTGGATAAACATCTTTGAAGCATGAGAAGTACCAGTCATTATGCACAAAAAACACATTAATATTGGTATCAGGCAGTTTGCACATAAACAATCTGAACTTATGTCCCATACCGCCGAATGTAAGCCACATTTCAGAATTTTCAAGTTCCTTGATACCATATTTATTAACATCAATAAGACCGTGAAGCGGTGTAAAAATTGCAATTTCTGCATCTTTTTCCAAATATTTTGGCAAACTTCCGACAACATCGGCTAACCCGCCTGCTTTAGAAAACGGTGCTACTTCTGCTGCTGCAAATAAAATTTTCATAAATGCTCTCCTATTTGCAGTTATCATATCAGACTAAAATTATTTTATCAAGGATTATTTTTGACAAGAACAAGACTTTTTATCTTGACTTACTATAAATATGCTTCAATCTCACAACAGTTATTCTGTTTCAATATTTTCATACTCTTCAACTTCTACTGGAACATAATGACTTGCATCAATATCAAAATTAAAATTAATACCGTATTTCTGTGCAAGATACTGCGCATGCCCAAGACAAATTTCAGCCTTTTCATACTGCTGTTTGAACATCATAACTTTAAACATATTATATTTAAACAACATTAATAAATATTCACTTGTAATATTTGATTTTTCTAATTGAATCAATGAATTGTTAAGTATTCCAAAAGCAACATCGTATTTATGCTGTTTTAAATGCAACTCACTCATGATATACCACGCTGTATAAAGAAGATTTGTCATACCGCTTCTGCTGGTTTCTTTAATAATTTTATAAATAATATATTCAGCTTTTTGGAATGACTGTGCTTGCACATAAGCATAACCAATTAATAAATCTGCAAACAACTCTAACTGGTGCAATTTACTATCTTTTGCAGCAATTTTTGCCCTATAAATATGCTCCGTGTACTCTCCATCATTACCTGCAAATGCTTGAATAAACTCAATAAGTATAGGAGCAAATCTGTCATTGGAAGCAGCTTCATCAACCTGAACCGAAATCTCAGCCCCGCGCAGTAAATCCTGCACTGCGATAAATAAATCATAAGACTGCGGAATACAATTCAATTCTTGCTTCAAAATATTCAAAAATTCGCCAACACCGCCTGTCATTAACAAAACATTAGCAAGTGCAACAAAACCCGCAGCATCTACAACGAGAGTTTTAAAATCATCCATCGGATAATAATCTGGTTTTAGAATATCAATAGTAGAATCATTAACCATATTCAAAACTTTATAACCGACATCAATACAATCTACCAGTGCCCCGATATTAAATAGAATTTGAATATGAATTAGAGATATAAGGAAGAAATAATGATTAAAATTTGCATCATTTGGGTTTATAGATGATGGCGGAATTAATGCCAGAACCTTATGAGTAAGTTCAAGCGCCTGATTATAGTCACCCACAGCAAGAGCACCCATAATCATCTTGTTACAAAGTTGAATAATTTTATCAGTATCACCTGTTTTTTCAATATCTCTAAGTGTCGCCTTAGCAATTTCTGAAGTTTTTTCTGGAATATAATCGTACAAATTTTCAGAAATATTTTCATATAATGAATGCTTATATTGTTCAATATTTTCCGTTTGTTCTATATCATTTATGTCATTCAAAAGTTCAATAACTTTTCCTGTACAATTAACATAGGAACTGAAATCTCCAAGCGAAAGATTCACTTTAGCAAGCTCTTCCCATTCCAAACGTTCTTTTTCTTTATCACCCAAAAGCGAATATAAATAAGCTTCCGCAGTACTTGGAATATCTGCTTCGTTATAAATTTTATCAAATAACTCTTGTGCAATTGTTTTAAGTAAAATAGGACTAATAGTACTTAATAAATTACGTCTTAAAAGGTTGTAATTAGGGAAATACAAACAATTGTTGTATTCATAAATATATCCCATATTAGAAAGTTTATCTATAATTTCCCTTGAATTTTCATACCCTAAACTGTCAACAGTTGCCATATCAATACGAGTTCCCATAAAAACTATTGATGCTAAAAACTTCATTGCATCAGCATCATCTTGAAGCAGATTTAAACGTCTTGCAATTAATTTATCCAAACTTGAAGGAATAATAATAGTTTTAGGATTAATCATCTCTACACTGTCGTCATCAGCACTATATACACCTGATTCGATTAAATATTGTATTGCTATATCAATAAACAAGCTGCTGCCGCAGGCATATTTTGCAATGCGCTGAAAATAAAAATTATCCAGAATATTTCTAAAATAAAGCTTATTATCTTCAATTAATTTTTCAAAAGATGTAGGTTTTAACGAAATTTCTGTGTAAAATGGCTTTCTCAATAAGAAGTGACAGTCTCTATGTAATGAGAAAGATTTATCATAAGAAATTAAGAAACTAATATCAAGCTGTTCGAATGCTCCAAACAAATATTTTAATACATCATAAGAACTTGCATCAATCTTATCAAAATCTTCGACAAATATAAGTGTATTTGGAATGACTTGCAATAAAGTCAGGAAAATATCAAAATACACGTATCTTGTATCTTCAGCACTTTCAGTTTCTCGCTTATGAAGTGTAATTAAATCTCTTATAAGCCCATCAGGATCAACATTTGAAAACATTGAAAAATCATTTTGGAAAAACAGTTTTTGGGAAACTGTATATTCAAATATTGCAGAAACTAACTCTCTGAAGAAAGAATATGGTGCATATTTCATTTCATCATAACAGGTTAGAGATATAATATTATTAAACTGACCTGTTTCTGCAGCAGCATTTAATACTTTCAAGGTATACGGCTTATACATCTCTGGAGTTTTAATAGCAACAATCCCTTTTGGTACAGCTTGAAGTTTATTCATAATATGAAAAACTACATCAATATTTTCAGTTCTTATAAACTCACAGCAAATTTCTTCAAAGTTAATCGTATCTATATCATAAATAGCATCAGGATCTGCACCATTTGAATCAATACTTTTTAAAGCCTCACCATCAAGCTTATCTTGTTCTATAAGCATGTTTTGAACAAAGTTAGGAATTTTAATCTCATCATCATCTTCCTGAGGATATTCAACTTTTACAAATTCTTTTAAATCAACTTCCGAAATCATAACCATTTCATCATTCACCATAACTGAATTTAATGGCGAAACTTTATACTCATTACCAATTGAATCATTTACCTTATCATCAATCAGCACTTGAAATGTATTTAAAATCTTTTCTTCCTTATTTTTAGTTCCTTGATTTATTAAGCTGATATTAAATCCTGAACTGATATTTAACGGATCATCTTCAATGCTGCGTTTTAAAAGAAAAATATTAGAGCGAATAGTAGCGTTTTTCTTACCTGAAAGTTTGCAGTTCATTGCAGTTATTTGATTAAGCAATTCAATTACACATTTCACCGCAGAAGCGACAGAGCCATTAAATGTATAATCTTTGGTAAACCTTATAACAGTAGTCTGTCCTATAATCTGACGCCTCAAGCCAACAGATTTGACATAATTTGTAATAATTTTATCAAGATTTATTTTAAATTTATTAAAAAGTTTAGCTGAACGCAATAGCCGCTTCATATCGTCCATATTTGGAAATTCAATTGTCATAAGGACGTAATCATCAGAATTAGCTTCATTCATAATAACACTTTTTTCAGTGTCAAATCCGCATTTTTTACATTTTTTAGAAAATGTTTGATTAACTTTTCCACAGTTATTACACTTGGAAAGTATTACATACCCGCATTTTTTACAGGTATTTGAATCGTTAATAGTTTTGCAAATTGGGCAGGCTAATTTAAGCACTTTCTTACAATTTGGACAAACCATTGCCTTATCATCAATTTCTAATCCGCATTTTGGGCATTCCATATTAAAAAGTATATCACGATTGAGAATTTTTGTAAAATTTTATATTACTTGTATTGATAAATGGATTTATGTTAACATAAATATTGAGGAACAAAAATGAGCATAATAGCAGATGATAATGACTTTCATAATACGAGTGCAGAAAAAAATCCTGTAACTAAAGCGGAAACTATTGAGTTTGATAAAAATTTTGAAAACTGCATAAGACCAAAATCTTTTGACACATATATTGGTCAATCTGCATTAAAAGAAGCACTGCAAATAACCATAGAGGCTTCAAAAAAACGCGAGCTCCCACTAGACCACCTGTTGTTTTACGGCCCGCCAGGACTTGGAAAAACCACACTTGCAGGGGTTATTGCAGAACAAATGGGAGCAGAGATTAAAATTACATCAGCCCCTGCACTTGAGCGCCCGAGAGATATTATAGGTATTTTAATGTCACTAAAAGGCGGTGAAATTCTATTTATTGACGAAATCCACAGACTCAATAAAGTAGCTGAAGAAATTCTTTACCCTGCAATGGAAGATTTTGTCCTCGATATGACAACAGGGAAATCTCAAACTGTAAAAACACTTAGAATTCCGCTCCCTAAATTCACATTAATCGGCGCAACCACAAAGGCTGGAGCACTTTCAGGGCCGCTTCGCGACCGTTTCGGAATAATCCACAGACTTGAATTTTACACTGAAGATGAACTTGCACAAGTTATTAAACGTACTTCGGGAATTTTGAATATTGAAATTGATACCAAAGGAGCTCATGCAATCGCAAGACGCTCAAGAGGAACTCCGCGTATTGCAAACAGACTTGTAAAAAGGGTTTCGGATTACGCGCTTGTTAAACATGACGGCAAAATAACAGAAGATATTGCAAATCTGGCTCTTGATATTTTAAAAATTGATGAACTCGGACTTGATAATACAGACAGAAATCTTTTAAAACTTATTATCGAAAAATACAACGGAGGGCCTGTTGGTGTTGAAACAATTGCAACTGCAATCGGTGAGGATACTCGAACTATTGAAGATGTTTGCGAACCATACCTTTTGCAGGCAGGATTACTCCAAAGAACTCCGCGCGGAAGAAAAGTTTCCCCCTCTGCATATTGCCATTTAGGTTATAAAAAGCAGTCAAATCAGCAGACCTTATTTTAATTTACAACCTGAATTCTGCCGTCATCAAATATGTCAACAGGTTGAGGATGCTTTTTGAAATAATGTTTTATGCATTCACATATATCATAATCATATTTTACAGCCGTATCGTATTTTTTCAACATTGAAAACCCATCATGCCCCTGACAATAGAAATCAGTTAAAGCTGTACGATAAATTTTATCCGTTTTCGGATTGTTAATATCAATATTAGTTTCATTTCCGTTTTTATCAACAAAAATTGCTGCTCTCAACTGTCCGTCCCTGCCTATCATATATCTTAAGCCTGAAACATGAACAATTCCAGGTTTATTGTGTGTATTTACCAGAGATTTTGCCGAAGCTTTCAACATATCTACAATTTCTTTTTCAGTGTATTCTGCGACCACCAATTTATTTTTAAATGGTGAAATATCTTCAAGCCACCTGGTATCAAGTTTTCCTGCTTCAAAATAACCTCTAATCGTAGCAGAACCAAAGAGAGCAATATCAGTATCTAAATCTTCTTTCAGACAGTCACACAAGAAATTTGCATGTGCGCTCGGGTCAATAGAATCATTTACAGGCGGCGGCGGAGCTGTTTTAATTTCACCTATCACCTGCGGACGACCTACAATAGCTTCAAAAATATGTCTTACAACAGGATTACGTTTAAAACCTCTTGTACTTGTAACGTTATTTTGAATTCTTGTCATGATGCCGTTTTTATCCCAATCAACATTCAAAACACCAAAATATCTGCCGTCACGTCCCGCCTGAGTAATAACAACAGGTTCTCCTGATTTTGAATTAAACAAATTAACACCAGGAACTGCTCCGATTAAAAGATTATGCGAATGCCCGCCCAGAATTATATCAATACCCTCAGTTTCTTTAGCAATTCTTTGATCATAACCGAAACCGACATGTGAAAGCAGAATAATTTTATTAACACCTTGTTGTTTTAATTTGTCAGCTTCTTTTTGAATATCTGCAATTGTCTTATCAATATTATCAATTTTCAATTCTTCAAATATTCTGCCGTATTTAATACGCGAGAATAAATCAACGGGAGTTGCGCCGATAATACCGTATTTGTTACCGTTAACCTCTTGAATATATGATTTTTCTATTTTGTTATACAAAGGATTTTGAGGGTCAATATTGACGTTGCAGGCAAGCATTTTATAACCCATATGAGGAATTAATTCCTGAATATGATCAGGCGTATCATATTCATGGTTTCCCATAGCAGATGCCATAATTCCCATGACATTTTGTGCTTCAACCATGACCCTGTTAGCAGGAACAGGCTCGCCAAGCTGAATATCACCTGATGAAAGTTTCAATACATCAGTGTTAGATGGAACAAATTTATCAAAAGCATTGGACGCTGTAATTGTTCTTTCAATGTTAATAGATTTTCCATGAACATCATTTATATAAAAAATACTGGAAGTATTAGCTGTTTCCTGCCCGTTAAAGTTTGTAGAAGTCCGCTGCAACCATTTTGGTTCGATTGCTCTTTGTAAAAGATTAGACTGTGGACTATATACGGGCGTTATCATGTTTTCTGTGTTCCCTTATGCATGAAACACCGTAAAAATATTTTTTGCTACATGAAAATTAAAAGGTTTACAAAAGTTATTATTCAAACACCATTGTTTGAATATTCCAATACTTTGCAAGTTCACGCTTTAAAAGCTCCGCCTGTCCGTTAACCTCCAAAAGGACAATACCTCTATTTAAACACACATCCTGAGCTGAGGGATGAAGTCCGACTCTAGTACGGATTTCACACCCAAACTCTGTAATAATCTTTTGGAATTGAACAGCAGTTTCCAATCTGTTTTCAAGGCTTACACCAATAATTGTCGTTGTCATAATAAAAAAAATAAATAATTTGAAAAAATAAAAACACCCACAATCGGGTGTTTTTAAAGTTTAATTTTGATAAATGTTATTCATCCATAGCTTGAAGCTGTTTTTTCTTGTAATTGTGGATTACCGCATCAACAAGAAGTTCATAAGACTTCATATTCTCGATATCCGGAAATTCAGCCTTAAGTTGTTCTCTGACCATTGCTTCCAGCTTACGTTCGTCAGAACTTGATTTCAATTCGTCAACACCGCTAATCATTCTAACATATTCGGGTGACGACTTGTCCATATTATGATTTGCAAAATTTAACCAGCGAAGTTTCGGGCTGATTTGCTGTTTTAATTCTTTTACGATTTTTAGGTTTTTAATTCTGTTAAACATTTTTCCTACCTATTTAATTTTCATCTTTGTACTATTTTAAAGTATCCTGAAAAAAATAATTTACTTTTTTACAAAGATTGTTTACAATTCTTTATAATTTACTAAAATCTGCAATATGATTGTATTTTGACTTTAAGATAGTTAAAAGAGCAAGCCTGTTTTCCTTAACATTTTCATCTTTGTCCATGACAAGAACATCGTTAAAGAATTTTTCAACAGCAGGATTAATTGCTTCCAATTCTTTCAAATATGCATCATAGTCAGATGCAGTAACTGTCTGAAGCTGCTTATATAATTCCCTTTCAGCTGGTTCTTTAAACAAAACTTCATCAACAGATTTTTTGCTGTCTTGTTTTAGCATTCTCAAAACTCTGTTTGCACTTTCCAACAACTGCGGGCAGTCAAGTTTTGAAACAGCTTCAACGCGGCTAATATAATCGTTCAAATCTGCTAATGCATTTTTAGTACAGCTTTCCAAAACATTTTTGGAATATTTATCTGACAAGAAAATAACAAGTCTTTGGATAAAGAACTCATTAATTTCATCTGCAACGTCTTTATTACCTGCAGGTAAAAGTTCAAGCGCATCTTTAATCAATTTTTCAATATTGATTTGTAATCTGCCTGCAAGAATTGTTCTGATAATACCTAACGCAGCACGTCTTACACCAAGCGGGTCAGATGAACCTGTAGGTTTTTTGCCTTCTGCAAATACCGCACAGATATTATCAATTTTATCAGCAATTCCGACAATCTGTCCTTCTAAAGTTTTTGCAGTTTCTCCGTCAGCATTGAGCGGGAAGTAGTGTTCTTTAATCCCCTCAGATACATTTTCGGTTTCGCCAGAAACTCTTGCATAATCTGCACCGATAAATCCTTGAAGTTCTGTAAATTCAAATACCAGTTTTGTTGCAAGGTCAGCTTTTGCAAGCAATGCAGTTCTTTCAACAGATGCATTATCACCAATCATGGATTTTGAAAGTTTTATCATTCTTTGGGCTTTATCAAACATTGACCCCATTCCTTTTTGGAATGTAATTCCTTTGATATCTTCAACATAATCTACCAAAGGCTTTTTGGTATCTTCGTTAAAGAAAAATACCGCATCATCAAGGCGGGCTTTGATTACTCTGACATTGCCCTCTTTAATGTTTTTAAATTCATCCCCCAGATAATTTGTCATTGTAATAAATTTATTAATAAGTTTACCGTCTTTGTATAACGCAAAATATCTCTGATGAGATGCCATAACTGTTACAACAAGTTCCTCTGGCAGTCTCAAATAATCGGGATTAAATTCGCAAGTCGCAGGAACAGGATATTCTGTGATGAATGTAACTTCTTCTAATAAATCATCTGTATAATAAGGTTCTGCACCGAGTTTTGCGGCTTCCTCTTTTGCTTTATCAATAATTCTTTGTCTGCGTT
Source organism: uncultured bacterium (assembly GCA_948964545.1). Taxonomy (GTDB): domain Bacteria; phylum Cyanobacteriota; class Vampirovibrionia; order Gastranaerophilales; family Gastranaerophilaceae; genus Stercorousia. Next base: position 571,850 of record CAREDV010000001.1, on the reverse strand, counting down.
CTTCCTGATCAACGATTACACAGCAGTTGCGCATAATCTCTTTATAATCATCGGGATTATTGATATAAACGTTTTGTTGAGCAAATCTGTGACCGCGTGTAACATTTGAACTTTCTTTATCAATAATCTTAATTTTAACTTCGTCTCTGTCTAAGATTGAAACAATCCATCTGATAGGACGTGAGAATTTTTCTTCGTTATCAGACCATCTCATAAAGTGAGAACCTTGAAGCTTCAAAATAATTGAAGGCACATTTTCTTTCAAAAGTTCGACAATAGATTTACCTTTGATAACGATTTTTGCATGCAGATAATCATCTTGAATGAATAAATCATCAGGAGTAACTCCGTTTTTCTTACAAAAACCTTCACCTGCTTTTGTCAAATTGCCGTTTTCATCATAAGCAACTTTCTTGATAGGACCTTTAACGATTTTTTCTTCATCTTTAGATTCTTTTTCAAGCCCTGAAACAATAACAACAAGACGGCGCGGAGTTGCATAAACTTTCACATCATCAAACTGTACTTTATTTGTGTTCAAAAAGTTCTCAAACCCGCATTGCAACTGCGAAATTGCAGACGGTATAAATTTATAAGGTAATTCTTCACATCCTATTTCCAATAAATATTTACTCATTCTCTTTCCTTTTTTTAATAATATATATAATTGATTTATACCAAAAGCAAAGATGAATTGCAAACATATATCCATATTTATATTTTTCTGCTATCATGTATACATAAACAGATAAAGTGAGGTAGAAAAATGTCAGGACACTCAAAGTGGTCAACAATTAAACACAAAAAAGCTAAAGTAGATTCACAACGCGCAGTTGTGTTCCAAAAATATTCAAGAGAATTAATCGTATCAGCAAGACTCGGCGGACCTGATCCGGCAGGCAACTTCCGTTTAAGAACTGCAATCGAAAAAGCAAAAGCAGCAGGACTTCCAAACGATAATATTAAACGTGCAATAGAAAAAGGTGCAGGCGCAGGCTCTGCAGATAATTACGAAGAACTTATTTACGAGGGCTACGCAGCAGGCGGTGTTGCAGTTGTTGTAGAAGCAATGACCGATAACAGAAACAGAACCGCAGGCGATATCAGAAGCTATTTCACAAAATACCAGGGCAGTTTGGGCGCTACAGGCTGTGTGGGCTGGATGTTCGACCAGCGCGGAGTATTAACATTTTCTAATGATGTTGATTTCGACAAACTTTTTGAGGCTGCAATTACGCTTGATGCACTTGATGTAATTGAAGAAGAAGATACTTACAAAGTTTTAACAACACCCGAAAACTTCCAATCTGTAGTTGAGGGCTTGGAAGCAGAGGGATTTAAGGCAGAAACTTCAGAACTTTCAAGATTACCGCAAAATACTGTTGAAGTAACTGATGAAACTGTTGCAAGCCAGATTTTAAAACTTCTTGATAAACTTGAAGAACATGATGATGTTCAAAATGTTTACGCAAACTTTGATATTTCAGACGATTTAATGCAAAAATTAGAATCATGATAGATAATCTTAAACAAATATTTAAATTTCTCGACAAAGCTTATAATGTTCAAGGCATTGTAAGCGTTCTTGAAGAAGTTTTTCCGCTAAACGCAATATATATTTATGACTCCACAACAGACTCGTTGAGAGATTTTTCCAAAAGCTGGATGTTCATAAAATCCAAAGAGCTGGCAGAAATCTTTGACAGTTTTGGCAATGAAAAATATATTACAACCAAAACAAAATCATATTACGCACTCTATAACAATCAGAAAATTATCGGAATGCTTGAGTTTTCAGAACATCTTCACAGCAGACTGCTTGAATTTCTTCAACTTGCTGGATTTTGCATTTCTTTAAAAATTCAAAACATCATCTTAAGCGAAAGAATGCAGAAAAATATTGATTTCCATGATTCGATGAAAAACATTGCCAAAATTATTGAAACTCAGTATGAAACAAACTATATCGTGCCGATTATCGGCGAAATGATTGATAAATTTGTGTCAGACCATCTTGTTTATATATTTATAAACAACGAGCTTGTCTGGCCGTCCTCCTGTAAAGACGAAAAAATATTTGAACTTATTAAATGTTTAAACAACAAATCCGAATATATTTTGACACCTGACAAAAAAATCGGCTTGTTTCCAATGATTAGCGAAAATAAACTTCTCGGATGTATTGTAACCAAAAGTACCGATAATATTTTAAGCGAAAAAGAGATTGAATATCTTGAACAGCTTTCAAGCCAATCGGCAACAACTCTCAACCGTGCAAATGTTTATGCAGAAATTCTAAAACACGCGACACTGGATGCTTTAACAGGATTTTATAACCGCAGACAATTAGAAGAACGTATCAAACAGGAAGCATCAAGTGCTAGACGTCAACATAGAAGCCTTTGCGCAATCATGACAGATATTGACTATTTCAAAAAAGTTAATGATACATACGGTCATTCTGCAGGCGATTTAGTTTTAAAAACAGTTTCAAGAGAGATTAAAAACCAGCTTCGTGACTATGACGTTGCAGGCCGCTACGGAGGTGAGGAGTTTGTAATTCTTCTGCCGTTTACTAAAATTGAAGAAGCTAAAATGGTTGCTGAACGTTTGAGAAACGCGGTTAAAAGTAAAAAAATAGAACTTGCTGGCAAACAGCATATTAATGTTACAATAAGTTTGGGTGTGTCAGAATACAAAGGCGAAAAAGACTTTATAGAAAATGCTGACAAAGCCCTTTACAAAGCAAAAGAAAGCGGAAGAAACAAGGTAATTGTGTATGAAAGTAATATGTAAAACATTAGATGATACAAAACAACTGGCGCAAAAATTTGCAAAACAGATTCAAAACGGCTGTTTCGTAAACCTTTACGGCGAAATCGGCGCTGGCAAAACTGCTTTTGTAAAACTTGCGGCAGGTGCATTAGATGTTAAAGAAAAAGTTACAAGTCCGAGTTTTGTAATCCTTAACGAATACCACACAGGCTCAATTCCTATTTATCATTTCGACTTGTATAGGCTTGAAAATGAAGGAATTAAGACAATTTACGATGAATTAAGAGAATATTCGGAAGGTAAACAGGTTACGTTTGTTGAATGGGCAGAATTTAATCAGGATGAAGCCCCTTTTAAGCACCTGAAAATTAATGTAACCTATACTGATGAAGATTACAGAGTTTATGAATTTATCTCATGCGGAAAAGACGAAATTATAGAGGGATTAAAAAATGATTACGCTGGCGTTTGATACTTGTTTAGATAAAATGTATGTGGTTTTAAAAAAAGACGGTGAAGTATTAGCATCACGCGTTGTGGAAAACCACGACAATAAATACCATTCGGCATATTTAATCTCAACATTGCAAGAAATTATGTCTAAAAACGGGATTAAACCACAGGATGTTGATTTAATAGGAACAAATATCGGCCCTGGAAGTTTTACAGGAATACGTGCCTGTGTAACAGTTGCGCGTGTTATGGCACAGCAGTTAAACTGCAAAGCTGTCGGAATATCATCGCTTGAAATTTTAGCTCAATGCGCGGGAGAAAATCCGCTTGTTGCGCTTGATGCAAGAAAAAATTCCGCATATCTTTATAAAGACGGTGAGATTATGGGAGCAATTTCTCTTGATGAAATAAAAACTGACGGGTATACAGTTTTAACTGATGATAAACTAAAACCTATTTTAGGAGGAACTTCTTACCAGCAAAACAATTTACCGCTCGGAGAAATATTAGTCGACTTAGCCGAAAAAAGCTTATCTGACGGTGATTGGCGCAAACTTAAACCGCTTTACATACAACCGCCGCCAGCAATTGGTTAGCAATTTTTCTATCTTACATGTTTTATAAATATATATGTGTAGTGTACTTAATTTAACGCGTGAAATTTTACCAAAAATTTCAAGAATTCCTCAAAAAAATATTGATGCTGTAAATTCGTTACCTGAAATGATTTTAGGTAGAATGATACGTGAGGGTGATAAAAGCATTGTTCATTGCGATATGAACCATTCAGTGGGAGCAATTATTTCACCCAATGGCATAAATACAATCTACACTGACGCGCTTGCAGGATGTAATTCGGTAAATATAATTACAAAACTGAAAGACAACAAATTTGTATCAATCTTATCGCATTATGTCCCGACAAATATTGAAGGTCAGATTAATGCAATCAGGAAGCAGATTCAAACATATCTGCCGCATATTGATATGAATTATCAGCCGAAAGCTTTCTTAAATATCCGCGGAAGACAAACTTATGAAGGGTTAGAGCCCGTCCCAAACCCTATTGTAGATAAACTCAAAGAACTGCTTGACAAGTTTTTCCCGCAAGGAAGCAAGATGGATATAACACCATATCAGAACTCTAACCGTCCTGCTTTTTTCTCATCAGCAAATATTTTTCAATTTGACCCTGCAGATATTAGTAAATTAAAAATTACTAATGTCGGTGAAAAAGAAAAATTTATCGATTTGAATATCTAATCTTTGGGAATAATATACTTGGCGATGGAGAAGAAAATTGTAAAAACGGAAAACATTTCCTTCAAATGTAAAGAAATTCCGCTCACAAGGCGGGAGTTGAAGAATTTGTTTAATTTTCACATTCCCTGCCCCTGCTGCGGTATGGAGATGCTTCATCCCGATATTTACACACAACTTCTTGAAAACAAAATTCTTCTTGCAAATGCAATAGAAGTTATTCCAGCGCTTGAACCATTTGAGAGCATTATGCACCCTGTTGAAAGACAGGTTTTTAATATGTTTAAAAGTCTTGCCGTTAAATATCCGAACAAAAATTTCCAAGAACTTTTATTAATGAAAAAAGATGTTCACGAACTTGCACTGGTAAAAATTCAAAGCTCAATCTTCAACAAAATAAGTTTTTATCGCAGAATTTTACCTAAAAAAACAGCGCGAGCACTTAGAAAACTCATAATAAAAACTAATGATATAATTTTCGATCCCGAACCGCATAAACCATTTTCAAGACGCATATTTATTCACAAATTAAAAAGCATCTGCAAAAATATAGAAAACAAAAAAATTAGAGAAGAAATTATTAAAATTGCGCGCAGACTTCCGCGTTCAAGCGATGAAGTTTGTGCATTTGTTGTCAAAAATGCCCGAAAAAGTTCGAAAATCATTGCACTGAACCTTATTCACCCGTCAGTCGGAACATTTGAACATTTACAGCCCAAATGCATGAATGGAGAAAATAACTCACTGAATTTTGCACTGGAATGCACTTACTGCAACAATTCCAGACATCATTTCCCTTTGACGGTTCAAATAGAAGAAAATCCATACATGCCCGAAAACTCACAAATTCAAATGGATAAATTAATTTCTTTGTATAAAAAAGGTTTATGTAAACGCGAATATATCGAGAACCTTAAAAATATGTTTTACTACCACTCAGACGGGCTTATAGCTCTTGATATAAGCAGATTGTAACCATTTATTTACAAATCGGCAAAAAATTTTTATCACAAGCATTGTTAAATCATGCGCATAACACCTGTAATATTTAATTTTGCATTGAGCACTTGTAAGAATAATCATACTGATTATTCTCAATACAGGGTACCTGTATTGGCTGATTTGCAAAAAGATACGGTCTGTTTTAAAGCCAACAGACCTGAAAATGTAAACCCTTCCAGAAAATCACTTGAAAATCTTTATAAATACAATCTAAGCTGTTTCTGCTGCGGAAGAACAATGATTCCGCCTGATGAAATTACAGCTATAAAAAATTCACACGTACTTAACACAAAAGCTCCTCAAGCAATAAAAGTACTTGAAAAATACAGAAACAGCATGCATACGGTAGAACGTGAAGTCTTTGACATACTGAAAGATGAATCCCAAAAACATCCAGATTATAATTTCAGAAAAATTTTACAAACAATAAGACCTGAACACGAAACTAAACTTATAAAAACCCAATTTGGTATTTTTAAACTGATTGAATTAGCAAGTTCAAATATTAATCCCGAACAAAAAAAACAGGTAAAAGAACTTATTGAAAGCGAAAAAGAAAAAATTCTGCAAGGTGATAACAAATTCCGCAGAAAATACTTTGTAAACCAATTTAAAGCAATCTTTAAAGATTCAAAAAATACGGCAACCAAAGAACACTTAATAAGACTTGCAAATAAACTGCCAACTTCTTATGAAAATAAAAGTGCATTTATTGTAAAATACAGCAACCGTAACGCAGAAGATATAGGCATAAGGCTTTTAAGCTATTCTATGTGTACAATTGAACACGTAACTCCTCAAAACAAAGATGGAGAAAATCACCTGTTTAATTATATCCCAGAATGCATGCGCTGCAACAGCTTCCGCCAGGATCGTCCAATGATTCAACAGTTAGAAGAACATCCCGAAATGTTTTATAATGCACAAACACTTATCGACAGACTTATAGATTTTGCCAATAACGGCCAATTGAGCAAGTGGTACATAGTTAAGATAGCTTCCCGCGTAAGCAAAGAATCGGAAAACATGTTAAACCTTGATATTTCAAGACTTGATATGAATTCTAAAATGCGCAAAGCAACCCAAAGAGAAGATATTGAACTTGATGAAGATGAACGTAATTTGCTTAAAAATTTCAAAACACAAAAAGTACCTATACTAACAAAAAAAGAACAAACTAAATTAAAAATTAAAACTTGGCGTGAAATAAAAAACAAGCATAAAGAAAACAAATCAACAAAACGCAGATAGTTTGTAAAAATTTGTTAATAATTGATTAAAAACTCTAAAGTTTGCTCTTAACTATGTCGATTAATTATCTGTAATAAGGAAAAATTAATATGACAGACGCATCATTTAACAGGCCATATAAACCGTTCGGGATGAACGTAAAAGTTCCTGATGTCGGAGAGCGAACACTCAAACAGGCAGGAGAAACATTAGGCAATATCGTAAAATCACCGACAGAACCTTTATTTAAATTTTTGGAAGAAAATGAAGAGGTATTCAGCGGAGATTTGACATACAAGATTAACAAAATGTACGCAGAAAGCTTTACCATAGGTTCAGCAATGCGTATGGAGGATGAAAAAATAAACGGTATGCCGTCTTCATTTGATATGCATTTTTGAAGCCGAGCAGAGACACGAACGAAGTGAGAGGCTAACTAAAAATTTCTTCTTTGTCTATATATTACGATAGAAAGCCCCCTAAAGGGGCTTTTTTCATTTGTATTATTTTCTTGTTTGCGGTATAATTATACTGAACATTAGAAGTGTATAACAAATGCGCACAAGAAGTGCGAGAAAGGTAAGTATGACAATACCGGAAACTAAAAAATTCACGCTTGAAATCGGCGGAAAAGAAGTTACAATCGAAACCGGGAAATACGCTCAATCTACTAATGGCTCTGTTACTGTAAGATGCGGTGATACAATGTTATTTGTACACTGTGTAGTATCAAAAGAACCACGTGTAGGGATTGACTTTTTCCCATTATTAATTGATTACGAAGAAAGAATGTCTTCAATTGGACGTATCCCGGGCGGTTACAACCGTTCCGAGGGTAAAGCAAGCGACAAGGCTATCCTTGTTTCTCGTTTGATTGACAGACCTATCAGACCTTTATTCCCTAAAGGTTATAGAAATGATATACAAATCGTAGCTCAATTATTCAGCTACGACCAGCAAAATCAGCCTGATACTTTAGCTATGCTTGGGGCATCTACTGCATTAATGCTTTCAGGAGCTCCTTTTGAAGGTCCTATCGGTGCTGTTAGAGTTTCAAGAGATGAAAACGGCAATATGATTGCTAATCCAACTCACCAACAGGCTGATAAATCAGATTTAGATATCGTTGTTGCAGGTACACACGACAGCGTTATCATGGTTGAAGCTGGATGTAAATTCGTTACAGAAGAAGATATTATGAACGCTGTTGAATTTGCTCAGGGCGAAATCAGAAAACAATGTGACGCACAAATTGCATTTGCAAAAGAATGCGGCATTGAAAGAGAAGAATTTGTTAACCCTTATGACACAACAGAAATCAAAAATATCATCAACGAAACTGCTCATGATATAATTTTTGATGCTTATCATAACTTTGACAGAGCTTATAGACAACAAAAACTTGAAGAAGCTAAAAAACTTGTTAAAGAAAAAATAGACGCATTGCCTGAAGATGATTACAGCAAAAAAATTATGGAAGAAACAGGCATTGACTTTGTTGCAGAAGAATTCAAAAATGCTGAAAAGAAAATTATGCGTACAATGATTCTTGATGAAGGCGTTAGAGCTGACGGTAGAAAACCGCACGACGTTCGTCCTATCTGGTGCGAAGTCGGCGTGATACCAAGAGCTCATGGTTCTGCAGTATTTACAAGAGGACAAACTCAAGTATTATCAGTCGCTACTTTGGCAGGCCCTGCTATGAAACAGGAACTTGACGGAGTTGACCCTGAAACTGAAAAAACATATATGCACAAATATATCTTCCCTGGATTTTCAGTAGGCGAAGTTAAACCACTAAGAGGGCCAGGCAGACGTGAAGTCGGCCACGGCAATTTAGCAGAACGTGCAAATGTTCCTGCACTTCCATCCAAAGAAGATTTCGGATACACAATCCGTGTAACTTCTGATGTTTTGGAATCAAATGGTTCTACTTCAATGGCTTCAACTTGCGGTTCTTCAATGGCTTTAATGAACGCAGGTGTTCCTGTTAAATCTATGATTGGCGGTGTTGCAATGGGTATGATTACTGAAGAAGGAAAAGAACCTGTTGTATTAACAGATATTCAAGGAATAGAAGACTTTTTAGGCGATATGGACTTTAAAGTTACAGGTAACGATACAGGTATCACTGCACTTCAAATGGATATGAAAGCAAAAGGTATTGCTAACGACACATTGCGCAGAGCTCTTGCTCAAGCTAAAGAAGGCAGACTTCATATTTTAAGCAAAATGAGAGAAGCAATTACTGAACCTGGGCCAATGTCACCATTTGCTCCAAGCATCTCTACAATGACTATTCCTACAGAAGATATCGGAACAGTTATTGGACCAGGCGGAAAACAAATCCGTGCAATCATTGATGCATCTGGTGCTGAAATTGATATTCAAGATTCTGGTGTAGTAACAATTACATCTAATGATCAAGAAGGCGCTGAAATTGCTAAAAGAATGATTAAACAACTTACATTCAAACCTGAACAAGGTATGGTTTTGAAAGGTAAAGTTGTAAGAATTATTCCAATAGGCGCTTTTGTAGAACTTGCACCTGGTAAAGATGGTATGGTTCATATTTCACAAGTTTGCAATGAACGTATAGAAACTATTGAACCGCATCTTCAAATCGGTCAGGAAGTAATCGTCAAAGTTGTTAAAATAGACGACAAGGGACGTGTAAACCTTACAATCAAAGGTGTAACAGACGAAGATAAAGCGTCATTACAATAAACAAAAAAGGATTGGTCTTAAGACCAATCCTTTTTTTATAATCCGAAAATCTGGTTATATAATTCAGGCTTATACATACTAATATAATCAATACCCTGTTTATCACGGGTTATAAATCTACAGAATTCTACATTATTATCATAAGCAAAACTTAATAAAATTTGTTCAAGTTTAGCAGTTTTCATATTATCCGAAACATTTTTGTCTAATAAATATCGCGCAGAACCGCCCAAATCTCTAACATATTTTGTTATCGCTGATTTTAAATCTGACGGATTCTGATTTCTTAGATAACAAGAGAGTGAATATAATGCAGCATCAAAACCTGCAAACGGGCTTCTGTCATCAATAACTGTTTTTTTAGGGTCATATTTCCTTAATAATTCAAAAATCTGTATTGAAATCTTTCTTGTTTCAGAATCAGAAAGCGGTTTCCTATACTCATTATATTTAGAATTTATAAAAGCCTTTTTAGCTTTAACAAGATTTTTTCCGTTTTCAGGAAGATTATTCATTATAGGAATAAACTCAAACAGTCCAAGTGTCAATAATTTCGGATTGGGACTAGGTGAAAGCATTTCAAATGCATCACATAAAGCCTGTTGCGCAGCCAGACAATCACTCACATTACTATGAGAAAATGCTTGATATAAACTTAGTGTAACATTTTTTGTATGTTCTTCAGCCATTAATCTTTCGTCATTAGGCAAATTAATTCCCGCATCCAAAAGTGATTTACTCAAAATATATGAATCAGGTAAATTTTTGCTTTCTGCGTATTTAATAAACTTGTTAGTTATTGCAGCGGGCATAAAAGAGGTATCTTTTTGAATATTTTCCTGCAGTGCTTCTTTTAAGTTAGAAACAATAACAAGTTCTTGATCACCAATTTTAAAACGATATTCATTTACGTCAAAGTTTTTTTCAGCATCTTTCAGCATTTCATCAAATTCTTTAGGCTGTTCTGCTTGAGCAGAAATTTTTTCCTGCGCATCAAGTTCAGCAAACATTTCATCATAATATGCCTGTTTTATATCATGTGCCTTCTGCAATTCTTCCATCTGCCTGATACGATTAGGCTTAATATTATGTGCATAGTCAAGCAGTTCTTTAAACTCATCATTTTGACCGTCAACACCATAAGCATTAAAGAACCATTGAATTGTATCTTTCATCATCATCGAGCGTAATTTTCGTCTATCAGAATCCTGCCAGTATGCATCAAACTTTTGTTTCTGTGATTTTGAGATATTTTCTGAATTTTCAAAGAATAATCTCATTTCAGGAGAAACCTGCAATCTTTCAAGAACTACAGAATTTATTTCACTCATATATTTTGCAACAAAGTTCAAAGATGCTTCATCTCTGACACTTGATTTTTTAAGTTCTTTTCTAGTTTCATCAGCATTGCCGTTCCCTCTGCTTAAAGCTTCTGCAAGCCTGTCAACTTCCCAGTCTTTTACACCGTCAAATCGGTTTCGTTGACGTGAAGCCGCTGCAGTATGACTTGAGGTGTTTACAGGTTTTCGCTCAATAGTTTTTCTGGGAGTATATGTATAGTTGAAATTTGCTCTGTTATGTGTAAAAGATTTCCAGAATGAATGGTTGGGGAATTTTATGCCAAAAGCTCTGAGAGTATCATATTCAATCGGGCTTAAACCATCATAATAGACAGATTTGTCTTTGTTAAAATCTTCATTAATTTCTTTTAAAGTTTTTCCCTCAAGATAAATCTTTTTGAGAATATAATGCCCGAGATTGTCTTTACCGTTTTTGAAAAGAGATTTATTTTCATCTTTCATCACATCAATTTCGGCTAAAATACCCGTTTTTGCTTTTCTGTTAGGAATATCGGTCAAATTTTTAAAAAGCGGTTCGTCAGAAAAAATTCTTCTTACCTGTTCAAGATTTTTTGTTTCTTTAATATCGTCAAATACTAATGCCATCATCTGCTGAGGTGGCATATGCTGTCTATCATCATAATCAGCATTGAGGTATTCTTTCATAGTATCAGGCATACCGTTTTTATTCCACTGGCAGGAATAAAAATCCTCAGGGGTTCTGAAAAGTCGTGCAGTAAAACTTAAATCTTTATATGCAACGGGGTTATACGCATTATTTTGGGTAAGCGGCTGTTTATGCTGTTTGGTTTGCCTTAAATTATATACATTTAACGGGGTAATTGGTTGTATTCTCATGCTATTCTCCTGTACAATAAAACATCATAAAGAAAAAGTTTTGCTATTGTGTTAAAATTATTTAACATTTTTATGATAAACTAATTTTGGAGGGCATTATGTTAGATGTAATTACAATCGGCAGTGCAACAATGGATGTTTTCGTTGAAAGCGACGATGCAAATATTGTATCTGTTTATACTAAAAATAAGAAATCAGAATTTATGAGTTATCCTTACGGAGCTAAAGTTGAAATTGAGGATTTCACATCACAGGTAGGAGGAGGAGGCGTCAATACTGCCTGCAATTTTGCAAATTTGGGATTTAATACAGGTGTAATATTCAAAATCGGTGATGATATTTATTCTGACGGAATTTTAGAAAGTTTTAAAGATAAAAATATAGATTTATCTAACATAGTTCAAGACAAAAAAATTAGTACAGGCTTTTCTATTATTCTAGTAAGTTTTCAAGGTGACAGAACAGTTCTTGCACACCGCGGTGCAAACGCTCAAATTACAAAATCCGACATTAATTTTGATGCAATAAAGAGTGCAAAGCTTCTCTATATTGCCCCATTAAACGGCGACAGCACAAAAATTTTAGATGATATCGTAAATTTTGCAAACGAAAATGATGTAAAAGTTTGTTTTAATGCTGGCTCATCAAGTCTAAAAAAAGGATTTAACTATTTGAAAAAAATTCTTGAAAATGCTCATATAGTTGTTATGAATAAAGAAGAAGCAGTTATGGCAACCCAAATTCAAATAAGACCTGACACAAAAGATGAAAAATTTTCACAAAAATTTATTCATCCTGACCTAAAAGAAATCTTTAAAAAACTCAAAGTAAGAGATTATCAAGTAATAATTATCACAGACGGAGGCCATGGTGCTTATGCTTTTGATGGCAAAGATTATTACTATTGTCCTGTTTATGACGGCCCTGTAACTTCAACTTTAGGAGCAGGCGATGCATTCGCATCAACACTTTGCGCATCATTATGGAAAAACGGCCCAGATATTGGAAAAGCTTTAATGTATGCATCAGTAAATTCTGCGGGAGTTGTTTCAGAATTCGGCGCAACTCAAGGCTTGATGACCTTTGATGAAATTGAACAAAAACTTAAAGAAAATCCGAATTATACATATAAAAAAGGCTCATAAAGCCTTTTTTATTTTTCATAAGTTTTTATTAATTCATAATCCCAAACCAAAGTCCCAATTGTTAGAAAATATATTAAAAAAATTCCTGCGATAAAATTAGATAATTTAGCAATAACAGTCTGCAATGAAGAAATCAGAAGCCCCAATGCATTCAAATCGCCGTGATGTATCAAGGCTACAACAAGACCGAACATAAAAAATAACATAAAGACAATTAAATATGTCACAGCATAAGCCATTATAATTATCCATAAGCGTTTGAATATAAGCGAAAAATATTCTTTAATCCCAAATTTTGAAAATAACATTCCCGCATCACAGTCTTGAAAATTATAAGAAAATCCTGCCTGTAACATTGTCAACGGCACAGATAAACACATTTCCACAAAAAACGCTGCGGCTGTATATTTTGGGAAAAACATTGCAACAATTCCAAACGGTATTGAAATCCAAAATACAAAGAATAATGTCCTACTCAAAACAATTTTCAAAGAACGCATATCAACTTCAGGAATATAACGCTCGTTTAAAAATAACGTTTCATAACCCGTCAAAAACCACGAAAATACAATCCACAAGAACAAAAACAAACATTTTTGCAACATTGTAACTTCCGCAAGCGAGAGCTTATCAAGAGATAATAAAGCATTAAATAAGCCGACAATTCCGCAAAGCGAAAATAACGTCAATTGCCGCTGGAAAACTTTTGCCCCCGAATAAAGTCTTTTAAGTCCCTCAATCATTCATCTTCTCCCAAAACAGGTCTGACTTTTTCAATATAAGTTTTAATTAAAGAATACGGAAATGCGAAAAACCAAGTCACAACAAGAAAATAGCCTATAACTGCAAACATTACCATATCAAAAGCATAATAATCACCAGCAATATGACCGATTTTATCAAATCCCGCAAAAGCTGAAGATACATAAATTGCCAAATAAACGGCAATTACAGCAAATGTAAATAACAAAAATAATCCAAGCTTAATATATGTTTCTTTTGCTGACACTTTTATAAAATTAAAGATTAAGCGAATATCAAAAAGTCCCTTAAATTGAAACCCCTCCGCATAAGCAAGATAAATATAATAAACAAATACCGAAACAAATAAAACTGCTAAAAGTACAATCGCGGGCAAAATATAAGAATGAACAAGAAAATATGAAATAACTGCAAAAATAAGTGCAATTGCCAAATAAATTCCCCATACAATGTTTAATAAAATCAAACCGCCTAGCGCATTCCAGTTAACCTCTTTAAAGGACGGAAGCGGCAAATCAGCCTTAATTGCATTGTGTAAAAATTGCAAACTGTAAATTCCGATTAAAAAATTAAATATCAAATCAAACGGATTTTGCCTTGCCGTATCAGGCTTTCCTATCGCAATATCGAATAAATTGGATAATACAGACCACACAAGTACAATCACAAATATCCAAATATGAATTTTCTTATTTTCATAAACTTTTTTATAACTTTCAATCAAGCCTGCCATGTTTCTCTCCTTTATCCTGTTAATTATAGCAGTTTTTCTAACAATTGCAAGAATATATTTTTTTAGTAAAATTATCTTATGGATATAGAACTGAAACAGCAATTTAACACATTAAAAACCAGATTTGAAAAAATAAATAATTTTGATATAGAAGTTCTGCAAAAAGAACTTGCAGAACTTGAAAATACAATGCAGACTCCCGAAATCTGGGGAGATCAAAAAAAAGCTTCACAATTGGGTGCGCAAATCAGGGATATCAAAGATAATCTTGAATTTATAACCAAATGGCAGACAGTTCTTGATGACACCGAAGTTGCACTTGATATTCAAGATGAAGATTTGCTCAAAGAATGTGCACAAAACCTTAACGAAATGGAATCTGCACTTGATAAATTTGAAATAAAACAAATGCTCTCTGGCGAATACGATGAAGCTGATGCTATTTTAACGATTAACGCAGGTGCAGGCGGAACTGATGCGCAGGATTGGGCAAGTTTATTACTGAGAATGTACACGCGCTGGGTAGAAAGCAAAGGGTGGCGTGCTGATTTAATGGATAAACTTGACGGTGATGAAGCAGGTATTAAATCAGCAACAATAAAAGTTACAGGCAAATTCGCTTTCGGCTATGCAAAAGCTGAAAAAGGCGTTCACCGCCTAGTCAGAATTTCACCTTTCAATGCAAACGGCAAACGCCAGACTAGTTTTGCATCCGTTGAAGTTTCACCAATTATTGAAGATTTTGAAAAAACAATTACAATTCCGCCCGATGAACTTGAGATTGACACAATGCGCTCAGGCGGTGCAGGCGGTCAGAATGTAAATAAAGTAGAAACAGCAGTAAGAATTCTGCACAAACCCACAGGAATTGTGGTTAAATGTCAGCAAGAACGTTCACAATTGCAAAATAAAGAAAACGCAATGCAGATTTTGGCATCAAAACTTCTTGCAATCCGCCAGGAAGAACATGAGAAAAAACTTGCAGAACTTAAAGGCGAAAACGTTGACATAAACTTCGGCTCGCAAATCCGTTCTTACGTTTTTCACCCTTACAAAATGGTTAAAGACCACCGTACAGATTTTGAAGTCGGTAACGTAGACAGTGTCATGGACGGAGATTTGGACGGATTTATTGAAGCTTATTTAAAAAACTTAAAATAATCGGCAATTTTTAATATAAAAAATACTTTATATAAATGTGTCGATTAATAGTGTAAATTTATCTACTAGAAATATACAGTCAGACAATAATCTCAATCCCGTCGAACAGACACTGGTCAATAGCGTTGCCCCAGTAAGACGAATTACAGGACTCCCTGAAATGATACGGCAAGGCGACGGACTTGCCGCAGCAGGACTTGCTGCGCTTACTGTGGTGAGTCTGCCTGAAGATTGCAGAGATGTTCGAGATGCCTGCAAACATTCATCATGCCTGATAAGAAGAAAAAAATTTAAAGCTCCGTATGATTTTGCAAAATATCAGCATGATTTTTCATTTTTCAGAGGAACTCTCTTGCATGAAGGTATGAAACGTATTAAATCCGAACGCGGAAAACGAATTGTAGATAAAATTTACAGCGCAGATAAAACCGTTTACAACACAAGATTTGGCAAATGGTTGAAAAAACTTTTAGGTATAAAAGATGGAAAATTTGTTCAATCACATATAAAAAACCTTTACGGTAAAGAAGTCCCCGTGCAGGAAATGATTATCAAAAAAGATTTTCTAGGGCTTAAAGATTTAACAGGGCGCGCAATGAAGCGTACGAGCGTTTTGGGTGTTGCGTTTATGGGGGCGCTAGAAGTGCCTAGACTTATTAAGTCATTACGCAAAGATGATAATGGTAAATCATTCGGGATACAAACTGCAAAATCTACCTTAAATGTTCTCGGTATAACCGTCGGAATGGGATACCTCGGGGCATTAGGCGGTAAAAAATTCGGAGCACTCGGCTCGCTTCTCGGTATGGGTTTAGGCGTTCTCTGTGGAGTTTCAAGCGCAAAATGCATTCAAAAGAAATTCTTTAAAGATTGATACCGTGCAAATCCGTTCCGCCAGTTTTGATTAAATTGTATTTATCCGCAATTTGTTCAATACAGTCGGGATTTGAGAAGCGAATATATTTGCGCCATCTGGGGTATGGATAATAAACCTCAATCCCGTCAAGTCCGTATGAAACAAGTTTTTTCACAAATCTGTCCAAGTTTAATGCCCAGCAGCAGCAAGGATGTGCAAGCACTGCAATACCGCCTGCATTATGAATAGCCTGAATAAGTTTTTTTATATCACGTTTTGAGAAAAATCTTATTATATCGAGTTCTGTTTCTTTTTTCGATTTTGCGCAGAATGTTTGCAATTCCTGATTATTCACATCAACCCCGTAAGCCAGCAAGTGCATAAAAACATACCCGCACCAAACATCAAATTCAACGGCAGAGATTAAAATATCATCCTTAATAACTTTGTGTGCATCAAGCGTGTTGTGGTCACAAATCGCAATTTTCTTATAACCTTTTTCTTTAGCCTGTTTTACAATATCAAAGACATCCGCTTTTCCGTCTGAAAAAGTGGTATGAATATGCAAATTAACTTTGTTATTTATATAATCTTCTCGTGTGAAATTTTCCATATTTGTAATAAAATTATTATATGATAAACAGCCAATAAAAGCAAAAGGGAAAATATGAGCACAGCATACAAAGAGGGTAAAAAGAGTGTAATTAAAATATTTTTTGAGGGTTTGAAAATATACGCACTCAATATACACAAATTTCTGTTGTATATGGCATTTCCCGTCCTCGGGCAAGTTATCGGATTATTTCTGATTTTTGGAATGACTTACTGGTTTACACAAAACTATCAGGATTTAGCGATTAAATATCCTGCATTGAAAGAAATGTCTTCAATGCTTATTACAAGTATTGTGCTTGTAATACCAGGGCTTCTTATTTTTGTAAAAGCTTTCTGGGATTACTTGGTTGCATACGGCGCATTAAACTCTATGACTGACGGATATTTGAACACAGGCAGAGTTTATGATTTCAGAGCACACAACAATGTTGTTTTGAAAAAAACTTTTTCATTCATTGCAATATGGTTTGTTATCGGAATTTTTTCTATTATTGCAATAATTCCTGTATTCTGGATTTTCGCATTTATATTTTTTGTTTATTTTATACTTGTTTTTCAGGTATTTACATTTGAAAACGGACTTTCGCCCATCGGATATTTCAAAAGAAGTTTTGAACTCA
Organism: uncultured bacterium; assembly: GCA_948964545.1. Taxonomy (GTDB): domain Bacteria; phylum Cyanobacteriota; class Vampirovibrionia; order Gastranaerophilales; family Gastranaerophilaceae; genus Stercorousia. The sequence continues at coordinate 554,313 of CAREDV010000001.1, read as the reverse complement.
TAAAAGGTAAATTTGCAAGAACCTGTTTATTAATGGGGATTCTCGGGCTTTTTACCTACTATCTTCTGCCTGCGGGATTATCAGTAATTTTTGATTACTTAAACCTTACAAATCTTTTATCAAAATCTTTTGAAGCGTGGGCATTCACACTTCCTTTAGAACCCGTTGAACAATTCGGAATTACACCCGCAATTGTGGGTGAAAACATTGTCAAACAGCTTGTATTCTTTTTAGGTATAGGGTTCACCCTGCCTTTGAGAAGCATATGCTGGACTTTGTGGTACAACAATTTCGCAGAACCTGTTGAAAAACCTAAAAAAATAAGAAAAAAAACTATTAAAGGGAAACGACTTCCAGAAAACTTTAAAATAGAAAAAAGAGGAATAGATCCTGAAATCATCAGACGCGCAAGATTAGAGGATGATGAATATTAATGTTTATATGCAAAAACTGTAAATCCGTTGATAAATTTGAATTAATGTTTTCACCAGATTATACTGGCGAAAAAAGTTTTTCACAGAAATATAACAAAGACGGCGATATTGAAATCACAGTCGACGGCTACAAATTTATTCCCGATTTGCAGTTTATGAACGAACATGCAGTATGCAGATACTGCGGACAGATTTATATGTGGGATTATGAGGGTAAAAAATTATGAAAAGATGTGACAGACAAAACAACGAAACCAGAGAGATTAAATTCACAAAAGATTTTACAAAACACGCGCTAGGCTCGGTTTTGGTAGAATTTGGCGGCACCAGAGTTATTACAACTGCATCGGTTGAAGAGGGCAAACCCAAATGGATGGATAAAGAAGAAAAAAGAGGCTGGGTAACGGCTGAATATTCGCTTCTCCCGTCTGCTCCAAATACAAGATGCCAACGCGAAAGAACAAAGATTTCAGGAAGAACACAGGAAATTCAAAGACTTATTGGCAGAAGTCTTAGAGCTTGTGTTGATTTAGAAAAAATACCCGACTTAACGATTACGATTGACGCGGACGTAATTCAGGCAGACGGCGGAACTCGCACGGCAAGTATCTGCGGCGGCTTTCTTGCTTTAAAAATTGCAGTAGAAAAACTACTTGCTCAGGAAAAACTTAGCGAAAATCCGATTATTGAGCCGATTGGCGCAATTTCTGCAGGCATTGTCGACAACGAAGTAAGACTTGACCTTGATTACATTGAAGATTCTCACGCTCAAGTTGACAGCAACATTGTTCTGACCAAAAGCGGTAAGATTATTGAGTTTCAAACAACTGCAGAGGGTGAACCTTATAAGCAGGAACAAATGCTACAAATTTTTAACACAGCAAAACAAGGTATTGACAAAATTATTGATATGTATGATAAAATCTAAAAAAAGGAGAGAAACGGAGACGCCAGCCTCAGACAAAAATAATAAAAATGTGACGAAAATCGTCAGAAAGGATAAAAAAATGAAAAAATTATTAATCGCAGCTTTAGTTTTAATTATGACAAGTGCAGCAGCAGTTCAAGCAGCTAACACTACATATTCAACTCCGTTGGCTGATAAAATTTCTGCTAAAGAAAAACAATTGCAACAACAGCAAAAAGCTCGTCAAGAAGCTAGAGCAAAACAACAGGCAGATTGGCAAAAACAGCAGAAAGCAAGACAAGAAGCACAAGCAAAACAAAAAGCTGACTTCCAGAAAAAAATAGAAGCTGATAAAAAAGCAAGAGAGGATGCCTCTAAAGCAAGACAACAAAAATACGACCAAAAGAAAAAACAGTGGAACGATTTAATTAACAATTAGGAGCGTACCGCTCAACCCGCACATTAGTTTTGAATAAACTTAAAAAGGTACTGTTACAGTACCTTTTTTCATGATAAAATAAACTTATGCAAACACTGACCAAAACATTCACAGGCGCAAAAATAGTTATCGAAACATTAAAACAGCTTGGTGTTGATACCATTTTCGGCTATCCAGGCGGAATTGTTTTGAGCGTATATGATGAACTTGCACAGCAGTCGGATATCAAACATTATCTTGTTCGCCACGAGCAATCTGCTGTTCATTGTGCAGAAGGGTATGCAAGAGTTTCTGATAAATGCGGAGTTTCAGTTGTTACCTCAGGCCCAGGTGCGACAAATATCGTGACAGGTCTTGCAAATGCATACCTTGACGGGTTTCCGCTTGTGGTTATCACAGGGCAGGTTTCGGCAGAACTTTTACATCAGGATGCTTTTCAGGAAGTTGATATTATAGATATTACAAAATCCTGCACAAAAAAGAATTTTCAAGTAAAGTGCGCAAAAGATTTACAAAAAACACTTATAGAAGCTTATGAAACAGCAATGTCAGGTAAAAAAGGCCCTGTAGTTGTTGATATTACCAAAAATGTTTTCTCTGAAAAAACAGAATTTCATAATATAAAACCGCAAATCACAAAAATTCCGTGCCCAAACATTGATAAGGCAGTAGAACTTTTAAAACAAGCAAAACGACCGCTTATTCTGACTGGCGGCGGCGCAATTAATGCATCTGAGGAAGTTATAGAATTTGCACGCTCTCTTAATATCCCCGTGGTTTCTACCATGATGGGACTTGGAGTTTATCCTGCAGATTATGAAAATTACTTCGGTATGGTCGGAATATTTGGCAATGCAAATAAAGCTGTTAGAGAAAGTGACCTTATAATTGCAATAGGCGCAAGGTTTAACGACAGAATTAAAGGATGTTTGGGCGATTTGTCAAATAAACTTATTCAAATCGATATTAACAAAGTTTTGCCCGAAGCCATTGGACTTATCGGTGATGCTAAAGAAATTTTAACTGAATTGATTTCCAAAAATATAAAAGTTCAGAATTATACAGGCTGGATTAAACCTGAAACAACTTACTACAAACGCTCTGAAAGGATGCATTCTTTTGAAGTTCTTTCAGAAATTCAAGATTGTATAAAAGATAAAGTTGTCACAACCGAAGTCGGACAGCATCAAGTTTGGGCTTCACGCTGTTTAAAATTCACCAAACCTCGAAAATTTATTACATCAGGCGGTCTTGGCACTATGGGATTTGGGTTTCCCGCAGCTATCGGAGCTTGTATTGCAAACGGAGAACCTGTTGTATGTATTGCAGGCGACGGGTCCTTTCAGATGAATTTACAAGAAATTGCAACCTGTATGGATTATAAACTTCCTGTAAAAATATTTATATTAAATAATGGTTATCTTGGAATGGTTAGACAATTTCAGGAAAAAATCTGTGAACACAGGTATTTTGCAACAAAAATTTCCAATCCTGATTTTGTAAAACTTGCCGAAAGTTACGGTGCTTTAGGTTTAAGAGTTGAAAAAATTGAAGACATAAAACTTGCTGTAAAACAGGTAATGAATTATAATGGAACTGCATTAATAGATTTTGTTATAGAACCTGAGGAATTGTTATGATAGCTGATAAAAAAATTTTTTTAATAGGTATTCTAATACTGGTATTAATATATGCAGTTGTACATTATACCAAAAAATTAATTAATAAAGAGGCTGTTATTTCTTTTAAAAAATTATATACAACATATACCCAGGCACTAGAATTGACAACAATAGAACTTGGAGGAGAGACTGACTGTTTCTTTTCTTCAAATAGCAATGTTGAAAGCAAATTTGACGGGTGTGATAATTTTTATAAACGTTTTGCAACAAACTTAAAAGTAACTAAATACTGCAAAGACAACTCCTTAAGCAAAGGCTGCCTGCCAGTTTATAAGAGTTATGCAACAAAACCATCCTGTGCAGGATACTCTGAAAGCATGATGAATAAATACAATCAAACTTTTGTTATGCGCGATAAAAGCTCATTAACTGTATTTAACCAGCCTGCAGGCAAACCACAGCCTATATTTGCAGTTGACAGTAACGGAAAATTATTTCCTAACAAAAGCGGGTATGACCTGTTTAGTCTTGTTATAATACGTAACTCAAACGGTCATTACAGTTTCCATCCGAACGTAACTCATTGCCTGCCGCAAGAACAAGGCGGCATTCAAAAACTTCAGGATGTTTATAAATAATCAGCTGTCCATTTGACTGTAAACTTTTTTGATTTCTTGGATATCCTGCCACATTAACCATTTTGGACTTCCTTTTTCACGACTGTCGTTTCTGAGTAAATACGACGGGTGAAAAATCGGCATCATTTTGGAATTATTAGGGCCTGCAAACCATTTTCCACGTATTTTTGTAATACCTTGATTTGTATCAAGCATAGACTGCACTGCAACTCTACCGCAAAGCAGAATTATTCGCGGTTTTAAAATTTCTATTTGTGCATCAAGATATTCTCTGCAAGCTGCTTTTTCCTCAGGCAGAGGATCACGGTTGTCAGGTGGACGGCATTTCAGAGTATTACATATATAAACATCTTTTTGACGCGAAAGACCGACAGATTCAAAAATCCTGTCCAAAAGCTGTCCAGCTTTTCCTACAAACGGTTCACCTTTCTGATCTTCATAATACCCTGGCGCTTCGCCTATCAACATAAGTTTATGATTTGGCACACCGCCTGAGAAAACTGTCTTTGTGCGTGTAAGTCCGAGCGGACATTTCTGGCACGACAGACATTTTTCTCGTATTTGTTCTAATTGTTGAATCTCTTGTTCAACTGCTTCCATTATTTTTCAGGCTCCAGAATTGAAATGACAACATTGTCAAGATTTAAATACTTGCGAATTGTATTTTCCAAATCATCAATTTTAATATCTTCCAAATCTTTCAAGTAGTCTTCAACAAGTTTCAAATCTTCGCATACCGTCATATAATATCCGATGTTTTCACCGATTTGAGATACTGTTTCTGCTGCGAATGCAAAACGTGATTTAATTTTCTTTTTAGCTTTTCTAAGTTCTTCTTCATTTATTTTATTTTCTAAAAGCTCTAAAATCTCTTTTTTAACAAGTTCTAACGCAACTTCTTTTTTCTCTGGTTTAAAATTAGCCTGTATAAAGAAATTGTTGCCATCTTTGAACTGATAATGCTCTGCATTAGCCATATTAAAAATAGGTTCAGCCTGTTTTTCGATTAAATTCTGATACAGTCTTGAACTTGTACTTTCGCCTAAAATTATGCTTATTATATCCAGTTCTATATTTTCTTTAAGCGAATTAGCTTTAGGCCCAAGCCAGCCAAACATCAAATATGATGTATTAATTTTTGATGTATTTTCAACAACAACTGTTTTTTCTGTCGGAACATCAATTTCATTTATGCGTTTTTGAGCATTACCACGCCCTTTAAAATCAAACTCTTTTTCAACTTTTGCAAGAATTTCATCTTTGTCATAATCACCAACAATAATTGTTGTCATATTTTCAGGTGAATAGAAAGTTTTATAGTAATTCATAATATCATCGCGCGTAACCTGCGAGATAATTTCAGAAGTTCCGATTACATCACGTTTGTAAGGATGTTTCGTATACATATTATGATTGCATGCATTATAGACCTTTGTCCAGTTCTGGTCTTTGCGCATTCTGATTTCTTCGATTACAACATGGCGTTCACGCTTATCGGTAACTTCAGGATTATTCAAATCAAACGGTGCGCCAATTTCTTCTTCAGGCAAAATCGGGTCTAACATCATATCAGCATGAAGTTCTATTGCAAGGTTTAAATCTGCACAGTTTTCACCTTTTGGTAAGGTTACATAATAAAAAGTATAGTCTTTCCAGGTTGCGGCATTTACAATTGCGCCTTTTGCTTCCAAAATCCTGTCAAATTCGCCTGCTTTATGTTTATGAGTTCCTTTAAACATCAAGTGTTCAAGAAAATGTGAAATCCCGTTATTGTTATCATCCTCATTTATAGAACCTGTTTTAACCCATGTACTTACATTTACAAGCTCGCCTTCTTTGTGAGCAAGCACAATTTTATGCCCGTTTTCTCTTTCATAAACCTCTACATCCTGCGTTAGAAACGGATATTTAACTAAACTTTTCTTCATTATTTTTCCCTTTTTTCTATATTATACAATAAAAATTTTTAGGTTATAATAAACTTATGAATATTATAAATCGTTTAAAAGGTAAAGTAGTGGTTTCTTGTCAGGCAATGCCGTCAGAGCCTTTGTATTTGGAAAAATGCATGGCAGCTATGATGAAATCCGTTATAAAAGGCGGAGCAGGCGGTCTTAGAGTTGCAGGTTCGCGCGATGTTAGAAACGCGAAACGCTTATTTGAAGTTCCCGTAATCGGACTGACAAAACCCGATGTAATCCCTGCAAACTGGCAGGAAATAGTTTATATAACTCCTACAGTCAAAGAAGTTATTGAACTTGTTGAAGCAGGTGCTGATATTATTGCATTTGATGGCACAATGCGACCCAGACCAGAGGGGGCTAAACTTGAAGATTTAATAAAATACGTTAAGCTGAACAAACGAGTTTCAATGGCTGATATTTCAACTTTAGAGGAAGCACTGAATGCAGAAAAACTCGGCGCTGACATTTTATCAACTACACTTTCAGGTTACACGCAGTTTTCACAAAACCGAGGCGATGGGCCTGATTTTGAGCTTTTAAAAGAGTTGGTTGAAAACACAAATCTTCCTGTTGTTCTTGAGGGCAGAATCTGGGAACCCGCGGAAGTTACAAAAGCATTTGAATTAGGTGCGCACTGTGTTGTAATAGGTTCTGCAATTACCCGTCCGCAATTGATTACAAGGAGATTTTTACAAAGATGAGAACGGCACTCGCAATAGATGTAGGCGGAACAAAAATTTATTCCGCAATAATAAATGAAAAAGGCGAAATTCTCAGTGAGGTCGAAAAATATCATACTCCAAAAACTTTCTCTGAAATAAAATCGCTTTTTGAAGATATCATCAAACGCCATGAGGATGAAGTTGAGATAATTGCTTTTGCGACCTGCGGGGCGGTAAACAACACAAACGACGGCATTTTAGGTTCAACAGGCAACATTGCAAAAGAATATCCTTCAATGGATTTTAAAGCATTAAGCCAAAAACCAGTATATGTTGAAAACGATGCAAACGCAGCAGCATGGGCAGAGCACATTATCGGAGCTTCAAAAGGTATGCCTTATTCTGTTATGCTTACCCTTGGAACGGGTGTAGGGGGCGGAATTATCTTAGACAATAAACTTTATAAAGGTAAAAACGGCGCAGCTGGCGAAATGCATTTTAAAATGTGCACAGACAAGCATAGAAAATGCACCTGCGGGTCATGGGACTGTTTTGAAGCTTACGCATCAGGTACAGGCTTAAAGAAAACAGCAGAAGAAATTTCTGGCAATCCTGAAATTACAACTTATGATGTTATCGAAAAAAATGACCGAGAGATTCTTGACAGGTGGCAAAACGATATATTAGAGGGAATAATCGGGCTTGCAAATATTTTTGATCCTGACGTTATAGTGCTTTCAGGTTCTATGGCTGAATTTGTCGATATTAATTATCTTGAAAAAGAAGCAAACAAAGAAATTGTAACGACACCTTTCAAAGTCGTAAAAGCAACTGCGGGCAATTATTCGGGTATGATTGGTGCTGCACTTTTAGCTCTGGGAGTAAAATAGTGGGAAAATCAAAAAAGAGAATTATCTACAGAGGTAAAAACGAACAATTCACCAATCTTTCACGCACTGATGCTGTTAAAGATGCAGTCCGAATGCTAAATGACGGCAATAAAGAGGCTTATTCTCTTATCACGCTTTTTGGAATGACTGCAGAAGAAATTTTGGAAGCAGGTGCAAGCTACGAGATTGTAAAAGGAATGGAAAATATTCTCAAATGATTTGGTTCTGGCTAAAAAATTCACGAATTTTTTCACTGCCAATGGCAATTTTGTCATGGCTTGTAATATTTGTTTATGCACTTAAAAACGGCGGAAATATCATAAACGGCATCACTGCTTTAATTGGAATTTCTTTCGCCCAGCTTGCAACAAACCTTTTTGATGATTATATGGATTACAAAAATTTACCGCCAAACTCCCAGCAGGCAAAATGTGCTTATATAAAAGACGGTAAAGCAACATTAAAAGATGTTTTAAAAGTTGTAATTCTCTATTTAAGTATTTCAACATTAACAGGTTTGTTTTTACTTATAAGGTGCGGAATTCCTGTTATCGGCTTAGCACTGATTGGCGGAATAATTGCACTTTTGTATTCTAAAATGTCACAACGGGGGTTTAGCGAACTGGCAGTCGGAATTACATTTGGGCCATTACTTTTTGAGGGCGTATATTTTGTAATGACAAAAAATTTTTCATTAGAAGTTTTAGTAATGTCGATTGCGGTTGTTATGTTTACAATTGGTTTGATGTACACTCACACAGTACTTGATTTTGAGGGAGATATCTGCTCGCACAAAAAAACTCTTGTATGCCGTTTAGGAAGCAAAACAAAAGCTATCAACGGAATATTTTTTGTTTATGGACTCGGATATTTATTCACACTTATTCTGGCATATATAATGAAAAATCCCGATATTCTTGCGACATTTGTACTCGTTCCACTCGTTTTCAACCTAAAAAATTCTTTAAAAAGTTTTGAATGCGGAGGCGAAGAAAAAGAGTTCTATGTCAGACTTTTAAAAGCCAGAAATTTGATGGTTTTTTATTCGTTAATTTTAACTCTTGCATTAGTCTGATAAATATTTTACGCTGCATCCTGCGCCTGGAGCTTCAAAAAAAGATGTAACACCATCAGTAATTCTGCCAATATCTTTTGAGCAGCCAGAAGCCCCATAAGATTCGTTATTATAACCGTATGTTCCTGCAGCACCTGAAGGAAGCATCTGTTTTTCATTCAATTGCACAACAAATAAATCACGGCCAAGTGTATTTGGCCCTTGTCTCCAGCCATTGACATCTACAAGAATATGAACAGTATAATTAGTTTTTCCAAAATAAAGTACCGTTCCATCTTCAAGTAAAGTTGTCTGTATACCAAAATTTTGTCCGAATAAACCCTCAGAAATTTTAGGGCCTAAGAAATCTTTAATACCATAATCACGGAACTCAGAATGCATTTCACGCTTCACTCCAAGAGGTGCATAACAAATATTCCATGTACAATACCAAACATATGAATCTTTATAATCCTTACAAGGTGCCGCAAACTGATAAGGATTATTGCCGCATGTTTTTACAACTTTAAGCTTTGACAAAAATACCTCGATAAACTCGGGATTCCATAAAGTTGATTTTAATTTCGAATCAGAACTTTTATTGGTACATAAATGCTGCCCTGCAGGATGGTTATGCGCAGCACAAACCTCAACTCCATCTGCGCGGGTAGAGTTGAAAGCATTATTTAAAACAGAATAAGTCTTTTTCCATCTTGCAATATTAGCCTTATCTTCAATTTTACTAATAAGCACAGGTATAGTTAATACTGAAACAACACCAATAATTCCAAGAATAATTAAAACTTCCGATAATGTAAAACCGCCTAACTTCTTGGCAGTATAGGCTCTTAAGCGCCTTAAAATGCCCCCCCCCCGAAATTTCGATGCATATTATGACTTTTCAACATATTAATCCTCCTTATATATATTATCATATTTTGAAACAAATTTCAACATAACAAAAAGAGGCTCTAAAAGCCTCATGGAGTTTAAATGTATATATCAAAAGTCTTAGTTGCCAACAAGTCTCAATGCTTCCTGTAAAAGTTCTTTTTGAGATGAAATTAATTTGTTTGAAACTTCCATTTGCAATTTTGCCATTTGGTAATATGAAATATTACCTTTAAAATCTGCGTTTGACATTTCTAACAGTCCTGAACGAATTTCACCGACCCCGATTAAAGGTTTTCCAGATTCTGCAGTTTCAAGAAATTGTCCGCCTTTAAATTCATAAAGAGCTGCTGAATTATGAAAGTTTCTTGTAGTTACACGATATAAAGGTACAGAACGCTTCCCGCCGTCAGCTTTACCATAAATTGTACCGTCTCCTTTTATTTCATAATCATCATATTTACCTAAAAATTTACCATTATTAGGGTCAATCCACAATTTAATATTTGTAGTCGGAATATCCATAGCTCCGCCTTTTGCAGCAGTTTCTTGATAAAGGTCTGCAGAAATTGATTTTGTACCCTGCATAATTTCCCCTTTATCATTCAAGATATATCCTTGAACAGTATTTCCGCTTCTGTCACGGTAGACCCCCTCTTTATCAAAAGTAAATTCACCAAGCCTTGTATAAATGCTTTTTCCCTCAGAGTTTTTTACAAGAAAAAAGCCTTTACCTTCAAGGTATAAATTCTCTTTAGATGTACCTGGAGTTGATTTGCCCTGATCTATTTTTTTATTGTAATCATCAGCAATAGCACCGCCGAGAAATGTTTTAAAATTTACCTGCTGTTCTCGAAAACCTGGAGTATAAACGTTAGTCATATTATGCGCAATAACGTCAATCCAGTTTACTGTTGATTTTTGTGTATTTAGTGCCGTAATAAACGAATCATTCATTGTCGTTCTCCTTTTTACGTCTTTGCTGCTTTTGTTCGCGTGAATTACTGTAGCTTAACTCGGAATATGATAAATTTTCCTCATCAAATCTCTGCCTTAAGCTTGCAATATTATTTTTCAAATACTGTTCCACTGCCTTGTCACCAGGAATAAAGTTTGCCATTAAACTTCCATCCTTATTTACTTTTATAATGACAGAAACATCTTTGTCAAAATCTATTCTAAAAGGCTGATTTGTCTTTAAAGATTCTGCAAGTTTTTCCATCAAAACTGATGATACTTGAACAGATTTTGCGGTTTGCACATTTGTATTTTCAGAAATCTGTGAAGCAATATCTTTCATTGACATATCTGTATTTTGAACAAGATTGGCAAAAAAGTTTGCATCACTGTCAGACATGTTAATTACATCATAATCAACCGTAGATGCAGAATTTACGGTTGATATCAATTCTTTTGTATTTAATAGATTTTGAATATTTTGAGAAAGCAAAAACTGGCTTTCATTATGGTATTTAAAATCTGTAAAATTTATTGTACCTGAAATCATTTCTTCTGAAACCAAATCATTAAGGTGTTTATTATCAGCCTCTATTTCATTTTTTTCAACTTTATTCTCTGATTTATCATTTTTTTCAGGATTTTTTTTATCTTCTGTTTTTGAAACATTTTTCATTTCTTCATCAAAAGATTTTTCAGCAGTATTTGATACATCAGTTTTAGATTGTGCTGTACTAACATCATTACTTGGTGCAGTTGAAGTGCTTACATTCATCATTTTTAACTACCTTTTGTCTATTTCTTCCAGTTGTTTCAGGATGGCTTCCTCTTCTTCTGCTCTATCCTGGCTTTGTCTGAAAAACCTTGTTACACCGAGTTCCGAATACTTTTTCAGCTCTGCGGCTTTTTCTTCTGCAATATAGGCTTCTTTGTTCTTTTCTTTATGCTTTTCAAGAACTTTTACACCCTGCTCGAGTTTTACAAGCTTTACCTTTTCTTCATCAAGTACTCTTTGCTTTTCTTTGCGAATTTCCTCAAGCTGCTCTGCTTTCTCCCACAAATGCACAAGATATTTGTCGAAAGTTTCGTACATCATAGGGTCAGCCTGACGCATATTCAATTTTGTCGTTCTGATTTCATCTTCGTTTCTGCGGATATTTTCTTCCGCCTCTAAAACTGCTTGTTGAGCTTTTTGAACAACAAGAAGTTGTTCCTCTTTTTTGCGGATTCTGAATTCCAGAACTTTTTGCAACCTGTATCTGAAAGGCATTTTTATATCACTCGTTTTGTATTATGACTTATATTTAGAGTGTTATAAACATCTATATGTATGATATTAATGATTTTTCAAACAAAGTCAATCTAAAATAGTAACACCAACTCCGCTTCCGCGATTAACATTTGAACGATGATAACCATGATTTGTTCTATAATCAACGCTTTCGCCGCTTCCCATCATAGCGCGTTCTGCTTCAAAATAATCCATATAAGCAGGATCCATAGCTGGAGTAAATCCAGTCGGCATCCCTGCAAACTGGTTTCTAAAATTACCTAAAAGCATACTTTTCCAGCTGCTGCCAGCAGTTCCTGTAAATATCGGCGGACGATACTGATTTGTATCAGCATATTGCGGTGCATATCCCTGTGCATTAAATGCTTTGTAATTTTTCACTGCACTTTTTAATACAATAAACCTCTCTTCTAAAGTGCCGTTTTGCATAGCACCAAAAACTTTTTGTTCAAGTCGTTCAATACGGATTTTCGGCGAATCAAACCCAAATGTATTATTAAATATTTGCCTTTCCATATTATCAAGTCCTGAAAACTGTCCTGCAACTAAAGTTTCAGACTCATTCATACTGCGTCTTACACCTTGTCTATAGATAATCGGCTGCTGGTTATAGTAGTAATTTCTCGGATAGTTATTATATCTATGGTTATAATATCTGCGCGGGTGGTTGTAATAGACTCCGTTATAGCGTGCAGGATAATTATTATTATAATAACGCGGATTGTAATAATTTTTGAAAATTTTTGCTTCTGCGCACTGTGCAATCAAAAGCAAACCAAGTAATAAAAATATTTTTTTCATAATGAACCTCAACACAAAAATCTTAAAATGACAAAATAAATTTATCATTACTCTAAAAGGCAATATTTTATGCTAAAATAAATTTATGAAAAAAATATTTACTTTGATTTTATTGATGTTTGGTCTTATTACACCTGTATTTTCACAAGATCAGGTTATGCACTCAGAAACAGGAATTGTAACAAACATCAAATATGACAACAACGATACAAAACAAGAAGTTACTGTAAAAGTGCTTACTGGAGATTTTAAAGGAACGCAAAGAATTATTGACAATATGCTGACTGGAAATCCTGCATACGATATCCATTTATCAAAAGGCAATAAAGTAATTTTGCATACTGAAGCAAACTCTGATATAGTTACAGCCGCAGATGATATCGATTTTTTTATCGCAGACATTAAACGCGACAATCAAATATGGCTGTACGCAGGAATTTTTTGTATACTACTTTTGCTTATTGGACACAAAAAAGGTTTGAGGAGCATAATTGCAATTCTTGCAACACTCGGGCTTATATTTTTAATACTAGTACCGATGGTTTTAAACGGTTTTTGCCCTATTGCATCTGCTGTTTTGACGGGAATTTTATCAACCGTTATTACAATATATCTTGTCGGCGGTCTTAATTCAAAAAGTTCATCAGCAATTATCGGAACATCAGTCAGCCTGATTTTTGCAGGATTACTGTCTTTGATTGCAATTCATTTTGCACACCTGACAGGTTTTGCAGGTGAGGAAAACATGTTTTTATACACGGTTCGCCCTGATTTAAGCTTTACAGGGATTCTTTCAGCATCAATGATTATCGCCGCCCTGGGTGCATTAATGGATACAGCGGTTTCAATTGCAAGTACGATTAATGAAATCCACGAAACAGACAACTCTTTAGGCGTGAAGGAACTTTTCAAATCAGGAATGAACGTCGGACATGACATTATCGGCACAATGTCAAACACTTTAATTTTGGTTTATCTAGGAAGCTCGCTGCCATTGGTTTTACTATCCAACAACATTGACTTAAACAAGTTTTTTAACCTTAATCAGGTTGCAACAGAAATCCTTTCAGCTCTCATAGGAAGTATCGCAATCCTTGCGTGTGTACCTATTACAGCAATCGCGGCATCTGTTTTAATTAAAAGGAATAAAGAAAAAGTTACTTTTTAAGAACAAACGCTTTTTCATAAAAAAACAGGAGAGATTATTCTCTCCTGTTTTAAAATTTTACACTTGAGCAAAGCTCAAAGCTTGAGATTTTAAGGCATCTGCCTTATCTGTTCTTTCCCAAGGTACATCAATGTCAATTCTACCCATGTGACCGTAAGAAGCTAACAATTGATAGAACTTACCGCCGTTTTTAGCAGGCAATCCGCGAAGGTCAAACTGATTGATAATTGAAGCAGGTCTCAAATCAAAGTTTTTAGAAACTAATGCTGAAATTTCATCATCTGAAATTTTACCTGTTCCGAAAGTATCAACCATAATTGAAATAGGTTCTGCAACACCGATAGCATAAGCCAATTCAATTTCGCATTTTTCTGCCAATCCTGCTGCAACAACGTTTTTAGCAACCCAGCGTGAAGCATAAGCTGCAGATCTGTCAACTTTTGTGGGGTCTTTTCCAGAAAATGCGCCGCCGCCATGACGAGAGTAGCCGCCGTAAGTATCAACGATAATTTTACGTCCAGTCAAACCAGCATCACCTTGAGGGCCTCCAACCACGAAACGTCCTGATGGGTTAACAAGAATTTTTGTTTCGCTGTCAAGTTTGATTGCTTCGCCTGCAAATACATAGTCAATAACTAATTGTTTAATATCATTTCTGATAATTTCTTGAACTTTTGCATTGTCTGTAATTCCGTTAATTTCAGGATCATGTTGAGTTGAAATCAATACTGTATGAATTCTTGCAGGTTTTCCGTCAACATATTCAACAGTAACCTGAGATTTTCCATCAGGTCTTAAATAGTTTAAAAGTCCTTGTTTTCTCACTTGCGCCAATCTGTATGACAATTTGTGAGCCAAGCTGATAGGCAAAGGCATTAATTCAGGTGTTTCGTTACAAGCGTAACCAAACATAATACCCTGATCACCAGCACCGATATTTTCAGTTTCTAAAACTGAAGTATCAGCATTACCGCTTCTTGTTTCAAGCGCCTTATTAACTCCTCCTGCAATATCGCAAGACTGTTCATCAATACTTGTCAAAACAGCACAGGTTTTATAATCAAAACCACCGCCTTCTCTACCGATATAACCGATATTTTTGATAGTATTACGCACAACTGACGGGATATCAACATAGCAGTCAGCTGTAATTTCACCGCACACAAGAGCCATGCCTGTAGTAACAGTTGTTTCTGCAGCTACTCTTGATTGAGGGTATTTTGTCAAAAATTCGTCCAAAATTGCGTCAGAAATCTGGTCGCAAACTTTGTCGGGGTGTCCTTCCGTAACTGATTCAGAAGTGAATAAAAAGTTTCTAGGTGTCATCTTTTTCTCCTTAATTTGTATTTGGGTTCGGCGAACCTTATCACCGTCAACCCGCCGGTAAGGTTTTTAATTCCGACCCGGCACATTAATAAAGAGTGTACACCAGACAACTTTTAAAATCAAATTATGTGTGAAGATGTGTTAATATACGATACACTTACAGTCAAAAATGCGTCATCAACAGCAATAATCGCCCAGCGCACAAAATTTAAACCAAGTTTTTGCAGTTCTTGTTCAACATATAAATTATCAAAGTTTTCTATTTTTTTTACTTTTATAGTTTGCGAAACAATCATATTATTCTACCGTAACTGATTTTGCAAGGTTACGAGGCTGATCTACATCTTTGCCTAAAAACTCGGCAATATAATATGCTAACAATTGAAGCGGTATAATTGAAATTATTGGTGAGAACAATTCCTGAACTTCAGGAACGTACATGATATGTTCAAACAAATCTTTTAATTTTTCATCTTTTGAATTCGTAAGAGCAATCATTCTTGCATTTCTTGCTTTTGCTTCCTCACTATTTGATAATAATTTTTCATAAACAGAACCGTTCATCAAAATTGACAATACTGGCATTGTTTCATCAAGCATTGCAATAGGTCCATGCTTCAACTCACCTGCCGGATAGCCTGTTGCATTAATATAGCTGATTTCTTTAAGTTTCAATGCACCCTCTAGTGCTGTTGCAAAATTTATTCCTCTTGCAACATAAATAAAATCTTTTGTTCCAGCATAAGCTCTTGCAACATGTTGAATATTTTCTTTGTGTGCAAGAATTTGTTCAATTTTTTGCGGTAACACCATCAATTCTGCTTTCAAAGAAGTCAAAGTTGATGAAGCTATGCTGTCTTTTATTTCTGACATATATAAAGCAAGAAGATAGAACGCCATCAACTGAGCTATATAAGACTTTGTAGCAGCTACAGAAACTTCAATACCAGCATTAACAGGAATTAAACTGTCTGCTTCACGTGCCATTGCACTGTCAGGACGGTTAGTAATAATCAGAATATGAGAACCGCGAGCTTTTGATTGTTTAATAGCGGTTAAAGTATCAGCCGTTTCACCTGATTGCGAAACTCCAATTACAAGAGTATTTTCATCAGTAACTGTTTTTCTGTAAATATACTCGCTTGATGCTTCCACATCTACTGCAATCCCGCAGAAACTCTCGATTAAATATTTGCCTACCATTGCCGCATGCAAAGATGTTCCACAAGCAATAATCTGAATTCTATTTAACTTTTTCAAGGATTCTTTTGTTAATTTAACTTCATTCAAAATGATATGTTCATCAGGTGCATGAAGTCTTCCAACCAAAATATTTCTAATAACATCAGGCTGTTCATGAATTTCTTTCAGCATAAAATGTTTATAACCCATTTTACTCAATGCAACAGGCTCCCAAGGCAAAACTTCAATTTTTGGTTCAATCTTAATTCCTTCAGCATCAAAAATATTCATACTTTCAGGTGTCAATTCTGCTATCTGATTATCGTTCAAATAAACAGCTTTTTTAGTGTGCTTAATAATAGCTGGAACATCAGATGCTGCGAAAAATTCACCATCTCCTACACCGATAAGAAGCGGAGCATTGCGTTTTGTAATCACAAGTTTATCTTTGCAGTCATTATGCATAACACAAAGAGCATAAGCTCCCTCAATTTCTTGAGAAGCCAAACGCACAGCTTCGGTTAAATCTTTACACTGAGCATATTTTCTTGCAACAAGATGAGCAACTGCTTCTGTATCAGTCTGCGAGCGGAATACACAGCCTATTGCAGATAATTCTTCTCTTAATTCTTTATAATTTTCTATAATCCCGTTATGTACAATAACAAGATTACCGCAATTGCATGTATGCGGATGAGCATTAAGTGCAGTCGGAGCACCGTGAGTTGCCCACCTGATATGTCCTATACCCATTGTTGATGCTGTAAATTCAGTCTCGTGCCCGCGAAGTTCTTCACGCAAATTCTGCAATTTTCCAATTGCTTTATAAACTTTAATATCCTTTTCACACATTACAGCAATACCAGATGAGTCATATCCTCTGTATTCAAGCTGTTCTAAGCCATCTAATAATATATCAACAACAGATCTATGACCTACATATCCGACTATTCCGCACATAATTTTCTCTCCACTAATTGTCTATAATCGTATTATATCACGAAATAAATTATCCTTATAAAAGTTTTACATTATGCTTGCAAAATTTTAATTAATATATTACAATAAAGCACAGAAAGGAATTATTATGAAAAAGATTTTATTATTATTAGGATTATTGCTCATCGGAGCATGTTCTTTTGCAGACGAAGTTTTGGTTGTTCGCGGAGTTAGTTTGGATAACTTCTGGAACAAAAAAGGTATCAGTGAAGAAAAAGTTATTAAAATCGGACAAAAAATTATGCTCGATAACAAAATTGCAAAAAGAGTTCCAATTTTTGTCGATACCAAAAAGAATGTTAATGCATTTTCAAATCTTTATGACAAAACAGTTACAATCCATGAGGGAATGTTTTTCTACATAGACAACGACGATGAACTTGCATATGTTTTATCACATGAAATCGCACATTCTGTTGAAGCTTACGGCGGTATGATTAAATATATGGCTATGAATGCAAATTCTAAGAAATATGAACAAAAAGCTGACCTTAACGGAATAGATTATATGGTAAAAGCAGGTTACGACCCGATTGCAGCTATTACTATAGGTAATAAACTTTTTGGAGAACCAATTTGGGATTGGGGATGTACATACTTACACCCGAAAGGTTCAAAAAGATTAATAGAAATGTACAAATACATTTATGTTAAATACCCAAAATATTTAAACTCACCACTTACAAAAACACCATCTTATAAAAATTTTGAATATGCAATGAACAAAGAAATAAATGCATTTAAACAAAAACAGAAAAGAAAACAAATGAAAGATGAATTATAATGTTAAAAAAACTTGTTTTAATTTGTATATTATTGACAGGAATATCTTCTATAGCAGAAGAGATTCCTGTTACTATAACTCCGATACAAAAAATTTCAACAGCTGACAAACACCTTATGGAAGGCGATACCATAGAATTTAAAGATGTAAATTCAGATAAAATAATCACTGGTGTAATAAAAGAGCTTACGCCTAACGGTTTTGCTGGCGAACAGGCAACATTGCTTATTAACAATTTCAAATACAAGGATACAAATAAAGTTCTTAATGGAAATATTTACATCAAAGGCGGAGAGCATAAAAAGCATCAGGAATTTGCAAATAATATATCTTTTGGGACTACAACCGCATTTATTCGTGGCGGCGAAGTAATTTTGAAACCTGAAAAAACAAAACTTGTTGTATTTTTTAGCGACTATATAAAATCAGAAGAATTTCCTGTAAAAATAAAACCTGCTCAAACAATTTCAACCTGTTACGATGAAATTGAAGTCGGCGACAAACTTAAATTTATTTCGGAAAAAGATGTTTACAAAAACGAAAAACTTTACATAAAAAAAGATACACCTATATACGGAATTGTTGATTATGTTAACGATAACGGCTGGAGTTATGACAATGCACAGATAGATATCAAATATTTCAAAACAAAAACTGTTGACGGCAGTATGCTTACGATAGAAAGTCCAGTTTCAATTAACGGTTTTGATATATTGAAATACAAAGGCAACCGTCCTGCTCAATTCTTTAACTACTGCGGAGTAATGTTTCGCGGTAAAGAAGTTGAAATAAAACCGCAAAAAGATAATTTACAGTTTAATATATGGGTTGACAAAAATTAAAAAATCATAAATAATTACAGATGGAGGTATCTTATATGAAAAAGCTCAGAATCGCCCCCCCCCCAAGCGTAGCCGCTTGAACCGCCACATTGGGTTTTGTAGAAATTTTAAAGACGGGTTTACTTTAGCTGAAGTCCTTATCACTTTAGGAATTATAGGAGTTGTTGCGGCGATAACCATGCCAAGCTTAATAGCTAATTATAAAAGACATGTGTTAGAAACTCAATTCAAAAAAGCTTATTCATTAATTCAGAACGCACATTTGCTTATGCAAAATGACTACCCTCTAATTTATGAAGATTTAAATAATGAAACTGATTTAAGAACTGCATACTCTAATCATTTGGATAAACTCATTAAATATATTCCAAATGCAAAATTATGTACAAAACACTACTTACAATGTGCAGGTGGTAAAGCAAAAGGATACGATTCATTTGTTAAAGGTTCTTATGCGCATATAGATCCTGATTCACTGACAACAAAATCAATTTTGACAAACAGCGGAATATTAATATTTATGAGTCCCTGGGGAGCTCGCGGTTACCATATTGACATCAACGGTCCAAACAAAGGACCAAATCGCCTCGGACATGACATGTTTTCATTCGTTATTGATAAAAATAACGGGATTGCACCTTATACAAGATTTGGCGGATGTTTAAAATCAGATAGAGAACATTATCAAGGCTTTACCTGTGCGAAATGGGCAATCTCCAACACTTGTGAAACCGATAATACAAAAACCTACTGGGAATGTATAAATCCGTAAAATAAAGACCTCAAATGAGGTCTTTATTTTTTAAATACAATTTCGTCATTATCAACATCAATTATAACCTTATCACCGCGAAGGAATTTTTGTGACAAAATTTGTTTTGATAATGGATTTTCTATTAATTGACGAATTACTCGTTTCAGCGGTCGTGCGCCATATACGGGGTTAAATCCGCGTGTTGCAAGAAATTCTTTAGCTTCAGGAGTGATTTCAAATTCAATTTCCTGATCTTTCAACAAATGGCGCAGGTAATCCATCTGAATATCTACAATCTGTGTCAAATCTTGCATATTTAAAGCTCTAAAGAAAATTGTTTCATCAATTCTGTTTAAAAATTCTGGTTTGAAACGGCTTCTTAAAACTTCAAGAACTTTTTCTTTTGTTTCTTCAAAATTTGATTGAGATACAAGTGAATTCAATGAATTTTCTAAAATAATATCAGAGCCGATATTTGATGTCATTATAATCAACGTATTTTTGAAATCAACAGTCCTGCCTTTACTGTCAGTCAATCTGCCGTCATCAAAGATTTGAAGCATGATATTAAATACATCGGGATGAGCCTTTTCAATTTCATCAAAAAGTACAACAGAATAAGGTTTTCTGCGAACAGCTTCAGTTAATTGTCCTCCTTCGTCATAACCGACATAACCTGGAGGCGCTCCTACTAACCTTGAAACATTATGTTTTTCCATATATTCAGACATATCAATTCTGATAAGCGCATCCTCATCATTAAACATAAATTCGGCAAGTGATTTTGCAAGTTCTGTTTTCCCAACCCCTGTCGGTCCAAGGAATAAGAAAGTACCTATCGGACGTTTCGGGTCTTTCAAACCTGAGCGGGCACGACGAATTGCATCGGAAACAGTTTCAACAGCTTCTTCCTGGCCAATAAGACGTTTGTGCAAAATATCTTCCATATTAATAAGTTTTTGTTTTTCGCTTTCGACAAGTTTGTTAACAGGAATTCCTGTCCATTTGCTTACAACATTTGCAATATCTTCGTCATTAATTTCTTCTTTAAGAAGTTTATTTTCAGTATGTTCTTTGTTTTGAACAGCTTTTAATTGTTTTTCAAGCTCTAGAAGTTTACCGTATTTAAGTTCCGCGGCAGTCTGCAAATCAGTATTGCGCTCTGCTTCCTCAATTTTTGCTTTTACGTTTTCAATTTCCTCTTTTATACCTGCTTCACCCGTAATTGAAGCTTTTTCCTGCTCCCATTGAGATTTCATTTTAGAAATTTTGCCTTCCAAATCATCAATTTGTTTAGTCAAATCGTCAACTTTTGCGCGTGCATCATCATCAGACTCTTTTTTTAAAGCTTCACGTTCAATTTCAAGCTGAATTTTCTGACGCATCATTTTATCAATTTCTTCCGGCATACTATCAATTTCAATACGCAAAGAAGATGCCGCTTCATCAATCAAATCAATCGCTTTATCGGGCAAAAACCTGTCTGTAATATATCTGTCAGAAAGTTTAGCAGCCTGAATTAAAGCACTATCCAAAATTCTGATACCATGGTGAACTTCGTACTTTTCCTTAAGCCCGCGTAAAATAGAAATAGTATCTTCTACAGACGGCTCTCCAACCAAAACAGGCTGAAAACGTCTTTCTAACGCAGGGTCTTTTTCAATATATTTACGGTATTCGTTAATTGTAGTAGCGCCGATTGTGCGTAAAACACCTCGCGCAAGCATCGGTTTTAAAAGATTTCCTGCATCCATAGAACCTTCTGTCGCACCAGCCCCTACAACTGTATGAAGTTCATCAATAAACATGACAATCTCGCCGTTTGACTGTTCCACTTCTTTCAAAACAGCTTTCAAACGTTCTTCAAATTCGCCCCTGAATTTTGCACCCGCAACCAAAGCACCCATATCAAGAGATACAAGTTTAACGTTTTTAAGACTTTCTGGAACATCTCCACGCACAATTCTCTGTGCCAAACCTTCAACAATAGCGGTTTTACCGACACCAGGTTCACCGATTAATACAGGATTATTTTTTGTACGGCGGTTTAAAACCTGAATAATACGTCTTACTTCTTCATCACGCCCGATAACAGGGTCTAATTTACCTTTTCGTGCAAGCGCAGTTAAATCGGTTGAATATTTTTCCAAAGCTTTCATATTTTCTTCTGCATTTTTATTATCCACTTTTTTATTACCTCTTATTTTTTTCATAACATTCAAAACTTTACCTGCATCTACACCTTCTGTGCGCAAAAGATTTTGAATATTACTGTTTTCTAACTTTGTCATGGCAAGAAGTACAGCTTCGATACTGATAAATTCATCTTTCAATTCTTCTGCCTGTTGTTGTGCCAAATCCAAAAGTTTATAAGTCTGTGTTGATAGAAAAACCTGCCCCGAAGGCGGTGTAGAAATTGTCGGAAAACTTTTAACCGCTTGAACAATTTTGGATACAAATCCCTGATTTAAAAGTTTTAATTCAGTTAAATAATCTCTTATAATTCCATCATCTTTAATCATTGCGAGCATGACATGCTCAGGTTGGAGTTCGGAATTTTTATATTCATTCATTACAGCACCTGCGGAATTCAAAATTTCCTGCGAATAATTAGTAAATTTTTCAAAATTTGGCATACATTTAACTCCTTACAGTATCATTTTAACGCTGAATTTCAAAAAGTCATTAAAATTAATTTTAAATTAATAATTAAAAAGTGTTGACAATAAAAATTTTTTTGCATATAATAGAAATTGTCGATTGAGCCCCCATCGTCTAGAGGCCTAGGACAACACCCTTTCACGGTGTAGACAGCGATTCGAATTCGCTTGGGGGTACCATAATAAAAACAACACCTTTAATAGGTGTTTTTTTATTATGTAATCACCCAACGAACAACTTTCGCTTGGCGCGAGTGAGATGAGGCCGGAGCACTTTTGCGGTTGTGATGCAATCATTAGCAAAAGGCGGAATTGCCGTTAAATGCGAACGAGCAAGACTTTGTCACCATTTAAAAGAATAAGCGCCCAAGAGGCGCTTTTTTAATGCTTTACGGCTGGCAAACATAATTATATATTTTCATATAATCCGTATTATTATCAGGAGATTTCATTTTCACATCATCTGCAAATACATTTACCAATCGTGTAAATCCCAAAACATTATGTGACATATTATAAGCACCTGCATAAACTTTCTTGACGCCTATTTGGCGGTTTCGACAATCAATTCTACTTTGAAGCAAATATGCAGTATATGAAAAATCATTTAATTTTAAAGCATGGATATATTTATAACCATCATGTTCTCGAATTAAATTCTTTTTAACAATCAACAAATTTTTGTCCAAATTTTCATAATAAATTTCATCAACAGGTTTTGGCTGTGCTGGAGGAGCAGACTTCATAGAATATGTATTAAATACATTGTAATCAAATGTGAATTGTATATCTATACTTTTTTCCTTAAATTCTGCAGGCAATGGTTTAAATGGCGCTGAATTTTTCAAAGCGTCTAAAGCAGCTTTATCTGCCTCCTTATCACCTGATGACTTAAATACCGCACTACTCAATAAAGTCCCGTTTTTCTCCAGCCTAAACAACAAAACGACACGCAGACTTTCCCTGCCTTTTGGCGGATTCCAATTCATTTTTATTATTCTTTGCAAATCTCTCATATATTTTTCAGCAGCCACAACATCTTTAGATGCAGTCTCATACGATGCGATAAAATAAAAATGAGCAACAATGCTTTCTTTTTTAAATGTTTCAGGAAGCGGTTTAAAGTGTTTTAATTCTTTTATTGTATTTAAAACTTCATCATCAACTAAAGTACTACCACTTGAAAAAACTATTTTTGGTTCTGAAAATACACCGGCTTTATTTATTTTAAATTCTACCAATACTCTTTCCCGCAAATCATTTTTTACATTCTTTTTTTCCCAAGCAGTACCAACATACTCCTTTAATTGTTCAACATAAGTTTTTAATTCGCGATTATTCTCGGGACGAACCGTTAGTGAAACAGATGGAGGAATTACCATAAAATCCTCTGCAAAAACAAAATTCACAAATAAAAATATAACTCCAAACAATAAACAAATCTTTTTCATATAGAAATTATATAACATCTGTACACACTTTACAAGAAAAAAGTTTATTGTATAATGGAACTATGACAAAATTAATCCGACGAAATGTAAGATATTTTATGAAAGGCTTGTTATAAAACTAAGACGCTTACATTTTGTCGCAAAAAAGATTTTTTATTACTTGACCTTTCCCCCCGAAAGGTCATTTTTTTATGTAAAAAATCGTTAATAAAAACATAAATTATGGCAATAAAAAATATTCAGTGTACTTAATAAATGAGTGAAAGGTAGTAATATGAGAAATAATATTCGACGAAATTCAATAATCAAGGCGAATGCCCCAATCGTCAAATTAATGAACTTAATTTGGGGTCTGTAGTACTTAATTATTGAACGGCATAATATATGCCGTCGAAAGGACCAAAAATGATTCCCGCATTAAATGCAAGTAAAATATATTCAACATTAGGAAATAATAATTCATTAGTACCCCTTGCCATCAAAGATGTCGCAAACAGCTTAGGGCTTACAGCAGGCTCGTATTTTACAGGCGACTCTCTTGAAGGCAAAGACAGATTTATAGACGAATTCGGAACGCAGGCTATCTGGCTTTTCGGAATTCCTGCTTATAAAAAACTTCTTGATTTAACTTTATATAAAGCTTTAAAAATTGACCCGAAATTCGATGTCAGAAACCTTTCACCCAAAAGAAGCAAACTGCTTGAGAAATCCATAAAATACGCAGATTCTTCTATCAAAGAGAGCATGAATCAGGCTGTAAAAAATCCGAAATTCAGCAAAAACCTTGCAATGGGAAAATTCATTGTATCAACTATACTTACTATTCTTTCATACGGCGGACTTACAAAATACAGACACCATCTGACTAAGAAAGCTGCTGAAAAAGAAATTATGGCAGAAATGCAAAAAGAAGATAAAACAGATTTTTCATACACAAAACCTGAAAAGAATTTCCTAAATAAACAACCGTCATTCACAGGCGGAATACAGGATTTCATGTATAATCCAGTTAAAAACCTTATGATTCTTGATGGTTCAATTACTACTGAAAGACTTGCAAATTCAAGAAACAAACAGGAATTTATAGGTTATACGATTAAAGAAGGTACAGTATGGGCATTTATGTACTTTGCAAGCAAACCTATCCAAAAATTCTTTGAAAAATCAGTTGAAAATAACAAGAAAAAACCTGCCTCAATTGATTTGGATGCAAGAGTAATCGAAAGCAAAGAACTTGAAAAAGCATTCAAAAACGGTGAACTAAAATCAAGTGTTCAAAAAGTTCTCAATTTACAAACACAAGAACAGCTTCTTGATTTTATGCACAATAACCCAAATGATTTCACAGTAAAAATGGCAAAAATGTCAGATGTACTTCCGATATTAAAAAATGCCAAACAGGCTGATAATATTGATTACAGACAGTTTATTGACCTTGATGAGTTTAAAGGTGTTGCTGAAAAATTAAATAAATTACATGACAAATTTGATGCATTTAAAGCAACTGACGCAAGCGACAAATCACTTGAAGCATTTTTGAAAAACGTTAAAAAATTCAAAAGATCTTCAATCTTGAAAAACATGGGAATTTGTATCGGCGCATTGGGAATTCTTGCCCCTGCTGTTATGATTGCAGTAAGAAAACTTGGCAAAGATAACGATGCATTTCAGGTTAAAGAGGATTTGAGAAAGCAGATGATGAAATAATACCCTGCGAAGCCAAGTAACCTGTTGACCAGCAGTTTTGGAGATTAAACCCTCCGCAAAAACCGTCAATATCCATAACTTCACCGCAAAAATACACATTATCAACAAGTTTTGACTGCATAGTTTTCGGATTAATCTCATTCAAATCCACACCCCCTGAAGTCACAACTTCGCAGTCGGGAACTGTTCCTATAGCTGTAAC
Source organism: uncultured bacterium (assembly GCA_948964545.1). Lineage (GTDB taxonomy): Bacteria > Cyanobacteriota > Vampirovibrionia > Gastranaerophilales > Gastranaerophilaceae > Stercorousia. Next base: position 528,688 of record CAREDV010000001.1, on the reverse strand, counting down.
GGTAAAATTCTGTAATTTATCGAGAATTTTATCACGCATTTTTCCGTCAATCCTGTGACATTTCTCATCGGGATTATCGAGAATAAATTCCGCAAATGATTTGGGAACATATTCAGACAAAAGATTTTTAATAGTTTTATGCGGATTTTCATTCAGAGCTGTTTGCAAATCAATATCTCCGACAAAATTAAAACTTAAAGTATAAGGGAATTTGTCACGCGCCTTGAGTGACGAAATTTTATAGATTGCAGGCCCTGAAATACCTTTGTGAGTAAACAAAACATCATTTATACTTACACCGCTTATTTTAGAAAAATCCTCTTTAGTCACAAGCCCTGTTAAAGCGGGTTTTGGCTCAACAATTCTGTGTCCTAATGCCCTGATAATATTATATGATGCATGCCCGCCCGTTGCGATTACAACATAATCGGCATCGGGAATATCAAAAAGCTCTTTTTTTACAAATTTTACTTTATTCAAAGCTTTCAAAAACTTTTCGCGAACATCTTTTGCGCTATCAGATTTTGGAAAAATTCTCATATCATCTTGAATATAAGTTTCCACCCCGATTTTTTCAAAAAATTCCAACGTATCAGAGGTAGAAAATCTTGAAAAAACAGAATATAAAAACTTTTCCCCGCGCGGATAATTCTTTGCAAGTTCTTTAAAATAAAATTCTGCATGTGCAAGATTACACCTTCCCCCGCCTGTCGGCAAAAGAGTCAAAAGCGGAGATTTTTTATCATAAACGGTTACATCAAAATCGTTTTGCAAAAAATACGCACAAATACACCCCGCAGGTCCGCCCCCAATAATTGCAACCTTAGATTTCAACCCTTGTTCCATATAAAAATACCATTTCAGGGTTTTCTAAGTCATTATGCAATTCAGATATAGTTTTATGCAAAAGCGGATGTTCAAAATTCGGAATTAATTCCAGAAGCGGTACAAGTGTAAACGCACGCAAATGAACGTATTTATGGGGAACAATCAAATTTTCCTCATTAATTATATCTTTGTTATAAAAAAGAATATCTATATCAATAGTTCTGTCAATATAACCGTTACCTGAGCGTTTACGCCCAAGCTGACTTTCAATCCTTTGACATTCTTCTAAAAGTTTTTGAGGAGAAAGAGTTGTTTTAATTTCCAAAACCGCATTAACAAACCAGTTTTCAGAATTCATTCCCCACGGTTCTGTTTCATAAAAAGCAGAAGTTCTGACAATAGAAATTCCCTCACACGCCCCGAGTAAACTCGCCGCCTGCTGTACGTAACCGATACGGTCGCCGAAATTTGAACCTAAACTCAAATAAACTATTGCCATAACAGTATTTTAAAAGTTTTGACATATTATGTCAATAGTAATATTACTTAATAAACATTAAAGATTCTCTATGACTTAGCCGTAACAATAATTATGGCAAACTGGAATTTTATTACAAAATTAATATCAACAATTGGAATGACTGCATTTGGAGTCGGTCTGACAGGAACGGCTGTAAAAGGCATGAAAAACGATTCAATATTTAACGGATACTTCCCGATGCTGCCAAATAACAGCTTATATAATATGCAAAACCCTTATGCGTTTTTAAATGCTAATCCTGTTCTTGAAACAACTCCTCCTGTACAAGCGAGCAGAGTAAGAAAAGCACAGAGTGCCCCCCCCCCGACAAGATGACTACATTGCAAACAAACGTAGGTAAGGCGCAAGAATTTCTGCAAGAGCATTTAAAAACTCTGTCCGATACTGATTTAGAAAAACTCGGCATATCTTCTGCTAAACGCGACAGATTACTTAAATATATCGCAAATATAAAATATGAAGATAATCCATACGGTGCAGCTCGTGCTGACGGTGATTCTATAATTATAAACTCTAGTTGTGCTAATACTGATAATCTTGCAGATATGGTTACACTGTTAATGCATGAGGCTAATCATTGTGACTACAACCAACTACATACAAATGGTGAAACTAAAGTCAGAATAGATACCAAAGAAGAAGAAGCTAATTGTGAAAGATTAGGCTTACTTACTTCTGCACTTCTTATAAAAAACGGCGAAATAACAGGCTGTGACAATTTTGGTCGTTATCCGGGAATTCCAAATGTACCCAAAACTCCAGTAACAGAATATTTAGATAACCCAGAATTACTGGAACAACATTTAAACAAATGGCTTGATGTTTCTTATAGAAATATGTCTGATAATTTAAATGGTAATATTACAATTCAACACGGAATACAAGTAAATGACGACACTAAAGTTGAAATACAATCAGGTGATGTTATAAAAATTGAAAATGATGAATTTACTATCGGACAAAATGGTACGTTTTTAGAAGGAATACAGCGCACTCCAATAATGCAATTTGTAAACGCTACAACAAACCCACCATCAAATTTAATTCAAGGAAATATTATATTTGATGACATAGTTCCAACAACCGAAGAAAAACTGCAAGTAAATAAATCTAACATCACCCCAACCGCCCAAACCGTACAAGTTATGCGCAACGGAAAAGTCGTTTATACAGGAAAAGTTTACAAAGAATAACTTTGTGTTAATATACAAATAAGGAAGTCTTTATATGTATATTAATAAAGAACAATTAATTTCATATATCAAAAAATTATCAGAACCAAAGGTTCTTGTTGTAGGCGATTTAGCTATTGATGAAATGATTTACGGCGATGCGGAAAGAATTTCCAGAGAAGCTCCAGTTCTAATTCTTCGTCACTCAAATACAAAGTTAATTCTTGGTGCAGCATCAAATGCCGCTCACAACGTTTCAGCACTTAATGGAGGTAAAGTCAGCGTAATCGGTGTTTGCGGAGATGATTTTCAAGCTGGACAATTAAGAGATACATTTGAAGAAGCAAATATTAATTGCGGACGACTAGTTGTTGACCCGTCAAGAAAAACCACAACAAAAACAAGGATTTCAGGTTCAATTACAACTTCAATTACACAACAAATTGTAAGAATCGACAGACAGACTGACGGTTTTTTAAGCCTTGAAATTGAACTGGAAGTTTTAAAACAAATCGAAAGAGCAATCCCTGAACATGATGCGGTTATTTTGTCAAATTACCACATCGGAACGCTCACTCCTAATATTATTCAGGAAACCATAAGACTGGCTAATCAGCACAACAAAATTGTAGTTGTAGATGCTCAAAAAGAATTAGAAGTTTATAAAAACGTAACTTCTATGACGCCAAACTTACCTGATACTCAAAAGGCAGTAGGTTTTTCGCTTGAAACGGAAGATGATTTAAAACGTGCAGGCGATAAACTTTTAAAAGATACAAACGCAAAATCAATTTTGATTACCTGCGGAGCTGACGGCATGTTTGTTGCGCGCGCTCACGGTAATTACACAAAAATCCCTGTATTCAACAAATCGGAAGTTTTTGATGTTACAGGTGCAGGCGATACTGTCACAGCCGTTTACACACTTGCTCTTGCGGCAGGTGCTGACCCTGCTTATGCGGCTATCATCGGAAACATTGCAGCAAGTCAGGTTGTTAAGCAATTCGGATGTGCTGTAACTTCTGTTGATGAACTTTTAAACGCCGTTGAAAAACTTTAAGATGGAGAGAACTTTATGAAAAATTTTAAAACTGTAGATATAATTATTATTGCAGGAATCATCCTTGCGTTAATCGTCGGATTTTTTACATTCAAAAACTTTAGACAAACTGCTCAAAATCAAATTGAAGCAACTTCAAAAATTTCATTTCAAGTATTTATCAGAGGCGTTACTTTAACTGGTAATGAAATTCCATTACAGGCTAAAGACAAAACATTTATCAGTATCAGAAACGTTCCATATTCTGATTTGGATATAATTTCGGTTAAAGCTGAAAGAAAAAAAGTTGTACTGCCGATTTTAAACAGTAAAAAAGTTATGGTAGTTGAAGATGTTTCACAGGCAAATATGTATGATATTACAGTAACTTTAACTGATACTGCAAAAATTACTAAAGACGGAGCAGTTGTCGGCGGTAACAAGATTAAAATGGGTCTGCCTATCACTCTTGAGGGCAAAGACTACAAATTTAACGGCACAGTTTCTGATTTGAAAGTTATGCCTGAAACTAACGATAACAAATTTCATGATGCAATAAATACAAATAACGATGTTCAATAAAATTCTTGAATTTACTCAAAACAAAACCGAATATTTATATGAAAACAGCTTGTTTTTACAAAATATAGACAAACTCATTTTCGCATCGATTATCGCAGTATTTCTTGCCTCAACTGTGATGTCATCTGATGTAATAGGCTTTATCGCCCTAATTACAGTATTTTTAACAGTTGTAAAACTGTTAACTAAACGCGGTGAAAAATTGAATTGCTATAATTTTGAGCTCTGGCTTTTAGCTTACTTTATGATTGTAATAATAAGCCTTGCAGGTTCTACCTTATTCAGCCTGAGCTTGAAAGGATTTTTCAAAACCTTTACATACCTTGCATTTTACGCATCAACCGTTCAATATTTGAAAAATAATAAAGAAAAAACACCTTTACTTCTTGGAACAATCGGTGTCTGTGTTGGGTTTGAGGCAATTATAGGATTTTTGCAAAATTTTGCACATGTTTCAGAAATCTCAACTTGGCAGGATGTTTCAAACCTAAATCCCGAACAAATTATGACAAGAGTTTACGGGACATTAAAACCTCTAAACCCGAATTTGCTCGGCGGATATTTTGTTGCAGGAATTCCTGCAGTTTACGGACTATCTGCGTATTTCTTAAACAATAAAAAAATAAAATTTGCATGCATAACCTTAGGTTTGGCATTGCTTTCCACAATAACATTATTCTTAACAGGCTGCAGAGGTTCTTACATAGGAATGATGGTAATTATGGCTGGAATGTTCGCAGTCTCTGCAAAATTTTTATGGCAAAACTACAAACAAATATACCTGTCACTTATTGGAGGAGTTATCGCACTCGGAACTTTTGCAGTACTTTTAAGTTCATCACTGCGCGCAAGAGTTCTGTCAATATTTGCAATGCGTCAGGATTCTTCAAACTCTTTCAGATTTAACGTTTACCAATCATCTGTTGAAATGTTTAAAGACAACTGGCTTTTAGGCATAGGCATCGGCAATAAAAATTTCCGCGAAATATACGGATTATATATGAAAACTGGCTTTGATGCGTTGAGCGCGTATAATATCTTTTTGGAAATTGCTGTTGAAAGCGGAATTTTTGCACTTATCGCATATTTAGGATTTTTAATCATATTAATTAAGGATGCTGTAAAATTTATTCTAAAATCAACCGATACAAATGCTGTAATCTTTGTGGCAACAGCATTAATTTCAATATGCGCCGTAAGCATCCACGGACTTGTTGATACAGTATTTTTCCGTCCGCAAATCCAATTCGTTTTCTGGACAATGACTGCAATCGCAAGAGCATTTATTAAGCTTATATAAAGGCATGGAAATCCTGTGGTAAACTTGTATTATGGAACGGAGGCTTTAGCCTCTGTCGGGAATATGGTAAATCATACCAAAATATACAAAGAGGGCAGAAAAAAAGGAGAAATATATGATACCTATTTTAGATTCAAAACGTCAGTACGCAACTATCGGCGCGGAAGTTGAAAAAGCAGTTTGCGAAGTTTTACGTTCAGGTTCTTACATTTTAGGACCTAATACAAAAGCTTTTGAACAAGAAATGGCTGATTTCTATGGCTGTAAATATACTGTTGGTTTAAACTCAGGTACAGATGCGTTGCATTTGGCTTTACGTGCTTTAAACATCGGCGCAGGTGACGAAGTTATCACAGTTGCATTCACATTCGTAGCAACAACAGAAGCTATCGGTATTGTTGGTGCAAAACCTGTTTTTGTTGATATAGACAAAGATACATTTAACCTTGACCCTTCAAAATTAGAAGCAGCAATCACACCAAGAACAAAAGCAATCATCCCTGTTCACCTTTACGGTCAACCTTGTGATATGGATGCAATTATGTCAGTTGCTAAAAAACACAACTTACACGTAATTGAAGACTGCTGTCAAGCAGTTGGTGCTTTATACAAAGGCAAAATGGTAGGTACATTCGGTGATTTCGGATGCTTAAGCTTCTATCCTACTAAAAACTTAGGCGGTATGGGAGATGGCGGTTTAATCATGTGTAATGATGAAGCGCTTAAAGACCGTGTAATTGCATTAAGAAACCACGGCGGTGCAATTCGTTACCACCACGACGAAATCGGTGTAAACAGCAGACTTGATGAAATTCAATCAGCAATTTTACGTGTAAAACTCCCTCACGTCAAAGAATGGAACGAAATGAGACGTAAACACGCTTATTACTACAATGAATTATTCAAAGATTGTGCAGATATTCAAACACCTGTGGAATTGGATGATACATATTGTGTTTACCACCAATACACAGTAAAAATCCCTAACCGAGATGAAGTTCACAAAATGCTTCAAGAACGTGGAATTGGCGCAATGCTATACTACCCGATCCCATTACACTTACAAAAAGTTCATGAATACTTAGGTGTAGGCAGAGGTTCATTACCTGTATCAGAAGAAAATACAGATTTGGTAGTATCATTACCTATGTTCCCTGAACTTACAGAAGAAGAACAAAGAACAGTTGCCTCAACATTAATTGATTGCATTGAAAAATCTAAATCAGTTGCAACTGTTTAATTAATTACTATAATAAAAACGACGATGCTCATAAGTGTCGTCGTTTTTTTATCCTAAAGTAAAGAAATTTAAACCTGCTCCCTTCTCTTGATATAACATCCTATTAAAATCATCATTTGAAAAAGGATTTGTACCATAGGTGTGTTGTTGCATCATATTTCTAGCAACTTCATATGCATATTCGTTGTTGTTATATGAATTTGTTACCCCCCAATTAGGATTATTTGCTGCATATTCTGCACTACCATCAGTAGCAGTAATTTCAGGACGAGTTGCAGGGTCTACAGGCTGATATCCTTTTGTATCGGCAAATATATCACCATTACCATCAGAAGCACAATCATCAGTTGATGGTATATGTAAACCTATGTTGTTTATTGCATCTAAAGCACCCATTGTCCCACCTTAAGCCCAGCACAATGTTTTCTGATGATATTCTTCACCAGTTACAGGATTATATTCAGTCGGGTCGACCTGCCCGCCTTCACCATAGTTCCAAGCATATAAACCCCAGCTTACAGTGCCTTTAAACGGGTTTTCCGAACTTACAGCGCCAATATGTTTATTTGTAGTTGCGTATAATTTAACAGCATCTACAGGGTTAAACACCCTGCGTGAAATACCGCCAATTTTTTCAGTAGCTGACATAATTCTTTCCTATTTTATACTCTTATATATATAAAGTATATACTATTTAAATAATTGCTTTTTTATATTAGGTTAAATTTACAATTGTTAACATATCCTGATTGCAGTATTATATACCCAAATTTTAGACTAACAAAACAACATATTAAGTTTTGTAAAGTGTAAATTGTACACTATTTGGGCATTTTCAGAGTTGTGAAAAATTTATTAATCCATTCTATTGACATTTAAAATGTGATGTGCAATAATAAATGAGTAAGATTTAAGTGTAGTCGAAACACTAAATATAAATAGATTCATTAACCCCAAAAACATATAAACTCCTAAATAATAAACACTAAAAGAGACCATTAGGATGCAGAAAACGACCCACTCAGAAATGAGTGGTTTTTTTTGCAGGCTCAGCCTGCACCCAACACTCATGAACGGTTAACCAATAAGCGCTCTTTATTTGTATAGCAAAAATTTTCCCAATAATACAAATTGCGCTTTTACAGATAATATTAGAGTGCCGTTTAACGCGAGCGGCTTATTATAACCAGATTCCTTGTATGATTTTCTTCAAGCGGCAAATCATACTCAATCACATCTATAACTTTAGCTTTATATTTTTTCAAAACAGCTTGCGCCTGTTCGATTTCTTCGTGCGCACGAACCGATTTATAAGCTACAAAATAACCGTCTTTTTTCAACAGAGGCATTGCGTAACCAGTAATTTTATCAAGCGTTGCAACTGCACGTGACGTTATTATATCAAATTTTTCATTAACATTCTCAGCTCTATCACAAATTGTATGGAGATTTTTTATACCTAACTCTGATTTTATATTTTCGATTGCATTAATCTTTTTTCTGATACTATCGAGTGCGAAAACTTCAATTTCTGGATATTTTAAAGCAATAGGTACAGCAGGGAAACCGCCGCCAGTTCCTATATCAATCAGATTTTTACCTTTGCCGTATTTATCAAAAAACTTTTCAATCGCAAGACTGTCAAAAATATGTTTTTCCCACAAAAATTTCTCATCATTTTTAGAGATTAAATTTAATTTTGCATTTTGCTTTAAGAACACTTCAATATATTTATTCATTGTACACCTTTTTGATATCGTTTATGCGGATTCGAATTTTTTCTTTATTAAAATCATTTTCGGCACTTTTTTCAGCTTGCTGGTAATACTTAAGCGCCTGTTTATAATCTTTATTTCTGCTGTAATAATCACCAAGTGCTATATTAACAGATGTAATATAGAAAGGTTCGTTAAGCTCCTGGGCGCATTTTTTTGCACGCATAAGATACTCAAGTGATTTTCCTTTACTTATTTCGGCAAGCTTCATTGTAGAAACATAAATTCCGTTGTAATTTTTTGAAAGTTCATCAAGCCTTAAGCTTTCATGCAGATATTTTATTGCAAGTTCTGTCTTGCCATTTTCATCATAGATCGAGGCAAGGTTTGTTAAAGATGATGAAAGATAGGCATTTACCTTGACATCTTGTGAAGTTTCGACACATTTTTTGTAGTATTTTACAGCACTTTCAATATCGCCGTCATCATCTTTGTTTACAGCGTATTTGAAATAGAGTTCTGCAAGAATAGATTTTTCTATACCGTCAGTTGTATCTGGAAGTTTCAGTTCCATGCCTGTAATTGAAGCAAGAAGCAGTTTTGCTTTAGTTTGTAAATTTAAAGAAACTTTTTCTGACAATACTTCTTTTAAAAGTTTTTCTGCTCGTTCACTTTTAAACGTTATATAAAAAATATTTGCGATTTCATATTTATATTCATTAATTTTTTCAATGTCTCCTGTCGAAACGTAAAATTCTACCGCAAGCTCAAAGTATTTTTGAGCATTAAACCAATCTGAGAGATTTTTGAATGCTTCTGCAATCCGTGAATAAAGTGTCGGCAGGAATGTATAATAATCATCATCATTATTAAGTGTCAAAGCTTTTTGATAAATCATTACAGCTTTAAGATATTCAAAATTTTGTTCTTCTTTTTTGGCAAGATTTATCAAATCAACAAGCGGCAAATCTTTAACTTCGTCCAATGCCTGCGATTTTTTGTCTGAAATATCGACAAATTTTGTGATTGAATTTGCGATTTTGTTCATAATCGCCATTTCATCCGCTTCTGTTTCAAAAACAAACGAGATATTCTTAATCTGTTCATCTTTTTCCTGAATAGTAGGCTGAACAGGCTGAACATATTCTGGCTGAATTACTGTTTTCTGAACAATAACAGGCTTTTTCGGAATATAAAGGCTGTGATATTCAATTTCTCTTCGCATTGTCTGCCTTGAGATAAGCAAATCTCTTTCAAGCGGTTTGAGCGGCAATTGCGTATTATACAAATCCACACAGCTTTTGTGAATTTTCACGGCAATATTTTCGGTAATTGAATTTTCCGCAATAATTTTATAATAATCTTGCAGATAAATCATTGCTCCCTCGCGCGTCAGTACAAGATTATCTACAAAATATGAAATTCTGTCCGCATCATAAAGATGCAGTGTTTGCAAAAGTTTTACATTTACAGGATGACGCATTATCGTCAAAAATCTAAACAGGTGACCGCTTACAGGGTCAATAAGTGCCAGAGCTTCTCTCAGGATAAAATCGTTAAAAGTTTGAAAACTCTGAGTGTAGCCTGACATAAAATCTGCAAGCGAAAGTTTTCTAAACTGCATAATCTTTATAGATAAATTTGTATAAAACCAGTACCCGCGTGTGTATTTATACAGTTCATCAGAAAGCGGGCCGATTTGCTTGAAACCTTCTTCTCTCAAATACTTTTCAAAAATCCCTTTTTCTAAAGCAGTAATTGATACACGCTGATAATTTTGTTTAAAGTCTTCATATTCAAATTTTCTTGAAATAATAATAGTTTTAATCTTGTAAGATTTTGACAGATGAAAGAAAAAATCCAAAATTTCTTGTTTATAATCTTTTAGAATTTGTTCAAACGAATTAATAACAATTAAAACAGGTTTATCTATGCAATCAAAATATGCGTTGATTTTCTGTGTAAAGTTTTCCGTTCTCGCCTTAGGAGTTGGAATTGCACCTTGAGCAGTAAGTTTTTTAAAATTATCAAAAAATTCCAGCAGAATATCATCAAGAATAGTTGTTTCAAAACAATTATATTTTAGAGTTATAACATCTTCCGATAAAAACGAAAACGCCTGATTAACAACCTGAACTTTCCCAGTTCCCATAAAGCCGTTTACAAGCAAAAGCGGCGAGGGGGTATTAAAAAATTCAAGTATACTCTCAATCTTGGATACATTATTTTCAATTAAAACAGGGTTAATTCCGATATCCTGCTTTAAAATTGTTTTTTTATCAACTACCTCTTTTATAAATTCCATAAAGCTATATTAATTGATTTCTTAAAATTTTGCAAATAGAATATTTTTATAGTACAATTTTAATAAAAGGGGAAAGGTATGGAATTTTTTAGAAAACACCAAAAAACTATAGTTGCAATAATTGCCATAACTTTTATTGCTTGGACTGTGGGTCTGATGTTACTGCCTCTTATGATAAAATAGGTAAATTGTGAATAAATTTATAAAAAAATTGTTTATAGTTACACTTTGTTTGCTTATAGGGAATATAAGCCAGTTTGCAAGCGCAGATCAGCTTAAAACAATTCAGCAGAAACAAAGAGTTACGCAGGAAAAAATCAGACGTTTGAAAAATCTTGAAAACGCAGAAAAAAGCAAATTGTCAAAAAATCAGCGCAAACTTGAACAAGCGTCAAACAGTCTGCAAAATTCACAAAAGCAGTATACAACACTTGAAGCTCAAATCGCAAAACTGGAAAGAGATTTAGCATCTTCAGTTGCCGAATATAACAGCGCAAATGCAGGTATGCGCCAGCGTATCAGACAGGTATACAAAAACCAGCGCACAGGTATGTTCGAGCTTATTTTTACAGCAAAAGACTTAAATTCCTTACTCGACGTAATTTATTTTGAAAAAATTGTTTTGAAAAAAGATTATGCAAGAATGATGGCGGTTAAAGCAAAATCGCAGAACATAGCAAAAATGAAATATGAATTGCAAAACAAAAAAACAGCTCTGGCACAATCAATTCAAAACATAAATTCTCAACAAAAAAATATTAAATACGCAATCGCTCAAAACCAGAATTTAATCAATAAATATAAAACCGACAGAAGAACATATGAGCAGGCAGAAAGAGAACTTGCAAGACAATCGGCAAGTATTCAGAGTATGCTTGCAAGAAACAAAGGTGACAGTTCAATAAAAGTATCTTCTGCAGGATTTATGCGTCCTATTGGAGGACGTATCTCATCACCTTTCGGCTGGAGAACACACCCTATATTTAACAGCAAAACATTCCACTCTGGTGTTGATATTGCAGGGCCGAATAAAGGAAGTATCAGAGCTTCAAACTCAGGTAAAGTAATTTATTCAGGCTGGTACGGAGGCTATGGAAAAGTAGTTATTCTCGATCATGGCAATGTTAACGGAAAACCGACAACTACACTTTATGCTCATATGTCGACAATCAAAGTAGGTCAGGGGCAATATGTTAATAAAGGCGATGTGATAGGATTTGAGGGAACTACAGGATACAGTACAGGCCCGCATGTTCACTTTGAAGTAAGAATTAACGGAAAACCAAACAACCCATTGAATTATATTTAAGAAGGCTAAATTTTGAAAAAACATTTAATAATTACAGCATTAATATTATCAATTGCAACACCCTGCACTATAGCGGGTGAACTCGTTGAATCACCTCAAGATTTAGAAAAACTTGAGACACAATTCTTTGAAGAGCCTTCCTCTCCGATTCCGACAGTAACAGTTGTTGAAGGCAGTACAGCAAAGCCTATTAAAACAATGCCTCTTTTCAAAAAAACTAGAATTAAAGTAACTAACTATCTTAGGGAAAGAGAATACAACAAAGCTCAAAAACTTATAGAAAAAGAAAATAAACTTCAACAGAATTCAGATGAAGTTGTTGAGACTGAAATTAAAGATGTACAAGAATTACAAGGCGGAGTTACACAAGAAATAACTACTAATAATGTACAACTTGATGCTGACAACATTGATTATAACGAAAAATCAATGGATTTGATTGCTACTGGCTCACCCATTTTAACTTTTCCTGCACAAAAAGTTTCAATAAAAGCTGACAAAATTATTTATAATACAGCATCAAATACACTAACTGTGCCTGACAAAGTTGAAATCATAAAAGATGGACACAGCATTTTCGGTGAAAATCTTAATGTAAACCTTAACGAAGAAAACGCTCTTCTTGATAATGTTGAAACTAAAGCTTCATTTATGACAGTGACCTCAAGAAAAGCTGAAATGAATGAAGATTTAATAACTCTTTATAACGGACAAATGATTTCAAAAGATTCATATATTATGAATTTTCACACAAAAATGGTTGGCGGCGATCGCTTTAGAAGTATGTTTGTTGATGAAGAAGATAAAACCTATATCCGTGAAGAAATTGGAGAAACGCCCGTTACTGTCAAAACTAAAGAAATTATTATTGATGCCAAAAAAAATACTGATACAATTACATTAAAAAAAGCTCAAATACATTTTGGCGACTTCAAATTATTTACTTTGCCAACTATTAGAATGCATACAAATAAACAACAGGAATATTTTGAAGGTAATTACCCAGAATTAGGTTCTCGCGGTAAGTTCGGTATGTTCTTAGGGCCTGGATTTACAATTGATACTCCATTGCAAAACGGCTCAACATTAAAACTTATGCCAATTATCAACAAGAAAAGTGATTTGGGTATAGGCGGATTTTTAAAATACCGAAGTGCAACTAACTTTACCGATTTTGGCTATGGTTCAGGTTCTGATATGTTTTTCTTACGCGGTAAACAGTATTTAGATGACAAACTGTATATGCAATATGGTATAAATTCATATATGGATGAATGGTTTTTAGGCCGCAGAATGGCAAAATATGATGCAGAATTAATATATGAAGACCGAGGCATAATCCCATCTACAATTGGAGATGGTTTAGATTTAAACTTTAAACACCGTTTCGGTTTCGGTTACATGCACAACAGTGATTTCAATACATCTTCTGAAAACCTTGAACGTTCAAATATTGGAACAACAAGAACAAGATATATGGCTGAAGCTTCACAAAATTTGTTCAAATATGAAGATAAAGAACATAAAAAATTTCTATCTTTAGCTTTTGTAATGCAAGGCAGTGCAGCTTTATACGGAACAGGTGATACGCAATTTATAGGAAGGGTCGGTCCAAGACTCCATACTCAATATAAATATTGGATGCAAGATATCGGATATTATGCATCAGCTTATGAAGACGGTACTCCGTTAAAAATTTATGATACATACAGATACGGACATGGAAGTATTTATTTAAGAGAAGCTTTGCGTATTAACAAATATTTATCGGTAGCCTGGGGCGGAACTATCAATGTTACAGGCGACTCTCCAAACGGTAAAGCTTTCCAAGAATCAAGATTTATAATAGCTCTTGGTCCAGATGATTTTAAGTTAAATATTGGCTATGACATAATAAGAAAACATACATACTTTGCAGTTGTCGTTGCTATGGACACAAAAGGTTCAGGTATCGAATATGAAAAAATGGTAATTAAACATCCTGACAGATTGGCAAAACGCAACGATGAACCTGTTGAATTAAAAGTGTTCGGCGAGCCGCAGACTTCAACTGCGAAAAAAATGATGTATGCAGAAGTTATTGATATAGAAGATCCTAACAGGGAAGAATTATAATGCTGGAAAATTTAAAACAAGAATTAATTGAATATGGCAGACTTGCAGGTGTAAAAAACTTTACACCTGGATATTCTGGGAATTTTTCAGCACGTTATGGTGATAAAATCTTAATAACTTCATCAGGTTCTGCTAACGGATATTTATCGGAAGATGAACTTGTTTTAATGGATTTTGAAGGCAACCTGATTGAAGGAACTAAAAAACCGTCATCAGAAAAAATGCTTCATGCTGAATTTTACAAACAAAGACCTGATGTAAATTATATTATTCACGTTCATTCACCTTATTTAAGCTCATTTGCCTGCTGTCATATACCTTTGGATGAACCAGTAATGGCTGAAAATGTTTTTTATTTCGGACAAATTCCGCTGGCTGAATATGGTCTGCCTTCTTCAATGGATTTGGTTGAAAAGACGGCAAAATACTTTAAGGATTATGATGCGGTATTAATGGCAAACCATGGGTTTATAGTCGGCGATAAAACTATAAAAGATGCGTTTTTGAAACTGGAACTTGCAGAAAGTTATGCACAGGTTGTTTTGAATACAAAACTTATGGGTGGTGCTGTATTATTTAATCAAAATCAAGTTGATGAAATTAATTCATTAAAGAAGAAATTGTGATATAATTTATGAGAGGAAAGATATGTCTTTAATGTTGGAAAATAAACAGGGATTAATAGCAGGCGACGGAATTTTACCCGTTGAAATGGCACGTCATGCTAAAGAAAACGGTTTTGAAGTTATTTGTGTGTCCCTTGCTAATGATAATTTAAAAGAATTAAAAAAATATTGTTCAAAAGTTTATTCCTGCCATCCAGGCGAAATGACAAAAATTGAAAATATTTTTACTGAAAACGAGATTAAACAGGTGACTTTTTTGGGTAAAGTTCACAAACGCGTTTTGTTGCAGCTCCATAAATTTGATAAACGAGCTATTGAAATTTTGAAATCTGTTAAAAGACTTAATGATGATGAAGTTATGCTCTTGATTGTAAATGAGTTTGAAAAACGCGATATAAAAGTTCTTGACCAAACAATATTTATTAAAAATTTAATGATACCGTCAGGAGTTTTGGGTAAACTCAAACCGACCGAAGCCCAAATGGAAGATGTTAATTACGGCTTCTGGCTTGCCAAGGAGATGGGTAAAGTTGACGTAGGACAATCAGTTGTAATTAAAGACAAAATGGCAATGGCAGTAGAAGCTATTGAGGGCACTGATATGTGCATCAAACGCGGATGTAAGAACGCTAAAAAAGGTGCTGTTATTGTAAAAGTTGCAAAACCATCACAGGATAAAAGATTTGATATTCCCGCAATCGGATTGAGAACTTTAAAAACTATGAGAAAATATAAAGCTTCATTAATTGCAGTTGAAGCAAATGAAACAATTATAGTAAACCAGGAAAAAGTTATCGAATATGCTGACAGGCATAATATCGTAATAATGGCAGTATGAAGAAATTATTTATTGTAACAGGAGAATACTCTGGAGACATTCACGCATCGCATGTTATTCAAGCGTTGCAGAATTTGGATTCCGATATAATAATTGAGGGTATTGGCGGTGAAAACATGCTTAAAGCTGGTGTAAAGCTTTTTGAAAACCACTCAAAAATGTCGTCTGTCGGACTTTCACCTCAAATAATTATTAATCATATAATGCTTGGAAAACGTCTTGTTGATTATTTAGTCAATGATTTTAAACCTGATGCAGTTCTATTAATTGATTACGGTGGATTTAACATAAGAATTGCTGGTTTTTTGAAAAAAGCAGGAATTAAGGTTTTATATTATATTCCGCCGCAGGTTTGGGCAAGCAGAAAAGGACGTATCAAAAAAATCAAAAAAAATGTTGATGAAGTTCTTTGTATTTTTCCATTTGAAAAACCTTTATACGAAAGTTACGGTATAAAATGCCGATACTGTGGTCACCCGCTTATATCACAATTATCTGAAAAAGCTGGCAGAAATGATTTTTTTGAAAAACATGGATTTGATAAAAACAAAAAACTTGTATCTATTTTTCCAGGTTCAAGAGTGTTTGAATTGAAATATTTGATGAATATTTTTATCAAAACAGCCAACTTTTTGCAGAAAAAACATCCAGAATTACAATTCTGTGTATCACACGCACCTAATTTATCAGACGAAGTTTATAATAAATTTTTGAAACACACTGATTTTAAAGTTATTAAAGGTGAAAATCAGGCATTACTTAGTGTTTCTGATGCTCTAATTCTTGCATCAGGGACAGTTGCATTGGAAGCCTGCCTATACCAGACTCCCATGATTATAGCATATCGCGGGCCATGGTTATTTTACTTTATATATCTTCTTGTAAGATGCATCAAACGTGTATCTTTGCCAAATATTATTGCAGATAAATCAATTGTGCCTGAAATAATTCAAGGCGATGTAAATGTCACAAAGATTTCCCACGAAATAGAACGCTTGTTATACGACAACGATTACAGAAATAACAATATTTCTCAGTTAGGCGAAGTTAAAAGTTTATTGTCAGATAAAATTTCTTCTAAAGAAGCTGCTGATGAAGTTTACAAAGCTTTACAATAAAGTCAAATATAACGCCGTTTTTGTGTTTATATATATGTAATGATTAATCAGGTAGGCAGTAATAATTCTATGCGCGTATTTCGCGATTTTAAACAGCCGCAAAACGGCTATATTATTGTGCCGCCACCTCAACAGCAAAATGAGAAGAAAGCTTCAGGTAAGAAAATTGTATTATACGCACTGGGTGCAGGTTTTGGCGTACTTGCACTAATGAAAGGCGTAATGTCAAAATCGTTTACCAAAGTTTTGAACAAGTGGAAAGTTTCACTTGAAAAGAAATTACAGAAAGACGGCAAATTAAATCACTTCTACAAGTTTGCCTTGAAAAAAATCACAACTTTCCGCAACCGTTTTGAAAGTATAAACAACTTTACGACATTGAAAGATGTTGCACTTCAACGTTTAATGTTTGGCAAAAAAGGCGAACGCAAATTCACACGCAGAATTCATGAGGGAATTACAAGAATTTTTGATAAAATAAGCAGACACACCGTAAATACATCTTACGCCAAAACACACCAACGTTTTGCAGGTCTTAACGACCAAATGGTATCGTTAAATGAACAGCTTTTACGTGAAAATCCTAATAATCCGCGTATTCAGGAAGCGATTAATCAAATAAGAACAAGAATGAGTTCCGTAAATACAGGTCTTGAACAGGGCTTTGGCACAAACGCAAGAAACGCACGTTTGCAAGATATGAACAGAGCATCAGAAGGATTGTTCGACAACTTCTGGAATGCAAGTTTAAGCGATGTAAAAAACTTCCGTTCAAAAAACATGTACAGTTCATATATTGCCGAAGACTACCTGCATCCGTATAAAACTAAAATGCTTAATGAAACAACCCTTCTTGCCAAAAATTCACAAGAAGGATTGGATGAAATCTTAAAACTTTACAAAGAAATCTTACCTGAAAAAGAATATCTACAAA
This sequence comes from uncultured bacterium, assembly GCA_948964545.1. Classification (GTDB taxonomy): domain Bacteria; phylum Cyanobacteriota; class Vampirovibrionia; order Gastranaerophilales; family Gastranaerophilaceae; genus Stercorousia. Next base: position 511,026 of record CAREDV010000001.1, on the reverse strand, counting down.
TAGAAAAACAGACTAAAAAAGCGATTAAATCACTTAAAAAATCTATTAATACTGAAACAAACAAATACTTTGATAAATACCGCGACTTAAAACTCGGTGCAGCCCCGACCGATGTAATCTCAATCCTTGGTGCAGGCGGTGCCGCCGCATGGTTTGTCGGAAAATCAAAAGACAAGGATGAAAGAATTTCTGCATCATTAAAATACGGAATCCCGGCAGTCGGCGCTATTGCAACTTCACTTTACTGCAGTGCAAAACTTATTGCAGGCGGAAAGGCGCTAATTTTCGGTCTTTTATCGGGCTGGGTAATAAACAAAATAGGTGTTGTTGCTGATGACATCCGCAAACAGTATGCATTTGATGTATCTTTCCACAATAAAAAAGCTCAATCGGATAAAGTATAACAATTTATTTCTTTTCTGTTAAAATTCAGATATGAATATTAAAGAGAAATTAGAACAAAGAGAAATTGATAATTTATCAGAATTTGCAACAAAAAGCAGATTTACAAAAGGCAGAAAAAAAGAAATAACTCCCTGCGATATGAGAACGGAATTTCAGCGCGATAGGGATAAGATATTGCATTCAAAGGCTTTCAGACGTTTGAAACATAAAACTCAAGTTTTTTTATCGCCATTCGATGACCATTTCAGAACACGTTTAACTCATACTCTTGAGGTTTCACAGATTGCAAGAACAATTGCGCGTGCATTGGATATGAATGAGGATTTGACTGAAGCTATTGCTCTCGGACACGACTTAGGACATACACCTTTCGGACATTGCGGCGAGGGAGTTTTGAATGAACTTGTCAAAGGCGGATTTCATCATAATATTCAAAGCGTAAGAGTTGTAGAGGTTTTAGAAGATTTGAACCTTTGTGCAGAAACTATTGACGGAATTTTAACGCATACATGGGGGTATGAGCCAAAAACTCCCGAAGCACAAATCGTTCAACTTGCGGATAAAATTGCATATATAAACCATGACATTGAGGATTCAATCCGTGCAGGAATAATTTCAGAAAGCGACCTGCCTAAAGACTGCATAGATTATTTTTCATCTGTACAAACCATACGGTTAAATAAAATGATTAACGAGATTATAAATAATTCAATAGGCAAACCACATGTTGCTATGAGCGAAGAAGCCTGGCATTACACAACAAAACTAAGAGAATGGATGTTTGAAAATGTCTATATTGATTCTCCTGCAAAACTTGAAGAGAAAAAGGCGAAAAACGTTATAAAAGAATTATTCTTTTTATACTGCGATATGTTAAAACCAGTCTGTGAAGAAAGTAAAATCGAACGTATCGTAACAGATTATATTTCAGGAATGACTGACAGATATGCGGTTGAAAAATTTAAAGAAAACTTTATCCCGAAAGGATTGCAGACAGGCGCAAGAGAAGATTATCTTTTCAAACTTGCAAATTTAACGGATTAAAATTATAATACACTTATGAGAGCAGAATTATTAGGGTTTAAAATAGATACATACGATTTTGAAAGCGCTGTTGAATACGCAAAAAACATATCAGGACAGGTTGTTACGATTAACCCTGAAATGATGTCGAATCCTGATATGAAAGAAATAGTAAATTCAGCAGAGCTTGTAATCCCTGACGGGATTGGGGTTGAAATTGGTCTGCGTATTTCAGGACACAATGTTAAAAGAATCCCAGGAATTCAATTTGCCCACAGAATGCTTCAAGAATGCAAATCAGCAGCTTTAATCGGAGCAAAACTCGAAGTTAATACCTTAGCTTGCGAAAACCTTAAAAAAGAATTTGAAGATTTAAATATTGTTTATGCTCAAGACGGTTATTTTAAAGATGATGAAAGAGTTTTAGAAGAATTAAAGCAAAGTAATCCCCGCCTTGTGCTATGTGCACTCGGTTCGCCAAAACAGGAATTATTCATTATTGAAGCTAAAAAATTACTGCCTGAAGCATTATTTATTGGTGTTGGCGGAAGTTTTGACGTTTGGTCGGGGCAGGTTGAAAGAGCTCCCGAAATTTGGCAGAAATTAGGGCTTGAATGGCTTTATAGAACTATTAAAGAACCGCAGAGGTTTAAAAGAATTTTCCCAACATTGCCTTTATTTATGTTGAGAGTTTTACGTGAAAGGTTTATTCCAAAAGGAGTTTAAATGCTAACAGATATTGAAGTTGAAAAATTACAAGAATTATGCAAAGAAAGCAGAAAAAATATTTTGAAAATGGTCTATAACGCTCAATCTGGCCACATCGGAGGAGCACTTTCATCTACAGAGATTATGACCGTGCTTTATCACAAATGCATGAAAACCTGCCCGAAATGGACTAAAGATAAAGAGTTTCAAAACCGTGACAGATTTGTACTTTCCAAAGGGCATGCTTCTTCAATTCTTTATTGTGTACTTGCACAATTAGGATTTTTCCCAAAAGAAGAACTTATGACATTCCGTCTTTTCGGTTCAAGACTTCAGGGGCATCCCGTTCCAATCTGTCCAGGAATTGACGTTGCAACAGGCTCTTTAGGACAAGGCTTATCGATAGCATGCGGAATTGCAATGGCACTAAGATTAGACAAAAATCCCGCTCACGTATTCTGTCTTATGGGTGACGGAGAACTTCAAGAGGGAAGCGTTTGGGAAGCATTTATGCATGGAGCACACGAAAACCTTAATAATATAGTTGCAATAATCGATAGAAACAGACTACAAATTGATGGTTGTACAGAAAACGTAAAATCTCTTGATAATCTGTCAGAAAAAATTAAATCTTTTAACTGGGATGTCATAGAAATTGACGGACACGATATCCACGCAATATATGATGCAATAGAAAAAGCAAAACAGCATGACAAACCGATTGCAATTATTGCAAATACAATAAAAGGCAAAGGCGTATCATTTATGGAAAATAATGCAGGCTGGCACGGAAAAGCACCTAACAAAGAAGATTTTGAAAGAGCATACGCAGAATTATGATAACTGACAACATTAAAAACCTAAAAAATTACAATTTAGTACCAGAAACAGTTCTGAATTTTCTTATGAATCCGCCTTCTGATATTGGTCATTATGAAATCGATGATAAAAATTTTGCCAACATTGATATTTACAACACAAAACAGGATTGTAAATTTGAAGCACATAAAAAATATATTGATATTCAAATGCTTCTTGAGGGTTTTGAAGAACTCGACTACATCTCTGTGGACAGTTTAAAAATCAATGAAGCGTACGATGAAAAAAGGGATGTAATGTTTTTTGAAACTCCAGAAAAAACACCCGACACATTACAGCTTGAGCCTTACAAATTTGCCTTGATTTATCCGCATGAAGCTCATAGACCTCAAATGGGAAACGGTCAGCAGGTTAAAAAAGTAGTTGTAAAAATCAGAGTTTAAGAATTTAATTCAATTCTTCTTTGTGTTTTCAAAGCATCTTTTTGTTGTTCATTTTTATTGAACACATTGCTTAGATTTGGTTCAACAACCTTTTTAATAACAACTTTTTCTACAAAATGGTCAATAGGCTTGATTGCAATTCCGAGCGCAACAAAACCGCCTAATGTTTTTAACATTTTAGATTTAGTCATCTTGCTTTTTTGGAATTTCTTGATAATGTCCTCTGAAGCATCTCTTAAATATGTTGTTTTATAATCAGGATCTTTAGCATATTTGTCCTTTAATTTATTAAACTTTTTCCACATTTTATCAGAAAATTCCTTAGGTCTTCTGCCTGCCATTAATTCATCATACATACTAAACATTGAATCAATATTTTTATCGGCAAATTTTAAAACCTTGTCTTTTTGTGACATTGCAATAGCTTCGGGATGACGCGATGTAAAAATAGTATCTGCAATAAATTTCAACGGATTTTTAATTTTATGTTCACGAATTAATTTTTCGCGTTTTGTAGTAAAAGATTCTACAAAATGGTCTTTAAACTGTTGTCTTTTATTCACAAATTTACCTAGATGTCTTCTGCTGTTAAACTCATTCATAAAATTAATAACTTCTTCCTGAGTTTGCAGCGTAAGTCCTGTTTTACCCATTGAACCCATAACAGATGCTGTCTTTTGACCTGCAATTACAGCAGCTGTCGGCAAAGCTACACTTGCAAGAAGCTGGAATATTGCCTGCTCTGTTCCTCTTTGAGCGTTAGGATCATAAGAAGTTTTCTCATTCTTATATTTATCATAAATATCAGCGCCAAAATAAAGCATTGCAGGAAACCACAATAAAACCCCAAGCTTTGGCGCAATTTCACTTAATGCAGCACCAAGTTCATTAGTATATGCAAGCCCGCGTACAGGCCAATTCATTAAAGGGTCTGTATATTTTTTGTCTTTCTTATTATTTTCGCCCGTAAACATCGGTAAACGCGCGCCTGTATTATAGGGTGCTGTTATTCGCAATTTCTTTTCTCCAAGTCTGTTACTTATTATAATGTATTTCTTCAACCAGGGCAAGTATTCGGTTGATAAATCTTCTGTAGGCAGTTCTGTCCGCTTCGCCTGATAAAATTATATCTGCTTTCATTGCTGTAGGATGAATATGTGTTATTGCTTTACTTGAGGCATTATTGTAAACTTCATCCGCAGAATCTCCAAGTCCGCGTTCTTCTGCTCTTTTATAAAATCTTTCTTTCTGCGCTTGAGTTGAAACATCCACATATATTTTAAAATCAAATGCATCAACTACTTTTTCAGTTAATGTAAACAATCCTTCTGATATAATAATCCGTGATGGTCTTGCAAGTTTAACATTATCAGTTCTTTTTGCAGTTCCAGACATGTCATATTCAGGTAAATATACAGCCTCGCCGTATACAAGTGTTTTGATATGATTTTTCATCAATTCAAGCTCAAGAGCTTCTGGAACATCTAAATCATAATGCTTTGCAAATTCAGCAAAACTTCCTGCCCGCTTTACCATTTCCGAACGATCATAATAATAATCATCAGTATTAATTCTGGTAATAGCATCTTGTATAGCATACTCATTTGCAAACTTTTCAACTGTATCTATAATATCATATGCAATTGTAGATTTACCGCTCGCAGTTTCCCCTGCAATGCCTATTGAACAAGATCTATTAACTGCACCTGATAAAAAAAGCGCCATTTTATGTATAGCCGATGGTTTAACTTTACGAAATATTGAAAAAGATGAATTTAATTCATCTGAGAAAATCTGTTTTAATCTTTTTTCTATGTAAAAACATAGGTTAGTTTCAGATTGAAGAAAACATTTTGTATTTTTAATTTCATTACGAGTTAAAGTATTTTGCAATTTGTAAATCCTTTTCCGCTATTAAAAAAAGTAAACAAAAAACTTTTTGCTATTTCTTTTATATGTTACCAAAAAAATTTACAAAAAATACACATTATGTATAAATGTAAATATTGCAAAATTTATAAAATAGTTTATAATATAAATATGAATTATAAAAATTTGTGTTTTATTTTAATTGGAGTTTTGGTACTATTGCTTGCTGGTTACGGGTTATACAACTATAGAATAACTCAAGCAACACTTGAAGAACAAAATATTTGTGCTGATGATGAACTTATTGCAAGATTGATTGTGGATAATGCTAATCCTTTCAGTAAATTCAAATTTATAAAAAAGCGTAATACTGATTGTAAAGTTTTATTAGTAAATAATAAAGAGGATGCACAAGAACACAAAAACGAAGATTTTTGCCCATTTTTGGATGCTTCAACAAATTCTGTTACCATGCTTATACTTACTTATGTAAATGATATGTATGACAGAGAAACAGCCTCTAAAGAGCTGAAAAAAATGGTTCCTTTAATGACACCATACGATTATTGTCCTCAATATTTTAACAATATGGTTAATCTAGTTAAAGTAAAAAAACGTTTAGGCTTATAGGCTATTGCCAAAGTATGCAAAATATTATACAATACTTTTTGAGGTAGATTTATGTCAAGAAGTTTACGATCTTTGGATAAAAAAGAATTGTTTTTTGCTACGCTTGCACATGATTTAAAAAATCCAGTACAAGCACAGTTATTAAGTTTAAAAATGTTATCCGACGGAGCTTTCGGAAAATTAAATTCAAGCCAAAAAGATATATTGAATATTATTTTGGAATCTTCAAATTATATGCATAACATGCTTATTTCAATACTCAACTCTTATAAATTTGATAACTGTATTATATATTTAGCTAAAAAAGAATTTTCAGTAGACGAGTTAATTGAAAACTGTATTAATGAAATAAAAACATTTGCAGAAAGCAAAAATCTTAATATAATATATAAGCCATGCGGTGCACAAATTTTTGCGGATGCAATACAATTGCGGCGAGTAATTTCAAATCTTTTAAATAATTCAATCACTTATTCTTTCAAAGACAGCAATTTAACTATTTCAATATTAACAAATGAAAATAATATAATATTTAGTTTCGAAAATACCAGCCCCGAAATACCTGATGATATTAAAGAGCATATTTTTGAAAAATATGTTTCAGGTGCATCAACAGGTTTTGGACTAGGATTGTATTTTTCCAAACAAGTTGTAGAAGCACATAACGGTAAAATTTATTTAGAATGTCAAGGAACTTCAAATAAATTTATTTTTGAAATTCCCAAAAACAATTCAACAAAAGCATCTATTGAATGGTAAAATTATCAATCCGTAATTTCAAACAAATCGTCCAATGTGCATTCTAAAGCCTTGCAAAGATTTTCAAGAGTGTTAAAGCTAACCGTATTTGTCCTGTCGTAGTACAAACGAGTTATTGTACTTCTGCTTATACCTGACATTTCAGCAAGTTCGTATATTTTAATTCTTTTAGCTCCCATAACAGCTGATAAATTATTTTTTAGCATAAATTAATTTTATCAGTATGCTATAAATTTGACAGAATTAATCAATAGTGATATATTAAGTATCATTATTGACACTTTAAAATTAATAAAACTTATAACTGGAGAATAAATGAATAAAGGTTTTACATTATCAGAAGTGCTTATTACACTTGGAATAATCGGTATAGTTTCAGCAATTACAATTCCTGCAATAATTTCAAACATGCAAGATAAACAAAATATTGTTCATTGGCGAAAAATGTATTCAGTAATAAATCAAGCATTTCTCCAAACTATAGAAGAAGGCTATTCTCCTTGTATTTCGGATACTTACGACAGAACATGCACAAGTTTAATTGAATCTGCACCAAAAAATTTAAATATTGAATTTATCAACAATATGCTGGACAAATTTAATATTTTACAAACCTGTGACACGGGAAATTGTTATAATGGAAAGATTGTTTGGGCCCCTGATTATTATCATAGATACAAAACTCTTGCAGGAGGGCAAATTAGCAGTTATAACCTTTCAAGCTACAGAGTCAGACTAACAACAGGAGAGTTAATTATGTTTGGAGGTAGTCATGGCAGACATTGGATAAGTGTAGACGTTGACGGATTTGGCAACGGAAAAGATACTTTAGGAAAAGATGTTTTTGTTATGAAAGTTCATGATAAATACTTAAAACCAATGGGAGCAGAGGGAACATTTAATAAAAAGAAAAATGGTGAAATATGCGAATGCAGTAAGAATAAAGGTGCTGTTAATGAAAATTATATTGGTGGGGCAGGCGGAAATGGCGAAATAGCATCAGGTGCCTGCTGCAGCGCATATTATTTATTGAATGATAAATAAAAAGAACACCTTTAGGTGTTCTTTTTATTTGCCGAAGGCCGGACTCGAACCGGCACGTGGTTGCCCACACAAGATTTTGAGTCTAGCACGTCTACCAATTTCATCACTTCGGCTTATTTAATTATCACTACATTATAATAACAGAAACATTTTAAATTTCAAATATTATTTTAAAAAATTTTTAATTAAACTTTAACACCCCATTATGATTGATTAAATTCTCAATCTTGCATTTTACAATTTTTTCATTAAGAGGATTTATATATGAGAATTTTATTAATCATGCTTTTTTTGTTAACCCTTCCAGTACATGCTCAAATAATGGAAGGAGGAGTTTCAAAAATCGGCGATGTTAAACGAATTGTAGACACAGATACAAATATGCCAGTATCAGGCGCAAGAGTCAGCCTGCCAAAACAAAATTTTACAACATATACCGATAACAATGGAGTCTTTAATTTGAAAGCAAATATAAAAGACAGTTCTGTTTTATCCGTTGAGAAAGAGGGTTACAGACCGTTTTCACTAACTATAAATGAAAAACTTGCCAGCCAGCCGTTAGTCTTAGGGATTGAAAAAAGTAACGTACAAGATATTATAATTTCCACAGAAATGTTTCATTTAGGAGATGATAATTTTTCAGAAGCATCTGCAAATTCAGGGGAATTTAAAGGGAAGTCAATTGGGCCGTTTTATTCAAAAACCTTTATGATGGCAGCAAATGCACTTTCTAAAAATAATTACCTTGTGATAGGTTCAATAATCGGTGTTGATACATTGATGGCACGTTCTATGAGACAGAATTCTATTGTAAATTCTTTTGCAAGCCCGCCTGAAATTTATTTTAACGGCAAAAAAATAGCAGAAATCCAACTTAATGGCGACGGACAGCGAATAAAACTTCCGAATAATTTATTGCGCGCAGGTCAGATGAATGAAATTACAATCAAAACAGGTCACAACTTAAAACAAACTGCATATATAGATTATGACGATATTGAGTTTATGAATTTATCTGTACAATCCGAATAATAACACCAACATTCATAAAATATGCCCAACATATAATGTGGCTACGTGCGTAGCACAATAAAAAACGACTTTGGGTAAAAGTCGTAGGAAAAAAGGAAACAAAAATATATAATGAAGCGTAAGGCTTCGTAAAATTCGTAATATTTGGGCATTCGAATAAATGCTTCCAAAGCCCAAGTGTAGGAGTAAGCTTAGCTTACCCGAAAGTTTTGAAGGTGGATTCAGTGTTCTTTTCAATAACTTTTTGAACTGCATCCATTTCGGTTTGAATTGCTGCTTGTTCTGTATCAAGTTGTTTCAAGCGTAATTCAAGGTTTTTATCTTCAGATTGAATAATTTCGATTTTTGAATTGATTTCTTGAATTGATTGATCGTATTGATATTTATCATATTCATACTGGTTCATCGCATCATCATATTTAGCCTGATCTGTAAGAGTATTTGTTGTTACGGCATAAGTAACTTCATCAGCTTCCCCAGGTTTTAAAGTTACACTGATTAAACGTCCTGTAGCATCTTGTTCAAATCTTGCCGTAACACCTTTGATTTCTTCAGTTTCTTGAGCTGAACCTACAGTGTAATTTTTAATATAATTTAAAGAAGTACCTGTTTCATTGTATTCTGCTTTATCAAGAACATCTCTTTTTACAAAAGTTGGCTGCCAAGTTTTTGTTGAAGTATTTTGTGTATATCTTACTTCCCAGCCTTTTTCAGGTGTGCCGTATTTTTTATTGAGCATAGTTACATAGTCATCTTCTTCTTTTTCTAATTGATCTAACTGATCTTTTGACAAAGTACTGAGATATTCATCTCTGTAGATAATATCATTGCCGTCTTTATCTTTACCGATGACTTCACCGGCATATCTGCCTTCTGCATCTCTTGGGATAGCTTCTCCAAGTTTTCTTAATTTTTTAGCACCAACATAATAAATATTATCATCAACTGTTGTGCCTTCTGTTTTAGTATAAAGCGTAGGAGCAGCATCAACTACTGCAAAATCATTAATCCAAGTTGATGTATAGCTGATTTCATATAAACCGCCTGGTTTTGCAATCATAGTTGAAATTGAATTGCTTAAAGCACCATCTTTAAATGTATAAACCGTTTTTGTAAAATCTGCAACTGAGGGAGGAACAGGTACTGACATACCAAGAAGCTGGTTGTAGTAGTTAGCAGATTGGTTAGACAAAGTCGTTCTTTGCTGGTTGATCTGCTGACCTTCATATTCGGTATTTGTTTTTCTTGCAGTCAAGCCCAAAAAGCGTGCCTGCGAAGCTGCCATACCCATTTTTTGTACCCTTTCCGCCGACTTTCGTACGACTTTTATTGTAAAGGACAGAGCCTTCGACTCCGTTATACCTTTCGTTTTGTTTCCTTATGTTTTTTATTACGGCATAACACAAGGAAATCTTTAATTATTGTACCAGAAAAGTTAATATTCCGTAACAAAAGTCATACAGATAGGGGAAGAAAAATCTCCAAAATCAATTCTATAGAGTAGCTTTAAGGCGATCTATAACAAATTCAAGAGCACCTTTTTGCTGTTCGAAAATAGCTTTGCAATCCGAGCAGGCTTTAGCATAAAATTCTTTATCAGACAAAAGTTTACGCATGTAATCCGTTAATTCTTGCGGAGTTTTGACAACTCTGCCAGCATCAGATTGCGTTAAAAGCCAGTAAATATCTTTAAAATTGTGAATTGACGGGCCTGAAATTGCAGGTTTTTCATAAACAACAGCTTCAAGAGGGTTGTGACCGCCTGTTTTATTAAAACTTCCGCCAATGAAAGCAAAGTCGCAGATTTGATATATTTTGCTAAGCTCGCCGAGTGTATTTAAAATAATTATATCGTTTTTATCAAATCTGTCATTATTTGAGCGCAAACCATACGGCAAACCTGTTTTTTCGGTCAAAGATTTAACCTCTGCTTCACGAGTCAGATGACGCGGAGCAAGAAGCAATTTTATATCGGGAAATTCTTTTTTAAGTTCAGTAAAAGCGTTTAAGACAATTTCATCCTCGCCTTTATGAGTGCTTCCTGCAATAATTATTCTGCCCTCACCCAAATCAAAATCTGCCTGCACCTTTTTTACATCAAATTTAAGATTTCTCATCACTTGAGTTTTATCAGAGGGTGCACCGATTTTTATAAATTTTTCATTATCCTGTTCGCTTTGGGTAAAAATTCCTGCATAATTCTTAAATAACCCTTTAAAAAACGGTGTTAATAAGCGATATGAGCGGAAAGTGCTGTCGGATATTCTGCCGTTAATTACAAAAAGTTCAATATTTCTTTTTTTACAATAATGAGCAAACGTAGGCCAAAGTTCTGTTTCAGCAATCAAAACCACATCAGGATTAATTTTATTCAAAAATGATTTTACACAGAAAGTTATATCGAGCGGAAAATAAGTAATAAAATCTGCAACTCCTGCAAATTTCTTTTTTGCAATCTCCTGCCCCGTTGTTGTTCCTGTAGTGACAACAAGCTTACAGTCAGGGAAAGTTTCTTTTGTTTTTTTGATTAAGTTTTCCAGTGCAATAACTTCGCCCACCGAAACCCCGTGATACATAATAACTTTTCCGCTTAAATCAGGAGGATTAAATTTACCAAATTTTTCCAACGGAAGCGCTTTACCCTTACCTGCTCTTATAAGCGCATACACAGGTAAAATTGCCAAAAATATTAATGTTGAAAAAAATCTGTACATTTAAACATGTCTCCTTGTTGGTTTTAAAATCATTTGAGCGAGAGTATCACAACCATCAAAATTTCTTGCAGTCATAATTGATGCAGCAGTTTCTCTGTCATAATCAACAAATCTGTGTTCTATTGAAAATCCGCCGTTTTCAAAATTTGCTGCAACATAGCAGGCTTGAGGATTAGATGTCATTGGACGTCCTACACTTCCGACATTTACAACAGTCTGTTTCTTATTGGTTTGATAACCGCAGGGGACATGCGTGTGTCCGCAAAAAACCAAATCCGCATCAACACCTTGCAGCATTTCTTCAATTTGTTCAAGCGGCATGTCAGGCAAAATATCTTCATTATTTCGTCTTGGAGAACCATGAACCATTAAGATGTTTACACCCTCAATTTCCAAATTCATTTGAACAGGCAGGTTTTTCAAATATTCTTTTTTATCCTGTTCCAAAATCAAAACATCATCTAAAAGCGCATTAGCCATAACTGGAAAAACACTTTTTAATTTATCAACTGTTTCAGGCGAAAAATCCCCGATAAGTTTATCGGTGTTCCCCTGAATTACCGTCCAATTTTCCTGCCCCCTGACAAATTCAATAACCATTCTAGGCTGCGGCCCTGCCATAGCTAAATCTCCAAGACATAGAACTCTTTCACATCCCTGTTTTTTAATATCTTCTATAACTGCTTCAAGCGCCTGCCAGTTTGCGTGAATATCAGAAACAATTGCTGCTCTCATGATTTTCTCCTTTGTGTTATCATAATAATATGATAAAAAGAAGAAAATCAAAAGAACTTTTAATAGGAAATGTAAAAATCGGTAACGGAGCCCCAATAAGTGTGCAATCCATGTGCAACACAGACACACGTGATATTAACGCAACCTTAAACCAGATAAACGAAATGAAAGAAAGAGGATGCGAACTTGTAAGACTTGCAGTTTTAAACAAAGATGCAGGCGATGCTATTAAAGATATCGTAAAAAAATCACCATTACCTTTGATTGCAGACATCCACTTTGACTACAAACTTGCAATTCAATGTATAAATAACGGAATTTCAGCATTAAGACTCAATCCAGGAAATATAGGCAAACGAGAAAATGTTGAAAAAGTCGTAACACTTGCAAAGCAGCAGAATATTCCAATCAGAATAGGTGTAAACGCAGGTTCATTGGAAAAAGATTTGCAGGATAAAGATATTCCATTATCTGAAAAAATGGTGCAAAGTGCAATTGCGCACATCAAAATCCTTGAAGATTTGGATTTTGATTTAATAAAAGTTTCTTTAAAATCATCAGATGTACTAACAACAATTGAAGCATACCGCTCAATTGCAGAAAAAATTTCATATCCGCTGCATCTTGGTGTAACAGAAGCTGGAACAATGCGCGGGGGATTAATTAAATCATCTGTAGGCTTAGGAACACTTCTGGCTGAAGGAATCGGCGATACAATCAGAGTTTCTCTTACAGAAAACCCTGTAGAAGAAGTCAGTGCAGGATTTGATATTTTAAAGAGCCTCGGACTTCGAGAACGCGGTGTAAACTTTATTTCATGCCCTACTTGCGGAAGAACGCAGATTGACTTAATCAGTTTAGCCAAAAAAGTTGAAGAAAGATTTAAAGACCTTGATAAACCGATAACAATTGCGACAATGGGCTGTGCTGTAAATGGCCCAGGAGAAGCACGCCATGCAGATTTTGGCATTGCAGGAGGAGTAGGAGAGGGAATTGTTTTCAAAAAAGGCGAAATTATTGCAAAAGTTCCAGAAAATCAACTTCTTGAAAAGCTGGAAGAGATTATGAAGGATGCTGGAATATTTTGCTAGAAAAATTTTAAATTTTCCGCAAAATCATAATAAAATCATACGAATAATATATGGCAGAATTTTTGTAAAGAATTTATAATATCTTTGTAACTACTGAAAAATGTATTATAATTACAACTGAGGTGGAAATGAAAAAAAGATTTTTAATTACAGGTTTATTAATATTATTCGCATTACCGTCGTTTGCGGAATTAACCGTTGAAGATACAGTTAGTCCTGATTATTTGAGAAATAACGGTTACTCAACAGCAACTATTAATGCAGCTCAAAAAGTCAGAGCAAAATCTAACGGTGAACCTCTGGCTGAACCTGTTGAAAATAAAATGTACCAAAATCCTGCTGTTAAATTTGTCAGACGAGTTTTCATGTATATTGACCCGTCATTGGATGACCATTCATTCATGAATGACCATGATATTAAAACTTCACCAACTTTCGATGATTTATAAGAATTTATTAGTTTTAACAGCAATATTTTTCACCATAAACACCTCATTCGCACTTCAATCGGGAAAGATTGAATATAATTCTGTGCTGTTTGATTATAAAAAACTAAACTTTAACCAAATTCAAAAAGAAGCAGACAACTATTTTGTCAGATACAAAAAAAGCACAACACCTGAAAGCAAAGAACAATTCCTCAACTACGCTTCAGGCAAATATTATATTCTGACAAAAGTCGACAATACAAGAATTGAACCTTATGTACAGCTTGGCAGAATTTATGATGAAACTAATAAACCGCGGCTTGCAAAAGAAAATTTTTGCAAAGCAATAAATATAAATTTTAAAGACCCAGCTGCAAATTTTTATTATGGTGAATTTTTTTACAAACGAAACGAATACAAAAAAGCTTTATATCATTATAATGTCGCATATAATAACGGATTCAGAAATAAATATACTCTAAATTTAAGACTTGCAACAATTTATGAAAAATTTGCAGATTTAAGTAACGCAAAAAAATTTTATGATGTATCATATTCTATGAAGCCCTCAACCGAGCTTCAAAAAAAAATCCGTTCACTAGATGAAAAAGAATACAGACAATCGGGATATTACAGGGAGTAAGAAATGAAAAAGATAATTATAATCATAGCAGTAATGCTGATTGCAAATCTAGCATGCCATGCAGATGAACTTACAACAGTTCTGACAGCAAGACGCGAAATAAAAACTCAGCCGCTTATTTTAAATACTAAACCGCAAGAAAATGATTATATTGAAGTCAATTTGCCTGAAGAAATCTTACCTCCAGTATATAAACCCTATCAGCCCTCAAAAGGTGAAGTGGTATTCAGTTATACAAAAAATTTGATTAACGCAATTGACCCTACAGCTTTGACAAATAGAACAGGCAGCTATCTGCCTGGCGCACGAGGAATTAATCAGCTCGTAATTTATACACCGAATTACGGAACAAGAACAAATACAAATGAATTTGGTGCAGAGGCTGTTGTAGAGGGGAATACAGTGACAGAACTTTCAGGTGCTGATTCATTTATCCCTAAAGACGGACTCGTAATAAGCGGTCATGGTAAAGCAAAAACCTGGATGAATTCAGCTATAAAAGTCGGTACAAAAATTTATATAGATAAAACTTCAAATCATATATATACTTACACAACCTCAGAAAGCTACATTTTTGAATCAGAAAAGAAAATCTCCGAAGCCGAACAAATGCTTGAATACTACCGCACAACAAGTCCCGATTATAACTGGAAAGTACCATACAGCTATATAAATGATGCTAAAAATTACTTAAAAAAAGCGCGTAGAAATCCTGATGAAGTTCAAAAATACTCTCAAGCTGCAATCGAAGCGTCAAATGATGCATTAAAAAGTGTAGTTCCATATAAAAACGGGGAACTTAAAGGTATCTGGCTGCGCCCAACCGAAAAAACAGAAGATGATATTAAAGCCTCACTTGATAAATTGAAATGCGCAGGAATAGACAATATATTTATTGAAACATACTACCACGGTAAAACAATTTTCCCTAGCAAAACAATGCAGGCTTATGGTTTTACACCGCAATATGAACAATTTGCAGGAATCGACCCGCTTGAAATTTGGATTAGAGAAGCTCATAAACGTGGAATGAAAGTTCACACCTGGTTTGAAACATTCTATGCAGGAAACCAAAACCCTGATAGCAATCCACAGAGCATACTAGCAATGAATCCTTCCTGGGGCAACAAAATCAAAAAAGATGCAGACTTGACATTACCGTCGCGTTCAGCATCAGAACATAATGGTTATTTTCTTGACCCTGCAAACCCCTATGTTCAAGACTTTATTACAAAACTTCTCGAAGAAATTGCAACCCGCTATAAACCAGACGGTATAAATCTTGATTATATAAGATACCCTAACTGCATAAGCTCAAACGAAAGTGCTAACTGGGGCTACACAGAATATGCAAGAAATGATTTCTTTATGATATATGGAGTAGACCCTATAACATTAAAAAAAACCGACCCGCTATGGCAGGACTGGAACAATTACCGCAGAGAACAGATTACTAATATGGTAAAAAAAGCTGGACAAATCGGCAAGAGAACAAATACTTACATAACTGCTGTAATTTTCCCCGACAGAATTTCAGCTCTTAATTCAAAACATCAAGACTGGAAAACATGGTCAACAAGAGGTTACTTGAACGGTTTAACTCCGCTTTTCTTAACTTGCGATTCAAAAACCGCAAACAAAATGATGACTGATGTAATCAATGCAAAATCAGGCAATACTGATTTTTATGCAGGTTTGTTCGTAACCTTTATGGGTGGCTCGGAAGAGGATTTAATCCGCCAAATCCATGAAGCAAGAAAAGTTAACGCAAATGGTGTAATTCTATTTGATTACGCACACCTTAACAATAAATATATTAATACACTGTCAAAAAGCGTATTCGCATCACATTCACCGATAAAACAAAATACTAATGGATATGAACAGCAGTGCGAAAAACGAAAAGGCTGGTGGATATTTGGTAAGGAATAGAGTTATGCCACAGCAATATTATCAACATTTCTATTTTTTGCAATAATATAACCGATTATACCGCCAAACAAAGGAAGTGCTCCGATTAAGGTAGACATAGTCTGTTCGTGTTTAATTTGAAATATAAAAAACTTATCTTTGTTTACATCCAGTCCAAATTTGCGGGCAATTTTTTCATCTGAACGTAATGCATAATAAGCGGTTGAAAATAATCCGCCAAATATTGACCACCCTGTTGCTTTTACACACGCTTTTTTAAGTATTTTCTGCTTATCTTTAACAGTTAATCTGTCATCTGAATATGATTCAAAAGAATCATCAGGCATTTCCGATTTAAACGAAACATTCGCAGATTTACCAATATTCTTAATACTTGAAACTTTATTTGTATTATTTACAGGATTTACACTTAATGACATAATTTTCCCTTTTTTGACTACCTTATATATAAAAACACAATCGTATAAATTTTTGCTAATAGGACAATGCTATACTATACTATAAGGCATTCTGCAAGGCTTTTCAGCTTTGTAAAACTTTATTAAGTAATTGTTACATGCCAAATCCTTGTTTCTTATATAATATTCTTGTGATTAAGAATAGTGTGAATACAGCTTTGCAAAATAAAAATGCCGTCATGTTTATTACGGCACTTGTTTTTATGGCAGGCATACTGAGTTTCTTTAACGACAACGGAATACTCTGCGCAGGACTTTTAACTGTTCTCGCGCTTTTCGTAATAATAAAAAATTATATTCCGATAAAATATATACTCTTTTGGGTTTTCATATTTTATTTCGGATTTTTCAATTCATATTTCAGAATACATTCAACAGACGGACTTGTTGGTTATGCTGGCACACAAAAAATTACTCTGAAAGGTCAGATTGTATCTATTCCGAATTCCAACGATAACCTTAAAACAAAATTCTTTTTCAAAACAGATAAGGGCAAAACCCTTGTGACTGTTGCATCTGATGACGAAGATTTTTCCGAGTTTCAAATAGGCGATTTTTATGAAATGTCAGGAAGTTTAAAAATCCCATTCAAAGCTGGAAATCCCTCTCAGTTTGATTATGGAAAATATTTAAGAAATTTTGATACATTTACCGTCTTTTATGCAAACAAAACTGACTGTAAACAACTTGATGAAAAACTTTCCTTTAAGTGGCAATTCTTGCAAAACTTGAACATTTTAAGAGATAAAATTGTTGGAGTTCATAGTAAATATTTAAAATCACCTAACCTTGAAATTTTAGGCGGAATTGTATTTGGTGATGATGCTGTTGCACCGCCCGATTATATCAAAGCATCTTTTGTAAATTCAGGATTGCTGCATATTCTTGCGGCATCAGGGATGAACGTCGCATTCATATACGGGTTCTGGGTATTTTTTATGCGAAGATTGCGCATGCCGTTCAAACTCACTGTTTTAACAGGAATGGGAATTATTCTGATTTATACATTTATGACTGGTCTAGGGGCATCTGTTATACGTGCTGCACTTATGCTTTTACTTGTTCTTGCTGGTAAACTTATAGATAGAGACGCACACAGCGTATCGCTTCTTGCACTTGTTGCAATGCTTATGCTGATGTATAATCCTGCATTCATTAATGACGTAGGATTTCAGCTTTCATTTATTGTAACTTTTGGAATACTTACAACTGCAAATATTATATTTGAAAGGTTTAAAGACAGTAAAATCCCAAACTGGCTGACAGGCGCAATACTTATACCTGTTGTGGCGCAAATCTGGGTCGCACCTATTCAAATGTTTTATTTTAACACTTTCAGTACATATTCAGTGCTTGCAAATGTTTTCAGTATGCCGTTTTTAAGTATTGTAAGTTTTGGCGGTTTCATAAGTTCCATACTTGCGATTTGCACTCCGTTTACAGATAAAATTTGTATGGTTTTTGACTTTGTATTGAACTATATACTTCACTGTATAGTGTTTATTTCAAACTTTTTCTCGCATCTATCGCATTCACTTTTAACAACAACTCACCCGAATATACTCCAAATCTGCATTTATTACATAATTATTCTGCTTATTACACTTTCCATAAAAACAACTTTCAGTAAAAAGATTACGGCAATTTGCTTATCCTGCTTGGTATTACTGTCGCTTACCGTAATAAATATTCCAAGCCGCGATTTACAAATTATTGCTTTTGATGTTCAAAATGCAGATTGTTTTCTTATTAAAACTCCGCAAAATAAATATTTTATAATCGACACAGGGCGTGCAAGCTATAGAGGAAGCAAGGCTCAGGCAAATTCTATTATTATAAAATATCTGAAAGACAGAGGGATTAAAAATATTGAAGGAATGATAATTACCCACTTTGATAATGACCACTCAGGCGGTGTTGTTGATATTATAAACAGCCTCAATGTTAAAGAGGTTTACATTAACACATTTAAAGACAAGTCAATGACATCTGTTGAGATATATAAAACATTACGGGAAAAAGAAATTCCGACAAAAATTCCTAATGGAAATATTTATAATGAAACAGATTTTAAACTTGAAACCTTTATAACAGATTCAAAAAAAGATAACGAAAAATCAATTATTACACTTTTAACCTATAAAGATTTTGATATGCTGTTTACAGGAGATGCAGGCATTGATGCATATGAAAAGATTAAATCCAAACTTCCGCGCGATATTGAAGTTTTAAAAGTTGCACACCACGGAGGCAATAATGTGGTAAATTCAGAAATGCTTGAATATATGAATACTAAAGTTTCAATAATTTCAACAGGCCCAAATGCTTTCGGACATCCGACAGCAGGCACTCTTGATATTTTAAGAAATACAGATATTTATAGAACCGACCGCCACAATTCCATAAAAATTAACTCTGACGGGAATTCATACAAAGTCTACACTTACAATCCGTCAAAACACAAGTATATTCTTTCAAAGAGTCTTTTTGTCCTCTAAAGCTGTCTCAATTTCATCAATAACAAGTTTAGCTGCAGCAATTCTATCATCTGCGCTTGTGATAGGTCTTCCGACAACCATAAAATCAACGCCTGAAAGAATTGCATCACGCGGAGTATCAACTCTTACCTGATCATTAACAGAAGCCCAGGTAGGACGTGTAGCGGGGCATAGAATAAGGAAATCCTCGCCGATTTCTTTTCTTATTCTTTTAGCTTCTTCAGCACTTGCAACAACTCCGTCAAGTCCTGTTTCTTTCGCAACTTTAGCCAGTTGAAGCACAAAATCCTCAATATTTTTATCAACACAAAGCTCTGTTGTTAATGTTTTTTGCCCAAAACTTGATAAAAGCGTAACACCTAAAATCGTCGGAGCATCAAATCCGTATGATTTAGCGGTTGCACGGGAAGCTTTCACCACAGCAGACGTCATTTTAGAACCGCCTTGAATATGAACGTTAAAAAAGTCTACATTATTTTTAACAAGGTTGATACAAGCCTTTTGAACACTATGCGGAATATCATGGAATTTGCAGTCATAGTAGCATTTTGCACCATATCCACGTAAAAGCCTGAACGCTTCAAAACCGTAATTAACAATCAACGGCAACCCTATTTTAAAATATCCCACATAATCTTTTAATTCTTTAACGAGGTCTTCTGCCTCTTTCAAATTATCCACATCCAACGCAAGGATAATTCTGTCTTTAGCTGTATTTGGTTTTTCAATCATGGAAAAATCTTAGCACTATAGAAAAATAAAATCAACCCGTTATTAAATTTCCACATCTTCAGGCAATTTCGGCAATTCCTTTGTATAAGTACAGCCGAGTTTTTCAAGTTTTGTAATCTGGTTGATTATATTGCCTGTTCCGTTAAGTTTTTTCAAAGATGTATCAAGGTTATCACGAATTTTCAACAACTCTGATAACAACGCTGCAAATTTGTCGTGAACACTTGTACAAAGTCTTGCCATTTCAAGTACGTTTTTATTCTGACGGTCAACAACATGAAATGAATTGATAATTTTCAATGCTGCAAGCAAAGTCGAAGGCGACACTGGCATTACTTTATTATTCCACGCAAACTTCCACAATGCGCACTCATCGCAAAACATCATTGAATAACAGCTTTCAATAGGTATAAACATTAAAACATAATCAGGCGATGCATCCTCAACAGAGTAATCTCGTTTTGCAAGTCCTGTAATATGCGCTTTTGTAGAATCAATAAACTGCTTATAATGGATTTGTTTTTCCGCCTCATCTTCGGCATTTATAAACCCGTCCCAGGCAGAAAATGATGTTTTGCTGTCAATAAATATACATTTTCCCTCAGGCAAAAATACTGTCGCATCAGGTCTGCCCTCAGCCGTTCCCATTTGAATTTTATATTCTTCATCTTTGCGAAGTCCAGATGCTTCCAAAACTCTTTCAAGAACAATTTCACCCCATCTGCCTGAAGTTCTGTTATCGGATTTCATAACATTTACAAGAGAATTTGCATCGTGAGAAATTTTATTTCCTGTTTCAAGGAAATTTTTAATATTCATATCAAATTTTGTAAAATGTTCTGTTTCAGTCTTAAAATTTTCTTCAGCACGTTTTTCAAAATCCTCAATACGCTCCCTGAATCGTTTAAAGAATTCCTCTAACTTTTCTTTGTTGTGCTCAGAAAGTTCTGACGAACTTTCTTTAAAAATTCTGTTAGCAGTATTTTCAAAATACAGTTTCATCTGCTCCTGCATCATATCCTGCGACACTTTGTTATTTTTATCTATAACTTTAAACGGAATAAACACACACAAAGCACCAATTAAAAAACCAACTAAAAATACGATTATATCCATACATCCATTCTCCCTTTAAGAAAATTATACCACAAGCAGTTTAATTCAAATATATGAGAACATTTGAAAATCAACCATGCGGTCAAAAAATCCAAAAGCATGGTGTAGAGCATGATTGAGCCCATTTATCAATCTAAAGATGTAAGACAAATTCTCGAACTCTCATATCGTCAATATCAATCAAGGCATGGATGAAAACAACCCTCTAAAAGTTGTAGTATTTATAGTGTAGAGGGAACTAACTGAGGGAGATATAAAAATGAGAGAGTTTAAAAGAAAATCCAGAATACTTTTAATTGATGATAACGCAGATCACTTAAGAGGTGTAAAAGAATTAATTACACTTGAAAGCAGTTATGACGTAGTTGGCACTACAACAAGCGCCAATATGGGTATAAACCTTGCAAAAAAATATCGCCCTGACATTATTCTAATGGATATTAATATGCCAGAAAAAGACGGTTTACAAGCTATTCAAGAACTTGAAAAACTTGACCTTGATACAAAAGTAATTGCACTAAGCGGCTACGATGATGCTGACTTAATTTTTAGAGCTATGAAATTAGGCGCTAAAGGTTATGTTTTAAAAACTATGGCATCAGCACAATTAATCTATGCAATTGACGAAGTTGCATCAGGAAAAATCTACCTCCCGACTGCTCTTACATCAAGATTTTTCGAATATTTCCAACGCTCTTTCAAAGAAGAAACACAAAATTCCAACGAAGAAAACCTTCTTACCTATTTGACAGCAAGAGAAGAAGAAGTTTTGGAATTATTAACACAGGGCAATAACTACAAAGGTATTGCAGGAAAATTATTTATCTCGGAAACTACAGTTAAGACACACGTAAATAATATTTTCCAAAAATTACAGGTAAATGACAGAACTCAAGCAGTACTTTATGCACTAAACAACGGTTTTGCAAACAGAAAAGCAATCCGCGCATAAGAAATTAAAAAATTTGCAGAGGTTCGGTATTTTTTTACCGAACCTCTCTTGTTAGAGGATTTTATGAACAACACAATTTCAGAACAATCAAGATGCATAGCACACGAAATCAGAAACCATATTTCTATCTGCGAACTTTATACAAGAATTATCAAAAAAAATCTTGAAAACGAAGGTATCGAAAATGCCTCAATTAATAATGCAATAAAATGTATTACCAAATCGCTAAAGATTATGAATAATTCTCTTTTGGATTTAAAATCTTTGAATAATTTTTCGCCCGAGATTTGCGATATTCAAGCTGTTTTACAAGAAGGTATAAATCTTTCGACCGTTTATATCGGCGATAAAGATATAAAAATAAATTTTTCTGCAAAAGAAACTGCACCTGTATTTATTGATGAAAATAAATTCCTTGCCTGCCTTGTAAACATTATTAAAAATGCCATCGAAGCAATTAATAAGAAAGGTGCAATAAACGTGATTCTTGATATAACAGAACAAGTTTCAATAAAAATTTCCAATAACGGCGAGCCTGTAAAAAACCCTGAAAACATTTTTAAACCAGGTTTTACCACAAAACAAACAGGAAGCGGACTGGGACTTCACATTTGCGCCCAAAACCTGCTTGCTCAAAATGCCGAATTAAAATTAACCCAATCTACCCCTGAAATTACAGAATTTGAAATAACTTTACCTGTTTACAAAAATTAATAAAATAGTCAAATTTTTAAATTTTCCTGTTTTTATATTTATAATAGGGAAAAATTATGGACTTTTTTAATTCATTATCTCAAGTCGCCAAAAACAAAAACAACTTCAAGAAATGGGAAGAAAATCAAAAGAACGAACAGGCTCAGCGCGAGGAGTTATATAAACGCCGTCAATATTCCGATGCAGAAATTGCAAAAGCCAAAGCATTGGGCGAAAACATTATTGATGTTGTAGATATTATGGATAACCACTCCGAAAGCGTTGCAGAAAACGTTGAAACAGCAACAGAACCTATTGTTGCTTTTGCACCGTTTGCATCCATTCTAGGTTCAGGTTGGTTAATGGCTAAATTTGTCCACCAGCCCAATTCAAAGAAAATTCACGCAATCAGAGAACAAATAGAAAATGATGAAGCTGCAAAAGATTTGTGCAGACGAATAACGGAATTTAACAAAAAAAATGCTAAAAATCTTTATTTTTCCGAATGGGAACTAACAAATAAAAACAGTATAAAACGAATTAAAAGCTCCGAATTAAGAGCCGAAGCTATGAAATTTTATAATAAATTTCAAAAAGATACGGCAAAATTCAGAAAAGCTCAAAAATTCGGCTGGATAGGCGCAATAGGACTCACTTTAGCTTCATTTATCGGCGCTAATATTTATGCCGCAAAATTACAGGTTGATAGTTCGAAAATTGCCCGCTATCAGGCAAGAGAATCTCTAAAAGATCCTAAAGCTTTCGTAAACTATACACCTGAACAAATTGCAAAAGCAAAAGAAGAAATTGCAAAACATCCCGAATTATTAAAAGAAAAGAAAAAAGAAAAACTTAAAACTGGAATGTTCAAAAGTATCATTAATGTTTTAAAAGACAGAAAAGCTTATAAAAAATCAATCAAAAATGATACAGATGAATCCAAAATTGTTACAAGAGAATTATCTCCTGAAGAATTAAAACGCGCAAAACAAGATCAGGAAGTAATTCAAAGAACAGTAAGACTAATCAACAACGAAGCCGAAAAATACTCTCAAAATATGGAAGTAGCAGCAGAAGTTCTTGTTAACGGAACACCGTTTTTAGGCGCGGCAGTCGGCGGAGTTATCGGCTGGATTTTAAACAAAACAGGCGCAATTACAAAATTTGTCGATAATAATGTTACCAAAAACGGTTCAGAAAAAACAAAAGAACTTTATGCCGACCTCAAAAAAGGTCAGGAAAGCGGTGCTACTTACCACCACAAATGGAACAAATTCAGAGAATCATTCCTGAAAGATTTACGCGGCATTGAAGAAAATGCAGGCGAAAAAGCAATAAGAACTGCAAAACGCAAACCAACTGATATTATAAAAAATACAAAAAGATTGTTTACAACAGTTCTTGCACATCAAAAAGGCAGAAGCTGGATGATTGCAGGTATTGGTTCAATTGCCACAGGTATTGCTGGTATGATGATTGGTTTGAAACTTACCAAATCTGCATCAAGAGCCGGCAGATACACTGCAAAACGTGAACTTGAAAAAGACCCGAGAAACTTTATCGGATATACAGAAGAAGATTACAACGAAGTTTCTGATGTTAAAAACAAGAAAAAAGGTGTTTCAAAACTAAAAGAAACGGTGATGTTCCTTCCGACAGTTATGAAACAATACTTTGCTTACGAAAAATACAAAAAAACAGAATACAAAGAAAAACAAGTATTAAACGAACTGCTCCACAAACAGGAAGTAACAGACGAACAGCTTAGAGAAGCTAAAAACCTACAGCGCAAACTGTTTAATACATTTGAAAAAGTAGACGATAATTCACAAACTTACTCAGAATCAATGGAAGCAGCGATTGATATCGCACAGCCGTTTGTAGTATATGGCGGAATCTTAACTGCAGCATCACCATTTATCTGGGCAGCTGCACAAATGAAACGCGGTAAACTTTCTGCTGCAAAAGTTTTGAATAAGGTTACAACATTCTTCAGTAAATCAAGTGAAAGATTAAAATCAAAATGGTTTAAAAACTACCTTAAAAATGTAGCAGATAAC
Organism: uncultured bacterium; assembly: GCA_948964545.1. Taxonomy (GTDB): domain Bacteria; phylum Cyanobacteriota; class Vampirovibrionia; order Gastranaerophilales; family Gastranaerophilaceae; genus Stercorousia. The sequence continues at coordinate 486,242 of CAREDV010000001.1, read as the reverse complement.
GTAGGACCTACAGTTCAAAAAACAAATGTTGAAAGCAAACCTGTTGCAAGAATTCTTCAAGGCATTGATTTACAAAAAGACAGCATCCATACAATTTTCTCAAAAACTATTGCCAACTTAAAATCTACAACAGGCGACTTGAGAAACATGTCCGAACGCGAACAGCGAGAGGCAATATGGAAATTACGTGAAAGCATTGTTAGTACTGTTAGAACACAAGATAAAGAATTAGCCGTAAAAATAGGTAAAATATTTAACGGTCTTTTAGGTTGGACAAATAATCCTAATGTCAGAGCTGATGCATTGGATATTATTGTAAATCCGTCATCAATCAAAGCAATGGGCAAAGAAAGATACGAAGAAGCATATCAATTCTTAAAACGAGCAATCCAAAACGGATTTGAATTCGAACAAATTGATAAATTCTATTTAGGTATTCAAAATATGTTTAAAGATGCCGAACCTCAAAAAATAAGAGGTTTATATGCCGAATTACGCACACTAAGCCCCGAAGCTGAACAAGCACTTAACCCTGAAACAATTGAAAAATTAATCAATAATTTAGAAAAGATCAAGAGTGAAGATTACAGGTATGCAATTGAAAATGCTATTGATGAAACAATGTCACACGAAAACGTTGTCAAGGTGTTAGAAGCTATCAGTGCAGCAAAAGCTAAACTAAAAGCCGTACCAAACTTGATTAATGAAAACCCGAAAGCAAAAGAAATGCTTGATATGTTAAATTCAATGATTGAAATACCTCTATCTCCAAAACAAATATCATCATTCAACAAGCTTGGAATTACACCTCATGAAACTCTTAATCCCGAAACAATTCTTGCAATATTTAAACAACAAACAACAAAGGCTAAAGGTTTGAAAATTAAAGAAGCATTTGAAATGCTTCCTGAAAGAATGCGCGAGCCGAAACAGGCACTAAGTTCATTAAGAGCCCGAATAGAAAAAATGTCCGATGATGATTTTGCTCAATTTGCAGAAGATTTACATTTCAGCAGTATGGATAGAAAAACAGCATTAGAAATTATTCCAAAATTTGAAAAAATGCTTAATAACATTCCAAAAGAAGAAATGACAGCAATCTGGAACAAAATTGTACAGGAATTCAATGCACATCCAGATGAATTCATCAAACTTGTAAAATCAGGTAAAATCGGTCAAATTTTTATGACACCGGGCTTGAAAAAAGCATTAAAAATTGCAGGTATTTCATTCACAACATTCACACTTGCTATGACTTACGCAATTGAATCATGGCTTGCAGATATCAAACTTAAAGCAGGCAGACTTGGTGTAATGAAAGCAATGGAAGGTTTGAATGACCCGAGATATTATGCAGACATAGAACCTGCGCAACAACAAACTTCACAAACCTCAAACCTTATGGCAAAATTTACTCCAAAAACTCCTGTATAGAAATTGATTCAATACCATCGATTTTTTGGAAAGTTTTATACATTGTCTGAATAGGTTTTTTGCCTACTACATCAAGGATTACATTAATTTTTGTAAGATTTTCATCCTGTTTATTTAATTTTTTAGAAATTTCACGTAAATGCGTATAATGTTCTATCAAATAATTATAAATATCATCTGATTTACCGCTTTCACAAGAAATATTAACTTTCAAACGCTTGGTGTTTTTAGTACTTGATATAAGTACATTTTTTTCAAACACTCTAACAGATACAAGAGTAATTATTGATAAAACTGTACCCAGAATTGCTACAACAAACATTCCTGCACCGCATGCCATACCAATACTGGCTGCAATCCACAAAGTTGCCGCAGTTGTAAGCCCGAAAACTGTTGCCCCGTGGCGAAGTACAGTTCCACCACCGATAAAACCGATACCTGTAACAACCTGAGCCGCAATACGAGCAGTATCTCTTACCCCTGTAGCCTGAGAAACAATGACATTATCCCCATCAGCAAATGTCGGGAAACCATAAATAGAAATTATCGTAAATATACAAGCACCAAGACATACAAGAATATTCGTCCTAAGCCCTGCATATTTATTAGTCATTTCGCGTTCCAAACCAATTGCAAAACCTAACAATAATGCTGATAAAACTCTAATTAAAATATCAAAAAACATTTACCGTACCTTTGATTTTGGGTCTAACACATCTCTTATAGTATCACCTATTAAGTTAAATGCCAAGACTGCAACAAAAATTAAAAATCCGGGTGTCAAAAGCCAAGGACGATAAATAATATTTGTATATTCCTGCGCCTCTTTAAGCATATTTCCCCAGCTTGCATCAGGCTGTTGAATACCCAATCCTAAAAAACTCAAGCCGGATTCTGACAGAATATAAGAAGGCACAGACAATGTCATTGCAACAATCACAAAACTTGTAGTCTGCGGTAGAATATGCTTCACAATAATCCTAAGGCGCGAAGCGCCGATTGATTTTGCAGCCTGAACATATTCCTGATTTTTAACAGATAAAACCATACCCCTTACAACACGCGCAAAACCTGCCCAGCCGATAAGCGCAAGGATTACAACAATAAGCATAAACCTTTGGACACTCGTCATTCCCGAAGGCAAAATAGATGCAAGGATTATCAAAAGATAAAAACTCGGAATAGACATAACAGCCTCTGCAAACCTCATCATAATCATATCGGTTTTACCGCCGAAATATCCCGCAATCCCGCCATACAAAAGTCCTATAGGGAATAAAACAAACAAGGCAAGAAATCCGATTGTCATAGAAATTCTTCCGCCAAACAACAGTCTTGAAAAAACATCACGCCCGTTAATATCAGTTCCGAGCAAGAATAAACGTCCGTCATTGTCAGTCGTCATTAGATGTCTTTCCATAGGGATTAAACCCAAAAACTTATAAGGCTGACCTTTTGCAAAGAATTTCACATAATGTTTTTGGCTTCTGTCAAGCGTATAGACAATTTTCAAATCCGTTTCATCAAATTCACGCTTGTAATTATATGTGTATGGCTTTGAAAATCTGCCGTTCTCATCAATTGTAAAAATCTTTGAAGGCGGAACATAAGCCATTGTTCTATCCGAAAAATCTTTTGTGTAAGGTGCTATAAAATCTGCAAAAAACAGTGCGAAATAGATTATCCCCAAAACAATAAGTGCAATTCGTGCAAATTTATCTTTCCACAATTGTTTTAAAATATCTTTTATCATGCCTGTCCTCCTCTGATTCTTGGATCAGTCATAATCAATAATATATCAGCTATTAAGTTGCCTAAAATAAGCATTACAGCCCCCATCATTAATGATGCCATAACTAGATTTATATCGGATTTTAAAACAGCTTCCAAAATTAATCTTCCCAAACCTGGATATTGAAAAACATATTCTGTCAGCGCAGCACCACTCAAAAGTCCCGCAAATTCAAAACCTAAAAGCGTAATTAAGGGGTTAACAGCATTTCTTAAAGCATGTTTAAAAACAACCTTAAACTCACTTAAACCCTTTGCTCTGGCAAACTTAACATAATCACTGTCCAAAACATCCAATAAATTTCCCCTCATCTGTCTTTGCAATCCTGCAAGAGAAAGCGTAAATAAAACTGTTACGGGCAAAACAAGGTGATGCGCAATATCACCAACTTTCTGCCAGAAATTCATTTCCAAAAAGTTAGAACTTGTCAAACCTCCAACAGGAAACCACCCTGTTTTAACAGCAAAAATCAACAATAATACCGCAAAGAAAAACGACGGTATTGCCATACCGATACTTGTTAAAACTGTTAAAACTCTGTCAAAAGGCGTTTTCCAATATACTGCGGATAAAATACCGAGAGGAACTCCGACAATCCATGCGAGAAAGATTACAATTGTAGTCAAAAGCAGTGTGTTTGGAATACGCTCTTTTAACTTAGTGCTGACTTTTTCGCCGTTGGAAGTTACGCCCAAATCCCCCTTAATAAATGACTTTGCCCATTTGCCGTACTGAACAATAATAGGTTTATCTAACCCTAAACGCTGAGTTTCAGCCTGCAAGGTTTCTTTTGAAACCGACGGGTTTAATCTTAATTCAGCAAGCGGATCAACTGGCGACAAACGTATTATAAAAAAGCTTATCAATGACACTATAATAAGCAATGGTATTGTCTGTAATATTCTTTTTAGTATATATAACAAGATTTGCATTATTGTATGTATAACTCCTCAATATTGTGAGTAACTCCGCCAAGAGATGTCGGATAAACATTTTTGAACTTGTCGCGTATAGCAACAATTCTTATGGGCGAATAAATATAAATAAATGGTTTTTCCTCATAAACTATCGCCTGATATTCATCATAAAATTTCTTTCTGTCCTCGAATTTCGTTGCAAGCGCGCCCTGTGTATAAAGATAATCTATACGATTTTCAAATGGGTAACGGCGGCTTTTCTCATCCCCCTCAAGACGCTGGTTGAATATATGCAAAGTTCCGTCAGAAAGCCATACGTTTTTGCCTCCGTTAGGCTCTAAAGGCGAGCCTGTAAAGCCCATTATAACCATATCCCAGTCAAGCGTTGACATCAACTTATTCACAAGCGAATTAAATTCAATAGGTTTGAAATTAACTTTCATTCCCAAATCTTCAAGGTCTTGTTTTACCATAACCCCGATAGCTTCGCGCTCTGTGTTTCCTGCATTTGTATAAAGGTCAAATTCAACATGGTTCCCGAAACGATCAAGCAAGTGTCCCGCTTTATCCCAATAAAAACCTGATTTTTTCAATAGTTCTCGTGATTTTTCCAAATCCTTATCGTAAGGTTTTAAATCTTTATTCAAAAATATTGAATTTAATGTTTCAGGCGTAAACAAAGGATAGCCCAGGCCGTTTGCAATATTAAACACCATATTTTTTCTGTCAAGTGCCAAATCTACAGCCTGCCTGAAGTTTTTATCCTGAAACCAAACCTGTTTTTTCTGGTCTACATAATATTTACCCTTATCATTTTTGCGGTTATTCATATTCATAGAAAGGTACATCGTACCCGTGTCAGGCCCAATATTGTATACCTTAAAATCAGAATGCTTTTCCATCTCTTTAAAACGAGCTACATTTGCACCCTGCAAGCTGATTTCATCAAGCTCTCCGCCTTCAAATTTTAAAACCTGATTATTTATGTCGCCAACGATTAAATAAACCAATTTTTCAAGATAGGGAAGTTTTTGCCTGTCTTTATTTATAACGTAATAATTCGGATTTTTTTCAAACACAACACGCTGTGCTGGAACGTATTCTTTCAACTTGAATGCGCCCGAAGTTACAAACTCTTTCGGGTCTGTATTAGTTGATAAAAACCCGTCAAAATAAGCTTTTCCTCTGTTTACCGCAGGTTCAAAAATATGTTTTGGCGCAATCGGTGAGGATAACATTCGCAAAAAAGGCGCAAACGGTTTAGGCGTAATAAATTTTACGGTGTAATCATCAATTTTACTGACTGTCGGAAGTTTCCCGCCAATAATTATTGAATCACGAGTTGAAGTATTTCCAAATCCGCCAAGGATAATTTTATTCCACGTAAACACAACATCATCTGCCGTAATAGGTTTGCCGTCCGACCATTTAATTCCGTGACGCAAATTTACAATATATTCGCATCCCTGAACTGTAAAAGATTTAGCAAGTTTCGGAATCGTTTCACCCGTTACAGGATTTGTCGTCACAAGCCCGTCATACATAATCTCTGACATTGTTGATGAGATATTATCTTTTGAATTAAACGGATTGAAAGTTTTTGGCCCCTCGCCGATTGTTGAAGTTACAAAAGTTCCGCCAAATTTACCAACAGGTGTTTGCGATTCAAGATAATCAACCCCATTTACCGTAATGTTTTTTTCAATCGGATAATCCGCAAAAACCAATTCCTCTTTCGGACGCAATTGAAAAGTGTTTTCCGATGCAATATCCTGCTGTATACAAGCTCTGCAAAGCCCGAAAACAATCACTAAAACTAAAATAACATACATAACCCGTTTCATAGTTTCAGCATAACATAAATAAAATATTTAAGGACTAGCCAGGTGAATATATATACTAAAAAATCACCGTAAGGTGATTTTTTAAGCTTTTAATAATTCATTTCCCAGCCGTTATCTTGCAACACCTTGAAACATGCTGCTGCATCTGCTCCCATTAAAGAACTGTTTGCAGCCTGACATCTTGCTAAATCTGCTTTTGATTCTGCCTCAGCTTTATCGCTCTCGCATGCTTCATCATCTTTTCCGCAAGTAATATCAGTATAAGCTCCTAATGAACCGTCATTAAATAAACCTAATACAAACACATCTCTGCCTAAAATATTAGGGCCAGATTTACCATTTGTATCAAATGTAACATAAGTTAAAAAATCACCAGTACTAGCAAATGCAACAGAATAATAACAAATACCAGCGCCACTTGCTGTAACATGACAAGTTGTACCTGTACTGTAGGGAGCAGAAGCATTAGAAAGGTTTTTTGTTCCAGACCCGCCAACACAGCTATCCATAGCTCCACCGCCACCAGGATTACAAGTCTTAATAATTTTCATATGATTTTTTAACAGCCTATCTAAATCTTGGTAACCAGAAACACCTGCCTCACGTAAATTTATAGCATTTCGTTCTGCAATAGCAGATTCAGTAACTTGTTGAAACTCATTATAAACTTTATGTAATTGAGTTACATAAACTTTGCGCTGATGGTTTTTTGTCAATGTAGGCAGTGTCATTGCCGAAACGACACCGATAATACCTAAAGTTACCAATACCTCTGCTAAAGTAAAGGCAGATTTTTGTAAGCTGTTATTTAATACTTTCATATTTAAACCCTTTCTTTATATATTATAAACTATTTTATGGCTAAAATCAATCAAAAAATTAATTTTTCGTTAAGGAATTTAAATATTGTATAATTTGTTTTATAATTTTAGAGTAGGAGAGAAAAGGAGAAAAAATATGTTAAAACCATTAGGCGACAGAATTGTTATTAAAGTTATTGAAGATACAGAACAGACTTCAGGCGGAATTTTTATTCCTGACAGTGCTAAAGAAAAACCTCAAAAAGGTGAAGTAGTGGCTGTAGGTGAAGGTAAAATGAACGACAAAGGCGAAAGAGAACCTATGGACGTAAAAGCAGGAGATGTAATTCTCTATGCAAAATACGCAGGTACTGACATTAAAATGGACGGATGTGAATACAAAATTCTTTCTATTAAAGATGCATTAGCTATTATTGAATAAGGAGAAATAAAATGGCAAAACGTATAGTATTTGACGAAGAAGCTAGAAAATCGCTTCTTAAAGGTATTGATGCGGTAGCAGATGCCGTAAAAGTTACACTTGGACCAAAAGGCAGAAACGTAATCTTGGAAAAGAAATACGGTGCTCCTCAAATCGTTAACGACGGTGTTACAATCGCAAAAGAAATCGAACTTAAAGACGGACTTGAAAACGCAGGTGCACAATTGTTGAAAGAAGTTTCATCTAAAACAAACGATGTTGCAGGCGACGGTACAACAACAGCTTCTGTTCTTGCTCAAGCAATCGTTCGCGAAGGCTTGAAAAACTTGACAGCAGGCGCTAATCCTATGTCTATGAAACGCGGTATTGACAAAGCTGTTGAAATCGCTGTAAAAAACATTAAAGACTTATCAAGACCAGTTAACACAAAAGAAGAAATCGCTCAAGTTGCAAGCGTTTCAGCAGGCAACAACAGAGAAATCGGTGAACTTATTGCAGAAGCAATGGAAAAAGTCGGTCACGACGGTGTTATTACTGTTGAAGAAAGCAAATCTTTCGGTACAAACTTAAAAGTTGTTGAAGGTATGCAGTTTGACAAAGGATATTTGTCACCATACTTCGTTACAGACGCAGAAAGAATGGAAGCTGTATTGGAAGACGCTTATGTATTCTGCTGTAACAAAAAAATCAACCTTATCTCAGATATGGTTCCGTTACTTGAACAAGTTGCACGCGACGGACGTTCGTTATTACTTATCGCAGAAGACATCGAAGGCGAAGCTCTTGCAACACTTGTTGTTAACACAATGCGAAAAGTTTTGAGAGCAGTTGCAGTAAAAGCTCCGGGATTTGGCGACAGAAGAAAAGCTATGCTTGAAGATATTGCTATTCTTACAGGCGGTGAAATGTTCACAGAAGAACTCGGCATTAAACTTGAAAATGTTACAGCTCAAATGTTAGGTAGAGCAAAACGCGTTACTGTTACTAAAGACGAAACTACAATCGTTGTCGGCGAAGATACAAGAAATGCAGTTCAAGACAGAATTAGACTTATTAGAAAACAAATCGAAGCTTCTGACTCTGAATACGACAGAGAAAAACTTCAAGAACGCGTTGCAAAACTTTCAGGCGGTGTTGCAGTAATTGAAGTTGGTGCAGCTTCAGAAGTTGAACTTAAAGAAAGAAAACTAAGAATTGAAGACGCATTAAACGCTACACGTGCAGCTAACGAAGAAGGTATCGTTCCAGGTGGCGGTGTTGCATTGGTAAGAGTTAAACAAGAACTTTCAAAACTTGTAAACTCAACAAACTTCTCATCTGATGATGAAAAAATCGGCTTTAAAATTCTTACATCAGCACTTGATGTACCTCTAAGAGCAATCGCTCGCAACGCAGGTGCTAAAGCTGACGTTGTAATTGATACAGTATTAAGTCATGACGGAGCTTACGGTTATGATGCATTGAATGATGAATACGTTGATATGTTCAAATCAGGTATCGTTGACCCTGCAAAAGTAACTCGTTCAGCTTTAATCAACGCAGCATCAGTTGCTTCAATGTTATTAACTACAGAAGCTGCTGTTGTAGACATTCCGGAAGAAAAACCTGAAATACCTGCTATGCCTCAAGGCATGGGTGGTATGGGCGGATTTTAATCCGAACTTAAACATAAAAAAAAGGCGGGAATTAATTCCCGCCTTTTTTATTATTTTACATATTGAGAACCTTCAATATTGACAAAATTATCGCTTCCGTCAATCTTAATTTCCATGTCCGTCATTAATCTATTAAATTCATCTACAAATGCTTTTTCACCAGCAGGCAGTGTATTATAATCCTTTTCTAATAATTGAAGATATGTACCCTTTTGTCTGCATAAAACCCTCATACTGGTTTCTGCATGTGTTCTTGCGATTGACTCACTTAAATCTATATGTCCTCTATAATTTATTCTGCCGTCTGGAGTTCTGTATACATTAATATTTGACCTGCCAAGAAAATTTTGAATATTTTCGGCTTCATCATCTGCTGGGACATTAGTTTTCATAGAATAGCCGTTCTCAGTGAATTGAACATTACCTATTGTATACGGTTCATTAGTATTTTCCGTTTGACCGGCATTATCAACCTCCTCAACTTCATCAATATCTTGAACATCATCAACCGTTTCAACAGGTAAAACTTCCTCACCGCGTATAAATGCTTTTGCACGGTCTAATTCCGCCTGAGTATTTCCAATTTCCAACGTTTCACCATCTTCACGTGTTACAGTAATTCCAAACTCACCACGTATAACCCGCTGTACTCCGTCTAAACCTATAAGTACATCACTTATATTTCTAATATATCCGTCTTTGATAATAGGTTCAACAGGCTGTGGATTAACAATAGCATCATATTCCGGATTTTCACCTCTTGGCGGACCTGTAACAAGAGGTGTTTCAGGTTCATTTGCAACTACCACTGTCGCAGGCTCTTTCAAAGAATCCGGGCTAATCGGCTGTCCATCTTTTTTGAATGCCGGAACAATTGTTCCGTTTGACATAACAAACGAGACTTCTACTCCATCAGGTAATGGTTTACCCAATGTTTCTTGTACAAGTGCATCAGCCTGCTCCTTTGATAAAGTTTGTGATGAACCTGTAACGCTCACGGCATCATTTGAAGTATGTTCCACTTCATCAGACGGAGCTTCAACTTCTATTTCATCTCTAGATTCCTCAACAACTTCTTGAACAACTTGTTCTACCACAGGCTGTTCTGCAACAGTTTCCGGCTGTGCAGACTGCCCGGTTAATAATTGTACAATTTTATTCCAAACATCTTGTGCAAGTTCAATAACTTGATTTGTCATCACTTTAAAATCAGTTTTCCAGTTTGCACTGTCATTAAGTTTCTCAATCTCATCGCCGCCGGTATAAATCTGCGAACCACTTTCTTGTGCAGTTTTTACCTCAGTCATAACTTGCTGCCATACTGACAAAGTATTATTGGAAATTGTTCCGCCATCTGCTTGAACTTTTGCCTTTATTGCCTGTGTAATACCTTGACCGTTAGAAACATTAATTTGAACCATAAGCTCTCCGTTTTTATACTCTCTTTTATTTATAAAAACATAGAACCGTAACAAATTTCAGTTCAAGGCATACGGATACAGCTATGCTATGCTATGCTATGCTATGAAGGATTTTACACCCTTTTTACAATTCAAGCAAGATGTTACAAAAATTTACAAAACACTCAAATATCTTTCACCCGTATCAGGTAAAATTACGACAATAACTTTTTTCTCATTCTTTTTAGAATACTCAATTGCCGCATATAGTGCTGCACCTGATGAAATTCCGCACAAAATACCCTCTTCTTTTGCACAACGACGCGCTGTCTCAATAGCATCTTCATTTGATACGGTAAAAATCTCATCAACCACATTTTTGTCAAAGTTTTCAGGCACAAAATTTGCGCCGATACCTTGAATTTTATGCGGTCCAGCCTGTCCTTTTGATAATAAAGGCGACGATAAAGGTTCAACCGCAACAGCTTTAATATTTGGATTTTTTTCCTTTAAAACGCGTGCAATACCTGAAATTGTTCCGCCCGTTCCTACGCCTGCAATTACAATATCAACTTTGCCGTCTGTATCTCTCCAAATTTCTTCTGCAGTAGTAAGCATATGAATTTCAGGATTAGCAGGATTTGCAAACTGTTGAGGAATAAACGAATTTTTTATTTCCTTATGAAGTTCGTTAGCTTTATCAACAGCGCCTTGCATACCTTTTGCGCCTTCCGTTAAAACTAGTTCTGCGCCATAAGCTTTTAAAAGTTTTCTGCGCTCCTCGCTCATAGTTTCGGGCATTGTCAAAATCATACGATAACCCCTGACAGCACAAACCATTGCAAGTCCAATACCTGTATTTCCGCTTGTAGGTTCAATTATCACTGTATTTTTGTTTATAAGTCCCTTTTTTTCGGCATCTTCTATCATATTCAATGCAGGGCGGTCTTTGACAGAACCTGCGGGATTAAAACTTTCAACCTTTGCAAGAACTGTTGATTTTCCCGTATTCAATTTGTTTATTTTTACTAACGGCGTATTTCCGATAAGTTCAAGTATATTGTCATATATATTCATATATCCATATTAAAAAAGGGCTGATAAAAAATCAACCCTTTATAAGAATTATTTTTCTTCAATAGGACACGGCATCGGATGCTGTTTCGGCGGATGTTTTTTAAATTCTTTATCGAATTTTTTACGTCCTTCTGCTTTCATTTTTTTCAATTCTTTCTGTTGAGATTTAGTCAATATAGCTTCAAAATTTTTCATATTTTCCATGCGTAATCTGTGCATTTCCTGTTTTATAGCTCCGATTTCGCGTTTCAACTGTTCAATTTTTTCATTTTGAGCCTGAACAGCCATTCTTGAAAGTTTAACTGCCTCAATTTCAGCACGTTTTTCTTTAATCTTATCCAACAGCGGTTTAATTTGTTCGAAACTCTGTTCGCGAAGTTCTTTTGCTTTTGCTTTTTGTTCATCTGTAAGTTTCAAACGCTGTTCAAATTCTGCCTGACGTTTTTTGAAATCAGGCCCTTTAGGCGGTCTTTGACAGCTGCATTTCGGGCAGTTACACTGCGGTTTGACAGGTGCAGGTTCAGCGGCCATAACTGCACTTGATGCAACAATAAGTGCACATGCGGTAATTAAAAATTTCTTCATAAATACATCCTTTCTATAATAAATCTTGTAATTTTTCTGCTAACTCTTTTTTTGCGTTGTATAATCTGGATTTTACAGTTCCTAAAGGACAGTTAAGCTTTACTGCAGTTTCTTCATAACTATACCCGTAAATTTCACAGTACATAACAACTTCTTTGAATTTTGGTTTTAGAGAATTAATCGCGCTTGTAATTCTTTTTTGCCTGTCGTTACTAATGAGAGTAAGTTCTGGCGTTTGTTTTTTATCTTTTATTGTTGTCAAAATCTCATCATCTTCAGTATTTCTGTTTTTATACTGCGCAGATTTCAGATAATCCTTTGACACATTTTTTGCAATTGTATTAATCCAGCTTTTAAAAGACCCTTGCTCATTGTATTTGTCTGAATTTTTCCAAACCTTGACAAATACTTCCTGCTCCAAATCTTCGTTTGTTTCTTTTGTAATAAGCCTTATAATATTTCTTACGTTATTTTTGTTATTTTCTACTATCTCTTTAAAGTTCACTATTCCACCATTAACAAACCATACGCATCTACAGGTAAGCCTAAATCTTCTGCACTAAGTGTATTTCCGTATTTAATGATATCAGAAATATCTGTATTAAAATTTACTACACCCATTACTGCCGTACTCAGCATAATTGTAAGCATTGCACAGGCAATTTTTAATTTGGCATTATCCTTACGTTTTTTTACGTAGTAAGGTTTAACTTCTTTCAATAAGTCGGAAACTTTATCCATAACTTCCTGTTCTTTTTTGCAATCTTCACAGGTTTCAATATGTTTTTTTAAGGTTTCTTCGTCCTGAAACGTAAATAATGCTTCATATTGTCTACATTTATCTTTCATTTTTTCAACCTCTGTATTATTATAACGAACGGGAAATAAAAAAGTTCATTTTTTATTATACACTAGCAAAAAATTTTTTGTTTGTTTTTTATATAAAGCGGAAAATCATGTCAAATTTTATAAAAACTATATGCTCAAAGCTGGGCAATAACAGTAAACCATTATATCCAATACTAGCCATTTCATGCGCAAACGGAATATTTCGCCCGACATTTACAATGATGAAAAAAGGCGAAAACCCCGAAAGTAAGAAGTATGCCGCATTAAGAGAGGGAATTACGGAAGTCGTTGCAATGCCGACTTATTTTGTGACGGGTATTTTAGGTGCAAAACTGGGTGAAAAAATTGCCGTAAAAGCTCACGAAACAGATATTGCAAAAAGGATAAAAGCAGGAGAGGTAATCTCTGAAACCGTTAAACAGGAAATGAAAGCTTCTGCTATTAAAAAAGGTCAGGCAGGTTTGGGACTGATTGCCATATGTATTGCCGCAGGTGTCGTAATCCCTGCCTTATGCTCAGTTGTTGTAACCCCTGTTATGAAACGCATAGGCAAAAAGCCTGAACAAAAACCGCTTGATATCAAAGAAAATGCGATAACTCCGCCTGCTGCAATACGTCCGACAACTCCGATTGTTCGTCCGACTTTTAACAACTGGAACTCAGGAATGAAAGTAGGCGGCGTATGATTTCAGCAATTTCTAAAGTGATTACAAACCCGACAGTGGTAAATATAGCTCAAAATGCTGACGCGACAGTTACCTGTAAAACAACGGTAAATGCAATTGGCAGACCTGGATTTATTCTTATTGATAATCATATCGATAAAGAAACTAAAAAATTCGCATCATTAAAAGAATTTTTATATCAGGCAACCTGTCTTGGTGTTTATATGGCAGTAATTGTTCCGATATTTAAAAAAGGCGGATTTAAACTTGCAAAGGAAAAAATCTTTAAAAATACTCAAGGTTTTGAACATTTTAAAAATTTCAAGGAATATTCCGCATACAAAAAAATCGCAGATTTAGCAACGAAAAAAGAAAGATTAGAGGCAATTGGAAAGCTTAAAGATAATAAGCTAAACGTAGTATTAACTGACGAACTAAAAAAAGACAAGCCTAACAAATTCGGAGACATAAAAGGTGCTGTAGAATTAAGCAACATTATAGGTTCTGTTGTAGGACTAGCAATCATTGCACCACAAGTAAGCCAGGCACTTATACATCCCGTTATGCGTCTTATAGGACTTGAAAAAAAATCTTAAATAACACGCAGGATATTAAAAAAGGACTCTTACAAGAGTCCTTTTAAGTATTCAATAGAACGATTAGTTAAAAGTTCCGCTTTTAACTTTTTATTCTTTCTCTCTTTTTTGGGAAGCTCAATCGGCTCGATAATTCCCCAATTTGAATTTATCGGCTGAAATTTATCATGATTTTCGTCGCTTATATATTGTGTCAAAGCCCCGAGAATAGTTACTTTCGGCAGAATCAAAAGAGGTTCGCCATTAATAAGTTTTGCCATATTAATCCCAGCAAGCATGCCTGTCGCAATAGATTCAGTGTACCCCTCAGTACCAGTTAACTGTCCCGCAAAGAAAAGATTTTCGCGTTTGCGGGTTTGAAGCGATGCATTTAATACTTTTGGCGAATTTATAAAAGTATTCCTATGCATTACGCCATATCTGACAATATTAACATTTTCCAGCCCTGGAATTGACTGCAATAATTCTTTCTGGCTTCCCCATTTTAAGTTTGTCTGAAAACCTACAAGATTAAATAAAGTTTTTGCACTGTTATCCTGTCGAAGCTGAACAACTGCATAATTTTCCTCGCCTGTGCGTTTATCAACAAGCCCCACAGGCTTCATTGGTCCAAAACGTAAAGTATCAACCCCGCGGGATGCCAAAACTTCTATTGGCAAACAGCTTTCAAAAAATTTTGCATTCTTTTCAAATTCTTTCAACTCAATCTTTGGCGCATTAATCAAGATATCATAGAATTTTTCATATTGCTCTTTATTCATCGGACAATTAATATAAGAAGCTTCACCCTTATCATAACGACTTGCCCAGAAAGCTTTTTCAAAATCAATACTGTCTTTTTCAACAATTGGTGCAATAGCATCAAAGAAATGTAAATGTTCGCTTTCAGTAAATTCTTTTATAGAATCAGCAAGGCTGTCCGATGACAAAGGCCCTGAGGCAATAATCGTATATCCATCTGGGATTTGCTTAACTTCTTCTTTTATTACAGTAATATTAGGATTATTCTGAATTCTGTCCGTAACAGTCTGCGAGAACAATTCCCTGTCAATCGCAAGCGCATTTCCTGCAGGCACTGAACACTCACGAGCAATTTGAATTAATTCGCCGCCAAGAAGTTCCATCTCTTTTTTCAACAAACCTGATGCGTTAGAACAATCACCTGCTCCTAAACTGTTTGAACAGACAAATTCTGCAAACTTTTCAGTCTTATGAGCACCCGTAGATTTTTTAGGACGCATCTCATACAATCTAACTTTTATTCCTCTTTTTGCGAGCTGCAAAGCTGATTCACTTCCTGCAAGCCCTGCTCCAATAACATTTACTTCCATAAAAACAGTTTATCAGTTCAAGAAACATAGTCAAATTTAAAGTTTTGTAAACAAATTATTACATTCGTAGTAAATCACTTGCAATTATTTCTCTCATTAAGTATAATAAGTACACTTAATACATTTATCTTAATTTTTCTTAAAATCTAGTCGAAAAAAAGCAATAAGTGTAAAAGTGATGTTTTTAAATATGTGTGTAGTTATGAAATTTTAAAGTAGGGACATGTCAGTAAAAGCAATAAACCAATCACCGAATGCTGTTAAAAATCAGCAAACACAATACGGTAAACAGCAATCATTCACAGGGAGTATTAATCCTGTAGTTACTCTTATGGATGCTATTGATAGAGGTGGATTTGCGGCGTCTTTTATTGCTCAAGACGGTCTTGGCATGGTTGCCCCGCGTATATATGAAGGTTTAAACCGAAACAGAGCACAAGATGAAAATGGCAAAAAAACAGGCCCGCTTAACTGGGAATTTGCTAGACGCGAAGGCATCAGAGAAATCCTCAGCGGCCCAAGTGCATTTTTAATCCCGCTTGGAATACTAAGCGTAATTAAAAAAACATCTGGTACAGCAAATAATGTTCATGTTAACCATATTGAAGCGTTAGGTGAAGATTTTGCTTCTTACGCATCTAAAAACAAATCTCAGCTTTCAAATGCCAAAGAGTTCAAAAAAGGTTATTATGCTCAAGTATTTGAAAACATGCTCTCAAATTCAACTGATAATAATCTTCAAAGCAGCAGATTAAAACAAACTGCCCGAACTTTTGCTGACAAACTTATTGAAGCAGAAGAAAAACACAGTGCTAAAGACAAAAAAGGGGCAAAGGCTCTTCTTGCTGAGATTACAGATGAATATTCAAAACTTAGAAAGTCAACTGTTTCATCATCAAGTGATGAATTAGCATCAGTATTAAAAGTTAACGGACAAAACAAAACTCTTGGAACAAACATCAGACGTCTAACTCAGAGTTTAACCGATTATACAAATGATGCACTTAAACATGTTCCACAAAATTCTGAAAACATTACTGAAGCTGTTAAAAAATTCAATACCCACAGAGCAGGTACAAGAGTGCTTACAAACCTCGGCATGTGGGGAGCTGTTGTTGGATTCTATACATTAATTCCAAAACTTTACAATATGGGTATCAAACATGACCCTGGCTTAAAAGGTTTGGAAGGAAATAACGAAACTGAAAATAAACAAGGAAAAGACCCTTCATTCACAGGTTTAGCATCTACTGCAGGTAAAACAGCCTTGGAAGGTGGAAAAATCAGCAAACTCCTTGGAAATTTTGAGTTCAACGGAGCATCTATGACAGTTCCAGCTATGCTTACTTTGTTGTTTGGATTCTGCCTGCCTCCACGTTACTTAAATGCAAAAAGTGATAAAGAACGTAAAGAAATCTTAGTCCGTGACATTTCTAGTTTCGGCGCAATCCTTTTTGGTGCTAAAGCTTTATCAAGAGGATTTTCTGATGCATTTGCTAAAATGTCAGGACTTGCATTAAACATAAAACCTCAAGACCATCAAAATAGTTTCTTGCACAAACTTAAAAATTATTTTACAGCAGGAAGTGGTATTGAAGTGCTGTCTAGTGAACAAATCACAACAAAATATAGTGATTTGACAGGCTATAAAGACGGCATACACGGATTCTTCGATTTCTTAGAAAATAATGGCGGAAATGTTAAAAAAGTACTACATATTGATAAAACCGTTCAGGAACAATCCGAAGCTATCATGAAAAAATATGGCAATAAATCACTTAAAGATGCAACTGCAGCAGAAATCAAAGAAGCGTTTAAAAAAGCAAAAGGCTCAGAAGCTCTTGAAAAAATTTATACAAAATTCCAAGCAAAAGATAATAAATTCATAAGCCGTGCTAAAACATTTAACAGTGCATTCGGCTTTGCATCAACACTGGTTCTTGTACCTATATTTATGATGTGGCTTGCAAGATACTGTGAAAGAATGACTAAAAAAGCAGTTGAAAAAGAAATGGCGTTAAAAGCAAAAAATACACAACCATCTTCTCAACAAATACCGATTGTTGAAAACAAACCAACTATGGCAGGATTTATAAATAATTCAAAATAAAAAAGACGACTCAATTGAGTCGTCTTTTTCTATTCTTATTCTTCAATTAAAGCGTTAATATCAGCAACCATAGCATCAGGATCAAATCCGTGAACCTTAGCACCTGCTTCTAAATTTTCAAAATGAGCTGCAGCGCATCCGATACATCCCAAACCATATTTTTGGAATACAGCAACGCTTTCAGGGCATTGTTGAACAATATCCATAATATTCATATCTTTAGTAATCTTAGCCATAATCCTTCTCCTTTTCTTTGACTTAATTGCAAAATTCATTAAACTACTATTAGTATATCCCAATGGCGGGTGGAGCGGCACGCTCCTTAATAAAATTATACAATAAAAATAGAAGGATGTGTATTATGGAATTTATCAAAAATTTATTCAAAAATGATGAAAAAGCAATAGGTCTTTGCAGTTTCAAAAAGAAAGAGCAAAAAATCTATACTTTCGCGCCACAATATAGTGCAATAGATTTAATCTACAACACTAATACAAAAAATAATTTTTTATTATCCTAAGCAGTATAAATTCAAGCCATGAATACCATCACCACGGTGTTCAGGACAATTTGGATTTGCATTTCCAAATTCAAAACTGTTCTTAGCAAAATTATTATCTGCATACTTTTTATTTACTTGAAAAGGGTTTGATGTTCCCTGTGCAGGATTGACCCCAAATAATTTTATTGGCATATTTACTCCAAAATTTCCCTATATTTATATTAAGTATTTCATTCCCAAAAAATTGCCAAAATATAGGAAAATATTAAGTAACATTAAGCAAGAAAATCTAAATGTTTAGCCTTAGTCTCATGCCCAAAGACTTTCGGATGGTTTAAATTATGTTCAGATTGTGCAAACAAATTTTCGTATTGCTTACGATTTGCAAACATACTAATCGGATTAACACGATAAAAACTATTAGGCTGTATTGCTTTAACACTATTCATATATAAATAAAAACCTGAAAACTTTGTCAATTTCAGGTTTTAAAAAATCTGTAACAATTTTAATATTACTGATCACTCTCGTGATGTTCATTATCTTTCATAAGTTTTTCAAAATCAGACGGTTTAATACTTTGAACAAACTTTTTAAATTCTTGTGCTTCTTCTTCGTCTTTAGCAGAATCAGTAGAAACAGAGCCGTTTGAAATAACATTTGCTGTTACAAAAATCGGCGCATCAACTCTTATTGCAACGGCAATTGCATCAGACGGACGAGAATCAATTTCTATAACTTCTCCCTTATCATTAGTTAAAAATAAGGTTGCATAATAAGTATCTTTTTCCACGTCGTTAATTTCAATTTTATCCAGAGTATATCCTGTTTTTTCGATAATATTAATAATCAAATCATGTGTCATCGGACGTGTTACCGAGAGATTTTCAATTTTTCTGATAATCGCACTTGCTTCAGCCGATCCAATCCAAATTGGAAGCGCTTTTCTATTATCTTTATCATGCAAAACAACAATCGGCGAACCTGTTCTTGTATCAAGGGCAATCCCCATAACTTTCATTTCAATCATAGCGTTAAACCTTTCTAACAACAATTTTAACCTAACAAAAGAAAGTGGTCAACAGATATTTACTAAAAAATATTTTTATGCTATTATAAAAATATACTCATGCGGAGTAATGGCCGAGTGGCTGAAGGCGGCACCCTGCTAAGGTGTTATGTGGAGCAATCTGCATCTAGGGTTCAAATCCCTATTACTCCGAATTAAAAAAGGATGCCCTTGTGGTGTCCTTTTTTAATTTTGTGATAGAGGTTTTTAAGCCTCTTTTAGGGTTCAGCGGGAGCGAGCTGAGGCTAGAGCGCTTTTGTTGAAAGCGATATAATCGCTAAAACAAAACGCAGAATTGCCGTTACACGCGAGCGACCAAGACAAATCCCTATTACTCCGTTTTTTAGTCCACAAACTGAGAATCAGTGCAGATACAAATTTGAAAAACCGCCCTCGGCGGTTTTTGATATGCTTATTTTTTAAGAGAATTTTTCTTATCATATTTTTGCTGCTTTTTAAACTTTTCCTGCCCAAATTCTCTTTTTCATTTTTAGAATATTCTTTTGTGGACATTTTTGAAATATCTTCTCGTGTATAGATTTTTTCAGTACCTGTTTCGGGATTTTTGTAATTTGAATAGTCTTTAGGCTGCTCGGATTGTGGT
The DNA here is from genome assembly GCA_948964545.1 of uncultured bacterium. Taxonomy (GTDB): domain Bacteria; phylum Cyanobacteriota; class Vampirovibrionia; order Gastranaerophilales; family Gastranaerophilaceae; genus Stercorousia. The sequence goes on along the minus strand of CAREDV010000001.1, from coordinate 466,570 downwards.
CTTATTAATCCGTCTTTTAATTGCTGTTCGATTATTGGAAGATTTTGTTCAAATTCTTCTCGGGTCATATTGCCGATTTCTTGAGGTGTGAAGATGTGTGTATTAACAGGATCTGCAAATGGAATATCTGCATACGATGGCAAATATTCATTCTTTTCTATCTGTAACTTATAAGGGGTATTAAAATCGTAAGTATAGCTCTCAGTTGGATTAGATATTGTTGCAGGATTTGGGGTTATTTGAGTTATTGATTGATCATCTGACCAATCCGGAAAACTATTTTGAGTAAAATTCTTAACAGCCGTAACTCTGTTATTCCATCCTTGCAGATATCTTTGTTGACTTGGATTAACTTTTGCAAATTCAGCATACTTGGCACGTCTTAATTTTTCAAAAGTATCCGGGTTTCCGTTGCTTTGTTCTAAAAAAGACTTTGCTCTAGATACACCCATATTAACAGCAGTGTCAAATACATAAGAAGCCAATTGAGGATTTTCAATCTTATCTGCTCCCGAAGCTTTAAAATAGTTGTTGTAGTAAATATCTCTTACTTCGTCGTCTGTAATATATTTAACACTTCTTTGAGGAAGTCCCTTACTTTTCCTATAACTACTATATGTATTATGTGTAATTCCTTTATTAGTTTCACCACCCAAGTCGTTTGGATCATTTACATAGCCACCTTCACGCTGTAATATAAATTTCAGCATTTTGTCAAAATTTTGTTCATTCATTTGATTATCTCGTTGTTTAACTAAAATAAAAAGCAAACTTATAATTTGCAAACAAGGTAAAATAAATTTAGTATTAGTCTTGTAAAGTATTTAGATATTCTCGTAAAATTAATGCTCTTTGTTTTACTAACTCTGTTTTCCAACCTTCTCTATAGTTCAAATACATTGTACCCTGTTTGTATGAAACTACAGTGTCAATCAATGTATACTCGTTATTTTTGTAATTCACCCAAGATGCTTGCGAAAGTTGTAAAGTTTTATAATCTTGACTATTTAAAATTTTTTTTAATTCGGCTAAATTTTTGCTTATATCTTTTTCCCAAGATTGCTGAGCAATTTGAGAGCATCTATTCATTTCATAAGTGTTGGCAGTTTTAGAAATGCAATCGCGTTCAGCTTTATCTATAGAGTCATAAATTTCGGTTACTTCCTTTGCGTTGCTCGCACAGATAGACAAAGTTAAAAGTAAAACTGTAAAAATATATTTAACAAGATTTTTCATAAATTTATTTTACCATAAAATATATAAAGTTTTACATAATACACCACCTTTCGAGTTTTCTAAAAAAGAGTAAGGCAGAAATCTTTTAAAATCATCTTACCTTACCCGTTTTTTATCTATTTGTATATTTTTATTATATCATTTACTCAAGAAATCCGTCAATATTGAAGTAAATTTTTTTTATTTTTTAAATAAGATATTTCTTTCATATCCTCAGCTAAACGCGCAGCTTTATAGTTTTCCCATTTTTCATATGCATCTGAACAATATTCCTTATCTAAAGCAGTAATTGATCTATAACTGCTTGCGTATATTTGTCCATTATCATAATAATCCGTTCTCGCTGGATCAATATCAAAACCATGATAATAACCAATCCAGGCTATATCTTTAGTCCCAGCATATAAACGAATAAGTTTACGCTCGTCATCCTTTAGACTAGATTTTTTCTTGTACTCTTGCACATGGGTTAATTTACCCTCATAGTTATATGTATATATATTTTTACCGGTATCAAAAGCCATGCTTTCAATAAGACCTGATTGATCAAAACGTAAAGTACGTTTTATTTTTTTACAATCACCGAAACTATCTCCATACATATTTTTTAGAGTTGTTGGCTCAATTATATAATCATCAATATTCTTTACCGCTCCATTTGCAAATAAGGCAACTTGTCGATAATTAGGATACTCATAAGGTGAATTAATGCATAATGACATGTCAAGTCCAACAGAATTTGGGAAAACTTTTTTTATAGTTTCTTTACGCGATGGAAAATCGATTTCTGTAGGACAATTGATTTCGATATTGGATACATCTGAAATAATCGGGAATAATTCATCTATTTCATCAGATGTTGAACTGCCTTTAAAACTAAAAGTATCAGCAATATTTTCTTTATATATATTTTTGGTCGTATTATTATTTTGTGTGTAAGCAGTATTAAGGTTAGTTTTTCTATTATAATTTGGTATATAACATAGTTTGTGAACGTACATAAAATCTCCTTGTATATAAGTCTTTATATTTAAAATATGTAAATATTTTTTTTGCTATTTTATTTACAAACTTTCAATTTATCCAAAAACAGTTTTGCGGCTGGAGAAAATACCTGATGTTTTTTCCACACAATATCAAGTCCTGATTCTAATTTAGGATACAGCGGTCGGAAACACAGTTCACTTTCGTCTGATGTATTTACAAGTTTGTCAAGAGTAATAGCATACCCTAATCCAGCTTTCACCATTATTGCCGCATTATATACAAGATTTGATGTACCAACAGTATTTAAATTTTCAAATTCTCCTTGAAACCAATTTGAAAATTCATTTTTTTGAAGATATTTTTTTAACGCCTGTCTTGAATTAATAATAGGAAGATTTTTCAAATCTTCAAGTTCTACGCGGCTTTTTTGCGCAAGTTCACTGTCTTTGCGCATAATAACTCCCCATATATCTTTTGAGGGAAGCGATATGTGATCATATTTATCCAGATTTATCGGCTGAATTAAAAGACAGAAATCTAACAAACCTTTATCAAGTTTTTCTGTAACATCTTCAGCATCACCCGATTGGATATGGAATTTCACAGCAGGGTATTTTTGTTGAATTTCTTTGAAAATCTCTGCGATATATTTCATAGAATCCGTTTCACCGCATCCGATATAAATATCACCGCTCACAGTATCTGTAATTGATTGAAACTCGGCTTGCGTTTTTTCAACCATATCAACAATTTCCTGCGCTCTTTTTTGCAATATTAACCCTTCTGGAGTAAGAGTTATATGCTGTTTCCCTCTAATAAAAAGTTTTTGTTTTAGTTCGCGCTCCAAATCCTGCAGCTGCCTGGTTAAAGTCGGCTGAGTCAGGTGAAGTGAATTTGCAGCACGTGTAATAGACCCCTCTCTTGCAACCGATAAAAAGTATTTTAAAACCCTTATTTCCATAATTTAATTATATGGTTTTAATAATACCTGTCAAGCATTTTTTAATATGTAATATAAGTATTTGCTATTTATTAAAAAATCGGAAATAATAACTGTATGGAAATTATAAGAGTAAATACAAAACGCGGATTAGAATTAAAAGGCGCTATGTTTGACACAGATAACGCTGATACGGTTGTTATAATAATGAGCGGTATCTGTTCAAACATTTTTCAAAATGATTTGCTTCCTGTAACTGGAGAATTACTTAGCAAAAACGGAATTAGCTGTATTATAGGACATGCATTGGATGCATTCTCCTGCATTTCATATTCCGACCATACAAGCGGGAAACAGAAAACAACAGGAGTATTTAATGATGATTTCAGCCTTGCTTATGAAGATGTAGAAAGCTATGTAAAATATGCACACTCACAAGGTTATAAAAATATAATCCTTGCAGGACATTCACTGGGGTCAAATAAAATAATTCATTACCTCGGAAATAGTCCTGATAACTTTGTTGATTATTTTATTGTGAGCGCACCTGTTGATTTGGCACACTGGTTTAAAGTTATGCCAAATATTCAAAAATGCCTTGAGATAGCAGAACAATTTGTAAAAGAGGGCAGAGGAGATGAAATTTTACCATATCTTTTCGGAGGATTTTCTCCTATAACGGCTGAAACTGCACTCAAATTCAACAATGCATTTAACCTTAAAAACTGTCCTGTAATAAGCAAAGACGGCGAAACGACTTCTCTTTCAAATATTAAGATTAAAGGTTCGTTTATAATCGGCAGTAAAGACAGTCTGACAGAGGGGAATGCAAAAGGGTTTATGGAAAAAATCAACTTGTATTGCAAAAATCCTCAAAATAATGAAGTGATAGTCATTGATGATGCTTCACATATTTTTTACGGCAAACATGAAGAATATGCGCAAACAGTTTTAGATATTGTAAGGAGGTACAATGAAAAACTTATTAATTCTTGCACTGGTTTTGATAATAGGAGGGAGAGCAATGGCTGATGTTAACGTTGAAAAAGTAAGCTTTCAAAACAGATACGGAATAAAACTTGTCGGGGATTTATACACTCCGCAGGATATCAAAGGCAAACTTCCTGCAATTGCGATTTCTGGGCCTTTTGGGGCTGTAAAAGAGCAGGCATCGGGCTTGTATGCAAAAAATCTTGCAGAAAGAGGTTTTATCACACTTGCGTTTGACCCGTCTTATACGGGAGAAAGCGGAGGCAGACCGCGTAATGTTGCATCACCTGATATTAACACGGAAGATTTCAGTGCGGCAGTTGATTACTTGAGTAACCGCGCAGATGTTGATAAAGTCGGAATCTTGGGGATTTGCGGATTTGGCGGAATGGGTTTAAATGCAGCGGCTATGGATACCAGAATTAAAGCAGCAGTAACTTCCACAATGTATGATATGTCAAGAGTGAATGCTTACGGATATTTTGACACTATGGAGGAAAAAGCCCGCTACGAATTAAAAGAAACACTTAATAATCAAAGAACTAAGGATTTTAAAAACGGAGTTTACGCAAAAGGCTCGGGACTTCCCGATAAATTAACAGGGGACGAACCGCAGTTTGTAAAAGAATATTGGGAATACTACAAAACACCGAGAGGTTTCCACAAGCGCTCAATAAATTCTAACGGTAACTGGAATATGACATCAGCATTATCATTCATCAATATGCCGATATTATGCTTCAGCAATGAAATTCAAAGCGCAGTTTTAATGATTCATGGAGAAAAAGCGCACAGCAGATACTTCTCAGAAGATGCATTCAAAAAACTAAAAGGTAATAATAAAGAACTTTATATTGTAAAAGATGCCAACCATACAGACTTATACGATAAAAAAATTCCGTTTGATAAAATAGAAAGTTTCTATAGAGAATACCTAAAATAAAAAAAACGGGCTTATATGCCCGTTTTTTTTTTTATTTGAATAACTTTTCAAATCTTTCCATTGCTTCGATTGTGTTTTCTTTAGACCCAAATGAAGTTAATCGGAAATATCCCTCGCCGTTTTTCCCAAACCCTGCTCCTGGAGTTCCTACAACCTGAGCGTTTTCTAATAAGTAATCAAAGAAATCCCATGACGACATATTATTTGGGCATTTCAACCAGATATAAGGCGAGTGTTTTCCGCCGACATGCCAAATCCCCAAACGTGTTAAGGTTTCAGAAATAACTTTTGCATTTTCTTTATAGTAAGCAATATTTTCTTTAATTTCTTTTTGTCCCTGTTCTGTAAACACAGCTTCTGCACCGCGTTGAATGATATAAGGTACACCGTTGAATTTTGTTGTCTGACGTCTTAACCAATATTTATTAAGCGCGCCAAGTGCAGCAGGAACAATTGTATACCCGCATCTTGTACCTGTAAACCCAGCAGTTTTAGACAATGAACAAAATTCTATCGCACAATTTTTTGCGCCCTCAATTTCATAAATACTGCGCGGGAGATTTTCGTCAGAAATAAAGCTTTCATAAGCAGCATCAAAAAGGATTACTGCATTATTAGAAAGCGCATAATCAACCCATTTTTTCAATTGTTCTTTATTATAAACTGCACCTGTCGGGTTGTTCGGAGAACAAATGTAAATCAAATCAGCTTTTACATTATTGTCGGGCATCGGTAAAAATTCATTTTCACCATTTGCATCAGCAAAAACAACCTTTCTGCCTGCCATAATATTTGTATCCACATAAACAGGATAAACAGGGTCGGGCACTAATACTGTATTGTCTTTTGAAAACAAATCCAGAATGTTGCCCAAATCACTTTTTGCACCGTCAGAAATAAAGATTTCATCAAGTTCCAAAGAAACACCGCGTTTTGCGTAGTAACCCTGTACAGCAGAACTTACAAATTTATAACCCTGCTCAGGGCCGTAACCTCTGAAAGTTTCCTGCACACCCATCTCGTCAACCGCTTTATGCATAGCATCAATTACAGATTTGCACAATGGCAGAGTAACATCGCCGATTCCAAGTCTAATAATTTTCTTATCGGGATTATTTTCGCTAAACTCTTTAACTTTTTTTGCAATAGTTGAGAACAAATAGCTTTGTTCCAAATTAGAATAATTTTCATTTATCTTCATGTCACACTCTCCTATGCAAAAATTTTACCATAAAATAGTTATTTCTGCGAAATATAGCTCAAAACACCATTAATAAATGTCAGAGGGTGAACAGGACATCCTGGAATATATAAATCAATCGGATATTTATCAAGAAATTCTCTATTTAATTCCGTACTGTTTTGAAATACTCCGCCTGAAATAGCACAAGCTCCGCAAAGGATTACAAGTTTCGGATTCGGAACTGCTTTATAGCAGTCTTCCAATGCATAAGCCATATTTTTTGTAATAGGCCCTGTGATTACGATACCGTCAGCGTGTCTTGGAGAAGCAACAAAATCTATACCAAATCTGCCCATATCAAAGTTAACGTTTGAGCAGGCATTCAATTCCATTTCACATCCGTTGCATCCGCCTGCTGAAACCTGGCGAAGCTTTAAAGAATGTCCAAACATTTTAACAATTTCTTTTTTAACTTCAACTGCTGTTTTTTCATAATCTTCATAGGTTGATTGAGGAGTCACAATTAACTTTTCTCTATTTGTAGAAGTTAATTTATAACCGTTTGTAAACTCAACACCTTGAGATTGGCAAGCGCCACAAAATGTACATTTTCCCATATCTATACAATTAGACTTTAATGCGCCTGTAGGGCAAACACTTTCGTCGCATTGCAATCCTTCTTTCAATATCGGAAAGCCTCTGAACTGCTCTCTCATAGGAGCGTTTTTAATATCTTTTATAAATTGATTTCCTTGAAAAATTCTTGATTTTAATGTATCAAACATAGTTTTTATTCCTTATAAATCATTTCCGCAATATGACAAGTTGTGGCTTTTGTTACAAAGCGGGAAGTCTGAAACCCCGTTATTTCTAACAGCCAGCGCTAAACCGTACCAGTTATTGAATGAAGGGTCTTTAATTTTGTATCTGCTAAGATTTCCATTGTTATCAGTCATTGCTACGTGGACAATTTCACCTCTCCAGCCTTCAACAATTGAGATTGCAAAAGCATCTTTTGCCATTTCACCGCCTTGTACAATAATCGGCTCGTCTTTATATTCAGCCAATTTTGCAAAACATTTTTTGATAATTGAGAATGACTGCAAAATCTCTTTGTATCTCAATTTAAAGCGGGAATTAACATCGCATGTTGCTTTGAATGCTTTTTTGCGGATATCTAATTCTTCATTCCACTTGTCAGGGAAATCAAAGCGGGAATCAATATCTACACCGCAAGCACGTCCTGCCATACCGATTAAACCTGCTTCAAGAGCGCGTTCTGTACTTACCGTACCTGTTTTTTCCAATCTTGACATAACGGTTGAATTTTTAAGCATTGTATTTGTCATACGTTCAACATCTTTTTCAACCTTATCAAAAGTTTTCAAAGCTCTTTCGATTTTGTCGGAACTTATGTCGTAATTCACACCGCCAACAGTAATCATTCCGCGACCAAAACGGCTTCCGCAGAATTCAAGCATAGTATTGATTACAAGCGTTCTTGTTGCGCCAAATACCGATGCGCCCATAAGATATGCAATATCGCCTGCAATTGCACCCAAATCACCGATATGAATTGCAGCTCTTTCCATTTCTAAACAAGCTTTTCTAATTAATTGAGCTTTATCTGAAATTTGAATACCTTTCAATGTTTCCATAATTTGAGAATAAGCTGTATTATAAGCGATTACGCTGTCTCCGCAAATTGATTCTGCGAGTTGGTTTGAAGGAGATTTAACCATCATATCTTCAACCCCTCTGTGCTGATAGCCAAGCATAATTTCTAAATGATAAACAGTTTCACCGTTACACATAAATCTAAAATGTCCAGGTTCAATTACGCCTGCATGGATTGGCCCTACAGCAACCTGATGAACTTCATCCCCTGTCATTTCAAAAAATTCATAATCGTCCTGATTTTTTCTGACAGGTTTTAGCCACGGGTGATTTAGCGGTTTAATTCCGAACTGTTCGAAAAATTCTCTTTCATAAATATGAAATGCAGGAATTACATTTGTAATACATTCGTAAGATTTTTCATCCGCCTCAAATATCGCAGATGAAACAAGAAGTTCGGGAGCGTTTTCCAATACAACAAACAATCTTACTCTGCCTTCGCCCCAGTCTTTACCGAAAAAGGCAACAGGTCGTTTGTTTTCTTTTATAATTTCTTCCCTCAATTCACCGATTTTCAAAGCAGGAATATCAGATAGATTTACTTTTGAGTTATTTTTTAATACTAACATTTAAAATCCTCCAACTGCCAGTTTTATAATGTTATTTAAAAACGGCGGAATGTACACACCCAATACAAATACTATTAAAAGCATTACAAATTGAGGAATATACATACAAACACTTACCTTGTGTCTGTTTTCTTCAATAACTTTTGCCTTATCATCACTCACATTGCCGAATGCCGTTTTCACAACAACTCTGCCCAGACCGTAAAGAATTATCGTCAAAAGAATTACAAATAAAGCACAAAGTACAAACTTATGTTCAATAATCATTTGTTTTATCATTAAAAATTCACTGATAAACAACACTGATGTCGGGAACGCACAAATTGCAAGGAACGAGCAGACCCATAACCAGCCAGTCTTGCCGTCAGCTTTTATAAGTCCGTTTACAGACTTAATTCTTTTTGTTCCGTAAAGCTCTAAGACATTTCCTGATGTAAGGAAAAACGATGCTTTAGCAAGCGAATGACCAATTAAGTGTAAGATTACCGCATAAAATGCCGCACCGCCCAACGCTGTTCCGATTGCTAAAATACCCATATTTTCAATTGATGAATAAGCAAGCATTCTTTTGTAATTTTTGATATGGTAAACAAATACCGCAGTCACAAACAATGACAAAAATCCCATTACAAAAAGCATTAATCTTGCATAATCCGCGCAACCTGCAATGTCTAAAATTTTAAATACTCTGACAATTACAAGAAAAGCAGAATTCAAAAGACAAGCTGAAAGCAATGCCGAAATCGGCGACGGAGCTTCTGAGTGAGCATCAGGAAGCCAAAAATGAATTGGAGCTAACCCCATTTTTGCACCAAAGCCGAACAACATAAATACAAATGCAATTTTCAACCAGTTCAAATCAAAGTGTGAAGCGTGGCTGTAAAGTTCTGCAAAACTTAATGAGTTGACAGCACCTGTTGAAATATTTAACAAAATAATTCCGACAAACGCAAGCGCAATACCGATTGAACAAATAAACACATATTTCCATGCAGCTTCAATTGAATGCTTTGTTTTGTTGAAATAAATCAAATAAGCGCTTGATAAAGTTGTAGCTTCAACCAGAACCCAGGCCAAGCCCAAATCAGTACTCAACAAAGTTCCTGTCATAGAAAGCACAAAAATCAAAATCATAAATGAATAATGACTGATTTTTTTGTCAGGAAATTCAAAGTTTTTGACATAACCTGCATTATAAACAGCCACCATTAAAAATACTAATGACAATATAATCAAAAAGATTAAATTTGTATTATCAACCGCAAAGTATGGGACGGATTTTTCGCCGTATCCTAATGTTAATAATACTGTAATTACAAAATGTACAACTGCGTATAAACTTACCAAAAACGTATTAAATTTTCTGTTTTTGATTAAAAGTGTCAATATACATGCAATTATCGGAAATATTAAAAGTGTACTAATCATTGTTTTCATAATCCTTTAAATCTGATAAATTAGAAACTTCAAGGTCATTAAATTCCTTGTTAATAACATTGACGAACAAGCCCAAAATATAAACGGCAATGAATACGTCAAGCAAAACACCCATATTAACCAATATAGGCATTTCTTTTGCAACGGAAAGCGATAACAAGAATATACCGTTTTCCATTGTAATAAATTCGATTACGTTAGAAATAATTTTGTGTTTAATTGTAATCAACCACAAACTTATAATAATTGTTGCAACAGAAACTCCAAAGAACATTGGAGAAATAAGTTTCATAGACGAAACAAAATATTCTGATACCAAAAATCCAGCCAACAAAATTACACTTGAAATTACCAAGCAGTAAAAGTGAGGGATATTTGCCGCAACATCACGGTTTGAATGAGTTTTTCTCAAAACTCTGTACAAAAACCAGGGTATAACAATACCTTTAAACACCAGTGTTTCTATAGCAAGAAACCCAAAGTTTAATAAATCCATATGATGATACCCGCAGCAACAAATAAGGAACAATAAAATTCCCTGTGCAATCAATAATCTGATATGCGCAACAATTCTGCTGGTTGCGGATAAATATAACATTGTAAGTCCGAAAAGTATTATAAATCCGTTTACCATTCTCTAGCCTCCAAACATCCTTGCCACAACAAGCGCAAGAACAACTAACGCAAATGAACTCATCAAAAATACGAATTCAAATACGTGTGACATTCTAAATCTTGCCATTGCAGATTCAACAGTTCCGATAACGATAGAGATTATAAACATCAACAGCAGATAAGCACCAATTGATGCCAAATCACTTAACCCTTGCGGAATAATAATATAAGCGATTAAAGATGACAACAAAAGCATCTTAATGCTATTAGCCCACGTAAAGAAAGCCAAATCACTTCCCGAATTGTCCAAAATCATAACCTCATGTATCATAGTCAGCTCAAGGTGAGTTGCAGGGTCATCAACAGGAACTCTCGACCCTTCAATTAATATCATAATAAACAATACAACAACTGCAAAAATTTGAATTAATACACCGTAATTTCCCGCACTTGCCAAAATATTCTGCAAACTGTCAAAAGTAAAGTTTCCGCTCAATGCCATAATTGAAGTAATCAGCATAAAAAATGCTGGTTCAACTATAGTTGTAAAACAAGCTTCACGGGATGCGCCCATTCCCTCAAACGAACTTCCCGTATCCATTGCGGAAACCAATGAAACAAATTTGCCTAAACTCAATGTATAAGCAAAGATTACAATTCCAGCAGTTACATTAATCAACGCATTTCCACAAGCCAAAGGCACAAACATTGACGCAAATAATACTGATGCAATCTGCACAATAGGCGCTATTTTGAATACCGTTGATGTTGTTTTGCTTATTACAAAATCTTTTTTCATCAGTTTGATAAAATCATACAAAGGCTGAAATATCGAAGCACCTTTTCTGCCGCCCCAGAAAGCTTTTGTTTTCTTTATTACACCCGCCATCAAAAACGGTACAATTAAAAGTATTATCAAATTTAATATAATCATACTAACAAGCTCCCGATTATTACAATTACAAGAAATATCAAACCATATTTGATATATGACTGAATATTACCGCTTTGAAGTCCCTCAAACTTAGACAAAAACCACTCATCTGTTTTTAAAACAGGTTCTATTATATAAGCTTCTTCTATATCCTCAACATGGAAATTGAAGTGAGCACTGTGCGGGAATAATTTTCTCGGTTTTTCAACATCAAATACTTTCTTAATCAATGGATTTAACATTGATAAAAACGGACTTGCATAAGATGATGCAGTATATTGCATATGGTTGTTTGGTCTATTATAACCACAGCCCCAAGTTTCGTGCATATCAATTTTGCCGTTTGTAAGCTTAAGTTTAACCAAAATCAAAACAGCAAGGAATACCAAAAATGCAAGCGCATACAATGTAATTACACCAACAACAGAAAGTGTCGGTAATATATTATATTGTACAACAGGCATCAAAACACTTACGGGACTTAAGATTAAAGCAAATGCAAATATCGGCAAAACTCCGATTACAAGTGCCATAACTGCAAGAAATCCCATCGGTATTATCATAGAAAGTTCATTATCTCTGGTAACTTTTTGTGCTGAAGAACTTCTCGGCATACCCAAGAAAATTATGCTGAACGCTTTAGTAAAACATAACAAAGCCATAGTACCTACCAAAGCCAAACCTGCAATAGCAAACAAAATCATAATTACAGAGAAGAAATTATGAATTGAAAGCCCTTTGAACATTCCAAGATATACCAAAAATTCACTGATAAATCCGTTAAACGGAGGTAACCCGCAAATCGCAACGGAACCGATAAGGAATAAAATTGCAGTTTTTGGCATTGATTTTACCAAACCGCCAAGGATTTCAATATTTCTTGTATGAGTTTTTGTATAAACGCTTCCTGCAGCCATAAACATCAACTCTTTAAACACAGAGTGGTTTAATATATGAAGCATACCGCCTGAAAATCCAAGCATTGCTACAACAGGCTGACCGTATGCCAGTCCGAGCATTCCAACACTGATACCCATACCGATTATACCAATATTTTCAATACTGCTGTATGCAAGAAGTCTTTTAATATCATTTTGAGTAATTGCATATAAAACGCCGTACAATGCAGTAATCAAAGAGATTACCAATACGGCAAACGCAACCCCTTTTGCAGGAGTTCCCATAAGCGATAACACTCTTAAAATTCCGTAAATACCTGTCTTAATCATAACACCTGACATAACAGCACTTACATGAGAAGGTGCAGCGGGGTGTCCATCAGGCAGCCAGTTGTGGAACGGAACAAAACCTGCTTTTGTACCAAAACCTATAAATAATAATGCAAATACCAAATTTGCAAAATGAATATTTTTACTTAAAACAGCTTTAAAAGCATTAAAGTCAAAGCTTCCTGCCTTAATAGATAAAAACGCAAATGCAATCATTATAAAAAGAACTGAAATATGCATAAATACTAAGTATTTTATTCCAGCTCTTAAAACATCTTTTTTTTCGTTTTCAAAAATCACAAGGAAAAATGAACTTAACGACATTATTTCCCAGCAGATTAGAAACATAAACGCATTCTGACAAGTAACAACTGCCTGCATTGAAGCAAAAAGCATCGGTAAGAATACCAGATGCGCATTAATATTTTTACCTTTTTCAACATAAGGTCTTAAATACCCGTTTGCATAAATAACAGTTACCAAACTCATAACTGAAATAATAATTACAAAAAAAGCTGAAAGCGGGTCAATAACAAAGTTTACGTCTCCGAACAACGGATTAAAATTAAAGGTTTTAACTAACGTTTCACCGCCGAGCAAAACATTTACGGCAGGCAAAAAACTGCAAACAGATGCAATTGCTGTAAATATAGATAGTGCAATAATTTTAAACTTATCAGAAAATCTGCCTGCTGCAAATCCGCACATTAATAAAATAATCAAACTAGTGAAAAAGCTATTCATAATCTCTTCCCTCGTGTAAATAACAATTCTGTTTTAAATCTAACAAACAGGATTGTCAAGTGTAAATTTTACAATTAATAAAAATAGACAGTAACACAGGTGCACCAAAAGTTTTAAACCTGTGCCAATCGGCGGTCGACGATAAATAAATATTCGGATAAGATATTTTCACAAAGGAGAAAACTATGACACAGCAAAACCAAATTGACAACAAAACTGCAGAAAAATTAAACTTAATCGGATTAAGAATAGCAACATTAAAATCTGCATTAGAATTTTTATTATACTGCATTGAAAGTGAAATTTATTTTAACAGTCCTGCAGAACTGTATTATGTGGGTACTATATTAAATGAATATGTAGCTAAAACAAAAACACTATATCATGATATTGAAATAGAATTGAATGTTTTCAAATAAATCACTACTTAACGAAACATCAACAGAGTGAATGCTGTTTGAGCGAAGCGAGTTCATTCACATCAGGTTGAGTTTAGTAGTGATTAAACGGTTAGCGTGTTTCTCTTTCTTGTCCAGAGTTCTTTGTCTTTGCATCGCTCAAAGAGAAAGAACTCTGGTGCGGGGTGTAAGGGGGTGCATAACTCCCTTAAAAATTTCCCTCTTGCATTTTAAATTTCACGATATAAAATGTAATCGAACTTGGACAATTTAAGAATTTTGGAATATAACCCCACCACGATTTTTCGTGGCAATTTGGTGACGACTATAGGAGAAAAAAAAATGACAATTACTCAAAATTTGGACACAAAAGATTGTATCAACCCTACTGATGTCGCTCACGAGTTAACCGAACAGGTTATGCCCGCGAAAGCGAATTTTAGAAAATCAAAAACATTTGTACTTGCAATAGCAGCAGGTGCTCTAATTGCCTTCGGTGCGCAGGTTTCGCTGACTGTTATGACAGGAACGGAACAGGTCAGCTGGGGACTTGCAAAACTCGTCGGAGCAATGACTTTTGCAACAGGCTTGATGATGGTAGTTTTAACAGGTGCAGAACTTTTCACAGGTAACGTTATGATGACGTTTTCTGTTATCGAAAAAAGAACAAGTCTTGCTAAATTATTAAGAAACTGGTCAATCGTTTATTTCGGAAACCTTATCGGCTCAATAATTTTAGCAACATTAATTTATTTTTCGGGAGCTTCTCACAATTCTCACGAAGCATTAGGAGTTATGGGATTAACAACAGCTTATACAAAAGCTTCTCTGCCATTAGTTGAAGCTTTTACAAGAGGTATCTTGTGTAACTGGTTAGTATGTCTTGCAATATGGATGGCTTCATCATCAAGACACGTTATCGGTAAAATCTTTGCAATCTTTTTCCCGATTATGACATTCGTTGCTTCAGGATATGAACACAGTATTGCAAATATGTACTTCTTAACTAACGGTTTGTTCTTAAAAAACACACCTGCAGTTGTTGCAGCTTCAGGATTGACTGCTGACCAGTTATCAGTATTGAACTTAAAAACCTGCATATTCGGAAACCTTATCCCTGTTACTCTCGGTAATATGGTTGGAGCATTGGTTTTCGTAGTACTATTATTCTGGACAGCTTACTTAAGAGATGATCACAACAATTAAGAGAATACTGTTAATATTATTGCTAATTTCTTCCTCGGTCTACGCCGAGGAAGAAATTTTGCTGGAAGAAACACCTCTTTTTGAAAGCGGTGCAACTGTCGAAGAACCGATTGAAGCTCCTTTAGACAGTTCTGTTCACCATCATACAAAATTTTATGATGAGCTTTATAAAAATGCTCACAATGTTTATAACCTTCAGATTGAAAATACTAACGTTCCATCATGTCTTTTAAAAGAACCTCTAACACATACATTTGAAAAAGGCCCAATTGAAAGTTTACACTTGTGGAGCGTTATTCAGATGAATAACAGCACAAATTTTGATGAAGGCGACACTGATAATAATTTCAGAGTCGGACTTATAAACGCTCTTATTGACGGTAAATTCAGAGGCGGCAAAGAAGATTTCAGAATTATGCTTGACCCGACCCCGACCCATGCCAGAGGATTTTTCCAGCAGTTTATACAGGATTTTTACGTAGAAACCCACAGAATTCCGCATCACACTATTCTTGTCGGAAACTCCCGTCCTGGTGTAGGAATTGAGGGGGCACAATCTCCTTATACATTACCCCTGGTAAGCCGTTCACAAATTTCAAGAAATCTTGGAAATGCAAGAAAATTCGGTGTAAGAGTTCGCGGAGATTATTCACTTGTTGATTACGATTTTGGCGGATACAGTTCAGATACATATTTTAGAGAATTTTTCCCCGGTGCGGAATTTGACGGCTGGGTAAACCTTAAACCGCTCGGTAAAACCAATGGAAAATATGGAAAACTTGTTACAGGGGGCGGTATTGTATCAGGTAAAAAACATTCTACAGATTACTTTGTTGCAGGTGCTTACGTAGGTTACGAATACAAAAAGCTATGGATGAGAGCAGAATATGCAAATTCTGACGGTTCAAACGGCGGTGACGGACTTACCAATAAAAAACGCCAGGGCTGGTATGCCACAATAGGTTATCACATAACCAAAAAGCTTGAAGCTATATTACGTTACGACGAATTTGACCCCGACAAATCAATCAGCAATAACAACAGACGCGAATACACAGCAGGAATTAATTATTACATAAAAGGACAAGCCCTGAAACTTATCCTTAATTACGTGTTCTGTCAAAATCAAGCGTCGCCCGACAGCCATAGAATTATCGTCGGAACACAGATTGCGTTATGATTTTTTATTTACAGCTTGATGCTTTGTTCCACCCTAGTTTTTCAGGGCAGTGCAAATAATCCATGTTATCGTTATAAATTATCCAAGCAGTACAATTATAAAAAAGTTCTAAGCAGCCTTTTTCAAATGAGTGTGTGAGTCTGCCCTTACCTATTGGTAACACTCCGTTTTTCGTTATAATAAAATTAATATAATCTTTCCCAGCTACATTAGGACCAGATGGCCCAGTAGTGTCAACAGTAATAATACCGCAATGATTTCCATAATCAGTTGTACTATTTACACACCATCTGCCATCAACAGTTGTATTTATACTATAAGATGACCCATCCTTTAACATAAACAAAGTCTTTTTATTCAACCAATAAGGTGCATTATCTCCTTTTGGAGTTGTATATTTAGTCGAAAAACAATATTTCGAATTCCATTGCGCATCCCCAGTACAAGTTTTTATAACCCCATTTATATATGGCAAAATAATTTGTGTCATTTCTTCATCCCTGCCTGCAGAACCATAGTAATCATGATTTACAGGCCAATCATTAACCTGACCATAATCTGCAATTGCATACTTAAATGCTTGTTCTAGAGTATAGTAAGCTTTTCTGGCTTTAGAAATATATACCTTCTCTTGATAATTTGCAATCAGGTTAGGAATAGTTAATGCCGCAACTACACCAATAATACCAAGAGTAATAAGAACCTCTGCCAAAGTAAAACCTGTTTTCATATATCCTGCCTTTTTATGTCATTATTTTTAAATTATATGCCCAAAATTACATAATGTATGACATAATATTACACTTAATAGATTTATAATATCAATAATGACATTATAAATATCCTCCTGATTTACTAAACTATTGTTAGGAGGAAATATGTCTACAAAAGAATTACTGGGCGCAAAAATCAGATACATAAGAAAATCTAAAAAGATAGCACAAGAAAAATTAGCAGAATTAGCTGACATTAGCCCTCGTCAAATGGTAAGAATAGAAATGGGGCAATGTTTTCCGACTATAGAAAATTTGGAAAAAATAGCAAAAGCACTAAATGTTTCAATACAATCACTTTTCGAAAATGATTATTATGACAGCATAGAAAATTTAAAAGAGAAAATACAAAAAAAACTTGATATGTTGGATGAGAACAATACCAAGTTTTTATATCTTATATTATCAAATTTGGATTAAGATATAACCTTAATCCAGCCTTCTGGAGCTTCAATTCTGCCCATTTGAATTCCTGTTAATGTATCATAAAGTTTTTTGGTAATTTCGCCCATTGCATCCATTCCAAATACAATTTCCTCATTACCATTAACAACTCTGCCAACAGGTGATAAAACAGCTGCAGTTCCGCAAAGTGCACATTCTTTAAATTCTTTTACTTCTGTATATGAAACTTCTCGTTCTTCCGCTTTCAGTCCCAAATAGTGTTCTGCAACATACATTAAAGAACGTCTTGTAATTGAAGGCAATATAGTATCAGATTTTGGAGTAACAACAGTATTATCTTTAGTTACAAAAATAATATTTGCTCCTCCTGTTTCTTCAACTTTTGTTCTTGTTTTTGAATCAAGGTACATATTTTCATTAAAGCCGTTGTTATGTGCATCAACAATCGGGTGCAAGCTCATTGCGTAGTTCAAGCCTGCTTTAATATGACCAGTGCCTCTAGGTGCTGCTCTGTCAAAATCGGGAACTCTCAATGAAATAGGTTTCACCCCGCCTTTAAAATAAGGTCCGACAGGTGTTGCAAAAATTCTGAACTGGAATTCTTCTGCGGGCTTAACACCTATTACCGCGTTAGACCCAAACATATAAGGTCTTAAGTATAAGGATGCACCTGAACCATAAGGCGGAACAAAATCCAAATTAGCTTTTACAACCTTTTCAACCGCATCAATAAATCTATCTTTCGGAAAAACTGCCATTTCCAATCTTTCACATGTATCTG
Source organism: uncultured bacterium (assembly GCA_948964545.1). Lineage (GTDB taxonomy): Bacteria > Cyanobacteriota > Vampirovibrionia > Gastranaerophilales > Gastranaerophilaceae > Stercorousia. Next base: position 448,343 of record CAREDV010000001.1, on the reverse strand, counting down.
CCATTCTTTGTGCATTTAAATCTGGCCTAAAGCAGACGACTTTTCCGTCAACCGTTCTATAAGCTTTCATCCCCTCAAAACAAGTCTGAGCATATTGCAAAACGCCTGCACTTTCATGAAGTGTAACCGTTTCATCAGTTATTAAAGCTCCGTCATCCCATTTACCGTTTTTAAAATTTGAAACATATCTGTAATCGGTTTTTACATAACCAAAACCCAAACTGCTCCAGTCAATATCTTTTACCATACTCTATATTCCTTTCATAATATCTTCTGCAATTTGTTCTTTTGTTAGGCGATACTTTCTATAAAGTTCATCTAAAGGCACTCTGTCTGTAAACTCTTTTTTAGCGCCGTAATTAAGCACTTTCATATCAGAATTTCCATAAAATCTTGTAATCTTTTCGCCAAATCCGCCGTCAAGCTCACCGTCCTCAAGTGTTACCACAACAGAGTGATTTGCTTTTAAACTTTCCAATAATTCCTCATCAATATCTGTCATAAAACAAGGATTAATGAGAGTTGCATTAATTCCAAGCGCTTTTTTAACCTCTCTGCCAAGTTCAAAAAAGTTTCCTAAAGCAATAATTGCAACTTTCTCACCTTCCTCAACAACTTTAAATTTAACAACAGAATAATCAGTTTTATCCTCAACTCCCGTTGATATAAACTCAACATTAGGCACTCTTATTGCAACTGGTTTTTCAGTCTGTTTCAAAGACCAATCAAGCATTGCAAGATATTCTTCCTTATTGGTTGGAGCAAGATAAACCATATTCGGAATATTAGAAATTAACGGAATATCAAATGTGCACAAATGTGTCGCATCAGCTCCCGAAATTCCGCCCCAGTATACAAGTATAGTTGCAGGTGAATTGTTAAGACACAAATCCTGCGACATCTGGTCATAAGTTCTTTGAATAAACGAACTCATAACGGCAAAAATCGGTTTAGCACCGCAAGTTGCGAGAGCCGAGCAGTATGCAACCGCATGTTCTTCCGCAATACCTACATCTGTATATTGTCTGCCGAGAGTGTTTCTGAATTCTTTGTCAAACCCGAATACCCCAGGAGTTCCTGCATTAACAGCAATTACCGTTTTATCATTTTTTGTTTTGTCTAAAATATATTGACGTGTAAGAGATGTGTAATTTTCAACAAATTCAACGGGTTCTTTATTTTCATCCAAAGTTCCCGGCAGAATCCAGTGGAAAGCTTCTTTATTCTGTTCTGCAACTTCAAGTCCGCATCCTTTAACTGTTCTGATATGAACAACTACAGGATGATTTATATCTTTAACTTTTTTAAATGCCTCGACTAGTTTTTCAACATTGTTGCCCTCGTTAACGTAATAATATTCAAATCCCAGCGATTTAAAGAAATTGCATTCCGCTTGACCGTTTGTTTGTCTTAAAAGTTTAAGATTAGCATAAAGTCCGCCGTGGTTTTCTGCAATTGACATATCATTGTCGTTAACAATAATTATTAAATTGCTGTCCATAGAGCCTGCATTATCCAAACCCTCTAAAGCTTCGCCGCCGCTCAATGAGCCGTCGCCGATAAATGCTATTACATTGCCTTTTTCGCCTTTTAAATCTCTGGCTTTTGCAACACCGCATGCCAAAGATACAGAAGTTGAAGTATGACCGACTTTGAACAAATCGTGTTCGCTTTCCTCAGGTGCAGTATAACCTGTATAAACAAGATAATTATCAGGGTTAGTAAAACCATCTTTTCTACCTGTCAAAATCTTATGCGGATAACACTGGTGAGAAACATCAAACACAATTTTATCAATAGGTGAATTGAAAACATAATGCATTGCAATCTCTGCTTCAACAGCGCCAAGATTCGGTCCCATGTGACCGCCTGTTGTATTAACTTTTTTTATAATAAGTTCTCTGATTTCACCCGCTAGAGCTTCCATTTCTCCAAATGATAATTTCTTAACATCATCAGGCGTATTAACTCTATCTAATATCATACTTTCTCCTTATTTTAACTTTTTCAATGACGAAATAAAGTTATTATGTTCAACATCTCCGTCGACTTTTGTCATAAATATTTGAGCACCGCGCTCATCTTCCAGGTCAGGAAGCTGTGATAATTCAGCTTCGTAATAATGTGCATCGTTTCTTGTGTTCATTGGCATTCTGTTTGCAAGACTGTTCAAAGAAACATTTCTCAACGCACCTGCAAAACCCTTATTCTTACTGCTGAATTTTGTATAAATTCTCAATGCAGCATCGCCGTTTTCAAGATTATATTTTCCTGCAATATATGCCGCAAGCTGCGGTGAAGCGGATTTTATCCTCATACTCTCAATAACATTATCTTTAATATCAAGCACACCAGTAATTTTATCAAAATTACCCTCGGGGATATTTACCAAATCAGAAAATATTGATGGGCTGATAGTTGCAACAGGGTTTCTGAAAAGTGATGCAAATTTCAAAACATACTCAACAAGTCCGACTTTTTGAATAGTACCGTTTTCAACAAGGAATTTAATAGAACCGTTAAGTTTCATAGAATCGTCAGTATTAAGTTCAATAAGCCCGCTTGCCTTGCCCGTAATTTCCTTTTTCAACTGAAGAATAGTTGATGCCATAAGGTCTGAATCAACTTCTTTTATACCCAATCTAACTGAATACTTATGTTTTTTCAAATCGCAGTTGATTTTTGCTGATGAATGCCCCTCTGCAATTTCAAATTTGTTTGAAAACATATTCAAAACACCGTTTTTATCAAGCGTTAAGCTCGCTTTTACATCATTAAAATTAATATCTTTATAATGACCTTTTAGAATATGCAAAACACAATCTTCTACAATAAAACTTCCAACATCAAAAGTCGGAGTGTCGTCATCGTCGTCTTTTGCCGTTCCTGACGGGGTCAAATCAAGTTTTTCATTTGTGTTTATCTCAGAACTCTGATTGTTTGCAGATGCGATAAATTTTTCAACATCAATATCATCAACAGTTAAGTTGATATTTTTAACCACAATCGGCAATTTTATCTCATTAATTAAACTTCCGTCAAAATCGTAAGCTGAACGTCTGTATCTGCCGTCAGCGGCAAGATTTAAAAGCCCGTTTTGAGTATTCATTTCGCCATGTTTTAAGAAAACTCTCTGCGACGGAATTCTAACCTCATCCATAGTAAGTCTGCCGTCAAGATAGGGGTATTTGCCTGTGTTAATATATTCCATCTTACCTGCAATTTTACCGCCTTTAAAGAGTTTCTGCCCCATAAATACGTTTAAAAATTCGCTCGGCAGCGGATTTGGAATCTCAAATCCCATATTTTTTATATCAGGAATTTCTTTTGAGCAGTCTATATTTCCAGCAAGCTTTAATACAGGCTGAATTTTAGCACGCTTTTCTTTATCAAGATTGTCAGGTGCAATATAATAATCAATTGATTTTAGATTAAGCAGCATATCCTCAAAATGCATATCAGCCTTAAGCATTCTTCTGTAGCTCGCAGGGGTTAAAGAAGCCCCGTCAAGCAAAATATCCTGACCGCTTTTAAGCCCAAACAACCATTTTAAATCAATTTTATTATTGATAGATGTAATATCAAGTCTTGTTTTAGTCGAACCGCCCGTCAATTCAACAGGGATTCCAAGGATTTTCGACATATAGTTCTGCGCAAAATCGTTTGTCACAACAGCACGCGCAACAATATTTGTATCAATGGATTTTAGGTAATCTTTAACAGAACCTTCCATTGTAATTTTGTTTTCATCGCGGTTGTTATAAACACCCTCAAAATCCTCAAGAGTAATTTCATCTTTAGTCATCACAATCTTACCTTTTTCAAGGCGGACTGGAATATCTGCAATCGGAACAATTTTACCCGTAAAGTTATTGAGATTTACAACACCGTTCAAATCATTGTTTGAAAGTTTTATATTAAAGTTGAAACTTCCTTTCAAATCTTTAAAAAACGCGAGAGGTTCATTCAGATTGTTTTCAACAAGTCCCGAATTAATTAAAGCAAGGACATCTGCCATATCAATTCTGTCTGAAAAAACTTCTAGATTAAACTTGCTGTTTTTATCTGATTTTGCATTAAAAAATATTTTTGATTTGTTGAATACCAAATAACATTTATCAACCCATAATGCTTTATCTTTTATGTACACTGTGTTTTGGTCTGCAATATTAAAATGAACTTTGTCAGAACCTTTTTTGATATCGGAAGTGATATTAAAATGCACGTAGCGCAAAGCTTTTTGCGTATTATCAATACTTATATCATCGGCTTTTAAAGAAACATAAGTTGATGGTTCAACCTTGTATAAAAACAAAGATTTTTTAACATACAAAATCGAATCATAAAAATCAAAATTCCAATCAGATTTTTGCGGTTCACTCTGTTCGCCCTGCGCAAGTGTCGAGAGCTTGTTAATATCTGCAAAAATATAATCTGCGCCGAGCTTATTGATAACGATATTTTTGGCAAAAACTTCTTTAAACGAAATTGCCGTGTCGAATTTGTCTACTTGCAAGAGATTTGCACCCTTATTAACAAGTGACAATTCATCAACTTTGAATTCAATATCAGGCGAAAGTGATGTTTTTAATACAGGGTTTTTAATACTTAATTCCAACCCCATTGTATCTTTTAGGGTTTTTTCCACAAAACTGATTGCATTTGGATTCGACACAGCCCAAGGCAAAACATTCAAATACATAGCGAACGGAAGATATCCCAGTACAGCCGCTCCCGCAATAATTCCAATTGTAAATCTTTTTGCTAACTTCATAATGAAATTATAACATAAAAAAATCCCTCCTAAGAGGGATTTTTTATTCTTCTTGCAATGTTCCGTCAGGATTTCGACATTTAGCATCATCCCAGTTAATATAGTAATCTATTGTACCATCAGGATTTCTATACACAGCTCTAGTTTCTTCACCGCCTGAATCATACTCAAAATCCGCATAATCCTTCACATTACCGTTTGCATCTCTAGTTACCTCTCGATATCGATTTCCTTTGGCATCGTATAAATTGTCGACATATTCAATAATTTTACCTTGCTCATCTCTGTAAATACCTCGAGTTACATTGCCTGCAAAATCGTATTCATAATCTTCAAATTTTCTCACAGTACCGTCAAAGTTTCTATAAATTTTACGAGTTTGATTATCTCCCATTAATATTCCATATTCATACTCAACATAATAGTTCCTATAAACACTATATTTCATGCGATCCTGTGCATCCAACTCATAAGATATACGACCTTCTGAGTCATAATATGTCTTTGTACCATCAGAATTATATATTGTTTTATCTGCCATTAATGCATCAACATTCTGCAAACGTTTTCCAGTTACACTATCAGACATAGGCGGAACAGTTGGTATTATTACTGAAGATAATTTTTCAGGAGGAGTTGTATATCTTGAAGGAGGATTCGGATCTTGCGCAACAACTTCATCTGCTGGAGGAGGTGGAGGTGTTGTTCTCACAAGGTCAGGATTAGCTGCAGCTTCCACATTCAAAGTAAATTTCTGCTCACCAACAGTAACTTCGTTAGGCAAAGTTAGCTGAGAAGGCATTTTTGTAGATTTATAATCTATACCTGCAGCATCTTTCAATTGGTGCACAATGTTCATTATTGTCTTATGGTCACTGATATTATATTTTGCCGCAACAATATTGTACCATACTTCACCAGGTTTAACATCATAAATGCTTGTTTCAGGAATAACATTACCATCTTTATCTTTTCTGACAACTGTAGGGTCTCCATCACTGACAGTTGTAGTTTCTGTTGTAATATCTCCATCGTAATCATATTCTGTTGTAGAAATTACAGAACCTTGAGCATCTTTCTTAACTGTTTTTACAGGTTTATCTCCATGAACAGCATCTTTATATATTTCTGTTACATTGCCATCATTATCATATTCATATTTTATAGTATCAACAACACCAGATCCTTTATTCGTTTCTCTTTTCGTAATTCTGTCAAGATTTGATGGATCAAACTCTTCCACAACTGTACCCGTTACTCGCTTTTTAGATAATACAGTTACTCCATCGTCTTCATATGTAATAGTTGTTGTAGTATCACCTTGCCTTTCATAAGATTTTGATATTTTATTTCTATCACCGTCTCTATATTCTATTTTCGTTATTTTATCACCATTTTCAATATATTCATAAGAAAGTCTTAATGTTTTTTTACCTGAATCCGCTGGGTCATCAACTGGCATATATGTAGCAGTACACTTACCGCCATTTTCTAAAAAAGCGACAACATCAACAGTTCCATCTTCATTTGTTTTAACACCATCTTTACCATCAACCATCATGCCAATAACAGTCTGCAAATCTTCCATACTATAGGCATTTTTGTCTACACCAAGTTTTTGTTCATTAAAACGTTTCAATTCACGACCGCCAAGATTATCATCTTTTGCAAAAGTTACCAAATCTGACTGAAGTGCAGTATATTCTTCTGCTGTCAATATGCCATCGCCGTTATCATACTTCTTGAAAATTGATTGCAAAAGAGCTTTTTGTTGAGAAGAAATCCCATCTCTTTTCAATAATTCTTCACTGGAAACTCCGTCTGACTTCGTGATATTAAGCTTTTGCCCTTTATTAAAACTAAAATTTACACCGTCACCCATATAATTTTTCCTTTCTGCTTTTACATCTGATTTGTGTGACGGTCTATTGCCCGAAAAACTTTACAATACGCCTGCTATGCTATGCTATGCTATGCTATGAGGCATTATAACTGGATTTCAACCTCTTTAAATTCGTTTTTACAATTCGTTACATTTTTTATGCTATTATAATATTATGAAAAGATTTTTTGGATTTATTATTATTATTTTACTTTTAACCTCAACTGTTTTTGCAGCTGATGTCAAAGTTTTCAGCGAAAAAAACAAATTCGGGCTTCAAGATGCTGCGGGTAATCAAATTACTCCAGCACAATATTCAAAACTAATAAGACTTGGACAAACTGGATGGATTGCACAGAAAAAAAGCAAATACGGACTTATTAACAGCAGCGGAGATGTATTAATTCCATTAAAATACAGACATGTTGACCGCTTGACTTCTAAATACGTAAAATTTGGAAACGACAACGATTTTGCTGTTTATGACGAATTTGGAAATACAATAGTTCAGCCTCAATATTCATCAGTTAGTATGCTTTTCGGCGGAATGTTTTTGACAAAAAAAGATTATAAATACGGAATTGTAGACAAACATGGAAGAGTAATTCTGGAAAATAAATTTGATGATATTTATATGCCAAAACCCAATATTATGCGTATTCAATATAACGGTCAGTGGTATGAAATTGAACAGATCAAAAGCGCAGATTTTGAAATGCCTGACGATATTAAAACAGTAAAAGATGACGATAATTTTAAAGTTACAGCTTTTATTAAAGATCCAGTAACTGCTTCAGGCTATTCTGCCGTAACATTTACCGATTATTTTATAAAGGTTTTCTCGTCAATTTCACCATCACATGAAGAAACTATTGATGAATTAATGCTTTCACAAGGTGCAGATACAGTTTCAATCTTAATCAAAATGAGCTGGCTGCCAAAATATCCGTGGACATTTGTTAAAAATTATTATCACAACATTAGAACACCAAATAACGGACCATTAACAAATATTAAATATGAATTAAAACAAAAAATGCAATAAAAACCTGACTTAAGTCAGGTTTTTTTATTTCTAGGAAAAGCCGGCAAAGTTAATTTATGTTTTGTCAAGAAGCAATTTATGTGCCGGCAAAAAATTCTTAATTCTAATACTTAACTTCTATAACTTATATTATATTTCATATTATTTTTATTGCAATAGTTTGTAATGTCATCTGCAATATTTTCAAAATAATCCGAAGTTTTTTTGTTATAAATTGCATCATACAGCGGAATTAACTCTGTATATTCCTGCTTAATAAAATTAAACATCTTTGTTTTAAAACTACTCCTTAAGTCCAATTTATCAAAAATATATTCATCAACATAGTCCTTTGTTGCTGTGATAATATTTTCAAAATCAGTTATACCTGGAATTATCGGAGAAATATAACAAATCGTTTTAATTCCTTCAGATTTCAAAACTTTTAGAGTTTCAATTCTTTTAATAATACTTGGAGAATTTGGCTCAAGTCTGCTTTTTAATTCTTCATCAAGCAGACTTATTGAAACACCTACATCAACATGTTTCATTTGTTTAAACAAATCAATATCTCTCAAAACCAAATCAGATTTGGTAACTATACTAATTAAACCTTCAGAATTAACAAGCTGTTCCAAAACTTTTCTGGTCACGCCGAATTCTTTTTCAAAACTGTTATAAGGGTCAGTAACAGTACTTATCTGAACCTTTTTACCCTTAATTTTAAAAGTATTTATTTTCTTGTTTGTACATTTGACATCAATAAAATCGCCCCAGCATTCAGTATGCTTGCTGAAACTGCACATATATGATGCATAGCAGTATAAACATTTATGAGGACAGCCAACATAAGGATTTATTACATAGTCTAAACTTTTTATCTTGGTTTTATTCAAGTAGTCTTTAACTCTTGTATAGTCTTGAGCAATCATATATGTATAATATAGGCTCAAGATTTTATGTCAATGACATTGACTTTTTAATTTTCAAATGCTATGTCTTCTTCAATAACCCTTGGCGGCTGTGATATAACAAGCATTTCAAGGTATTTATCATTATTTTCTTTAATTTGTTTAGCTATATTTGCAATTTCGTTTTCGTGATTAAAAAAGTGCTTCTGTGCGTACTTTGTCACAATCATTCCCTTTGACGGATGTTTCTCAAATTTATATATATCATATTCAAAATATTTCTTAGCATTTTCACATCCGTTGACCAAAAAACTTATTGCTGACTTATTAGTTTTTTTATTTTCTATTAATTTTAACAGCATGCTATTGTCTGTATTTTCAACAGTTTTGTCAAAATTCTGTGCATATTTTACAGGATTATCCTCTTCTGGATAATAATAGACACCTATCATTTTAGTCCAATTTGAAGCATTTTCTGTATTCTTATAATATTCATTGCCATAACCGTTTGTTTTAGGCGCAAGCGCACTGAATTTCAATTTATAAACTTCATTATCAAAATGAATTTCTTCAGATAAACATATTATTTGTGAGCATAACAATGCACATAGTATAATTAACAATTTCTTCATACCAAAATTAAACCACTTTTAAAGATAAAAATAATTATACAAACGCATTAGTAAACAGACTAATATTAAAAAAGCCCTCAAAAGAGGGCTTATAATTAATGAATAAATCTAATATATACATAAATTGAACTTATAAACAATGAAATTACCATTGTCATAACACCGTATTTCAAAAACCTCATAAAAGGAATCGGATAACCTTTATGCGCTGAAGTTTCTGAAACAATAACGTTTGCCGCTGCACCAATAATCGTCATGTTTCCTCCAAGACATGCACCAAGTGACAAACACCACCACAATGGATATGTATAATCAGCTCCCATAGTTTTTTGAATCTGCAGAATCATAGGAGTCATAGTTGCAGTATAGGGAATGTTATCAATTATTCCCGATATAAATCCTGATGCCCATAATATTATCATAGCAGCTGCTTCCTGCGAGCCTTGAGTAACTTTCAAAATCCACTGCGCCATCAATGCAATTCCGCCTGATGCTTCAAGTCCGCCGATTATTATGAACAACCCGATAAAGAAAAAGATTGTGTTCCATTCCACATCACATAAAATATCTTTCGGTTTTTCAAATAAAAGCAGGAAACTTGCACCTAACATAGCCGTAACACAGGTTTCAATATGAGTTACGTCATGCATTACAAACCCTAAAATCACAAGAGCAAGCACAATTCCGCTTCTTATCATTAATGAAAAATCTGTAATAGTACTTGAGTTATCTAAATTTGCAACAGCCTCCATCTTTTCAGGCGATGTTTTAAGCTGTTTTCTGAATATAAACATCATTAATCCAACAATAATCATTAATATTACAAGCACAACACCTGTAAGTTCTTTCAAAAAATCCATAAAAGATAATCCCGCAGCACTTCCAATGATAATATTTGGCGGATCACCAATTAAAGTAGCAGTACCTCCGATATTTGATGCAAAAATTTCCGTAATAAGAAACGGCAATGGATTGATATCCAATTGTTCTGCAATAAAAAAGGTTACAGGCATAATCAAAATTACAGTTGTAACATTATCTAAAAAGGCAGAAGTTACAGCAGTAAAAATACCAAGCGTCAACAAAACGAGTTTCGGATGCCCTTTTGTAAACCTCAAAAGTTCATTGGCAACCCAGTTAAACATACCGCTTCTTGCCGAAATGCTTACAATAATCATCATTGATACAAGAAGAAATATAACATTAAAATCCACAAAATTTATAAAATAATGTGAATTTATTGTTTCTCCAACAAATTTCGTCTGACTTACCAGGCCAAGCAGAATAGTTAAACCTGCTCCAAGAAGTGCCACGGTAACTTTAGGTATCTTTTCAAGAGCAATAAAAATATATGCCGTCAATAAAATTAATGCTGAAATAATTACGGCATGCCCCTGAACAAATGCATGTAAATGTTCCATTATACTCTCCTTTGAGCACAAGCTATTGCAATAGCTAGTACAATTTCGCTGTCATCTGTTTTGTTTTGTTTTTTAACTGATTTTTCTTCCTTTATTTCTTCAGGAAATATTTCATTAAGCTTTAATACAAGCTTTGAAGTCCATCCCATAACAAATACCATAATAGTAAGAAATAAAAATACTACACCCATGCCAATAAGCATAATGACTATGCCGTCCTGAATATTATTTGTAAAATTTTCCATAAATTCTCCTTTTTTAACATATCAAAATTCAGCGATTTTAAAAATCGCCTAACATACAAACAATGGGAGAATAAAAGCTAAGGTGCTCTCGGATTAAGCACCGTGGAAATTTTCAAATTTGATGAATTAATAATTTCCCAATGCGTAAATACAAGATATAAATTTAGTTTTTTATAAGTACTGTTTTCACATACAGCACAAACATTTCCTAATAAATTTGACAAATATTGTGTTAAATTTAAATGCGATATGCCGACTATATAATAATCAGTGCTGACATCGCTTTTTTCAACAGATGTACATGCCCTACTTATTTGCTGAATACCTGACGATTGAATATCTGGCGTTTTAAACTCAAATGAAGTAAAACAGCATGACAAAAATACAAATATAAAAGATATCAGTATTAAAACTTTTTTCACGCAAATATTTTATAATGAAAATTATACAAACTCAAGATTTCTGACTTCAAAAGTTGAAATTAAAGACTTAGCATCTTCAGACACACCTTTGCATTTTAAAATTCGCTCAGGATGATGTGCTGATGACAAAACCATCGTCTTTAAACTGTCAAAAATATTCATTGATGTTAAATCAAGCTCTATGTTTTCCATAAATTTAATATCGAAACTATTTAACAAAAATTAAATATTTTGTATAAATTTAGTCTTTTTATAGGATAATAATGCTATGGAAAATTTAGAAATAAAACTTGTTGCATTTGATGTTGATGGCGTATTAACTGACGGAAGTTTAACTTTTGACGAGTTCGGACATGAATACAAAACATTCAACGCAAAAGACGGTCAGGGGATTGTAAACCTTAACAATGCGGGAATTATTACCGCAATAATTACTGCCAGAAATAACGGAACCGTTGAACACAGAGCGAAAAATCTGAATATAAAAGAGCTTCATCAGGGTTCAAAAAATAAAATTGCAACATTGGAAGAAATCCTTAAAAAATACAATTTAACTTTTGAAAATACGGCATATATGGGCGATGATCTGCCTGATATCTGCGTTTTGGAAAAGGTAAAATTAAAAGGCTGTCCCGCAGATGCTGTTGAAAAAGTTAAAGCAATTGCAAACTTTATTTCATCAAAAAACGGCGGACGTGGAGCTGTAAGAGAATTTTGCGACTATATACTGGAGAATAAATAATGTTTGAAATTAAAACACAGGCATTTTTTGCCGCTGCACATCACCTTTTAAATTACGACGGTGAATGCGAAAATCAGCATGGACACAACTGGATGGTAGAAGCTTTTGTAAAAGGCGATACACTTGACAAGAGTAATATTTTAATCGATTACAAAGTATTAAAAAAAGAGTTGAACGCAGTTTTGGATATGCTTGACCATAAAGATATTAACGAACTTCCAGAATTTAAAGGCGAAAGCCCGTCAAGTGAAATGATAGCATATTTCATTTACACTAAGCTGAAAGAAAGAATTGTTCAGCTGAGCAAAGTAAATGTTTGGGAAACACAGACATCATGCTGCAGCTATTATGAGGAAGGAGCGTAGCCGCTCCACCCGCCACCTGGGTTTTTGAGAAATTTTACAGTTTTGGAAAGAGGAAAATGAACCTTATACAAGCAATATTAATGGGGATAGTTCAGGGATTAAGCGAGTTTTTGCCTATATCAAGTTCTGCGCACCTCGTTTTTACATCTAATTTTTATAAAGTTTTTAAAGGAATTGAGATTGTACAGACTTCGAATGAAGAAGTATTTTTCGATATTATGGTGCATCTCGGGACTTTAATTGCTGTTTTAATATTTTTTAGAAAAGATATTATGAATATCTTAAAAGCAATGCGGCAGGCTTTTAAAACAAAAGATTGGTCAAATCAAGAAGCTAAATTGGGCTTATTCATTCTTGCAGGTACTGCAATAACTGTTGCAATGGCACTTCCGATTAATAACATTGCTGAAAAACTTGTGTATTCACCTGCAATTGTCGGAATTTTATTATTTATAACAGGTTTTACACTTTTATACAGCGAGTATAAATCAAAAAAAATCGAAGCCAAAAAATCGGAAGTAGATTTAAAAACTTCAATCTTCATAGGCATAGCACAAGGATTAGCTTCTTTACCAGGGTTTTCACGCTCTGGTTGGACAATTGCAACAGGTTTATTTTTAGGATTAGATAGAATAACATCAGCAAGATATTCGTTTCTGCTGAGCATTCCTATAATTCTTGGAGCATCAATGGTTTATCCGCTTCTTGAAATAAATATTCAAGAAGCAGTAAAATACAATTGGACTGCAATAATTACGGGTACAATCGTTTCTGCCATAACAGGGTATATATGTATTAAATATTTTATGAAATTTATCTCTAAATTTTCATTAAAAATATTCGGATATTATTGTATTATCGCAGGAATCGCAACTGCAGTTTTTTTTAGTATATATTAACAAATGTAAAAATACTAAAATAACTAACAAAAAAAAAAATTTAGGAATCTTAAAATATTGAGATTCATGCGTGTGGAGTAAAAATGATTCTAGCGGTTAATAACCATAAAAATAAAATAAATTTTTCTGCAAATGATAAAAAAGAAAAATCGTTGGAATACAACCACGATACGCTTTTGAATAACAATCTTGCTACACGCACTAAAATTGGTATAGATAAACTCACAAACGCAATGACATTATACCCTGCAAAGGGGTTTAAAGGGAGCAAAAACGCTAATTTCTATGAATTCCTGACTATGGGAACAGTACCGTATTTAATCGGAAGTGTTACCATGATGGCAGTATTTAACGCTGCAAATAAACATTTTGCACCATTTGCAAAGACAAAAGCTTCTGCAATCGGCAAAAAAATGGCACTCGGAGTTCTTTTCTACGGCATATTAAAAAATGCATCAAAAGCATTGGTAAGCAAACCTGTTAAAATGATAACTGGAATTGACACCGAACGTCCTTATGCCAAAGTAATCTACGAGCTTCCTGACGATATAAACGATACAGATATAACAAGTATTGAACACCATAAAGTTTTTGAAAGTGTAGAATTTCCTCGCTGGGATTTGCTTTACGGAGATGAAGCAAAAGGTCAAAAACGAAATTATCGGTATGACAAAATTGCAAAAAAATTGGGTATGGGAGAAAACTTAAACGATTCTGATCAGGAAGTTAAACCGAGAATAAAAGAGATTGTAATAAAAACGAATTTAGCCAAAAATATTTCATCATATCTTTGGGCGGCAACAGGTGTCGGCATTGCATTCCAAAAACCTTGGGAAAACTTCTTTAACGTAATGACTTTCAAATTCTGGAAAGGCAAAGAATTTAAAAAATGCCTGCAGTCTTTCGGTCACAACTTTGTAGAAAGCGTAAAAGATTTTTGGAAAGGCGAAGGCAAAGGTGTTTCAAAACATGCAGGTAAAGCTTTAATCGGCGCAGCTGCATTAAGTACAGTTTTAGGTGTTATTAACGCAGTTTCGCACAAATCAGTCAACACCAAAAATACTATTAATAAAAACGAAAGGTATGTAGTTTCATGAGTACAAATTTAATTCAAAACTACATATCCAAACCACAGCAGACAACGGTTAAACCAAAGCCTGATTTTGATATTCAAAATGAATTGAATAACAGAACATTTATAAAACCTTTAAAAGGCAAAGGTAAACTCCTAAGCGGAAATATTTTATATGCTCCAATTGATACATTCAGGAATATGACATACAGCATGAAAGCTATAGGTCATGCCGCAACTGGTAAAGCTAACGACCATGAACTTGGAAAAATTAACGATGTCGGCATGATGGCAGGCGGTCTTGCAATTGCAGGATATTTGTTCACAAAAAAAACAACACCTTTGACAAAAGGTATGGAATTTGTAGGCTTGGGTTCATTTTTTGCATCAATGGCAATTTGGCCAAAAATTGCAATCCAGCTTCCAGCTTACCTTATCCATGGTGTGAATGTTCAAAAACATTATCAGGACAGTTTTGGCAGAAGAAAACCGTTCTATCAAGACCCGCAATTTATACCTTGGGATTTGTATTCAGATAAAGAAATAGATAAAATCGGCGACAGAATGGGAGTTCCAAAAAACATCCCAAACAGACGCGATTTCATTCAAGAAAAAATGAGAAAACTTGCAGTCCAAAATAATACTCTATGGATGCTTACTGCAGGTTTTGCAACACCTATTATGAGTGCACTTATCTGTAATCAAGCTGAGCCCTTCCTTTTGAGATACCAGAACAGCAAAAATAACAAAAAAGCTGACCAAATACTAACAAATTTAGAAAACTATTCTAAAAAATACCAGACGAATCCTGCTGAAAAATCTATAACAGAGATTATAAAAAAACACGGTAACCAACCGCTTAACGAAAAATTAATTGAAACAGTTACCAATGCACTTACAAGAAATTTAGACCCTGTTACATCAGAAAGTCTGAAGAAAGATTTGCAAACAATGCTTTCTGACGGAAGATATTCTATAAGCGACACAACTGCAAAAAATATAACTGCAAATCTGCAAGCTCAATTTGCAGGCAAAGATTTAGATGCAGAATTCTTGAAAGCAGTAATCCCAGATGAAACAGAAATGATTCAATTCTTTAAGGATAAAGGATTTAGCGGAAACAGTTTCCACCATATTGACCATTTAGAAATCAACAATACAATTGTAGATGAAATTATAAACCGAGCAAATGTCTTTAATCAGGCACATCCTGATATGGCAGAAGATGTGGGTTATATAAGAGAACTTATCTGCGCAAACAAAACAGAAGAACATCCGATTGCAAAAGCATTAACAGAAGTTCGTGCATCATTACTTGATGAAACTGCTCAAAGTAAATTAAAAAAACTTTCAAACATCTTGGATAATTTTAGAGCAAGAAATCTTGCACTGGATGAATATGCGCATATCAAAGTCGGCTCAGCACCTGAAACAGTAATTGCAAATTACTGGAACGAAACATCACAAGAATTAATGAAATCTCTCGGTTTCACAACAAAAGAAATCGAAAAAGTAAGGTTTAACAGAAACCTTATGGGCGAACTTTTGAGAGGCAAGTTAGAACAAATCGCATCAGATAAATCAGCTTATGACAGAGTAATGGGCGTTCTTGTTGAAAAGGTCGCATCATTAAACAGCCGTATCAAACCGAGTGACCTTGCATCACACATGCTTACAGATACAGGCTCTCAAACTACATACGAAAAAGAAGTTGAAACACTGTTTAACAAATTTGCAGAAAACCTGAGAGAACAAGGTTTTGGCAATACCGCACAGGCAATAATCGGAAATGGAAGCAATGATAACGGAAGTTATATCCGTATCCAAAAAGCTTTTGTTGAAGACAGATTATTAGGCGTAAAAAGTTCATTTAACAGACTTATTAACACACTTGATTTATACAGACGTGTTGCAGCAAATCCGAATTCCATTACACATATAGAATCTGATATGACAATAGTCAGAGAAGTTAAAGAAGAACTTATTGAACTTTGCAAAATTACAATGCTTGAAGGGCACTCATCAGACCATGCTACAAAATTCTATATGCAGAGAAATCCGAACCCTTCAACCGATACAAGCCCATTAGAAGTTGCAAACGGTAAAATTAAAAACAAATACCTCGGACATGCTGCTGAGGGAGCTACTGATATTTCAACAGACAAATATTTCTACCAGAACGCTATGAAATTTATGTTTATGGATGACATTCATCCTGATACAAAAGCTATTTTAGACAAAAATGTTTCTATAAGAGATGAATTCTCAAGATATAGACAGCTGATTGTCGAAAGACTCGGCGGAGATAAATACTTTGCAAAACCGCGCCATTTGGTAAGCGGTAAAAACCAGACAGGTTCAGACATTAAATTCTTGTTAACAGGTATTGCACCTGATGAATTTTTCTTCAAAGCAGGACAGCAGGCATTTAATACAAAAAAATGGCTTAAAATGTTTGGCGGTTTCGGCGCAGGCTTATTAGGAGTAACAGTATTGACACAATTCTTCTTAGGAAAACTAAAAACTCCAAGGCAGGTAAAACATGATTAGTGCAATAAATATACTTCAAATAAAAACTCAACCAGCATTTACACAGCAAGCTGTTCAGACACAACAAACTCAGCCTGTAAAGACAAATTCAGGTCTGCTAAATGCTTATTTGAATAATATGGCAATGATTAATACTCCTGCTGTTAAAAAATCCGAAACATCAACACCTGTTGACTATCGTAATGATTTAAAAACACTTTTCAGAACAAATCAGGCAAAAATCCTTGCAATTATCCCCAGAACTTTTAATGCCAAAGACTTGAACGGAAATGAATACATCGACGGAAACGAACAGCACGGAACTTTTTTAAATGCAATAGAAAGACTTGATGAGGTTAAAGCTCAAGGTTTTAACACATTACATATATTACCTATACATGAACCAGGAAAAATGAAAGCAATGGGAACAGCAGGTTCATTATATTCCCCGAAAGATATGCTTGGAATTGACCCGAAACTTATCGACCCAAAAGATCCAAGAAGTGATAAAGAGCAGTTTAAAGCATTTATTGACGAATGCCACAAACGCGGAATTAAAGTAATGCTAGATATGCCAAGCTGTGCATCTTATGATATGTTTCTCAAACATCCCCAATTAATGGCAATGGAACGCGACGGACTTGCCAAAACTCCGCAAGGATGGAATGATATCAGAATGTTTCAGCCTTGGGAAGATGAGGGTAAAAGAACTTTAAACCCAAAACTTCTTGAACTTCATAAAGAATACGTTGATATGTGTATAGATTTAGGAATTGACGGCATCAGAGCAGACGTTGCCAGAGCAAAACCAGTTGAATTCTGGGATATCATAATACCTTATTCTAGAATGCGCGACCCTGAATTTGGATGGCTGGGTGAAACTTATACTTATGAAGATGCTTCACCACAGGCGAACATGCCTTATGACAGACCACAAGACTCATTACGTGCAGGCTTTGACACAATTTACGGACAATACCATATTTTCCACGAATGGCCTGATGCAAAGACTTTTATCGATTATGTAAAAGAACAATTGGATATGTCGTATAAACTTCCAAAAGGCAAAGCTTTAATCGGTTCATTTGCAACACACGATGATATTTCACCGATGTATCATGGCGGAGCTGATTACTGCAACCTTACAATGGGATTACAGGCAACACTGCCTATGTTAAGTCCATATATTGTTGACGGTTACCAGTCTGGCGACAAATACCTTTATCCTTATGAAGATAAGCTAAACCCAGTAACAAATACTGATAACCATGAAATGACAGTTCACAGAGGCAGATTGGATATATTTAATCTGTCAAGAAAACCTGGTGGCGACCAGCCAGAAATCGGGAAATTTATGACAAGCGCATTTGAACTTAAAGACAAATACGCAGATGTTATAAACAAAGGAACATTTATCCCGCTTGATAAAAAAGGTGATAAAAACGATCAAATAATCGCTTATGCAAGACATTTGAACGGAAAAACACTTCTTGTTGTTGCTAACAAAAATGTTAACAGAAATGTTTCCTGCACAATCAATGTTCCAACATTGAAAGCAAGCCAGGAACTTAAAAATCTCCTGCCATCTTATGGTAAACAAAGTACACTACAGGCTCGAGACAATCAACTTGCCGTAAACCTCGGTTCTGCAAGAGTTCACGTTTTTGAAATTGATACACCAAAAATCGAAAACTATTCAAGAAAAATTTATAAACAAAACTTATAGGCACATTAAATTAAACACAGAATCAAAAGGAGATGTAAATCATCTCCTTTTGATTTTTAAATATGTTTGGGTTAAAATATAGTATATTAAAAAGGACAACAAAATGTTACAAGAATTTATAAGTTCAAAAATACATAGAGCAACGGTTACAGATGCAAACTTAAATTATGTGGGCTCAATAACAATTGATGAGACATTGATGAAAGCATCAAAAATAAAAGAATGGCAAAAAGTTGATATCTTAGACATTGATAATGGCGAAAGATTTCATACATACGTAATCAAAGGCGAAGCTGATTCGGGAAAAATCTGCCTCAACGGAGCAGCTGCAAGAAAAGTCCAGCCAGGAGACAAAGTTATAATCATTGCATATGGACTTTATAATCCTGAGGAAATGGATAATTACAAGCCGACTATCATAATAGTTGATGAAAATAATAAAATTACAAAATAAGCTCCCAAAAGGAGCTTATTTTTTATCTGTAATTTGTGAACTGCAAAGGATAATCATATTTTTCTTCATTAGAACGCAAGAGCTGAATAATTGCCTGCAAATCATCTTTATCTTTGCCTGAAACTCTTACCTGATCACCCTGAATTGATGCTTGTACTTTCTTTTTGCTTTCTTTAATATCAGCAACAATCTTTTTAGCAAGTTCTTGATTTAAACCTTTTCTTAGCTTATATACCTGACGAACCTTACCGCCAAGAGCATTCTCAACAGGTTGTGCATCTAAAATTCTTATGCTCAAATTCCGTTTAACCAGTTTAGACTGCATAATGTCATAAATATTTCTCAATTTCATCTCGTCACTAGTTGTAACAGTAATCATCTTATCAGCTTCCAACTCAACAGATGAGCCAGAATCTTTTAAATCAAATCTTGATGCTACATCTCGTTTAACTTGATCAATCGCGTTTACAAGCTCCTGTCTGTCAAATTCCGATACTACATCAAAGCTGCAATCTTTTGCCATATAACCCTCCTTTTTTTCTGATTATACATAAAAAAGTGCAAGATGTAAAATACTTGCACTAAGATTGGTTATTATGGTTTAGGTTTATTATACACACACTACTACGGAGTTTGAACAGGTGCTTTTTTCTTAAACAAACCCTTAAAAGCATTGAATTTGTTACCGCACCAAGTTTTACATCTTGACCATTTTGACGGTTTTGAAGAACCTTTAAATGTTTTTTTCTTAAATTTATTTTTAAATCTTTTCAACAATGACGGTTTTTTAGGAGCAGGTGGAGTTTTTGTAAACAAACTTTTTACATATTTCCATACTCCACCAGAATTTTTAATTCCTTTTTTTACAACAGGAATAAAGCCCAATAAAAGACAAGCACCTATACCAAGCATAGCTTTTTTGAATGTGCTGTTACCCTCTTGATTTTTCTTATTCATAAGCTGAACTTTATCAGAATCAGGCTGAGGACGCATTTGAATACCGCCAAGATAAGAAGCAGCACCAATTCCGCCAACCATACCACCCATACCCATCATCGGATTCATTGTATAGTTTGCTAAATCTTGATACATAACAGGTGTATCAAAGTTACTGCCTATCATAACGATTTCTCCAAATTTACCTAACCTTACATTTATATAAAGTATTTTGCTTTGAAAAAATTGTCTTTTTGTAAAGAAATGTAAAAAAGAACTTCACTAATATAGTGAAGTTCTCTTAAATAGTCATATTTTTAGCATTTTGCTCGTTCGCACTATTTTGAAGCTTTTTGAGCTGCTTCAAAAACTACTGAAAATGCTTCAGCATCTCTAACAGCTAAATCAGCAAGCATTTTTCTATTTACAGTAATGTTAGCTTTTTTACAAGCATTTACGAATTTAGAATAGCTCATTCCACGTTCTCTAACTGCTGCATTAATTCTAACAATCCACAAACGACGCATATTACGTTTGTTAGTACGTCTGTCTCTGTAAGCATATTTCAAAGCTTTCATAACTGCACAATTAGCAACTTTAAAAATTCTGCTTCTAGCGCCGATAAAGCCTTTAGCTAATTTTAAGATTTTTTTATGTCTTTTGCGTAATACATTACCACGTTTTACTCTCATTTACTGCCTCCTATCTCGCATACTTTCTGTAAGGTAACTCTTTAGATATCAATTTAAAATGTGAATCAGAAATTGATACTGTTTTGAAAATTCTGCGTTTTCTTGAAGCAGATTTGTGTTGAAGTAAGTGGCCTATACCTGCTTGTCTTCTAACAATTTTGCCTGTTGCAGTAACTTTGTAACGTTTTGCAGCAGACTTGTGTGTTTTCATTTTTGGCATTTCGTCCTCTTTCTGTGCTAAGCACGTTTAGTGTCGTTAAGAAAGTTTTTGGCATACCAAAGCCATAAAACTTCTGCATAATAATTATATTATGCAAAATTTCTATTTGCAAGCATTTTGTAAACCTTTTTTACTTAAATGTTAATTTAAGACCAGAATAAACTTCTTTTACTTTTACATATTCAGATAAAATAAGTTTAGAATTTAAATCACAACAATGACAAGGATAGAAGTTTTTAACATTCAAATCTTTCAGGTAAAGGCCTATTTCTCTAACTCTGTATTCACTTTTATCTACGAGATGAACACCGCCTATAAATGTGTCTACACGATCTTCACCAGTAACTTTTCTGGCATAATCAATTAAATTTTTTGTACCGACATGACTGCAGCCGCTGATTATAACCAATCCATCATCTGATTTGTATACAAGCGCAGTATCATCATCATACTTATAAACCGTCTCATAAACTTTTGGGATTACGCCTAGAAAAAGCAGCCTTGGAGTAAGCCAAATACATTCACTTGAATAATCAATTTCAAAAATGTCACATAAATCTTCAACGCGTCCAGGGAAACCTATATTATTAGAATTTCTATCTAACTTAACATCAAAAGCATCTGGAACTGCAAAAATCGTTTTCATATTTAAGCTGATGCCTGCCTTTAACATTTTTCGATACAAAGCATCTAAACGTAACAGACCGCCAGTATGGTCGTTGTGTCCATGAGATATAACAATATCCGTCACATCGCTTAAATCTAATCCTAATTTATATGCATTTTTAATAAACACATCACTATATCCGCAGTCAAATAATACTTTATGGTATTCATTCTGAAGCAAAAACGATAGTGCAGGCTCTGCTAATAAATTACAGTCAATCTTACAATTGTTGTCAACTAAAACAGTTAATTCCATTAAAATCCTCAACTTTATACTTTATTATAACAATTTTTTATAAAATTTGCAATATTATTTTTAAGAAAATTTTATTAAATCTGAAAAAATTATATTTAAAGCATCCGCAACTTTTTTCTTTCAAATAAATGGATTCAATAATACTGATTTAGATGACTATGATGGTAAATTAAAATCCCTTAGTGCCTGGAAACACTCCTATGAAAGAGAAGAATGTAAACTTAAAAGTTCAAAGCAGGCAACAGGCTGTGCTTGGTGGGTTTTAACTTATGAAAACATGGACTATTTACATTGCGATGTTGAAAAAACGCAGCCAAAATGTGGTAAATAATTAGTATAATCTCTGCACAACAGGTAGATTTACACCGCCGCAAAACGCACGTTCAGTAAGTCTTACGCCAAGACAAACTTGATGACGCTTAAACTGAAATCTGTGAATTTTTCTGATTACTTCATCAACAACCGTTCTGTCATATGGAATTTCATCTGCTGTCATATTTTGTTCAAGATACATTTCAATAATTTCATCCAGCATATCGTATTCAGGAAGCCTGTCACTATCCTTTTGATTAGGATGAAGCTCTGCCGATGGTGCTTTGTCAATAATCTCCTGCGGAATAATTTTGCAGTCGCGGTTAATGTAATTTGAAAGTTTATAAACATTTGTTTTGGTTAAATCGCAAATCAAATTATAACCACCCGCTAAATCACCGTATAACGTGCCAAATCCCATTGCGCTTTCAGATTTGTTACCTGTTGATAAAAGAAGCATATTTTCTCTGTTTGAATAAAACATCAAAATCAGTCCTCTCAAACGCGCCTGTAAATTTTCCTCTGCAAGGTCGTGTTTTCTTTCACGCTCGCACATAAAATTTTCAAAAAGCGACGTAATCGGCTCTGTCACAGTTTGCATTCCTAAATTTTCTGCCAACTTCAAACTATCCTTAATACTACCTTCTGATGAAAACATACTCGGCATTAAAATTCCGAATACATTTTCTGCACCCAGCGCCTGAACCGCCAACGCAGCCGTCAACGCACTGTCAATCCCACCTGACAACCCCAGAATTACCTTTTTAAACCCTGTGTTTTCACAATACTCTTTTAAAGCAAAAGTTGTAACTGCAAGAACCTGCTTTTCCATAGGCTCATCACAAAATTCTATAACTCTTGAAAAATCTACCGTATCAATATCTTCCTCGCAAACAGGCATTTGAAGAACAAGTTTGTTATCTGCATTTTTTGCAAAACTTCCACCTGCATATACATTACAGTCAGCAAGTCCAAGCGCATTTACATAAACAAAATTTGTTTTTGTTTCAATGCTGTCAACAAATTCTTTATATGTATTCATAGCAAAATATCGATTTTTAGCCAACACATACAAATCACATTCAATATCTTCAATAAAAGTATCAGATACAAAAACTTTCTTTCCGCAAATTTCATATTCATCAGAATATTCTACCTGCCCGTTTCTAATTAGGACATCACCTATCAAAATATTTTGCGGAAAGTTTTTATCCGCAATTTTTTGGTAAAATTCACTCTGGCAGATTCTGCATTTTTCATCTAATACTAAATCTTTTCCGCCAAGACTTTCAATATCAGCCTGCGGAAAAATTACCAAATCACCTTTAACATTTTTTATAATATTTTCAAAATTAAAATCAAAATCACCTGTTTTTAATCTTACTTGCGCTAATGAAATCTTCATAATATCCTCACTTTAATTTCAAATAATTAACCTTATCCCAGCTCAAATCAAGATATTTAACCTTAGTTTCAACATCTTTAACCTGCGGCAGAATAGAAGGTATTCTTTCAATCCTTTTGTAAACATTTTCATCAAGCTTTCCGACTCTTATATTAACGGTTTTAATTTTCACAAAAATATCATTTGGATTTCTAAAATCAACAAACTCAACTTGTTCTTTAGAATAAGATTCTACATATTTAACTATTTTTTGAATTTCCTTTACCCTGTCTAAATCCCACTTTCTATAATCATCGCCTTTATTACCGTATGTCAGTACAAGAATTGTGTTATACGATTTGTCTAGAGGTAAAAACTCTCTGCCAATAAGAGTTCCGTCTGATGTAAAAAACGCCACGGGAGCTGTTTTAACATCAGGTGAGATTGTAATAACTGGTGTTCTCTCTCTAATAATAATCTGAATTCTTGCTGGGAAAGCATAACGCCTTATATAAACATTTTCAATCGGTTTAAGCTGCATCAATTCTTTTTTAATAGAA
The DNA here is from genome assembly GCA_948964545.1 of uncultured bacterium. Classification (GTDB taxonomy): domain Bacteria; phylum Cyanobacteriota; class Vampirovibrionia; order Gastranaerophilales; family Gastranaerophilaceae; genus Stercorousia. The sequence goes on along the minus strand of CAREDV010000001.1, from coordinate 424,219 downwards.
TTTGTGCGCGCCATATATAGAGGAAGATGAGGAACATTACTACTTTTAAGCATTGTCATAATCTTAACAGACGGTACAATTTTATTGTTAATAATCTGTACTGAATTCCCGTCAGCTTTATTAAACGCGTTGCTGTCCATATACCAGCCGTCAGCTTTAAGAATATAAGCCATACCAGCAATTAAAGCGACAGAAATAAAAAATCGCATAAATGTACGGAAACGCTCCTGTTTCATTCTGCCTTTACGCACAACTCTTTCACGGCGTTTCTTTTGAACAAATTGCTTGCCGTCTTGTTTTTCCTCAATATTTATCTGTTGTTCATTTTCATCCATTATTTATTCAATCCTGCACTGTTTAAAATCAGTTGTACCAGATTATCATAATCTATACCCATAGCAGCAGCCTGTGCTGGCAAATCGCTTGTTTCGGTCATTCCAGGACTTGTATTAATTTCCAATACATAAGGAATATCTCCTACAATATGAAAATCCACTCTGGAAACACCAGAACACCCAGCAATTTCAAAGGCTTTGAGCGCAATTTCTTTAACTCTTTTTGTCATTTCATCAGAAATTTCTGCAGGCAGCACAAATTCTGTCATACCCTTGGTATATTTGCACTCATAATCGTACCATTCGTGTTTCGGGCGCATTTCAAGAATTTCTGTTACCTGTCTTTCCTTGCCGTCACCGATAATCCCAACGGTCGCAGCAATTCCCACCAAATATTCTTCAATCAAAACATCATCATTATATTTAATCGCGTCTTGGTAAGCTTTTTCAAGCTCATCAGGTGTATTAACTTTTGTCATGCCAAAACTTGAACCCTCAGAAACAGGCTTTGTAATCAAAGGATATTTCAAAGATTTTGTCATTTCTTTAACATCATCGCCTTTTCTAACAAATACAGATTTTATAAGCGGAATATCTTTGCAGGTTGATAATATTCTTTTTGTATATTCTTTATTCATACATACTGAACTTGCCATAACACCGCATCCTGTGTATGGAATTTTTAAAATTTCCAAAAGTCCCTGAATACATCCGTCTTCGCCGTATCTACCGTGAAGCGCGTTATAAGCTATGTCAAATCCCTTTAATTTTTGTGCAATATTTTCATCAACTACAACCAATTCCGCATTCTTATATCCAAGCCTTTTTAGAGCTTCATAACAACCTTTGCCAGAACGCATAGAAACTTCTGCTTCTGATGACATTCCGCCTGCTAAAACTGCAATTTTTGAATTTTTATCTATCATAACGCTACCCCCAAAAACCTTATTTCAGGTTTTAATTCAATATCAAACTTCTCTTTTACTCTTTTTTGCATTTCATGCATCAAATTTATCACATCATCTGAAGTGCCATTATTGTGGTTAACAATAAAGTTTGCATGATTTTCCCAAACCTTCACCCCGCCGACTTCAAGTCCTTTCACGCCGCATTCATCCAAAAGTCTGCCTGCTGAATTTCTCTCAGGATTTTTGAATACACTTCCGCAATTCGGCAAAGATAAAGACGGCTGATGAGATTTACGAAACGCAAGATTTTCATCCATTTTTTCTTTTACATTCTTACAAGGGGTTAATTCAAATTCAGCCTCAAGCACAATATAATCTTTCTTCTGGCATATTGAAGTCCTGTAGCCGAAACCCAAATCTGCCAATGTTATAAGCCCGCTCTCGGGACAATAAACCTTTGCACATTTCAAAGTATCAGCAATACATTGGCCATTAGCCCCTGCATTCATATAAACTTCACCACCTATTGACCCTGGGAAACCAATCATAAATTCCAACCCTGACAAACCGTATTCAGCAGCGGTTTGAGAAAGCTTCGGACCTCTGACTCCTGCACCTGCAGTAACACAAGTGCCATCGATTTTGATTTGATTTAGCTTTGATGTTGAAATAACCACTCCGTTATAACCGTTTGATGAAACAAGCAAATTTGAAAGATTTCCAACAACAAAAGCTTGAGGATATTCTTCTAAAGCTCGAACAAACTCATCATTGTTTTCAGGAAAAATCATCTTAGCAATTTTTCCGCCGATTTTAAAGGATGTAAGTTTTTTTATGTCAAAATCATATTCAACGAGCAACTTTAGCTACCCCATCATTTATTGCAAGCAGTTCTTTGCCTAAATTTGTAATAGACCCTGCCCCAAGCCCGATTACAACATCATTTTCTTTCAATTGTGGATACAAGTTTCTTGCCGCATCAGCAATTGAACCTGGCAAATATTCACAATCAACAGACAGCTCTTTTACAAAGTTTTCGGAATTAATCCCTTCAATTGCATCTTCAGAAGCAGCATAAACATCTGTCACATAAACCTTATCAACACCAGAAAAAGCAAGAAGAAATTCATTCCAGAGATTTTTCAATCTTGTATATCTGTGCGGCTGAAAAACTGCAATAACACGTTTTCCGCTCATACCCTCAGCTGATGATAAAGTTGCTTTAATTTCAGTAGGATGATGTGCGTAATCATCAAAAATAGTCACACCGTCAAATTCACCGACTTTTTGAAAACGTCTGCCCATACCAGAGAATGTTGCAAAATGCGGTTTAACTTTTTCAAGCTCAACACCTGCCTGATGCAAACTTGCAATAACAGATAATGCGTTATAAACATTGTGTTTTCCACGCAAAATAATTGTCAAATCAGTTAAAAATTCACCTTTGTAATAAATATCAAAAGTTGTACAATCAGATTTGAATTCAACATTACAAGCAGTATAATCCGCATCTTCTAAACCAAAAGTAATGCTCTTATGGCCATGCAGACTCATTGCACCCTTACAATCTTTATTTACAAGAAGAATCGCATCATCTGCCATATTTGAAATAAACTTCTCAAAAGTTTCCAAAATAGATTTCAATCCATCTTTATAAAAATCCAAATGATCAGCTTCCAAATTATTCACTACACATATATTAGGGCTGTATTTTACAATAGTACCATCACTTTCATCCAACTCAGCACAGAAAAACTTACCATCCTGTGAATGCGCATTTAATCCGATATCAGGCAAAAGTCCGCCAACAACATAAGAAGGCAGCAAACCAGCTTTTTCCAAGACATAAGAACACAATCCGCTTGTAGTAGTTTTTCCGTGAGTACCTGAAAAACCTAAAAAGAACTTACCCCATCTTGAAATTTCTGCAAGAATATCTGAACGGTGATAAATTTTCAAGCCTAATTCTCTAGCCCTAATCATTTCAGGGTTATCTTCACGAATTGCCGTACTTGCAACTACAATGGCATCCGACGGCACATTTTCCGCCTTTTGTCCTATATATACTTTTGCGCCGAGCGCTCTTAATTTATCAATATATTTGCTGTCAACAATATCAGAGCCTGAAACCTCACAGCCGTTTTCAAGCAAATACTTTGCTAAACCGCTCATTCCGACCCCGCCTATTGCTATAAAATAATACGACGAAACCGCTTTGCCATTAGACTCTGCTGTAATTTTATTAATTCTTTTAGATATTTCCAAATTTCTATCCCCTCTCTTTTATTATTATATAGCAAAAAAATTTATTTTTGTATTTTAATAGTAAAAAAAAGGAGAAAAACATGAAAACAAATGCTGTTAATTTTACGGGTTTTATACAATATACAAGTCCTAAAAATCAGATAGCTGCAACTCTTGATACTAAAAACATTCTGGGTATCCAGCAAAAAAAAGAAAACGGCAAACTATGTAAAGATGAAACTAAAATCCTTATAAAAAATACACATGATAACAATAAAAAATATCCGTATGCTGTAATCTCCGTCACGAATTTACCAATTAATTATGTCATAATGGAATATAACAAAGCCTGCAATAACGAATTTGCAGACCTGGGACGGGTTATAGAAATAGAATACCTGCAAGATCGCAAAGGTTTTGTAGTATAAAAAAAGTCCCTGAGGGACTTTTTTTATTTAACAACAATATTAACGAGTTTCTTTGGTACAACAATCGTTTTCACAATCGTCTTGCCCTCTGTCAATTCTTTGACTTTCGGACTTGATAGAGCAAGCTCTTTTAGTTCGTCTTGATTTAAAGCCTCATCTGCCTCAATCTTATCTTTTAATTTTCCATTAATCTGAACAACAAGAGTAATTGAACTTGCTTTTGCAAGGTTTTCATCCCAAACAGGCCAATCTTGAGCGTGGATTGAACCCTCTCCGCCAAGTTCTGTCCAGGCTTCTTCAGTTAAGTGAACAGCAACAGGCGACATTAATTTAATTAATGTTGTAATTGCAAAACTTAAAACAGCTTTATCTGCATCGTTTAGTTCTGATTTTTTACCCTGCCAATCGTAAATCGCATTAACAAGTTCTCTGTATTTAGAAATTACAGTATTGAACTGGAAGTCGTTAGAAATATCATTTGTAATTCCTTTGATTGCCATGTGAACAACACGAACCAAATCGTCGTTTTCTTTTGTCAAACCTGAAGGCAATGTGTAAGAAACACTTATATTTTCTGCATTTGAAGAAATCAATCTCCAAACTCTGTTTAAGAATTTGTAGCATCCCTCAACACCTGCATCCGACCAGTCAAAATCTCTTGCTGGCGGAGAATCAGACAAAATAAATAATCTTGCAGTATCTGCCCCGTAATTTTCAAATATTTCATCGGGGTCAACAGTGTTGCCTTTAGATTTAGACATTTTCGCACCGTCTTTTAGAACCATACCTTGAGTTAAAAGGTTTTTGAAAGGTTCGTCAAAATCAAGTAAGCCTAAATCTCTCAATGCTTTTGTGAAAAACCTTGAATATAAAAGGTGCAAAATTGCATGCTCAATACCGCCTACATACTGATCAACAGGAAGCCAGCGGTTAATTAATTCTTTATCAAACGGCGCTTTAACGTTTTTCGCATCTGCATATCTCATATAATACCAGCTTGAACATACGAATGTATCCATTGTATCAGTTTCGCGTCTTGCTTTTCCGCCGCAGCACGGGCAGGTAGTTTCAGCGAAAGTTTTTGAAGTTGTAATCGGAGATTTGCCGACTACCGAGAAATCAACATCTTTCGGTAATAATACAGGCAATTGTTCCTCGGGAACCGGCTGAATACCGCATTTTTCGCAGTAAACAACAGGAATAGGCGCTCCCCAGTAACGCTGACGTGATATTAACCAATCTCTTAATCTGTATTGAGTTTTAAATTCCCCAAAAGCTTGATCTACACCCTTTTGAGTAATAGCTTTTTTCGCTTCAGTATTTTTCATTCCGTTAAACTCATTTGAATTAACAAGAATACCTTCTTCTGTATAAGCTTCTTCTTTGCAGTCTGATGGGTTCTCAAGATTTTGTATAACAACTTTCATAGGAAGATTATATTTTTTAGCAAAATCAAAATCTCGCTCATCATGTGCTGGAACAGCCATTACAGCACCTGTTCCATATTCAGCCAAAGCATAATCCGCTGTCCATAACGGGAATTTTTCGCCTGTAAATGGATTTATACAGTGAGTACCAAGAGGTACACCTGTTTTAACCCTGTCACTAGAAAGTCTTTCGATTTCTGTCATTTTACGTGCATTAGCTCGATACGCTTCAACCGCCTCTTTATTTTCTGGAGTTGTCAAAGCTTCAATATCTTTATATTCAGGTGCTACAACAAGGTAAGTTACACCGTGAACTGTATCGGGTCTTGTTGTATAAACAGGAACTTCAAGGTCGTTTTCAACAACTTTAAACCTAAAAATTGCGCCCTCAGATTTTCCAATCCAATTAGCCTGCATAGTTTTTACGTTGTCGCCCCAGCCAGGGAGTTTATCCAAATCTTTTAAGAGTTCTTCTGCGTATTCAGTAATTTTAAAGAACCATTGAGATAAATATTTTTTCTCAACTACGCTGTCGCATCTCCAGCATTTGCCGTCGATTACCTGTTCATTTGCAAGCACTGTTCCGCATTCGTTACACCAGTTAACTGAAGCATCTTTTTTATATGCAAGACCTTTTTTATATAATTGTAAAAACAGCCACTGTGTCCATTTGTAATAGTCAGGCAGACAAGTTGCAATTTCTCTGTCCCAATCATAAGAAAGTCCAAGCATCTTTAATTGTTTTGTCATATAAGCTATATTTTCCAGAGTCCATTTTTCAGGTTCTGCGCCATGTTTCATTGCAGCATTTTCTGCTGGAAGGCCAAAACTGTCCCAACCCATTGGATGAAGTACATTAAACCCATTCATCTTTTTAAAACGTGCAATAACATCTGTAATTGTATAATTTCTAACATGCCCCATGTGCAGTTTACCTGACGGATATGGAAGCATTGAAAGCGCATAATATTTAGGTTTATCACTTTCATCTGGAGTTTTAAACGCTCCTGTTTCTTCCCAAATTTTCTGCCATTTTTTTTCTATTTCCTGTGGAAAATATGTATCTCTCATTTTTTATCCTCTCTAATGAATAAAATATTAACATAAAAATACTTTTCATGTATAATATGAGTCATGAAAAAGATATCCGTATTTTTAATTTTAGCTTTATTATTATCTGTTCAAACTCCTGCACAGGCAGGTCTTTTCAAAGACCAAATAACAAAAATCGAACAAAGACAAATCGACAAAAAAAAGAATGCCGAAATTAAAGCTCTTTTCGGCGAAATGATTAAACAGGCTAATAAGCACTGCCTGACAGGACTACAATCAGTTTATTCTAAAGATTTTACAAATTCTGACGGGTTTAATTACGATACTTATATGAAAATGGTTGAAGATACCTGGAAAACATATCCAGATATTACATATTCAACACAAATTGACAATATTGAATTTACGGATAATTATGCAAGGGTATATGTAACAGAAACCGCTGTTTCTGCTCCCAAAGAACAAATCGGAGATTTTGAAACCGTCGGAGAACTTTATTCTGTTACAAAATGCATTTATCATCTACAAAAACATGGCGAAATTTGGCTGATTGAATCGGAAGATGTTTTAGAAGAAACTTCAACCTTAAAATACGGCGGTGCAAGATATGTTAATGTGGAATTAGATACACCGAAACAAATAGGGGCAGGAAAATATTACACAACAACATTAAAAATCAATGTTCCTCAAGGGGTTGATGCCGTTGCTTCAATAAGCAGAGAAAAAATTGTATATCCGCAGACAAAAACCGAAGACAATTTCAGACGCATATCAAATGACAATATTTTAGAACGCGTATTTATGTCAAACCAAGAAAATGTAAACGAATATGCTATTGCATCAGTCGGTCTTGCTCAAGCGCAAGCACAGGGTGAAAATATTAATATACACATGAGAGGACTTGCTTTTATTATGACAAGAGTGAATGTAATACCTGAAAATAAATTTGTAAATATTGAAGATAAGAAAGTTGAGAAAAATGAACAAAGCAAGTAAATTTATATATTTCGTAGTATGTTATGTATTTTTTATTTTCACAAACCTTTACCTGTCAAATGTAATGGTTGAAAATCTTAGAAGCGGTTTTCACATGTCAAATGCAGTTTTTTCACTTAATTATGTAAAAAATACAGGTGCTGCATTCAGTATTTTACAGGATTCAAGAGAATTATTAATAATCCTTTCAATGATAGCATTAGTTTTACTTGCATTGCATGTAATCAATCATCTTAAAACGATTTCTTTAAAAACCTGTTTTTTCATTGCATTGTTATCTGCAGGGATTGCGGGCAATCTTCATGAAAGAATTATTTACGGCTTTGTAAGAGATTATTTCCAGCTAAATTTTATAAACTTCCCTGTATTTAATATTTCTGATATCTTTATAAATATTGGTGTAATCGCACTGATTGTGATGATTTTAATCAAAAAGACTAAATAACCGTCGGTCCGTTCAATTTTTTATACAAAGCAAGTACTTCATCAGGTAGTTTTTTACCTACAATTAGTTTGGCATAAGTTTCTGCAACAAATTCACGCGGAGCCGATTGTGCATAATTAGAAACCAAACCCGCAATTTGTTTATCAGTTTGATTCAACCAAGCACCTGAAACAATATTGTCATTTAAATGCCCGACTTCATGATAAATTGCATGAAACGGTGAAACATTTTTCCCTGCCCCTTCTCCAAAAACAACAGGGAGATTTCCATCCTTAATCATTTTCTTAAACAGAGAAACTTGTTCTTTTGGAGAAAGCTTTTCTATTTGTGCAATATCTGTTAAAATACCTTTACTATTTAATACTTTAACAGCTTCATTATTATTTAATATTGCTTTTATTGATTTAAGAGGAGAATTAAAGGGAGCACTTCCTACTTGAAGAGCTTCATCAAAGTAATTATACAAATACATTTTATCTTTAAATGTAGAAATCTCACCTTTATTATATCTTTCTATGTGTTTAAGTATATCTTTAGCATAAGCCTCATCAATAAATTCTGAAACTCCAATTTGATTTTCCATGTTTCTGATTAAAACACCTTGCTTTTCCAAGACACTTAAACGACCTGCAAGTTCGCGATCTATATTAAGGAAGAAATCTTTATTTAATACAATTCCGCCATCTGTTGTTGTTGCAGCATACCCACCTTCAAAATTTCTAAATTCAAGGTATTTAGGTAAATTTGTATTTCCGTTCATTTTATTACTTACATTAACAAAAGCTTCATTAGCATAATTTACAACATCTTTATCAGCGGTTTCAAATCCCCTGTAGTTTTGAATACCTAAATTATTTTTACCGAAAGTGACTGCTTCATCAAGAGTTTCAGCAGGTTTAAAATTAATCTTTTCTGCAAGTTTTTTAGTTTGCGAAACCTTAGGAGCTTTACCGCACTTTAACGCCAATATACCTGCCGCAACAACACCAAGTCCTATTAAAACTTTTGATGTGGTTGATAAACCCTCTTTTTTCTCTTTAGGCTTACCTATCTTTTTCTCTGTGGTATTATTATCGGATTTTTTGTTATATTGAAAAATATCACCATGGGAATAAGGCTCTAAATGCCCCCCCCCCGAAAAGGCACAGTCATTACAGAATTATAATAATTACTGTAATAGTTGTTGTAATAATTCCAAGCCTGATATGCGTAGTTGTTTCCAATTTCATTAAACATAATATTCCCCTATATTATATTTAAAACAAGAACTAATATAAAATTGCTTTTTTGTAACAAAATATTATGCTATAATTGATTAGGAAATGATTATTTTTATTGACGAAAATGATGAAAATAAAAGACTGGACAGTTATTTAGCAGAAATAACTCCGGATTTGTCGCGTTCAAAAATTCAAAATTTCATCAAGTCAGGTGCTGTAAAAATTAATAATACAAGCAAAAAACCGTCATATATACTCAAAGAAAATGACAAAATAGAGTTTGAAATTCCTGAGCAGGAAGATTTAACTATTCCGCCTCAAAACATTCCGCTTGATATTGTTTATGAAGATGAAAACATGCTTGTCGTAAACAAACCGTCAGGAATGCTTACGCATCCGACAACACTTGAACGAGAAAATACTCTTGTTAACGCACTTTTATACAAATATGGAGAGAATTTATCGAACCTAAACGGTGAATTTAGGAGAGGAATTTTACATCGACTTGACCGCAACACATCTGGACTTTTAATGATTGCTAAAAACAATGATGCGCATGAATTCTTAAGCCGTCAAATAAGAGAACATACTCTTACAAAAAAATACAGAGCAATAGTTAAAGGGGTTGTAAAAGACGATGAATTTGAAATAAATCTTCCCATTGGCAGAAACCCGAACCAACCTCACAAAATGATGGTCAGAGAAGACGGCAAGCAAAGCTTGACCAGCATAAGGGTTTTGGAACGATTTAAAGAACATACATATATTGACATAACTCTTATAACGGGCAGAACTCATCAAATCCGCACTCATATGAGTCATTTAAAACACCCTGTTTACAATGACACTTTATACGGGGCAGGACACGGAAAAGTTAAAACAGAAGAACAGGTTTTGCAATCATATTATTTAAGCTTTACAAAACCGTTTGGAAATGAAATAATAAATTTGGAAATTGAACCCGATGAAAAAATCAATAAAGTTTTACGATATCTAAGAGGATAAAAAATGCAAGCGTTATCAATAATTTCAGCCTTATGTGCAGGCTTCTTGATATTAATGAATTATCACAACAATGTGACTATCAATTTATTAAGCCCAAAATTTGCAGAACTGACAAATCTTTCTGTCCACACAATTAATTTCGATTTTGCAATTTATACATTAATAATATTTTTCCTCGGAATTCTTTCAGTGATATTTTTCTTCGGCCCTCTGTATTTTTCACTAAAAGAAAAATTCAACGCATACAAACGCGAGCTTGAAAAAGGTTCAATCTCAAACACAAACGGTGAAGCTAAAATTAAAGTTCTTGAAAACAAAATCACCGTTTTGGAAAAAGCTCTTGATGATGCTTTAAAAAGAAATAAAGGGGCATAATGCCCCTCTTTTTTAAGCTTCTTGTTTTGCTTCTTTCTGCTGATTAATAAGGTTTTGAAGTTTTTCTTTAATTTCGTCGCCTTTTTTCTGCATATCAGAAACAACATCATCTGCTTTTGATTGAATTTCTTTAACTGTTTCATCTGCACGTTTTAGAGCATCTTTTGCACCGTCTGCAATCATCTGGCGAGTTTCTTCACCTGATTTTGGTGCTAACAAAACACCTGCAATAGCACCGATTGCACCGCCTACTATAAAACCTGCTAAAAATTTACCTGCTGACATAATAAATATTCTCCTTTACTGTTTCTTTTGTATTTTAGCGTTTAAATATCAATAAATAATCCCGCTAAACGGCTATTTTTTAAACATATTGTATGCTGTTGTAAAACCTTTAATCAAACCGCCGAACAAAGTTCCCGATACCAATCTTGTCTTATCAACAAAACCTGAAATTGCTGATTTAAAATCACCCACACCTTTATCGGTATTTTTAACGATTTCATTAATTGAACTCAATGTTTGATTTAATTCGTTAAGAGTCGGTTTTAATTCCGTATTAACGATAATCGAAGTTTGATTTAAGTTCTTAGCTAACACTGAAAGGTCAATCAAAAGTTTAACAAGAAATCCTGCAACGATAATAACAACAATACCTGTTGACCAAGCAAGAAAAGTTAACCCTTGATTTAACGCTATTTGTGACATCTCCATTTTCGACTCCTAATAATTATAATCATCCATTTCTTCAAGCTCTTTTGCTTTAAGAAGTTTTTTTGATTTTACCATATTATTAAATTTTCTCAATTGTCTTTCTAACTTATATTTCATCAAATCGACATTTTCAAGTGCCTGTTTTTTTGCTTCTTTGATAGCAGGAGAATGTTTTTCATACAATTCACACGCAGTCTCTTTAATCTGGCGTCTTGATTCTTCGCCTGATTTAGGAGCAAATAAAACACCTGCAACAAGCCCGCCGACAACACCTGCAAGCAAACCCATACCGAACATTAATGATTTGTTTTTACTCATTTTTTACCCTTTCCGCCAACCTTGGTCAGACTTTTTATATTTTGGTCAGTCGCTCACATACGTTCGCGCCCGTTTTTTACCCTTTAAATAGTACAAATTTATTCTATCATATTTTTTAAAATTTTACAAGCTAAACGGTCAATTCAAGCGTCAAATCACGTATTACGCTCACTAACTTATAAATTTTTGAAGCCTTATTCATTTTAATTTTAAACACTATCAACATCGCATATATAGAAATCATAAATAAAGTCTTAAAGATAACCTGCTCTTTTTTCTTTTTAATAAATGTTAAAGCATTGCCGAAAGAATTATTAAATGAGCGAACCATACATCTTGTATATTGGAGAGCAGTCTGCGCAAGCGGGTTGAAAGCATCAACACAGGAATTATAATAACGCACTTTTTTATCTGCCTTAACTATCAACATGATTAAATTCAGGACAATTATAAGTTCTGCTATGAAAATTATTGCAATAAACATATACATTTTACAGTTTTTATAGTAATATATAAGTCAGATTAGGGGAATACGTCTAAAGGACTATTTATGAGATTTTATTTATCATTAATCATAGCAAAACTTGCTTATTTAGCCATAAAAATCAGAAATAAATCATCAGGAACATCGTTTGTCGGAATGCTGGTGTTAAAAATCTGTCCAGATTTTTTAAAACACTGCCAAAAGTATATTTCAAAAGATGTTGTTACAGTAACGGGAACTAACGGGAAGTCGACAACTTCAGGACTTATGGCACATATATTAGAAACTAACAGACAAAAAGTTATCCATAACCTTGAGGGAGCAAATATGCTCACAGGTGTTGCAAATATGTTTGCTATAGCACCATGCAGACACTATGATTATGCGGTAATCGAAAGTGATGAGGCTTATTTAACCAAACTTTATGACTATATGAAGTCTGATTATCTTATTGTAACAAACCTTTTCCGTGACCAATTAGATAGATACGGAGAACTTAATACAACTGCAGAATTTATTAAAAACGCAATCAGAAAAAACCCTGATTTAAAACTTATCTTAAACGCCGATGATCCGCTTGTTGCAACATTTGACAGGACAAAATATGCAGTTTATTACGGGTTTGAAAACGTAAAATGCTCAACAAAATCAAACGCCCCCTCAGAAGTATTTAACTGTATGTGCGGTCACCCTCTGGAATATTCAAAACAATTTTTTGCACAACAGGGACACTATTTCTGCCCCAAATGCGGTTACAGACGACACGAATGTGATTACCCCGCAGATGTGGAAGTATTTGAAGATTATTCAATAATTACCCTAAAAGGACAGAGATTCAAAGTCAATCTTACAGGACTTTATAATGCTTATAATGCACTTGCATCCATTGCTTTTGGACTGGAGCTCGGGTTAAATACAGAACAAATCCAAAAAGCTCTTGACACTTACCACAGCATTTTTGGCAGAACAGAAAAAAGGATTATAAACGGGAATCCTGCACTTATACAACTTATCAAAAACCCCACAGGCGCAAGCGAAGTTTTAAAAACAGTTGATTTGAATTCAAACATCGTGATTGCCATAAATGACAATTACGCAGACGGACGCGACATAAGCTGGCTTTGGGACAGCGATTTTGAACAGTTGAAAGATGCAAAAAAACTCATAATCACATCAGGAATTCGTGCAAACGATATGGCGTTACGTTTGAAATATGCAGGAATACCGCAGGAAAAAATTATAATAGAACCGAACATAAAAAAAGCAATAGACAAAGCCGCAAAAGACGGTAAAACAACGATTCTGCCGTCATATACAGCATTATTGTCGATAAAGAAAAGATAAAACGGGAACAAGCGAATAAAATGAGCGAAGTGACTGACCAATAAATAAAAAGTCCGACCAATGTCGGCGGAGAGGATAAAAAAAATGTTACTAGGTGTAAATATAGATCATATCGCAACTTTAAGAAACGCACGAGGCGGAATTGAACCGAGCATTATCAAAGGTGCAGAAATTGCAGAACAAAATGGTGCAGCCTCAATCACAACACACTTGAGAGAAGATAGACGCCATATTAAAAATGAAGATGTTTATACCCTCATTAATACTTTAAAAACAAGACTAAATCTTGAGATGGCAATGGCTGATGATATTCAAAAAATCGCACTTGAGATTAACCCCCATTCAATTTGTCTTGTACCCGAAAAACGTCAGGAAGTTACAACAGAGGGCGGACTTGATGTTGCAGGACAATTGGACAAAGTTACAGAATTTATTAAACCGCTTTTAGATGCGGGAATTTTGGTCAGCTTATTTATTGACCCTGATGAAGAACAGGTAAGAGCTTCAGCTAAAACAGGTGCACAGTTTATCGAAATGCACACGGGAACTTATTCCGAATGTTTCGGATACGAAGATGAAGAAGCCGAATTTCAAAAACTCAAAAAATCAGCTGAACTTGCACAAAGCTTAGGTTTAAAAGTTAATGCTGGACACGGACTTAATTACGAAAACGTTCATAGAATGCATGAAATCGACGGACTTTATGAATTGAATATCGGACACAGCATAATTTCGCGTGCTATATTTACAGGATTACCTGAAGCAGTAAGTAAAATGAAGGAGCTTATTTTATGAAATCAGAACACGAGATAATTGAAGAAATGGCACAAGTAGTTGAACAGATGCGTCTTGATGATATCGAGGATAACCCTGATATTATTGATGAAACTTTTGACTGCGACTGCTGCGGTGAAACAAAATGTCTTGCTGGCTCTATAGAATATGAGGGTTACAGACTTTGCAATGACTGTGTTCTGCTTGCTGAAACAGGATTTGCGCTCGGTAAAATTCAATCAGTTACTGAACTTATTGAAGCAATTGAAGACAAACATCTTGAACAATTAGCAAAATTTATCAAAGATGAAGAAAACAGGAATAACAATTAAATGAACAAAAAAATATCTGATAAAGTTATAAACCGCTTAACACTATATCACTGCATACTTACAGACTTTATTGACAAAAATATAGAATATATTTCAAGCAAACAAATCGCCGAACTTTTGCATATTGACGATTCGCAAGTCCGTAAAGATATTAATTTATTAAATAATTCAGGCAAATCACGTATCGGTTATATTGTCAAAGAACTTAAAATTTCCATTGAAAAAACTCTAGGTTTTAAAAAAACTAAGAAAGCAATGATTATCGGGGCTGGAAATCTAGGAACAGCTATAGCAAACTACGGAAATTTCACAGATTACGGGCTGAAAATTCTTGCAATTTTTGACAACGATAAAAATAAAATCGGTAAAATTATTAATGGTATGGAAATCCAAAACATGTACGAACTTGCTGCTACCGCATCAAAAGATGAAATTGATATTGCAATACTTACAGTACCTGGAAAATACGCACAAAGTACAGCTGATTTTCTTGTAAATGCACATATAAAATACATCTGGAACTTCACACCAACTGTATTGTCTGTACCAGATAATGTTCAAGTCTGGAATGAAAATTTAATGGGAAATTTCCTGCAATTTACTTACAGCATTTAATTCATATAAATAACGAAGACCCTCAAGCGTCAATGTCGGATTAATAAAATCAAACGGACGTTTCAAATAATTTGCAATCAAACCTGAATACCCGCCTGTTGCAACTAAAACACTTTTTTGTCCTAATTCTTTTTCACACTGCTCAACTAGCCCGTCTATCATACAGGCAGTTCCCCTAATAACACCTGATAAAATTGCATCATTTGTGTTATGACCTATTGCAGAATTTGAAATAGTTACATCAGTTTGAGGAAGTTTTGATGTAAATTTATTCAACGCTTTCATCTGAGACATAATTCCTAGAGAAATTACACCGCCGATAAATTCACCTTTAGCATTTACAATATCAAAAGTTGTTGCCGTTCCAAAATCAACAACAATCACAGGATGATTATATAAAACATAAGCGCCTGCTGCATTTGCAATTCTATCTGCACCTGCCTCTTTAGGATTATCAAGGCAAATTTTTACACCTGTATTAATATTAGTTGAAAGTACAATTGCATCAAGCTTAAATACATTATCAACAGCTTTCTTGAATTTTTTTGTTAATTCTTCAACAACAGAAGAAATTATGCACCCTTGAACACTATAATTTTTGAACAAAGATTTTAAAAGCACCTCATATTCTTCCAAAGATAAATCCTTGTCAGAAGCAAGACGAAACTCCTCAACCAAAGCACTCTCGTCAAAAATGCCTAATGTAATACTTGTATTTCCAATATCTGCCGTTAATAACACTGTAGACTAATCCTCATGAATTAGTCTACATTAAACAAAATCTTTTTGCAAAATTAGGCTTGTGTGAAACAAGAACCTCCCTCAGTCAACCCTGGAGGTGCAATATAACCTTTTTTCGTAAAATCTTCCAATGTTGTATTAAAAGCAACTTGCGCACCTGCCTGAGTATCAGTATTTTGCTTTTTAGGTTTTATTAAGCCAAAAGTTGGATTCTCTGTATTAAATTCTACGCCCATAATTATACTCCTTATAATTATACATCTATCTCTTATATATATATAAAGAATATAATTTCCATATAATTGCCTAAATTTTTAAAACTTGTTACAAAACTTAACTATTTTAAAATATTTTTCTCTAATGCGACTGCAGTTTTAGTTTTTGCCAAACCGCCTTGAGAACTTTCTTTCAATAATGGCGACATTAATTGACCAGTCTGCTCCATTGCATCAACAACCTCATCTATCGGAATTTTTGAAATTATGTCAGCCATTGCAAGTTCAGAAGCTGTAACTGCATGAATTGCTAAAAACGGATTTCTTTTTACACAAGGTATTTCCACAAGTCCGCAGACAGGGTCGCAGGTAAGTCCCAAAATATTTTTCAAAGCAAGCGCAACTGCATTTACAACCTGTTTAACAGACCCTCCGCGCATTTGAGTTAATGCAGCAGTTGCCATAGCCGATGCAACCCCGCATTCTGCCTGGCACCCGCCAACAGCTCCTGCCAATGCCATTTTATTTGCAACAAGTCTGCCAACTTCACCTGCAGTAATAAGTGCATTAATCTGCTCATTTTCTGAAATATTATTATCTTCAGCAAAAGCAATCAATACAGCAGGAACAATTCCGCAAGAACCTGCCGTAGGACAGGCTACAATTCTACCCATACGCAAATTTTGCTCACTTGTTGCAAGTGCATATTTCATAATTTTTTGAGCAGTTTCACTCAAAATAGATTTTGTAGTTGATTTTTGAAGTTTATGGCAATCATCCCCGCTCATTCCGCTGGGTGATGGTTCTGTGCAGGTCAGCCCTATTTTTATGGCATCTTTCATAGCATCCAAACTTTTTTTAGCTTGCAATCTTACATGATATTCACTGTATTCGCCTTTGGATACTTCATTATCCAGTGCAATTTCATAAATCGCTTTATTTTTCTCTTTGCAGGCATAGTACAACTGCCTGAATGTATTTATATTATTCATTTTCTAATTTCCTGATATATCTTACAATATACATATCTTTCAAATCACTTAAATGATTTAAGCAATTTTTAGTCAAATCACCATCTATACAAATACACATTGAAGCATCTTTACCTTTACCGCTTCTGTCACAGTGGAGAGATGCGATATTAACATTATCTGCCTGAATCATACCTGTAACTTTTGAGATTACTCCTGGTTTATCATCATAAACAAGCAAAATTGTATTATATTTTCCGTTTAAGTTTACGGAAAAATTATTTATCTTTGTCATAAGGATTTCACCTGCACCGACGGAATCACCCGATACAGTAAAATTCAAACCGCCTTCAAAAATAAAATCAACGGCATTCGGATGCCTGTTAAAATCTTGTAAATATTCAAACTCATATTCAATTTCTTTGGCTTCGGGAGTTTCAAAAATATTTTTAATTCTCTCATCATCAACAGCAAACCCAAGAACACCTGCGAGCAGACCTTTGTCCGTACCATGTCCTTTACCTGTCAATGCATAAGAATTATAAAGTTTGAACGTTATTTTATCGGGCTTTGCATTATAAACATTTCTTGCCAAAAGCCCAAGCCTGACAGCGCCTGCAGTATGCGAACTGGATGGTCCTGCCATGATTGGTGAGATTATATCTATTATTGATGATTGACGCATAATGTTATTATATCACAAAACATTGTAAATAATTTGTAAATATTAGGCAAAAAAATAAAGTCATGTGTTTTTATATAGATGTAGGAAAGGTGTTTGTATGTTCAGTCCGGAATTTATGAAATATTTAATCAATTATCAAAAATCAGAGTTTACTCCTGAAGAAACAAAGCATGAAATCAAGTTTAAGGATAATAACTCGGGTAAGCTTGCTGAGATTTTAGCGATTATTAATAAGTAGCACTACGGGCTCGCCATAGTTAAATAAGCTTATCCAAAACCCAATGTATTGCGTGCAGGCTCAGCCTGCAAAAAAAACTCCCGACGTAAAGTCGAGAGTTGGAATTCTTGTTTCATAATTCCTCGTAATAGTGTGAAGTGTAGTGTGCAATAAAACGTTTTTTCTGATTCCTCGTTTTATGCTTTCCTCGTGTCATATATATAAACAATTTTTGATATATAAAATTGCTATACTAAGGTAATATTACACGTTTTTGTTACAAAAATTAATATAAAATTATGATATTATACAATTATGAAAATATTGATTTCTAATGACGACGGAATTGCAGCTAACGGCATAAGATGCTTATCTGAAGCACTGGCTGAGCAACATGAAGTATACGTAATTGCACCTGACAGAGAAAGAAGTGCAGCAGGACATTCTTTGACACTTCATACTCCAATAAGAGTTGAAGAAGTTGAAGCTTACGCTAATGTAAAAAGAGCCTGGGTAACCACAGGTACGCCCGGGGACTGTATTAAAATAGGTATTAATGCAATTTTATCACCCGAAGAACAGCCTGATATAATCATTTCAGGCATTAATCACGGACCAAATCTTGGTGCTGATATTTTATATTCGGGAACTGTTAGCTGTGCAATGGAAGGAGCAATGCTCGGAGTTCCAAGTATTGCAATGTCTTTAGCCAGTATGCATTATGAAATGGACAGTTTCAGATTTGCGGCAAAATTTGTTAACGCACTTTTACCAAAACTTTCGCAATTTACATTTCCTAAAAAAAGTTTGTTAAATATTAATGTTCCTGCACTTGATGAAGAAGATATTGCCGGTGTTGCAATAACAGAACTCGGCAGGAAGATGTTTACCGACAATTATGAAAAAAGAGTTGACCCGCGCGGAAAAGTATACTACTGGATGGCTGGAGAACTTATAACAGAGCCTGTTGATGCAAACACAGATATTGCAGCGGTTAGAAACAATAAAATTTCAATCACACCCGTAACTTATGAAATGACAAACGAAAATACAATGTCTGATTTAGAAAAAGTACTTTGCAACAATGATTTGTGCAACTGGTTCTAAGATATAAATATCTTAAAAATTTCGTATAATCATCAAACTTATCTGCTATAACTACTCAGAAATAATCCTTGCAGGATAATTATTTCGGAGTAAGTCATTTACAACACTTTGAGCCTTTTCACGTGTAGAATATGAGCCTACCTGAATTGTATATGCTCCCCCGATACTTCTTACAAACGGAGAAATATTTAAACCTGATTCTGCAATTATACCTTTTGCAACCTCAGCCTGCTCTTTTGTCTGATAATATCCAACAACAACTTTTGATGCTGCTGGTGTTGCAGTTTCCGTCGGTTTTGGAGATGCTTCTTTTTCAGAAAGCTTTATTTCTTCTTCAATTTTAACTTCTTCTTTTTTCTCAGGAATTACAACTTTTTCATCCAGTTCTGGAGAAAAAATATTTTCGTTGTTATCTTCCATCTGCAAGAGTTTTAAGCGTTCGTCAACAACAGACTTTTCATCCTCCTCTTGAGAGATTTTTGCATTATCATCACCTATAGAAACATCAATTTCAGGAGAAATCTGTTTCGCAATTCCTAAAAATAATAGAAGCAAGATAAAAAATGCAGATACAAAAATAGCAATACCTTCATTAGGCTTTTTTGTAATCTTTTTTTGATATTCTTTATAACTTATATGAGCTGATTTTTTTAAATCTTCCTGCATTATACACCTCTAACTTTTGTTGATGCCATAATTATATCATCAATTTCTTCAGCATAGTTATTCATAATTTCCTGCGCCAAATCCTTAATATCAGTTATACCCAATTCACTTGTCAAACCGCTTGCTTTGACAGGCGCTCCGTCAGACAAAATATTTATTCCCGTATGGATTAAAACAGACGTTGCAGACTTTGTCGCGATTGACACAGTTAACTTTTTACCTTCAAAAAACAAATCGTCACCACATCTTGTAATCTTAAATCCGCGTTTTTCCAACACTTCTTTAATAATACAAATAAGAAGTCTTTGCCTGAAAACACCCTCAACAAGCCCTATATTGAACTGTTCTGATATAAAGCTGAGCATTGATTTACTGTAAATCGGCTCGTCATTAATAACGTCCTCTATATCAACCATTTCCGTCAGCTTAACTTCGCATTCACCGATAAATGCGACAGTCGCGTCGCCCTGAATTTTAAAATTCTTATAAATCCAATGCGGGCATAACTGCCAGCCTTCATATTTAATTTCGTTATCTGTTAATAAAGTTTTCAAAACAATTCCTTTATATATTTATCTGCATGATTAAATGTAAGTGCATTTTTCAATCTTATACAAGATTCGCATTTCCCGCAATGTCTTTCCCCTCCAGCGTAACAACTTTTAACAAGGCCTAGAGGTATTCTATGCTCTAATGCAAGTTTTACTATATCATTTTTATTGTAATTTATCAAGGGTGCTATAACTTTAGGATGCTTTCTGGTTGAGAATTCAAATTCCGCATTTACCCTTTCAATAAACTCTTTTGTATTATCAGGAAAAGTCTGAGCCTCCTCCTTATTAGCACCGATTAGAATATAGTCATAATCTTCAGCATCAGCAAAACTTCCTGCAATATTTAGAAAAAGCCCGTTGCGGTTTGGAATCCAAACACTTTTGGCAGAATTTTCATCAATTTTATCAGGTAAATCAATATCAGCAACAAGGGCAGTATGTGTTATATCCTTTAGCCAATCAAGTTTAATTACTTTATGCTCAATGCCGTAATATTCACAAATCTTTCGAGATGCTTCAATTTCGTCATTCACAGATTTTTGCCCGTAATCAAAAGTCAAAGCAAGCGAAACTCCATATCCGCCAAGTCCTAAACTTACAAGACTATCAAGCCCGCCTGACAAGAGAATAATACCTTTACTCATCTTCTTCATACTCCGAAATCATTGAAACAGCTTCCATTTTCAAACTATCAGAAAAATCAGGGCTGTTTGCAACTTCATCCAAAATCTCACGTCCGATAAGGTTATAAAGCGCAATTAAAGCATTTTTCTTAACTTCTTCATCGACATCTTCAACAAGACAAGTTTTGATAGTTTCAACAGAGCGCGGATTTTCACTTTCCATAATCGCTTCAATAGCATTAATTCTAATCTGCGGAGATTCATCAACAAGAGAATTTTTCAACGCATTAAAAACCCGTTCGTTATCATCAAGTCTTAATTTTCCAAGCGCCTCTATAACACGTTCTTTTAGGAATGTAAACTTATTCCAAATTCCTTTTTGAGTTTCCAAAATACTTACTAAAGGATCAACTGCTCTCAAATCACCAAGCATTCCAAGTGCCGAAGCACAGGATTCACGCAGATAAACCGATTTTTCATCCTCATCTTTTACAACCGCAATCAACGGAGCAACTGCGTATCTGTCACCGATTTTACCTAGTGCATCCGCACAGGCAAGACGAACCTTATAATTTTCATCCTTATTATTCAAGCAATACAAAAGAGCCGTCACGACTGATGTATCTTTTAAATTAGCAGCAGCTTTAGCGCACATTACACGAACATTAATAAATGAATCTTCCTTCAACAAAAGTAAATCCAAAAGTCTGCCTAGAATTGCTTTATCTCTGATTCTGTCGGAACACTGGATTACACACATTAAAATATCTGGATTTTTAGAAACTTCAAGAAAATAACCGTATATTTCAACGAGATTATCACGTTCATAAACCTCATCAAGCGCTTGAATTTTCTTAATAACAGCATTGACATCAGTCAGGTCATATAAATTACATTCTTTTGCAATTGTTTCTAAATAATCTCTTTCCAATATGTCACCCCGCTTAAAATATACTATAAATTTCTTTTTTTTTCAAGTAAAAAGGACATCTGTGGATGTCCTTTTTCATTATGCTTTTTGTGCATTTTCCTCTTTTGCTTTTTTCTTTTGCAGATACATATCGCAAAGTTTGTTTGCAGGTTTTGTAACCGCAACCGGAACAAAGTATCTGTACACAAAACCAAATACAATCATTGTTCTCAACGGTGACATACCTTTTACTTTTTTGAGAAGTATATCTGCATCTTTCGCGCCTAATGAATTGTAATAAGAGTGCTTTTTCACCAACTTATCAACTTTCGGCATTGATTTCAATTCAGCTTTTGTACCTTTCAACTTTTTGTTTTCCTGAATTACTGCGTCTTTTTCCTGCTTAAATTTCGTATAGAAATCTTTGTCATTCAAAAGATGTCCTGCAAATTTTGCAGTTACATTATCCCACCAGCCTTTGATATATTTATCAAGAGCATAAGCACCTGCGGTTGATACTACAAGAGTCAAGCCCTGGTTAACTGCCAATGTATTTTTTCTATCTTTATCCAAATCTTTATTTGCAAGAGTTCTCTGCATATAAAGTCCGCTGGTAATTACAGAACCTACTGTCATACAGTGCTGAAATAAGTTATCAGTATTTTTCAATTTATCAGCAAGGGTATTTAAAGGTCCAAAGTTAACAAATCTTGAAGTAACATGTTCTGCAATTTTATCGGTAAAACCGTCGTACGCTTTTTCTAACGGTGCAAACAATTTTGAACTTTCTGTTGCAGATTTTGCAACCTGCTCTGCACCTTTAAATGCAGGTCTTTGTTGTCTGTAATTATTATTGTTATAAGGAGTAATCATTAAACTCATTATTGAACACCTCCTTTAACATTTTTAAAGACATCTTTGTCTATAAAGTCCATTTTGGGAACATCCACTGGTTTTTGTGCCTCAGGGGCGGGTTTCTTTTTCTTTTCCAGACCGAAAACGTATTTCAAAATCGGCGGGATTAATGCAATTGTTAACATTGCTCTGGGGACACCGATAAGCCAGTCGGGAATATTTTTAACAAGCACATTTAGAGCATCACGTTTTTTAGTCAATGATTTTAATTCTTTTCTTGCAGCTTCTGTAATGATTTTAGCTTCTTTTTGAGCTGTAAGTTTTGCAATCTTTGCATCCATTTCTTTAAATTTACCGCGTGCAAATTTCTTTTCATCAAACACTTTCTTAATAGATTCATCAAACGGACTTGTTATCGCAGTCGAAACTGCAAAACCTATAATCCCTGATGCCATTGAATGCCCTGATGCATAAATTTTATCTTCTTTGTCTTTCTTGCCAGGCAGTGCCATAATTGTAGCGGGTCTCATAATACCTGCAAGAATAAGAGCAATTAGAGCTGATGTTGAAATATTATGATCATAAGAATATTTTGCAAACTTACCAAACCATCTGCTATTGAGGGTTTTATCCAAAAAAGTTGCGGCAGACTTACTCTTTCCCGTAAAACTGCCGCAATAATTCGCACTATATCCTCTGTCACACATGTCCGCTTTCTCCCTGAAGTTCGAAAAATTCGAACGGAGCGCTGAATTACCCTGCTTTAGGGTCATATCACGTTGTACTGAGTTAATCTTCATTTTTTCACCAAATAAATCTTTTCTACATTCATTTTAAAACAAAGGAAATATTTTTTTGCTACATTATTTAAAAAAGTTTACAATTATTTTTTAAAATATACGTAAAATAAACAAAGCATCTGAAAAAATAAATTCTTCAGACGCTTAACATTTAGTGTCAGATTAACACTTACATATCTAATGCTAAATCTAATGTTGGCGCTTTGGCAACTATTGCACTCGATGAAATAATATCAACTCCTGTTGAGGCAATTGCATTAACCGTATTCAAATTAACATTTCCGCTGGCTTCAACAATTGCGCGGTGATTAATATATTCTACAGCTTCTTTCATTGTTTCTGTCGGCATGTTATCAAGCATGATAATATCTGCACCAACTTCAACCGCTTCTTTTACCTGTTCAAAAGTATCGCATTCAACTTCAATTTTATGGGTAAAAGAAATTGCCTTTCGCAATTTTTGAACCGCATTTGTAATTGAGCCTGCAAGTCTTATGTGATTATCTTTTATCATCGCACAATCTGACAGGTTAAATCTGTGCAAAGCTCCGCCTCCAACTTTGACCGAATATTTTTCAAATGAGCGGAAGTTCGGTGTTGTTTTTCTGGTATCAACTACTTTTGCGCCATAAGGTTTTACAGCCTCCTGATACTTATGAGTTTCGGTTGCAATACCTGACATTCTCTGAATATAATTCAAAGCAACACGTTCACCCATAAGAAGATATTTTGCAGGGCCTTCCAAATCTGCAATTTTATCGCCTTTTTGAATTTTATCACCGTCTTTAAAATAAAATTTTATTTTGACATCTGTACTGAGAATTTCAAAAACAGTCTTAAACACTTCGCACCCGCAAAGAATACCGTCGTTTCTAGTATTTAACTCCGCTTTTAAATATTCGCTTCCGTCAGTCAGATTTTCTGTTGTAATATCGCCAAATCCAATATCTTCCTGCAATGCAGATTTAACATGTTCCTTTATATAAAAATTACTTAACAAGTTCCATCTCCTCTTTTACTATAAAACTATGAATACTTTGTTCGTTTGTATTCGGGTAATCTGTTCTAAAATGAGCGCCGCGAGATTCTTTTCGGTTTAACGCACATTGTGTAATCAATTGTGAAACGGTAAGCATATTACGAAATTCATATTCTTCACGATTCAAACACTTAGCTTCACGCGGAAAATCTGCTTTCAAACGGTAAATTAATTCGTTTGCCTCATTAAGCGATTTTTCATCCCTTAAAATTCCGACGTAATCCCACATTATATTTTGCAATTTTGATTTTAAACTCTGAACATCAAGTTCATCCATAACAATATCTTCATTACTGTATTTATCTATTATTGATTTAATCTCCTCATCAATTTGTTTTGGAGTCTTAAGCTCAATTGATTTTAAATATTCCGCAGCAGAATACGCGCAAACAACACATTCCAACAATGAATTACTTGCAAGCCTGTTTCCGCCATGCAAACCTGTAGATGCAGCTTCACCTATTGCATAAAGTCCGTTAACAGAAGTTTCACCTTTAAGATTTGTTCTCACACCGCCCATAAAATAATGTGATGCAGGTGCTACTGGTATATAATCCTTTGAGATATCAATACCGTGTTCAAGACATTTTTTTGAAATTGTCGGGAAACGTTTTGCAAGCTTTTTACTTTCGATACAGGCTGCATTCAGATATACGCAGTCAGTATTATTTTCCTGCATTTCGTTAAAATTTGCACGTGTAACAATATCTCGCGGTGCAAGTTCTTTTCTTTCATCATACTTACTCATAAACTCAACACCGTCTGCATCACAAAGTTTTGCCCCCTCGCCTCTGACTGCTTCCGATATTAAAAATCTATTTTCATCTCCGTCAATAGCAAGTGCAGTCGGATGGAACTGAACAAACTCCATATCCTGCATTACAGCACCCGCATTATACGCAAGGGCAATACCATCACCTGTTGCACCAACAGGGTTTGTTGTATATTTATATAACTGTCCGATACCACCTGTTGCAAGAATTATCGCTGATGAATATACTGTCTCATAATCACCGGTTTCATTATTAAATACAATTACACCCTTGCATTCGCCCGAACTGACAAGAAGTTCTACAGCATCTGTTTGTTCGTAAATTTCGATATTTTCGTTTTCGGAAACTTTGCGGCACAAAGCCTGTTCAATCTTCTTACCTGTAGCATCACCGCCTGAGTGAAGAATTCTTCTTACACTGTGAGCTGCCTCTCTGGTATAACAAAGACTTCCGTTTTCATCCCTGTCAAATTCAACTCCAAATTTCAACAAATCTTTTACAACAGCATCAGAATTTTCAGAGATGAATTTAATTGTATTAAATTCGCTCAACCCAGCACCCGCTTTTATAGTATCTGAAATATGAGATGCTACACTGTCAGATTTATTATCTTTCATAACAGCAACCATACCGCCCTGAGCATATCTTGAGTTGCTTTCGCCGAGTCGTGATTTTGTTATAAGCAAAATTCCATCAGGGAGTTTTACCTGCTGTTCTATTTTTAATGCGGCATATAATCCTGCAATACCGCTTCCTATTATTACTGTTGAATATTTTGAGTATTTCATTATTTTTACCCTTGGGCGGCTTATTCAGTAACTTTTCAAATTTCGATTTGACTTACCTAAACGCCTATTTTGTAATTTTCTGCCGTTGTTCATTTTTATCAATAAATATAATAATCCAAAAGAAAAATAATAGCAAAAATTTTTTTTACATGCTTTAATAACATAAAAGGGAAAAATTAACATGCATGTAAATTTAAATTGTAATCAGCCAAGGCCGCAATTTGGAATGGCTTTCAGACGTCCAAATTATCTTGAAATGGGAGTATTTACAGAAAAACTAACAGGCTCTGCCGATGAATACACTTGTGAAATTATACGCAAAGGGTTAAGACAATTTTGTTTGGAACAAGCAAGATTAAAGAAATATGATGTCAGATTTAATACTAAAGACAAATCTGTAGAGATAATTAACAATGCAACGGGTAGAGTTGTGGATAAAACTATAGAAATGGGTAAACATACAGGGCTGGATATGTGGGATGAAAAGCGTTTTCCTGGAAGAAAGATTTTTGCAAGTTTGTTTAATCCTAAAAGGTTTTTGCCTCGAGAATTATATTATGCAGGCGAACAAGCTAAAAAATTGGAAGCTTTATTTTAATATCAATCCAAATTTATCATACAATAATATTATCTGACATTCTCCTTACAAAAGGGATTAATTCGATTGAAATTAATTTTATAAGTATTGTAAGGAGAAAATATTATGACTATAAATATATTACTCGTTGAAGATCAAAAACTAATAAGAGTCGGTTTAATGTCGCTTTTTGACGGCGATTTACAAATAACATCAGAAGCACAAAGCGCAAAAGAAGCGGTTGAAAAATACCGCACAGAAAAACCTGACGTAGTCTTAATGGATATAGGACTTCCAGATATATCAGGCATTGAAGCAACAAAAAGAATTCTTGAACTTGACAGCAGGGCAAAAGTTATAATTTTAACCTCACACTTAAGTGAGCAGGAAGTGTTAGATGCACTCCATGCAGGAGCTTGCGCTTATGCTATGAAAGATATTGGAACAGAAATACTTCAAATGGTAATAAAAACAGTTCATGAGGGTGCAATGTGGCTTGATCCGCAAGTAGTACCAGTTTTACGCGAGAAAAACTGCGGAGTAATACCGCCAAGACAAATGTCAAGAGCTATGTTCAAAGAACAACATGCAAACCTTACCCAGCGCGAATATGAAGTTCTAAAGCTTGTAGTAGACGGGCTTTCAAATAATGAAATTGCGCAGGAATTAACAATTTCAGAACACACTGCTAAAGCACATGTGTGTAATATTATTCAAAAACTTGTGGTGGATGACAGAACACAAGCTGCAGTAAAAGCGTTAAAAGAGGGGCTTGTATAAAAAAATATAATTTCAACCTCATACAGTTATGTGGTAAAAAAGAGGCTTTACGCCTCTTTTTTATGTTCCATTTTATCTTTAACTTTTTCAGCCTTGTCTTTTATATTATGTTTTAATTCACAGGCTTCTTCTTTAACTTTTTCTTTTACAGCAGCTGTTTTTTCCTTAACCTTTTCAGCACCGTCTGCAATTTTTTCTTGAAGCTGTTTACCGTCTTGGGCTAATTTTTCTTTAGCCTTAACTGCTTTTTCCTTCATTTCTTCACCTTTATTATGAAGTTTTTCTTTCATTGTTTCTTTTTCCATAATTATTCTCCTTCCAAATCCATTATTCATTGTTTTTGGTAAAATTTAATCAGAAGAAAGTTTTATATGATATAATACTTTTCGGGAAGGATTTTTAGGCAATAATGAACGAAAGAACAGCTAAAAATTATTCACTTATATTGAAAAATGTTTTCGAATATCTGCCGTCAAGGGTTTTGATTATTTTAAATTCTATTATCATAATACCTGTATTTGCACATATTCTTGACACAAAGCAGATGAGTATATTTTTAATTGCTGTACAAATCCTCAATATTATGCTGACGTGTACTTTTGACTGGATTACAAAAGCGGTATTGAGATTTCATGAAAAATACAGGTTTAAAGGTCGGCTTGACACCCTGTTTTCAACAGTTTTCTGGATATCAATCATTGCTTATGCACTAATTTTTCTTGCATACTTTCTGTTCAAAGACATTGTCTTAAACAAATTTGCAATAAATAATCTGACTTTCCTGCTTACTATATTTCTTGTTATTCCATGCAGCATAAGGCAGTTTTTATATCAAATACTAAGAATTAGAAATCAGTCTAAACTATACACATTTAGTATTCTTTTTTATCAGTTAGGATTTATTGCACTTTTTCTAACTATTTATCAGCTATTACCTAATGCGGGTGCGATTTTAATTGCTATGAATATCGCAATATTTGCTATTGATTTTTATATACTACGGTCATTAAAATTCGATTTCAAACCGCGTTTTTCTCTCAATAAATCAATAGCTTTAGAGGTGCTGAAATATGCACTGCCGTTAATTTTCACCAATACCTGCTACTGGTATGTTTTAAATATTGCAAAATTTATATTCCAAAACGGGCAGGAATATTTGAATACTGCAATTGTAGGTACAGCATGGATGCTGGCAAATAGTATTACACCTTTTTTAACCGTTTTTTTGTTTGCTTCATTTCCTGTTATTGTTAAACAATTTGAACTTAAAAGGCAATTTAAGCTTTATTTTACCAATATAATTCAGCTTTATTGCTTCATTTTTATACCGCTTGTAAGTATTTTTTGTTTTTATTCCAAAGAAATTACTGAACTGATTTTACCCGAAAAGTATGCAGCTGTTGCTTATATAATGCCATTTTTGGCACTATCGGGATTTTTACATGAATTGATGAAACTTATAAATATAAAATATCATTTAAAAATCAAAACATATATTGAAATGTTGATAGCAGGACTTCTTGCAGTACTCTCATACTTTTTAAATACAGCATTAATACTCAAATATGCAGTAGTAGGTGCAGGTATTGCACAATTTATAACTGAACTTTTACTTGTACTTGTAAATATTTTCACAGGTGCAAAAAATCTGGATTATATTAATTATAAAAGCTTTGCAAAAACTTTTATAATTGTATTTTTAATAGGATTTGGAAGTTTTCTGGCACTGAACAATATTGACTGCCATAGTATTATCAAGATTTCAATCTTTATTGGTATATATACACTAATTTGTTTCGGCTTCAGAAAGCGTATTTTGTCATAATTTTGAAATTCTTTTTATCGTCTATAAATGCTTTATTCATCTTTTCAAAATTTTCTTGTTCAAGTTTTGTTGGATTATATCTTGCCCAAACTGCATATCTTACAGCAATTTTTGGAACTTGAGCATCTGTAATAAATTTGTAATTTACATCTGCAAGTTCATTATTTTGTGCAAACTTTTTTAAATCTTTAATATTTTTTGTAAAATCATCTTTCAAAACACCTATTGTATTTTCATCAAGCCAGTATAGCGAAACTCTGTGATAGCCCGCATCTGTATAAATTTTATTAAACATCAGAGTATACTTATCAAGTTTATCTTTATCCACAATCAATGAGTATACAGAAGAATTTACAATATCATTTATTTCTTTATATTGTTGTTCAAAAATTACTTTTTTGAATACCAAAACCTCTCTTGGGTCTTCCATTAAAAAAAGTTTGTTTAATGTTTTTTCAGCAAAATTCTTTAATTTTTCAATATCTTTGATATTTCCGCGTTCTTCTAGTTCTTTTACGGTTAAAAGCAGAACATCATACATAGTTTTAATTTTATCATCCTTAAGCAGTTTTAAATAAAGCTTTGGATGTTCCTGAATTAAAAGCAGAGTTGTACAGATATTCGAATATTCGTTAAGAAGCTGAATGTCACGATTCTGCATATTTTTCAATACGGTTTGAGAAATCTCATCCATTGTTTCTTTATCCAGTAAAGGTGATGCAATATCTGCAGTCTGCATAATTCTTTTAAGCATTTTAACAGGTCTGTCTTTCATAACCTGAATATTAGAAATTTCCTGCAGATGTCTTTTATATGAAATCATTCTGTAATATAAATATTTTTCATCATCATTCAGATATGACAAGTTTTCAAGAAACTTCTTTGATTTTGCACCTGTAAAAGTTGATGCTGCAAAAAATCTTCTTGCCAATTGCATTCTCTCACCCATAAAAGATTCGGGCACAATTTCTATGAGATGCCCCTCCCCCGATGTGTCCTTAACTGTTATAAAAAATTCGGGAATTATTGAAATCGAGCGGACATATTTCGGCATCGTTTTGTTATAAGCAACAACATCACTATATAACATTATCGGGTCATAATTTTCAATCAATATTTCATTTGCTCTCATAACATAAGGCAAGTCCATTTCAGAACCATTGTCAACTTTTTTAATTGTATGATTAACATATTCTTTTCCACTCAGTGCATTAACTAAATTATCTGAAATTGCCTTAATATTTTTACTTCGTGCTTTTGAGGATATTCCAAGAACTTCCAATTGAGATTTATCTATATAAAACTTCTTATCATCAGATAAATTCACATAATAATTAAATAAATATTGAAACGAATTCATTTTATTTACAACAGATTCTACTATCTGTTTCTGATTTGTTCCGTCAAAAACATATTCACCCAAATTTAAACCTACAGAATAATCTAAATCATTAGGGATTAGGTTATTATTCAAAAAACCTGACCCGTATGCATTTTCAAAAATATATTCAAAATCCTGCCCGTCTTTTGCCGAATAACTACGTGCAAAATCCAAAGCTTTATCAATACCGCGGACGGTTTCTGCGATTTGAGAGTAACTTCCTGTGTAAGTGTAAGGATTAACCCAGACAAATGTCACAACCCTTTTAAATACTATAAATAAACCCAATAGCAAAATAATTGCACAAACAATAATCTTTTTCATAATACAATTATATATATTCGAAAAAAACGTGTCAACTTGAAAGCAAATGATTTTTTGTTTAATATATAAATTATGTCGGAACAATTCTTAAGAACGGAAATGTTAATAGGAAAAGAGGCTCTGGACAAATTAAAACGTTCACATATCGCTGTTTTCGGAATCGGCGGAGTCGGCGGATATGTTGTAGAAGCACTTGTGAGAAGCGGTATTGGCGCAATTGATATAATAGATAACGACATTGTGGCAGAAAGCAATCTAAACCGCCAGATTATTGCACTGCATAGTACAATCGGCAAATACAAAGTTGATGCGGCAAAAGAACGAATCCTTGATATTAATCCCGATATTACCGTAAACACTCATAAAATTTTTTATACACCAGAAACTCATTTCGATTTCACTAAATATGATTATATAGTCGATGCAATCGATACTGTTTCAGGTAAAATTGGACTTATTATGCAGGCAGATAAAGCAAATATACCTATAATATCGTCAATGGGTGCTGGAAACAAAATGAATGCTTATGATTTTGAAGTTTCAGATATATATAAGACCTCAGTATGTCCGCTTGCAAAAGTTATGAGACATGAATTAAAAGCGCGCGGAATTAAGAAATTAAAAGTTGTATACTCAAAAGAACTGCCTGTAAAACGGGAACGCATTCCTGCAAGCAATGCATTTGTCCCTTCAACTGCTGGACTTATTATCGCAGGAGAGGTTATAAAAGATTTGATTAAATAATTATAAAAGAGGAAGATATGAAAGAGAAGATAGCTAATTTTATAGAAAACAAATGGACTCAAAGATTTATTATATTTGTAATTATATTTAACTCAATAATTCTCGGAATGATGACAAGCACTGCAGTTATGGCAAAATATAGCAACTTAATGAACCAGCTTTGCAACATTTGTGTTTGGATATTCACAGTCGAACTTGGTATTAAATTATATGTTTACAAGAAAAATTTCTTTAAAGACAACTGGAATTTATTTGATTTTTTAATTGTTGCAATTTCCTGGATTCCTACAGGCGGAGTTTTCTCATCTTTCCGTGTATTCAGAATATTAAGAACCCTCAGAGCATTAAGATTAATTACACAACTAGAAAGGTTAAGAATAATTGTTCAGGCAATTATTGATTCTATACCTAATGTAAGCTGGGCATCAGTATTACTTCTTATAATTTTTTATATTTTTGCAATTATGGGAACTACATTATATGGTCAAGATTTCCCTGTTGAATTCGGCTCATTGCCTAAAAGTATGTTTACATTGTTCCAGATTATGACACTTGAAGCCTGGGCTGATATTGCCCGAGATATTATGACAAAATATCCACTTGCCTGGATTTATTTTATTTCTTTCATTCTCGTTTCATCTTTTATAGTAATGAATGTAATTGTAGGCGTTGTAGTTAATGCAATAAGTGAAATCAGCCAAGATGTTAAGAAAGAAAAACAAAAGAAAACTTTAAAAGACAGCGATTTAGAACTTGAACTTTTTAAATTAAAAGAACAAATTAATAAAGTTGAAAATTTAATTGAATTTAAAAAAGTATAAGTTTCCGTTTAACTTTAAAATTCTTTTTATCTTCAATCATAACTTCATAAAGCTGTTTATAAACATTATTTCTTTGTTCTGATGCCCAAAGTTTATAACCCGCAGTATCGGCAGGAATTTTATCAATAAGCTTAACTTCAACATCGACAATATTATTTTCTTTTGCAAACTTCTTTAAATCTTTTATTGATTTTGTATAATTATCGGCTAGAATTCCTACAGTATTTTTATCTAGAAGAACACAGGTAATTTCATGAAAGCCAGCATCAGTATAGATTTTTTTAAACATTTTCATATACTCTGCAACTTTTTCTTTATGCTGGATTTGAGAACCCATTGCTTTGCCTATTATATCAAGTATGCTGTCATATTTTAGATTAAACACATTGAGTTTATATGTATTTAAACTATCCTCATCGTTAAATTTTGCAAGGTTTTCAATTTCATTTTTCCTAAAATCTTTTAACTGTTTTATTGCATCTTTATCAATTTCCCCGCGCATTTCAAGTTCATCAGCAGCCTGAGACACAGCATTTAAAAATTTGTTCATTTCACCGTTTCGTTTGAACTTTGCATATAATTTATAATTTTTTGTACTTAGCAAAATCATATCACAAGCGTATGTATACTCATTTAATAACTGAATATCCCTGTTGCTTAAATTTTCGTTTACAAATTCTGAAATCTCCTGATACATTCTATCGCCAATCATCGGCGAAATCATATCTGCAGTCTGCATAATACGTTTAAGATGCTTTACTGGTTTTTTATCAGTAATTCCCGCATTCAAAACATCCTGAAAATAGATATTATATGTAAACATTCTGTATGCAAAATATTTATCATCCTCAACCAGATAAGGAAGTTTTTTGATAAATTTGGAAGAATAATTATTCACATATACAGAAGATGCAAAAAAGTTTCTTGACAGTTGAACTTTTCTACCAAGTGCAATTTCTGGGACAATTTCTACCATTTTGACAGTATCGCCCGATTTTAAATTAAAATAAAATTCTGGTATTAAAGAAATTTCTCTCTGATACACAGGCATCGTTTTATTATACGACACCTTGCTGCTCAATATATGAAGCATTACATAATTTTTTAATAAAACCTCGTTTGATTTCATAACATAAGGCAATATTTCCGCGTTTTCCGTACCGCTTATGCCAGTATAAGCAACATAATCTTTGTCTTTTATTACATTTTCTAATGCACTTGAAATACTTTCTATATTAACCTCTTTTACACGTGTAAACTTTGAAAGCAGCATAAAGGGATTCTCTCCAATATATGCATCTTTGTTATCAAGGCTGTCTATATATGTTAAAAAAGAATACTGAAAAGCTGTCATTTTATCAATCAAAACTTTTGCAATTTCCTTGCCGTTTTTACCGTTATAATCATATTCACCGAGGTAAATTCCAACAGCAGTATCCAAATCATTAGGTATAGGATTATTTTTCAGAAATCCCGACCCATAAGCATTAATGTATAGATAATCAAAATCATGTCCCGAAGCTTTTGCATCATTACGCACAACGTTTAGTGCATTATCTAAACCTTTTAATGTTTTTGCAATATATTGAAATCCGCTAGTTTCAATATAAGGATTTGTATAAACAAACATGACGGTTCTTTCTTTAACTGTATAAACAATTAACAACACCAATAAAATAATTGCTAACACAAATCGCTTTTTCATATACTCTCCTATTATTGTTAGTCTTGTTTAAAATTTAACTATACCCGCTGTGTAATAGAATAATAAAAACAGGTTAGATTTGCAACAAAAAAAGACCCCCTTTGGGAGTCTCTTTTATT
Source organism: uncultured bacterium (assembly GCA_948964545.1). Taxonomy (GTDB): domain Bacteria; phylum Cyanobacteriota; class Vampirovibrionia; order Gastranaerophilales; family Gastranaerophilaceae; genus Stercorousia. The sequence goes on along the minus strand of CAREDV010000001.1, from coordinate 389,982 downwards.
TACGCGCGGAGGGATTCGAACCCCCGACCTTTTGGTTCGTAGCCAAACACTCTATCCAACTGAGCTACGCACGCACGGATTTCATTTCTGTTTTTATTCTACTTCAAAAAAAAATTTTTTCAAGTTTTTTTATTCAAATTTATAAAAAAGGATTTATTATTAAAATTTTAGTCAAGCATTATGTTATTGTTTGCTTGAGGTACAAAATGAAAAAATTAACAGCTCAAGAAACAGTAATTTTGAACCAAATAGTGCAGGGATGTAACAATATGCAAATAAGCAAATTGACATCAATTAGTATTCATACAGTTAAAGCACATATAAGCTCTATATTTAGAAAATTAGGTGCAAAAAATAGAGCTAATGCAGTATATATAGCACTTAAAAACGGTCTAATAAATAAATAAAATTGTTACAATTTGATAGCTTTATTTTAAAGTTATATAATAATAACAAATGAGAAAATTATTTTTATTATTTATATTACTAATTTCGTTTATATTTGCATTTGCTCCAAAAACTTATGCAGATGAATTGTACAAATATACAAACGCGAATTTTGATACATCAAATTCAATTATTGTATTATCAGCACAAGATACTTCTGAAAATTTCCTTAATCAGAATATTAAGCTTGTTAAATTAGAAAATAAAGCATATTTTGATATCGACAATGCTATTACAACATTTCCAAAACAAGATTGGATATTCAATTCTGGTGGTATTAAAGAAATTAAAATCAGCCAGTTTTCTGTAAACCCTTGCAAAATAAGAGTAGTTATAAATTATGATAACGATTTTAATCCAGATAACATTAAATTCTTAAGATTAAAAAATAATATTATCATTAAACTAAAAAACGGTATAATAGCTGAGAACGATTATTTTAATAACACATATAGAGATGAACACTCATCCTCCAGCGATTTTTACGAATATTTAACAGTAACAACTCCTGTCGAGCAGCAACCTGACACTATTACTGGACAAATTCAAGATGCATTCAACGTAAAAGCAGAACAGACATTTGCAAAAAAAGAACTTAAACTTAATACAAAATATTATCTGAACAACATCTCTGTAAGACAAAACGGAATTTTACTAAACGGCTTCGGCTCAGTTACTATAGAACGCCCAATGATATTACAAAACCCGTCGCGAATAGTATACGACCTGCCAAATACTCTTGTTGACACAAAATTAAGAAATAAAGAATTTAAAATTAACGAAACTGAATCCGTTAAAATAGGACAGTTTTCTGTAAACAAAGCACGTATAGTAATTACAACCGAAGATGTTGCCGATTACATTCCGATTTATTCCGAGGATAACCAGTCATTAATCCTTGCTAACTACAAAAAGACAAATAATTCTACACTTTTTACACATTCCAGCAATGCAATTAATTATCTGAAAGAAAAAGAAAATTCACTAACCGAAAGCATGGTTTTGAAGTTTGATTCACCTATAGTTCACGGTCTGGACAGATATAATGACAAATTGATAATTTATCTTTATAACGTTTCAAAATACAATGATGCAAATTTTAAAGAGGCCTTTAAAAACACTTTTTTTGAAGATGCAGTAATAGATTTAATACCAAAAATAGGATTGAAATTGACCATTCCTTTTGAGCAGGATGCAATGGTTAATACATATTTAGGTGCTGATGGAAGAAGTTTTAAAGTCAAAATAAAACAGGTTAAAAAGAAACAAGAACCATCAATAATTCTTAATCCAGTAAACCCGAAAACTTCATCAGACAAACACCGTATTGTATTAGATGCAGGACATGGCGGTTCTGATACAGGCGCTATAGGCGGCGGAATTCACGAAAAAGCAATTACTCTTGATGTTGCAAAACGTGTCGAAAAACTTCTCAAACAAAAAGGTTATGAAGTTAAAATGACAAGAAGTGACGATTCAACAGTTTCATTACAGGAAAGAGTAGAAATCAGCGAGGAATATTGTCCTGATATTTTTGTGAGCATTCACGTAAATTCAAGCGTAAAACCTGAAATTACTGGTGTTGAAACTCACTACTATCATCAAGAAAGTATGGAACTTGCGCAGGTTGTTCACTCATCTTTTGCAAGTGCTGTTCAATCACCGAACCGCGGATTGTTTAAATCTAAATTTTATGTTATAAATCATACAACATCACCCGCAATTTTGATTGAAATAGGATTTATTTCAAACGCAAATGAGAGAGCACAGCTTGTGGGAGAAAAAAGGAAACAGGCAACAGCCAAAGCGATAGCAGATGGAATACAAGAATATTTTAAACAAAACAAATAATTACATTTCCCATTTTCAAGGGGAACTGACAAGAGGGGGGGACCCAATAGCATTTTTTGATTCAGGAGTAGGCGGTCTTACGGTTTTTGAAAAAGTAAAAAAACTGTTACCGCAGGAAAATTACCTGTATTTTGGCGACACAAAAAACATGCCGTACGGTGAAAAAACAGAGGAACAATTAATTCAATTTGCGGATAATATTCTAAAATTCTTTGAGCAAAAACATGCCAAAGCTGTTGTAATTGCCTGTAATACGAGTTCTGCAACTGCTTATGAAAAACTAAAAGATAAATATAATTTTAAAATTTATCCCATTATTCAATCCGTATGCTCAACACTTGCAAAACTTGATGTAAAAAAACTCTGCATAATCGCAACACCTGCAACAATTAAATCTCATGCTTATTCAAGAGAAATAAAAAAATATAACCCTGAAATGCAGGTCATTGAAATTCCCGCACCTAATTGGGTTAGAATAGTTGAAGAACACAGGATTAATCAGCCGCAAAGTATTGAACAGGTAAAAGAAATTCTTGAAATTGTGAAAACTTATTCGCCTGACAAAATAGTTCTTGCCTGCACGCATTATCCTTATTTGATGAATATCCTAAAAAAATTCATGCCTGAGGACAAATTTATTGACCCTTCAGTTTATTTTGCACAAAATATCAAAAACGACTTGACTATTTTAAATGACAAATTTGAGTATGAAAAATTTTTTGTCAGTGCAGACCCTGAAAACTTTAAAACCGCATCACAACTGTTTTACAACCTTAAAGAACTTCCTGAATTAGTTGTTGATATGAATTAACAACAATAATTTCATCACTTATTTTTTCAGGCAAAACGTCTAAAGCCGTTGAATTTTCTTTTACGGCATACACAGGAATATTCCGCTTTAACGCTTCAAATACGGGAGTTGAGCCGAGTGAATCATAAGGCATTACAAGATAATCCAAATCATCAATGCTGATTTCGCCATTTTCAGACAGCATAGGAGCTTGACTCAAGCCTAACAAAATACACGGCAAAAATGTCGGTGTAATATATTCTGATGCAGATTTTCCATCAACTAAATCAGAGTATATTTGATAATCTCTAAAAGCAGGCGAATGCGCACAAGGGACTTTCAGCTCCTTTGAAATATAATGCGATAAAATAGCCTCCACACCGCCTACAGGATCAGTTCCAAGCCCATTTGCATAATCCTCATTATCACCCTCGGGATCTTCAAATAAACAAACAAGAGCAATTGCATTACAGCCTTTTGCCAGAAGTTCTTTTGAAGCTTTAAGCATAGTTTCTATATTTTTCACACTGCCTGTAGAAATTCCGCTTTCATCAATATTAAATTCCACTCCGATTTCTTCATCGGTGATAACATAAGCCTGAACATCAACTCCGTAAACGCATTTAACAGCATTAACCGTATTAAGATGAACATTAAAAACATCTTCGGGAATTGCCTTATCAAAAACAATACCGATTTTATTGTTTTCTGACGGGGTCAAATTTAGATTTCCCTTAAAAAACTCATCAAGAGAATAGCCCTCAACATAAAACATATTTTCGGTAATCCCTGAAAATCCTCCTGCGTTAACAACATTGGGGTTAACTATAAGTTTTGATTTTTTTGCAAATTTTCTTGCATAAGCTGAAGCATCGCCCGCAAATCCGCCTATTGTTGCCCCGACTCCTGTCGGAACTATAAATGCACCTAACTTTTCCATACATATATAATACAACAAAAAAGCGGGTTTTAAACCGCTTTTTAAATCTCTTATTGTGAAACTCCGCCGTATGAGAAATCGCCTTTGATATTGGTTTGTAAAAGTTTTGTCCAAGAACCTTCAAATGTATTAATTTCGTTCAAACGTGTTTCCAAATTATTTTTTTCAAGTTCAAGCTCCTGCTCCCAGGAATTCAAATTAGCTAATGTCAATTCATGTTCCTGTTCGCACTGCTCAACAAGAAGTTCATAAGTTTCAGGATCGCTTTCATAATAATTGTAATAAATATCATTCATCTGATCATTATATTTAGCCTGAGACTCAGCGGTCTGTTTTGAAGAATTTAACAAGTCCATCATTGTAGTAGACAACTTATCGTTAATCAATGATTTTTGTTTTGTGTAAAGTAACAATGTTTCGTGAATATTTGAAATTGCCATCTCTCTCGTCCTCTTTTTTGTTATCTGTACATATATAAACAATTTGAAAAAGTTACGATTTCAAGAGCGCCCCAATTTGTTACATTTATTTACAATGACACTTTGCATCCTGCTATGTTTGTATTACAATAATATCGGTTACACCAGCCCGATAGGTTTTACCCTAGTCCAAGGCGGCAAAATAAAAAGGATTTCCTTTTAATATTTGTAAAAGCCCTAGGATGGGGCGGTTTAGCCCGTAGTACAATAAGTAAAAAAAGGAGAAAACCGATGCCAGTAGCATCTATGATTGAACTTTTAGAAGCAGGTGTACACTTCGGACACCAAACACAAAGATGGAACCCTAAAATGAAACCGTATATTTACGGCGCAAGAAACGGAATTTATGTATTAGATTTGCGTAAAACTACAGATTTGCTTGATAAAGCTTATGATGTTGTAAGAGAATACGCAAGCAAAGGCAAAAATATCTTGTTCGTAGGAACTAAAAAACAGGCTGCTGAAGTTGTAGCAGAAGAAGCTTTAAGATCAGGCGCTTATTACATCAACAGAAGATGGTTAGGCGGTATGTTGACAAACTTTGAAACAATCAGAGGACGTGTTAACAAACTTAGAGAATTAGAAGAATTCATCAACTCAGGACACGCTGAAAAATTACCTAAAAAAGAAATTGCTAAATTGAACAGAGAATTAGGCAAATTAAGCAAAACTTTAGGCGGTATTAAAGAAATGAGAGGATTGCCAGATTTAATCTTCGTCGTTGACCAGAAAAAAGAAGATATCGCTATTCTTGAAGCTAACAAACTTAATATCCCTGTAATCTGCTTGGCTGATACAAATGCTGATCCTGACGGAATTGATTACATCATTCCAGGTAACGATGATGCTATTCGTTCTATCAAATTGATTACATCTAAATTGGCTGACGCTGTTTTGGAAGGTAAACAATTAAGAGAAGCTAACGCTAATGCAAGAAAAGTTGAAGCTATTAAAGCTGAAGACGCAGGCGTTACTGTTGAAGAAAAAACTGAAGTAGTTGCAGAATAAGAATTCCAAAAGGAGAAAAATTTAATGAATATTACAGCTCAAATGGTAAAAGAACTCCGCGACAAAACAGGCGCAGGCATGATGGATGCTAAAAAAGCTCTTGTTGAAACCGACGGTGATATGGAAAAAGCTATGGACGTACTTCGCCAAAAAGGTATGGCTTCTGCTGATAAAAAAATGGGAAGAATTGCTGCTGAAGGTTTAGTAGCAGCATCTATCCTTGATAATGCAGGTGCTATGGTTGAAGTTAACTGTGAAACAGACTTCGTTGCTAAAAATGAAGAATTCAAAGAATTAACAGCAGGTCTTGCTGAAGTTGTTGCTTCTGAAAATCCTGCAGATGTTGATGCTTTATTAAACTCAACTTGCAAAAAATGCGGAAAAGTTATTTCTGAAGTTATTAAAGAAAAAATCGCTTCTATCGGCGAAAAAATTACTTTCAGAAGATTCGTACGCTACGAAGGTGCTACAGCTTCTTACATTCACAATGGTAAAATCGGTGTATTGGTTCAAGCTGATAAAAAAGATGATGAATTGTTAAACGATATTTGTTTACACATAGCATCTTCAGCTCCAGAATTCATTACAAGAGATGAAATCCCTCAATCTGTAATCGATCACGAAACAGAAATTGAAATGGGTAAAGAAGACTTGTTGAAAAAACCTGAACAAATCAGAGCAAAAATTGTTGAAGGCAGAGTAAACAAAATTATGGCAGGCAAAGTTCTTTTAGAACAGCCGTTCATCAAAAACCCAGATATGACTGTTGGACAATTGATTGAAGGTAAATTGACAGTAAAAGCCTTCACAAGATATATGCTTGGTGAAGGTCTTGAAAAACGTCAAGAAAACTTCGCTGATGAAGTAATGAGCCAAATCAAAGGCTAGGCACTACGTAGTCCATTGGGTTTTGGAGTAATTTTCAAAGCTAAAAAAGACCGATTTTATAATCGGTCTTTTTTTTATTTTTAGCAAAAAATATTTTGTTCGTACTTTATATAATTCTACAGAGGGTTGAAATCCTTCAAAAATCTGTTATCATTAAAACATATAAAATTAAAAAGGAAATATATGAACGATTTAAAAGTTAAAGAAATCTCACGTTTTATGGAAAATAACATTCAGAAAACTAAGCTTATCATCTCTCAAAATGGTAAGGATACTGAAATTATTCTTTCAGGCAATGGCAAATTAAAAGTCGCGGCTCAAGTTTAAACCGCGACTTTTTAAAATTTTATTTTCTATTATTTTTTCAAATAATTTATATTACTGTTTTTCTTTTCCGACTGAATCATCAATTTACGCGGAATATTAAAATTGCTTCCATTATCAAATGAGTTCAATTTAATTCCTGGAAAATCTTTCATTGTCTGCGGAATTTCGTTGTCATAAATTACCATATCAGACTTATTTACGATTGCAGAAATACCGTTAGAAGAATCTACACCTTGAAATCTTTCGCCAATAGAATTATCAACAGCTTCAGGCTCAATTACAAAATCAAGTAATATTTTTGCATCTTTTGGGATACTTCCTTGAGCACCGCCTTCAATAACTTCTATGAATTTTGCTGGATAATTACCTGTGATATCATAAACTTCATTATGAACATTCTGATATTTTACAGGCACGAATACAAAGCCGTTACCTGCTGTCTGAATTTGACCAAGCACATAAAATCCCTCATGAAGCATTGTTTCTTTATTAAGTCTTACGTTAGACAAAATTCGAACAAGCAATGTTTGAGGCGGGTTTGAAAACGAAAAATCCTGCAATGTTTGAACAGGTGTCGTTTTAGCAAATGCAGGCACTGCTGAAAGCCCTATCAATAATGCAAATATCGCTAATATCTTTTTCATATTAAGATTCTCCAATTATTACAATAGGATAATAACATAATTTTATTATTCCGTCAATTCCTCATATTCATAGTTAGGCAGACTTTCAACATCTTTAACTTTAAAGTTTAAAAGAAAAACCTGCTCTTTTTCAATCACAATTTCGTGACCTTTTTCCACATAAGAAAACGGTGAATTTTCGTATAATGATACCGCACCTGACTTCAAACGATTATCCTGTTCATTTTTAACTGCGCCCTCAATTGCGCTATAACCCATAGAAAGTCCTTTAACAAAATAGTTTCCAACGCCTAGTGCTGCACTTTTTGCCATTTGTCCTTTGTTTAACTTTGTCGTATATTTAGCTGGATAATAACCTTTTAATTCAATTATTTCACTATCAGACTTTAAAATTTCAGGCACAAATGTAAAAACTGCATTACGTTTTAATCGTTTTGGATCTTTTACATCAACAATTTTACCTTTCAAAATGTCATTTTCCTTTAAGGTAATTTGTTCATCAAGATACAATTCATCAAGAACTTTAACAGAATATTCTTGCGGCGGATTTACAGTTGAGAAATCATCCAGCGCCTGGACAGGAATTGTTTTTGCCATAACTGGCTGTGTTAGTATACACAAAATTAAAACTAATCTTTTCATATCACCAACTTTAAATTATATTTTACTGTTTGTCAATATCGGTTTCAAATACTGACCAGTATAAGAATTTTTGCACTTTGCAACTTGCTGGGGTGTTCCCTGAGCAATAATCTGCCCGCCGCCAACACCGCCTTCAGGGCCTAAATCAATTATATGATCTGCAATTTTAATAAAATCAAGATTGTGTTCTATAACCAAAATTGTATTTCCCTGGTCTGCTAGCTGTTGAAGAATTTTTATCAATTTGTCCAAATCATACCAGTGCAAGCCGACTGACGGTTCATCGAGCAGGTAAAGAGTTTTACCTGTTGAACGTTTATTTAATTCAGATGCAAGCTTAATTCTTTGAGCTTCGCCTCCTGATAGAGTTGTCGCACTTTGTCCGAGTTTCATATAATCCAATCCGACATCGAACAAAGTCTGTAATCTTGTTTTAATTGCAGGAATACTGTCAAAAAATTCCAATGCTTCTTTAACACTCATATCAAGCACATCAGCAATTGTTTTACCTTTATATTTAACCTCTAAAGTTTCACGGTTATAACGTTTACCTTTGCACACATCACATTTCACATAAACATCAGACAAGAAGTTCATTTCAATTTTTAACACGCCATCACCCTTACATGCTTCACATCGTCCGCCTTTAACATTAAAGCTAAATCTTCCAGGTTTGTAGCCGCGTAATTTTGCTTCATTTGTCTTTGCGTACAAATCTCTGATATGCGTAAACAAATCAGTGTAAGTTGCAGGGTTTGAACGCGGAGTTCTGCCGATTGGCGATTGGTCAATATCAATAATTTTGTCAATATGTTCAAATCCAGTAATTTCATCTACCCCTTGCGGTTTTGGACGGTTTTTACGGAGTTTGTGAATAGCATATTCATATACCAAATCCTGCATCAATGAGGATTTTCCAGACCCAGAAACTCCAGTCAGGCAAACGATTTTACCAAGCGGAATATCAACATCAATATTTTTTAGATTATTAATATGCGCATTTTTTACACGTAAGAATTCGCCGTTACCCTCACGAACCTTTTTAGGTATCCGAATATATTTTTCTCCGCTTAAATACTTACCCGTAATTGAGCCTTTAGCTTTGATAATATCGTCAACTGAGCCATAACCGATAACTTTTCCGCCGTTTACACCCGCTTTCGGCCCGATATCAACAATATAATCAGCGTTTCTAATTGTATCTTCGTCGTGTTCTACAACAATCAAAGTGTTACCGAGATTTCTCAACTTTATAAGAGTCTTGATTAACCTGTCGTTATCCCGCTGATGCAGACCGATTGAGGGTTCATCCAAAACGTATAATACTCCAGAAAGTCCGCTCCCGATTTGTGTTGCAAGTCTGATACGCTGAGCCTCGCCGCCAGAGAGAGTTCCTGCACTTCTTGCAAGATTAAGATATCCAAGACCGACATCTTTTAAAAACCTCAATCTAGCCCTGATTTCATCCAAAATCTGTTTTGCGATATGCATCTGAAATTCATTTAACTCCAAATACAAATCCTCAATAAATTGCAATTCATCCTCAACAGATAATAAGGTGAATTCATAAATATTTTTACCCTTAATTCTTACAGCAAGCGGAAACGGCTTCAATCTCGCCCCGCCGCAAGCAGGACAAGGAGTTGTTGTCATATATTTTTCAATTTCTTCACGCCAATATTCGCTGTTATAATCATTGTAGCGTTTTTCCAAAAACTTAATAACCCCGTCAAATTTATGGTATTTTGTTTCATAACGATGAGTGCCAAAACGCATTACATGAAATTTTACAAGATCATCATGACCATAAAGGATTATTTTTTGCTGTTCAGGAGTAAGCTCACCAAAAGGCTTATCCATATCAATCTTAAAATGAGAACAAACTGATTTTAAAACATCCTCATAATACTGTGTAGAAGTTTTTGACCATGGATAAATCGCACCATCTTTTAAGGACTTTGTTCTATCAGGAACAACCAAGTCTGGATCTACAACAAAATCAGCCCCAAGCCCGGAACATCTGTCACAAGCTCCATAAGGAGCATTGAATGAAAAAATTCTTGGTGCAAGTTCTTCAAAACTTAAATTACATTTAGGACATGCAAGTTTTTCGCTATATATCACCTCGCTGCCGCCTGCAACATCAACCACCGCAGTTCCGTCAGCTTTTTTCAAAGCAATCTGAACACTGTCTGCAATACGCGATTGAGCACTTTCTTTTACAACAATTCTGTCTATTACCGCTAAAATATCATGTTTTTTTGTTTTAGCAAGCGAAATTTCATCCTCATCAAGGTTATAAATTTCCCCGTCTACTTTTACTCGTACAAAGCCCTCTTGCCTTAATTCCTCAAAAGTTGACGAAAATTCCCCCTTTTTACCACGGGCAATCGGTGCAAGTATCTGAATTTTAGTCCCCTCGCCGAGCTTCATAATACTGTTAACAATTTCATCAATCGTCTGCGGTTTAATCTCATCACCGCAATTCGGACAATATGGCGTTCCGACACGTGCATACAGAAGTCTTAAATAATCATAAATTTCAGTTACCGTACCGACAGTAGAGCGCGGATTGTTGCTCGTTGATTTCTGGTCGATAGAAATTGCAGGTGAAAGCCCGTCAATGTATTCAACATTAGGCTTATCCATCTGACCCAAAAATTGACGTGCATAAGTTGAAAGACTTTCAATATAACGTCTTTGACCTTCTGCAAAAATCGTATCAAATGCGAGTGAAGATTTACCCGACCCTGATACACCTGTAAAAACAATTAATTCATTTTTCGGCAATTTTAAAGAAACATCTTTAAGGTTGTGTTCCTTTGCCCCTCTTATCGTAATCGTGTCTAGCATAATTACATTATTACATGTAAAAAATGTTTTTCAAATTTATACTAAAAAAGTCCTGCTAAACAGGACTTTTTATCTCGTATGCAGTTAAATCAGACGGGAAATCCAATCGATTCCACCTTGCATCACTATATATTATACCGTTTGCATCAAATACGCTTGGGTTATTTTTAATAAGATCTGCTAATAATTTAGTCGTATCTAATTGTCCGTCAAACTTTGCGGTCAACTCTGTCAAAACTTCATCTGCTTTAGACATAGCATTAAATTTTGCTGTCATATCAGCATCAGGTTTTACACGCTGATTTCTCCAGCCTGGGGTCATTTTTATTAATGTCCTTGTTGTTGGTCTTGAATGTTTTTTAACAGGTGGCTCTTTTGGCTGCGGTGCATGTGTTTGAGTGAATAGTCTCTTTTTCTTGTCAAATTGAAAATATTCTTTAACATCTCCATTCATTGAAGTATAAAGTTCACTCTCGCGATTAAACATTATTTCATCAGCTTCACCCTGATTTATAGTAACCGTTGAAGGCTCTGAACTTTCACTGTCGTAGGTATAATTAAAACTGTTTTCACCCCAAACTTCGGCAGTTATTCTGTTTTTATCATCAAGAACAAATTCATCCAGAAAACCGCTTCTGTTTAATCTAAAATGAGAGTTATCATCTTCATTCAAATATGTTCCATCTTCTTGCAATTTGACAGTCATAACACCGTCCACACCATCTTGCCTAACTGTAATAATACCTGCTTTAGCGTTTCTGGCACCGCTGTCATATTGGCGGTATGATACTGTTGTACCGTCTTTTACCTGACGTGTTAATCTTCCTTGCGGATCAAAACTGCGTGTTCCCTCAGTATCAGACTGTGTGGTCAGCACTCTTTCAGCAGAACCTGACAAGTTATTATATTGAAACTCTGTTCTTGTTGTTTCACCCTGCTGGACAGCACTTGTTTCTATAAATGGTGTACCATCCAGGGTTTCATCCTTAAATGTTAAATTATATGTATTCACATCAGATGCAACTGATCTCTGGTAAGCTTCAATAAAATCCCTGTATGCTTTATATTCACCAGCAAGTCCAGCTTTTTTCAACCCCTTGCCGCTGACTTTTCCGTCAAAATCTTTACCTTTGCCGTCTCCGTCAGCTCTATGCAAATCATTCATCAAAGCTACCTGCTCATCTAAATCCAGTGCATCAACAGAACTACCGTTTGTATTGGTATTATATTGATTAAAGATCAATGTAATTCTATCAATCTTTTTCTTGTCTTTTGCAGGATCTAATCCAGCTGTCAGCTGTTCCAATGTAACTTTTTTACTGACTGTATTATCGCCTATTCTAAATGTCATAGGTACTCCTTTTAGTTAAATCCAAGCAGGGTTTGTAACCCTGCTTGGCTAAAAATACAATTATACTTGCGGATGTTGTTCATGATCCCAGAAATATTTGCCTTCAAATGCAGTTTTATCTCCATCTGAAATAACATTTTCTTCATCAACCATTCTTACAAGTTCATCAAGCGCTTCTTTCTTTTGTTCAAAAGTCAGCTTAGTATCACCCATTACTCTGTCAGCAGCACTGCCAAGCCACTTAACTGTACTATCTCTATAAACGCCGCCCCATTCTGCACTGTCTTCGTGCATCAACATGTCACTAATTGTTTGACGTTTAGCATCAAGTACAGCTTGTCTTTGAGCATCAAGTTTAATTCCCTGAGCAGCTTTATCTGTATGTGCATTAACTTCATCAACACCTTTCTTTACTGCTTCATCAGTATGTTGGTTGACAGCTGCAGCTGCTTCATCGGTATGAGCATTAACCTGCCCTACAGCACTGGCATCATCTGCAATAGCATTACCATTTGCCAATATACGCTCTCCGTCGTCATTTCTTTGAGTATAGCCTTCAGCATCTACACCAAGCATTGCAGAAGTATTTTGAGTAACATCATTTGTCACCTGCTGTCCGACAGCTGTTGTATGAGCATTAACTCGTCTTACTACGGAATTACCGACTCTGTTTGTATTACTATTGATAGCTGTAGTTTGTGCTGCATTTGACTCATCTGTATGTGCATTAACTTGAGCAACTGTATTGTTTCCAGTCTGAACTACAACCTGATCAGTATGTTCAGCACGTAAATCAGCAGCAACTTCTCCTTCTTCATGTCTTTGTTGAGCATTTGCATCAATTACACCTTGATTAACAGCTAAGTTATAATCTCTAACCGCACCGCGAAATGCTTCTAATTTTGTTTCACATGCAGCAATATATTCTCTTTCCTGCCCTTTTCTTGCAGCTTTGGGCAATTCGGCAATATATTGTTTAGCTAAATCAGCCAGAATTGGATCATCTCCATACGCTTCCGTAAAAATTTGTTTAGCATACTGGTTATGAATTTCAATAGTTCGATTTTCATTCAATCCTTTATTAAAGGCTATCTTAGCTGGTAAAGTTGTACCTATCCCTAATTTTTTTCTTTCTGCTTTGACTTGCTCACGGGTTAATCCCAAACCAGAAGCATTAAAATCTGCATCAATTTGAGCTTGTCTCGGGTTTTCAAGAGTTAACCCTGGTCTATCGCCTGGAGTGCCCCCCCCCCGACAGGAACTCTTACTGCACCAGCATTTGTGCGGGCGCTATCCCCTGCGGGGACATCTACTCGTCTTGGAGATACTCCATCAACTCTGCCTGCATCCATTGTCATCTAAACCGTCCTTTCTTTTTGGTTTTACACTTATAAAGTTTTACATGAAACTCTTTTTTCAACACAATAGAATAATTTAACAATTCTACACATAAAACTGTTACGACAAAATTAAGAAAAAACTTTAATATTTCATATATAATTATTACATTTTTGTAACAAAAACTTATTTAGTCAACAAATAGCTTTCTTCAATAAGCCCTTTTAATATATCTTTTGGAGTTTTTAAGACATCTGCCTTAATCCAGTGAGTTTTATTCATGTGCCATGCCGAAGTTATAAACGAATATTCATCACGCAAAATTGCAGAATTAACAGGGGTACATTTTAAATTAATATATAACTTATCATCAAGATAAAAAATTAACGCAAACCATTTATTATTAGATTTGTGGCGAATAACCGCGTATTGCTCATACGTCTTGTCCTTAAACGGATATGTTTCAACAGCATCTTCAAACGATAAGCAAAGCTTAATTAAATCATTTTTATTCATATAAATATTTTACAAAAAAAATAATTGTGGTAAAATACTCATGTTGTGAAAATTTAATAGAATATTGGTATGTCGTAGTGGCACTCTGCCGAGGAGAACAATTTAGTATTGTTCGACGAGAGGGAGCAGTAGCTCATCCGCCACAAACAATGTCAAAATAACAGTTGAAAATTTAATATAATTTAATTTGTCGTAGTGGCGGAATGGTAGACGTGCACGTTTGAGGGGCGTGTGGAGTAATCCGTGGGGGTTCAAGTCCCCCCTACGACATTTTTTAGTTTCAACATCCAATATCCATCTTTTATATCAGGTTTGAAATGTTTATATAGCCCGTATTCAATTTGGACATGTTCAAGTAATTTCATATATTCTGCAAAATATTCCGCTTTCAAATCATCTTGAAATTTACCAAGCCAGGATGTTGCCTTCGAAAAATATTTTTTTACAAAAATTTCTTTATAATCAGCCATCTTGCCAGTTTTTTGTAAAACTTCCTCCACAGCATAAAAAACATATATAGGCGAAAAATTCTTTTTCTTTTTCACCGCCGTAACCGCACCTTTACGATTTTTTCGATAGCAATAGAGATTTTCTCTCAAAATTGCAATCCTTTGCGCCGTAATCATTGAATGGAAAAACGGTAATTGGTCTTGACCGACTTTGATTTCTTGAAATTTTATATCATTTTTTTGTAAAAATTCGCGTCTGTAAAGCTTTGTCCACGCAGTTGACGGGAATTTAAAAACATCTTTTTTAATATCTTCTGAGGAAAAAACCTTGTTTATCTTAGGTAATTTATTTGCTGAATATCCACCGTTTTTACCGACACCTTCGTAATATGAAAGACCGCCGAAAATTAGAATATCTGTTTTAAGCCTATCCGCTTCATCAACCATTTTTTGCAGAGAATTTTCCTCAATCCAATCATCTCCGTCAACAAAAAACACATATTGACCACGCGCAATTGCTAAGGCTGAATTTCTAGCTACACCTGAACCCTCGTTCTTTTTATCTATAATAATTACCCGCTCATCACGGAATTTTTGAAGTTCTGTAAGCGACTTATCAGTTGAGCCGTCATTAACACAAATCACTTCAAAATCCTTAAATGGCTGGTTAAGAATGCTGTTCAAACAGTTTGAAATATACGGTTCAATATTGTAAACAGGGATTATGATTGATAATTTAGTCATTAACGTCCGATTTCAACGGCTTTTTGGGCCATTGCCTTTGTAATACCTATTAACGCAAGGTTAGCTTCATAAGCACGCTGAGCTAAAATTGCATCTGCCATATCAACTGCAGGATTAACATTTGAAGCTCTTATATAACCGTTTGCATCTGCATCAGGATGGCCTGGACGGTAAATTTTATCTCCTAATGTCGGATCTTCAATACATCCATTAAACACCACACCGCCTTGAAGATAAGGTAAAGTACCGACACCAAAAACATCTTCTTTCATTGTGTTCATCAAACCGTGGAAAGAAATATCTTCAGCCGCATTCAAAATAGGAATACGTCTAACATAATTTGGAGTATCAACATTTGCAATGTTTTTTGCGTGAATATCTAACCTTAAGCCGTGTGCTTTTAAGGCATTTGATCCGATATTCATAGATTCCATTATACTCATCTTTTTATCCTTTCCGTCGATATTGGTTCGACTTTAAAGTTTTTGGTCAGTCGCTCACGCTCCCGTTTTTCCTTCCATAGTTTAAGAAGCTTCACCAAAATCCAGGTGGGGGGTGAAGCGTCACGCTTCTACTTTCCTACGTTTATCACTGTTTTCATTTCTGTAATTATATTAGACATTCTTCTTGTTGCCATCGTATAAAGAAGTGAGTTTTGCTGGATTTCCATTAACTCATTTGCGGGATCAATTTCTTCATAACGTCTTTCTTCAATAACACCTGAAGGTCCAAGACGTTCTGACAATTGAGTTTCCAAAGGACTGTTCATTGAACTTAAATAGTCGCCAAAATTAATATCACGGCGAACATATCCAGGAGTATCCACATTCGCAAGGTTTGAACCCAAAGCGCGTTGTCTTTGTGTTATCAAATCCATCATTAATGAAACTTTACCCATACTGTCTAGTGATGTAAACATCTTTTTACCCTTTCTGACGATTATCGTTGAATTTTTATTGCTTTGGTCAGTCGCTTACGCTCCCGTCTTGCCCTTTCAATGTTTTTAAAATTTATCCAAAGCCCGAGTGGCGGGTCAAGCGGCTACGCTGGTTACTCCCTTATATTGATTGCTTTGTTGTACATATCATCAACAACTTTTATCATACGCATACTTGCAAGCATTGATGCGTTAAGCCTTAACATTTCAGTAGTTGATGCATATACATTTGTGTTTGAGTTTTCAAGATTATTCTGACAGAAACACTCATGATCTTTAACCAGTTCGGGTTCACCAGAATCATCTGTTGGAACAAGCTTGTTCATGCCTGCCTGCTCAAGGTTTTCCTGAGATGCAAATCGTATTAGAGGAATTGTTCCAATTTTTTTCGGCGTTGTGTTTGCTTTGTCATAAGTAAAAACCTCTCCGTTCGGTTTAATTTCAAACTTATAACAGTTTGCTGGGATTTTAATACCTTCACCGACAATCCAATTGTCATTAGTTACAAGATAACCGTCTTTACCCTGCTTAAAAGAACCATCACGGGTATACGCCACTTCGCCTTCTGGAGAGACAACAGGAATAAAACCGTTTCCATTAATTGCAACATCATAGGGGTTGCTTGTAACCTGAATTGAACCCTGTTTAAAATCCGTTCTTACTGCTCCTGTAAGGTATCCGTCCTCTTTAAGCATCTGTTCAAAACTTACGTTTTTATAACCTCTTGTGTTCATATTGGCAAGATTGTTTGCAACATAACCCAATCTTTCAAATTGGCTTACTGAATTATTTACACTTTTTCTTACTATACCTTGCATGCTATACATAAATTATACCTCTTATGCTTGTCCCAGCTGGGAAATTACTTTTTGCAGATTCTGATTTTGTATCATAAAAATCTGCCTGTTAGCTTCAAAATTTCTGATAATCGGCATCATCCCGATAAACTCATCCTGAAGTGATACGTTTGAATATTCGTTGTAACCCTGTTTAACTTCGGGATTCATAACCACAACTCCGTTTGTATCTACAACGCCTAAAAACGCACAGTTTTCAAACTTGTTTGTTTTACGGTTTAGAACAGATACTTGCCCTTTTGCATTAATTCGGACATCTTTAAGCTGTTCGGGAACAACGGAAAGCTGAATGGGAACACCTGCATTTGAAAGCACCTTGTCATCCTCTAACGTTAAAAGGTTGCCTTGCTTGTCGAGTTTAAATCTTCCATCACGGGTAAGTTTTATGCCGTCAGCAGTCTGAATTTGAAAATAACCTTTATTTGCAAGCGCCAAATCTAAAGGGTTATCTGACATTGCAATACGGCCGATTTTATCATCTGTAGTTTTTGAAAGTCCGTGAACTCCTAAAAATTCCGTAAATGAAGAAACAACAGGTTCTTGACGCTGATAGCCGATTTTATCAAATCCGCCGACATTTTCGTTATACATGCCGATAAGTTCACTTTGAACATGCATCGCTCTCAATGATGCTGTTAAGCCTTTTTCGCAATATCTGATACCGCCGTTAATTTTCATTTACTACCTCTTTTTTATTAAATAATCGGATAATTTACACTAACATTCAACAAAACAGATAAAAATCATCCGTTTATATGAGGTTTAATGATTATTTAAAAAAAGTCAATATTGACAAAATCAGGCATATATAATAACTTAAACTAAGGAGGTATTTATTATGTTATTTAAAAGAAAAGCTATGAGTGCCCCCCCCCCGAAGGCTTCACTCTAGCTGAAATTCTTATTACATTGGGAATTATTGGTGTTGTTTCTGTACTTACTTTACAATCTCTTATTCAAAAAACCAATGATAGAGAATATAATGCTTCAAGACAGGCATTATTAACAAGATTTAGCGATGCAATAAGACTTATGTCACTAAATAATGAATTAACATCTAGCTCTGATGCCGAAGATTTTGTCAAAAATTATCTGTCAAAATACATGAAAATCGCAGAATTTGGAACAAACCATCCTGATAAGATTACTGCAATAAACGGTAAAACATATAATAAATCAGTATATGCACAAGGTGGTTATTCCCCTACCAAATACGGATTTGTTTTGAACAACGGGTATACAGTATATTTATATTACAATCCCAAATGCATAAATGATTGTTTGGCTAATTGTTATGCTGCAAATACAGTATGCATAAATGCAATATACGACATGAATGGTTTAAAAGGTCCAAACAAAGCTGGAAAAGATATCGGGTTTATTACAGCATTTTACCCTGACGATACTAAAGTTGTCGCTCCATTACTACATAGTGATATAACAAAAACAGGAACATTTAACGAAGCAGGACAAATATGCTCATCACTAGACAAAGACACTCATGTTCCTTTAAGAGAAGAAGCATTAGGAATTTCTCTAAATGCATCCTGGTATGTAGGAACACGTGCTCCAAGTAAATATATATGGACACCTTATACTATTGATAAAGCACAAAATTACCCTACCCAATTAAAAGGAATGGGAGCTTCTATTCAAGATGATAACAGTGTTTTTATAAGAGCAAGTTCAAAAAACAGTTCACTAAGTGTTTATTGCGTAAAATATTAGTTAAATAACTCATATAAAGATTGAGCTTCCTGAACACTTACATTACCAGCAGGCACTTTCAAAACTCTTGCGCAGACATTTCTGTTTGCATATTCAATTGTTATAATATCACCCTCTTTAAGCTGCTTTGCAGGCTTTGCTGGATTACCGTTAACAAGCACTCTGCCCATTTCCGAAACCTCATTTGCAACAGTTCGGCGTTTTATTAATCTTGAAACCTTTAAAAATTTGTCTAATCTCATATTATAATAATATAATTTATGTTATAATTTGTCTAGAGGGTTTAAAATGAAAAAGAATTTAATTATAACTTTTATGTCACTTTTGCTTTTACAAACTGCTGTTTTTGCAGAAGCAATAAAATTTGTTCAGATAACTGATACTCACTTCAAAACAAATGACGAACACAGAGCTGAGGTTTTAAAAGAAACAGTAAAGGCAATTAACAAAGAAAAAGGAATTTCATTTGCAGTATTTACAGGCGATAACATCGATTCTCCAAATGCAGAATATATACCAGAATTTATAAAAATTATAAATAAACTGCGTGTACCTTATTATCTTGTAATCGGGAATCACGATGTGTTTAAAAATAATGGACTTTCTAAAACACATTATCTTGAAATTGTCAGGGATAACAACTTTTTATATAGATATACAAAACCTAATTATACATTCAGAAAAAACGGCTTTGTATTCATTGTAGTTGACGGCGCAAAAGAAGTCGTACCAGGTTCTAACGGCTATTACAAAAAAGATACCCTTAAATGGCTTGATAAAGAATTAAAAAAACATAAAAACAGCAAAGTCGTAATATTCCAGCATTTTCCAATTATTTCAAACAAAGAATCAACTACACATATGGTGTATAAAAAAGAAGATTATCTGAATGTATTGGATAAACATGATAACGTAATTACAATAATCACAGGACACTTGCACACCAACTACGAAGTTATGCGTAACGGCGTTTATCATATAACATCACCAACTTTATTGAGCGAAAAACCTGTTTATAAAGTAATAAACATTTCTACAACAAAAGGTTTTTCTCCAATGGTTTATACTGAACTGAAAGAAGTGGAAATCCCTAAAAAATAGGATTGCTTTTTTTTTAGGATAATATTATAATTATAATCAATATAAGAGGAAAAAGTATACAATGGACGAGACGGGCAATATATATTTTAATTTGTTTGTAATTGCATTTTTGTTATTTTCAAACGGATTTTTTGTCGCTTCAGAATTTGCAATGGTTAAGGTTAGAAAAACCCGCATTGAACAACTGGTTAATGAGGGAAACTTTAATGCAAAGATTGCGATGGAAGCACTTAAAGATTTGGATAAATTTATTGCGGCAGTACAACTCGGT
This sequence comes from uncultured bacterium, assembly GCA_948964545.1. Taxonomy (GTDB): domain Bacteria; phylum Cyanobacteriota; class Vampirovibrionia; order Gastranaerophilales; family Gastranaerophilaceae; genus Stercorousia. Next base: position 369,821 of record CAREDV010000001.1, on the reverse strand, counting down.
GTTACAATCTCGAGTATCGGACTCGGCTGGGTAGGTGAAGGAACTCTTGCAAGAATAATTGAACCCGTTTTTGTATTCCTGCCAGGAATTTCCAAAACTGTTGCTACACATACAATGTCAGTTTCAATTGCATTTGCATTAATTACATTTTTCCATGTTGTTATAGGAGAACTTATTCCTAAGTCAATTGCTCTTGAATATACTGAAAAAACAGCTTTATGGGTTGCAAAACCTATGCAGGTTTTAACATTCATTTTTAACCCGTTTATCTGGCTTTTAAACGGATTTGGAAATCTTGTTTTGAAAATGTTAAATATCCCGCATTCTCACAAAGGTTCTCTTGTTCACTCTACAGAAGAACTTGATATGCTTGTTAATGCAAGCTACGATGGCGGTGTGCTTAATGAAACAGAAAAAGACATGCTTCATAATGTGTTTAAATTTTCTGACTTGACTGCTAAACAAGTTATGATACCAAGAACAGATATGGTTTGTATTCCAAGCAATATGCCATTAGAAGAATTATATAAAGTTGCTGCAGAAAACCAGTACACAAGATATCCTGTCTATGAAGAAGATATTGACCATATTACAGGTCTTGTACACGTTAAAGACTTATATTCACTTTCAATAAAAGATGAAGTATGTCCTATTGAAAAAATTCAAAGAAGCATCCTTTTAGTTCCAGAAACAATGACTATGGATAATTTAGTGCTTGAATTTAAAAAACGCAAAGGTCAAATGGCAATTGTAGTTGATGAATTTGGCGGAACATCAGGACTAATTACACTTGAAGATGTTTTGGAAGAAATTTTTGGCGAAGTGCAGGATGAATTTGATGAGGAAGAAGAAAGCGACATAAAAGAAATTGCACCAAACACTTATATTGCAAATTCTATAATGCGCCTTGATGAATTTGCCGAATACTTCAACATCGACGAAAATGAAATTGACGACGAAGATATAGACACAATAGGCGGACTAGTTTTAAAAATCCTTGGACGTCTTGCTGAAATAAACGATACAGTTAAATTTAACGATTTCACATTTATCGTAAAAGAACTTGACGGTGCAAGAATTACAAAACTTGAAATTCTTAAAGAAGAACCTGCAGAAGAAAAAGTAGAAGAAAATAATTAGGAGAATAAAATGGACCAGCAGACTTATATGAAAATAATGGGCTACGTACCTACAGTTATAGAAGCATCATCACGCGGTGAACGCTCTTTTGATATCTTTTCAAGACTGTTAAGAGAAAGAATAATCTTTTTAGGTACTGAAATTAATGACGAAGTTGCAAACTCTGTTGTAGCACAATTATTATTATTAGACAGCGAAAACTCAGAAAAAGATATTATGCTATATATTAACAGCCCAGGCGGTGTAATCACTGCAGGTATGGCAATTTATGATACAATGCAGTTAATCAAATCTGACGTATCAACAATTTGTCTTGGCGATGCTGCTTCAATGGGTGCATTCTTGTTATGCTCTGGTGCTAAAGGCAAAAGACTGGCACTTCCTAACGCAAGAGTAATGATTCACCAGCCTCTTGGCGGAGCTCAAGGTCAGGCAACAGATATCGAACTTGAAGCAAAAGAAATCTTGAGAATGAAACACATGTTAATAAGTATTATGGCAAAAAATTCTGGTCAGCCTTATGAGAAAGTTAAAGAAGACTGTGAACGCGACCACTTCTTAACAGCTCAAGAAGCTTTAGAATACGGACTTATAGACAAAGTTGTTACAAGAGAGAATAAATAGTTGTAACATAACTTTACAAAAGACTCAAAAACATGCAATTCTAAGGAGTTGCATGTTTTTATATACATGTAAGGTTAAAGGTTAGTTAAAAAATTTGGTAGGAGAAAAACAATGTCACTCTTAATTTTCGCATACCGAAAATTAGACATTAACAGGCAACGACATGATTTGAACTATCGCCTGATGGAAATCACCAGAAAGTTGTCGGATTTGCAGCAATATGCATCCAACATAGCAGACGGGTCGGTTTCGATGAGCGATATGATGAACACCCCTAGTTCAATGTTCGGACGACAGTTAATGTACATGCAATACGCCCATAACGGAGCGTTGTTCGGTGCACAGCAAAAAATGGCTATGATGCAGCCAATGATAGCACAACAAATGATGCAGATGCCAAATCCACAGTATCAGGCAATGTATCAACAATGGATTTTCAAAAATATGTACAATCAAGAGCGCGAAAGAATGGGAAAACATGAACAAAAGCTCTTGAACGAACAAGAAAAACAAATTCAGGCAGAAAAACAAAAAATTGAAACGCAGCTGAAACTTCTTGATCAGGAATACGATTCTTGCAAACAGGCAGAAAGCAAAGAAGCTGAACGTTGGAAACCTGAATACGTATAAACTTTAACATCCTATCCTTAACTAACCTGTATGAGGCAGTCAATTTTGACTGCCTCTTTTACAAGCGTAGCCGCTTGACCCGCCACATTGGGTATTGGAAAAATTTATTAAACTATCACAGCATAATCAATCTTTACGTCAAACTCATCACGAGGCAATTTTTCAACATACAATTCTTTTGCAATCGGCACAATCGTTTTGATATGAGGATTTGCAGACAAAAATCTGTCGTAAAAACCACCGCCATAACCCAATCTGTAACCGTCTTTATCTGCCATTAAAGCAGGAACTATTGCAAGCTCAATTATATCTGCATTTACAGGATTTGAACAGGGCTCACAGACATTGAACTCAGATTTTTCAAGTTTATCTGAATAAGGACATACAAGAAGCTCATTCCCGCAGACTTTCGGCAGATAAAAATTCTTAGTATCTTTCAATAGCCCTAAAACACTTATTTCATACTGCATAGGATGAAAAATCAAAACATTTTGAGCATTTTGGTATAACTTAATCTGCCTGATTTGGTTAACCGCATTATCACTTAATCGTGCAATATCAAGAGTTTTTCTTATACTTTTTGCTCTTACCCTCAAGTCTGTTTTATTATCCATGTTTTTAATATATAATAAATACAAATGAAATGCGATAATTTAGTAAACCCAAATTGGGCAAAACACGGTTACATCCAAGTTTATACAGGAAATGGCAAAGGCAAAACCACAGCGTCACTAGGGCTTGCAATGCGCGCTCTTGGAAGATGCTGGAAAGTTTTGATTATAATGTTTACCAAAGGCGGAAATGACTATGGGGAACTGAACTCATTCAGAAACCTTTCTCCCGAAATCGCTCAAAATCTTACAATAGTTCAAGCGGGACTTGATAGAATTGTGTATGCAAAAAACCAATCAGAAGCTGATAATAAAGAAATTCAAAAGGGCTGGGAACTTGCAAAAGATGCAATAAAAAATGACAAATATAATCTTATAATACTTGATGAGGCAAATATCGCAATAGATTTAGGTATAATTGATGTTGATGAAGTTGTAGAAACACTTAAAGCTAAGCCAGAAGAAATGGAAATCGTTCTCACAGGCAGAAATGCAAATCAAAAAATCATTGACATAGCACATCTTGTTTCTGAAATTAATCCTATAAAACACTACTGGGATACGGGTGTAGTAGCTCGAAAAGGAATTGAATACTAACTTTATAACTGCCAAATTTTTAATGTATCTGGCACGCTAAGCACTTCTGCGCATCAAATCAGAAAGTTTAATATCTTTTGAAACCTTAATAGGCTGCTTTACTTCAACCTCTTTTTCATCCTCTTCTTTAAACTGTGATAATCCTACTTTTATACTAGAATTCTCATCTGTAATCATAAAAATATCTTTAAAAAATGATAAAATTTCTTTCATTAATATGTCTCCTCATTTTATTATAATATCATATATTAAATTTATATCATACATTAAAACGATTTCAGACTCAAAAATCATTACATTTTATGTTATATTATAGATATAACGAGGAAAAATGCAAAAGTTGAACACAGATTTTAATACAGCTTTAAATATATATGAAAATGATTATTCACATGAAGATTTAATTGAGTTCTTGAAAAACGGCACAGTGGCAGAAAAACAAGCATCAGTTCTTAAACTTCAAAAACTGTCAGGTTCAGATGATGCTGCAACAATCATGCAAAACCTCACTGGCTGTGACGGCAAAATCAGAGAAGCAGTATCATTCAGACTGCCTGAATTTGTAAAAGAAAATCCTGAATATTTTACAAATTTTGTTGATATATTCCTTGATGCAATTATTGATATTAACGGTAATATATGTAGAAATACAATAGCAGCTATTAGATATCTAAAAAAATACAACGAATTTTGCCAAGATTTTTGTAACAAACTTACTAATAAAACTCTTGAACTTGCCAAAATTGCAAAAACATTTGACCCACAAGACGGAAAATATAAAGTAAATAAAGAAATATTCAAGCTATACTGGTATCTTGAAACAATATATCATTTTACAGAATTTATTGATATAAAAGACATAATTCTTGAAACAAAAGATGTACATGATTATACTATTAGAGAAAAAACTGCAAAAATTTTATCAAAATTTGACAACTATGAACAAATCAAGAAAGAACTTAAAGAAGATGAAAACTATTATGTACGGCGGATTTAAGAAATTGACATTAAGTTTTGTTAAGCGATTTATACAAAATATATACTATTTACGCAATTTTTCGTTAATAATTTCCTTTATATAAATACAAGGGGATCACAAGGGAAATAACAAAGGAGTAAACAATGGCAAGAGTATTAATTTCAATGCCTGAAAGATTTTTAGACGAAATTGACCAAGTAGCAGGTAACGAAAATCGTTCAAGATCAGAATTAATCAGAGAAGCACTCAGAACATATATGTACAGAAATCAAGTTCGCGACACACAAAAAGCTTCAAGAAACGCAGAAATTTTAGATGCATTATTAGGTTAAAAACATCAAAGAATAGGGGAAAACGGGAACAAAGTTCCTTACAGAATAGAAAAAGTTAATACAAAGTTGGGAAAAAAGGATAAAAAAAATGGAAAATACAGAATATATAATGTCATCATTAGACGAATACTTTGAAATTTTAGATAAGGAAAATAAAAAACGTTCAGAATTAGTTGCAAAATCGTTAGTTAAATATTTACAAAAATCAAAAGAAGCTAACAAATTTGAAAAAATTCAAATTGCAAAATAAGGTCAAGGAAATATTTGGTTTATAGGGGAAAAATTTATAAGGGCTGTATTTACAGCCCTTTGTGGTATTAAAAAAGCGAGTTCTTTCGAACTCGCTTTTAATTCTATATGTTATATCAAAAATTATTCAATAATTTTGTCAACAACACCAGCACCAACTGTGTGGCCGCCTTCACGAATCGCAAATCTCATACCTTCTTCGATAGCTACAGGAGCGATAAGTTCAACTTCCATAACTACGTTATCACCAGGCATTACCATTTGACCTTCAAATTTAATTGAACCAGTTACGTCAGTTGTTCTGATGTAGAACTGAGGTCTGTAACCAGGGAAGAATGGAGTGTGACGTCCGCCTTCTTCTTTAGTCAATACGTAAACGTTAGCTGTGAATTTAGTGTGAGGTTTGATTGAACCAGGTTTAGCCAATACTTGACCACGTTGGATTTCAGTTTTATCAACACCACGTAACAAAGCACCAATGTTGTCACCAGCTTGACCTTGGTCAAGTGATTTTCTGAACATTTCAACACCTGTAACTGTAGTTTTCTTAGTTTCGCCTAAACCAACTAATTCAACTTCGTCACCAACTTTAACGATACCACGTTCAACTCTACCAGTTGCAACAGTACCACGACCTGTAATTGAGAATACGTCTTCAACAGGCATCAAGAATGGTTTGTCTAAATCACGTTCAGGAGTTGGGAAGTAAGAATCGATAGCATCCATCAATTCCCAAATTTTATCAACCCATTTGTCTTCTCCACGAGCGATTGTTGGGTTAGCTTGAGCAGCTTCTAAAGCTTTCAAAGCAGAACCGTGAATGAATGGGATATTGTCACCGTCGAATTCATAAGAAGTCAACAATTCACGAACTTCCATTTCAACCAATTCTAACAATTCAGGGTCATCAACCATATCGCATTTGTTTAAGAATACTACTAAGTTAGGAACACCAACCTGACGAGCAAGCAAGATGTGTTCACGAGTTTGAGGCATAGCACCGTCTGTAGCTGCAACTACAAGAATAGCGCCGTCCATTTGAGCTGCACCTGTAATCATGTTTTTAACATAGTCAGCGTGGCCTGGGCAGTCAACGTGAGCATAGTGTCTAGCATCTGTTTCGTATTCTACGTGAGCTGTAGAGATAGTAATACCTCTTGCTCTTTCTTCTGGAGCTGCGTCGATTTCATCGAATTTTTTCATTGCAGCTTGACCTTGAGCAGCCAATACAGATGTAATTGCTGCAGTTAATGTTGTTTTACCGTGGTCAACGTGGCCTACTGTACCTACGTTAACGTGAGGTTTGGTACGTTCGTACTTTTCTCTTGCCATGAGATTAATCTCCTTTTTTGTCTACTTTATACTACAATACTAATTTGGTATTTTAAGCCATACTATATATGATATGCGCTCAAAGTTTTTTGTCAACAAGCGAAAAAAAGAGGCTCATTTGAGCCTCTTAATTATTCTTCTGTTTCCTCAACAACTTCTTCTTCGACCTGGATATCTTCCTCATCATAAGCTTGTTGATTCATTTCTTCTTCAATTTCCTGTTGAAGTTCATCTTGTTCTTCGAATTCTTCTACAAATTCAGGTTCTTCATAATTTTGAAAATTAGCAGCTTCAGCTTTTTCCATTTGAGAAACGCTCTTAATATCTATCTTCCAGCTTGTCAGTTTGTGAGCAAGTCTTACGTTTTGCCCCTCTCTGCCAATTGCAAGAGATAATTGGTCATCAGGAACAACAACCATAGCTTCATGTGCATATTCATCATTTGCTAAAATATCAACAGAAACAACTCTTGCAGGTGACAATGCGTTAACAATGTATTCTACAGGATCTTCAGAATATCTTACGATATCAATTTTTTCGTTTTTCAATTCCGAAACGATTGTTTGAATTCTGCTTCCGCGAGGGCCGATACAAGCACCTACAGAATCAACTTCTGGGTCATTTGACCAAACAGCAATTTTTGTTCTGTAGCCTGCTTCACGCGAAATTGACTTAATTTCAACAATTCCGTCTTCAATTTCAGGAACTTCAAGTTCAAACAATTCTCTAACGATTTCTGCATGCGCATGAGAAACAATTACCTGAGGTAATCTTGTTGTTTCTTTTACGTTAAGTACAAAAACTCTTATTCTGTTGCCAGGTTTATAGTATTCACCTGGTATTTGTTCTTTTTGCGGCATAATTGCATCAGTCTTGCCAATATTAACAATTACATTTCTGTTTTCAACACGTTGAATAATACCTGTTGTCAGAGTGCCTTTTTTATCAAGAAATTCGTTCAATACAAGATTTCTTTCAGCTTCTCTGATTCTTTGAGTAATAACTTGTTTTGCAGATTGTGCTGCAATACGTCCAAATTGTTCAGGTGTAACTTCAATTTTAATTTCGTCGCCCGCCTCAACATCTTCAACGATTTCTTGAGCATCAGCAAGTGAAATCTGCAAATCTTGATCTTCAACTTCATCAACAACAAGTTTAGTACTAAAAACTCCGATTTCACCTGATTGTTCATCAAGAATTGCTTCGATATTTGTAACTTCTTTACCAATTCTCATATGTTTTTTATAAGCCGCAACCATTGCGTCGCACAAAGATGCAATAAGAACTTCTTTAGAAATACCTCTTTCTCTTTCAAGTTCTTCACAAGCTTCAAATAATGCTGTTCCGATTTTAATCATGTTTTATCTCCTTTTAATCTATATATAGTTTCGCTGATTGTATGTTTTCGCGCGGAATTTGAAGTTCCTGCCCGTCATCAAAGCGGAAAAATTTTAACCCTTCAGTTTCGTTAAAATCAATAATTTCTCCTTTAAATATTTTTTCTTCTTCGCCCTCAAGCGGGGTTTTGAGCTTTAAACTTATTCTTCTGCCGTTGAAATAGGTAAATTCTTTGTCTGACTTGAATTTACGTTCTAAACCTGGTGATGACACTTCCAGATAATATTTAACAGGAATAAGTTCATCCAAAAAATCAGAAAGACTTCTAGTTACTTTTTCGCAATCATCTAACGTAACATCTTTTTCTTTTGAGTAAAGGTAAATTCTCAAAAACCACCTGTGATTTTCTTTAACAAACTCAATTTCTATAGGAATGTACCCGAAACGCATCGCTGTATTTTCGATTAACGGTGTAATTTTCTCTAAAATATCATGCCTGTTAATTTCGTGTTTCATGCCTTTACCTCTCATATAAGTAAAAAAAGAACGAGGATACCCGTTCTTTTTGTCTGTGGCAATACTGCCTATGTGTAAATTATATCGTACTCACTCCGAAATGTAAAGGCTATTGTAAAAATGTATTAAGTTTAAATTTCAGGTCTAATACCTAAGGAATTATTAAAATCGAAACCTAAATTTAAGTTTGAGTTACCTGAACCTGATGGAGCAACAGGTATATTACCTATAATATTGTTCAACGGATTGTTGGCATCTTGTCTATATATATTCATCAGTTGAAACGCAGTAAAACTACGTCCTGTTTCACGTGAAATAAAACTATCTTCAGAAGATGGTTTTAAATATGTTGCATTACCTATAGTAATTGACTGACCAGCTTGACAATTTTGAATTGCTTTCGAAACATTATCATACGAATTTGGATCAATTACATTTTGAGATGAATTTCCTCTAATAGCAACATCTCCAAGACCATCATTTTGTGGAGCAGCACCATTCTTATATGGATTTTCCAAATATTGTGCATCAACAGTCGGTCTGGCAACAGATTCGCCTTTGCTATTCGCTATAGTTTGTGTTCCTTCCGGAAGAGTTGCACAATCAGCTTGATAGCCTGACAATTTAGTTATTAAATTTTCAAGCTCTCCTATTAATTTCTGAGCTTTATTACCTGATGCCCTATCTATTTCTGCTTTTTTATTTCTAATATCCTTTTGAGTTTTTGTTATATCGCTTTGTAACTTTTTAGCAATATTATATTTTTTATCCATAGTATCAGCTTTTTCGTTTTTAGTTTTTTCAAGTTCAGACTTTTTGCCTTCTAATTCTGTTTTTAAAGCCTTTAATTGATTTCTCACTGTAGTATCAAGTTGTTGTCTCGCTTGTTGAGCTTGAGTTTTTTTCTGGCGCAAATTAGCTAATGTTGTCTGTTCTTCAGGAGTTATAGTACCTGCACTTTCTTTAGCTGCTAATTGACTTATAGAAGACGTCAATGTTTCATTAATATAGCTATCTAATTTAGACAACGCGGTAGAAAGAGCACCACCATCTTTCATAAAATCATCAACTTTTTTAATATCAGCATCAATTGTTTTCAATGCATTTCCAAGTGTTGCTAAATCGCTTTCACCTGAAATATTCAAATCTGTTACAGCAAGATTATCAAAATTCAAATTAACGTTTGCACCATCCGCACCTAAAATATCGGCAAATCCTGCCAAAGTTGATTTCATTGTAGCTATATTGTCATCTGCTGTTGTTTTATAGCTATTATTAAATTCATTTAATGAAGTTTTTATATTTTCTTCAACCATATTAATAGATGCAAATGAATTAGCACCTTTAATTTGATCTCCAATACTTAAAGAAGTTACTTCTGAATTGTTATCAACTACATTACCTTTAACTTCTGGTTTTTTATCTGGCGCACCAGCTTTAGCAGCTTTAGCTTCATTGATTGTTTGCATTGTCTGAGCTGTTAATTGTGCCATCATATTCATTGCCATCATACCAGCCATGAACTTATTCATAGTATTATTGCCGTTATTATGGTTGCATCTGTGAGGAGCAACTCCAATATTGTTAAATAATGCAGTTCTGTTATCATTCAATGCATGACGAGTAGCACTGATTGATGCACTGTTAAACAATCTGTTGTTTAAATGAATACCGCAACCCGTCAAAGTACGTTGAGCAAAAATTCCGTAAGAAACACCAGTACTGCGACTAGCAGAACCAAGATTAGCCGCTATCGCTGCTTTTGGTGAAGCTTTTACTTGCGGTATATTCAGTTTTTGCAATCCGAACTTTCCGGCTGACATAATATACTCTCTCGTTTTTACTCTTCTTGGATTTCCTTCACGCTCACCTGCTTTCGCCTTATAGCCTTTGGCTTTACCGGCTCATTTGGTTCGCTATCCGGACTACAGTCCGTCCGAAAATCCGCTCTTAAACATGTAAACGCTTTGAAAAACAGCTGATTTCACATGTTTTAAAATCTGTTACAATTGTTAATATATAATTAGGGAGGGTAATTATATTATGCCCAATTTATTAACAATATTCACAATTAAAAAAGAGGGGAAATCGCCAATATAAGACTACTTCCAAACTATGCAAGCATTTTTAACAATTAGTTTACAAAAATTATGTAAATTTTTCAAAAAAACAATTTCTTATCCTAAAAGCAAACCAACTGTCATTCTTTACTTTTGTATAAAAATTAATTGTAAAAAGATTGGCATGGAATGTTAGAAAATTATTTATTTTTTTTTGTTTTATCCTATTATTAATATACAAATCTTGGAACGCGAATAAATCTTTCGCTCTAGATATTTATCCACCCTTAGAACGATTAAACCCTTTGGTCAATACGTTAGAATGAGGATAGAGGAACTTTTTTGGAGGTAGTTAGTAGTGTTAGAACATGGTTATATTCAAATTTACACAGGTGATGGAAAAGGTAAAACTACGGCTTCGTTGGGTTTAGCTCTCAGAGCTTTAGGACATGGCTGGAAAGTTCTTATTATCCAATTTACAAAGGGAGACAGCGCTACTTCTTACGGTGAACTTGCAGCATCTTCTAAATTTTTGCCAAACCTTGATGTAGTTCAGTTTGGTATGGATAGAGTATGCTATTCACACAATGTTTGCATGGAAGATTTTAAAGAAGCTAAAAAGGGTTGGGAATTTGCGAAAAACGCAATAAAATCAGGAGAATACCAATTAATTATTTTGGATGAAATTAACATCTGTACGGCTATGAACATGATTAAGGTTTCTGATGTTAAGGAAGCTTTACTTAACAAACCAGACAATCTTGAAATCGTTCTTACTGGACGTTATGCTCACCCTGAATTAAAAGCTATGGCTCATCTTGTTACAGAGATGAAACCTATTAAACACTACTTCGATATGGGTGTCATGGCAAGACAGGGTATTGAGTATTAGGGGAGATTTGAGGAAAGTTTTAATGTAAATCCTTTTTGTTTCAGAAAATGAAATAGCGGGCTGTAAAGCCCGTTTTTTTTGTGCCTGAGCAGAGGTATGAGCGAAAGTCGAACCAATCAACGGAAACGTTGAGTTTTCGTTGTTGTTGCGAGCGGTACCGTTTAATGCGAAGGCACAGCCGACTGAACCTGCTACGCTATACACTTTAGTATTTTGGAGACAATTCCTCTTTTTAAATGATGCAGTAAAACCTATATTGTATAGAATAGATATGTAAGAACAATATTTGGGAAGTTTATGAGTCAAAGTTTTGATTTTACATCATATAATAACATCAAAAGAATGTCGGAAGAAGAACTTACCGAGTTGTGGGGAAGCTATCTCCACGACAGGACAAATAAGTCTGCCCGTGACATGTTAATTGTTCAATACATTTACCTTATCAGATACGTTGTTGGACGTGTTAAAGTTACTCTGCCCGCGACTATTTCTATTGAAGATATTGCAGGTTATGGCGTTGAAGGACTAATCAATGCAATAGAAAGATATTCACCTCAGAAAAATACGCGCTTTGAAACCTATGCGCTTATCAGAATCAGAGGTGCAATCTTAGATAGAATCAGAGCACAAGATTTTCTACCGAGAAGTGTAAGAAAGAAAATTAAAGATATTAAAGCGGCTCAAGAACATTTAAAACAAGAATTAGGCAGAATGCCGACAACACAGGAAGTTGCAGAATTTATAGACATGGATTCCGAAAAAGTTATTCAACTGCTTTCTGAAGATTCAACCATGACTTCAATCTATGATAAAAAAGGTTCAAGTGAGGATAGTGTTGAAATTATCGACACAATTGAAGATACAAATAAACTTAATCCTCAAGAACAAGCTGAAGAAAAAAACGTTAAGCAGGAATTGGAAAAAGCATTGTTGAGATTGCCTGAACGTGAAAGAATTATAATGGTTCTTTACTATCAGGAAAACATGACACTTAAAGAAATCGGCGAAACTATCAATATGTCAGAATCAAGAATTTGCCAGCTTCATGCTCAAGGTATTATGAAACTAAAAAATATATTAAGCGAAAATAGATCAACTAGACTTCGCCAGAGCATTATCGCTTAGCTTCATATTCAATAATTACAAAATCAATTCTGCTATCCATTCCATTTTGCGGAGCAACGTTATCCTTAAACGGCATAGTTTCCCCATAGCCCAGTGAAAAAACTTTTTCTACTGGAAGTTTTTTGTACTTAATCATATATTCCGCAAGATTCGAGGCGCGTGATACTGAAAGTTCCCAATTTTCATTAAAATCATGTTCTTCAGTGTGGTTTTCTATAACACAATAATTTGAAAGCTGTGCAAGCTGTCCAGATATCGCATCCAGTATATCAAGCGAACTTTCCTTAATCCTTACTTCACCTTTGTTAAAAAAACACTTTTCATCAATACTTATAATAAGCCCGCGTGGAACTTTTGTGTATACAATACCACATTTTAAAGGCATAACTGATTTAAAAATGCTCTCTAATTTTTCAACTGTCGGCTGATAAGAGATTGTGATATCAAATCCCGAACAAAAAATTGTTATTAAAATCAAAATTATTACGTACAGGTTTTTCACAATACACGCTCCCAAAATATTATGCAATATTTTAAGATGCGCCTGCATTACCCGACTAGGGTTTCAAGACAGACAAAACAAATTTGTCATTAAAATATTTGTTTGCGCAATCCTGAATATCCTGAACTGTAACTTTTTTAATTCTTTCACAAGCTTTTTCTCTAAAATCAAAACCAAATCCCTGAATTGCATAATGAGCAAGCCAGTTTGCCTGTTGAGAATTTGTTTCGCTTAAAAATGCCCATTTGCCGAAAAGATTATTTTTAGCATTTTCAAGTTCTTCTTCGCTTACAGGAATTGTTTTAATTTTTTCAATCTCCTCTGCAAAACCGTTCAAAGAAACCTCAATATTTTTAGGTTCAGTTGCAATATAAATAGAAAAGTTTGCGGCTAACCTTGCCATATCATATGAACTTCTTACAACATAAGCAAGCCCCTTTTTATCACGCAATTCCAAAAACAGCCTTGAAGAAAGCCCGCTTGCTCCTAAAATTACATTTAAAAGTGAAAGTGCTGGATAATCATCGCTATTAACAGATTCAACAAGCCAGCCTTTTAAAATATGCGCCTGATTAAGATTTTCCTGAATAATTTTAACATCCTTTGACTGTGTTAACACAGGTTTAGCCTGAACTGAAAGTTCACAAGATGGATTTATATCTCCAAGACTATTTTCTGACAATGATTTTACTCTGTCATATTCAATATCCCCAACAAATACAAGGACTTTTTTACTATTTTGAAGAATATTTTGATAAGCATTAATTACATCATCTTTTGTGACATTTTTAAGATTTTCTAAAATTACTGTGTTTGTAACTCCGTACCTATGCCCTTCATAAATATTTTTATAATAGCTGTCAATAACTTTCGCACGTGGAGAGTCAAGTTCTGCTATAATTTCACCCTCAAGCTTTGCTTTTTCTTTGTCAAATTCTTCAAAAGTTGTATTTTTGATAATATCTGTAAAAATTTCAAGAGCCTTTTCAAAATCCTCATTTAAACATACAAACTTAAATTTGACATAATCCAGTTTCAATTCAGCTACAAATTCAATTGCGTATTTGTCTAATTCTTCAGACAATTGCTGAGCCGTATATTTTTTAGTACCCTGCATAAAAAGTCTTGTCATTAAAGAATATACACCGGCTGAAACCTTAGTTTCAGGAAACGACAAATTAAAATACATCGCACATCTAGGGGTATTCGGGTTTCTTTTATATGCAAAATCAGTATTATTTTTCAGTTTAGTAAAAATTTTATCCATACAGGCTCTCCTTTTACGGTAATTTTAACATAATAACAACTAAAATTCAATTTTTTTGGTATAATGACATTATGGGAAAAGGTTTATTTATAACATTTGAGGGAGCAGACGGCTGCGGAAAAACCACGCAGATGAAACTGCTTGCCGAATATTTACAAAATCAGGGGCATGAAGTTGTATTAACTCGTGAACCTGGCGGAAAAGGTTTAGGTGAAAAGGTTAGAGAAATTCTCTTGAACTATGATGGTGAAGTTTCAGACCGCTGCGAGTCCTTTTTATTTCTTGCTGACCGTGCACAAAATATTGATATTATCGTAAATCCTGCAGTTGATGCAGGAAAAATAGTTCTTTGCGACAGACACACTGACTCTACAGTTGCATATCAGGGTTATGGCAGAGGGCTGGATATAGAACGTATAAACAAACTTAACGATATTGCTACAAACGGCAGAAAACCCGATTTGACATTCGTATTTGATATCGATACGGAAACTTCAATGAAACGTGTTGGTAAAGAAAAAGACCGCATGGAAAGTGCAGGGCTTGAATTTCATAACCGCGTAAGACAAGGCTATTTAGAAATTGCAAAATATGAGCCTGAAAGAATTAAAGTAATCGATGCTTCAAAATCAATCGAAGAAATTCATAAAGAAGTTTTAAACAAAATAGCAAAAAAATTTTTTCAGGAATTTTAAAGCCTCTAAAAAAAAGAGGTAAAAATGGTAAATTACGATGCTCAAGTTGGTCAAATGCCAATTCCATATAGTACAGTAAGCCCGTCAGGTTCACGAAAAAGAAAAGTCGGAGCAACATTAGCAGGTGCAATGATTGGTATGAACGCTTATTATATTCCTGTTACTAAAGATTCATTTGTAAACAGAGCATTTGATTTAACCAAAAAAGAAGCTGATGAACAAATTGCCACCCTCAAATCTATAGCTGAAGAAGTTGCGAACGGAAAAGTTTCAACAGAAAGCAAAATGATTTTGCAAGACATGGGAGTATCTGAAAACGTCAGCGCAATTACAAATAAATGTACAGCATTAGACACCTCCGTTTCAGATCCGGCTGCGGTAAAAGCATTAAAACAAAATTTCAGCCGAAATTTTGCAAGCTACAAGAAAAATGCAGCATTAATGGACAACATTTGTGCAAAAGCATACAAAGGCGTCAGACAAAATAAATTTAAATGGGGCGCAGGTATCGGCGCAGGTATCGGACTTGCACTCGGCTTAATGACAAGCAGAGATTAATTGCAAAAAACATATAAATATGTATAATAAATGAGTACAATAATAGGAGTAAAAATTATGAAAAATCTTATTAATACTCAGAAATGCCCCCCCCCCGAGCCGAACGCGTAGCCTTTACACTTGCTGAAGTCTTAGTCACTTTAGGGATTATCGGAGTTGTTGCAGCATTAACAATACCGACAATTATTCAAAATCATAAAAAACATATTGTAGAAACTAAATTAAAAAAGTTTTATTCTACAATTAATCAGGCAATCAGAATGTCTGAAATAGATAATGGCGACAAAATGTATTGGGAAGTTACAGATATAGATGATTTTTATCACACATATCTGGAAAAATATTTACCCGGAGTTAAATATAAATTTGTTAATTGGCGCGTCCCAAGAGGGCATCTTGAGTTTCCCGACGGAAGCAAAGCAATTTATGACTTATACTTATTGGACGATTCCAAAGTAGGAGGACATTTTATTTATTGTATTAATGCAAAAGATTGCGGATATCAAGATTTCACATTGTTTTACGGAACTAAACATTTCTCATTCGGATTTTGGCCAAATACAATAACTACCAGAAGCAATATTGCCGGTTTAATGAAATACCATCAAGGCAAGGGAGTAGAACCATACGTCGCAAATTGGAACGGAACAGAAATTCAACTTAAAGACGGTCAATTTGGCTGCAAAAAAGACAACGAAAAATATGCTTATTATTGCACAGCCATAATTCAACGCAACGGTTGGAAAATACCCAAAGACTATCCTTTAAAACTATAAGTTTTTTTGGCGACATCAATAACATTAAAATCCTTAAAACTTGAAACAATCTTCACATTTTGAGGATTTTTTGCATTCTCTCTTGCAAGCAACGCCCCGACAATTGCTTCTAATTGTGACATCGGCATCATATTAGCAGGCAAATCAAGTCCCCATTCATATCTTAAAGTCTGCTGTAAAAACTTGCAATCTGCAGGGGAACGCTCTTTATAACAAGAGTTCAAATTCATACTCTGACGGGTTAAATAAAGCTCAAACCTGTTAACCTCAATACCTTTTTCAATTAAAGATTTAAAATATTCACATCCGCGTGTAGAATATCTTTGTGTCCAGCTCTCACGATTAGGCATCAAAGGATTTGTTGCAACAAGCTGATAAGGTTTTCCAAGAATTCTCCACTTGCCGTTCAGCATAGTTCTATCCCAAACAAGAGAAACGCAAATCTTTGAATACTTCAACATCGGATAATTGTCAAAGAAAAACATCACATCATTCATCGTATAAAGCTTATCAACAAGTATTAAGTTATTATCCTCGTCCAAAACAGCAACACCGCTGTCCATTCCCGAAGATGCCGATAGTGATAAACCAATATAATAATTCATTTTTACTCCATTAATTGCGTCATAATTAGAGGTTCACCCTCAGTTGCAAGAACCGTATGTTCAAAGTGCGCAGAAGGTTTTCCATCTTTTGTACTTACAGTCCATTCATCATCTGCAACTACAACTTCATCACAACCCAAATTTAACATAGGTTCAATTGCAATGACATAACCCTGTTTAATTAATGTATTGTCGCCCACTCTATAATTAAAGAGGAAAGGATCTTCATGCATTTCATGTCCGACGCCATGCCCGCCGTATTGACGTACAATTCCCATTTTTTCGCGCACTGCAACAGCTTCAACCGCGCCTGAAATATCATCAAGGACATTACCTGCTCTCATTTGAGAGATTCCAGCAAACAAAGCTTCTTCAGTCGTTTTTAAAAGTCTTTGAACATCATCTGAAACCTTTCCGACAGGATAAGTCCATGCACTGTCGCCGACCATTCCCGCATAAGTTGCACCGACATCAACACTTATTATATCGCCTTCTTTAACAATAACATTCTCATGAGGAATCCCGTGAACAACCTGGTCATTTATTGATGCACAGATACACCCTGGAAAACCATGATAACCCAAGAAAGTCGGAATAGCACGTTCACCTTTAATAACCTGCATTGCAATATCGTCAAGTTCTTTAGTGCTTATACCTGGTTCAATAACTTCTTTCATTTTTTTGTGAACTAAAGCGACAATGTGCCCTGCATGGCGCATTCTTTTTATTTCATCACGAGATTTTCTATGTATCATTTTATTACCTGTAAAAGTCTTTCCCAAACTTCATCAATAGTTCCATTTGCATCGATTGATTTTAAAACGCCTTTATTTTTATAGTAATCAATCAACGGAGCAGTTTCATGCTCATAAGTATCAAATCTTGATTGGGCAATTTCTCTTGTATCATCTTTTCTTTGAGTTAACTCACCGCCGCATTTATCACAAATACCTTCATGTTGAGGAGCTTTAAATGCCAGATTATAAATTTCTCCGCATTTAGAGCAGGAACGGCGGTTGACAATTCTTTCGACAAGAACGTTAGTGTCAATATCAAAATAAATTGCCATAAATTTAACTTGAGTTGAACCGTTAATTTCATCATTAATTTTTGTTAACTGTTCAGCCTGTTCAAGGCTTCTAGGAAAACCGTCCAAAATATATCCATCTTTGCAGTCATCATTCGACAATCTGTTTTTGATAATTCTTGAAACGAGTTCAACTGGAACAAGATTTCCTTTATCAATAAATTTCTTTGCTTCAATTCCTGCAGGAGTTTCAGCCTTAATTTCAGCTCTTAAAAGTGAGCCTGTATCAATATGCGGTAAATTCATAAATTCAGCTAGCTTAGTTGTCTGAGTACCTTTTCCGCAAGCTGGCGGGCCTAAAAAAATCAATTCTGTTTTCATATTTTGTCTCTTTTCTTCGTTAATAAAATTATTTACCATATTAACGACATCAATACTTTTTGTTTCGTTCATTTCAAATATCCTCTTATACAACAATTTTACATCAAGAATACAGGAATTCAACAGCAAAAAAGCCCTTAATAGGGCTTTTTTAAATTTCAAACGGTAAATTATGTTCTTTAATAACAGTTTTTGCCTGTTCAATCGTACTGTTTCCATAATAATCGAGTAAATGATTACCTTTCGGATCTTGCAAATGTATTGATGAAACATAATGTTGTCCGTTATTATTAGCATAATTCAATCTAAATCTATAGCCTTTTTTATCCTTCATTGATATATGCGGTGGGTTTCCTTCTCCGTATACAGTTGTTTTTTTCAATACACCTGTTTTAGAATCATAAAAAGAAGTTGTTGTACTATGAATTTTACTGTCACGATATTCATATTGTTTGGTAACTTTTTGACCGTTATCACTTACTCTTTCTTTGACCGTAACAATATTATCCAAAACCTGAGGTCTATCTCTTTTTATAGAAATAGTTTTTCCAGTTTGTGCGTCTACAGTTTTACAACAGTTATATTGCGCCCATTAAGAACAATATCCTTTTTAAATTCTGCACAGTTAACAAAAGTTCCATCATGTCTTTGTATTTTTACAGTTTTTATATCATATATAGGATTTGTTTTTAACGGACCTCTGACTTTCTCTATGTTTTCGCCAGCCTTTGCTGCTGCTATGCTATGAGGCAGTATAACAGGGTTTCGAGGTTTGTAAAATTTTATTAAGCTATTGTTACAAATAAAAAGACCCTTTCGGGTCTTTTATTAAGTATCAATATTTGTTGCATAAACAGCATTGGATTCAATAAAGTTTCTGCGCGGGTCAACCTTGTCACCCATCAAAATATCAAACAGCTGATCACATAACATTGCATCTTCAATATTTACTTTCAACAATGTTCTTGTTGCAGGATCCATTGTTGTTTCCCACAACTGCTGCGGCATCATTTCACCTAACCCTTTGAAACGTTGAATTGTCATGCCTTTTTGACCTCTGTCGTCAATAATTTTTTGTAGTTTTTCAAACGAATTAATTTCATACTGTTCAGTATCAGTTTCAAGTATCAAATTATCCTCTTCCTCAATCAAATAATTTCTGATTAAAGGATAAGCTGTTTTCAATCGTTTGTATTCGGAACTTTTGATTATGTTCTGATTGATTACAACATGTTCTTCTTCGTTCAAATTCAATTGAATAGAATATTTTGCGGTTTCTGCGTTATATTTCAAAGAGCAAACATAGCTTGAAGCTTCTGAAATATTGTAATTTTTAGCATGATCCTGCAAATAGTGATTCAAATATTCAACTATTTCAGTCATTTTAGCCTGATCTTCAAAGTTTTCAGGTGTAATATTTGAACGTACCAAACCTCTTAAAACTACAGCTGGATACAAGTTCAGAATCGGGTTGTTATATGAATTATAGAATGTTGACATGTTTTTGATTAATTCTAATAACTCATCGCCTGTTTTTGTTCTTGATTTAGTTTTGTCAGAAAGACTCAAATTCTTAATACCACGTTCTTTAAGCATTTTATCAAGTGCATGTTCATCATATAAATATTCAATATTTTTACCTGAAGTAATTTTAAATAACGGCGGCTGAGCAATATAAACATAACCATTTTCGATTAATGGTTTTGCATATCTAAAGAAGAATGTTAACAATAACGTTCTGATGTGCGCACCGTCAACATCGGCATCGGTCATGATAATAATTTTGTGGTAACGAAGTTTTTCTAAATCAACTTCATCAGAATTTCTGCTGATATTAATACCAAATGCCTGAACCATAGATTGAATTTCATTGTTACCATAAATTTTATCTAATCTTGCTTTTTCAACGTTAAGAATTTTACCTCTCAATGGCAAAATAGCTTGGAACATTCTGTTTCTGCCCTGTTTTGCAGAACCGCCCGCAGAATCACCCTCAACTATATAGATTTCACATTTTTCAGGTTCTCTATTAGAACAATCTGCAAGTTTACCAGGGAGAGTCGAATTTTCAAGAACAGATTTACGTCTAGTAAGTTCTCTTGCTTTTCTAGCGGCTTCCCTAGCACGCTGAGCCTGCAAGGTTTTTTCAATAATAATTTTTGCAATTTTAGGGTTAAACTCTAACCATTCCTGCAATTTATCGCGGACAGCATCCTGAGTTGCTCCCATAGCCTCTGCGTTACCAAGTTTTTCTTTAGTCTGGCCTTCAAATTCAGGATTAGAAATCTTAACGCTGACAATAGCTGTTAAACCTTCTCTGACATCATCGCCTGAAAGGTTTTGGTCGCTGTCTTTTAAAATATTATTTTTTCTTGCGTAATCATTAAATACACGAGTCAAAGAGTTTCTGAAACCTGTTAAATGCGTACCGCCAGAATGTGTATTGATATTGTTAGCAAATGACAAAACGCTTTCGCTGTAAGCATCAGTGTATTGCATTGCAACTTCAATCTGCATACCATCTACCATTTTATCAATATAAATAGGTTTATCATGTAATACATTTTTATTATGATTCAAGAATTCAACATAGCTTCCGATACCGCCCGCATAATGAAACTCTTGCTGCTCTTGAGTTACGCCGTCGATAAACACAATCCTCAAGCCTTTGTTTAAGAATGCCATTTCGCGCAAGCGGTTAGCAATTACATCTTTATCAATAACTGTTGTTTCTGTAAAAATCTCAGGATCAGGCCAAAAAGTTGTTTTAGTACCTGTTTTATCAGTAGCTTCACCTTTTTCAACGGGAGAAAGCGGTTCGCCTCTCATATATTCCTGACGCCAAACAAAACCTTGGCGAGAAACTTCAACGCGATACTTTTCTGAAAGTGCGTTTACAACAGAAGCCCCAACACCGTGAAGTCCGCCTGATACCTTATAACCGCCGTCACCAAATTTTCCGCCAGCGTGAAGCACTGTGTGAACAATTTCCAAAGCAGATTTGCCTGTTTCTGGCTTGATATCAACAGGAATACCGCGGCCGTTATCTTCAACAGTTACGCTATTATCCTTATTTACAGTGACATATATATCTGTACAAAAACCTGCAAGAGATTCGTCGATTGAGTTGTCAACGATTTCATAAATACAATGATGAAGACCTCTTTGGGAAGTTGAACCGATATACATACCAGGTCTCATCCTAACAGCCTCCAAGCCTTCTAAAACTCTGATATTGCTTGCGCCATATTCCTGCGAAGTTTTTGTTTCCATAGATTCATTACTGGCAGGAAGGTCTACCACTTCAATCTTTTCAATAGGTTGATTATTTTCTACTTCTGTAATTCCGTCTGCCATAAATTATTTTCTCCCCTTTTAGTCTTATTCCCTTGACATTATTGTAACACAAACACATTTTTTTTGCTAATTTATAACAAAAAGTTAACCGTTAGTGGAATTTAAATTATAAAATTTCGGGTTATACTCCACATGAAAAAAAGGAGAATTTATATGTCAAAACATTTATTAAAATCAATTGAGAAAATTGTTGAAGAAACTGGAACCAGCCGTATTACAATTTTTACAAACCACTTAAAAATAGACGGAAACATATTTTTACCCGAGGGCAGATGCGAAGAATGCCATAACGATTTTATTACACTTGAGAATGCTCTTGTATGCAGATTATCAGATTACTGCACCTGCGACGGCGACGACTGCAAATGTAATGACTATGTTTGTTTTAAATACGATTGGCTGAATATTTATATCAATGAAATTGTAGCTTACAGTATTGTTCAATAAAAAAGGCGGGCCAAAGGCCCGCCTTTCAATAATGTGTTATTTTATAAGCTAAACTTTTGCCAAACATCAGCATGGTCTAATAGAGATTTACTGAAATCGAGTTCAATTCCCTGCTGTTTTATTTGCGGCAAAAACGGCTCGCATGTTTCAGCAACTGTTTTATTTCTGTCCAGCATTGAAATTAATCCCTTATACTGTTCGGGTATCGGCATTTTTTCAGGAATACAATCCAGAACTTCTCCGATTTTTAATTCATTCAATTTTTTAGTCAATGGAGAATCTGCACCGAACACTTTTTTAAATGAAGGTTCAATCCCTTTTATACGCAGATATCTTTGCAGCACAGGAATTTTATCTAATACTTCTTTTACAGGAACGTCATCTTTAACCTGAGCCAGATTAGCTCGATGCTTTTTAAGCAATTCTTTTAAAAGAGGTACATCATCAGAAATAACCGTATCTATAATTTTGCCGTACTCTTCAGGAGTAAGGTCTTTAATATTCTTTTTAGAAATCTTTTCAAGTTCTTCTGCTGTAAATTTTTCAACTTTAGGCGCAGTGCGGCTTCCAGCAGCCGCTGCTGTTGAAGCTGTTTCTGATGCAGACTTTTTAGCTCCGCCTAAAAATTTCTGAATACCTTCGCCAAGATGCCCTTTGCGTCCTGCAATACCCAATCCGATTACACCTGCAAGCGCCGTTGCACCTATCATATATTTTGCAGCATTGCTTTTTTCTTTATCTTCAAACTGTTCCGTCTGTTTTTGTTCAACAACAGTCGCTTGCATTGGAACATTTTCAACACCTTTAAACCCGATTTTACTAATTTCCATTTTCTGCCTTTCTGTTTCACTACCTGTATTTATTAAAACAAAAAGGTGAAAAAGGTTGCTATGGACGCACGGATGCTATGCTATGCTATGCTATGCTATGAGGCATTATAGCTAGCTTTTCAGCTTTGTAAAATTTTATTAAGCTATTGTTACAAATAAAAAAAGACCCTTTCGGGTCTTAGTTATTTTGTAATTTCCGCTAAAGCCTGAATTACCACAGGATCCCATTTTACACCTGATTCAGACTGCATAATCTCAACTGCTTTTTCTACAGCCATTGCTTTTCTATATGGTCTATCCGATGTCATTGCCGAATACGCATCTGAAACGGCAATAATTCTTGAACCAAACGGTATTGACTGTCCTTTCAATCCCTCAGGAGTACCAGAACCATCATATCGTTCCTTTTGATATGTAATATATGGAACAACTTCTGACAGGAAATTGATATTCATCAACAGGTGAACTCCGAGATTTGAATGTTCCTGAATTTTTTGCAAATCTTCAGGAGAAAGTTTTCCGTTTGTAGCAAAAACTTCTTCCGAAAGTGCAATTTTACCAATATTTTGCAATAATCCTGCATAATATATCAAATCTGTTGTCTTTTCGTTCAAACCAATTTGCTTACAAATTTGTCTTGCAAGGTTTGCGGTATTTTTAGAATGCGAAACTTTATAACCGCCTTTTGTATCAACAGCATTTGCAAGGTGTTCTACAAAGCTTTGCTGATAATCGCATAAATCTCCGATTAAAGCAGTTAATTCAGCCCTGATATGCTGCAAATCAGATACTAAAGATGTTTCATCTTCAATAAGTTTATTAGCCTCATCAATAGTCTGCTGCAAAGTCATTGAAGTTGCAAAAAGCACTGCCATAGTTTCAACTAACTGTAAATATTTTTCATTAATTACTTTTTCTGTTTCAAGCACGAACGCTCCGACAGATTTAACATTGCAGTGCATTGGAACTGCTATAACATCTTCAAACACAGTTTCTCGTGACACAAAAGCTTTTTTTGCAGTTTCTGCACCGCACCCTTCGGATGTTGTACCGACAAGCTCTAATTCACTATTCTTTTCAAGATAAATATGGCAGGCTTGAATTTCCAGCATCTGTTTAATTGAATATGCAATTGAGGTATAAATTGCCTGCTCCTCACTTGAATCAAAACTCAAAACACACAAAGTATTTTGTAGTGAATATATAGAAATCAATTCTTTCAATTGATTTATCAAACCAGATTTTTTATCTTTTGAACTGCTCCCGACTTTTCTGGCCAAATCTTCAGAAATAAGATTCTCAGCCATAAAATCACCTAGGTTAAGTGCGAAAAGTTCTTCAATTGGATCTTGATCAAGTAAATATTCAGACTGCGAAAACAGCGAAACACCATTATTTTTCTCTTCTTTTTTCATGAAAATTTTCCTTTACATGCCTACACATACTCTTACGGCACACAATAAGAAAAACTTTAACAAATTTTACAAAACTTCATACTTTAGTATGGTATAAATCAAACTTTTGTATAAGCGACTATTATCCAACTGTAAAAAAAAATTGGATATTCGGCTAATTGCAGAACATCCAATTATTACGTTAAATATAATCATTAAATCTTTTTCATACTTCCAGCTATTCTTAATTCCAACGGAGTCTTCGGACTCCTTTTTTTTATTATAACATAAATATTATTTTGTCAGGTAAATAAGTTGAGGAGTTTCGCTGTGGAATAATCCGCTTTCAGCAGTTGCACGTCCTATTTCAGAGCTGTTAAACATTACCGCATAAAAATCCAAATCAGGATACTTCTCCTCAAATCTAGCTTTAACATAAGCCTCTGTTTTTTCTTTGTATTCGTTGTTTATCGCTTCGCATTCGTTTTTTGATTTACCTTTTTGGGCAGATTTTATTTCATCTTTAACCGATTTTTTATATTCTTTCCTCCATTGCTCCATTTCTTTAAAATAAGCTTTTGTTTGTTTTTTTATGTCTTTTCGTTCTTGTTTTGTCAATTGAGTATTCTCGGCTTTTTTAATATAGGTTTGATAATTATCCTCTTGCGAATGAGTCTTTTGCTCATCAGTTTTGCCATAACCTTTAGCGATATTCGATTTTTTTGCAGATGAAGTTGTTGTACTTGTTATAGTGGAACTACTACTTGATGACGCACTAAAATTAGCAAATGGAGACGGACAAAACGGCGACATTCCGCCCATCATTGGCATACCCACTTGCGGCATCATTCCCATCATCGGGATTTGTCCGCCCCAAATATTACCATTTGGTGGCATTGGTGGAAATTGCTGACCTGCAGTAAAGGTACTGTTTGGTTTATTAGGATCGCCAAATGCTGCTTGCAACTGTTCTTTCGTGCCGCCCATTGCTTTCCATCTAGCCAAATCCGCCTGCGGATCTCCTGTTGGTCTAAAACTATTAATGTCAGGTGTTGTCATAATATCCTCCTTTTATTATGTATATAAAAAGGATATGCGCTAAAAATAATTGACAATAACGCACACATGCTATGCTATGCTATGCTATGAGCCATTATGACAGGGGTTCAGGTTTTGTAAAATTTTATTAAGTTATTGTTACATTAATACCCGACAGCCCAGTTAAAAGATGCTGTTTTAGGCGATGTTGAAATAACGGGAAGCACAGAATCTACAGCCTGAACTTCAATTACTTTTTCTGCTTTGCTTAACATATTATACTGACCCATTTTAGTATCTACGTTATTAAAAGATTTCAATCTGTCAAGGCTGTTTTGAAGTTCGGCATTTTCATCATTAAGTGTTGTAATTTGACGGCTGAGTTTATTCAAAGCAAGTTCATTAGACATAGCAAAGTAATAGCTGATGAAAGCAAACATTACTGCAGCACCTAAAAGAGCACATAGAGTTTTATTAACTTTTCTTATTGCCATAGCTTTTTGCGAAATCTCCTTCTGAAAATAACCTTCAATAACCTGAGTTTCTATCGGATTGTTAACATAACCTGTTGTTTTTGTAATACTTTCTGCTGTTCTTACTCTTGCTGTATTCAAATCTTCTTACCCCTTAATACACCTTGCCACTCGAAGTTTCGCACTTCTCGATGGCGGATTTATCCTTATCTCCTCATCACTCGCTGTTATTGGTTTTTTGTTTAAAAGTTCCAATTTTGGAGGCGGACAGTGGCAAATCATCTGTGATTTATCGCAATGACACCTCTGCGAGTGGTATTTGAATAAGTGTTTCACCAATCTGTCTTCCAGCGAATGAAAACTTATTACACTTATTATAGCACCAAAGTCCAACAAATCCAACACATCATTCAGAGTATTTTTTACATTTGTTAACTCTTGATTCACCTCAATCCTGATTGCCTGAAAAACACGTGTAGCTGGGTGAATTGAGGATTTCACATGCGGTGTGCAGTTAACAATCAAATCCGCTAATTCGGTTGTTGTTTCAAGCTTTTTAAGCTTTCTTTCATCAACTATTTTTTTCGCAATTCTTTTCGAAAATCTTTCTTCTCCATACTCAGAAAAAATTCGCACTAAATCATCTTCAGAATAAGTATTTACGACATCTGATGCAGAAAATTCGGCATCCTGATTAAATCTCATATCCAGAGGAGCTTCTTTAGAAAAAGAAAACCCGCGCTCGCCTTTGTGAAACTGATGATAAGAAGCACCAAGGTCAAAAAGTACACCGCCTGTAATTTTTTCGATACCAAGTTCCTGTAATACTTTCTTAATATTTGTATAAGAGCTTTTAACAATTGTTAAATTATCGTAATCTTTTAAGCGCTCTGAAGATGCTTTTATCGCATCTTCATCCACATCAAAAGCAATGAGTTTTCCGTCGGGCTGAATACGGCTTAATATAAGTCCGCTGTGACCTCCCCCGCCAAGAGTGCAATCCACATAAATCTTTCCCGATTGACATTGAAGCGCATCAACAGCTTCGTTTTTCATTACCGTATAATGAGTAAATTCTTCCATAGAAAGATTTTAACATAAAAAAACAAAGCGCTTTGTTTTTATTATTACATATTATACTATTCCGCGACTTGAGCTAAACCATAATGGTCGTATAAATAAATAAAATGGTCATACGTCAATGTTTGACGATATCCATCAAGCATATCAATATTAATCATCAGTCCGCTTGTTTCTAATACTTTAGGAAATACTGCATTAAATAAAATAATTAGATATATGTACTTTGTAATCTCCTCTGAGGTAATAAAAATCGCAACCATTCTTAATATCTCCCGCAATAAATTGTATTACGGATTTTTAATTATTAATCTTTGATAAAAAGGCTATATTGTAAACAAATATTAAAAACTAATAACGGGTCTAAAATTAGACCCGTTATTTGAGTTATTTAATTGCATCTTTTATTCGTTTAATTGATTTTTCTTTACCTAGAATTGCAAGGGTTGCTGTCATATCTGCCCCGCAAAGTCTGCCAGTAACTGCAGCTCGAACTGCCCACATTGTAACTTTTGGTTTAATACCTTTTTCTTTATAGAATCCGCGGAATGCTTCAAGTTTTTCGTGTAAATTTTCTTCTGTCCATTCCCAATCAGCAGATTGTTCAATAAAAGTTTTCAAAACATCTTGAGATGTTTCTGTTTCAAGTGTTTCTTTAGCTTTCTCGTCCAATTCAACACCTTCGCCAAAGAAGTAAGTAACGGCATCGGTAATATCTGACAACAATGTTAATGGTTCATAAGTGATTTCAATCATACGAGTATATTGTTCATCAGTCAATTCTGACAAATCGTATTTTGCCAAGTATGGTTTTAATCTTTCTTTCAATTCTGGAATAGAAAGCATTTTGATATAATGGCTGTTCATCCAATTTAATTTATCGTATTCAAAGATTGAATTAGAAGAAGAAATTTCCCCGATTCTAAAATCCTGTGCAATTTGTTCAACTGTTTTAATCTCTTCGCCGTCTGACGGAGACCAGCCCAATAGAGCAACAAAGTTAATTAACGCATCTGTCAAATAACCTTTTTCAACAAATTCAGAAACAGCAGTTGCACCATGACGTTTTGATAATTTACTTCTATCTGGTGCTAAAATCATTCCTAAGTGTCCAAATTTTGGAACTTCCGCACCCAAAGCTTCAAAAATAAGAATTTGTTTGAATGTATTTGAAATATGGTCTTCCCCTCTAATAACATGAGAAATCTTCATAAGCATATCATCAATTACTACAGCGTAATTGTAAGTAGGTGCGCCATTTGATTTCATAATTACAAAATCGCCCAAAAGGTCTGTATCAACATGAAGCTCACCTTTTACCAAATCATCAAATGTTAACATAGAAGTTTCATGAAATGCTTTTTGAGCTTTTGCAATATTAAATCTGATTGCAGGTTTTCTGCCTTCAGCTCTAAGTTTTGCCTTTTCTTCTTCTGTTAAATTTTCGCATTTTCTTGTATAAACATAAGGTTTTTTATTAGCTCTTGCTTCCTCTTTTTCCTGCTCTAATTCTTCAGGTGTACAAAAACACTCATAAGCAAAGCCTTTATCTAAAAGTTCCTGAATATATTTAGGATAAATATCAAATCTTTCAGATTGTGTATAAGGGCCGTAAGGGCCGCCGACATCAGGACCTTCATCCCAGTTTAAACCCAGCGCTTTTAAACTATCAAAAATATTATCTATATATTCCTGACTTGTTCTGTCAGCATCTGTATCTTCAATTCTTAAAACAAATTTTCCGTTATTTTTCTTAGCAAACAAGTAGTTAAACAAAGCTGTTCTAGCTGTTCCTACATGTAAATTTCCGCTTGGTGACGGAGCAATTCTAACTCTGACTTCTGTCATTTTATCCCTCGTTTCTTTTTTAATCAGCAAGAAAAGGTTAGCACGCCCACAATAAATTTTCAACCCTTTATACGATTTGACTAACACTTATAATGTTTTAAAATATAATTATGAAAAGAGCATTGTTGATATTAATACTAATAATTCTACTATGCCCCGCATCACATTCAGCAAACAAAAAAATGATGCCGTCGTCTTCCAATGGTGAAAATCTGCTTCCAAATATATTTATATATGCAGTTCCTGATGATGATACAAAAGAATTTAATGAAAATCTTGTTGAATATAAAGAGCCTGACACAAATCAAGAAGGCGACATTATAATGCTTGAGGATGATAATGTAACACTCGGCGCTACAACTCTGAAAGGTTACGCACAATTTATTGAAGATGATGCAGTTATTCACCTTAAAGATAATGATAATAACTACGTTTTAAATATTAAAACTCCGCAAAAAATCGCAGCAGAAAAAGGTTTAAATCTTTCACACACCCCCAAAAAACAAATGCAGCAATACCAAGATGCTGAATACAAAATTGCACCAAGTACAATAAAATCTTCTGGCAAGGCAGGTAATTTTACATTTGGAGCGACATACGGAACAGAAGTTGATAATATAGCAATGCTGGAAACTGAAACAGGACTGTTTACAAAATATGAAAAAAACAGATTTGCAGTAAGTTCATCTATTAAAAAATCGCTTAACACGACATATGCACTTGATTACAATACAATTTCAATAGCTCCTGAGTTTAAATTAAATGATTACATGTCACTTAAAAATGTCTTAAGTGCAGACATTACAAGAAACAGAAATTCTACAAAATTTGTATTTACACTAAATCCGTTCGGCAAAAAAGACCGTGACAGAGTTGAACTCGAAGTCGGCGCAAAACAAACCGTTTACATGGACACCGATTTTACAAAAACCGAGTTTAGTTTCTCTACAAATTTTAAATTGTAAACTTGTTGTGTTAAGAATGTATTTTGTTTATAATTCTGTTGTGAGGTTTTATGACTGAAAATAAGGAAGAAATTCGCGTAACTAAATCAAAAACTGGATTTTACTATTCGTTTTTAACGATTGTACTTTTATTCTGCCTTATTCAAATTGGTTTTGGAGGAATATTAAATATTTCTAAAACAATTTCATACCGCGGTAAAATTTCTGTTTTAACAAAAATAAGAGATCACGCACAAGCCCAAAACCTTGAACTCAAAGAAGATATAAAACTGTTTTCTTCCAGCCGCAGCCTTGAAGGTATTGCAAGAAATAATCTAAAAATGGCAGGAGAAGATGAAGTTTTAATTTTGATTAATAATAACCAGTCTCAAACACCAATTAAGAAAAAATTTAAACATAAAAAACGAAAAAAATAACGGAAGTATATAATATGCAGGAAACTATAGAATATATTAAACAAGCTTTTGAATTAAAATCACAACAATGCTACAAACAGGCTATTGAAATGCTTTACAAAGCATTGGAACTTGAAAGCGATAATATTGAAATATTATTTCAGCTAGGTGAACTATACTTTCTGTTAAATAACTTTACACGTTCCCAACAATATCTTGAAAAAGTGCTTGTA
The DNA here is from genome assembly GCA_948964545.1 of uncultured bacterium. GTDB lineage: Bacteria > Cyanobacteriota > Vampirovibrionia > Gastranaerophilales > Gastranaerophilaceae > Stercorousia. The sequence goes on along the minus strand of CAREDV010000001.1, from coordinate 339,525 downwards.
CAAAACTATAACCACTTAGAAGCTCTTGAAATTTTAGAAAAAATATATGTACATTCAAATGAACTTTCAAAAGCATTTTCAATAGCTGAAAAAATTTATAACATACAAAAAACAAAAGAAAGCATTTTAAAACTAATAGAAATTTCTTCAAAACGCGGTGATTTAGATAAAGTAAAAGAATTTGAAAACTTGCAAGATGATAAAATTCTTTATGAAATTGCAAAAGCATATTACAACAACAAAAAATTTGAAGAAGCAAAATTGAAACTTGAACAGGCATACTCAATCAACCATGAAAACGAAGATGTACAAGTATTGCTCGGAAAAATATACTTTGACAAAAACGAGTTTGACAAATCAAGAGAAATCTTTAACGGATTCTCAAAAAATTCCGATAACCACGAAATATTAAACTATCTTGGGCTGTTTGCGCTTGAGGATTTAAAGTTTTTGGATGCAATAAAATTATTTTCTAAAGCATCATCTCTGGATAAACAAAATGCTAAATACAGCTATAATCTCGGTAATGCATATTTTTACAACGGCTGGATTGAAGAAGCTGTTAAAGCATATCAAAAGGCCGTATGTCTGAAACCTGAAAACAGCGGTTACAGATATTCGCTCGCTTATCTTTATTTTGAACAAAAAAGTTTTGATAAAGCTCAGCGCGAAGTTGACTGTATCCTTGAACAAAACCCAGAATATGCACCTGCACATGTTTTGAATGCACTTTTAAAATTTGAAAACAAAGATTTTTTGGGCGCAAAAACAGAACTTGAACAAAACCTTAAAAACGGCATTAATGACAATTTCACACTAGTTTCGCTTGCAAAGGTTTACACAGAGCTTTCAATGTTTGAAAAAGCTGAAAATACATTAAATAAAGTTCTTGAAAACTCAGACAGTTTAAATTACAAATGCCAGCTTGCCAATACCTTTATTGCTCAAAAAAGTTACGATAAAGCATTAAAAATACTTCATAATGTAATTTCTGAAAACGAAAACTATATTTACGCATACGCACTGGCAGCGAAAGCTTCATTTGGAATGCAAGACTTAGAAAAAGCAAAGGATTATGCGCAAAAATCAATCTCTCTGGATATGAACTTTGCTGACGGATATTACTATCTTGCAATGGTAAGATTTGAGGAAAAAGATTTTGAAGAAGCAATCGAATGTATGAAGCGAGCGATTATGTATGACGTAAATAATGCCTCATATTATGCCGAAATGAGTAAAATTTACAAAGCTCAAGAAGATTACAAAACTGCACTTGAATATGTAAAAGAAGCTGAAAGCATTTCGGGACGTGAAGAATACAGAATTATGTATAAAGAGCTTGCTGTTTTGACAAGAAAAAATATATAATTATAATATTATTACATTTGTAATAAGTTCACCAATATCAATAAAACTTTTACAAGAATTGGCAGCATGGTGAAAAAGGAGAGATGATTAGTGGATATTAAGAAGATAGCAAGTATAACAGCAATGGTTATTGCAATTGGCATTCCGTCATTTGCAGCAAAAAAAGATGACGAACTTATCGAAATGCCGAAAACTTACCCCGCAAAATATACGGCAGAATATGTAAAACAAATTACACCGTTATATAAGGCAACAGGCAAAGAAGAAGTTATCTATGTTGCACTTGATATGCTAAAGGGTACAAACGGAGAATTTTCAAGAAACGCGCTTCTTGGAAACAACCTTTCGGGACGACCAGTTAAAATCGAGTTTAGAGATTTAGGAACAATTAACCCTGATTTTGCACAATTTGATGCTTTAGGATGGAAAAAGAACAAACAATTATTTGTATTTATTAACCCGCGCCACAAAGATGCGCCTCCAGGAGCACTTGCAGCACTTCTATCACATGAGGCTCTGCATCAGGACGAATACAACTCAATAGCAGAAGAAACTTACGCTTGGACTATGGAAGCTTCCGTTTGGTATGAGATTGTAAAACTTTACCCCGAAAGCAACGATGAACTTCACCCGCTTGTTGTCAGGGAAAACATGCTGAAAAAACTCTTTGAACGCGGAAATTACTCAAACAAATATATTAAAAAGACAGTAATTTCAAACGAGGGTTACAAAAATCTCCCCTCAACATCACCTGGATTTGAGTATTTATAATTAATCTCTTAAACTACTTATAAAGTATATTGATTATAAAAAATCCTTGATGTTAAATATACGTATGAAGAGAAGTCAGGTATTAATTTTCATATTAGCAATCGTTGCACTTTTTACGCTTAATAAAGTATTTTTAGGCTCTAACCCTGAAATTTCAGAAGAGCCTGAAATGATTGACCATGATTATATATCATCCCAAAGACTTTTTGATAATACCTGGAAAATCATCCGTGACAACTATTATGATGCTGAATTAAACACTCAAGCATGGGCAAGATGGAAAGAACATTATCATGGAAAAATTAAAACCGATGAAGATGCAAAAGTTGCAATTGATACAATGCTTGCAAGCCTTAATGATCCATACTCAAGATATATGAATAAAGCAGAATATTTAGATCAAAATAATTCTCTGAATTCAAAAATCACAGGTATTGGAGTGAATATTTCTTCAAATGCTGGAAAAATTCATATTGTAAATGTTATGGAAGGCACTCCCGCACAATTTGCAAACCTTCTGCCTGACGATATTATTCTTTCCATAGACGGAAAAGAAGTTAACGGGCTTACGCTTTCCGAAGTTGCAGAGCTTGTAAGAGGCCCTGAAAACAGTTTTGTAAATATAACAATTTTACGTAATAAAGACAAATTAACAAAACGTGTTATGCGTAAAGAGATTAAAATCAAAACAGTAAAAAGCTCTATCGTAGATAAAAATATCGGATATATTCAAATAACAAGTTTTGTCGGCTCTACAACCCCGAATGAATTTTTGGAAGCTTTAGAAAAAACCAAAGATACAAACGGCTTAATTCTTGACCTGCGTGGAAATACAGGCGGACTTTTACCAAACGCCGTATTTATCGCAAACCTTTTCATCCCGCACGGAAACATTGTGAGCATAGTGGGCAGAAACGGTTATAAATACGATATTAACGCACAGGATACAGAATACAGTATTGATAAACCGACAATAGTGCTTGTTGACGGCGGTTCTGCAAGCGCAAGCGAAATTTTGTCTGGCGCACTAAAAGATTACAACAAAGCAAAACTTTTAGGCACAAAAACCTATGGAAAAGGAATGGTTCAAAAAATTATTCCAATGCCGAACGAAACAGGTTTAAATCTAACAATAGCAAAATACTTAACCCCAAAAGGCACAGACATAAACAAAAAAGGAATTAACCCCGATATTAAGGTAGAATTCAGTATAAAAGATATTAAAAACAATAATGATGCTCAGTTACAAACTGCCAAAAATGTACTTTCACAAATGTTTATCAGCCAAAAACCTTGACAAAACTTAAACAATAATAAATAATTGAATTAATAGGAGTTGAAATATGTTAAAAATTAAAAAAACTCAGAATTGCCCCCCCCCCGACACTACGTGCGTAGCCCATTAGGGTTTTGGAAAAATTTTAAAGGCGGCTTTACACTCGCTGAGTTCTTAATCACTTTAGGTATTATAGGTATTGTTGCGGCTATAACAATACCAAATTTAATAACAAAACATCAAAAAAAAGTTACAGCAACAAGATTAAAAGCCAATTATACAATATTTGCACAAGCTATTGAAAAATCTCAACAAGACAACGGTGAAATTTCAATGTGGCCTGCAAGAAGTTCAATTACAAAACAAGAATTTGAGCAACAGTACATTTTACCTTACCTTAATAATCCACAGGAAACAAAAAAACATATAGTATATGCATTGTCAAAAACACCTAATAAAAACTCTCACATTGCAATTCATTGGATTGCTAACTCTTCTGGGCACTTTTACCAACTACCTAACGGAGCTGTTTTTACAACTGGATTATATTCATTAAATGATGAAAGATACATAGCTGTGGATATTAATGGAACAAAAGGTCCGAACATTATGGGAAAAGATGTTTTCCTGTTTAATATCGGAATTCGTTCATATCAACCCTATAAACGGAATAAACTCAGTCCTGGAATCAACGATGGTCAAACTTTTGAAGAAGTAACGGCTGACAGTTGCAAATACGGCAGTTGGGGTAATTGCAGTTTTTGCGACAATGGAACGGGTTATAACGGAGCAAATTGCGCAGCTTTAATTGCTATAGAAAATTGGGAAATTACAGAGAATTATCCCTGGTAAATATATTCTTATCTTTCAAATCTTTCTTGTTAACCACAAGCCCGCATTTTGAGCATGCCAGAATTTCACCTGTGCTGTCGACGGGCAGAAAAATATGCTCGCAAACTTCTTCTATGCTCTCATCTTCAGCAAACGGGTCGAAATTAATATCACGGGTATACTTCTTACCTTTAATATACTTTGTAATCAGCTCCAGTAAGTACATATTTTATAAAACAAACCCCTCGGGCAAAAGTTCTTCAATTGAATGAACACGAATTCCGTCATTACAAAGTGTTACAACATCAAGCCCCTCATCAGATTTGAATTCTGTAAGCACCTGTCTGCAAGCTCCACAAGGCGTGCAATTTTGCATATTTGGAGAATATATTGCAACAGCTTTGAGTTTTCTTTCACCGTTCGCAATTGCTGTTCCTACAGCATTACGTTCAGCACATATTGTCAGACCGTAACTTGCGTTTTCAAAGTTGCATCCTGTATATGTCTTTCCGCTCTCTGCAAGTACACAAGCGCCTACCAAAAATTTTGAATACGGTACATAAGCGTATTTTGAGGCTTCTTCTGCCAATTTTATCAATTCTTCATAATTCATATTAATAATCTATACCTTTTTTACTAAAAATCCATCCATTAATTATATGAATTATGCTATAATTAAATTATGAAAATTTTTATTAAATTATTTTTTATATTTTGTTTTTTATTCACTCCTGCTTACGCCTATGACATTCTTGTAATTCCTGCGGATTTATTACAGACAAAAGAAAATTACTATAGCTTTGATGAACCGTCAGAAATCTTCGCTGGCGATATTATAAAAGAGCTTAATAAATCCAATGGAAAATTAAAATCTTTTGATTTATATGATATAAGAGCAAAATTTCAAAATAATCAGCTATTAAAAAACGCCTTAAATCAATATAAAAATAATGTAATAGATTATCCTGCATTTAAGACTATAGGAAAAGATTTTGGCTGTAACTACATTTTACTTGTAAACAGCTCTGTAATGACTAACAAGAATTCTTTAAGAAGAAATTTGTGGGAAGTTTTGGAAGTTTCAACTGCCTTCGATATTGCTTACCCGTTCAGACTTGAAACTTCTGTTGTGCTGCTTGACAGCTCAAATGAGCTAGTAATTTGGAGTAATAATTACTCAAGCAAACTTGGAAAAAACAGCAGCGAATTATCGGCCAAAAATATTTCACAGGCAGCAGGCGAGTATGAAAAAATAAAACTATACTCCAAAACAATAGTTGCACCCTCTGCAACACAAAATATCACTTTAAGATTTTTCCCGAAATCAATCCGTCCGATTCAAACAGAAATTGATTCCTCAGGCGGTGCATTGAAATTTGAACGTACACTGCCTGAAAAACCTAATTTAAAACCCAGAGAAGATTTTTACGGAGATACACTTTTCGGTATATAAACTACTGGATTTGATTATTTATAGTATCCCTGCGTTTATCAACATTATTAAGCTGATTTTGCTGTAAAAGACCGTCATTTTCTTTCATTTTATCCTGAAGATTTTGCACACTGTTTTGATTTTGAATATTATCTTTTTTCATCTGCTCATCAGGTCTGTTAATCATCTGCTTCATTTCGACCTGAGAGGGAGTGTTTGCAGAAATTTCATCAAGCTGCTGAAATCTTTCTCTTGCATCAAAAAACGCAATAAGTCCTATTATAAATATTGATAAAAATATAAATGTTTTTTTCATAAAATTCACCTTTCTGCCACATTTTAACTTTATCATTCAAAATAATAAATTAATCACTTGCATAAAATTCAGCAAAATGATAAAATATCCTCAGGAGGAATATTATGGCAAGATTAATTAGACCAAGCTGGGCAATAAGATGTGTTCAATCAGGATGCAAAACTTTATTTGAAGTAGCAAAATTAGAAGATGGAAAACAACAGGAAGTTGTATGCCCGAACTGTGGAGAACACTACGTTTATCCTATCTATGATGAAGAAAATAAAGATTAATGGATAGTAAACGCTACAATCAATTTAGTGCACATTTAAAAGAAAAATTTGGCGTTAAGGTTTATAAGATAACACTTGATGCCAATTTTTCGTGTCCAAACCGTGACGGCACAATCTCAACGGGAGGATGTATTTTCTGCGATGACGGCGGCAGTTTTTCACAAGCACACTCTAACCTTCTTTCTATAGAAGAACAGGTTAATGTCGGTGCTAAAACATTAAAAGAACGTTTTAAAGCAGAAAAATTCATGTCATATTTTCAGGCGTTTTCAAATACTTATAAGCCAGTTAATGAACTTGAAAAAATCTATAATTCAGCACTCAAGCATCCAGATATTGTCGGAATTTCAATCGGTACACGCCCTGATTGCATAGATGATGATAAATTAAAACTTATCTCATCATATAAAGATGATTACTATACTTGGGTTGAATACGGTCTGCAATCCATTCATAATAAAACTTTGCAAAAAATTAACCGCGGACACGATTACGACTGTTTCTTGAGGGCTTACGAAAAAACAAAGGAAGCAGGGATTAATGTTTGTGTCCATGTAATTTTCGGTTTATGGGAAAGCCATGATGAGATTATGCAGACAGCTCAAGAACTTGCAAGACTCGGAGTTGACGGGGTAAAAATCCACATGCTCTGCGCACTTGAGGGAACTAAACTTTCTGAAATGGACATTGATTTTATGAGCGAAGATGAATATGTCAAATGTGTCTGCGACTTTTTGGAATATCTTCCGCCTCATACGACAATTCACCGTCTTGCAGGCAATGGTTTTTCAAAAACTTTGATTGCACCAAAATGGTTAAACAAAAAATTTGACTGTCTGAATAAAATTGACCGCGAATTTATTAACAGAAATTCACATCAATCAAGTAGATTCATTTACAAATAAAAATCTGCGTGCAATAATAACTTATGTAACATTTTTTTACAAAAATTCGATTAGGGTAGCAAAAATTTTTATTGACAATCGTTAGGTTAGTTGGAAAATTGGAGAATAATATGTTAACAATACAGCCTAAAGTTTTAAACAGTTATCGTCCTGCATTTAAAGCATATGAACAAGAAGTTGATGAAAAGCCACTCAGCATTGCTGATATGGATGAAGATACTTATGAATCAACACGTGAAGAACTTGAAGAGCACCGCGATGAACTTAAAAATTTGGCAGAAGATAAAGATTTAAATCTCCCAAAACCGATTAACAAAGCTTTAAAAGGCGGAGCTGTTGTCACAACAGGTTTGTTAGGCGGTATGGCTGCAGGCTGGGGTACTAAAAAATCACTAACAGGCTTGAATAAATTAGGCAAAACCAAAGCCTTGCAGGGTTTAAAAAAACAAATTACTGACTGCAAATTGAGTACAGTTAAAACTGCAAAAAATCTTAGAACAAAATTCTTAGGCTCAAAATTCGTAGAAAATATCAAAAACGGCTGGCAAAAATTTGGAGAAAAGAAAATAGGTAAACCGATTGTAAAATTCTTTAACTCCGTAGGTTCAGGCATTAAGAAAATTTATAAAAAAGCTGCCTCAGGTATCAAACAGGTCTGGGATAAAATCCGCGGTGTGAAAAAAGAAACCTGGGAAAAAGCAACTGTTAATACAGTAGGCGTATCAGGCGGTGTCGCATCAGGAGTTACGGCTATAAAAGAAAAAGACGGAGATAATGATTAATATGTCGGTTTCTTTGAATACCATTACATTTACAGGCAACGAACGCACTCAAAAGCAGAAAGATGCCGAAAAGAAAGTTGTAACAGGCGGCGGCGCACTTGCAGCGACTACTTCGGCTGCCAGAGTAAAAGCTTCAAAATCAGGATTTGACATGTTTGCATCTGCAGGGAAAGTTTCAAAAGGGATGAACACTGTTACAAATACTACAAAAGCGGTAAATACAGTTGCAAAAGAATCTACAGGTCTGTGGGCAAAGGTTTGTAAAAACGCAAAATGGGCCAAAGATGCTGTCCTCAACTGGGGCAAAAATGTTAAAAAGATGAAATTTATCAAACCTCTCTTTGAAAGCAAACTGTTTAGAGGCTGTGCTGGAGCACTTGGTTACGGTTTTGGAGCAATAACACTTATTGCAGGACTAGCAGATATCACGAAAGTTGCATCCGATGCTGTTGAAAAATTTGATAAATAATGTTTGTGCTAAACTAAATCTATGCACGATTTTATTTTACGCGAAATTAAAGATGCTAATCTTGAAACAGAGCTTATCCGTATAGGCTTTGACAAATCTTATGCAGATCGGGCTGTTGGAAAATATGATTACAAAAATATAAAGATTTACGATTTAACTCCTGCGCAGGCAAATATTTTGAAACAAACCGCCATTTCAGTCGGTGCAGATTGCGCAACACATAGAGAAGTTATTACAGGCAAAATAGAGAAATCAAACTGTATCTTAGGCGGAAGTATATCAGAGATTAAAAAAGCTGCGGAAAAACTAAAATTTCAGCCATTAGGGTTAAAATTTCTGGGAGAAAAACTCATTCAGCAAATAGTTCCTGCAAAAACCAAACTTGTCGGAATACTAAACATAACTGACAATTCATTCTCTGACGGCGGCTTATATAATGACTTTGAAAAAGCTAAAGAGCATCTTTTAGAGATGATAAATGACGGCGCAGATATTATAGATATAGGCGCTGAAAGTACAAAACCATATTCGAACCCAGTTTCAACAAAAGAACAACTCCAAAAACTCTTGCCAATTATTGATTTTGCAAAAGACAAAACAACAATTAGCATAGATACACGTTCTAATCTTGTAGCAGAGGAATGTTTAAAGGCAGGCGCACATATCATAAATGATGTTTCTGGATTTGACTATGATAACAAAATGGCGGATGTAATCGCAAAATACAACTGCCCTGTTATAATCCAGCATTCTAAAGGAACGCCTGAAATTATGCAGGACAGCCCGCAGTATAATGATGTTATAGAAGAAATTTTTCTTACACTGCGTGAAAAAATAAATTTTGCACATTCACTAAATATTGAAAACATTATCATAGACCCAGGAATAGGCTTTGGCAAAACTCGCGAAAACAACTTTGAAATAATCAGGCGCGTTGAAGAATTCAAATCACTCGGATGCCCCGTAATGCTCGGACTTTCGCGAAAATCATTCCTTGAAACACAAGATGACACCTATACTGCTATATTCAACGCACTTGCAATAGAAAGAAATGTTGACTACATAAGAGTTCACAATGTAAAAATGCACAAAAATCTCCTTGATTTGATGAAAATGTTTATGGTAAAATAATGCCATAAATAACGTTAATAAGGAGAAAAAATGGAAGATTTAAGAGATAAATATGAAGTAGTTATAGGTTTGGAAGTTCACGCACAATTGAAAACCAAATCAAAAATTTTCGCACCTGACGGATGCGAATTTGGACATGAGCCAAACTCGCAGACATCACCTATTACTTTAGGAATGCCAGGTGTATTGCCTGTATTAAACAAAGAAGTAGTTAATATGGGTATATTAACAGGTTTGGCATTAAACTGCGAAATCCCCGAACGCTGTAAATTCGACAGAAAACAATATTTCTATCCTGATCTCCCAAAAGGTTACCAAATTTCTCAATACGATGAACCTATTTGCGTTAACGGATATTTAGATGTTAAAGGCAAAAGAATCGGAATTACACGTGCCCATTTGGAAGAAGATGCAGGAAAACTTGTTCACGCAGGTGCTGACGGACTTGCAGGTTCAAGTTATTCACTTGTTGACTTAAACCGCGCAGGCACACCGCTTCTTGAAATCGTATCAGAACCTGATATGCGCTCATCTGAAGAAGCAAGAAATTATATGGAAGAATTGCGCAACATCGTCCGCTACATCGGCGTTTGCGACGGAAACCTCGAAGAAGGTTCAATGAGATGCGATGCAAACATTTCTATCATGCCGAAAGGTTCTAAAGAATTCGGTACACGTGCAGAAATCAAAAACGTAAACAGCTTCTCAGCTTTGCAAAGAGCTATCGAATACGAAATCGACAGACAGATTGAAATCGTTGAAGAAGGCGGTCAAGTAGTTCAAGAAACAAGATTGTGGGATGACAACTCTCGTGAAACTCGTTCTATGAGAGGTAAAGAAGATGCTCACGATTACAGATACTTCCCTGAACCTGATTTAATGCCTTTGAAAATTTCAAGAGAATGGGTAAAAGAAATTCAGGACAAAATGCCTGAACTTCCTCAAGCTAAACGTGAACGTTATATGTCATTAGGTTTGAGCGAATACGATGCTTCAGTTATCGTTGAACAAATGGGATTGGCATTGTTCTTTGACGAAGTTTTGAAAACAGGTGCTTCTGCAAAAATCGCCGTAAACTTTATTATGGGTGAAATCGCAGCTTACTTGAAAGAAGAAAAACTTGAAATCACTGAAACAAAATTAACTCCTGAAAACTTAGCAGAATTAATTTCATTGATTGAAAAGAATACAATTTCCAACAATATCGGTAAACAAATTATTATCGATATGATGAAAGAGGGCGAAAAAGCTTCTTCAATTGTTGAGAAACGCGGATTGAGCCAAATTTCTGATGAAGGAGCAATCAAAGAAATTTGCCAGAAAGTAGTTGACGCTAACCCTGATCAAGTTGAAAAATACAAAGGCGGAAAAGTTCAATTGCTCGGTTTCTTTGTAGGTCAGGTAATGAAAGAAACCAAAGGCAGAGCTAACCCGAAAGCGGTTAACGACCTAATGAAAGAGCTATTAGAGTAGCGCGAAGCCTACACCTACACATCAGGTTTCGTACAAATTTATCAAGGATTGGTGTAAGAATGTTTAATTCAAAACCTAAATCAAGCATGGAAACAGAAATTTTCGAGCAGGCAAATGTGCTCGAAAATTTGCTAAACACTCATGTAAACGATAACAATTACATACTTTTTGATATTCCCTCAGATATTCAAAAAGTTGTAATTGTTGCAAGCGGTTCATCTTACCACTGCGCACGCTACGCCGCAGATTTATTTGGAAATATTGCAAACATTGAAGCGCGCGCAATTTATTCAAGCGAATTTCTTTTAAAATCCGCAGTTCCGCATGAAAGCGATATCCTGTATGTTTTTATAACCCAATCAGGCGAAACTTCTGATACAAATTCCGCTCTTAGAAAAGCAAAAGAACTCGGAATGAGAACTTTGTGTATAACAAACAAAAAAGGATCAACAATTTGGGAAGCATCAGATTTTAAAATAGACTGCTGTGCAGGTGAAGAAAAAAGCATTGCAGCAACAAAATCTTTAACAACTCAGATGCTTTGCTGCACTCTACTGGTTTTAAAATACGCAGCGCATAAGGGAATTGACATATCTCATTACATTGAACAGTTAAAAACAATAACTGCCAATATTGAAAAAACGTATGAACTTCATCCTATAATAAAGGATACAGCTAAATTCCTTGCAAAATTCAAGAATATTGTAATTACTGCAGACGGAATTTCTTATGCAATCGCAAAAGAAGCATCTTTAAAGATTAAAGAAACATCTTATATCAATGTTTATTCTAACATTTTAGGTGAATTTATGCACGGACATGTTGCGATTTTGAACAACAAACCTGCATTTATACATATTTCAATAAATGAATTAAGTTACACTGCGATAAAAAATTTGAACAAAATTGTAGAAGACTACAATCCGCCTATATGCATAATCGGATGTTCTAATGATAAAATTAAAGCTAAACATCATATAAACATTGATTGCGAAAGCGATATAGTAAAATCATTCTGTATTGTGGTCATAGCACAATTGTTGGCACTTGAAACAGCAAAAGCACTCGGCAGAAACGTTGACAAACCGCACGGATTAAATAAAATTGTTAAATAAAAAAGACCTCTTATGAGGTCTTAAAACTGTTTCAAAAATCTTTCGTCATTATTAAAGAATAATCGGATGTCGTCAACAGCGTATTTGAGCATGGCAAGACGCTCAACACCCATTCCGAAAGCAAATCCGGAATATACATCAGGGTCAATTCCAACCCCTCTTAAAACATTAGGATCAACCATTCCTGCTCCTAAAATTTCAAGCCAGCCTGTACCTGAACAAATTTTACAGCCTTTACCTTCGCACATAATACATTGAACATCAATCTCAGCAGAAGGTTCTGTAAACGGGAAAAAACTGTTTCTAAATCTTGTCGGTCTGCTTGCACCAAAATATATTCTTATAAATTCGTTTAATACACCTTTTAAATCACCAAATGTAACACCTTTATCAACATAAAGCCCCTCAATTTGATGAAAAAAGTTATTTTTACGCGCATTTATATTTTCATTTCTGTATACTCTGCCTGGTGCAATAACTCTAATTGGCGGGTTTTTACCTTCCATAGCATGAATTTGTGCACCTGATGTTTGGCTTCTTAAAACAACATTTGAAGCAAGTTCTGTGTAGAAAGTATCCTGAACATCACGTGCAGGGTGGTCTTTCGGTACATTCAACGCATCAAAGTTGTAATATTCGGTTTCAACCTCAGGTGAATGTTCTTTTGGAACAACAGAAAATCCCAAGCTTTGGAAAATTGATACTATTTCGTTTGTGGTAGAAGTCAAAAGATGTTCTCTGCCTTGAGATGTGAATTTCCCGGGCAGTGTAATATCAATTCTTTCCTGCTTTAATTTTTCATCCAGTTCTTTTTTATAAAACTCATCATGTTTAGCGCGCAAAGCACTTTCTAGCTTTTGAGTAATCTCATTCGCTAAAGCTCCTACAACTCTTTTATCCTCATCTGATAAATTTTTAAGATTTTTCTTAATCTCATTGAACTCACCCTTACGGCTTAAATATTTACCTCTAATTTCTTCTAATTCTGCAATTGAAGAAACTTTTTCAAGGTCGCATGACGCATTTTGATATATTTTTTCTAATTGTTCTTTCATCTTTTCGCCTTTATTTATTAAACTAATTGGTTATACTTTTTCTCAAATCCGATTGTTGTCATATCGCCATGACCCGGGAAAACCTTAATATTACTATCTAACTTAAACAATTTGTTTTTAATGCTGTCAACTAATTTATTAAAGTTACCGCCAAACAAATCAGTTCTGCCTACACTTTGCTTAAACAATGTATCACCTGAAAATAAATTATTCTCGATTAAATAACATACACCACCCTCGGTATGCCCAGGTGTATGAATAACTTTAATCTCTAATTCGCCGACATTCAATATATCACCGTCTTTTATAAATTTCTCATAGCTAGGAGGTATAGTGTCAGGAAGCCCAAAAAGGCTTGTAAATTCGTTTATATTATCAGAAATTACCAAATCATCTTTAGAAATTACAGCTTTTGCATTTAATGCATTTTTTAATGAGGTTAAACCCATTATATGATCAAAATGCCCATGAGTTAAAAGAATATATTGAACATCATAATCCTTTGCAAACTCAATCAATTCAGGAATATTTGATGAAGCATCAATCAAAACAGCTTTTTTAGAAGCTTCATCAGCAACTAAATACATATTATTTTCCAATTGTCCTGCGATAAACTGTTTAATTATCATCTTTTCACCAACTCAAAAATATCTTTGCAAGTTTTGAATAATTCCTCAGCATCCTTGAGCGCAACCATATTCGGACCGTCACATTTTGCACAGTCGGGATCAGGATGAACCTCAAAGAACAGAACATTTGTACCAACTGCCATTGCAGCTTTTGCCAAAATCGGAACAAATCTTCTGTCACCGCCAGAGCAAGTTCCCTGCGCCCCTGGTAACTGAACACTATGTGTAGCATCAAAAACAACAGGATAACCGAAACTTTGCATAATAGAGATTCCTCTAAAATCAACCACAAGATTGTTATATCCAAAACTTGTGCCTCTGTCAGTCAATAAAATATTGCTGTTACCGCTATCCTCAACTTTTTTTACAAGTGGTTTCATCTGTTCGGGCGCTAAAAACTGACCTTTTTTAATATTAACAATTTTACCTGTTTTAGCTGCTGAAACCAACAAATCAGTCTGCCTGCATAAAAATGCAGGAATCTGCAGAATATCAGCAACCTTGCTTACAGGTTCTGCTTGTTCAGGTATATGAATATCTGTTACAATAGGCAAATCATATTTATTCTTGATAGCCTGAAGCATTTCCAAACCTTTTTCCATTCCCGGCCCCCTAAATGAGGTTATAGAAGAACGGTTTGCTTTGTCAAACGATGACTTGAACACGAAGTTGATATCCAGTTTTTTGGTAATCTCCTTTAATCCTTTAGCAGTTTCTTCAAGGATTTCCATACTTTCAATAGCACAAGGACCAGCTAAAATAGTAAGCTTATCCCCGCCTATTTCAAAATCTCTCAATTTAATTCTTTTCATACAACAATTATATGCAAAATAAAGTTGAAATACAAGTTTTAATACTCCATTTTCCAACCTGCATCAATAATTTGTGCAAAATATGAATCATCATTTTCAGGATATAACTGTCCGTCGCTTGAAACGCCAATACCCATAATTATATCTCTACCAATAAGGTTTGGACCTTTAGGTCCATTAATGTCTACTTCCATATATAAAACATCTTTAGCATTGACGCCTGCAACATTTACAATATTTCCATCCTCATCTTCATAAGAATATCCGTCTTGATTTTGTGCAACATCCATACATATAGCAGCACCGCTTGCTAAAGTAAATACTATATTACATTGGTTATTTTTTACCATATATTCTTGACTACCATCAAGCTCTTTAATAGTATCAGCATAACAAGGTGCATACTTGGTTCCACAATCTTTTGCGACTTTAAAATATCTAAGAACGAAATCTCTTAATCCTGCAGGGTTATTTCTTAACGGAGTTTCTAGTAAACCAACTGCATTATTATCATTTTTATATAACTCAAGAGCCTGCGAAACCTCATTTACAACTTTGTGCAACTGTGTAACATATACCTGACGCTGATGATTTTTAACAAGCGTTGGTAAAGTCATTGCAGATATAACTCCAATAATACCAAGAGTTACTAAGACTTCTGCCAAAGTAAATGCAGGAGCTAAACTATGAGTGCCCCCCCCCCGAAATTCCAATTTTTAGTAAAACTATTCATAAATCCTCCTGTATGCATATTCATTTTAACATATTTAGAGAAAATTTTCAACAAAAAAACGCCCCCTTATGGAAGCGTTTTTTGTATTATTAAAAAGAATTAAGCTAATAATTCTTTAACTTCAGCTGCAAAGTTTTTAGGGTCAAGTTTAATACCTGGGCCCATTGTTGTTGAAAGGTATACTGATTTTACAAATGTACCTTTTGCTGAAGACGGTTTTGATCTCAAAACAGCATCTGCAAGAGTTGCGTAGTTTTTAAGCAAATCTTCTTCAGAAAATTCAACTTTACCTACAGGACAGTGAATCATGCCTTGCTTGTCAGCTCTGTATTCAACTTTACCTGCTTTAGCATCTGATACAGCTTTAGCAACATCCATTGTAACTGTACCAGTTTTCGGGTTAGGCATCAAGCCTTTAGGTCCTAATACGCGGCCTAATTTACCCAGCATACCCATACAGTCAGGTGTAGCGATTAATGTATCAAATTCAAACCAGCCGCCTGAAATTTTATCAATAATTTCTTCAGCACCTGCAAAATCAGCACCTGCTTCTTTTGCTTCAGTAGCTTTAGCACCTTTAGCGATAACACAAACTCTTACAGTTTTACCTAAACCTGCAGGTAATACAACTGTAGATCTGATTTGCTGGTCAGCTTGGCGAACGTCAATACCTAATCTCATGTGGCATTCAACTGTTTCGTTAAATTTAGAAAGCTCTTTAGAGATTTCTTTTAATTTTTTAATAGAATCAACTGCAGTAGCAGGTTGAACAAATTCAGCCAACATTTCCTGCATTTTCTTTTGTTTTTTAGTTAATTTACTCATTGTTTTTAAATTCCTTTCGTGGTAATAGCGGGTTTTATCCCTTCCATCAATTATTCTGCTTTAACTGTAACACCCATAGCTCTGCAAGAACCTTTAATCATGTTCACTGCTGCTTCTAAAGTTGTTGCATTTAAATCGTTCATTTTAATTTTTGCAATTTCTTCAAGCTGAGCCTGAGTGATTTCGCCAACTTTATCCTTGTTAGGTACTGCTGAACCTTTTGGCAAGTTTAAAGCTTTTTTAATCAAAACAGGTGCTGGCGGTGATTTTACGATGAATGAAAAACTTCTATCTTCATAAACATCAATAACAACAGGAATAATATATCCTGCTTGAGATTCTGTCTTAGCGTTAAATTGCTTACAGAAATCCATAATGTTAACACCATGTTGACCTAAAGCTGGACCAACAGGTGGTGATGGGTTTGCTTTACCTGCTTCAATTTGAAGCTTGATTTTTCCTACTACTTTTTTAGCCATTTTTTCTCCTTTTGTGGTACAAACGGTTTTTAGCGACTTACTAAAAATCCTTCCACAGTTTATGTACTATAATTTCTTACTTGTTTATTAATTAAAGTTTGTTAATCTGTTTATATTCTAGTTCGACTGGAGTTTCACGTCCAAAGATTGAAACATTCGCGCGAAGTTTTGATTTATCAGGATAAACTTCAATAATATCTGCAATAAAGTCTGCGAATGGACCTGATGTAATTCTAACTTTATCGCCAACTTTAACATCAAGTTCAATTTTCTGAGAAGTTGAAGTTGAACGGTTAATAATCTTTTTAATTTCACTGTCACGCGCAGGAATAGGACGTTTTGCAGAACCTACGAATTTTGTAACACCTGAAGTGTGTCTTACAACATACCAGCTGTCTTCGTCCATAATCATTTCAACAAGAACATATCCAGGGAAGATTTTTTCTTCACGTTCTTGTTTTTTACCGCCTTTTAATTGAGTAACTGTTTTTTGCGGAACTTCAATTCTAAATATTTTATCCGCCATATTCATATACTCAATACGTTTTTCAAGGTTTACTTTTACTTTATTCTCGTAACCTGAGTAAGTATGAACGATATACCAGCGTTTCTGGTTCTTTTTAGCTTTTTCTTTTTCAGTTTCAACTTCAGCTTCTGCTTGAGCCTCAGCAGCTTCAAAAGCTTTATCTTCATTCAACTGTTCTTCCATTGATTTTTCTTTTTTAGTCATAAGCCACCTTTTCTTTGAACTATTTAATAAGTCCCAGTAAACCTTTAAAAATTATATCCATTAAATAAACTGCAATCGTAAATACAAAAACAATCGCAACAACAAAGACTGTTTCAGCTACAACTTGACGTTTTTCAGGCCAGCTGATTTTACCCCATTCGGTTCTTACACCTCTGAAATAAGTTTTTACTGAATTTGAAGATTTTTCTAACCATGCTGGTGTATTGTTTTCTGCACCTATCATTTTCGATTCCTCTATATTTTTTAAAAATCGCGCCCTGAAGGACTCGAACCCTCGACATCCGGTTTTGGAGACCGACGTTCTACCAACTGAACTAAGGACGCAAGTTGGGGAATTATCCCCGCTTGTATTGCTCGCAAGCCAACACCATTACCTCTCACAAACGATACTTAATCGTTTGTTCGGCAGAGTGCCCTCAGCTCGCGCTACTTAGTTTCTTTGTGGTTTGTATGTTTTTTGCAAGTTGGACAATATTTGCTCAACTCAAGTCTTTCTTTAATATTTTTTTTGTTTTTTGTTGTTGTGTAGTTTCTTTCTTTGCAATCTTCACATGCTAGAACTACCATTCTGTCATTTTTTCCTTTGATACCCATTGTTTTATTCCTTTTTAGTTGTTATAATCATTCTCTTAAAAAAAGAACGTGATTTCCTCACATTCTTTTTTATCGGCTTATATTTATATAATAAATCAAACAAAATAAATTGCAAACATATACAAAAAAGACTACTCGATAGAGCAGTCTTTTTTTACAAAACTTTACGGAAAACTAATCCATTCTGTAATCAGAATATTGCTGCGCTCTTTCAGAAGAGTAAGATGTTGGAACATCATAGCTTCCAAAAGAATCTGAACGAAGCTTTTCCATATAAACCTGACCATTTTTAACAATTTGCTGCTGTTGGGTCAAGTTTTTCTCAAGATTTGTAAGAACCTGTTCTGCGTATAATTCTGCGCCTTCTTTAGTTCTCATAGCATCTTCTGTTGCTTGTGCTCTTATATTTTCAGCTTCTTCCATAGCTTTGCGTTTAATTTCTTCGCATTCCTGCTGAACCTGAGTTCTAATTCTAATACCTTCTCTTTCAAGAGCTTTGATAAAATCAGCCTCAGAAAGCTTTCTATCAGCTTCTGCCTGAGCATCATTAATAATTTTTTCAGCTTTTTGCTGAGCTTCAAGCTGATATTCATCTTTGCGTCTTAAAAATGCTCTTGCTTCCTGTACTTCAACAGGTAAAGAAGCATAAATTCTATCTATTAACGTTTCAATTTCTTTTGTTTTTACAACGGTCAATTTGCGCGGTACTATCGGAAAACCTTCCTCTAAAGAAATCTCCAGCATTCTTAATAAATCGTATACACCGTTTTGCTGCATAATTATCCCTTTCTAATAATAACATTCTACATAAGCGCAAATTAATTGTCAAATAATTTGTTACGATTTTGCAAATAATCGTTTACAGGCTCAGGTACAAACTTTGAAATATCTCCATTGTTAAGAAAAATTTCTTTTATTGTACTTGATGAAATAAAGTTGTACTTCGGTTTGGTTGTCAAAAAGACTGTTTTTATCTCACTTGCAAGTGCACTGTTTGCCTGCGATAACTGCATTTCATATTCAAAATCAGAAACAGCGCGAAGTCCTCTGATTAAAACTTTAGCACCTTTTTGTTTGGCATAGTTAATAGTCAATCCTTCAAAGAAATCAACTTCCACATTTTGCAAATCCTTAACACTTTCTTTAATAAGAATTACTCTATCCTCAACAGGAACAAATCCTTGTTTTTTAGAGTTTCTTGCAACTGCAATTATTACTTTATCAAAAATTTCTGATGCAGTATGCAATATATCAAGATGTCCTTTAGTAACAGGGTCAAAACTCCCTGGATAAATAGCTATTGTCATTAAAAACTTTCCTCATTTAACGGAAACAATCCATTTTTAACATCATAATCAAACTTTTTAGCACAATCTAAAATCAGAGATTTCATATCACCGTATTTTCTTGCAAATTTCGGAGTAAAATCGGAGTATTTACCAAACACATCATCAGATACAAGAACCTGTGCCGTGCAATGTTTTCCAGCTCCACAGGAGATTGTCGGAATATCAATATTTTCCGTAATATATTTTGCTGTTTCTGCTGGTATCATTTCTAAAAGAATTGCAAATGCACCAGCAGCTTGCATTTCTTTTGCCTGTTTTAAAAGTTCTTCGGAAGCTTCCTGTGTTTTACCCTGAATTTTATATCCGCCTAAAGTATTTATAAATTGCGGAGTAAACCCTAAATGCGATACAACAGGAATTCCAGATTGAGTAAGTCTTTTCACAACTTCAACGATATATTCGCCGTAACCCTCAATCTTTACTGCATTTGCACCAAGTTTTATCATCATCCCGCAATTCTTAACAGCATCAGAAATATTAGTGTGATAACTCAAAAAAGGCATATCAGTTATCACAAAAGCACGTTCAACACCTTTCGATACAGCACGAGTAAATATTGCCATTTCATCAATACCTATTGAATGAGTTGTTTCATATCCCAAAGCTACCATTGCAAGGCTGTCACCGATTAAAATAACATCAATTCCCGCTTCATCAAGGTATTTTGCCGTTGAGTAATCATAAGCTGTAAGAACTGAAAACTTTTCATTGTTATTTTTACATTTTTGTAAAGTATTTACGGTAACTTTTTTAACCATTACAACATTCCTGTTTTAAAGCTTCTTTATGAAAGAATTTTCTGTCAGCTTTGTGCTCTTTTCTGTACCAGTAATAAATAGCTCTTGCTACACGATTTGAACTATGTCTTACAAGTCCTTCTTTACTGTCTTCAATAAGCTTGCGTGAGAATAGTTTCACACCTAATTTTTTCAAATTCTCAAAATCTACTTTTACAGGATATGAACCAGACATCTGATATTTCTTAGCCAAATTAGACGGCAGAAAATCATTTACAAGTACTGTATCAATAATATTTCTGCTTTCGGCATGTTTCATCAATGCATTTACATGATCAGAAACAGCGTATCCATCAGTTTCTCCAGGCTGTGACATAATATTGCAGACATAAATCTTTTTAGCATTTGATTTAGCAATTTCATGGGAAATTTCTTTAATCAACAGGTTAGGAATAACACTTGTATACAAACTTCCTGGCCCTAAAATAATTAATTCTGCATCTCTGATTGCTGCAATTACATCATCAAGTGCCTTACAGTCTTTTGGTTCTGTAAATAATCTCTTAATTCTGCCATGAGCTTCTGGAATATTTGATTCACCATGAATAATTCTGCCATCTTCCATTTCCGCTCCGAGTTTCATATCATCAAGAGTTGAAGGCAGTACACGGCCTCTAATTGATAAAACATTTGAACTTTCTTTAACTGCACGCACCATATCGCCTGTGATAGAACATAAAGCAGTCAGGAATAAGTTTCCAAAGCTATGCCCCTCAAGCCCTTCACCTGTTTTAAAACGATATTGAAAAAGTTTTGTAACCAAGTCCTCATCATCAGCTAAAGCTGCAATACAGTTTCTAATATCACCAGGCGGCAAAACCCCCATTTCTTCACGTAATCTGCCTGAGCTTCCGCCATCATCACCGACGGTTACAACAGCAGTAATATTATTTGTAATATGTTTAATACCTTTTAACAACATTGAAAGTCCTGTACCGCCGCCTACTGCAACGACTTTAGGGCCTCTGTTTAATTTCCTTCTTCTATAAAGATTTTCCAGTAAAGATTGGTTATCACTTCCGTCAATAATTGAAAGATTTGTTTTCTGCCAGCCTTTAAAAAATACTCCAGCACCGAACATAACAAAAGCAAATGCAATCCATTCAGTAGATAAATTCATAGCAACTTTACGGACAAATTCCATTGTATAAAATACAGGCTTAATATCAAATAAAATCAGAACACCTAGTGTCATCATTACAGCGCCTAAAAATATAAGGGCAAACCATCTTTTTACCTGAAGCCCAGGCATAAGCCATTTAGCTTCTTGAGGCATTTTCATATTTTTTCTAAAATCTTTCATCATTTACTCCACCCAGCCTGATAGGCATGCATTTTTATAATTTACGGGAACAGGGGTAATTATTTCCCTTGCTTGCTTAATAAGTTCCAAAGAATTTGAGAGTCTGTTTGTAAAGTGAATAGTATCAGCAGTTACAACAGTTTTTCCGCCCTCAATATTTGAAACCTGTGATGTTGCAAGCAACTGCTTTAATCTTTGAATTTCCATTTCCGTATTTTCATTATCACGTGCTAAGGTATTTACTGTACCATCAACATTATACATTTTTTCAAGACAAACTTCCTGAGCAATTGGAATATTTATAAGTTCGCCAGTTTTTTGTGTAATTTCACCTGCAGCGCCATAATATACAAGCCATTTAGAACATTTTTGAACAGCTTTTGCAACAGAGCAGGCAAAAGAAAAATCTTGTGCGCATTTTTTATACATAGCACCATGCGGTCTAACATGCTCAATTTCCATGTTAAAGGTTTTCGCAAACGACATCAAAGCTCCAACTTGATATACAACAAGCGCCTCAATTTCATCATCTGACAAATCCATTTCGCGGTATCCAAACCCTTGAATATCGTCAAAACCGATATGAGCACCAACGACAACATTTTTTTCCTTTGCTTTTAACAAAGCGTTTCTGATAGTCAGCGGGTCGCCTGCATGAAAGCCGCATGAAATATTAACAGAGCTTGCATAATCCAATAAATCAAACTCCGAATTATTTTTGTAAAAACCAAAACTTTGAGCTAAGTCAATGTTAAAATCAATATTTTTTATCTGCATAAATTATTTCCTTCTAATGAAATAATTATACTCAGAAAATATTTTATTACTACAATCTTTACATAATATTAATCACAATAATTTAACATTTATTATGCTGAAAAAAAGCAAAAAGAATAGACTGCATAAGCAGTCTATTCTAATAATGATTCAAGAAGTTCTGCATTTCTTACGGATGCTGTTGATTCTCTAACTTTTTGCTTGTAAATATAAGTTCGCAGTGCCTCTCTAATCAATTCACTGCGTGATCGATTTTCACCATCCGCAACCTGGTCAATTCTTTGTAAAAATTCTTCGGGCATAGAAATTAATACTCGTGCCATATCTTCTCCTTTTCTTTTGTTATCATGAAAATCGCTTATATTTAAATAAAAACTTTTTTATGTAAAAAAGTGCTATTTTTTATCTATAAAATATATACAAATTCGTAAAACCCGCTTTGCTAAAGGCTATCTAGGCTTAATAAAACTTAATATAAATCCATATTGCTTTAATCTATGGTTTAAGATATTATAAATGCAAAGAGAAGGTATCCTATGAAATATAAAAGAATTTTGTTAAAGATTAGCGGTGAAGCTTTATTAGGAGAGCAGCAGTTTGGGATTGATCAAAACCCTGTAAAAATGATTGCTGGAGAAATTCAAAAGGCAAGAGAGCTTGGCGCTGAAGTTGCTGTAGTTGTCGGCGGCGGAAATATTTTCAGAGGCATGAAAAATAGTGCCAAACTGGGTATGGATCAAGCATCAGGCGATTATGTCGGTATGCTTGCAACTGTTATGAACGCAATTGCATTGCAAAGTGCATTAAATCAAATGCAGATTCCTTGCAGAGTTCAAAGCGCAATTACAATGAATCAAATTGCAGAACCTTATATAAGACACCGCGCAATCAGACACCTTGAGAAAGGCAGAGTTGTAATTTTCGCGGCAGGTACTGGAAATCCGTTCTTTACAACAGACACTGCTGCTGCTTTAAGAGCATCAGAAATCAATGCAGAAGCAATGTTAATGGCAAAAAATGGCGTTGACGGGGTTTATACGGATGATCCAAAAACTAATCCTGATGCAAAAAAATTAGATAGAATTAAATATGACGATATTATTATTAATGGTTTGAAAGTCATGGACACATCAGCATGTACTTTGTGTAAACAAAATAATATTCCGATTGTTGTATTTGATTTTGAAGCAGAAAATGCAATTACGGATATTCTGCAAGGTAAAGAGTTAGGTACATATATTAATTAGAAAGGGTATAAAAAATATGAGTGAAGCGTTAGATGAATTATTCTTATTCGGTGAAGAAAAAATGGAAAAAGCTATTAATCAGCTTCATAGAGAATTTGGTTCAATCCGTTCGGGCAGAGCTAATCCTATGATTTTGGATAAAGTTATTGTTGAATATTATGGAGCTCCAACACCGTTAAGACAAATGTCGCAGGTTACTGTTCAAGACGGTACTACTCTTGTTATTACACCTTATGACAAAACTATTTTAAAAGATATTGAAAAAGCTATTATTAAAGCTGAAATTGGAATCACTCCTAATAGTGATGGTATTTGTATCAGACTGCCATTCCCTCCTTTGACAGAAGAAAGAAGACGTGAAACTGCTAAAGAAGTTAAAAAATTAGGTGAAGATGCAAAAATTGCTATCAGAAATGTTCGCCGTGATATGGTTGATGATTTGAAAAAACTTGAAAAATCAGAAAATCTTCCTGAAGATGCTGTGAAAGATAATCAAGATAAAATTCAAAAATTGACTGATAAATATACAGGTATTATCGATAAAGATGTTGCAGATAAAGAAAAAGAGGTTATGACTGTATAATGGATGAAACTAAAGGCTTGAATAAAAACGCGACAAGAATGCTTACTGGGTTTATAATGGGAACGATTACCATGGGGTGTATTATGCTTGGTGGTGTGGCGCTTCTGTTGTTACTCGCATTAGTTATATTTTTTGCATCAAAAGAGTATGTGAAAATTCTTGAACACAAAGGTTTTTATCCAAGCCTTAAAATCATTCTTTTAGCAGGTGCTATCCTTGCTGGTATAACTTTCTTTGAACGTACTGATTTTGTAGCTGGTGCGCTTACTTTTTGTTCGTTTGCTTCGTTTTTATGGGTTTTATTTAAAGGCAGACAGCCATATATTGCAAATGTTGCAACTACTATTTTAGGTTTTGTTTACTGTGCATATTTTCCGTTACAGCTCCAATTATTGAGAGATATGCATTCTGCTCAATACCATGATGGATTAGGATTTGTTGTAATGATGTTTACTGCAGTTCTTTTAACTGACGTAGGCTGCTATTATGCTGGAACTAAATTCGGAAAACACAAACTAGCACCTGTTGTTAGTCCAAATAAAACTATTGAAGGCTCGATAGGAGGCATAATTTGCGCTGTTTTAGGTGCAGTTCTTGTTGGATATGTAATCGGTGTCCAATGGTATTTATCAGCTATCGCTGGACTTTTGTGCACCGTATTTGCTCAAATCGGTGATTTATGCGAATCCTTGATAAAAAGAGATGCTGGTGTTAAAGACTCAGGGAATTCACTTCCTGGGCATGGCGGCTTTTTAGATAGAACTGACAGTTTTGTTTTTACAATTCCTGTTATGTATTATTTCTGTAAATATTTTATCTTTTCGAATGATATAGCAGAATTTGTAAAAGGGTTGTTTTAGATGAAAGAATTGGAGAAAATTTACGGAATAACTATAGATAATTCTGAAATTTTTAAGCACGCATTAACACACCCTTCATACACCCAGGAAAATAATCTGCCTTATTGTGAGAATTATGAACGTTTTGAGTTTCTGGGCGATGCAGTTTTGAAACTTGTTACATCAGAAATTCTTTATAAAAAATATCCGCAGTATCCAGAGGGTGAGTTGTCAAAAATTCGCTCGATTGTTGTTTCTGACAGTACACTTTTTCAAATTGCACAGGAAATCGGACTATGCGAGCATATAATTCTTGCTCATCATGAGGAAAAACAGGGACTTGCAAAAATTGAATCAGTTTGTGCCTGCGCATTTGAAGCTGTTCTCGGTGCGTTTTATCTTGATGGTAAACTGGAACAATTAAAAGTATTTTTAGAAAAAGTTTTAATGCCATATATTGAAGCAGTTGATGCAAATTTTGAAAAATACAATGCAAAAGCTTTATTGCAAGAATTTACACAATCTGTGGATAAACAGATTCCAGTCTATAAGCTTGTTGAAGAAACAGGCCCTGCACATAAAAGAACATTTAAGGTTTCTGTGTCTTATCAAAATAAAGTTGTAGCATTCGGTATCGGAAAATCAAAAAAAGAAGCTGAACAGCATGCAGCATATGAAGCATGCCAAATTTTGGGAGCGCTGAAATGATAATCTCGCCATCAATCCTTTCTGCTGATTTTGCAAATTTAGAACGTGATATAAAAGCTGTTGAAACAGCCGACTGGCTTCATATTGATGTTATGGACGGACATTTTGTACCTAATATTACAATCGGTGTTCCTGTTGTTGCATCAATCAGAAAAGTTACGGATATGCCGTTGGATGTTCATCTTATGATTGAAAATCCTGAAAAATATATTGAACCTTTTGCAAAGGCAGGGGCGAATATTATTACTTTTCACTACGAAGCAGCATGTCACAGCACCCGACACATTGAGGATTGTATAAATTTAATAAAGAGATTTGGTATAAAAGCAGGCATGTCAATCAAGCCTAAAACTCCTGCAGATGTTGTTTTTCCATATTTGAATGAATTGGATATGGTTCTTGTGATGACTGTAGAACCAGGTTTTGGCGGACAAAAATTTATGCAGGATTGCGCAGAAAAAATTCCTGCTATAAGACAAAAAGCACCTGCAAATTTAATTATTCAGGTTGATGGCGGTATAAATGCTGAAACAGCAAGAATTTGCACGTTTTACGGTGCAAATTCTTTAGTGGCGGGTAATTATATTTATAAGTCTTCTGATATAAAATCAGCTATTGCCTCATTGAGGTAGACCTTTTCGTTCTTTACGTTTTCTTATTTCTTCCGGATCTGTTGTTAATTTTGTATCAGCAAGTCCCAGTTCTTTATCAGGTTCTTCAACCTCTTCATCTTCTGCAGGCTTTTTATCGGAAGCTTGTCCGGGGACAGGAGGATTCATGAAGATATTTTCATCATTATCATCATCAACTTCGGCATCCTGTGCAACATCCTTAACAGCACCAGGTTCTTCCGTTTTATCAGGCGGCAGAGCATTATCACTTTGTACACCTACAGGATTTTCTTCCTCAATACCAAGTTTTGCAAGTGCATCAAGACCAACATCTCCGTCAACCTGTTCATAAGTAACGTTATCTGGAATTTTTGCAATAGCTGCCATTTGTTGCGCCCAGGCAATAATCTCAGCAGGTATTTCTTCGCCCTTGCTTTCTTCTTTTATAATCTCTTGCGGAGTAAGTTTTTTCCACTTAGTAGTATCAACTTTTGGTGTTGTAGCACTCCCTACACTCATTGAATCTGCCATTATATTCTCCTTTCTTATATCTATAACGGTATTTTCTTCCCAAAACTTTAGGTATTGTAAAGTAATGTAACAAAATTTATATAAATTGAATATAAAAAGTCAATAATTTTTTATAAAAATTTTTTATATAAGAGTAAGAGATAAGAGAGAGAAAAAGAAAATGGCATCAACTTTATTATTTACAAATACTGTAACAGATACATACAAACAAACATCAGACGCGCTTAGTTCAGTAGATTTGAACGGGAAACACGTTATTAAAAAAACTTTAGTGGATATGATGAAGCAATCATTCTTCCACGGGGCAAGTAGGTTTGGAACAAACTTTATTGCTTAGTTAGAAAATCAATAGGAAAGAATTAGGAAAACATAGGAAGAACATTTAGGATAGGAATAATATTTAAAAAGACCGATTTTATATCGGTCTTTTCTTTTAAAAATGTTCTTGGATAGTTTGCTGAGTTTCATCTTTATTTTGTTTGTCAGCATCAAAGAAAACTTTCATTGTTTTTTCTTCCCTAAGTTTGCTTTGCGCATCTGAACCAAGGTTACTGAAATCTACGTTTAAATAAGCCCAAACACCAGCTGCCACTACAAGTAAAATAATAATCCATTTCATAAAAAATACCTCACTATTGTTTTACATGCTAAATATACATATTTTGCGCAGATAATAAATCAAATTAATGATTGATTTTTTTTATGTTAATATTCTGTCAGAGGAGTTTATATGGAATTTAATATTGATAAGTGGCTTGATGAAATTGTTGAAAAATTAAAAGGTGAATTTGCTTCATGTTTGCTTTTTGTCGGTTTACAAGGAAGTTATAACAGAGGAGAAGCTACATCCAAAAGCGATATTGATTTGGTTGTTATTATTGACGAACTTAATTTCGAAAATTTAAAAACATATCGTTCAATAATTGATGGAATGCCGTTTAAAGAAAAAGCTTGCGGTTTTATTTCAGGTAAACAAGAGTTGCAAAATTGGTCAAAATCGGATTTGTTTCAGTTTTATTATGATACAAAACCTTTGCTTGGTAAGCTGAATGATATTATTCAAGTTCCGTCAAAGGAAGATATTAAAAAATCAATTAAAACAAATTGTGAGAATCTTTATCACGCGACTGTTCACAGTTTTGTGCATTCAAATAATTATATAGAAGATTTGCAAGGACTATATAAAATGACTTTTTTTATTTTACAGGCAGATTATTTTGTAAAAAATCAGGTATATATTTCGACTAAAAGAGATTTGTTTAATAAGTTAGAAGGTTTAGATAAAGAAATTTTAGCTGTTTGTATTAATACTAATATGCAAGATTCTGAAAATTTATATGAAAAACTTATATATTGGTGCAAAACTAAAATATAACATTAAAAAAGAGGGCTTAAAACCCTCTTAAAATGGCGGGGCTGACGCTCACAGGTTCGAACTTTTAGTTCAGAGTTACTATGAACACATCAACTCCAATTACACCCGAAAGATATGTTATCTCATATCTTCACTTAATATGATAGCATAAAAATTGACCGCCAGTTACTAACATAATTATTCATGTTAGTATAAATACAAACTTATAACTTAAGAATAGACTTAAATGGCAAAAGAAATTAATTTTTTAGATAATAAAACTTACATAGGAAGCTTCAATTTATTTTCAAAGGAGTATTCGGGGAAATTGGTTTATGAAAAAGGTAAGACCTTTGAATTAACACTATATGATGCTCCGGCTATCGGATTAAAGTACAAGATTCCATCCATTGATGAAATGTCCAATGAAACAGAATCTGAACCACAAGAATTAAATGAAATAACAGGTGTAGTTTATGATGAAAATAATAAACGTTATAATGTAACACTGGCTAATTGTATTTGCATGCAAACACCTATTTTCGGAACCGGTTGCTTAAAATTTATATTTGATTATGCTCTCTTTTCAGATAACTACATATTCGACTTTGAAAATGATAAAAGATTTAAAATTAATTTATTTTTCAATAATTGGAATGAATTTTGTTATCCTCAAGGCTTTAAGTCTTTAGTTACAGTATCAAATGAACACGAAATAGAAGTTGTATTAAAAAATAATTTAAAAATAAGTTTTAGTGAAAATATATCTGGAGAACTTATAAATACTGATGATTTATTTTCAAATTTATTTGTATCATGTGGTAAAGATTGTCTTAAACAAGAGGAGATAACAGAACTAAATAAGAAATTAAAAGATTTAGTCGAACCTTATGAGAAAAAACTTTTTAAGAAAAGAGATGAAACTCATAGATGGTATATCTCTGTTGAAAACGTTCCTAATGCGAAGTCTATTTCTAATATTATTTGGAAATTTAATATGTTGATAAATATTTTAACTCACGACTTTTCAACTAACATAGATATGGTACAATTAGAAGTCAATACAAATGATAAAAGTTCCTCAGGTACCAAATTTCATTATTTATGTAATAGCTCAAAGTCAAATAAAAAAAGTAATTATAGTTGTCAGCAAAGTGCATTTCAATGCAAAACTTTTTCAAAAGAAGAATGGAATATTATATTAAATAACCTTTTTAAACATAAGAATAAAGATTGGCTTACTTACTTTTTTTATGTGCTTTCGGAAAACAATTCAAGTAATCCGCTCACAATTTTTCATATAACAAGATATATTGACTATATTGGTGCTATTGGAGCTTCTAAAAAATATGGCAAGTTGAAATATGAAAAAGTCCTACTTGATTATATACAGGATTTGGATAGTAATCTTAAACAAGCTATATTAAGTGCCTTTAGAGATAATCTGTCCATGATTAAAGTTCAGAATAATAAACAACGTAATTGGAAATTGATGGGCAAAAAATTATGTGAGTTCAGGGCATATGCAGCTCATATAGAAGAAAAAAGACGAATATTATCATTTTTTAAAGCGTATGAAGTTTATAAAATACTTGAATTGATACTAATAGATAATATTTTTGAAAATTTAGGTATATCTAAAGATAAAAGACTAAAGTACAAAAAGTATTATTTAAAACAACTAATAGGGAATTACACTAAGCAAAATATTTAAATATAAATTTTAACTAATTTAATAAGATAGAATAACCTTATGATACAATAAAGGATATGGATACAGATTTTATTAAAAATTTTGCTAAAGAATGTGATAATGCAATTTCCTCTAAAAGTATTGAAAAAATTGATGCATTAATTGGGAAACTCAAAGAATTAGAGTTAGGTCTAGAAAGAAGTCCTTTATTAACTCAAGTATGGTATTGTATTTCAAATTTATATTCTACGAGAGCAGCTATTTATAATGAAGATGTAAAGCTTTGGAGAAATGAAAAATTCCCTACAAATGCGGTTCAATCTTTGAATTATATAAGAAGAGCTTTCAATGAATATATACAAAATGGCAATAATAATATGTGTTTTGAAATACAAACAAATCTTGCGAACCTCTATCATGGTTTTTGTCGAGATATTGAAGCTAATTACTTTTGGACATTTAATTATGATAATGCGATTTACTCTGATTCTATATTTGTAGCTCCTTTTAACTAAGCTAAAACTCTTATGGAACTAAAAGAATATTTGAATGATAAGAAAGAAGCTAGTTACTATGCTTATGAAGCATATAAATTGATTAAACCGTTATCAGAGAATAAAAATAATATTTTTCATGAAGGTATAAAATCTGAAATCTCTAATTTGGTTTGGGTAAGTGATTTATTAAATTGGGGTAAAAATATTGAAGAAACAGCAATGCCTTTTGAGGAAATGGCTAAACGAATTAAATATAAGACCAAAGAAGAAAAACTTTACAGAACTTGGTGTGCAGAAAATAACTTATTTCTTAATCCATTAAATGATATAACAAAAGAATTAATATCTGCTCAAGATACTTTAGAATTTCCTAACTATATCATAAAAATTGGCGAAGGACCATTTTTAAGTGTAGCATTTTCTGATATAAAAAACAGATTTTGCAAAGCAAGATATATAGCCTATTGTGGATTATTTAAAGAGTATCCAGAATGGCTTGAAGAAGGTTTATTTTTGACAAGCTGTTTAGATTACAATGATTTTTCTACAAATATAGAAATGGTAAAAACGGCATATAAATTGTGTTTTGGAATTTTGGATAGTATTATTTTACTTTTGAAAAAATATTTTGAGATAGAAGGTAAAAGTAAAACTGAATTTAAACCAACATGGATACAAACGAATTTCCAAAACATTCATAATCCTTTTATAGATGGATTATTTTGGTTGTCGTGTGATTTAACAGATATTTCAAGTATTAAAAATTGGCAAGTTCCGAACCCAGATGCAGATATTTTGAGAAAATTAAGAAACAATCTTGAACATAATTGGGTAAGAGTTGCTGATTGTGAAAATTCAATATGGCTTGGAGACCATGATTATGCTTTTGTGTTATCTAAAGAACAATTAGAAACAGCAACATTAGAAGTTTTTAGATATACTAGAACAGCAATAATGTATTTAATTCTTGCTATTACATATAATGAAAAGCAAAAAATCAAAAATCTTCAAGATGAGATTATCCCATCAATGGAAGTACCTTATTATGTCTAAGGAGATAAAAAGTGAGCAATCCTAAAAGACATCATTATCTACCACAAGTATACCTTGAGAATTTTTGTCAGGAAGGCGGATTATGGGTATATAATGATATAGATAAAAGTATTAAGAATATACCTAAGATAAACGCAGCTGTCATAAATCACTTCTATACAAGAGAAAATGATGATGGCACGAAGGATTATGAATTAGAAAAAAGACTATCTTTTATTGAAGGGGAAGCAGGTAAAATTATAAGAAAATTAATTCTGCAACAAGAGATTACATCAGAAGATAAAGGTAAATTTTCATTATTTATTTCATTATTACAACATAGAACCCCTTTTGCAGTTAATAAGTTACATCAATTTATGGACCCGTTATTAAAATGGGTTAAAGAGCAACAAATTGAGAATGGCATTTATGATAGTTATATGACAGAATATAAAGAAAAGTATGGAATGGCAAAAGAATTTCAAAAACATCTTTTAGAAAATAGTGAAATTCAATTGACTAAAACAGGAGAGTGGGGATTTCTCTTTGATACTGCTATAGAAATTGCAAAATTGTATTCTCAAATGCAATGGCATTTTATATATACTACAAAAACTAATTTTATTACTTCAGATAATCCATTGATATATTATGAACCCAATATAGATATTGAGCCTTATGGCTATGGGATTGCCACGCCCACAGTAGAAAAATTTATTCCAATATCATCGAATTTAATATTAAAAATTGGAGATTTTGGAAAAGGAACTTCTTATGGTTTATTAAATGATAGAAAAATAATAAGATATATTAATTCTTCTATTTTTGTAAGGCGTAAACAATTTGTCTTTGCAAACAATAGAGAACAACTTGAATTTTTACTAAAAAGAACAAATGATTATAAACGAAAAGAAATAATAAAAATTAATTAATTTAATGAGGGTAGAATATATGTTATTACCTAAAAAAATCAATAAACAAATTGAAAAAATATTTATAGAAAAGCTTAAAGATATGTGTAACCCAAGTATGGATTTGGAGGATATTAGAGAAAAAGCCTCACAAATTGATATATCCGAAGAAATGGATATGGCAATGAAAGAAGAAGTTGCAAAATTGGGAAAAAGAATTACAAAATCTTTAGGTAAAATTCTTTATAATGAACACAAAAAGGTTAATAAGTTTGTAGTAAATCATTATTATAAATGGGGAGAATGTTTGAATTTATTTGAATTATTCTATATTCTAACTCTAAAATTTACAGCAAGATATTGTCAACGAGTAAATTGTATAAATGATGGTACTGAAAAGCAATATGCATATGAATACCTTGCGATACAAGAATTACATGGGCGAGCATGTCAAATCTATGCTGAAATATTTTGTTTAATAGAAAATGGCTTTGCTGATGGAGCATATGCCAGATGGAGAACCATATATGAAATAATGGTGATTGTAGATTTTATCAAATCTAATGGGGAAGTAGCTGCAAAAGCTTTTTATGATAGTTCTTTTTTTGATACTCAACATTGTAACTGGGCAAAAGAATTGGATTGTTTTAAAGATTTTAAAAGAGTATCATTTAGAGCAATTGAAAAAACTTGCAATTTCGATAAAGGTTGGATGAAGGAATATCAGAGTGCTTGTAAGGCTGTTCATGCTTCTCCAGAAGGAACGTTTGGAAGAATTTCTAATAGAGAAAATGATATACATTTTATTCCTGTAGGCAGATGTGATTATGGAATTGATATTCCAGCAACACATGCTTGTATAGCTTTATCTATTATAAATGCTGAATTTCTAACAATATTTCCTAATTTTAATACATTAGTAGAATTACGAATGTTGTTATATTTAAAAAATGCAGTTATTCATTCTTTTGAAGAAAGAGAACCTCAAATATTTGATAATACAACTACGCAAAAGATTACTAAAATTAATCCATATTTAAATTAAAAAATGTATTAATGCCTAAATTCTTTTATGACGGAGTAAACATGAAAGAAAGTTTATTTATAAACATAGGTGCAAGTAACCATTCAAAAAATAAAAGACAGCCAGAGGATTATTACGCAACCGAGCCAATAGCAAGTAAATTATTGTTAGAAGTTGAGCCTGACTTAAGTAATATTTGGGAGACTGCTTGCGGTGAAGGTCATTTAGCTAAAGTATTCAATGAAGTTGGGAAATTACGAAAGGCAACCGACCTTATAGATAGAGGTTACGGAAGCGTAGAGGATTTTTTATTACACAAAGAACCTTACCACAATGGTGATATTGTTACAAATCCGCCGTATAAATATGCTCAGGAATTTGTTGAACACGCTTTAAGCAAGGTGGATGAAGGTAGAAAAGTCTGTATGTTTCTAAAAGTCCTGTTTCTTGAAGAGCAAAAAAGAAAAGAACTTTTTGTTAAATATCCACCTAAAACAATATATATTTCAAGTTCACGCATAAACTGTGCCAAAAATGGGGATTTTAAAACGTATAATTCTAGTGCTATAGCTTATGCGTGGTATATATGGATAAAAGGTTACAAAGGTGAAACGGTAGTAAAATGGATAAATTAATAATTCAACTATTCATAGAATATGCACTGGAATGCTCATTATGGTGCATTAGTTTCATAATAGCCATAGACGCTGTTTGTTACTTATCTATAACACTTTAGAACTGTTTTCTTTACCCTCTATTGGGTTTTTAGGCACAATCTTTAATTCACAATCAAACAGGTCAAGTATTTGCATAACTTCTGTAAGTTGGAAAGATGCCCTTGCAAGTTTATTTAGTATGTTAGTCCGAGAGTCTGAACGATTAGAGTCCAACTCTTTTAACATTTGAGCAAGCATTGAAGCATTAACATTTTTTGACTTCATAAAGTCTTTTATGAAATTGCTTGCTCGTTCCTTAAGTTCATTAGGAACTTGATATTTTGCAGATTGCGTATTTTTTGTAGTTTTTTTCATATTTACAGAATAACATTATTCAACCACCTTGTCACTATATTGTAACATTTTGTATCAAAAAGAGAAAGGTCATATTGACAATGTCACTATATCATGACATCATGAAGATGTAGATAGCAATCAAAAGGAGATACAAACATGGCAAAAATTATTACAACAACAATTAACATTGAAGATGAAGCAAAACTTATTAAATCGTTAGAGGCAAAAATTGCAGAACTTCAAGAACTAAAAGATGAAAAAGTTACCGCAATTAAAGAGGTTATGGAAAACAATAATCTTTCAGAATTGCAAGCTGGTATATTTACAATCAGGCTTGCAGATGTTGTTAGAAATAATTTCAACACATCAGCATTTAAAAAGAAATACTTAGAACTTTATAACGCATTTATTAAACAGTCAACTTATAAGAAATTTTCAATAGTGTAGGGTTTATCCCCTACACTATGTTGCAAAAATAAAGTTAAGTTTAGCATAAAAAATCCTATCAAAGAGGTGTAATATGGGTAAAAAATTTGCATACATAAGAGTTTCAAGCCGTGAACAAAACGAAAATAGACAGCTTGATTCACTTCAAGGATTAAAAGTTGATGAAATTATTGTTGAAAAAGCGTCAGGTAAAAATTTTGTTGGTCGTGAGAAGTATCAAGCAATGAAAGCACAGTTAAGAACAGACGACCTTGTTATTGTAAAAAGCATTGACCGTTTCGGCAGGAATTACACTCAAATCTGTAAGGAATGGGAATCCTTAATAAATATGGGTGTGGATATACAAGTTTTAGATATGCCAATCTTAAATACTAGAGATAATCAAAACGGACTTACTGGAAGGTTGATTACTGATATTGTTCTTAAATTGTTAGGCTATGTCGCAGAACGTGAGAGGGATAATATTAAAATACGACAAGCAGAAGGTATAGCATCCGCTAAATCAAGAGGAGTAAAGTTCGGAAGACCGATTTCAGATATACCAAAGGAATTTTTAAGAGGTTATGAACTTTATACGCAAGGTTTAATTACAGTTAAAGATGTTATGGGTATGTGCGATATTGCAAGAAGTACATTTTACAAATATGCAGAGTCCATAAAAAGTTAAGTGCGTTTCATGTACAAAAATCCTGAAAAACTATAACGAAAAAATAAGGATTCTAAGGACATCAAAAGAGTCCACAAAAAGTGTACTTTTTATAGACTATTTGCAAATCATTTTTGCAAATAATTAACTTTTTATTAACTTTTAAAAATTTTTCGATAATCCACTGTACAATAACAATATGAGCAATATGTATAATGATATTTTATCAGGTTTAACAACAACTTCTTATCCATTGGAAGATATTCTATTGAAGTTGAAAGTATTAGCATTCAAGTTAAAGAGTAAAGAGTTAGAAAATATTGTGAATGCTGAATTAAATGGTTACGAAGATAATGTTCCATCTTATCGCATATATGAAGGTGGTTTAGTTGGAACTATAGAAAACAGGGTATGTAGAAGACCTAATGTACATTTAGCGACATTGCATTTAAAAAAACATGGTTTAGAGAATTTATGTCAATGTGTTTTTGCAGAAAAAATATCTACTTTAATTGAATATTCTCAATTAGAAGATATTCATAAGCCAATTCCACCTGAGTTATATGGAATTCTTTCTGAGCCTTTAAATGGGTATTTGGTAACTAATGCTTATGTTCCAATCAACAATGCTATAATAAAAGGGATACTAAGTTCAATAAGAACAAAGTTATTGGATTTAATTTTGGCAATGGAAAATGAGTTAAATGCCGATGAAATGGAAAATCTATTCAAAAATCCGACCAAAGAGCAACAAGAAAAAATAAATCCTATAATCAACAAATTTATTCAAAATAATTTTAATTCCTATGATGGTAGTACACAGAACACTAAAATTGAATTGGGAACTGATAAATAGCTGAAAGAACGCTGCTAATCTTTTCTTTTATTAAAGGCAGCGAAGCATTTACTATTAAACCTGATGTAACTTTATCAAATATTGATAAACACCAGTTTTTAACATTGCGACCTAAAGAATTTGATTTTTTAACTTCTTCTTTATCATTTTCGATTGCTAATTTTAGTTCAGATATATCTTGAGAAGATAAGTTAACTTCTCGTAACAGTTCAAAAATTTTATCAATATCATTATTATTTACTGAAATAGTGTTGTTTTGAGTACTATTACCAAAGGAATTAAAACTAAAATTTATGCTCATAAATACCTCTCTAAAACGATAATAACACAAATATTTATAATATATTAAATATCCAATTTTCTACCCCTTTGAGAATGTACTTTCAAATTGTTAGATTGTTTAGTTAAGTTTTCTTGCATTGAATTTTGAAATTGAACTTGCATGCTCATTATTATAATATCGTCAAGGTTTAGAATTCTAAAATTAGGTTTATTACTTATAAAATCCGCTCCTGATTGTGTTATGCCTGATGAAGCAACTAAGATTACTTCATTAGCTTGAAAATCTTCTCTACAGCCCCATAAAGCTCTTATTGGTTCAGGTGATACAGGATTTCTATAATGCTTACACTGAACTATTGCTCTGTAGCCATCTTGTTCAATGATTATATCTACACCACCATCACCTGAGCCTTTTGTTACTGTGGCTTTATATCCGTTTAAAATAAATATTTTTGCGACTTCCTGCTCAAATTGCCATCCGTCAAGATTCCACCACCATGAATGTTCCGCCCAGTAACTTGAATTCCTTTTTAATTGATTTTGTGAAAATTGTCTGTACGGACTGCTGTTAAATAAATGACTCCAATAAACACAAAAAGCAATAAAACTTACCAGACAACTCCACCAGAACACTGAAAACGACAAAACCTTAATATCACCTAAATAATAAAGAAAATAATTAAATCCGCCCACAAAGCCTACAGACAAAATACACTCTTTCCATAAGCCGTGTTTATTGACTTCAATTAAGAATTTTGTAGTGCTTAAAATTAAAGCTATAAAAACAGTGATTAAATTGTAAAAATCTCTATAATCAGGTTTTCGTGCCATGTTTTATGCTCCTTATATATCCACCTTCCTTTTTTGGGAAGATTTTTTAATTGGTGCAAAATTATCAGCATTAACTTTTCCGTATTTTGTCATAATACTTTTTAAATCATTACTTGATAAAGTTGATTTTATAATTTCAATCGTGGGTTTTAAAATTTCCAGGTATTTTTTAACGTCATCAGTAGAATATAAAATTACTTCTAAAAAATTATATATTTCGGAATAATATTCAAATTTTTGTATAATAGGAATAATAGCCTGAATATCAAGATTTTCAGTATATTTTGCCATATTTTTAAGAGTTTTATCTAAACATTTACACAATGGTAAAATGATTAATTTGGCTGTAATTAATTCTTGTGGATTACATTTTATATAACTATACAATGTATCTAGTAACCACTCATTATTTACTCTACATGAATTTACAGTTTGTTCATATTTTCCTATCGATTCATTTACGATTGGCTCATAAATACTAATTAATTGATTATCGGTAATTTCACTAAAATAATTTTGCATAAAGTTAAGTATTATTTGTGTTGTTGCAACAATTTTTGCAAAATCAATATTACTCAAATTATTATTCTTGTAAGCTAACTGAACTGATTCAATATAACTTTCAAATTGTATATATTCATTACTTACACTGAAAGCATAGAGTAAATTTTTTATTTCTTCTGAATCAGGAGCAAGTTCATGAGCTTTGCTTAAGTCATTTATTGCCAGTTCTAAATATTTAGTAGCTTGTTCATAATTTTTATCCTCACTTAATACAAAATAACATTTTCCACGATATTCATAACCTAAGCTATTTTCTTTATCAAGTTCTATGGCTCTGTTAAAATAAGAGATAGCAGTTTTATAATCTGTTTTATCAAGAAGTTTAATTCCTTTTTCCAAATAATAATTTTTGTTTAAATATTTCTCAGCAATATTTTTGTTTTTTATTGCCAAATCAAAGTTTGAATCTATTGATAAAGCTTGCGAATATGCTTCTACTGCATTTTCATAATAACTAAGTTTGAAATATATGTTGCCCATGTTATTATAGGCTACTGCATCATCAGGTTCAAATGCTACTATGAATTCATAATCCCTTAATGCTCCCTCTAAATCACCGCTTAATTTTCTTGCAACAGCTCTTTTTTTATACGCATCAATATAATCAAATTGATAACCAATAGCTACAGAAAAAGCAGTAACTGCATTATCGTATTCTTTATTTTCAAGAAAAGTACACCCATTATTATAATTTTCTAATGCGGTTTTATCTATTTTCATATTCCTAACCATCTTTTTTGCTTGCATTTACGGCTCTTTCTTTTGCCCATTGTTGAATTTTTTCAATTTGTTCAGACTGTGTAACAGACAAAGGAATCGTATTCTTTATTGCACTAATAATATCTTCTTTTTGTAATATTCTATCTTCGTAAAATGCTTCAAAAACGGCTGAAATAACTGCTTGCTCAATTTCAGACCCCGAAAAGCCTTCCGATAGCTTTACTAATTTTAATAATAATTCTTCTGTTATCTTAAAATCTTTTGAAATGCTACTTTTAATCATTTTATTTATGTGCAATTTGAATATATCAGCTCTTTCGTTTGAACTTGGTAAATCAACATAAAAAATTTCATCTAATCTACCTTTTCTCATGAATTCCGGTGGTAACATATCAATGTTATTTGCTGTGGCAACAACAAAAACAGGCTTTGTTTTTTCTTGTAACCAGGTAAGAAAAGTTGCCAATATCCTTTGTGATGAAGAATTATCACCTAAACCTTGTGCAAAACCTTTTTCAATTTCGTCTACCCATAATATTGAAGGTGCTACAGCTTCCGCTGTCATTATTGCTTTTCTGATATTTTCTTCTGAATTACCAAGCCATTTATTGTAAACTTTTCCCATATCTAACCTTAATAACGGTAATTTCCATAAACTGCTCATTGCTTTAGCCGTCAAACTTTTTCCTGTTCCTGGTATACCAGTTATTAAACAACCTTTAGGCGAAGGTAGGTTATAATCTTTCTGTGCTTTTTCTGACCAAGCCTTATTTCTTTTTCTTAGCCATTTTTTAAGGTTTTCAAGGCCACCGACATCTTCAATACTTAAATCTGTTTGTATATATTCAAGAATTCCTGTTTTTTTAATAATTTGACATTTTTCAGAAATAATAATATCAAGTTCATCCATTGTAAGTTTTTTATTTTGGACTAATGCCCTTGCAAAAGCATTTTCGGCTTCATGGATAGTTAGACCCAATGCCGTTTTTGCAAATGTATGTTTTTCTTCTTCCGATAAATTGATATTTACTTGTTCTGAATTATCAGCAATAAAATTTTCCAAACATTCTGTTAATTCACCAATATTAGGTAAGCTGAAATCTATAATAGTAACATCCTTTTGTAATTCTTGCGGAATTGTAAGCAATGGTGATATTATAACAATATTTTTTAGGTTATCTGAATCTGTAAAACTTTCCGCTACATCTCTAAGCCTTCTGATAGTTGCATGATTAGGTAATGTTTCATTAAAATACACATGAATATCTTTTAATATAAGGATAATATCTTCATCAAGTTTATCTACGTAGTTTATTGCAGTAGTACAATCAGCAGATGCATCTTCAATAAATTCATTATTTTCATAATTTATTAAGCCTTGCGACAAACTCCAAATATATATTTTTCTTGGAGTTTTAATAACTTCTTTATTAAATGCAATTTCTTTAATTGTATTAATGACCCTGTTTTCTTCCCAAGTTTGTATATAAAGAATAGGAAATCTAGCTTTAAATAAGTTTGCTATGTATTCTTTTGTTTCTTCTGTACTTTGCATAGTAATATTATCCTTTAAAGTTGTGAGTAATAGTTAAGATTATGAAAAGTTTTTAAAATTTCATGTTCAATTTCTTTTGCATTTTGCTTATTTTTATTATTCACTTGCTATTTCACCTTTAAGTCATTTTTACACCATAATATCTATTTTGATGTATAACAGTGGAAAGCCGTATAAAGTCTGAGTTTAGACTTATACGGTTTTATTGTTAAAGATTATTTATGCTCCGTTACTGTAGAAAAATGTTTGTGTTATGATTTTCTTATGGTACTTATACACCCGTATAGATAGTCTGTTGCATACTTTTACGGTGCATTAAAGTTCAAAGTTATTGTATGAGTAGTCGATTTCTTCTTGTGCAATTCCAATGTATCTAAGTGTTATTGCTGGGCTTGAATGATTTAAAATCTTTTGCAACAATGCCACATCATTATTCTGCCTATAAAAGAAATACCCGAAAGTCTTTCTCATGGTGTGTGTTCCAACATTGGCAGTGATTCCAAGATGTTCACACGCTTCATTTATAAATCTGTATACCTGAGAGCGGTCAAGTCTGCAATGCTTTTTCCCCACGAACAATGGCTCATCATCCCCGATTGCGTAAGTTTTCTTACGTTCAACAAGATACAGCTTAATAAGGACTTTTAGTTTTTTATTAAGCGGAAACCGTTTGTATTTACCAGTTTTTTGTTCATAAATTTCAATATAGCTTTTATTTTCCACATCTTCAATATTTAAGTTAAGAATATCACTCACACGCAACCCCGTATTTGTGCCAAATGCCCATATAAGCTGATTTCTACGACTGTGCCTTGCTAGATATTGTTCTATAGCTTCAACATCTTCCTTTTTCTTTATCGGTTCTACTAAGTTCTTCATTTTTACATTCCTTTCTACACTTACGGTGTATGTAAGAATGTAATCAGAGAATTGAAATTTTGAAACATGCCTGAGAAATCGCTTGTTTGTGATATTATTTAGACATGTCAAAGACTTTGGAAAACAATTTAGTAAATTTATTTAGCTCTAATCGTTTGAGTTCTTATAAATATGACATTAACGACACTGATTCTATTGCTCTTGAAAGATATTTATTTAATATTGAAGTGTCAAAGTCTTTATACCCATTATTGTCTATACTTGAAATATCTTTATGTAATAGAATAAATCAAGCCATTGAAACCGTCATTAAACAGGATTGGTTATTACAAGAACTTAATCAACAAAGTATCTTATTACCTAATGAACATAAAAAGTTACTTGATGCAAAACAGAAACTTACTAATAAGGGTCATAAAAATATTTCTAAAGACGATTTAATTGCTGAACTATCTTTAGGGTTTTGGATCCATTTATGTACAAAAAGATATAAAACTGCATTATGGCATAAACAAGGCTTTTTCAGAATTGTATTTGCAGATTATCCTAACTTTTCTGAATTTGATAAACTTAGCAAAGTATTTCCTATCTTACAGCTAATGTTGAAATTAAGAAACAGAGTATTTCATCACGAAATAATTATTAATCATCCTTATGGGATAAATAACTGTTATACAGATTTAAGAAAACTTTTGAACTATATATCAAAGGATAGTTCACTTTACCTTGATAAAATCTGTGATTTTAATAAAGTTATTACAAAGCAAAAACCCTAGAAACTCAACTTAATGGAAGTCGCTAGGGTCATACATTATTATTATGTACTATATTTCACTATTTGTCAAGTGTTGAGAGGATTTTGTTAAGATTAATTTCCTATATAGCTCTTTATATAAATTATTCTTACTGCTTTGCAATACAGCCTTGTTATTTTTGAAAATTTTACCCAACTCTAGAGAGTCATATACAAGTTGTAAAGTTACCAAATCACTTTCATCAACTAAATCAGCAAATGCCCTTTTATAACTTGTTAATTGTTTTTGTGGTTCATTAGGCAATCCATAAAATACTACTGACTGTAGTTCACTTGTATAAAAGTTATCTAATCTTGAATAAAGCTCATTTTTCCGCAATAAATCAAGCATTGTAGCTATTGTTAGATTATCAGCTTTAGAATCAGGCTTTAAAAATTTTTGCAAAGGTTCTATTTTATCTTTATACCTGTATTGTAATTCGAATCTTAAGAGGTTTAGACCACTGATGTTGAGATAATTACCTTCTTTAATATAATAACCGCCATGTGATGAAATATATTCAATTTCATCATTTGTTAATGGCTGTTTTAATATAATTGCCTCTGTTTTGGCTTTATTTAGTAATTCCTGCGTTTTATCATAAAAAATAAAAATTCTATCACCTAAAATATCTTTCTCTTTGGGATTTCGTTTAGGAGTGGATAACCTTAAACTTGTATTTTGTGAATTAGATGAAATCAAAGAAGGTATAAATCTTCTTTTTAAGGGAAATTTGGATAAAAACATTATATATTCAAGCGGCTTTTTATTCGTAATTATATTCTTTGTTAAATGAATCCACGTAATATTAGCGGATTCACTAATCCTTCTGTTTTTATCAAACCCTAACTCTTGAAAAAGGTTCAATAACCATTCTTCTGACGGCATTTCTAAATTAGTATCAGTATAATATCCGTTGTCATCAGGTTTAAACCTTGTAGGAGTTAGGGTTATTCTTAGGTAATTATAGGCTGTTGTTACAGAGTAAGCATTCTTATTAATAAAATATTCTTCAAGTGTATTTCTTATCTCTTGTTTACAGATTTCAGCATTTATGCCAACCTCATCTAATATTGACAAAGGAATATTTATTCTAAGTTTATCAATTAGAATTTTACCAGTTATAGACATATTTTAGCTCCTTTATTAGCCACTTAATGAAGGGTATAACATTATCAGGTACCTGTTGCTTAACTTCATTAATTCTATTTATTCCTGCTCTAATTAAGGCTTTTTGCTGTGACTGTTTTTCTGTAAAATGGTTGTTGATAAATTCTTCTTGTTCTTCCTTTGTTTTAAAAGATAGCATTACTGAAATTGCAGTATTTACAACTACATTTCTAGGCTGCTTATTTTCTTTTGCTTCTATATATTCATCAATATATTGCTGAAATATTGGTATATTAGAATATTCAAAGTCTTGAAATTTATTATTTGCTTCTACAGTACAATTCAGGACTACCCACAGCATGAAAGCAATCATATTTGCTGTGCTTGGGATGTAATCAATAATCCTATGAGTTTTGACATTATCATTAACATCGCTAGAACTGTTGAATATACGATTAATTATTCTTTGTCCTGATAAAGTTAAATATACTCTCATACTATTTTTATTTGACCCTTCTATGATTCGTATCGTTGAAAACACTCCTTGAACTTTATCATGCTCTCTATCTGAATTTATATGTATAACGTCTTGGTGTTTAATTTTATACTTTCTGCTCTTTGATAGAGGATTTGAAATCATCCGACTTACATCTTTATCACTCCAAGCACTTCTATATTGAACAAACATTCTTGTTATTAATGAATATTCTTTTATTGTTACTTCAAAACTTTTATTATGCGGTGTTGCATAGAAAACCAGTTTGTCCTGATATAAGGAAGTTAATTTTCTTAATTCGTCATATATACAGCAATAAGAATAGCCTAAGTCATATTCAGCAAAGGCTTCTAAACCAGTTAAAACTGATGAATTAAGGTTTTCAAATAACACTTCTAAAAAGTTTTTATAAAAAGAATCCTCTTTACTATATTGGGGTAATATAATTCCTGCTGAGTTTATAATATCCAGTAAAAAAGCAATCATAAAATAATGACAGTAATAGGTAGGGTATAAAGGTATATCTTCAATCCTTCCTGTTATTTTGGCAAAGTAATCTGTATCAAAATCCATTATGATATTTTTAGGATTTCTATAACCGCTTTGTGCCTTCTGTCTTTTGTTTCCAATATATTTGACGTTGAAGTATGTGCTTATATTATTTTCTGTACAATCAGTTATAAACTGCTCTACTGCACCTATAGAGTCATTGAGGTAATCATTATAAATACCTCTATAGCTTTCAATATCAGTTATTCTATAAGAGGATATTATTTTTACTTGTTCATTTAATATGTTAATACATCTTTTAGTATTTTCTTTATCATCAATAGTACTCTTTAAGATATTAGTTACTTTAGACAACCATATACATGAAGATATATTTGTAAACCAACTAACATCATCAATTCTGTTATATTCATTAAGCAATGAACTATCTTTTGCCGTTTTTATCATTTCTTTGTTCCTTCTATCTTCTATCTAAAATGTATACAAGAGCTTCTTTCTGATATATTATTCTTGGAAAAGTTCTTATATGCATAAATGTTTTATCTAAGCACATTCTTTCCTACTACCTTCAGCACTCCATTTAAGCAGTAAATCAACTACACCAAAGAGATTGTTTTGAATTTCAATAGCCTGAGTATTTGAAATAGGTTCAGATTGATACTGTTGAAACTCTTTCTTTGTAATCTCTATGAAGTTGTAAGTTTTATACTGTTTCATTGCCATCTCCCATTATGATATTTGCTATTCTATCTGCTACTGCACAACGAACAATATGACTTTTGTTAAAGCAAATTCCCTGTCGTTTATAAGCTATTTTAAGTCTTGAAAATTCCTCTTTTAATTCTTTATCAAGCACAACATCATATTCATACTCAAA
Organism: uncultured bacterium; assembly: GCA_948964545.1. Lineage (GTDB taxonomy): Bacteria > Cyanobacteriota > Vampirovibrionia > Gastranaerophilales > Gastranaerophilaceae > Stercorousia. The sequence goes on along the minus strand of CAREDV010000001.1, from coordinate 294,670 downwards.
ATTGTTATGGCGGTCGTACCAGTGTTCTAGCTGAGACGGTAGTAAATCTAGCTTCTTACATCTTTTCAAAAAATCCTTTAAAGCTAATTGAATAAAGCTACTATAAGATGTATTGTAGTTTTGCTTATACCATTGAAGTTCTTTATGTATAAATTTATCGACCTTAAAAGTTATCTTGGATGTACTCCTATTAAAATCTTTTTGTTGAAAAATTTTCAACGGATTTTCAATAATTTTGTTGAGACTAAATACATTTTTTAAATTCCTGAGCATAGTTGCTCCTTTCTGCACTGTTTGTGCGATTCTAATACTTCTTCTTGTAAGTATTTGTTACCCAATTCGCCGATTGCATTTACATACATAGCAAGCCTTTTACGGTCATCTTCCTTTGTCGTTGGAACAGATGAACGGTGAAGTTTAATGTTGTATCCGTCTATTTGGAACTTCATTTTTATTCCTGCTTGTTTTGTACTACTTGCAGGGAATTGAAAATTTTTCTACACAAATTAAGCCCTCTAAGATGAAGGCAACAAAAATTTTGCCTATAAAACATCTTATGGCTGTATTAGTTATGTAGAGCGGATTTCAATTCCGTTCTGCTTACATTCACATATTAAACGACCGCCCTTAAAAAGTCAATAAAACCACTTATAACAAGGGTTTTGAGGGTTTTGGTCGCGGTGATACTATTATAAACTGAGATTTTTATTTGTCAATAGCCTATCAAAACCGCTGGAATCAAGGGTTTTGGCTTTTAGTTTTTTCTTAAAAAAGAGTTTATTTTAGTGCAAAATCCTTGTAACCTAACTGTGATAGGTATTTTCACCGAATAAATTAAAAAGATTTGTTTTTTTGCTATTAAAAACAGGCTTAATTGTAAATTATAATTGAATTACAAGGCATTTTAATGCATGTTTCGTATAAAAATCATCAAATATGGCTGAAACATAGACACTGAAAGCATTACACCCCGATTTTTATAATTGTTACAAAACTTAATATTTGCATATCATATTAATCGTTGGAAGCCTTATTATATTTGAATTTGAGCCTTATTTTAGTTCTAAAATTTTGTCAAAAACACTTCAAATCCAATCTGCGTCAAAGTTTTAGTCTGTTTTCAGTACATTTTATAACAATGTGAAATTTGTTTCATATCTTGTTTTATATAAGTTATTGAATTAGAATTAGACCATGAAAAAAGCAGTATTATATGCACGTGTTTCCAGTACCCGTCAGGAAAAAGAAGGGTTTTCTATTCCTGCTCAAATTAAGTTCTTACGAGAATACGCATTAAAGAATGATATAGAAATTGTTGGAGAATTTGTTGAAGCTGAAACAGCTAAAAAGGCTGGTAGAGCTGAGTTTAACAGAATGGTAGATTATCTTCAACAACATGAAGATGAAAGAATTATTCTTGTTGAAAAAGTCGATAGGCTTTATAGAAATCTGCCTGATTATGGCACAATAGACAACATTAAAGGTCTTGAAATCCATTTTGTTAAAGAAAATGAAATCCTTTCTGAAAACTCTCGTTCAGGTATCAAATTTATGATAGGGATACGTGTTCTAATGGCAAAACAATACGTTGATAACCTTGCAGAAGAATCTGCAAAAGGTTTGAATGAACGTATTGAACAAGGATATGCACTTTATCCGCCGTTAGGTTATATGTATGGCAATGACGGTACACATAAGCACGCAATTATAAAAGACCCCGAACGAGCTGAATATGCTGTTAGAGCGTTTAATTTATTTGTTTATGAAAATTTATCAGCTTCTTCTATTAATAATATTCTGTATGAGGAAGGTTTAAGGAATCCTGGCGGAAACAAATATGCAGATTCAACTATACAGAGAATGTTTAAAAATCCAATGTATGTTGGTGATTATATATATCAACGAAAGCTGTATCCGAACGGTAAACATGAACCCTTAATAAGCAGAAAATTATTCCAACTTGCACAAGAGAAACTAAATAATGCCAATGATACAACAAGGCAGCATGATGTAGAATTTCCATACATCGGACTGTTTAAATGTGGTGTTTGTGGCTGTAGTTATACCGCAGAAAGAAAAGTAAAAGCAAGTGGTAAGGAATATATTTATTATCACTGTACAGGTAAGGGAAAGATTAAAACTTGCAAAAAATCTTCCTATATAAACGAAAGTAAAATTGATAAATTTATTATAGAAATTCTTAAAAATTTAGAAAATTTACCTCAATCACTTATAAATGAAATTAAAGATAGCTTGAAAGAAATTCATGATTTGAAAAATGAATACAGTAATGCAACCCAAGATAACATATATAAGCGTATTAAAGAAATTGACCGAATGATACAGAACGGCTATAAACGCATGCTTAGATGTAACAATGACACAGAAAATGAACTGTGGAATCAAACATATACAGAATTGAGAGCTGAAAGAGAACAACTTATGGATAAACTGTCTTGTATTGATAAAGCTGATGATGATTTTTACAAGCAATCTGATTTAATATTGAAATTCTGTAAGAATGCAAGCCAAATTTTTATGAAAGCAACTCCATCAGAAAAAAGAACAATTTGTGAAATAATTGGTTCGAACTTTACAGCGAATGCCAAAAATATAGATATAACGCTGTATCCTATCTTCTATGACATAATAGAGATGAATCGTCTAGGTCGTTCTAAAAATGGAAGGTTCGAACTCTCTTGTAATTTAACATACAGAACAAGATTGAATTAACAGTAAGATGGAGATGACTATTTAATAACTTGTATTTTTTACTAACCAATCTATATTAGGTTCATATCTTTCTGTTATTGCACTATTATAATAACTTGTTATTGTTTTAATTGCCATCTCAAGTGCAATTTCTTCTGTTGGTGCAAAATTATGACTAGTTATATATGGACCTATTTGAGTCGGAGTTTGAATAAAATAATTTGTCTCAAAACAAATATCTTTTCTATCAACATATTTATAAAGTTTGATTTTTATTTCAACTTCCGGAATATCCGGTAAATAAAAAGAATATTCACCCAATATTTGTTTAAGTTCCATAACTATATTTTTATTGTATGTTAATTTATCTATATTCATTTTTCTTTTTCTTTCTATTTGAATAGTGTTCAATATATATTACTCTTTACAATCAAACATATACTTTAACAAATCTTTTATTTGTGTAGCAACATCTTGCCAACATTTAAAAGACTCTGAATTATTAGAATCAGCTTTTAATAACCTATCCTGTTCTTGAGATAATTTGACTAACTTCCATATTTCTCTCATAGGTCTTTTATCAAAAGCAAATGCTTGAACCATATAATTTCCAAGTTCAGTTTTACCAATAATATCACCATTAACCGTCCGTTCCAAATGTTCATCGTATTCCTCTAATATAGGATCAACGAATCCTTCTTTTTCATTATGAGAAATATTAGCATTATGTGTTGGCCACTTATTATGCTTTTTTCTATTGCATTGATAACAAGAATATACTAAATTGTTATAATCATTAATCCTACTTTCATCTATGCTTCGTGGAACAAAATGATCGATTTCAAATGCATTTTTAGTGATATTTGTTGTTTTTCCGCAATATCCACAAATATCTTGAAAATCTATTCTCAGGTCATTTTCATAAGCTCTATAATTATTTTTTGGCTCAATATTAGTCCTTCTTGATAATTTTTTATTGCCGTGTATCCTAGTCATTCTTTTTCTTCTCCAAAGATACACATTGAATTGCAAGTTCTAAAATCTTATCAATTTTATCAGATATTTCAGATTTAAATATTTCGTTAGGCAAATCATCAATTCTACTATAAGCTTTTAAAACATGATATAAATTGATAAATGATTCTTCTTCATTAGCAGTAATTGTTTTCTCTCTTTTTTTAGCTAATAGTTCACTAAAATCATTCTCTAAATTAATTAATCTTTTAGTAAATACTTCCGATGCTTGTTTAAGTTCTTCTCCAAAATGTGTAATACTATCAATGGAATTCAAAATTTGTCTATCCTTAATTAAAATTGAACTTACTAAATTTTCTGCAACTGAATCACAAGGATAATTAGTTAATATGATACATACTAAGTCTGGAAGTTTTTTATTTAAAAACTCAAGCAATTCCGTTCCATTGAATGTATATTGGTCTGATAATTTAAAATCCGCAATAAAACATTCTATTTTGTTTTCTAGTATCCAATTGTAAACATCTTGCTTTGTTGAACAATTTTCCACAAGTTTTAGTGTTACATAATTTTCAAGTAACTCGGCATAATCCTTAAAAGCGCTAGAATCATCATCTATGTATCCTATATTGTATTCACACATTATTTAAAAACTCCTTTTAAATTGATTTTTGCTATGAAGCCTGATTGTCGTTCTTTGTTTTGTGATAAATCAACATCACCACAATACTCTTTAACTGTTTTGTTAACAATCCACATTCCCATTCCAGTTCCGATAAGGTTATTATTTGCATCACGCTTACTAGTTTCAAAAGGTTCTAAAATCAAATCTGGATCTTTTTTATATTTTTCGGATAAACCTTTCCCGTTATCTTCATATAATAATTTTAATTCATTATTTTCTTGTGTTAAATTAATATTAATTGTTTTATTTTCAAATGCTGCATATTCAAAAGAATTGATACTATTTGTTATTAAATTACTAATGATACTTTCTATGTCGTAAGGAAAACATTTAAAATTTGTTTCAACAACATTCAAAATTATTTGAACATTTTTCTCGCTCAGAACTTCTTGCCAAGATTCAATAAAATCTTCAAATAGCTTTTTTATTGGCACATAGGTCATTTTACGTTTGTCTCTTTTCACCATTTCAATAGTTACAGTAAACCATGAATTAAATTTCTTTTGCAAATCTAAGGCTTCTTCTAATTTTTGCTTGATATGTTCTTCTGATTTCCCTTTTTCTAATGCTTGTTGTGCTGTTAAAATTTTAATATTTAATTTATGAGCAACATCTTTAATTTCATGAATATATGAATTTGTGACAATACCAGTTGTTGCTAAGGTTCTCAGTAGTCGATTTTCATCTTCAAGATCTTTTATTTGTTCCTGTTTGGTATCTATAACTGCTTTTGCTTTTTTTGCATCAATTAATGTCTTTTTTCGTTGCCGTTTGTTATTTGATTTATTATTTGCAGATTTTTCATTTATTTCATCTTCGTAAATTTCAATAGGATGAGTATCGTCATAATATTGTCTTAATATACGGCAAACATATTGACGATCTTTTTCCATTTCTTGTATTATAAAAATTAAAAATTCCCTAAAATATGCAAACTCTTTTGTTTCAACAATACCTTCCCTATTGGATTGGTCTGGAAGATTGATATTTAAACGAGAAATATGAACAGAACCCAACATTTGATCTGCTGCAACACGCCAAGCCCCAGTTGGATGAGATATTGCGGCTGGAGATTTTGATTTTCGATTAGATAATAAAAGCCAATCAAAAGCTGTTGTTTTAGGTTCACCATAGGGTCTTACCCTAAAATTGTCTCTGTATATTTTAATTCCGCCAAAAGTATCCCTTGTGTCTCTTCTTGAAGAAATATCTTTATAGAAATATTTTTCTTTTTCCTCTCTCACATTAGATAATTTTGCAAAATAAAATGTTCCCTTAAAAGGACCTATTGTGTTAATATCTATATCTGATAAGATTTCATTAAAAGCATATTGTTTTTCTATGGGCGTTCCTTTAAAATATTTAGCATCTTCTTCCGTAAAATAAGGTTGTTTAACTACTTCATTAAATTTATTACCAAAATCAAACTCATCTCGCTTGATTAAAATTTTAGTATTACCACTTTCGTCAACATTAAAATCTATTTTATAATCATAAGAATAATCACTGCTATTTACCGTAATTTTGGATTCTTCTGTATAGGAATTTTCTGAAAATACATATAATTGAAAAATATTATCAATTTCTGGTGGAATTAATGTAGCTAAACTCTTTTTTATATCTTCAATTAATGTAGTTGTCCAAGTATCTCTCAAATTTTGTAGTTTGAATATTGTACCACTATTGTGACATTTTTCTTTAATTAAGGATTTTAAATTATTGTTCAAGATTTCACTTGTATAATCACTAAAATCAATATTTGTGGTTTCTAGCTCTGCTCCAACTTCTGTAATTTTCGTTCCAGAATTAAAATCCGACCAATTAACAGTCCACAAAATAGACTCCGTTTCTGTTTTTGATAACATTCCACAATTATCAGCAATACGATCTAATGCAAATCTTCCAATTCCTTTTGCGCCAGTCTGTATTCTTCCAGAATTAAGCTTATAGTTATCTTTTTTTGACGAATAGCCAATTGTCATCCAATTATTGCGAATAGTTTCTGAAGTCATGCCAGAACCATTATCTATTAAATAGCATACATTAGTTGTTTTTTCATAGTATAGAATACAAGTATTAGCATCCGCATCGTATGCATTTTTTACTAGTTCTAATATTGCGCCATCTAATTTTGATACATTTTCTCTTCCTATAAGCCTTGCCGTATTAGCATCAACATTAAAAGGGATTTTCATACTGAAACCTCCATGTCGAATTCAAAATTATTAACATCTTTTGGAGTAATGCGCAAAGATGTTCCACTTGCTTGAATTCCAATATTATTTACATATTCTAAAAAGGCATTGCTATTAAGAATTTGTTTTGCTTGATTTAATGATGCTCCATTTTTAGAGGTAATATATATTCCAGCATAAGGGATATCTTCTTTTGTAAGTTCATATACTTTTATATTATCCGTTATAACTGTTGATATTAAAAGTTTCTCTTGATTTAAGTGAGACAAAGCTTGACTTCGACCATATTCAAACCATTCGGCAGAGGTATCTTTGTTTCGTTTATCCAATTTATCTTCAAACGCTTTCAAATGTTGAACAGCTCCAGGATATTTTTCCTCAAATTCTTCAGGCTTATATTTCATCAATTTGCCGTCTTTATAATAGTATGGAAAAATAATTTGTTCTTCTATATTATATGCAAGGTTACGCGGACTTTTTGCAGGTTTTATAACTGCCTCTTCAATATTACAATTTGCAAGAATATTTGTATCTGGTTTTATAATGAAAGCCTTGTTTAATAAAGTTGCAATAGAAATTTGAGCATTAAATAAATCTCCAAATTTTAACTTTGTAGTTTTATTTCTTTGTTCTTCAATTTTAAATACCCATTTTTGTTTTAGAGAAGTTTTGGGAATTTTAATACAAGTTTTATTTTCTTCATTTTTATATAAAATCTGTTTTTTGTTTTTCCCTTTTTCGCAAACTAAAATAGATGTTGCAACTAAAGCCTTTGAAAATACTTTTTCTGTTTTAAAATCATATATTGTACTAGTTGAAGAAAGAATATATTCTCTAAGTTTTTCGGCAAAAACATTCTTAAAAATACTACTTGGAATAAGGTATGACAATTTGCCATTAGCTGATAAACAATTCAAACTCTTTTCAATAAAGGCATAACAATAGTCAAATTTTCCTTTAGAGCATGTAACAAATTCATTTTTAATAAATTCTCTAGTTTCAGGTTCAAGGTCACGATAATTGATATATGGAGGGTTGCCGGCAATATATGAAAACTTTTGAGAAAGCTTATATTTCAAGAAATCTTCAACATGAATATTCCATTTTACATCAAAAATACCATAGTATTCCGCAACTTTATTAAGAGTTTTAATACAATCATTATATTTAGAAAAATCAATCTCAAAACCCCATATATCATGTTGCAATCCAGTTTGAATTGTTTTCAAAGAAAGCTTTTTGTTTATACAGTCTTTAATATATCTTGAAACTACATATTTTAAGATAGATCCATCTCCACACGAATTTTCTAAAAAATTTTTTCCAAATAAATCTTTTTTATATCCAATAATATCTAATAATTTATTGGCTTTATTATCTGGTGTAAAAATTTGACATCTTTCAATTCGTTTCATTTCTACCTATATAGTTAATCTTAATAAAATTATATTACCACAAACATACCTTTAACTCATATATTTATAAATTTTTCGTATACCAAACCCCGCGGGTTTTGCCGTGTTGGATTAGATAATTGTTTTCAACCAAATTTGCTAAGTGTTTCTTTATTGTATTAATATTAGTTCCTGTTAGTTCGGACAACTCGGAAATTGTTGCACGGTGTTTAGTCTCAAATACTTCCATAATCTTGGCTGAAACTTCCGGCAAATCAAGATTTGACAATTTCTTTGTTTCCGTGTGTTCTAATTTGTATTCCAATCTAATTTTCTGCTTCTGTAAGGTTTTCAAAAAAAACATCAACCACGGTTCATAATTTGGCTCATTTCTTAATGTTGTTTGAGTTTGTCTTAAAGCTCTATAGTAAGCATCCTTATTATCCTCAACTATTGATTCTGTTGAGCTATACGGAATATATAAGTAACCTGATTTTAACAACAAAAGATTTGTCAATGCACGAGATAGTCTGCCGTTTCCATCTTGAAACGGGTGAATTGCAAGAAAATTAACAACAAAAACTCCAATAACAATCAACGGATGATAAAATCTATCAGATAAATTTTTATTAGTCCAATCAATAAGTTCCTGCATTTTTAAAGGTGTTTCAAAAGGTGTTGCTGTTTCAAAAACAACTCCAAGTTCTTTGCCAGTATTATCATAGGCTGCAACTGCATTTGAAATTTTCTTGTATTTACCTTTGTGTTTTTCATCTTTTGAAGAATATTCTAATAAAATTTTATGAAGTTGCTTGATATAATTTTCAGACAAAGGGATTGCTTCCCAATCCTCAAAAATCGTATCTGCAAGTTTTGCGTATCCAGCAACTTCTTCTTCATCTCGATTTGCAAAAGATTGTTTGTTTATTCTTGAAAGCAGTTTTTCAACCTGTTTATCAGAAAGCTTATTGCCTTCAATTCTGTTGGAAGAACCCACACTTTCGATTGTTGCGACTTTTTTCAAGGCTTGTAATTTTTCGGGAGTCTTTTGTCCTAAAAGTTTCCAAGAACCTTTGAACTCATCTATTTCTGAAATAATGGAAAGCATTTGATTTGTTATTTTAATATCAAGATTTTCTAGCATAATAATACCTAATTAGACCTAATATGACCTGATAATATATTATTTTTACCTAATTGTCAATATTAAAACCTCAAATGTGTTGTTTTGTTTCGTTTTTTCGGAATTCTTATGCTTTATTTTTTCTTTCATTGTAATGTGTTGCTTGCGAAAGGAGTACAAAATTATGGAAGAAATTAAAGATTATAGTTTTACTAAAAAAGAGTTCAGACAAATGGAAAAATTAGCAGATTATATCTACAATATCGCAGTTGTATTAGACTATTTTTGCTCTACTCAGAGAGAAATTGAGGAGTTATATAATCTCACACCAATTATTAAAGATTTAAGAAGACTATCCGATACATTGAATTGCATTTTTATTAATTATGATTCTGAAGAAGATGATGAAAAATACATATAATTTAAATACAAATTATTGAAATTATGGAATATACTGAGGAACCTCCATATTTGCTATTATTTCATGGTTATCTAAATTCCTAAACTTTTCATTATATGTAACAGCGAAAATCAGATACATAATTGCACACCTTGTATAACGAAATACTTCCATTGTCGTAACTTCTAGTTCTTCTTTCGTTATAGACTTTGCATAATCATGCTTTCCCTTCCAAATATTAAGATTGGTTTCTGAAATTCTTACCCACCCATGTTCTAAATTGTTTCTAAGTATTCTAAGGATATATGCATCCGGATTTGGCACTTGCCAGTCTTTTAGTTTTGAACTATCAGTTAAATCACAAGATAGCCAAAATAAGGCATCAATATATGGGTTTTGAATATTTTGAAAAATCTTTTGCAAACAAGTTGGTTTAAAATAAATATTTCCACTATAATTAGTTTCAAAATATTTATTCAGCAAAACTACAATACTGTCTAATATTCCAAAGCATAATTTAAAAGCCATTTTAATATTTTCGGTATTAGTTGAAAAATCAACATAATCTAAAGAGCTTGTCAAATATAAGTCTTTTTCAAGCCAATTGGGATATTTTTCATGCAACCCACTATAAAATAAGTATCTAGCTTTACAGAATCTATTTTTAATATCTGAGAATGCTACACTTAAAAATGGTCCTTCGCCAACTTCAACAATATAATTAGGAAATTCTAATGTATCTTTTGCTGCAATTGTCTCTTGTGTAATATCATTTAGTGGATTAATAAATAATGTATTTTGTAAGCACCAATCTCTGTATTCTTTTTCTTTTATACAATCAAACTTAATTTGTTCAGAGACATATTTAAGAGCTATATGTTTTTCCTTAAATCGGTTACCCCATTGTAATAATTCAGCAACCCAAGAAGTTGTATCGATTTCTTGTCTTATCCCATTATGAAAAATACTATTTTTATTATTTGAAAGTTCTTTAATTAATCGATATGCTTCCATAGAATAATCTGCGTTATATGGAAATCCTAAATATGAATTTAATACTATGAGAGTTCTCGCTTTATTAAAAGGTGCTACAAACATAGAATCAGAATTTATTGCTTTAGAATAATCAAATGACCATAAAGAAATAGCTTCAATGTCACGACAAAATCGGTGATAAATATTTGCTAGATTTGTTTGAATTTCAAAGCACATACCTACATTATTATTTCTAAAATATTCCCTATATGCTCGCCTCATATAGTTTGTAGATTGAACAGTATATACTGGAAATGTTTGGTTTCGCCAATTTGAAATATCTTCGCAAAATATTCTTGCCTTTGTAGAATATAAATTAGAAATACAATACCATATGTGAGTTAAAAGCGGACTTCGTTCGGTATTTTCTTCTAAATTTTTTAATTGATTTATTAATTCATCTATTTTCTCAATATCACCAGAAGTAATTGTAATATCACATTCTCTTGAAAAGTTTTTATCCATATATTAATCTTTAATCCCCAGTTCTTGTTTAATAACAGAATAAAAATCTAATATTCTTTCATTATTTTGTTTATGCACTTCTAGAATATTTGATGATAATTCTAAATTGTTTTGTAAATCTTCATACAAGTCATAAAAGCATTCCATCGTTGATTGTTTACCGAAAATACTTTCTATTTGGATTTCATTCCATAAATCCTTTGTACCTTTTGACATATTTACACATTTTTTAGTGCGAATATCTTTTTCAAAACGCATCGAAAAATCATACATTTTCTGATACAAGACTTCACGTTTTCTTTTTAGATAAATATGTTCTTCTCTTTTTGATTTATAATAGTCCATCAGCAAAGTAAAACCACCAGTTAATATGGCACCTAATATAATTCCAAATAGTTGTGAGTTTAGAAATTCTTGAATCAAATGAATCATTGTTACTCCTTTTCTTTAAAGTAACATAAAAACCGTTATTCTAATAGTTATTCAAATCCTAACACCTCTCTTTCAATTGTATTAATTATTTCAGGTGTGAGTTGTCCAGTTGGTTTTGGTTGTTTTGATTTTTGGTTAGAGTTTTCATATTGTTTAACCTGCGGAATATTTTTCAAAATCTTCATTAGCGAATAAATCTCAGATTGTGGTGTTAGAGTTTTATTATCCATATCTGTAGAAATCTTTTGCATTAATTTTCTTGCAAAATCCAAAAGTTCGTCGCTAAAAAGTTCTTGATTACGTTCTGCTTCAAATCTTTTTCTATCCCACTCATATTTCTTTTTCCAGTAAAACAAAGTTCTGCGTGATATATTTAATCTGATCCCGATTTCTTCAAGCGGTATTTTGTCATAAATATACATCTTTTCAGGCTGTTTATAATTTTTCATTTTAGTCATATTTATTCCTCAAAAATTATTCTGTTAATACTAAATTTATTTTTATCTATTAATCGGCGGACTTGGAAATTGCAACTTTTATCAATAACACCTAAATTTTGGAAATATTTTATCAATTGATTTAAAAGTGTCATTGTATTTTTTAATCTTCTTGTTCCTAATTGCCTAGATTTGCATTTTTTATAAAAGTCTATTACAAGCTCTTGATTAATATTATTCAAACAATATTTTCTAAAAAATGGAGTAATATTTACTCTAAATATCGATTCATAAGTTTCGTAAGTTCGTTTTTTACAATGTTTCTTTGCATAGTTTTCAATAAAAATATTAACTGCTTGTTCAAAATTTAGTTCTTGTTTATTATCTGTTGCTAAGAATATTCCAAAATCAATCTTCATCGATATTTCTACATATTTATACGAACCTTGTTCAAAAACTATTTTACCCCCGTTTAAAAGGTGTTCAAGTTCTGCTTTACAATCACACTCGGCAATCATTTCAATTTCATCAAGGGTAAATTCTTTTAAGTGTTTTGCTAATTTTTCAATATTCATAATACCTGCTCCGCCATTTCTTTCGTAATTTCTGATAAATTATTATCTTTTGCAAAATTTTCCATCTGATTTATTAATTGAACAATTTGCCTAAAACGGTTGTATTTGAGGTAAATATATTCAATCGCATCGGGTGCAAATGGAATTTCGGAAAGTTGACGGAAAATTTGCGACAAATCATTTACCCCAAATGTTTCAAACTTTAAAATTTCTGAAAATCTATCATATAAATGCTTGTATCTTTCAAGTTTTCTGTGAACCAAACCCATCCCAACAAATATTATCAGGCAGTTGGTTTCATCGTGAATATCTCTAAGTGTTTCTATAGATTTGTAATTATTCATAAGATAATCAATTTCATCAATAAAAATTATTTTTGGCTTTTGTTTTAAATTTTGAACAACTAAATTGAAGTTATCAGAAGTTAAAAATCTTGGAATTTCGTCTAATTCTTTGACTAGTTCTTCTAAAAGCCACCGACCCGTCATTAAATTCGTTGCTCTCAAGTATATTGCATCATATTTACATGCAAGCCACAAAGCCGTCTGAGATTTTCCAAGCCCCGGTTCACCATATACGAGTCCCATTTTTGGAATATTTTTCGGTTTATTTTGTAGATTTTCAACTAAACCTATAAAGTTTTTGACATTTTGTGTTTTTACAAAAATTTTATTCATATAAAAGTCTATACTCCTTTGTTTGCTTAAATCTTTCTATCCATCCATCTTGCGGATTATTTTTTATGAGGTATTCATATTTTTCTGAATTGTTTTTGAACAGGGTTTGAACGGTATTTGAACGCGGTTTGAATTCAACTTCTTTTGGTTCATCCATTTTCTGCTCGATAAATTTAACCTCTTTATTACTTAAATATTGTTTTACCGAGTTAATTGTTTTCTTTCGTAACTGTCGTTGCTTAATAATTTTCTGTTTGTAATCTTCAAAATCTTTCACATCACCCAAGAGTTTTGCCATCGGGTGGGTTTCGGTTACACGTTCTGCTGTACATAAATATTCACCTTTAGTGGTAAATACTTTAATTTTAGTTAGGTCAAAAAGGTTGTATTTTACTAAGACTTTACTCTTAAATCCATATAGTCTTTCATCAAAATAATCACAATTCAAAAACCTGATGCCATTTCTCTGAATTGTTTTAACTTCTGTTGCAAGCATCAAATCGTCAAGAGTATTTATATCAACATTTTGAGTTTTTCGTTCTGCTAAGACTTCAGCTATCGTTTTGTTTGGTGCATTAGGACAAGGCTGTGAATTTTTGAAGCTCAACCACATATCAATCATTTTTATTGTTTCTTTAATTGTTGAAATATACTCATTGTGCCAACTCTTATGTAGTTTTTCATTTCTCATCATATAAGCAGGTTTGTTTTGAATACTGCTTCCTACGTAACTTGGCAGAAGTTTCTCAAAACCTTCCTGAAATTCTTTGAAAAATCGTTCAATTACTTTGGCTCTGGCATTGTAAGGTCGTGCAAATACTGTTTCTATACCAAGTTTTGAATAAAGACCTTGAAAACCCAATTCAGTAAATCCTTTATCATCGGTAAAATATTTTGCTCTGAAAGCCCTACCATTATCCTGATACACAACTTTGGGAATCATATCAAGATTGATTATTGCGTTACGAAGTGCTGATGCGATACATTGTGTATTTTCTTCAAGCATAATTTCATAACCAATTAATGCTGTCGATTTCCAATCCAAAAATCCGACAAGTGTTGCTCTGCATGGTTTGCCTGAAAAAGGATTTATTACTTGACACGCAAGTTTATGACCATCTGCTACAAGAATGTCCCCCACTTCAAGTAAACTTGCATCACGTTTTATATATGGTTCGACTTTATCTGATAAAGCCTTTTCTCCATCTCGAGCCAAAATCCATTTGTCATAATTATTGTTCTTAAACCATTTCGCATAACGACGGAATGTAATATCTGTAGGAATAAAACTTTGTCCTTGTTCTTTTAATTTGTATTTTGTGAGGGCGGTAGCTTTACCTATTGAAAGCCTATTTGGATGTAAAAGCAATCTCATAAAGATTTTTATTTCTTCATCAGTTAAAACAGTTCTATATTCGTCTATTTTAGAATATTTATATTGAGGCAAAAGCTTTGTATAATCTTCTGTGCCGTTCAACATCACAAGCCAACGATGCAAACTACCGCGAGATATTTTGCCTAGAATTTGAAAAAGGTGTGAATTTGATGTATTATGTAATTTCACAAAATCATAGTCAGCTTGAAGTTTGTTTGTTGATTTCTTTCTGAACTCAAGCCATTTGTGTATTAAGTCTAATCTTGCTAATGCTATTTGTTTGGATTTTTCCGGTGTAAATTCTGCCATGCGTATTTCCTTTGCATAAACATTCATCACTCACCTTTTAGAATAAATCAAGTCCTAAATCTTAATCTCAGAGACATTTCGACATATATCAAACTAAAAGACAAATCAAAACGGACAATTCTTGCACTAAAAGTATCAGGGCTAAAATTCAAACACCAAGCATGATAGATGCTGAAACAAGTTCAGCATGACAGAATATTAGTGCAATTTAGTGCAAAAATAGAGACAAAAGTGCAAGAAACGACCGCTAAATCTCAACTCTCTAAATTAGCCTCAAACTCCCAACAACTCGGCATCATAGCAAATAAAAACATATCCCAAATGTCCTGAAAAGTATCATCTCTCAAACTCAATCAGGCACTAAAAAAGAGCCTCTTGAAAAGGCTCTTAATTTAAATGGCGGGAACGACGAGGCTCGAACTCGCGACCTCATGCGTGACAGGCATGCGCTCTAACCAAACTGAGCTACGCTCCCATAAACTGGTTACTTCTTTATTATATATGCTAAATTTTTTTTTGCAAGAGTTTTATTTAATTTAATTGTAAAATTTAGTAAAGTGGTTTGTTGGAACGCATCCAGCTAAATCCGTTTGTACAAATACGTCTATTAGGTGTGCATACAACCCCATCCCTGATGTATAAAGGTCTATGACCATTGGTTTTTATTCTATGATTACCTACTATACAACTTTTTTTATTACGAGAACATATAACTCCTGTGGCATTAAGCTGTGTGTCATCATTAATATCTGAAGCAAAACAAAACATAGAAAATGATGTAGATATAAGCAATCCTAATAATATAAATTTATATTTCATATATTCATTATATGATATTTTCTAGAAAAAGCAATATACGTATGTTGGGATGGGTATAAAAGTTTACAATATAAAAAAAGAAGCCTTAAGGCTTCTTTTTTTAGTTATATAATGGTGCAAGTTTTGCAGATTGCTGGGGAATTACACCCTCCTCTATTGATTGGTATACTCTGTAATCAATTACAGGGAAGCAGTTGTCAATGCTTTCAATCTCTTTTAGTGCACCGTCATCAATGCATCCGCTCTCAATCATATCTGCGATTTTTTCAAATCTATCAACATGTTCTCTAAATCTATCTGTTGCATAGTCTTTAGCCTGCCATGTTGTGATTAAGAAAGGCCAGTCAGAACTTTGCAATAAAAGATTTTCTCTTGCAAGCTGATTTAATGCTCTGCTCAATAACTTATCTTCAGGAATTTCTGAATACTTATCAGCAATTGCACTCATGCGTTTTTCGCAGGCATGGATAATCGGCCACATCCATTCTGTTAAATTATTATTCCATACATAGAAATGTCCTCCTTGTCCCCAGGAGCTTTCAGGAATTTGAATAGCTTCTTTAGGAGCATGTGTGTGAACATATTCGCCTGCAGTCATTCTTTCCACTTCTGGTAAGTATGCGTTGAATTTTTTAATAACCTGTTTAATAAATTCAACACCTTCAAACCACCAGTGCCCAAACAATTCCGTATCGAATGATACCATTACTAAACCTTCTTTACCTGTAGCTTTTTTGTAATCATTAAGCATGTGATAAATCAATGTTGTGTAGTGGTCAGAATTTTCATTGATTTTATTTAATGCTAAAACAGGATCGTAAAGCATTTTGTCGCCTAAATCTGTTTTTGATGAAGTTATTCTCCAATAGTGCATACCAGAATTCGCATCTTTTCTATGAAATTCTCTAAAACAACCGTCGCCAGGATATCCATCCGCAGCTGACCAAACCTGATAACCAGCTCTTTCATTTCTTCCCATTACAGCAACCTGTGCATCAGGAAGCCAGTAAGCTGAATATGTATCATATCCAGTTGCAGGGCGTTCAGGGAGCGGAATATACTCAATATTTCCATAGATACCAATTACACGCCTATTTCCAATAGAATTTCCACCTTCAATTACGTGAGATTCAGTAAAGAAATACTCGATATCATTGTTTTGAAGCGTTACTTCAATAGCAGGCCTCCAATGTTTTTTACCATCTTTTCCGACGTATTCGTAGCCTTGTCTGTAAGCACATTCAGGAAGCCAGCACCCGCAAGCTTTTTTGCCAAATAATCTTTTTGTTGTATCAGAACCGACTTTGAATTGAGCATTAAGATTTGCATCAGTTGCAAGTAACGGAGAAAAGCCGTGAGTAGCACCTGAAGTCGTGATTTCAATACATCCCAAATCCTGATATTTTTTAAATGCTGAAATCAAATCCATTCCGTATTTGTTTATGAAACAATCTTTTATGCTTGTAAACCAGTCAAAATAATATTTTGCGAGGTATTTCAAATGTTGTGAGTGAGGAACTTTTTCATCAGGGTATCTTTCCAAATCCTTAGAAACTTTAGCGATTCTGGAATCCAGATATTCTACAAACCCGTGTTTAAGGTGTTCATCATTAAGCTGCTCAGCCAAAATTGGGGTAATACCAACTGTTAACTTAGCCTTGATGCCTTCATCATACAATTCTGAAATAGCATTCAATAAAGGAATGTAAGTTTCTGCCATACATTCATAAAGGTTTTCTTCCCCAAAAGGCCACATGCCCGCTTTTCTATAGTAAGGAAGGTGGCTGTGTAACATAAATACGAATTGTCCTACTGACATTTGTGCCTCCATATCTTATTTTAAACAGAATTATTATATAACTATAATTCTTTCTTATATAATATTTATACCACAATTGGGCAAAAAATATAATCCTTAAGAACTAATCCTGGCGAATACTGTTACAAAAGTTAAAAGTTTGACATAACTAATAGTCGAAACTATTGCAATTTCTTATTTTTTGTTTAAAATAAAATTACTCACATCCTCAAATGTGTCCGAAGTCATTAATCGGACGTAAGAGTAAAGAAAGGCAAAACAAAATGGCAAATATTAAATCTGCTAAAAAAAGAGTATTAATCGCTGAAAGAAACAGAGTTAGAAACGTAGCTTTCAAAACTTCTATTAAAACTGCGGTTAAGAAAGTATTAGAACTTGCAAAAGCTGAAGATAAAGATGCTTTAAATACAGCAATTTCAAGAGCATATCAATTATGTGACAAAGCTGTATCAAAAGGTGTTTTACACAAAAACACTGCTGCAAGAAAAAAATCAAGATTAACTCTTGCTGTAAACAAATTACAAGCAAAATAGTTAATATATTTGAGGTAAAAAAAGACACCTTTTTAGGTGTCTTTTTTTTATTTTATAAAACTATTTAAGTCTTACACTTACTGAAGTTCCTTTTTTAGAAATTTCAACTTTATCTTCTCTAGCGAGCCAGCCAAGACCTAAGTCTGCAAAATTGCTTTTAAGATCTAATTCTTTTTTCATTTTTGAAAAAGTTGACTCTCCGTTGTTATTCAAATAGTCATAGATTTGACCAGCTGAAAAACCGATTTGTTCTTGTAATTCTTGCATAATTTTCCTCCTGTTTAAAATACGGCATCTCTTTTCTTTATAGTTTATATAATACTCGAACGGGTAAATATTTGCAATAGTTCATAAGGATGAGGACAAATTTTTTTTATTATTCATGCTAAAATATTTTTATGGAGTATGGATGTTAATTTCAACGGATTTATCGACTAATAAGACAGAATTTTTGATAGAAAAATACACAGAACTTTTAAATTCAGGTGTTAACGCATCTGAAATTCTTGTGCTTGTTCAAAGCGGTAAACAAAAATTTATTGACAAAACTCTTGAAAAACTTCAAACAGACTGCATTGAAAAATTGCAGGTTCATACATTCTTTTCACTAGTCTATAACACTATTAACGACAATTGGGCATTGCTTGAAAACATTAACCCGTTTGATAATCCGACTATTTTGCCAAACCTTGCGGGATTGGAGATTTCACAATTTATTTTAAAAGATATTTTAAAAGATATCCAATTTAAGGGTTACAATTCAAAAAAATCACTGCTTCACCAAATATTCAGAAGATATTCGCTCATTGTGCAAAATAATTTGTCTGACGAAGATGTCGAATGGCGCTCACGCGTTTTGGGTGAAAGTTTTGCAGATGATGCAAAAAAAGCCTTAAAAGAACTATTGAGAAGAACTCTGCAATTACGTGATTTTGATTATTTAAGGCAGGGGCTGGTATTTAATTACGTTTATAAAAATTCCAATTATTTTAAAAATATCAAATATTTGATTTTAGATGACGGGGATGAAATAACTCCGATTTGCTTTGATTTTATTGAATATCTTACCCCTCAATTGAAAGACGTTTTTGTATGTTTTGACGAAAAAGGCGCAAGCCGTGCTGGATATTTGAGCGCAGACAGAACTGCTGTTTGGAAGTTTGAGGAACTTTTCAAACAAAAAGCACAAAGTTTTCCAAGCAATAGCCATGATGCAGAAACGATATTTTCAAATATTACAGAAGGAAAATCCGAACCTTTAGAACACTTTTCAATACAATCACCCTCTAAAAGAGCTGCTATGATTGACGAGGCAATAAAACAGATTAATAAACTTTTTGCAAAAAATACTAACCCTTGCGAGATTTCAATCATTACACCAGTAATTGATGACATGCTCAAATTTTCGCTGAAAGAAAATCTGCATTGCAATTTGAAATTTTTGTCGGGAAGTGAAAAACTTATCCAAAACAGACTGGTAAAATCAATTTTAACAATTCTGAAACCGCAAAAAAATGAATTTGATATGCGTGTTGTCTTATCGGAATTTTTGGGAATTCCTGTAAAATACTGCAAAGAGATTTTAGAAGCGGGAGAATTTATTGAACATGAATTTGCATTAGAAGAATATTCCGAAAAATATAAAAAATTCCGCACAATTTTGAAAAATCTTGAACAAAATGAAACAAAACTTTCCGAAAAAGTGTGCGATATCTTTTATGAACTTGCAGAATTTTACGAGGTAAATCCAACTGAACTCAACAAATTCAACTTTTTTGTAAAACAACTTCAGGAATTTGAAAATATCTTCGGTTCGGATTTTAAATCACGCGAAAATGAAATTATTAACCAGATTGAAAACTCAATTATTGCTGAAAATCCTTATTCAACGCTTGATATCAACGAGAATGACTTAATTATTTCTACCCCGCAAAAAATTATTGATAATAAAATCAGGACTAAATATCAGCTATGGCTTGACATTTCAAGCGACGAATGGATTAAAAGCGACACAGGGCCTTTATATAATGCTTGGGTTTTCCAGCGCGGATGGTCAAAAGACGAGTACACAATTGATGATAACATTGAACTTTCCAAAGAAAAAACTGCAAGAATTTTAAGAAAACTTACCCTCTGCGCATCAGAACATATTTATACATTCTCAAGTCTTTTTGACGGAAATGGCGTGGAAAATTTCGGCGGAATAGAAGATTATATAAAAGTAACTGAAATTCAAAAATCTGACGACAAACCTCAATTCAGCATAACTCCGCGCGACGATCAAAAACCCGTATTGGATTATAAATCAGGAAAAATGGCAATTTCTGCAGTTCCAGGAGCAGGAAAAACGACAATTCTTCTTGCACTGATTGTAAAACTTCTCGATAATGGCATAAATCCCGAAAATATATTTGTCATGACATATATGGAATCAGCAGCAAGAAATTTCCGTGACAGAATTAAAAATATCCGCTCCAACACGGCACAATTACCTAATATCAGTACAATTCACGGACTTGCATTAAGAATTTTGAAAGAAAACGGAAATTTTGAGCGCCTCGGGCTTTCATCCGACTTTGAAATCTGCGACGACACACAGCGTTCAAGGATTATAAGAGAAATTTCCCAGAAATTAAAACTCAAAAAAATGGAAACTGATGAATTTGACAGAGGAATTTCAGTATTTAAGATAGGGTGCTACGCACGTAGCCACATTGGGGTTGATACCAAAACTTTAGACAAAAAAACTGTAAAATTTCTTGATTTTTTTCAAGAATATCAAACAGTTTTGAAAGAAGCAAACATGATTGACTACGACGACATGCTGGTTTCCTCCGTTAAACTTTTGGAAGAAAATCCCGACATCCGCGCATATTATCAAGAAATCTGTCAATACATAATTGAAGATGAGGCACAGGATTCATCATCTATCCAGCAGAGATTGATAAATCTTTTGAGTGCAAAACATGGCAACTTAATACGCTGCGGAGACATAAATCAGGCAATCACAACAACTTTTTCAAACGCAGATGTTGAGGGATTCAGAAAATTTATAATAGAAAGCAATAACGTAAGCATGAACCGCTCGCAGCGATGCACAAAAGATGTCTGGACACTTGCAAACGAACTTGTAAAGTGGCGCAGGGAAGCATTTTTTGAAATCTATATGAACCCCGTTGAGGGCAGAAACCCCGTTTCTGAAAATGCAGTTCACTCTGAAATCTTTGAAAAACCACTGGAAGAAAGAAATTACATTTTAAAAGAGATTAAGCAGGCACTGAAAAAAGACCCTAAATGCACAATCGGCATACTTCTCAGAAGCAATTATCAGGTCGGACAATGGCTGAATTTTATCAACAACAGCGGGCTCAGATGCATTACAAGAAGCGAAAGTTTAGAGCAGAAAACTATTTTTAGAACAATATACGCTGTAATGCAGATGATTCTACACCCGTTTGACAACAACGTTATCGCAGATAATTACGAAATTCTTGCTGAAATGGGATTTTACAAACAACGTTTAGGACTTGAAATTAGAAAATACGAAACACCTTTTATCCAAACCGATTGCGACAATATTGAAAACATTTATCTTGCACAATTCTACTGGGATTTAACATACTGGCTTTCTTTCCCGCATCTTGCAGGTGAGGAGCTTGCGATAAAAATCGGACTTCATTACTTCAATTCAGAAATAGAAAAATCAAATGTATACTTGATTTCAACTCTTATAAAACGTTTGAACTTGAATTATAAAGATTTCCCGACACTTTTAGAACGCCTCGGCGAACTAGCCAAAAAGCCGAGTTTGAGCGGATTTAAGTTTTTCTCAGAAGAAGATGAAAGCGACAAAGAATTCTTTGCAGGAAAAGTTCAGGTAATGACAATGCACAAATCAAAAGGCGATGAATTTGATTACGTGTTTATTCCTGAAATGTCTGAAAAGAACTTAACCCTCGATATTAATCAAATGAAGCTCAAAGGCGCTGATTTTACGGAAACCCTAAAGCGTTTAAATCCAAACTACAAACCCAAAACAGAAGAACAGATGAAAAAAGAGCAGATTGCAGAGCACCTTAGACTGTTGTATGTTGCAATTACACGTGCAAGAAAACAGCTTTATTTTACAACCAGTCGTAAAATAAAATCTTTTGATAAAATTTTGGAGCAAGAGCCAAACACAATTTTTGGAGAACTTTTACATGACTAACTTTTCACCCAATATGCTAAAAACTTTTGAAACCTGCCCGCAAAAATATTGGTTCAAATATGTTGAAAAAATTTCCGTACCGCAAAAGACCTCATACTTTGAAAAGGGGAAAAAAGTTCATGCACTTGCAAACTATTATCTTCAAAGGAGTGATATTTCAAAGCTTGAAACCGCATTGAACTCAAATGAACGCATTGTTTGGGAAAATCTGAAACAGAATGAGTTTTTCCAAAAAAGTTACGTAAATTCCGAATACAATCTTTCCTGCAAAGTAGGAGAATACTGGATTGGCGGACGTTTAGATGCTTTAGTTAAAGACGAAAACTATTTTTATATTCTTGATTACAAAACAGGTCAAATCCCTAAGAATCCCGAATATGATTATCAAACAATGGTTTATCTTTTATGTGCATCAAAAAAATTCGGTAAAAATATAAAGTTTGTCTATATTGACCTTAAAAATAATCAAAACTGTATAATTGATTTTGATAAAGACTATGAAAATCCAATCCTAGAAATTTGTGACAAAATCAAGAACGCCCAACCGTCAGTTATGCGTTCTAAGAAATGTGAATTTTGCGAATACAGAAAAATTTGTATATAAAAAAGCACCCACATAAGTGAGTGCTTTTTAAATTTATCAATTGTCGAACTACTTGATTTCAACAGTTGCGCCAGCAGCTTCAAGTTGTTTTTTGATAGCTTCAGCATCTTCTTTTTTGATGCCTTCTTTAACTGCTTTAGGAGCACCGTCTACTAAATCTTTAGCTTCTTTCAAGCCAAGACCTGTGATAGCACGAACTTCTTTCAATACAGCGATTTTGTTAGCGCCTGCTGAAGCCAAGATTACGTTAACTTCAGATGCTTCTTCAGCTGCTGCTTCACCAGCTGCTGCAGGAGCTGCTGCTACAGCTACAGGAGCTGCTGCTGATACGCCGAATTTTTCTTCCATAGCTTTTACTAATTCAGCTGCTTCTAACAAAGTTAATTTTTCAATTGATTCTAAAATTGTTTCTACGTTACTCATTATTTTTCTCCTTTTAATTTAATTTGTGTACTAATAAAATGCATTAAGCACTTTTTTGATCTCTAACTGCTGCCATAGCTCTTGTAAGTTGTGCCATAACTGCGTTAACTGATCCAACGATACCTGAAGCAGGTGAGTTGATAGAGCCAAGAATTTTCGCAATAAGTTCTTCTTTTGATGGAAGTTTTGATAATGCTTCTGCTTCTTGTGCTGATAACAATTTACCGTCTAATGCACCGCCTAGGATTGCTCCTTTTTTGCTTTCTTTGATAAATTTTGCAACTGCTTTTGCAGGGCTTACCTGATCTTCAAAACCAAACGCAATAGCGATAGGACCTGTTAAAGATTCGGCAAGAACTTCAAAATCAGTACCCTTGAAAGCGATTTTAGCCAAAGTATTTTTAGTTACCATGTAATCACCGCCGTCTTTTTGCAAAGCACGTCTCAAATTAGTGATTTCTTCTACAGAGTAACCTTTATATTCAGTTAAAATAGCTACTTGGGCTTTTTCTGCTTTTGCTTTTATAGCATCTATTTTTTCAGATTTAAAAGCTTTTGTTGCCATGTTTAGCTCCTTTACTGTTTGTACCTCTTACATACAAAAAGATTTTGCATCTTTCTATAATCAGACCGCAAAATCAAACAAATCAATATTTATATTTCGACTGTTCAACCTCGGTTAGCTGGTCTTTTAAAGGAATTTACAAAACCTAAATTTTGCCATTCCTGCTAACTGTCTGCGGTATAATCCTATAATATATGAAAAATATCAAAATGCAAGAGTTTGGTTAATCTTTCTTAATCATCGCAAATACATCGCACTCTTCTATAATATTATATGAGCCTTTCACAAACAGTGTATACATCTGTTCTTTATTTAATTTATATCTTAAATTAAAATTTCCAAGGCAAAGTGCTTCATTTTTGTGACGAAGTGAAAGTAGTTTTTCTAAAATAGGATATACTTCGGTTTTAAAGTTTAACTTAGAATTATACACATCAACTGCTACGTAGCTGAAAAGAGCCCATTTATCCTTTTTCATATTGGCTCTTATACGGTTTATTGTCATATCTATAAAATTCAAAAGATTATCAACTCTTTGAAAATTATCCATTAAAATAAGCATTTTATCGTCTGTTTTCGCAAATTTACAACCAGTAAGTGCTTTTATTGCCGAATAAAAAATTTTGAATGCTTCATCCTCTTTTTCTTTCAAATTTGTGCGCTCGTAATCCACATACATATTTTTCACTTCAAACTGAATAAGTATTGCAACATTATTACACTGTTTAATTCTTTCTTCTGCTTCCTGCTGAAGTTCTTTATTGAAATTTTCCTCAATCTCTTTTAAACAAACTTTTATTGCAGCTTCAATATATTCAATCCAGCGATAAACATAGAATTTAGATTTTGTAATAAGAAATACGGCAATCAATGCAAGAATATCAAACAGTAAAAGCGAGCCGTCAATATAGACTCCGCCAATTTCAATATCTTCCTGATAAAAAAGTCTTACAAAATCAGAAATACTTTCTGCCAAAGGTCTTACAAACTCAAAAGCAGAACAGTTAATTAAATCCAAAAACCAATATGTTGCAGTCAAAAACACTGTTATCATTAATGCTATTTGAAATACAAACATAACATTTAAAAGGAATTCCAATGATTTAATCAAAGCCTTATAAAAGTTCAGCATACTTACCTCAGCGCAATATTATCAATCAATCTGACATTTCCGATTTTTAATGCAATAAACACAATTGTATTATCATTGGCAATAACTTTTTCTTCTAAATCATCAGCATCACGGAACTCCAAATATTCAAGTGAATGTTTTTCATTAAGATATGAATATGCCGTTTCTGTTAAAGCCTTAACCTCAGTTATACCTTTCTTATAACAAGCTTTAATATTGAACAAAATTTTGCTTAGAGCAAGTGCCTCAATTTTATCTTCATTAGATAAATATTTGTTTCTAGATGAAAGTGCAAGCCCGCTTTCTTCTCTTACTATGGGACAAGGAATAATTTCTACAGGAATATTCAAATCCTTAACCATCTTTTTCAAAATAATCAACTGCTGCCTGTCTTTTTCACCAAAGAAAGCAAAATCTGGCTGAATAATATTAAACAATTTATTTACAACAGTACAAACCCCGTCAAAATGACCAACGCGCGACTTTCCGCAAAGCTTATCCACATAAAAATAAGGTGGTATAACATAAGTCAAAAAATCATTTGACATAATATGCCCATCTCCGTACATTTCTTTTGGCGACGGAGCAAAAACGATATCAACACCCGCATCTTGACATAATTTTTCATCCTCATCCAGAGTTCTTGGGTATTTATCCAAATCTTCTCCTGGGCAGAATTGAATAGGATTTACAAATACTGAAACAACTGTTTTATCACATTTTTCAACGGATTTTTCAATTAAACTCTTATGACCATTATGCAAAGCACCCATTGTAGGGACTAATCCCACGGTTAATCCGTCTTTTTTCCACTCTCTAATCTTTTCTCTCATTTCAGCTATTGTATGAATAAGCATATTACCTCTTTTCAAAAAAATTATATCACAATAATGTAAATTTGTCTTTACAAACTCGCAAAAAAATATTTGCTGTTTTTTTATAAATAGTGTATTATTAATGAGGTATGTGTATGAAGTATATTCTCCCGCAAAAATCAAGTTTAGAACAAATAAAGGTTAGTGACATTAATTCCTCACTGCCCGATTTGAAGAATATAAAAGAATCAAAAGCAATTACTATAGGTAAATGGCTTACAAATGTTATACAAACAAACAAAAATGTAAAACCGAATACACTGCTTCCGACAAAACCTGACCTTGCATACCTTTTAGGCGTAAGCATCGGAACAATCCAAAATGCATTGAGATACATTGAAGATTTAGGTTTTGTTGAATCTAAACAATGCATCGGGACAATCGTAAAAGACCAGAGCGAGGGAAGTTTTAGAAAACTTACTTCAAAACGCGAAATTGCTATTAACGCAATAAAAAAATATATTATTGAGAATAATTTTAAAACAGGCGACAACCTGCCTTCATCAAGAATTATCTCAAAGTCAATATGCTGTTCTGCAAACACAACAAGACTTGCACTCGAAAGCTTGGGAACATTGAATATTCTTGAGCATAAGTTTAAAAATTCAAACGAGACAGGCTGGAAAATTCTCTCAACTGATTTCCAGGTTGAAGAAACTCAGAACAGCAATAACACACTTGTTAAAAAAGTTGAAAATGATTTAAAAAAATATATTACAGACAACCTGAAAACTGGAGACAAAATTCCTGCACATGCCGAACTTTCAAAAGAATTATCGGTAAGCATCAAGACAATTCATGATGCATTAAAAGTTTTAATTGACGAGGGAATTTTGCTTGCCAGACGCGGTCGTTACGGTACAACAGTTCTCAGAATGCCGTTTGAATCAAAGATATCAGACAAACGCGAAACTTCTATTTTTGCATCAGCTCCTGAAACTGCATTTTATTATTACGAAAAGACACAAAATCACATTAAAAGACTAATTGCCGAAAATTATGAAATAGGCTCTAAACTCCCGTCAATCACAGAGCTTTCAAAACAGCTTGATTTAAGCCCAAACACAATCAGAAAAGCATTCCATAATCTTGCAAATGAAGGGTATCTTGCTTTTTCTCGCGGACGTTACGGCGGAACATTTGTCATTGATATTCCTGAAACTGACGAACAGACATTCAAATGGCTTGCAGTAAACCCTAAATATGCAGATGTGTATAAAAATTAAGGACACATACTTTCCCAGTCGGGTTCTTCTTCTTCCTCACCAGGTTCTGTTATATGCTCTGCACTTTCCAGCATTACTTTTAATGTCCATTTTAATTGTTCTTTATAACTTGCACGGGCTTTTTCAAGCGTTTTGGCACAAAACAAAAAACTCGGAATCTCTTTTATCTCAATATAATGATAAGGGTTGCCGTCAAAATCCGTATCAACTCCCTCTATCAGTGTCCAATCAAGGTTTAAATAATACTCTAAATCTTTCATCTAACCTTCCAGAGAATTTTCATTCAAAGGCTGCGTAATCATTATTCCTTCACCGCCGATAACTTCTGCCTTACTGCCGTTTATATAAAGATAAACAGGTTTAGTTGTATTTCTTTTAGCTGTTTTTATAATCTGATTTAATCTTTTGTAAATACTTTCAGTTCCGCCGCCTTGCTCAAATTCTGAGTTAAGATTTATTATAATTTTATCGTCCGTTTCATTTATTGAAATTATTCTTGTATTTGCAGGAATTTCTGTATAAACACCTTTTGCTTTTTCGTGTTGTTTAGGGCCTGAAATCAAAGCCTGAATTGCAAATTTAATCTTTGAACCATCAACATCCTTATCATATTCGCGGTTAACAGCTTTGTAAACTTCTTCTTTATTTTCGTTTTGTCCAATAAAATATACGTTGACATAAACCTTTTCAACAGGTGTTTCAGGTTTTTGCGTATTTTCACCAGGAGTTTCCGTTTTAGGCAATAATGGCCCTGAAATATTATCATCATTATGATAAAACATTCTCAGTGCCAGAAATGAACACACGGCGACCATGATTACCGCAGTTACAGCTAAAAACATTCTTTCGTCTTTACGCATAATTTATTCCTTATCTTTTAAGACAGTCACTATACCGTCAATTGTGATTTTTTTATCCGCAATTTTTACGTTTTGGATATTTATTTTTGCATCTTTATTTTCCAATATTTTTGCAGAAAAATCAAGCGGATTTATGTAATTTAATAATTTTGAAAATTTATTTATATCTAATGTTGTATTACTGCCTGCAAAACTTGTATCAGCAAGCATAATTTTACCATTATCCACCTTTAAATTTGCACAAAGAACGATTTCTTTGGATTTTCTCACAAACGGAATATTATATTTTATAACATAATACATTTTGTTATTTTTAAGTTTTACCTGAGTTGAATTAACCTCAAAAATCCCGCCTGCAAGCGAGTTTACATCATCAATCAAACGTTTGTAATCAGATGATGTCATAGTTTTGTTCAAATCATCCTCGCTGATTGTAACATTCAACGACATGGGCATATTTTCTTTTACAATCACATCACCCTTTTTGTTGTCGACAAGATAGTTAAAATTGCATAAAGTTTTGACATCAAAAGAAGTTATATAAATCCCCTGCACATTGACATCTTTGCCTTTAATTTCAATTGACTTGAATTTACCCTTCTTCAAATCTCGAACACTAAAAGATTGCAAATTGGTTTTAATAGAACCGCATTCAATATTTTTTTTGATTGCTTTTTTGAGTAATGCCGACCCAATTCTTTCAGCTAAAAAGTTCTGCCCAGTTACAGAGCTGAAAAATCTTGAAACACCTGATGAAAGCCCGTACGGTTCAACGCATTGGACGTCGCAGGAAGCGTAACACACAGAACTTAATAACATCAATATTAAAATTATCTTTTTCATAAAAACACTTTCTTGACTTTTATCTTATCACTGTCAGCCAAAGCTATGGCAACAATATTATTATCATAAGTCAATACAATGTTACCACTATACCCGCAATTTTCAATAGGCATACCATGACGAATTTTTTTAAGCTGTTCCTCATTTACAATTAACTGAGGCAAATCAAGCATCTCAAGCGGATTTATAAGATTTGCCGCTGCATCAATTCCGTCAAGCATTATACTGTTTTTTACTTTGAACTTTCCTGCCTGCGTGCGGATAAGTTTCACCAGATGCGCACCAACTCCGATATTTTGCCCTAAATCATGTGCAATTGAACGGATATAAGTACCCTTTGAACATTTGATTAAAATTTCCGCCTGCTGTAATTCTTCATTAAAACTTTTAAGTTCAATTTTTTCGATTACGACTCTGCGCGGTTGAATTTCAACATCTTTTCCCTCGCGGGCATACTCGTAAAGTTTTTTACCATTAACCTTAATCGCTGAATAAATAGGCGGGAACTGTTCTATCTCGCCATTAAACTGGGTCAAATCAATATCATCCGCCGTAATTTTTTCATCTGATACAAAAGTTTTTTCACCCTCAATATCGTAAGTTGTCGTTGATGAGCCAAACTGAACCGTCGCAAGATATTCCTTATCATCATCTAAAAATTCAATCAAACGTGTCGCTTTTCCGACACAAACAGGCAAGACTCCCTCTGCAAAAGGATCAAGCGTTCCCGTATGTCCAATTTGCTTAATTTTTGTCAGCCGTCGTAGAACTGCAACAACATCATGCGAAGTCATTCCCACTGGTTTATATATATTCAAAAAGCCGAAAGGCATTATATTTCCCCGCGAGAAATCTTATCAATAAGCTCGCTCACTCTTGAA
Organism: uncultured bacterium; assembly: GCA_948964545.1. Taxonomy (GTDB): domain Bacteria; phylum Cyanobacteriota; class Vampirovibrionia; order Gastranaerophilales; family Gastranaerophilaceae; genus Stercorousia. The sequence goes on along the minus strand of CAREDV010000001.1, from coordinate 265,091 downwards.
CCTTTTTCAAGAGAATCAGTATAAACGAATTTCAATTCGGGAGTTAAGCGCAAACGGATGCGTTTTCCGACTTCATAACGAATTTTCGGAGTGCTTTTTTCGATTGTTTCCTTAGTTTTTTCTACCTGTTCTTCAGAACCTAAGACACTATATATAACTTTTGCAAAAGAATTATCATGAGAAACTTCGACATCCAGAACAGATACAACTCCTGCAAGTCCGCGGATTTCTTTTCTCAAGATATCGGAAATATCTCTCATTAATTCTTTTCTTACACGTTCGTTTCTTAAAGTCATAATTATCTCCTTGTAAAGTAATTATAACATAAAATTTATATTAAACAATTAACTACTTTTGTAAAAAGCAGAATAAATCATCCAAAATGCTTTTTAATATGCTAAAAAGATTTGGTCTTACCACATGAAAACCCACAAACTCATCTTTTATTACATCTCTGCCATTTTTATGAATAATTGTTACTCTTTTAGATGGTATTTTACGTGCCTGAAACGTTGTTTTCTGGGGTGAATTTAATACAGTAAGCATTAGAGTGATTTTCTTTCAACCTCTTCTTTTGTAGAAACTTCAATGATATCACCGACTTCAATATCATTCCATTTTGCAAACGAAATACCGCATTCGAAACCTTGCGCAACTTCTTTTACATCATCTTTAAAACGTTTCAGCTGATCAATTGCTCCGCGGAAGATTTCTTTTCCATCACGGATAAGAACAGCATCTTTACTTCTTACAATTTTTCCTTCTGTTACATAACATCCAGCAATTTTTGTAGTTTTACCAACTGTAAATACCTGACGAATTTCAGCCTTACCGAGTTCAACCTCTTTAATTTCAGGTTCAAGAAGTGACAGCATTGTTTTTTCAATATCTTCAAGAATTTGATAGATGATATCATATTTTTTGATTGAAACGCCCTCACGTTCAGCTGCTACAAGTGCATTTGAATCTTCTTTTACCGTAAAGCCGAGAATTAAAGCATTTGAAGCAGAAGCAAGCATTACATCAGCTTCTGAGATATCACCTACACCAACGTGAATAATTTTTGTCTTAATTTCAGTGGATTCAACCTGAGCAATTGCCTGTGAAACAGCTTCAGCAGAACCGTTTGTGTTAGCTTTAATAATCAAGTTCAATTGCGGAACATCATCTTCACCAGCTGCTGCTTCACGTCTTACGTGTGCAGGCAGCATAGCATCAAGACGTTTATTACGTTCTTTTTCTTTACGTTCCTGAATAATTGATTTCATTTCTTTTTCATTTTGAACAACTTCAAAATAATCGCCTGCCTGAGGAACTTCTGATAAACCTAAAATTTCAACAGGGGTAGACGGTTCAGCTTTTTGAATCCTTTCACCGCTATCAGAAAGTAACGCTCTAACGCGGCCGCAGGCTGTACCGACAACTATACAATTCCCTGTACGCAATGTCCCGTTTTGAACCAATAATGTTGCAACAGGCCCTTTACCCTTATCAAGGTTAGCTTCAATTACAACCCCTGATGCTTCTGCTTTTGGATTAGCTTTCAAATCCTGAACATCAGCAACGAGCAAAATATACTCTAGTAATTCATCAATACCTATTCCCTGTAAAGCTGAAACTTTAACAGTAATTGTTTCACCGCCCCATTCTTCTGGAACAAGACCATGTTCTGTCAATTGCTGTAAAATTTTATCTGGATTAGCACCAGGTTTATCAATTTTATTAACAGCAACAATAATAGGAACTTCTGCTGCTTTTGCATGATTAATAGCTTCAATGGTTTGTGGCATTATACCGTCATCTGCAGCAACAACAAGAATTGCAATATCTGTAGCCTTAGCACCACGCGCCCTCATTTCTGTAAAGGCTTCGTGACCAGGAGTATCAACAAATACAATCTTTTTATTGTCAGTATTGTCTAAAAATACAGTATAAGCACCTATAGACTGCGTAATACCACCGACTTCGGTTGCAACAATTTTATGTTTTGAAGCTCGAATACTATCTAGCAAAGTTGTTTTACCATGGTCAACGTGACCCATGATTGATACAACAGGAGCACGTTTTTTAAGTAATTTTTTATCTACTTCTGTGAGTTTTTTAACTTTTTCTTCTTTTTCAAGTTCTTCTTCCATGAATGCTTCTAAATCTTCATCAAGAACTTCAAGTTCGTATTCCGCGCAGATTTTTTTGATAACATCAATATCTATCAACTGGTTAACTGTTGCCATAATTCCTTGGAACATAAGAAATTTAACAATTTCTGCAGGGGTTTTTTGGATTTTTTCGGAAAGCTCACTGATTGTCATAGCTCGATTCACTACTATTTGCGTAACCTGAGCAGTTTCTTCTTCTTTATGAGAGCGTTTTTTATGCTTTTGCGCTGCTGCTTTTTCTAGAGAAATTCTTTCCTGTTCTTCTTTTTTAGAATTAAAATCTTTACCTTTTTTCTTAGCATCAGGGCCAGTACGTTTTCTTGCAGGGCCTTTATTTTCGTATATATCCTGAGAAATTATAGTACGTTGAATTGGTTTTCTTTCTCCTGATGGTTTTTCAAACGGTTTTTTAGGCGCACCATCTCTGCCTCCCTCTCTTTGCGGACGAGGAGGTCTTTCGCCTCTAGGCGGTCTATCTGGTCTTTCTCCGCGTTGAGGTCTGTCACTTCTTGGCGGGAATTTCCTTTCTCCTGCAGGAGCAGCAGGTCTTTGAGGAGCACGTCTTACAATCTCCAAACGACTTTGTGGTTTTGGTTTTGCCTTAACAATTTCAACCTTCGGCGGTTCATTTTTAACTTCTACAGATTTTTCTTCTTTAGGTGCTTCAACTACAACTTGAGACTCTGCAGCTTTTGCTTTCTTAACAACAAAAGCTTTAGGCTTTTTAGTTTCTTTAACGCCGCCAGAGGCGATAAATTCTTTCAGCCTTTTAACCTGTTCCATTGTAACTGTACTTGAATGAGTTTTGCCTGTCACAGATATTTGTGCGAACTTTTCTAAGACTTCCTTGCTTGAAAGCCCAAGTTCTTTTGCTAATTCATTTATTCTAATTGTTTCAAAACTCATTTATTAATTTTCCTTTCAAATCTTGCGGTACAGAGGTTTTAAGAATTCGTGCTATCTTATTTTTCTTAAAAGCATTCTCTATACAAGCATTATTATAGCAGAGATATACTGATCTGCCAAATTTTTTATTATCTGGGTTTACAACAAGCTCGCCATGCACATTTGTAATTTTTATCATCTCATTTCTGTCTTTAATTACTCCGCATCCTGCACACTTGCGCTCTACCACTAATTCACCTCTGCCAATTTTTCTAATTTAAGCTTTTGATCGTGTTCAATAAGCAGCTTTAAAAGTTCATCCAAATCACCATCAATTACCGTATTAACATTCAAGTTATGATTAATTCTGTGATCAGTCAAACGGCCTTGCGGGAAATTATATGTTCTAATGCGTTCGCTTCTGTCGCCTGTTCCAACCTGAGAACGACGCAAATCTGTAATTTCCTGCATTTGTTTTTGAACTTCCATATCATAAAGTTTTGCTTTCAAAATCTGCAAAGCGCGTTCTTTGTTTTGAAGCTGTGAGCGTTCTTCTGTACAGAAAATCATAATCCCTGTAGGTTTGTGAAAAACTCTCGCTGCAGTTTCAACTTTGTTAACGTTTTGTCCGCCTGCACCGCCTGAACGTGCTGTTGTGATTTCAACGTCATTCATGTTAAGTTCAACTTCAACATCATCAACTTCAGGCATAACAGCAACTGTTGCAGTTGATGTATGAACTCTGCCTTGAGATTCTGTAGCTGGAACACGCTGCACTCTATGGACACCTGATTCATATTTTAATTTTGAATATATGCTGTCGCCTTTCATAGAGATAATAATTTCCGATACACCGCCAGCTTCGCATTCAGTTTTACTCAACACCTGTGTCTGCCAGCCCTGTTTATCAGCAAATCTCATATACATACGTGCTAAATCACCTGCAAAAATGTTTGCTTCATCACCGCCAGCACCGCCTCTAATTTCAAGCATAATATCTTTATCATCCATAGGATCGCGCGGCAGAAGAAGAACTTTCATTCTTTCTTCGTATTCTGGAAGTTTTGCTTCATTTTCAGCCATTTCAGCTTTCAAAAATGATTTCATTTCATCATCAGATTCAGCATAAATCATTTCTTTAGCTTCTTCGATTGCATCAGTAGCTTTTTTCCAGGCATAATAGAGTTCAACAGTTTCTTCCATTGATTTTCTCTGTTTTGATAAATCCCTAAATTTATTATAATCCTGAATAACTGCAGAATCAGACAGTGTAATTCCTAGTTCATTATATTTCTTCTCAATTTGAAGAATTTTATCTAACATATCTTTCATACACTGATTATAACAAGAACAAAATATTTTTCAAATATGATTGCATTTATCACAATTTAGACTATAATAAAATTTATAGGAGAAGAAGATGCTACATTATTTTTTATGCTCATATATAGTTACTGCAGCGGGACTTTTAGGGGCTTATTTACTTGGTGAACACGCACACAACGGAAGCGGACTTTCCTGCGTATTCATTGTGCTTGTACTTGCTGTTCTGGAAGTCAGCCTGTCATTTGACAATGCTGTAGTTAATGCTATGAAGCTTGAAAAAATGAATGATGTTTGGCGTCACAGATTTTTAACCTGGGGGATAGTTATTGCAGTATTTGGTATGCGATTTTTATTCCCAATTTTAGTTGTTTCAATTTTTGCAAAATTAAGTATGGCAGAAGTTGCAAACATCGCATTACATGATGCAGATAAATATGCATATTACTTACATCAAACACACGCTCCAATTGTAACTTTCGGCGGAATGTTTTTAATAATGCTGTTTCTTAATTATTTCTTTAACCATCAAAAAGAAATTCATTGGATAAAACCTCTTGAAAACTGGCTCTCGCATTTAGACCATATTAAAGGTATTGAAGTTGTAATTTCATTATTAATGCTTTTAATAACTCAAAATTTTGTATCTGAAGGACAAAAAATTCATGTAATAATTTCAGGTATTGCGGGAATAATTACTTATCTTTCTATTGACGGCTTTACTCATTATCTTGAAAGACACGAACAGCAAAGATTGGCAAAATGTGCAGAAGGTGCAGCTTGCTCTGGGTTTGTCAGCTTTTTATATTTAGAACTTATTGACGCATCATTCTCTCTTGACGGAGTTTTGGGCGCATTTGCTTTATCAAAAGATATTATAATCATTTCAATAGGTTTGGCAATCGGAGCAATGTTTGTTCGTTCTTTGACAATTATGCTTGTTGAAAAGAAAACTCTAAACAAATTTTTATATCTTGAACACGGTGCACACTGGGCAATCGGTGCTTTAGCCGTTCTAATGTTAGTATCAACAGTTAAAGAAATTCCCGAAGCTGTAACAGGCGGCATTGGACTTGGCTTTATAATTTTGGCTTTCATTACATCAATCATTCACAACAAAAAAATGGAAAGGCTCTTAGCAAAAGATGCTTAAACTTCCGCTTGTCACATTTGTCGTAACTTCATACAACTACGAAAAATATATTCTTAAAACAATTGAGAGTATAAAGGCTCAAACCTACAAAAATATTGAAATAATTGTAGTTGACGACTGTTCAACAGATAAATCGCGTGAACTGTTAGAACAAATTTCCAACATAACACTCATAAAAAACAAAAAAAATATCGGACAGCTCGCATCAATGATGAAAGGATTGGAACTTGCTCAGGGTCAATTTGTAAGCTTTATTGACAGCGACGATGTTTTATTGCCTGATTACGCACAAAACCACATAAGAGTTCATCTGCAAACTTCAGTTGCTTTCACTTCTTGTCAAATTGCAGAAATCGGTGAAAACGACGAAATCCACACAATGAATTCTATCTCATCCCCGCAAGAGCTTTTTGAAAGCGAAAATTCTGATTTTACAATAGTAAAAAAACATTTCGGCGGGTGGCACTGGTCGCCAAATTCATCAGCAATGTTCAGAAAAGCTTCAATTGAACTGATATTAAATTACAAAAACATTGATGCGTGGAGAATTTGTCCTGACAAATTTTTATTTAATTTTGCACACCTAATAGGCGGTTCTGCAATAATTAACAAACCACTAATAGGCTACAGACGTCATAACGATAACGCAGGAAACTGTACACTTGTAACAGGGAATAAAAAACTCCATTCAGATAAAACAACATTAGTAAATATTCAAAACAACCTGAAAATCCGCCCTGAAACGATTAAATTTTTATGGCAGGAAAGAAAAAATTTAGGGTACCGAAATACCCTAAATTTAATCATCAAAATGTTTTACTAAAACTTCCAGCTGTTTAAATATTTTTCTTGTTCAGCTGTTAAAGTATCAATTTCGACACCCATTGATTTCAATTTCAATTCTGCAATTTTAACATCAACTTCATGAGGAAGTGTATGAAGTTTATTTTCTAATCTACCCTGATTTTTAACGATATATTCCATACCAAGCGCCTGATTTGCAAAACTCATATCCATAACGCTTGCAGGGTGTCCCTCTGCTGCACCGAGGTTAACGAGTCTGCCTTCAGCTAATACATAAATTGATTTACCGTTATTCAATTTGTATTCTTCAAGTGACGGTCTGATTTGTTTAATTTCTGTTGTGTAAGCTTTTAAATCACCTACATTAACTTCCCAGTCAAAGTGACCTGCGTTTGCAACAAACGCACCGTCTTTCATAGATAATAAATGCTGAACATCAACAACATGTTTATCACCTGTAACTGTTAAGAAAATATCACCCTCTAATGCAGCTTTAGAAATAGGCATAACTCTGTAACCTTCCATTACAGCTTCAAGAGCTTTAAGAGGGTCAACTTCGCATACAATTACGTTTGCACCTAATGCTTTTGCTCTTAATGCACAACCCTTGCCGCACCAGCCGTAACCTGAAATTACAACTGTTTTTCCTGCAATTAAAATATTTGCAGCACGCAAAATACCGTCAATAGAACTCTGACCAGTGCCATATCTGTTGTCGTAAAGGTGTTTTGTCAAACTTGTATTAACTCCGACTGCTGGGAACATCAATTTTCCTTCACGTTCCATTGCTTGAAGTCTTATAATACCTGTAGTTGTTTCTTCTGTTGAACCAATAACTTTTGATGCAATTTCAGGATAATGGTCATGAAGCATTGATACTAAATCACATCCGTCCTCGATGATTAAATCTGGTTTATGAGCAATTGCCTCTTGAATGTGAGACTTATAAGTTTCAACACTTTCACCTGCAATAGCAAAAACAGGTATATCGTAATATTTAACAAGTGCAGCAGCAACATCGTCTTGAGTTGAAAGAGGGTTTGAAGCAACAAGAATTGCATCAGCTCCGCCTGATTTCATAACAATACACAATGCAGCTGTTTCTTTTGTTACGTGTGAGCAGGCAGACAATTTCAAACCTTTAAAAGGCTGTTCTTTAATAAATCTTTCCTGTATTGTTCTCAAAACAGGCATATCTTTAAACGCCCATTCAATCTGGTTTTTGCCTTGTTCTGCAAGGTTTATATCTTTAATATCGCATTTCATTTCTGTCATCAGCATTTATATTCTCCTTTACAAACGGATTATATCAAAAACATATCCCGATAATCATTTTTTGTAAAAATTTGTTAATAATATAATACATTATAACAAAATATTTTCTTCAGTTGAGTTATAACTGTGGTAAGGAGTTGTTTGAAGTGAAAGTAAGTCTTAATTTAAACCAGCCGAAAGCAAATAATGTACAATTTGAGGGCTATAAACCCGTAAAATCCGATACAGGCAACAGAGAATACGAATTTAACTATGTATATGATGAAGATAAAAAAGATTGTTATTTAGAAATCTTTTTACTTGATCAAGACCCTGACGGCAACTGGTTTGTAACTGGTAAAAAAGACCAGTACGGCAACATTAAACCGCTTCAAAACACTAAAAAAGAAGCAGAAGTTTTGCTTGAAAAAGGCAAAGCAACAAGAATTAACCTTGCAAAAGAATACGGCATAAGACCAGACCAGCCGTTCGCTTATCACTACAAACTCGTACCAAAAGGCCAAAAAAACGGGCTTCCCGAATATAAACTCGACCCAGGAAACATAATCAACGAAGCTGCTTCATCTAATAAAGCACATGAGATTTATAACTTTGTAACTGACAGACTTTCAACCTCTACAAAAGGCGGTGCGATGAAACTTATCGTACCTGACTTTAACAACGTAAGCTGGGTTTACGACGAAAACAACAAAATTGTGCCGAATAACGATATTGAACGCGCAAGAAGAACTAACAAAAACACAGCAAACAAAATCGGCGGTTCTCTTGCAGGTATCGAAAAAGACATTGATGACGGCAAGCTCGACAACTTCACAAGAATTATTACAACCCCGTTATTCACTGACGACAGTCTTTCTGCCCATGCTTACTGGAACAAAAACAACTTCCAGATGGCGCAAAGCTTAGGCAATATTAACAACTACGCATCACTACAAAGAAAACTTTTTGCAAAAGGCATTAACCTCGTATCAGACGGTGCATACGTAAACGAGGGACTTGAGGGCGTTCACTTCAAACATATTCTGCAATGGGGAGAAAAATCACCTTACTTTAATTGGTTCAAAATCTCAGGACTTCAAGACAGCCCGTTGAATATGGGTGTTTTCGGCAAAAAACTTGACCACGTAACCCATAGAATTATTAACTCTAAATACAACTACAAACAAAATCCAGACGGTTCTGTAAAAATCAGTAAAAATAGCAATTACAATTCAAACAACCCGACATATATTCAAATTTATGACGACAGACTTGTTGATGCAGAAAAACTCAGCGACAAACAATTAATAAGAGCTTATGACAAACTTGTAAAAAATAACCTCGAAATCAACAACCACAACGATACTGTTGTACCTTACAGTTTCAAAATTAACAACGAAACTTACAAATCAAACGTCGAACATCTTAGTGCTTACAACAAAAGCGTAACAAAAGATAAGCATCTGAAACTCAAAAGCGGTGAAGGCACAAGAGCCGTTTCGCAATTTGAATACTTCGGACTTGACGGAAAACATGAAAGCGGATTTGAAACTTGGGATGCAAACCCCGATATTGCAAAATTAAGCTTTGTTCAATCACATTCCGAAACACAAACCTTAAAAAATATTAAAGACCCTGAAAAACGCGCAGAAATGAAAAAGCTTCTTATTCAAAAAAATATGGAAGTTCAAGATTACGCAATATCTTCAGCTAAATTCTGGACTAAGAAAACAAACCAGATATTACTTCTTAATGCCGCACAGCATTTGAAAAACGTTGACGGCCAAAGCGCAGATGAAATTTACGAAAAAATTAAATCACTGTCAGACGGAAAAGTTTTCCCGACAAACCTTAACGTTAACAAAAATATCGTAAAAAATATTTTAAGAAACAGGTATCATTTATCAACATCCACAACTGACAGTAATTATAAGAATGCGATTTTGCAGGGCTTAATGGATGTACCTTTGGATTCTATCGAAGTCGGTGACGATATCGTTTCAGTTCTCGCATCACCTTATATGACTAAAAGAGCTGCAAAAGAAAGTGAAATCGGACTTTCCAGATACGAAATGTTTAAAAACGGCAATAAACATCTTACACCTGAATACAAAAAAGCTTACACAATGACAGATGATTTATACAAAAATGAAATGTTACAGTTTGCTTCAAAAGTTTTAGACGAAGTTGAGAATAAATTACCTGCCGATAAAAAATTCCGCGATAACAGAGGAAACACTACAGAATTCGGTAAATATGCAATCCCGCTTTTAACAGCAGAAATCGCAAAATTTGCAGTCATCAAAGGTGTTTCTCCCGATGCAAAATTAACTTACAATAATGAAACAGGCGAAATTTCATATAAATATAACGAACTTAAAGACACTTCATTAATCCAAATGGGAATTATCGCAGACAGCCCCGAAGATGAAGCGGTTTCGCTTGTAAAACACTTAAAACGCGGAATAAGCAATATTAAAGATACAAAAGACCTTACAAAAGCTTTGACCCAATCTGTTAAAGACACAAGCGCCGAAAGCTTTAAACTTGCAGAAATGATTGTAAGCCGTGCAGAGGGCGGTCTTGACTGGAGAATTGATGCAACAAAAGATATTGCAGATATTGAATCTGTAAGAAATGGTAAAACAAACTTTGAATTTACCTGGAATCAAATTATTAAATTCTGGACAAAATTCAGCGAAAACGTAAAACAGTATCACCCTGATGCATATATTGCAGCCGAAGTTACAGATGAAGACGATATCTTTAACAAAGGCGGAGGAAGCAATGCGCGCTTCTCATCATCTAAAGAAGCCGTAAAAAAACTTATCAACGAAGCTGGTTTTACAACAACTGCAAACTACACATACTTATCATCAGGAATAAACGAAATTTTCGGAAAATTGTTTGACTTTGACGGTGAAAACAGCCCTGATAAAGGTACAGAAAAAGGTGGAAAAGTAACAGAACAACTTGCAGGTTTCTTAACCTCAGGTCCTCTTGAATCTATAATATATTCATATATATTTGCAGGCAACCACGATAAATGCCGTGCCGTCGACGGCTACGCAATGGATATGGATATGGTTTATGCAGACTTAACCAATAAGGGAAATTATGATTTGAGAAGCCGTGCATACAAAATTCTAAATGCAACACCATACGGAACAGAATCGAATTCAGACTCTGTCAACGGCGCAGATATGAGCAGAGTAAGCCCTTTGACAATAGCAAGATGCGAGTCCATTTCAAGCGGTATGGGAAAAGCTGTCAACGAAATAGGACTTGATCAGGGCAGAATTGATTATGTTTACGGCTTGATGTTAAAATCATTAAAAAACATTTCAAACAGCAGACATTTAGGTAAAGTATTTGAAGCAGAGGGTTTTGGAACAAAAGATTATCCAACAGCTTTGAATATTGTTTTAGATGAAATGGAATATATTGCAGACAATGAAGGTGACGGCAGATTAACTGATGCTGAAAGACAAAAACTCAAAAAACTTTCACTTGAGAAAATTCTTGACCCTGCGATGTCAAAACTTCTTGGACACACAAAATTCCTTGCTGCATTAACGGGAAACCCAACACTTTATGCAGGTGATGAATACGGCGCAACAGGTTATGAAACAACTACCAAAAATATAACTGTTCAAAACCGTAACATAATTCATGAAGAATGGACTGACCCTGACAGCCCCGATTATTTGGACTTTGTAAAAAGATTTAAAGACCACATGGATTATCAATATAACTTGCGCAAACGTCCTGAATTGCAGCCGTTAAATGACGGTACTCCGTTTGTTTTGAATAAACAAAAAGCAAAATTAAACGGTAAAGAAGTCGAAGTTTCGGCACTATTAAGACAAAGCCCAGATGGCAGAATGACAGTTTCAGTATTTAATACAGAGGGTTTAACTCACAAATACGACGAATACTACCGTCCTGCAGAAATCACTCTTGATTATATTGACCTGAACGGCGGTTCTGCTGATAAAGTAATGCAAAACGGCGGTTTGAAATCAGGTTTGGAATTTAAAGATGCCGTCACTGGCAAATCTTACTGGGTAAATGATAAAAACCAGATTACAGGGCCTGATCAACAATCAATAACAATCAATGACAGCGTAATGACTCTTTATCTTGTAAAAAAAGAACCGACATTCACAGGCAGACGAGTAATGTATAATCCGCAATACAATTTTGTATCAAGCCCTTATGTCCAGAAGCAGGAAATTGTTTCAGGGTCAAAATTGTCACTTGCAAATGTCTAACATTTCATGATAATATCTTAACGGAGGTATATTATATGTTTATGAAAAAAGCTCAAAACTGTCCCCCCCCCCGCAAGTGTATAGCATTCACATTAGCTGAGGTCTTAATCACTTTAGGGATTGTCGGTGTTGTTGCAGCAATGACCATTCCTAATATAGTTGCAAATTATCAAAAAAAAATTACTGTTGAACGATTAAAAGTTGCATATAACATTTTTTCTAATGCAATTGCACAAGCTGAAGAAGATTATACCTCTCCTGTCATTGTCCCTGACGACATAGGAAACTACACAACTAAAATGTCTGCCTTGTATTTTGAACCATATATAAAAGGTATAAGTCCATACCCTAAAAAAGTGATTACAGTAAAATGTCCTGATAAAAAAACAAAAGCTATGGGGTTTTCAGGAGGGAATTACGAAGATCCGAAATGCATACAAAATGGAATCTGTTACAAAATATACCGCCACGGTACAGGATACATAAGACTTTATATCGATTTAAACGGCCCGAAAGGTCCAAACGTTATGGGCAGAGATGTATTTGAATTTGATATGACAGATTTAGGCGATACAAGATGTATTTACGGCGGTGGGCACCACTGTATAGTCGCTCCACACCCATATGTCGAAGGGAGTTGGTCAGCATTCGACAAAACCTTAGATGGGAATTGCAACAAAAATTCTGACGGAAGCACCTGTGCATCAAAAATTATCCACGACGGTTGGCAGATTGCTCCGGATTACCCATGGTAAAATATTATCAAAACTTTTCGGCAGGGCGAAAAGACGATTATCCGTGGTAATTAAACTGCAAATCTGAAGTGGACAAGGTCTCCGTCTTGAACAACATAATCCTTACCTTCAAGACGTGTTACACCCTTCTCTTTACAAGCTGCATAAGAACCGTTTTTAACAAATTCTTCGTATGGTGTAATTTCAGCTCTGATAAATCCTTTTTCAAAGTCGGTATGGATTACACCCGCAGCCTGAGGAGCTTTAGCCCCTGCAGGTATTGTCCAAGCGTGAACTTCTTTTTCACCTGCTGTAATAAATGTTCTCAAATCAAGAAGCTTATAAACAGACTTAATCATTCTGTTAATACCGCTGTCTTCAATACCTAATTCTTCCAAATATTCTTTTGCCTCTTCTGCACCAAGTTCTGCAAGTTCTTCTTCGATTTTTGCAGAAATCAAAACAACTTCAGCATTATGTTTTGATGCATATTCCTGAACTTGTTTTGTGTATTCGTTTCCGTCTTTCAAATCATATTCTGAAACATTCGCGGCATAAATAACAGGTTTTACAGACATCAAATTAAGCTGTTTAACAACTGCAATTTCATCTTCGTTAAAATGTTCTTTAAGATTTATAAATGTACCTTCCGACAACAAGTCAGTAAGTGTGGTTAAAACACTGTTTTCCAAAACAGCATCTTTATCACCGCTTTTTGCCTGTTTCGCAATACGTGCCTGACGTTTTTCTACAGAAGCCAAATCGGCAAGTGCCAATTCTGTATTAATAACTTCAATATCATCGAGCGGATTTACTTTACCTGCAACGTGAATAGTATTCGGGTCATCAAAACATCTTACAACTTGAATAATTGCATCAACTTCTCTGATATTATGTAAAAACTGGTTTCCCAAACCCTCGCCTTTACTTGCACCTTTAACCAAACCTGCAATATCAACAAATTCTATCGCAGTTGGAATAATATCTGTACATTTGCAGAGTTTTTGCAAAATTTCTAATCTTTCATCTGGCACATTAACAACACCAACATTCGGTTCTATTGTACAAAACGGGTAATTTGCACTCTGCGCGTTTTTTGCACTTGTTAAAGCGTTAAATAAAGTTGATTTTCCGACATTCGGAAGTCCTACTATTCCAGTTCTTAGCATATTTATATTCCTTTTTTATAGTTTCCGTGTAAATTATAATACTTCAAACAAAATGATTTTTCCAGCATATTAAAAATCTTAGAGAATAAGTTTTTAATTTTTATGAATTGGTGTAAGTCCGCCGTTTTCCCAAGGATAATCGTCACTAATTTGCCATCCGTCTTTCATTATAACAGCAGCACAGAAGCCGCCTCTATAGTATTGCCAGTTGTTATCTCTTGTACACATTCCCACAGGATAAGTGACACCACCGTTTTTACCCAGCAGAACATTTCTTGTATTTCCATAACCAAAAGGAAGTAAACTATTATTTTTTTTATTAAATTCAAATGTAAATCCATCTATACCCAATACATTTGGACCTTTTTTCCCGTTTACATCAACAGTAATTAACTTCCTTGTATCATCATTTCCGTTTACAATACATAATGCATATCCATTTGAAAGAATATATATCATACCGGAATGCCAATAAGCAGTATTACTATGCATATTATTCTGAGTTGATAAAGTATACATATTCCAGCCGGTTGCGTATGTTTTTTTTGTATCAATAAGTTTTAAATATGGCAAAATATATTTTTTTGCAAAATCAGTATCGCTTATAGTATAATCCCAAGTTAAGAGTTCACCATGTTCATTTTGAGAAGTATTAACAGCTTGTGAAAGTATTGAATATGCTTCCTTAAGTTGTACAACCGTTGCCTTTTTCTTGTAATTTTGGATTAACCTTGGTAAAGTTAACACAGCAACAATACCTATAACACCCAGAGTTATTAAAACCTCAGCTAAAGTAAACGCCTGGCGTGCCGCCACTTGGTTGTCGGCGTTAAACAGGTCTGCGAGTTTTGCTGTGCAAAACTTCTTCGCCTTCTGCCGACAATCCGCTGGACCCGCCACATGGGGTTTACATAAATTTTCAAGAAACGGAGATTGGCTTAAATTGCCCCCCCCCCGAAATTCCGACTAAACCTGATTTTCATAGCTCCTCCTTTTATTGTACATTTGCAGACAAACAGCTTTTTTCATAATGAAGTCTGTCTGATAATTGATTAATTCTTCCCATAACCTCTTTAAACATTGGTATGGATAAACTCTGTTTTCCGTCTGAGAGAGCATTTTCAGGGTCATGGTGAACTTCAATCATAATACCGTCAGCGCCGACAATTAATCCTGCTTTCGCCATCGGTTCAATTAAATATCTCTGACCAGTGCCATGGCTCGGGTCTACAATTATCGGGAGATGTGAATATTTTTTTATAACGGGAATTGAAGCAATATCCATAACATTACGGGTAAATGCACTATCAAAGCTTCTAATACCGCGTTCGCAGAGAATAACATTTAAATTTCCGTTATACATAATATGTTCAGCTGCAAGTAAAAATTCTCTAATTGTACTTGAAAGTCCACGTTTCAAGATAACAGGTTTATTACATTTACCGACAGCATGCAATAACTTAAAGTTTTGGACATTTCTTGCACCTATTTGCAATACATCAATATAATCGCACATTAAATCCAAATCAGATGCATCCATAACCTCTGAAACAGTTAGCAATCCAGTTTCTTCAGCAGCATTTTTCATATATTTTAAAGCTTTTTCACCATATCCCTGAAAATCATAAGGAGAAGTTCTCGGCTTAAACGCACCGCCTCGTAAAAACTGACAACCCATTTCTTTTGCCGCATAAGCAACTTTTAAAAGTCCCTCATAATCTTCTTCAATGGAACAAGGGCCGACCATTGCAACGGGTTTGTTATTCCCGCCGATTTTAACCCCGTTTGAAAATTCAATAACCGTATCTTCAGGTTTCAAATCGCGGGAAGCCAGCCTGAAAGGTTCTCTAATAACCTTAACCTCTTTAACACCGTCAAATGCGGAAATTCTGCCAGGAGTAACTGTTGTTTTATCACCTAATGCATCAATAACCGTATGTACCTCGCCGCGGTTAAATCTTATTTCAAATCCGTTAGTTTTTAAAAATTCTATAACTTTTTGAACCTGCGCCTCTGTGGCTTTTGGTTCCATAATTATAATCATACTTATCTCCTTGTAAAAAAAGCATAGCACAAATCAGAAGCTTACGCAATTTTACTCATCAAATCAAGTGCGGGAAAATATTTCGGCAATATTTGAAGGCAATGTTCAGCACATTTGCGCGACGCAGAAAAATCCTTTTTATTATAATAAATATATGCAAGCAGATAATGCAGTTCGGGATCATGCCAGAAATAACTTTTAGCTTTTTCAAGAAAAAACAGTGCCTGTTCCTCAAGCTTATTATTATAAAGACATCTGCCTATAAACTTATAAACTTCAGGGTTTATAGTAAACATAAAATCACAGTAGCGAATAACTTTTTCTGCATATTCACCTTTAAAATTCTGTATTAAAATATTCAAATCTATTTCTAGAAAGTTTCTCAACTGAAAATAAGTAGGGTATTCTCTGACATCGCCCTCAATGAGAGAAATCATAAATAAAGCCCAGCTTGCGCGGATATCCTGTTCTTTTATAAGCAGAAAATTTTTCTTTGCTTCCTCTAAATTTTCATTAACTAAACAACTGTATGCATTTTCAAGAATATTTTTCATATTAATATCTGTTATTATTGTTACCGCTAAAATCCAAATCAGACATCATAGAATTCATCATCATAGCCTGCATAAAGCGCGGGTCAATATTTTCACCTCTTTGAGCTTTATCCATAAGCATTGGAAGCATATTCATCATGCTGTTGTTATTGTTATTATTGTTTCCCATAAGCATACTCATTTCAGCCATGCGCGGGTCTTGATACTGCGTAAACTGAGCATAAGGATTATCCTGCTGTATAGTAATATTTAAACCTGAATCTTTAAGAGTTTTAACAGCCTGCAAAATTTCCTCATCAGATGCCATAGCTATTTTGTCAGTTTCTTCAATTGACGATTGGTTATGTTTATTGTCAAAATCTCTTATTTTTTCAATATCTTTGTGTTCTAAATCTTCTTTTTTATTTATTGTTTCTTTAATATTGTTCAATTCTTTCTGTTTGACTTCGCCGTTAAGTTCTGGAGACAACCCGTTGCCATACGGAGAATTTATAAATTTATCCAAAGCATCCTGCTCGCCCGTATCTGCACCCTGGCATTTAGGGCCTCCTGTTAAGCAATCTCTGCCTTTTTCTGCGAATTCTGTCAGATATGCATTTGAATTAAGTGCAATAACTTTTTCATAAGCATCAACGGCTTCACTTTGCATATCAATATGAGTATAAGCCATAGCCATATAATAATACGCAGCAGCATTAGATGGTTCTTTTTTAACTAAAGAGAACAACTCTTGCAGACAACCTGCATAATTTCCCGCTTTATATTTAGAAACCGCACTTTTCATATTAGCATTCGGGTAATAAATTGTATCTTTATCCAATACAGAAACGGGTTTTTGTTCCTGTTCCTGGTTCTGTCTTTCCGCCTCAAGACGCTTTGCACGTTTTGAGTTATCTGCACTGTATGCACAAAGTGAGTTTAAAACTAATGTAAATGCTATTAAAAAAACTATTCTCTTCATATCCTGTTCCTTATTAATTATTATTTTAATTAAGTCAAGTATATAATTATTTCTTGAAAAATTCATAATATAAATATATGATTTATCTTAATGAAAAAGAACAGCCGCAGTAATTCTGTCTGTATAAATTCAATTCTTTTGAAATTTTATTGGTTTTCAAAAACCCGTCTTTCTTCTTAAAATCTACCGCCAAGTATTCTATTCCCGTTTCTTTAGCTATTCTTTCACCGATTGAAGTTAATTTTGAAAAATTCTTATGCGGGCTTATAACAATTGATGTTGTAAATTCATTAACCCCGATTGATTTTGCAAATTCTGCGGTTTTTCTTAACCTCAATTCAAAGCATTTATCACATCTTAAACCCTTTTCTGGTTCATCTTCAAATCCTTTGACAAAATCATAATATAATTCAGGCTTGCATTTACCTTCAACAAGCTCACAGCCGAAATGCTCACACAAAGTCCGTTGTGCCTCAAAGCGTTTTTGATACTCTTGGACAGGATAAATATTGGGGTTATAAAAATATACAATAACGCGATATCCCATATCTTTCAGGTAAGATACGGGATGCGCTGAACATATTGCACAACAGGCGTGTAAAACTAT
This sequence comes from uncultured bacterium, assembly GCA_948964545.1. Lineage (GTDB taxonomy): Bacteria > Cyanobacteriota > Vampirovibrionia > Gastranaerophilales > Gastranaerophilaceae > Stercorousia. The sequence goes on along the minus strand of CAREDV010000001.1, from coordinate 247,173 downwards.
CGTTGAACCCATTGCAGATAATCCTTATACGTTTTAATTCCAACGTAAGCGTTATTATTAATCATAGTTGTCGGAGTTCCATTGATACCTCTTTTATAGGCATCATCAATTTCCGCTTTAATCTGTTTTGATGTTTCAATACTGTTTGCATCTTCCTGAAGTTTTTCAATATCAAAATCTTTTTTCTCAATCAGTTTTAATATTTCAGCTTCAGTTTTTGGTTTATGCTGGAAAAGAATATCGTTCATTTCCCAGAACTTACCTTGTTTTTCAGCCGCTATCGCATATCTTGCATCAACACATGAACCCTGGTGGAAAGGTGACTGCAAATAGGCGTTGCACTCTGTATCAAGCGGAAGATTTTTATGAATAATTTTAATTCCTTTAACTTCTTTAGCAAGTTTATGCATCATAATATTATGCGCATAACATATCGGGCACTGATAGTCAGAATATACATATACAATTTTTTTCGCATCTTTATCTCCAAGTAAATTACCTTTTACAGCATATTTATTCTTTTTGGCACTCGTAAATTCTTTAAACAGCAATTGTCTTTTAACCTGCGGAGCAAATTTAAACGATGCTGCTGTATAAGTTAAAAACGCAAAAGCAGCAATCATTACTGCAAGAAACGCAACAAGGTATTTTTTAATCTTAACAGCATCCATAAAATCTGTAAAACTTTGCTTTACAGCATTAATGAAATGTCCCTCCGATGCAATCCAGCCGATTGCAAGATTTAAGATATACGTGAAAGCACAGAGAATACAAAGCTTTTTAATTTCAAATAAACTTATACACAATAAAAGCATAGAAATTGCAAAAGATATTACCCCAAGTGCTCCAATATATGAGAGCGGGTTTTTAAATACTTCTAAAAATTTTAAATATTTAAAGTTTTTAAGCTTATCAACAAACAGCATCAACAGCATAAATGCGTATAGAAACATTCCCCAATACGCAAGAGGAATTCCCAAAAACTGCGATTCCGTTGTTTTTGCAATATTATCGCAATCTATAAAGTCATTTACCGAACAAAAACTCGGCAGTGAATACGGATTAAAATTTGCATTATAATAAATCACTGCAAGTTTAATTGTTGTGATAATACCAATAAGTGCCAGAACAGCTATTAAAACCTTTTTCTTCATCTCTATCTTCTCCTATTATGAATTAATAATACAATTTTCAAACCCATAAATCAATAGCACAAAGATGAATAAATATATCCGCCGATAGTATAATAAAATTTAAACCCTTGAATTATTTTGCAATTTAAGTTATAATAAGAAATATATCTTGCGAGGAAAAAATTTTGAGGAACAACATCTTTACTCTGTTTATGAATAAAGTTTTAGCTGTGCCGTTTTGGGTAAAGCAAGTTATGTATTTAAAACTTGCCGAAGAAATGAGAGAGCAGGCTTGCGAAGATTTTTTGAGAACTCATAACCCCGACGATATATTCTCAACTTTTGTTCCGACAATAACTTTTAAAGGCAAAACCGAACTCGTAGATAGAAAATGCGGGTTTGACAACAATACATACAATTTCTTAAGCTGCTGTGCCGAAAATTTTAGTATACTGGAAATTTCCGTCAACACATTTCTCTCTATGGAAGAAGTTGCAAAATATTATCAGCTCTGTCTTGAACAAAATTTCATAAAAAACCCTAATTCGCCAGAAATTCACGCAATGGCAGGATATATTTCAGGCAAATTCAGAATAGGCGAATACTTTAAACAAAAGGGAATTATTGATATTGAGCAATTAAGACAGGCAATATTAAGATACGAAAATTCCAGCAATAAAAAATTCGGTGAGATTCTCATTGAATTAGGCTACGTAACCGAAAATGATTTGAAAGCAATTTTAGTTCTTAAAGAAGAATCCAGAAAAAGATTTATTCTTGACCATAATGTTATGCCTAAATCAGAAACATCATTCTCTGATGACGGACAAAAATATCAAGATGAAATTAAAACTTTAAAAGAAGAAAATATTAAACTTAAGCGCAAAATGCTGCAATTATTGGAGCTTGTAAAGAAAAATGCTCAATCCTGAAATTTTGGTTAAATATGAAAGAGATGGGCTTATCGAGCAGGAACACAGAGGTTTTATTGTTCTTGCAGATAAAAAACATGCATTTGATTTTACAGGTGATTCAAAAAATTACCCGTTTTATCTCCGCTCCTGCGCAAAACCATTACAAGCAAGCCTGATTGTAGATTACGGATTGGATTTAACAGAGGAAGAAACAGCACTTTGTTGTGCATCCCATGCAGGTGAAGATATTCATGTTAACCTTGCAGAACAAATATTAAACAAGTTTGACCTTGATGAAAATATGTTGAAATGCGGACTGCATAAACCGCTTTCAAAAACCAAACAAACGCAGATGCTTTTAGAGGGAGAAAAAGAAAATATTTTGCAGAATAACTGTTCAGGAAAACACGTTATGATGCTTGCTCTGTGCAAAATAAACGGCTGGAATTTAACAGATTATGACAATCCTGAACACCCGCTTCAAATCGCAATAAAAAACAAAATTTACGAGCTTTGCAAAGTTACAAAAGAATATCCCGTAACAAAAGATGGGTGCGGAGTCCCGATAATGTCTATGCCTTTGGAAAACATGCTTTACGGATATTTGAACGTATTTTGCAATCCAAAATATGAAAAAATTAAAAATGCATTTCTGAACCATCCATATATAATAGGCGGAGAAGACAGAACTGATACATTTATCATGCAAAATTCAAACGGGCTTATAGCAAAAGTCGGCGCAGGCGGACTTTGTATTGTGGTTAATACAAGAGAAGAACAGGCGTTTGTAGTAAAAATTTCCGACTGTGATATGAAAGCACGCGAACTTACAGTCTGCAAGGTTTTGCAAAACCTTAAATGGGCAGATATTGAATGCGGCAAGACAATAAAAACTCTTCACGGAGAATTTATTGGTAAAATTTTAATCATGTGTTAAAAATTCTATCACCAGCGTCACCCATACCAGGAACGATATAGCCTTTTTCATTTAAACCTTCATCAACCGATGCCGTGATAATTTCAACTTCTGGGAAGTTTTTATGAATATTTTCAATTCCCTGCGGCGCAGCGATTATACAGATACATTTAATATTTTCGATAGGAATTCCTTTATCGGTATATAATCTTATAGCCTCAAGCAGAGAATTTCCCGTCGCAAGCATCGGATCTGTAATATATACATAAAATTTTTCGGGATTTGGCGCATCCATAGGTACTTTGTTGTAATACCATACAGGTTTTAAAGTTTCTTCATCTCTGTACATTCCGATATGACGAATACAGGCTTGCGGAAGAATATCAATTGCTTCGTCGGTAAAAATTAATCCTGCACGTAAAATCGGGGAAATTATAAGATTAATATCAGGATCAACCGTTTTTGCTTTAAATGTTGTTAAAGGAGTTGTCACATCACGTTCTACAAGCGGAAGATTTTTTGAAGCTTCATATAAAAGACATCTTGTAATCTTTCTTGTCGCAATTCTAACCCCCTGACTGTCAGTGTTTTTGTCACGCATTGTACATAAATTCATTAAAACTACAGGACTGTCAATTACTCTGACATTCTTCATTTTTCTCTCCTTATTATCATTTTATCAAAATAATTCATATTGCTTTGAATATCTTCAACACCTTTATTCATATCATTAATATCCGCTTCATTTGCAAAAAACGACATTCTTCCCATAATTGAATCAATTTTATCAAACATTTCATTCAAAAGGCTTAAAGAATCATGCAGTCTTTTTGGCGAACGTACAGCAATAAGTTTTTTGGAAGCAAGACTTTCTTCTGTCGGCGGATAAACCTCTAAAGACTTTGACCCTCCCATTCCGTTAAATTCCACGGTTGCAATTGAACCTTTAGGAAGCGTAACATCTTTTGCCGTAATAACAATTTTCAGGTAAACATCATTTGAAACAATTTTGATTTTATCAACATACCCAACCTGAACCCCCATAAACTTGACGGGTGATCCTATAATGATTCCATCAACGTCAGGCATAAACAACTGATAAGTAATTAGCTCTTTTGCCTTGTTATGTCGGTGAATCCTGCCACCTGCAACAACCAAACACAAAATAACAAACCATATAATAAACTCTATTCGGATATATTTGTGAATACCATCAAATTTTTCCATAAATCGATTATAACACATAATTACTACTTGCGAAAATTTTTTTTGTATTATATTATTAAAAGAAAAAGAATGAGGTGAAATTTTATGATGGATCAAATAATAAGAGTTGCCTGGGATTTAAACGAAAATACTGAAAACAGATATCAGCTTGTTTATGAAATCGCAGAACTTGCAAAAAAATTAGTAGACGAAAATCAGGCTAAAAAAGCTCACGATGATTTCAATTTTGAAGAAAACTTCGACACATCTTACAAAAAAGAAAATCCTGTTGAGCACGCAATTATGGTTAAAGCAGCAGAAGCTGACGACGATAGATTGGTAGGCTAGGTGCTGCGCACGCAGCCTATAGGCTACGGACAGATTTTACCAAAAGTTAGGGGCAACTCTAACTTTTTGATTAGGGGAGTTTATTATGAATAACACAATCGCATTTTTAAACGAAAAAACGGACAATTTTAAACCCGAAATTGGAATTATTTTAGGTTCGGGACTTGGCGAACTTGCTGATGAATACTGCGATTATGCTGTTCCTTATAATGACATCCCAGGATTTGTAAAATCGACTGTAAAAGGTCATAAAGGCAGACTTGTTTTTACAAGAATACAAGGCAAAAATATAGTCATGATGCAGGGTCGAAATCATTATTACGAGGGTCATTCAATGCAGGAAATAACTTACCCTGTAAAAGTTATGAAAGCATTGGGAGTTAAAACTCTAATCCTAACAAACGCTGCTGGAGCAGTTAATGAAAGCTTTTCTCCGTCAGATTTAATGATTATCACAGATCATATTAATTATATGGGAGCAAATCCGCTTGTCGGCTCAAACGACGACACCTTAGGCGAAAGATTTCCCGATATGACAGAAGTTTATAAAAAGAACCTTATTGAACTTGCTGAAAAATGCGCGGAAAAACTTGGAATAGATATTCAAAAAGGGATTTACTGGGCAAATTCAGGGCCATCATACGAAACTCCCGCAGAAATTAATATGATAAGAACTTTAGGTGCAGATGCTGTTGGAATGTCGACAGTTCCAGAGGCAATTGTTGCAAATTATTGCGGGCTTAATATTCTCGGAATAAGCTGTATTACAAATTCTGCAAGCTCAATTACAGGCGAAAAGCTCTCGCATGAAGAAGTTATAGATGCTGCAAACAACGCCAAAACAAAATTCAAATCATTGATTTTAGAAATTGTTCGTAATATTTCTTAACCATGGGGTTGTCAAAAAATTTTGTTTGATTAAAAATAAACGACGGGAAGGACTAAAAAGATGTTAGTAGGAAAATTAACATATGATACTGTCAAACAACGACAAAAGGAGAAATTATCTCCCAACCATTTTCCTTCCGAGTTCATGTCTTTAAAAAATAATCTAAATATCGAGAGACCTTTAAAAAGTAATCATCAAGATTCAACTTTTAAAGGTCTTTCTTTTAAAGGAGAAAATAAGAAAAAAGACGATAAAATGAAACCTGTTCTTGCAACTTTAGGTGTACTTGCTGGCACAGGACTTGCATTGAGACTAGCACCAGCATATAAAAAAGTTGGCGAATACAGCCTTTCAGAATTTAACAGATTTATTAAAGAAAAATCAGGCATTGAACATTCTATTGTTGACGGCCTGCTTAATCATGTGAAGAAATCTGATTTGACCAATAAAATGGTTGAAATCAAAAACGATAAAATTATTTTCAAAAAGAAAACTGTTCCACAATTAATCTGGGATGGACTAGTTTATCCATTTAAAATTCTACCTGGAGATATCTTAAACGGAACGGTTTCTTTAATCGGCAAAATCAAACCTTTTAAAGGATGGGCTGAAAAAACACTTAATACACAATTCTTTAAAAGTATCAGACAGCGTTCAAAAGTTGACGCACAGGTTAATTCATTACGCGGACTATTTGAAACTTCCAAAAATTTAAAAGGAAAACCAGCAGATTCTATTGAATCCAAAATGTTCCAACAATCAATCAAAATGTTTGACCCAAAAACAGGAAACTACGATACAAAACATGAACGCTCATTAAACAGATTAGTTTCAGGTCTTCCGCCAGCACTATTTTTGGCAAACGATGCATATAACTTATCCCGTATGATGGATGACGATAAAAAAGCTGCAAAACACGAACAGAAAACAAGATTTAAACAAGAAGTAGCAAGAATTGGTTTCAACGCATATATTACTTTGATTACTCTTGGTGCACTTCAAAAATATATTAACAATTCCGCAATGGGAATAATGCTTATGACAGGCGCAACAACCCTGACTACAGAAGCATTCTCAAGATTGATAAACGGTAAACACATTACAAGATTAACACCAGAAGAAGCACGCACAGAGAATGCAAAAAATAACGCCCCTGAAGCTAAAATTGAACCTCAAAAACCAACGTTTAAAGCATCAGAAAATAAACAAGAAAAAGATAAACACCAAAAACCGCTCCTGTCTTTCGGCACAATAATGAAAGCTTCAGCAGCAATTATAGCAGGAGGCTTTGCAGTAAAAGGACTCAGAAAAATCGATGTTGTAGAAAAACAATGGAAAGCATTCTCAGGTTTCTTTAAGAAACAATATAAAAATATGACAGAAACTGCTCATTATACAGTTTCTAAAAAAGAACTCGATAAAATTACACAAGTATTAGAAGAAAATCATTTCACAGAACTTGCATCAAAATATAAAAAAGTTGCACAAACTGCAACAAACGGCGAAACTATCAGCTTAGGCGCTAAAGATAAAAAAGTAAAACCGCTTGTAAACTTCATCATTGCACCATTTAAATTTGCTTGGAATACATTGACACTTCCATATAACTTAGTAATGAAAGTTGTCAATGTATTTGTGAAAAAGCCAAAAACATTGAGTTTTGCAATAAACGATAAAGGCACTTTAAATACTATAATGAAAAATTTTGCAAAAGAACGCAAAATTCCTGCAGCCGAACTCGAAAAATTTATCAAAGATGTTCAAGGCAAAAAAATCGCTAAAGATGCTAAATTGACAGAAGCACAGCAAGGTTTAATGAACAGAATTTCCAACGTATCATCGTTAGCAAAAAGTATCGAAAATATCGGAAAAGAAGCTTCTAAGAAAAATCTTTCTCCAGAAAAATTCCAATCATACGTAAGAGATAATATCCTAAAAGCATTCAACGTTGACACAATGTCAAACATTTCAAACAGCGAACTTTCAAACCTTGCAAAAACAGCCGCATCAATTGCAACGATCTGGTTCTTGATGACAGACAATTACAATATGGTAATGTTAAAATCAAACGGCAACGATGTCGAGGGTGCAAAAACCAAATTTACCGAAAGATTTGTCCAAGAAGGTTCAAGATTATTCTATCAAACATTATTGATTGACCTGTTTAACAGCACATTCAGAAGCCAATACAACAAATCACTGTTCGGAATGAGCTGGATTACATTAACAAATACAACAATGGGCGAATGGCTGACAAGAAAATCAGTAGGCGTACCTGTCGGAACGCATTCCCGCGACGGATTAATTAAACTTGAAGAACAGCAGGAAAATGCAACAGGTTTCAAAAAATCTTACTACAACTTTATGAAACGACTGACAGGCAAACGTTCAATCAAATCTTATGAAATAAAAAACAACGAGCCGAAACATACAGAAACTGTACAGCCAACAAATCTCACAAATAACAGCCCGTTGAATAAAATGATTAAAGGATAAAATGTCTATATCACCAATTAACAACAATACTGAAATCAAACAGCATTTAATACTTGCATCCGTTGGCGGCACATTATGGGGAACTGTAAAAGGCTGCAATATTTATAAAAATATCAAATCTACACGTGATACTTTTCAAAACTTAGAACAAAAAAATTTCGGTTTACGTGATGAAAAATTAGACTTACTTGATGAAAAACAGCGATTATATGATGAAGCAATTTCTTTAACAAAAAGAAAAAATCAATTATTGCAAAAAGCAACCGATTTAGCAAAACAAGGTGAAGATGTTTCTAAAATAACACAAGAAATAAATTCAATATCAATAACTGAAAATATCGAGTTTGAAGCACAAAATAATGTAAATATTAAAAGAGATACATTCATAAAAGAACAAAAAAAAGCTTTTCAAAATAAGATTAAAAATCTTAAAAAGAATGTAGTTTCAAAACTAGCCATAAGATTTTTAGGCGGTGCCGCAATCGGTCTTACAGCTAGTTATTTAATAACACATTTCAAAAATAAGAAATAATTTATCTTACCTTATTTTCTTCGCCTTTAATAAGTCTTTGGATATTTGAGCGGTGAAGCCAGATAATATATAAAGCACCCAGTGCGCAGTATGCAATGTATGCAACAGGAGCTTTAAACGCCCACATTAAAAACGGCGAAATTGCAAGTGCTACAATTGAGCCGACAGAAACGTATCTTGTAAAGAAAGTTACAACAGACCAAATAATCGCAATAATTAGTCCGACCTGCCAGTTTAAGGCTAAGATTGTTCCGACACCTGATGCAACAGATTTTCCGCCTGTGAATTTAAGAAAAATTGATTTACTGTGACCAAGAATTACCGCAACAGCTGCAAGAACTGGCAGCAGACCAACTTCGGTAAACGTTTTTGCAAACATTGATGCTAAAACGACAGGCAGAGCACCTTTAAAAGCATCGAGTAATAATGTTATAAAAAACCATTTTTTACCCATAACACGTTTAACATTCGTTGCCCCTGTCGAGCCAGAGCCTATAGTTCTGATATCCTGGCCTGTGAAAGCTTTAACAATAATGTAGCCTGTTGGAATTGAGCCAATAATATATGCACTCAATATAACTGCAATTAATTCATAAATCTTTTCCATTTTTCTCTCCTTATGCAAAAAATTATAACAGACATATTGTAATAATTCAATAATCTATTATAATAATAGTAATGAAAAAGATATTGGCAATATTTTTAGTTTTAAATTTATTCTGCATACCTGCTTTTGCAGAATACGATTTTTCTGATGAGGCACAGGCTGAATTTGACAAAAATAATAAAATTAAGATAAAAGACAATTTTTCAAAAGCCAAACACCTAAAAAAAGAAACAGCTGAAGAACGGATGAACTATGAGCCATCACCACTTTTATACGAACCTGCTCCTAAAAAACCGTTATTATACGGTTCAATTGTAACAGTTCCTGCAGGAACAAGTTTCAACGTAACATTTGATTCTGGGATAAGTTCGGGGAGTTTAGCAAAAGATGACAGATTGACTGTACGCCTCACAAATGATCTCATTTATAACGGCAAATTGATTGCACCAGCAGGAAGTCTTGTCTATGGCACTGCATCTGATGCCAAAAATGCAGGTTACGCTTATGGAAATGCAGAAATTGAATTAAATTTTAATGAAATCTTGACCCCTGACGGCAATATGTTAGAGATTTCTACAGAAAATATTTATATGAAAACCAAAAGCGAACGTGCTGTAAAAATGACACGTGACGTAGTTGTCGGGGCATTGGGCAGTATGCTTGTCGGGGCAGTATTTACTGCACTTGGAGGCGGAACAAGCGAAGATTGGGCCAGAAATATGGCAATTTACGGCGGAATGGGAGCTGCCGCAGGCGGTATAAGAGGCGCAATGCAGCGCGGGCAAGAGGTTGATATACCTGATGGAACAACAATTCAGGTAAAATTAACTCGACCTTTGAACATCTCTGGGTTGTAAATTATATTTTAAAAGAACCCTGTCCACCATATCATAAGTTAAAATACCGAACCTAATTGCTTTTACAACAGCATAACTCCTATCACCAACATAAAGTTTATCAAAGACATCTTTCAAATTCTTTTTAAACATTCCCTTTGAAATATTAAGCACATTTGCACCATGAAGATTTGAATAGCCTACAGCGACAAGTGACAAACATTCCGTTTCACGCTCGGACAATACACAATCTTCTGACAAAACATAATTTAACTTTATGCTTGCTTCATTTGACATGTGAATATAATAACAAAGAACTAATATTAAATCTATTAGCCCAAGGGCTACTTTTTTCGAAAAAGCTTTTTTGCATTTTTTATAAAAATATGCTATATTACTTCTATGAAGTTGAATAAAAGATTAGTTACATTAGGTTTAATATTATTAGTATTATCGGTAGCTGTAAGATTTATCTGGGCGGGGTTAAGACAAATTAAAGTTGATGATTTTCACCCTGCAGCAGTAATTTTTGTAGTAGACAGTTCAGCGTCAAATCAAAAACGTCTGCCTGAACAGAAAAAGGTTTTAAGACAAATCTGCAATCTGCTCGATCCTGAAGACCAGATTAAAATTTTGAGAGTTTCAGAGGATGCTTACCTTATCTACGAGGGAACTCCGATGAACGGAAGCGGAATTACAAAATCAATGGACGCTTTCACAAAATATGATTCAAAGGATTACGGAACCGCATACGGCGCGGGATTAAAAAAGGCTTTTTCACACGCTTTAACAATGAAAAAAGACGGCTATGTTCCTGCAATCGTTGTTATTGGCGATTTGGAAAACGAGGGTGCTGTTGAAAAACAGATTAACTGGGAAACACTGCCATCCAATGTTCAAAACGTGAAAAAATATGCACCTGATATTTCTATGATGTTTTTGGATGCACATCCTGCTAAATTGGATTTAGCAAAAGAAAAACTTACACCTGTTCTTGGCGAAGCTCATTTGATAGTTTCTCCCGAACAGAATATCGATAAATCAATCAGAAGATTTCTTCACGCATTAGGGAGGTAACAAACGGCCATGGCAATAGTTCTAACAACATCACAAGGCGAAAAAACTTTTAACAAAGATGTAATAAATATCGGTACAAACCCCAATTGCGACGTGGTTTTGAATTTAAATTATGATATTTTGCTGACACTTCAATATTCAAACGGCAAATGTATTGTTGTAAACAATTTTCAAAGCGATAAAGTACTTTTTAAAGGTCAGCCGATTAAAAAAGTTGAAGTTACAAATGTATGCAAACTTATGTTTGCCGAAAGCGACGAATTTGTAAGCCTTAAAGTTACAGCACCTGCCGTCAAAACAGTTACAACAATCGGCAGAGAGGATTTGACAGAAGAAGACATTAAAGGCTTGTACGGGAAAGATGTTAATGCAGTCACAAAGGTTAAGCTTGAAAAACAGAAAGAGGATTTGGAAAGCGCGCGTGTTTCAATAACAAAACAAGTTGCATTCCACATAAACGACTTGAAACAAAAGCTTTCAAACAACTCAAAAACAAGCATATTTTTACATATTGCAATGTTTTTAAGCTCAATGGTATGCGCATTCGGCGTCTCAAATTACCTTATGGGATTAAATATCAAAGAATCAGCAAACTTCTTGCATCTGCCGACAAACATTAAGGTTTGGGCAATTTATACAATACTGGTTTATGGAATCTGCCTGCTTTTGAAACAGGGGGTTTATCTTTATTTGCAAAGCAATGTGCAAAAAGATATGTCACGTTCTTCAAAACTCGGACAGAGTTTTATGCTTATTTTCTCATTGATTTTTGTGCTCGGAATTTATGTTGTAAACCTCGTTTATTATATGAATTTAAATGACTTTATGACATTTGCAATATTTATTTCATTCTTTTTCTCAGGGATTATGGCTGTTCTTGCAATTTCCTGCGGATATTTCAAATGCAGCACAACCGAATGGACTATATTGCTTGACAAATACGAGTACAGAGAGGATTTTGAAAGCGTTATAAAAACTTACAGACAATGGATTGAAAGATATATAAACAGTTTGAGCAATTCAAAAATTCAGTATATCAAAGACAAAATGTTCAACTTGCAGTTAAAATCCGTCGGCGAAATGATTGTCGGAATTTTGACAGCACCTTTCCTTGCTTACGGTGTTTCAAACACTCTGGCAATGTGTTTTCCTGAAGCAGCAGGCTGGGTAAGAATTTCGGGATTGAGAATAAGTCCTGTATTTTTAACTCTTGCAACATTTTTGATTATTTTTGCGTTCTTTTCATTTGTAAACGCATTTTTATGCACTAAAAAAGTCCAAGGGTCGCAGGTAATCAAACAGGACGGATTTTCTGACTATCAGCACCACGGTGTAACAATTTACGGACTTGAGGGTGTAAGACGTCTGGAAAGCGAAAGACGCCGTTCTTTGGCAATCGCCTGCGCAATTATATTTATCGAATTTGCAATGAACATTTCATATTTTATGACCGAAATCGGCGGAGATATGCAGGGAATGTTTTTAAGTTTGGTTGCAGCACTCGTTCCGACAGCACTTTTGATTGCGGAAACTATGATGTTAAGCCAGACAAAATTCGAAATTTACGCATGTGACGAACTTTTAGCAAAAGTAGATAAAGATTAATTATGGATTTCTTAAAAGTTGCGATAGTAGTTTTATTTGTGGTTTTAACCATTTTGACTGTAAAAATACATCCTGAAATTCATCAGCCGATGCTGATTGAGGATGCGGATTTTAAACTGGTCAGAATAAGCGATACGATTACAAAAGATAGCATTCCTGTTATGACGATAAAACCTCAGCAGCCGACTATGACTCAAGAGCCAGTTCCTGTTAAAACAGTTGAAGTAAAAGTTCAAGAACCGCCAGTTCAAACAAAAAACGTCCAAATAAAACCGATACAACTTCCCAAAAAAGAAGTTCCCGTTCAAACTCAAACTCCCGAACCGTCACAAATGGAGCTTTTGCAAAAACTTTTAAATACAGATATTGAAGATACAAAAGCTTTGCAGGAAAACGCAGAAAAACTTGCTAAAACAATCCAGCCGCAACCTGCACCACTGCAGACTTCTAAGCACAAAAATCCATATATGACAGAGCAGGAAGAACTTATTGCCTGGAACAAATGGCGAAGCAATATTCATAACCAGATTATGAAAGATTCAAATGCAGGAGTTGCACCGTTTGGAACAATGTTTACATTTTCATTTTTGGTTGATAAATACGGAAATGTGTCAAATGTAAAAGTCAGCTGTTCTAACAATTTCTGCATGGATATTGCAAGAAACAACCTCAAACCTGCAATCTCAAAACTTCAACGCAAGCCTATTTTGAATTTTCCGCGCGGAACACAAAGAACATCAACAGTTGTAAACGGCTCGTTCATGATAGGTTCGGAAGACAGATTTTCTACTCCAAGTAACTTTTCAGATATTGAAAGGGTGGTACATTAATGAATAAATATTTAGTACAAATTATTTTGCTTATACTTGCAATCATACTTGCGACATTTTCGGTATTTATGGCAAAACCGAAGATGCACAAAACAATCCAAATGGAACAAATAATATTTAAGAGGGTTAAATAATGCTTAAAATCATTTTTATTACAGTATTTGCACTTCTTGAAATTCCGTTTTTTATCAAATTTTTAAAAGCACACAGAGAATGTGAGCTTACGCGCGAAACTGCAATTTTAATAATTATGGCAATTATTGCACTTATTATTTTCGGAATTTTTATGATAGGATAAACTTATGTACAGATGTAAAGAATGCAATGCCGAATTCAAGATAAAACCCGATTACTGCGACTGCGGTAACGATACGTTTGATTATATTGAAGAAAAACATCCGATTACACTTGAGGATAAATCCGAAATCGTTTCAAGAGTGTTTTTTGCAATATGCCTTTTAATTGCAATCGGTGTATGGTTTATTCCGATGGGCAAAAAAACTTCTGAACACAAGCAGGTCACAAAAACCAAACCTGTTGCAGCTATCCCGAATATAAATAAAATCTGGGACGATACACCGATTTATCAGCCAAAACCTGAACAGCCCGCAAGAACAGAACCTATAATTCTGACTCCTACAAAGCCTGTTCAAAAAAAAAATATAATTAATCAACCTGTACAGACCAAACCGAGCGAAACTCCAACTCCAAAGCCAAAACCTGCTCCTGCCAAACCAGTTGTAACACCAAAACCCGTTACAAAATCAGAACCGATTGTAAAACTAGAACCAGCAAAACCTGTTTACAATCCAAACAGCCCTGCAATGATTGATTATAAAACCAAACTAAGAGCAAAATTATTCTCAAAGTTTGCAGTCGGAAGCATTCAAGGCTCAGGTTCTTGCTCGATAAGCTTTTCTGTAGACAAATCGGGTAAACTTATTAACCGTAAATTCGTACATGAATCCGATAACAAAAGCCTAAATGACACTGTTTATTATATGCTTATGTCCGTTCCATATTTCACAGCACCGCCGGCGGAGTACAACGGCGAAACAATCCGTATGAATTTTTCGATTAATAACGGAAATTACGAAATATCTATAAACTAAAGTTAAAATTCAAAATAATCGTCAATTCTTCATTAAAAAAGTTTTCAGGGAACGGTTTGAAAGGCGATGCGGATTTAATTGCCTCACCTGCGTTATTATCAAGCTCTTTAATCTTTGACGATTTTAAAATCCTGCATTTTTTAACAGACCCGTCTTTATTCAATGTTAAAGCCATTTGAACAAGCAAATCTTTCTGGTCTTTTGCCAAGATATCAATATGTTTTCTCGGGGGTACTTTCCAGGATTTTTTAACTTTCTGCTGAACCTCATTTACATAAGGTGCATAATTAACATATTTTCCGTCAGGCGAGAACACAAAAGATTCTTTGTCAGAAACAAAAATCTGCACTGCGTGAAGTTTTCCCGATGGATAATCATAAATTATTCTGCATTTTTGAAGTTCTGGACGGCGGAAAGTCACATATTTTAACTCATTGGAATCAGAATTATAAACCAGTTCCGCGCCATAATTTTTGACGTAATAATATGCATTATTCTGCGTTCCGTCATTAGGAATAAGGGTGTAATCGTGGTAATACTTCGGATATTTATCCGTTCTCACATACGGTTTAATTCTGCTAAAAATAACTGCGAGCGTTTCATTAACCTTTTCATAACTTGACGTTTGAGCAGGAGTTAAAAACTGCGGTTCGACCTTCACATAAGAAGCTGCAAACGTCTGTGAAGCAGTCATAAACACTATAAAGCATAAAATTAAAAACTTTTTCATAATAAACCCTAATAAAAGTGTAACATAAACATAAAGAAATGTAAAATTTGAATTAAAAAGATTAAAGTTTTCAAAAAATTTAACCGATATAAAAAATATGATTGACATTTAAAAAAAAATTATTAAATTGAAATCAGAAAGGATGTAAGTATGCCGTCAATCAACTCTATATCCCATATCCCAACATTTATGATGACATCAAATGACGGGCCATTAAAGCAGTCTACAATCGAACGTCTGCTTGCACTGGGTATAGATCCGACGACAGTTACAACCGAGGCACAGGCACAAAGTTTAATAGCGCAGGCGGAGGCTGCCAAGAACCAGAACAACAATCCTGAACAAGAAGAAGGAGGAAAACAACAGGAGAAACATAAGGCTGAGCTTATACAACAGAATATTTATAATACGATGGATATGATATCCACAAGCAACAAATTAATTTTAGGCTTATAAGCCAAAAGTTTGAAAGGTTTCCTTTAAAGGAAACCTTTTTTGTATAACTTTTAAATTTTTTTTATTACCCTGCAGGGGTTTCCGACAGCAACTGTATTTGACGGAATTGATTTTGAAACAACACTGCCTGCTCCTATTACGACATTATCCCCTATCGTGACATCTGGCAAAACAGTTACTCCACCGCCAATCCAGACATTATTACCGACTTTTATCGGTTTTGCAAATTCAAGACCGCTGTTTCTTGTTTCAGCATCCAGAGGATGACCTGCCGTATAAAACCCGCAATTCGGAGCGATAAATACATTATCGCCAAAAGTTATTTTGGCACAGTCAAGCATTACACAATTGTGGTTTACATAAAAATTCTCGCCAATTTCAATATTATAACCGTAATCACACCAAAAATTCTGTTCAATTAAAAAGGTATCACCAGTTTTACCAAGAATTTGTTTTAAAATAGCTTTGCGCTCATCTGTTTTATCAGGCGCAAGCAAGTTATAATTATGACACAAACATTTACATTTTTCTCGGTCGGCAATAAGCTTTTCAACACCTGCATTATACAGTTGCCCGCTTAACATTTTTTCTTTTTCGTTCATAAAAATATATTACCACAAATCCCCCTGACGGGCAGTAAAATTCTTTGAAAATTTTTCGGAAAATATAGGGGAAATGAGGATTTATATGAAAAAAACAATTATTTTTACGGCAATATTATTATGCATTTTTAATTCAGTCAATGCAGAAGAACTAGTTAAACAACAAAGCAAATACCCTGATTACGCATATATGTACCTTGGCCCTGATAAATTTGAAAAAATAAACAGAAAAGTTTTCAATTTTAATTTGGGCTTGAATAAATATGCAATACGACCTGTTCATATTTTGTGGTCGTCAATAATGCCCGAATACGGTATTGACAGAATCCAAAGCGCTTACAAAAACATTGAATACCCAAAACGTCTTGTTAGCAGTTTAATTCAAAAGGATTTTAAAACTTCTGGAACTGAAACCGTAAGGTTTTTGACCAACACAACTTTAGGTATTGGCGGACTTTTCGACCCTGCAAAAAGCTTATTTCACATTGAACCCTCAACAGAGGATATGGAACAGGCTTTGACAAAGTGTAAATGCTGTTCAGGGCCTTATGTGGTTCTTCCTGTAATGAACGGAACAACAACCCGAGGTATTGCTGGAAAAATTCTTGATACATCATTAAATCCCACAACTTATGTCGGGACACCTGTACTTGCAATGGTTAAAGCAGGTTTGACCGTTAACAGAACATCATATATGCAGCCGCTGATTAAAATGATTGAATCCACATACGCAGACCCTTATGAAATCGCAAGAAAAATGTACGCTCTTGATAATTACATCAAATGCGAAAACTTTGATAGAAAAGAAACTTTGGAAAAAGGATTTCAAAACCTTGAACCGATAAACAATCTGCCGTCAGATATAAACCCAGAGCTTGTACTTGATACTCGTGATATTGAACCAGCCGAGGAGGTTATGACTGTCGCAGAAATTATGAAAGGCGGCGCAAATATCGATAATATTATCCTAAAAAATTACGGAACAAACAATAACGCAAAACTTCTTGCAGATAAAGTTTTATTTGATTACAACCCGCAAAACCCTGTGGTTGATTCAATGCGCACTGCATTATTCGACCTGCCTGACATTGATGATTCTATATGGAACGAACTTTCAATCTGGAATAGAAGTTTTTCCAAAAAAATAAAAACATCATCAGTAAACGTTACTCCTGACAAAAAAAATTATAAATTCCGCTATATTATGCAAAAAGATAAAAATTCTCCGCTTGCCATAATTTATCCATCAATCGGTGAAGGTATTCAATCTCATCACGCAGTTGTTATGGCAAAACTTTTCTATGACGAAGGATATTCTGTAATAATTCAAGGAAGCCATTTTCAGTGGGAATTTGTCAAAAGCATGCCTGACACTTACCGCCCAGGAGTGCCGACAGAAGATGTTAAATATTTGAAAAACGTTACAGCAAAAATCATTGATAAACTTGAAGCAAAATACGAATGCAAATTCCCGCAAAAAACCGTTATAGGAACATCTATGGGTGCAATGGCAACACTTTTTCTTGCAGACAGTGAATTTAAAGATAACACTTTAGGTATAACAAAATATATTTCAGTATGCCCGCCAATTGAATTAACTTACGC
Organism: uncultured bacterium; assembly: GCA_948964545.1. Lineage (GTDB taxonomy): Bacteria > Cyanobacteriota > Vampirovibrionia > Gastranaerophilales > Gastranaerophilaceae > Stercorousia. The sequence goes on along the minus strand of CAREDV010000001.1, from coordinate 229,279 downwards.
AATGGAACAAGTTGATAAAAACAGTGAAGAATGGGGCAAAAATCCTAATGATTTAAAAAACCGTGTGGCTGAAACCGCATCAAAAATCGTACAGTTAGCAGATATGAAAGATGAGAAAAAAGATTTTAAAATCGGAACTCTCCCATTTACTGAGGCTGAGGGAAAATTAATAACAGGTTTTGTAATGCACCAAAAACTCTCTGATTTAATCTTTACACTTGAGAAAACTCCAAAAAATAAAGCAACAGGGATTTATGAAACTCTGAATAATATGAACTACAGAGATTATATGGAAAAATATATTTTGAGCGAAAATTATAGTATTGATGATTTAGCCAATGATACGAGTCTTTTGTCACTTGCTGGCTTTTTGCATAATAGTAACAATTATAAAATTTACCACTCTGTAGACGATTATCTTGTAAATCAAACACAGTTAAAAAAACTAAAAGTCTGTTCTGGTAAAAAAACAGTACTTTTTAGCAACGGTGCACACTTAGGGTTTATGTACACCCCTGAATTTCTTGAGGATTTGAAAAAAGAAATTGCGCTTACGGAAAAAACTGCGCTTCATGATATAATAAAACCATGATAAAAGTTTTATGCTTCGGCGACAGCAATACATACGGATATATCCCATCATCTGGCGGACGATTTGATAAAAATACCCGCTGGACAGGTATTTTATCAAGTGACTTTGAAATAATTGAAGCTGGAGCAAATAACAGAAACGCTTTTTCTGACAGCCCGAAACTTTTAACAGAATATATGAAAATGCAGCCTGACATCGTAGTTTTAGCTATCGGGATAAATGATACCCAAAAATTTTTCAATACAGATATTAAAGACGCAATCGAAAAACTTGTTGATATAATTTTACCGACTCCCATAATCCTTGCTGCACCATCTATTTTGGGCAAAAACATTTTGAAGCATCCAATTTTTTCAACAATGTTTGATGAAACGTCTATTGAAAAATCTAAAAAGTTACCAGAAATATATTCACAAATCGCGAAAACAAAAGGCTGTAAATTTTTAGACCTCAACACCTGCACACAGCCGTCCGAAATTGACGGACTTCATTATGAACTCAAACAACACAAAATCATTGCAGAAAAATTACATCACCTGCTTCTGAACCCGTAATCGTCCGAGACACTTCTACCTATTGATTTAATTATTTTCTCAACCTCACCCCTGTCACTTAACGAACATTTATCAGGATAAATTTCATATTTTGAACTAAAATCCGAAAGCGTAACATTTGGCATCACAACGTTTGCCCCGCTTTGAAGCGCAATTACTCTACCCTGTGGGTTTAATGTTTCCATTGCAGTTGTTGCAGGAATATTAATATTTTTTAGTAAGATTCTTGTAAGAGCCATAACTTTTAATGCAAGAATAAAATTACCATTTGCACTATCTTTAAGCGGGGTTTGCGGGTGAGCGATAAACGGCCCGAGTCCAATCATATCTGCATCAATTTCTTTAAAAAACAAAACATCGTCTGCAAGTGATTCTAATGTTTGTTCAGGTAAACCTACAAGACAACCTGTTCCAACTTCATAGCCGAGTTTTTTCAAATCTTTCAAACATCTGACCCGATTATCAAAATCCATATTAGGATGCATTTTCTTATAAAGTTGTCTGTCTGTTGTTTCAATTCGGATTAAATATCTGTCTGCCCCGCAGTCTTTGAACGCTTTATAATCTTCAAAACTTCTTTCTCCAATACTCAATGTCAAAGCACAGCCAAGTTCTTTAATGCCTTTTATAATTTCACACATAACATCTCTTGAATAAAATTCATCCTCACCAGATTGAAGAACTATAGTTTTATAGCCCATTTCAACAGCTTTTTTGGCATACAAAATAATATCATCAGGTTCAATTCTATATCTGTCAATTAATTTATTCGGAGAGCGAAGCCCACAGTAACAGCAGCGGCATTTACAGATATTTGAGAATTCGATTAATCCCCTCAAATGCACCTTATCACCGACATTTTCCCGACGCACTTTATCTGCAAGTTCAAAAAGCCAATTATTTTGGCTGTCATCTTTCAAAATATCAATAATTTCTTGTCTTGCAAAATTCATTCACTACCTAATAAAAAAGACCCCTTAACGAGGTCTTTATTTATAAACCTGGGGCGGAAGGATTCGAACCTCCGAATGCCTGGACCAAAACCAGGTGCCTTACCACTTGGCGACGCCCCAATAAGGCTACCCCTTTATTATATACAATCAATTTTGATTGTCAAGATTTTGAAACGGACTTTTTTCATCAGCATAAATAAATTTCACTTCAGAACCTACAAGTCGTTCAAACACAGGCAATACGAGAATTTCACTTTCAAAATGCCCGATATCAAACACAACAATCGGACTTTCTAATGCTGTATGAAATTTCAAATCGCCCGTAACAAAAGCATCTGCCCCGTTGTCATATGCTTCTTGTATAAATTCAGACCCTGAACCTGCACAAAACGCAATCCTTTTGAGAATGTTGACACCGTTGTTATTCACATACCGCAGGTTTGGCGAAATAGCTTTCAGCTTCATAAGACATTCTTCAACAGTAATTTCAACATCAACATAACGCACAAATTCCTGCGTGTCAGAAATCTCGAATCCTAAAGTTTTAATCAAGGTATCGGTTGTTCCGCCCTGCGCCTTATCAAGATTTGTGTGTGCACAGTAAATATCAATATCACGCCATTGCAAAGGTACAAAAAACAACGGATGATGAGAAATTATCATATCACAATTCTGCTCTCTCGCCTGACGAACAACATTTTCTGTCACAGTCAAACACAGCATAATTTTTTTAATATCATTTCGCGCAGTTTGAACGGCAAACCCAGAGCAGTCCCATTTTTCCTGCGTTTCTAACGGTGCAAAAGCTTCAATCTTTTTGACAATTTTACTTTTTTCCATAAATTTCCTCAAAAATCTTGTAAGCAATTGTCATTTTGTCTGCTCTTTTAAGTTTTTTCATCCCGCCGTTTTTATCTAAAATTGTTACTTCATTATAATCGCTTGAAAAGCCTATGTCTTTGCGGGAAACATCGTTTGCAATTAAGTAATCACAACCTTTTTTTGCAATTTTTTCTTTGGCATTCTCTATTAAATTTTCACTTTCTGCACAAAATCCGACAACAATCTGCTCATCTTTTTTCGCAGAAATTTCTTTCAAAATATCAGGGTTTTTCACTAATGTAAGCATAATTTCATCTTCATCAGTTTTTTTCATTTTTTGAGAAGCAACTTCTTTCACCCTGTAATCTGCAACAGCCGCCGCCATTATAACGCAATCGGCATTATTAAACTCTTTTTCAACAGCTGATTTCATATCCAGCGCAGATTTCACCTTAACAATATTGTATTTTTTAGAAACATCTTTTGTCGTAATCAACGTAACATCCGCACCTAAATTTTTTGCAACATCTGCGAGCGCCAACCCCATTTTACCCGATGAATAATTTGAAATATATCTTACAGGGTCAATATCCTCAATTGTTCCGCCTGAGGTTATGACAATTTTTTTACCCGTAAGAGGTCTATAATTTAAAAGTTCTACGGTTTTGTCAAATATTTTCTCAATCTTGCATAATCTGCCTTTTCCTAAATATCCGCAAGCCAAGTAACCGCTCTCAGGCTCAAGCACGGTACAGGAAAGTTTGAGCAAATTATCCTGTATAATCGGATTTTCCCACATGTTGCAATTCATTGCAGGAGCAATAATTAGAGGTTTTGTAAACGCGCAAGCAATAGAGGTTAATAAATTGTCCGCTACACCTGTTGCAATTTTTGAAATCGTATTTGCAGTTGCAGGTGCAATTACCATAATATCAGCTTTATCAGCAAAACTTATATGTTCGGGATTATAATTTTTAATATCAAATTCCTCAACCGCAACATTATTTTTGCTCAATGTCTGCAATGTGAGTTTTGTTACAAAATTCAAGGCATTTGGTGTACAAACGACCTGAACATCAGCGTTTGCACGTTTATACATTCTGACAAGCTCACAAATCTTATACGCAGCAATTCCGCCCGTAATTCCGAGCAGTATTGTTTTTCCGCTAAGCATTTTTAATCTCCGCTTCAAGTTGAGCTATTGCACTTTCCAAATCATCATTTACAATTGTGACATCAAAACTTTTTGCGCGTTCAAGTTCAACTTTCACTTCATTCAAACGTTTTTGAATTGTCTCCTCATCTTCGGTGTGACGTCCTCGAAGCCTTGTTTCTAATGTCCCTAATGATGGAGGTGCAATAAAAATCAATACGGCTTCGGGCATTTGTTTTTTTACCTGCAAAGCGCCCTTAGTATCAATTTCAAGAATGATATCTTTACCCTCGGCTAAACACTGATTAATATATTTTTTCTTAGTTCCGTAACAGTTTCCAGCAAATTCAGCCCACTCTAAGAATTTATCTTTGTCTATGCAATCCTGAAATTCTTCTTTTGATAAAAAGAAATAATTAACACCGTCAACTTCACCTGGACGCGGAGCACGAGTTGTGCATGAAATTGACAGCATAAAATTCGGATTTCTGTCCAAAAAACCTTTTAATACTGTGCCTTTACCAACACCTGATGAACCTGATATTACGTATAATTTCTTGTTCACTTATGCACGCTTCCTCATTTTTTCGTAAACATACAATATTGTACAAATAACCACACAGATTACTGTAGAAATCATCCAGAAACCTATTGCACCGTTCCAGCCAAATTTATCTACAACAAAACCTGTACCGCTTGCAGACAATGCCGCACCTACATAGCCAAAAATTCCAGTAAATCCGATTGATGCTGATGCAACTTTTTTAGAACTGCTTTCGACAGCACACAAACCGCCGATTAACATTTGAGGACCTGCTGTAAATACACCAATCATTGCTGCATAAACATAGTCTAAAATTTCAAAAATAGGTTTTCCTGATGGATTTGTTGCAAATAAGTATAAACTAACAATCAACATAATTAAGAATATTATATTAACAGGAGTTCTGTTGCCTTTAAATAATTTATCAGAAACAACACCTGCTATAATTGCCCCTGCTGAGCCAACAAGAGCCAAGGTACTTAATTTTGCACTCGCAATAGTTAACGCATTTCCTTTTACATCAACAAGATATTTTACAAGCCAATCTTCTGTGCCAAAGCGGATAATATAAACAAAAATATATGCAATAGCAAGCATCCATATTACTGGATTACAAATAATATGTTCTTTAAAGATTTGAAAATATGAGCGATTATCTGTATCTTCTTCAGGTTCTTCACACTTAACAGGTTCTTCTCTGAACTTTTCAACATCAGGCAGACCTAAAGACTGAGGCTTATCTCTCAATCTATCAAATAACCACAAACCTGTAATAATACAAATAACAGCAGGTATATAGAAAGCTGCCATCCAACCAAATTTATCTATTGCAAAACCTGATAATGCTACAGCTGCAAACACGCCAATTTGATGTGATGTTGACCAGATTGACCATTTTGTACCGCGCTCTGAGTTTGAAAACCAGTATGATAAACTTTTAGCAACAGGCGGAAATCCGCATGATTGAAACCATCCATTAGCTCCCCAGAAAAATGCCATTACCCATAACAACACAGTCGCTGATGGCAGGCCAAAAAAGCTGACATGCCCAGGAGTTATAAATAATGCGCTTAATGCAAAACAAATATTGCATATTGCAGATAAAATTAATGCTGTAGGCAAAAATGTTCTAACATTTGCTTTATCAGCTATAACACCGTTAATAAATTTACCGATACCATAAGTAACATACAAAGTTGAACCTAAAAGTCCGAGTTCGGTATTTGATAAATGCAAAGCATCGCCCATAGAAGGCAGTGCAACCGCAATATTTTTACGGCAGATATGAAAAACTACATATGCAATAAAACTTGAGTAAAAGATTCTCCATCTAAAATGAGCATAAGTCTTTTTAACTTCTTCCTCATTCATAGTAACAGGTTTTGCCTGCGGTTCTTTAAAAAATTCAATAAATTTGTTTGTCATTACTTCCCTGCCTTAATTATTTGAACATTTCTTGTTTCTGTAATTTCATGGCGAGCTTCTTTGATAATTTCACGTTTATCCTCATCAAGTCTGCATCCGCCAACCAATCTGTCAATAAATCCCGTATTAAGTTTGACAGCTTTTTCAAAAGCACCAACTTCTTCCAAAACATCTTTAATCTGGTGCAAATCATACCCAAACGACTGTTTTGAATTATAAACAAGCGTTTCGCCCGACTGAGAAATAATCGGTTCTCCGCCCTGCTCAAAATACAGTTTAAATACAGATTTCAAATCCTGCAATTCTGATTGCAAAGTCGTTACTGTCTGCTGAATTCTCAAAAATCTTTCAAACAAATATTCAACATTATCAAGCTGTTTAACTTCCCAATCATATTTTTGCATATATAATTTTTTAAGTTTTGGATACGCAAGTGCAAGCCCCATTGTATCAGCCATTGCTCTGTGGTGATTTACAAGCTCCACTCCAAACTTCGTCGTTAAAGCTTCCAGCCCATGCGAGAACAAGTCTGGATAAACCTCTTTAAACATCTGCTGAGAGTCTATTCTTGGATTATTTAGTTCTTTTCCTGTAGTTCTCAAAGATGCTTCATTCAAAAATGAATAATCAAAAATACAATTGTGTGCAACAATCGGGTAATCTCCGACAAATTCAAGGATTTTCGGCATAGCCTCTTCCTCTGTCGGTGCATCCTCAACCATTTCAGGTGTAATCCCATGTATTGCAATACTTGATTTTCTTATATGCTGCTGCGGATTAATTAAAGTTTGAAATTCATCTTTTATCTTGCCGTTTTCAAGCCTTACACCCGCAAATTCCACCATTCGCTCTTTTGTATAATCCAATCCCGTAGTCTCAGTATCGAGAACAATTTCAATTACTTTTTTTCTTGCCATTTTCTTATCCTATAGAATTCTGTTAAGATAATAGCACAAAAAAAATTTCTGTGTTAGAATAAAATCGTTAAAAAAAGGAGATATGTGATGGCAATTGATATTAATGATTCAAGCTTTGAACAAGAAGTTTTGAACTGTGAACAGCCTGTAGTTGTAGATTTCTGGGCTCCATGGTGCGGACCTTGCAGAAAATTAGGCCCTATTTTGGATGAAGTAGCTAATGAATTTTCCGATAAAGTTAAGTTTGTAAAAGTTAATACTGACGAAAATTTAAAAACAGCTCAAGATTATTCAATCAGTGGACTTCCGAGTCTTTTGGTCTTTAAAAACGGAAAAGCATTGGAAAGATTAGTCGGCTTGATGCCAAAATCAACAATTATTTCTAATATAGAAAAACATTTATAATAAAGGGCGATAATAAATCGCCCTTTACATTACTTAACAAATACCGTAATTTATTAAAGTTTCATCCTTTTACTGCCGATAGAAAATACAAAGGGTAAAAAAGGATTTCTATGCAAATAAACGGTATGCAAAACAAATTTGAAATGTTTCAAGATTTCTACTACGTGATGAACGGAGTTCAAATCTCTTATTCTGAAGCATTACGCCTTTTTGCTCAAATGGATGCCGAAACAGCTGCAGATTTTGAAAAATATTGTAAAGATGAAGTTGGATATGAAATTATAACACCAAGCGGCTACAACTTTGGTTCTAATATTGATGTAAAAACTTACAAAGATGGAGACGTAGAAAAAGTAGTTAGAGTTAACGGCAAAGTTGTTAAACTAAAAACTATAACAAACCCTGATGGAACAAAAACAACCGTTGAAACTAATTCTTCAACATTAACTCAAAATGATATTAATAGAAAATATACCCTTGAAGCATACGCAAAGAAAAATGGTTTAGTGCTTGACCCTCAATGGGCAATTTATTCTGCTGAAGAAATTATAGCAATGGCAGATAATGGAGTTAACATTCCTCAAGATGTAGTAGATATTGCAAACACCATTATGCAGTCAGCAGTTTCTGCAGAAGGTCAAATCGAAGGCGAAGATGGTCAGGAAGATACAACTTTATCTTTCCTTGAATTAATTCCTCTTGCAGAAAAGAAAATTGAAAAATGTGACAAAAACAACGAAAAAATTGAAAACGAAATCCAAGAACTTTTACCCGAACAACAAAAAAGAAAAAGAAAACTCGGCGAGCAGATGAAAGAACAAAGACGTTCTCTTAAAGAATACGAAGCTTTCGTAAGAGAATGGAACCACATTCAGACTAAAATCAACAACGGCGAAGCTCTTTCAACAAGAGAAGCAAGACGTTATGCTGATTTAATGGGAATGTTTGAAGAAAAAAAATCAGGCGAAGATAAAGGTTTCTCTCTTGACAAACGCGAAATCGCTAAATCAATGAATGAAATCAACATTCTCGCAATCTTAGGCGAAAAACTTGCTGATGAAACAATCGTTATTGGCGACACATTAGCTGATTACACATCAAAAGCTAACTACAAAACAACACGCAGACAAGCTCAAGGCGAAATCGGCTTTTTGAGATCAATCGTTGCAATGATTAATGGCAAAACTCTTGCCAAAGAAGCTGCTGTAATAGGTAATGATACTAAAGATTTCACAGCTGAAACTCAACAATCAGTAAACGATATCGCATCAGTTCTTGAAATTGATGGTATGATTGCTGGCAAAGACGAAGTTCTTGGTACAGAACAACCAAAAGAAGCATCAGTAGAAGGCGAAGAGGCAGTTCAAGAAGGCGAAGCTCAACCTGTTGAAACAACTGATTCTGCTCAAGGCGAAGATAAAAATCCTGAAGTTACAGAACAAGAAGACTTCGTTATAAACGACAAAAATGTTAAAGAACTTATTAAAGAATCAGCTCATATCAATAGTGATTTGCTAAAACAAACTGTCAGTGCAATTAAATCAATCAAAGTTGCAAAAAATGACAGAAAATTTGCTAAAATTGCAGGCATTAAAGTTACAAAACTTGTTAAACAATTCCAGAAACAAGAAGAAGAACGCCAGGCAAGAATACAAGCAATGGAACAAGAAAATAAAGAAGCAAATCAAGAACTTGAAAACTTAACAGGTAAATCAGCAGATGAGCTTAATGAAGAACAGCCGGCAGAAAAAACTCAAGAAGGCCAGCAGCCTGAAAGTGACAAAGAAAAAGTTGTAGAATTAAGACAAAAAATTGCTTCTAACAACGAAGAAATCGAAAATATTAAAGTTGAATCAGAAGAATCAAAAGGTGAATTTGCAAACGCAACAGCAAAAGAAAGCGAAATCATCTCTCAAGCAATTCCTGCAGAAGCAGAAGCTTTGAAAAAAGATACAGAATATAAAGAAGAAATTATCCCTGCTGCAAAAGAAAGATTAGACTTTACTGATGCAAGCGGTGAAACACTTTCAAAAATCGGCGTTTACCGTATCGAACTTGGTATGATGCAGATTATGGCTTGGCAGCTTGAAAAAGGTCTTAAAAATGTTGCACTCGGAGCAATCAGCACAGGTATCGGCTTAACTGCACAGATTGTTGGAGATAGTCCAATGCCAACAATTGCAGAAAAAGCTACAAACAAAGCTATAAAAGAAGAAGACAAAGCACTCAATGATTTAACAACATTGGAAGCTGAAATCATCTCTGTAACAGGTGCAGAAGCAACACAACTTCCTGCTGAAGAAAATGAAGAAGATGAAAATAGCGTAGAAGGTGCTGAAAATACAGACGAAACAACTACTACTGAAGGCGCAGAACAAGCAGAAGAAGCAGTAACAGAAGCTGAAGAAACTACAGGTGTTGAAACTCCTGTAGTCGAAGAACCATCAGAAGAAACTCCGACAGCTCCAGCTGATGAAACTTCTGCACAAGAACCGACAGTAGAAGAACCATCTGCTGAAAATACAGAATCGACAGAAAGTTCAGATGCACCTAAAGAAGAAAAAGAACAATCACCCGAAGCAATGGCTGATAATGCAGAAAGCCAAGAAAAACAAATTACAAAACAAACAGACAAACAGGAAGATGCTGTTAAAGCAGGTGCTAAAACAGCTAAAGACGCAGGCAAAGAATCTAAAAAAATTGAAAAAGACGAGAAAAAAGATGCTAAACAACTTGAAAAAGAAGCAAAAAAATTAGAAAAACAAATTAAAAAAGAAGAAGAAGAAGTAATTGCTTTAACTCAAGAATCTCAAAAAGCAGTCGAAAAACAACAAGAAATCTTAGTTGAATACGAAATGCTGACTGCAGAAAACGAAAAAATGGCTGCTGAAGAAGAAGCTAACCAAATGAGTGCACCTAAAAAAGCTCCACAGCAAAAACAAGATGGAGAACAAGGCGGTGCTTTAGCTTCAAACAGTTTCACAATTGTAAGTACATCTGATGGTACAGACAATCAAAGCAAATTAGCTCAAAATGACATGAGAATTAACGAATTAGGCGTTGAATTCAAAAGTCAAGACAGAATTGTAGTAAGAAACAGAGCAAAAATCACAATTATCCAAGATTCAATCAAAAATAAATCTGTTAAATTTGAAAAAAAATTACAACTTAAAGACAAAAAAATTAAAGAAACTGAAAAGAAAGAAAAAGAAAAACAAAAGAAATTAAACAAAGTTTTCGGAGCAATCGGTATTGCTGAAAACATTTTCTCTATCACTTCTACAACAGGTTTAGTATTAATTCAAGTTGGTACTCCAATGGAAGCATCAGGTGCGGCATTAATAACAGCAGGTACTATTCAAATTTCAGTTGGTACAGCTTTATTAAGCAACCCATTTACAGCAGCAGCTGGTGCTGCATTAGTTTCCGCAGGTACTGTACAAGTTACAACAGGTACATCATTAGAAACAAGTGGTATTACATTACAAACAGTCGGTGGTGTATTAAAAATTGTAGGTCTTGCTGGAAGCGCAGCTTGCGGTGTAACTAAAGGTATTATAAATGTTGCTAACGGTAATTTAGCAGCAGGTTTAATGGCACTAGGAGCAACAGCAGTATCTGTTGCAACAAGTTTTGCAGGCGGCGGAGCTGCAGCAGGAAGTGCATTAAACTATGTATCAGAAGGCTTAAGCATTGTTTCTTCTTCTGCAGAACTTGTTAACAACGTAAGAGCAGTACAAGGCAAAGAAGCAAACGGTGTAATGAGCAAAATTTCCACAATTGCAGGTGTCGGTTCTGCAGCTACAGGAGCAGCTTCAAGCTTAAGCAATATGGGCAGTCAAAATACTATTGGTAAAATATCTACAATTACAAGTGCTGTTGGTACTGCATTATCTTCAACAAGTCAAATTATGACAGAATTTGGCGGTGATGAAAAAACTGCTAATCTTTTAGGTACAATTGGCGGCGGCTTACAAACATTAGGCTCTATTGGTCAATTAGCAAATAAGAACAATAACACAGAAAACAAAGATGAAAACGAAACAAAAGAAAAAACAAATGTAGATGATGAAGTTAATAAATCAATTGATAATGATAAAAATTTAACACCTGAACAAAAAGCTGAAGCTAAAGCTGCAGTAGATAAATTTAAAAATGATCCTAAATTTAAAGCTCAAGTAGAAGGAACAAGAGATTCTCTAATAGACCAAAAACTTAATGAAATGGGCTTAAATGACAAACAAAAAGCACAAGTAAAACAAAAGCTTAAACAATCAGGCAATTACAATAAATCTCAAGAAACACAACAAGCAGCTCAACCAGAAAACAAAAAAGAAGAAACTAAACAGCCAGAAAAACAAGAAAAAACTGAAGAAACTAAAACAACTACAACTCCTGCAGGCACTGTTCCTGAAACAGAAGGCAAAGTTGCTCCTGCTGCAACAGCTGCAGAAAAACCTGCTGAAACTCCTGCATTAGAAGTTACAGATACACAAGCAGAAGCTGCTGAAGCTTTAAGAAGTGAAACTCCAGCAGAAACATCTTCTTCAGCTGATGTTGAAACAGTTGAAACAGTTGAAACAAAAACTGAAACTCCAGAAGTTGATGACGAAATCCCAACATTTACAGAAGAAGAATTAGCTGCTCTAGAAAATAATTCTCAAGCAACTGAATCAACAGCTGCAACACAAGAAGCTCCTGAAATAGAAAACACTGAATCTCTTGAAGAATTCAAAAAAACTAATATGGAAGAAAACGGAGCATCAGAAGAATTTGCAGACCTTGATGATGATCTTCTTGAAGATTATAGACAAGAAGCAATGGGCCAGGGAGATGAAGCTTCCGTTGCTGAATACGAAAACGAACAAGCAAAACGTGCAGAATTCAAAAAGAACAAAGCGAAAGAAGCGAAAACTAAAAAAATTGAAAATATCCTTGACATCACAGGTCAGGCTGCAAACACTGCAATGTCAGTTGCAGGTATGTTTATGACTCAAAAAGAGGGTGAAGCTAAAAAGAAACACGCTGTTCCAGGTAAATTAACTAAACGCACAAAAGAAATTATGAAAAAAAATGCTCTGTACCGCCAAAGACGTGTTCAAGCTTTGGCTAAAGCACAAAAATATTACGCATAATCTATTTGACTTCTAAATCGTCTACTACAAGCACAATGGTTTCTCCAGCTTTCATAGTAACCTTTAATCCGCCTCGCTGAGTTATAGGCACACTATCAATTTTTATTGGTAAAACCATATTTTCAGTGGTTAATCTGGATACTGAAACAACTACATCTGCATTATTTCTAAAATTTAGATTTCCCATTACTATCACACTTTTTCCGTTATAACTTACTGCATAAGCAAAAACTGTCGGATTAGAAGTTTTCAACGGCACAAATTTTCCGTTATTAACCATTGTCACAAACTGTCTTTTCATTCTGTTTGCAAGAATAAAAGATTTTAAAAGTTCCTCATTTTTTGCTCCTGGAGCTCTTGAAAAATTGAATATATCAATCTTTCCGCGGTGAACAAAATAATAATCATCATCGGTAAATGTTTTGAATGCTTCCTTGTTAGCCCAGAGATAAATATAATTGTCTCCTGTATCAAATCCGTCTACAAAATAAGAATTCACAGGCAATGTTGCATTAAGCCAAATTATCATATCAGAAAATTTTGTTCCATTGATTAAAACAGGACTCATCTCGTCATGCGTTGTAAAACTTCCAATTACAGCTTTTGGTGAAGAATAACCCGCAAGATTAGCGCGTGTCTTTTGTATAAGATTTATAAATTCCCTGCCTGTTTTAAAATCTTTAAGGCTGAAATAGCTTCCGTAATACCCGTCAAATCCTGCTTCAAGAAGCTTATTATATGGTGTAAATACTGCATTTGGACTCACAGGTTCAGTCCAGCTTTCTGATGCTTCCGCAAGCCACAAGAATTGCGGGTCTTTCATTCGTGAATAATCGATTAAATCTTTCCAGAACCTTGCGGGCTTATTTGTTGCGACATCGGCTCTAATTCCGTCTGCACCAATATTTACAACCATATCCACAAATTCTTTATATAAAGTATAAACATCATTATTTACAGCAGCTTCAGAACCTGCATCAAACAGTCTTACATCTGTCCAGTCTGCAGGAACAACAGATTGTCCAGTTTTGTCTTTCAAAAATAACTCGGGACGCTGCATATACAAATCATAAGAACCACAGGAAGGTAAATCAATAATTACGCGGATATTTCTTTTATGCGCTTCATCAATAAATTTTATTGCCTGTGATTTTAAAGACAATGCTGTATCTTTGCTTCCAAGCTGAGGATTTATGGTATTAAAACTCAATGCCGAATACAAAGAACCAGCTGTTCCTAAAGCTTTAGTTTTACCGACAGGGGTAATCGGCAGAACATGAATTGTATTAATACCTTTTTGTCTTAATTCATCAAGTTTTGGGATTGCATTTAAAAACGTTCCGCTTTCTTCACCGTCCTCAAAATCAATGATACCGTTTTTATTTGTATCCTGTGCACCAAATGTTCTCAAATTAATTTCATAAATCACAGCAGAATTATTTGAGAATAATCTTCTCAAATCGTTTACCCAGACATCTGCGCTAAATGCACATTGAGCTGACATTGCGGTTAAAATTAAAGCAGTAAAAATTTTGTTTTTCAATCCCATAATACCCCTCCAATATTATGCTAGCAAATAAAATAACTTTTTGCAAATTGTGAAATTTTAATATATAATCAAAGTATATGAAAAAGTATTCAATCGGAATCGATTTAGGCGGAACAAAAATTCTTATCGCACTGGTAGAACGCGAAAGCGGTAAAGTCATTGAGTGCATAAAAAAGAAAACCAAAAAAGACAAAGGCCCTAAAAATATAACAAAAAAAATTATTGATGGAATAGAAGAATTAAAAGTTGATTCTTCAGAAATTGAATCAATCGGAATAGGTTCAGCAGGTCAGATTGACAGGAAAAACGGAATTATTCTCGCTGCGCCGAATTTGGATTGCTATGACCTTAATCTTAAAAAGATTTTATCTGAACGATTTAATTTACCTGTATTTGTCGGCAACGATGTTGAAGTAGCGGCGATTGGAGAGCAAAATTTCGGTGCGGGTAAAGGATGTGACGATTTTGTATGCATATTTGTCGGAACAGGTGTAGGTTCTGCCATTATAAAAGACGGAAAAATAATTCGCGGAGCAACGGGAACTGCGGGTGAAATCGGACACATGATAGTTGATTTAAACGGCAGACAGTGTGCCTGCGGAGGACACGGATGTTTAGAAGCTTACGCATCCCGCTCTGCAATTGAAAGACGAATTGAGGGTGCTCTAAAAAAAGGGAGAAAATCCTGTATCTTAGAATATTTAGAAACAGGAAAATCAATAACTTCAAGCATGATTCAAAAATCAATCGAAAAAGATGATGAACTTGTTTTGCAATATGTAACCGAAGCTTCAGAATACCTTTCAGGCGGAATTGCAAGCATAATTAATTTTATAAACCCTGAGCTTGTAATCCTTGGCGGAGGATTAATTGAGGCAGTTGATTATTTTTACGAAAAAACAATTAAAAAAGCACGCACAAAGTCATTACCAGTTCCTGCAGAAAAAATAAAATTCAGCAAGGCAAAACTCGGAGATTATTCGGGTGTAATCGGGGCGGCATTCTTGGAAGAATAGCTAAAATATTGTTCAATATATAGTGTAAAAGGCGACTTCGTCGCTTGTAAAAAATAAAATAAAGTAGTATAATAAAAACATGGATTTCTTCAAAAATTTAAAAGATATTTATAAAAAAGTTTCAGAGGTTGAAAATACCATATACAGCGGGAAACAAGATTATCTTGAAATCTATGAACGCAACCTTCAGCTTGAAAAAGAAATTGAAGAACGAACAAGAGAACTTAACATCGCAAACAAAAGAATGCTTACCTTACAGCACATCTGGGATATGATGAATGCTTCACGGCCTTTGCAAAGCGTTCTTGAAACAATTGTAAACAGTATTCAGGGAGAACTCGGGTATCTTCACTGCAACATCATAAAAAAATGTGAGGATGAAAATGGAATTTATCTTACAGTTCTGGCCCAATCAAACGATACGTCAATCAAACGCGTAGATAAACTTATAAAAGGCCCGATTCAAACACGTAAACTTGTTTATAACGACAACAGTATCTATGCAAAAACCGCCCAAACAAAACAAATCGATTTAACTCTTGATATCGGCGGGACTTTAAAATCAGTAATCCCTGAAATTCCAGATGATGTACTGAAAGAAGTAGTTGACGGAAGTCCGAGCAAAGCTATCATAAATATTCCGTTATTTGCCAGAGGTACACATTTTGGCTGGTTTAACGTATTTTCATCAAGAAAAGAATTGACAGCTGGTGAAACAGATTTTTTAAATATGTTTGCACAGCAGATTGAAATGGCAATAACCATTGCTGGATTGTTTGAAGAAGTTAAGGCACAGGCTGTCACTGACGGGCTTACAGGGCTTTATAACAGAAGATATTTTGAAGAATATCTGAAAAAAGAAGTTACACGTGCACTGCGTCAAAAACAGCCATTCAGCGTAATAGGACTAGATTTAGACCACCTTAAACAAATCAACGATAAATTTGGACATGCATACGGTGATTTGGCAATAAAAACAGTTGCGGAAGTTTTGAAAAGAAACGCCCGTTCAATCGATACTGCAGCACGTATGGGCGGCGAGGAGTTTAATGTAATTCTTCCAGGTGTTGATTCTAAAGGCGCAATGATTGCTGCTGAAAGAATCAGAAAAGCTCTTGAAAGCGAAAAGCTTGACACAATCAATCGTATTACGGCAAGTATAGGTGTTGCAACATTTTTGGAACATTCAGAAAATATCGAAGATATTTTAGAGCTTACTGATCAAGCAATGTATCAGTCTAAACGAAACGGCAGAAACAGAGTTACACTAGCAAAACCGATATCCGAAACAAGCTGGCAGGAAATTGCCATAAATACGTTTATGGATATCTTAAACAAACACAATAAACATATCGGAAATGAAATTTCTGAAAATATTAAAAGCAAACTTCAAACAGAAGTCCCGAAAGAAGCGCTGTACAGCGTAGCCGATATGCTTACACAAACTTACAATCCGCTTCATCAAAACGGTGTTGTAAGATCTAAAGTTCTGCTCGCCGTAAGCCTTGCAAAACGTTTTGACCTGCCAAAAGATGAAATCGACAAACTGAAAATTGCAATACTTCTTTATGATATCGGCAACCTGATGTTACCACAAGAACTTCTGCAAAAAACAACTCCATTAACGGATGCAGAAAGACAACAAATAAAAGAACATCCGATTATTGCGGCAAGAGAAATTCTCAAACCTATAAGCGCTGTTCAAGATATTATTCCAATCATAGAACACCACCACGAAAACTGGGACGGAAGCGGTTATCCTGCACAGATTGCACGTGAAAAAATTCCGATGACATCACAAATCATCTTGATTGTAGATGCTTATTATGCTTTAATAGAGCCAAGAACTTACAGAGCAGAACTTACACCGAAACAAGCTGTTGAAGTAATCAAACAGGATGCGGGCAAAAAATGGAATTCGGCTCTTGTTCAGGAATTTGTTACTATTATTGATATTGATGCCTGATGAAAGAAAAAGAACTTATCCAAATAATTAAATCAACTCTGAATTCTGAATATATCGGGGATGATTGTGCTTATCTTAAAAGTCTGGGTATTGTGATAACTCAAGACAGTCTGGTCGAAGATGTGCATTTTAAGATGGATTATATGACACCTTATCAGCTCGGGTATAAGTCCGTAATGGTTAATATAAGCGACATTTGTGCATCAGGTGCAGAACCGAAATATCTTACAATTTCACTTTCACTGCCCAAACATATTGACAAAGATTTTATCAAAAATTTTTATGAAGGAGCAAAAGAAGCCTGTCAGGATGTTGAAATTGTCGGCGGAGATTTGACAGGAAGCGATAAAATCTTTGTATCAGTAACTGCAATCGGTACAACAAAGGGCAGAAAAATCTCATCCCGCTCTAATGCAAAAGAAGGTTATAAGGTAATTGTTTCAGGCGAACACGGAAGCAGCGCAAAAGGTCTGCAATTGTTACTAGCAGACAAAAAAGAGCCTGAAAAGTTTATAAAAGCTCACCTCACACCTAAAGCTCAAAGAGAATTTTCAAAACAAATTGCCTCTAACGCAGATTATGATTATGCCATGATGGACACATCCGACGGACTGGCAGATGCCTTAATGCAAATTGCAAAAGCAAGCGGAGTAACAATTTCCATTGATACATCAAAAATCCCGCACGACCCTTCGGTTGATATGGAAACTGTTTTATACGGCGGAGAGGATTACGGGCTTGTTGCTGTTGTTCCCGACAGCATGGAATATACCTGCATAGGAAAGGTAAATAAAGGAAAAGTCGGCATAGAACTCGACGGGATTTTCTATTCCGACATAGACGACAAATTATACAAACATTTTGAGGAAAACAAATGAATACAAAAATAAATGCAATAATTCCCGCAGGCGGAACATCATCAAGGTTTGGAAATAAAAATAAACTGTTAGAAAAAATTAACGGAAAAGAAGTTATAAAATACACCATTGATGCATTTGAAGCTTCTAATGTTAATGAAATAATCATCTGTGCGAACATATCAATTATTGATGAACTGAAAAATATTTTTGCAGACAGCAAAAAAGTAAAAATAATAGAGGGAGGTCAAACACGTCAGGAATCAGTTTTTAACGGTTTAAAAGCATCCATTTGCGATTACGTTTTAATCCATGACGGCGCACGCCCGATGATTACAACAGACTTAATTAACAGTGCTATTTATATGGTGAAAGATAAAAAAGCCCTGACAGTTGCCACAAAAACAATCGATACAATAAAAGAAGTTGTTGACGGAAAAATTATAAGAACGATTGACCGCTCAAAGCTTTACAATACCCAGACCCCGCAGGCATTTGAATATAATTTGATAGTAAATGCACACCAAAAACTTAGCGGACAAAACTTTACAGATGATGCAGGAATGCTTGAGGAACTCGGGTATGATGTTTTCATTCTAAACGGAAGTTACAAAAATATTAAAATCACAACCCAAAATGATATTGATATTGCAAAAACATATTTATAATAAAAAGGGACTTTGAATTTTCCAAAGTCCTTTTCCCTACTTTCTACCTAACCATAATAAGCTCACTCCTTTTACCACTATGAGGAATCAATTAATAAGATTTTTACGCTTGTTCATTTCTGATTAAAACATCTTCAACTTTCAAGCCTTTGTTTTCAATATCAAGAGCTAACTGCTGATAAGTCATACCTTTAGCTGTAACTTCGCCGTTTGAAGTTCTAAATTTAATTGAATATCCTGTAAATTCGCCGTTATCATCAGTTTCAATTTTCAAAGCTGAAGATAATTGAGGAACTTTTTTCAATTTTAAAGCTTCTTTAATTTTATTAGCGATTTCAGTTTTCTTTTCAGCTGTTACTTCTTGTTTTCTTTCGTTAACTTTTGTTTCTTTTTCAGATTTTTTGGTTTCAAGAGCGTTTTTAGCACCTGTTTTATTTGATGCTTCTTTTGCTTTAATCTTGTCGTAGATAGCCATTAAGTTTTTTGAACAAATACCATCAGAGATATTGCAATCACCTAATTCTTTAGTAATATTAGTTACATATTGGTCTATTTCATTATCTATACCGAGTGCTTCTGCACGTGTTTGAAGTGCGTTCAATAACATTGGAACATATTTTTTCTTTTCACCATGACCAAGATCATCAATTAATCTTCTAATCATTCCCTGATCACCAGAGCCATAATTTTTATCCCAATAAGAAATTACTTCAACAATATTTGAAGCAGTTAAGCCTGGAACTGTTGCTTCAATTACATCATTCTTTGTACCGCATCCATCAATTGCATCAAAAATAGTTGCACAGAATTGACGACATTCGGCTTTTGATGGAGCATCACCAATTGAAGTATGTCTTCCTGTTTCAGGATCGATATTTTCATAATCAGTTCCTGATAAATCAGTTGCATCTGAAGATGATGAAGAACTTGAAGATGAGCTTGATGATGCAGATGAGCTGTCACCTGCTTCATTTACTTCTGCTCCGATTTTATCGGCAGCATCGCTGACCTTTTTCTGAAGAGCTTGGACTTCTTTTTGCATTTCAACAGCTTCTTCTTGTGTTGGATTTTTAGCTTTTAATTGTTTTTCAATTTTTGATTTTAAAGCTTTTACTTCTTCAAGAAGTCCTTGTAATGTTGCTTTTTGAGCATTTGTTAATTTATCAGATTTAATAATATTAGACAAACTGCTTTCCATAGAGTTCAATACACCTGCAATACCTTGAATTGCAGATTGAATTTCTTGTTGAATACGCAGATTTTGTCCCCATTGATAAGCTGAAGATTGACCAAATTGGCTCATAAACGGATTTGTACCAATATTATCTGTAATATTCATACCAATCAACATAGGATTCCAGTTGCTGATATGATTAGGAGCAGTAAAGTTTTGTGCCAAATCATACATAACTTGAGGACGGCCCATTGGATAAGTTACATATTGTGTAGCTTCGCCAAAGTTTCTTGTTGTTCCGTTAGGAAGTTGCCAGAATGTATTAAGATTAACTGGAAATTTAGTTACTCCGTATCCTGGAACTATAGTATCATTTAAAACTCCTGGTCCATAAATTGAGCCAAACATCTTTTGTATCCCCTTAAATTATTCCCCGTATTTATATAAAGTATTTTTGTTTATAAAAATTGCATGATTAGAAAAATATCAGTTAACATTTCGTAACATTCCTATAATATCTTCTTTTTTTAAATCGGGGTTAATCTCTTTTACTGAGATTATTGAGGAGGTATCAACTTTTTCTTTAAACACCTTTTCCAAAAGTTCACGGTCATAATCATATAAAATTGAACCGTGCTGAAGAATATAATTTTCTTTTCTGAACTGTGCAGAACCTATCAATTTTCTGCCTTGATAACACAAATCAGCTCCTGTTGAAACAAGCATACAAAAGTTTCCATGAGATTTTGGTTTTCCGCCAAAAGCAAGTTCAATATCAAGTTTTTTGAATGCGTTAATCAAAATCTGTGAGATTTCTTTGTAGGAAGAAACAATATTTTCACCGTTTTTTAAATAAGATACAGGGCATATAAAACTGTATGTAATTTCATCGCTGTGCAAAAGCGCACGTCCGCCTGTAAGACGGCGGACAATATCAATATTATTTTCCTTCAAAAATTTTTCATCTACAAAATCATTTTTCTGGTTGCGCCCAAGAGAAACACAGGCAGGCGACCAGCCGTAAAGCCTGAAAATCGGTTCATTTGATTGAGATACAATTGCTTTTTCAAGCAAATCACAATCGATTTGCATATTTTCAGCACCTGTTTTTACTTCGTAAGGAATAAACTTCATTTTGCTTCCCGTTTCTTCAAATCCTGCTCAAATTGTGCAAAAACTTCGTTACCTACAAACTGTTCTAAAGAAGCGCGTTTTGCAAAATATTCCGAGCGTGCTTTCATCTGATTATCAAGAGCGGTTCTGTAATATGCATCTGTAATCAGAATAACTTCTCTTGACATATTTTGAGCATATTCGTAATTTTTCTTGCGCTCTGCAACGATTTTATCAAGCATTTTAAGTTTTTTGCGGGAAGTCATATAATTATAATAAAGGTCGACTGTTCTCTGCTGTAAATCCTCAATTTTTCTGACCAGTATAATCATATCAGCATCAGTAACTTTAGTATATTTATAGTTTAAAGCTTTTGTATCCTGTGACATAATCCCAAGGACATTGCTTCCGATTAAAGAACCCGCTGCAACAACAGGGTTTCCCATAGTAGCACCAGCAAGAGTGGACATACTTGCAATTGTTGTCAGAACTTTTTTAACAGATTTTTCATCGGGTTTATCCTCGTCAGGATTTGCAAGCTTATAAAGTGCAAAATTTATTGTATCGCTTTGAGATGCAGCCCCCTGCCATAGTACGGATAAATCTCCGACCATATCTTCCTGATCAAGTTCCAAGTCTGCAGAAACTTCTCTCGAGATTTGTTTAACACTTAAATCTGCAAAGGTTAAATCATTCACATTAAAAGCTTGAGCTTCTTTTTTAACATACTCCTGATGGAGAGGATTTTCTGCTTTGGCTTCAAAATATTCTTTTTCAGGATCTTCGGACAAACCTGTGCGATACGCATGCTCTTTTGGCATTTGCAAATCTTCATAGCTGACAGCAAATGCTGGTAATGCAAATAATATCAAACACATTGTCAATACTTTTTTCATTTGCCCCCCTTTTCTCCGACAAGAGTAGAATTGTAGTTAAATTGATACAAATTTAATTTATCTACAACTTTTTTCCCTGCAAGTCTTTGAAGTTCAAGGTGATATTTCTTTGCATTTTCCATGTAATAAAATTCTTCTACACGCATATTGTCATATAAGGATGAGGAAATCGCAATTTCCATTAAATCTTCATCATCAAGCGCGTTTGCATAATTTTTATTATAAAGAAGTAATTTTTGACGCGTTTCTTTCAGCTGAGAGAGCGAACTTTTGTAATTATAATATGCGGTAATAATTTTATCCTGCAAATTTTCAACAAGTCCTGCAAGTTCAATAAGTTCAGTATCTGTCAAAGGAATTTCTGTCGGCATATTCTTACGGTTTATAAGGTTTTGCGCAAGTCTGCCAGCTGCAAACGCACCCGATTGCACGGCATAATCAGCACCGATTAAAGACGGCGCAAAAGATGCTCCTGCAACAACTGCAGACAATGTTTTTGCCATAAGCGATGAATGAATTCTGCGCTGACTTTCGGGAGTTGCAAGTTTTTTGAGCGCAAATCCGATAACCTGATTATTTTCAACAGTACCTTTCCAAAGATTTTCAATATCTTCCAAATCTTTTTCTTTCTGGCGGTTGATAAGTTCTGAAAGTACATGTTCGTCATTAATAAGTAAAGACTGCTTTTGATTAATCTTAGTTTGCGGAAGTTGAATTGATTGTGTTTCCACCCCGCGAAGCAATATTTCATCTGCAAAAACAGGCATTGAACATAATATTAATAAACCAGCCAGATACTTTTTCATAACAACTTTATACCACAATCACAATAATAAATCCAATGATTGATAAAGTTCTACATCAAACGGATGTTCATCAAACAGCAAAAAAAAACTATGATTAAATTGTGAACACGAAAAAATATAACACCCTGAATAATTTTTATGAAAAAGCAAATGCCCTGCGTCTTGATAATTTATATAAAGAGGCTGTGCAGAATTATCTTAACGCGATTTTGATAGATAGAAACAACGCGGAAAGTTATTTTGGGCTCGGAATTTGCTATAAAAATTTGAATCAATATTCAAAAGCAATCAAATATCTAGATATGGCATCACAATTAAAAGAAGATTATTACGATGCATTTTTTGAACTCGGAATCTGCCATCAGCTAGAGGGTAAAAACTGCGGGGCTATCAAGAATTTTATCCGCGCAATACAAATTAACCCTGAAAACCCAAATGCGATTTTACAACTTGGAATTTCACACGAATTATGTGAAGAATACGATTTAGCATTAATGATTTATCAAAAATTAATAGAAAATTCACCTGGATTTTTAAAAGCTTATGAACAGAAATCCACACTTTTAATGAAACTTGATAAATACAAAGATGCACTTGATGTTTTGCATGAATTAATTACACGTAATCCCGAATACTATAAAGCATACGCAGGTATAGGCGTTTGCTGTGAAAAACTCGGGAAACAATCAACTGCAAAAAGATATTACAGAAAATTTTTAAATTTAAAACCATATTCTCATCAAACCAAATTTATAAAAGACAGACTTCAAGATTTGAAAGTTAAAAATTCAGATAACAAACATCTTAAAATCTTGTAGATTTAAAATTTTCGTGTTACCATAACTGCGTACAAAAAGTAAAAGAGGTAAAATTATATGCAAGCGCGCAGAGCAGCAAGAGAATTAGCATTCATACTGTTTTCACAGTTTGAAAAAAATATAACAAATTATACAAGAGAAAATTTACAAGATATTATTCTTAAATCAGTAAGAATTTTAACAAGCAGTGCAAGTGATGAATTAAAAATCGCACTGGGTTCATTAATCGCAATGAGAGATCAAATCGACAATTACGAAGCTGATTCAGAAGTCAATCTTAATCGCCCGATAGGTGTTGCAAACATTCCAGTACCGATTCCTATGACATCTGATATGACAGGCAGAATTAACGAGATGATTGACATTGCCGAAAAATCACTTCTTGCACTGGAAATCGCAGAATTTACAACATTGGATTCACAGCATGATGTTAAAAATTATGCAATCCAAATTGCAGAATTTTTCCAAAAAAATCATAAAGAAGTCGACGACACAATCCAAAAATATGCTAAAAACTGGGATTTGGGCAGACTTGTTAAAATGGACAAAGATATTTTACGTATAGCAATCGTTGAACTTTTATACATTAAAGATACTCCTATGAAAGTTGTTATTGATGAAGCATTAGAACTTGCTAAAAAATATTCAACCGATGACAGTGCATCATTCATTAACGGAATTTTGGCAAAAGTTATCGTTGACTATGGTATTCAATAATAAATTATGTTCGGATTTTTTAAAAACAAATTTAATAACCTGAAAAACACAGCTCAAGCGCTTGTAGGTAACGTCGTAGAAGCTGTTGGTTCTGATGATGAATTTTCCGATTTTGTTCTTGACGATATGGAAGACACTCTTATCAGTGCTGATTTGGGTGTAAATTATGCTGCAGAACTTGTTGATAATCTGAGAGGACAGTCGAAAATTAAGCCCTCACAGGTTAAAGAATATTTGCGCACTGAATTTTTAAAAACCTTAAAAAATGCAGGAGATAATAAATTAAATTATCAAGACGGGCTGAATATCTATTTTATAACAGGTGTTAATGGCGCTGGAAAAACAACATTAATCGGAAAACTTGCATACAAATTTAAAAATTCGGGCAAACGCGTTCTGATAGCCTGCGGCGACACTTTCCGAGCGGCAGCAGAAGAACAGCTTGATATCTGGTCAAAACGCGCGGGAGCAGATATTGTCCGCCGAGACAAAGCTGACCCTGCATCAGTTGTTTTCGAAGCAATTGAAAAAGCGCAAAAAGAAAATTACGACATACTTTTGGTCGATACGGCAGGTCGTTTGCAAAACAAATTCAACCTTATGGAAGAATTAAAAAAAATTAAATCAGTAATTGACAAAAAAGCACCTGATGCATTGCACGAATGTATTCTGGTACTTGATGCAAATACAGGGCAGAACGGGTTGCAGCAGGCAAAAGTTTTCACAGAAGCGGTGAACCTTACATCAGTTGCACTCACAAAACTTGACGGTTCAGCAAAAGGAGCAATAGTTCTTGCCGTTGCACGCGATATGAAACTGCCTGTAAAACTTGTCGGAGTCGGCGAAAAAATGGAAGATTTGAGAGAATTTTCTCCTGAAGAATTTATAGAGGCGATTTTTGAATAGAACAACCAAACTCGGAAATAAAATAGAACTTATCGGACAGGGTAAAACTCTAATTATCGGGGTTTTTCACGGCGACGAACCTCAGGGAAAATTCCTGATTGAAAAATATACAAAAACCGACGGTTTGATGTTCATACCATGCCTGAACCCTGACGGAATGCAGTTGGGCAGACGAACAAACGCAAACGGTGTTGACTTGAACAGAAATTTCCCGACAAAAAACTGGGAAATAAGTGATAAAGACGATTATTTCGGAGGGAATTCTCCCGCAAGCGAGATTGAAACCCAATTTGTTATTGATGTAATCGAAAAATACAAGCCCGAGCTTATAATAACGCTTCATGCACCTTATAAAGTTGTAAATTACGACGGGCCTGCAAAAGAAATTGCCGAAAAGATTTCCGATATTATAAAATATCCTGTTGAAGCAAGCATCGGCTATCCTACCCCTGGCAGTTTCGGAACTTATGCGGGTATAGAAAGACAGATTCCGACAATAACCCTTGAGTTAGACGAAACCTGTCCCGTTGAAGATTTAATAAAACCTGTTCATCAAATTTTTGATTTATTTAGTGAGTAATGTTATGCCAAAGTCGTTGTAAAGTTGTTCTATTAGGATTTGGTTTAAATTGTAGTCTTTCAACCACAATACGTTCACCTTCATCAACATTAGCATCATCATAGTTGTTAACACGCACATATTTGTCAATATCATAATAACTTTTAGGTTTAAACCTGCCTTTTACATCATTTGATCTGGAAAGAGAGCCTGCTTCAATTTGAAAATCAGCTCTGATTTCACCAAGTGTCTTGCCGTCTTTTAAAACTAATATTACATCGCCATTTTGAGCAACACTAAAATCATAATCCTCGCCATAACCATACTCGACAGCTTTATTAATATTTTCTTTTGATGCTGCAATAGCAGGATGAGTTATATTAATATTTTGACCTATTTGTAACTTCTTAGGATCAATTCCTGGATTAGCTTTTAGTAAATCGCCTACTGTTGTTCCTAATTGTTGAGCAATATGCTCTAGCGTATCTCCTTTTTTTATAACAATTGTATTACCACCGATTGCGCCGACATTGTTACTCATAATATCTCTCCTTATTTTTACTGCACATGATTATAAAGTATTTTTTTTACAGCTATATTCAATTATTTTATTTTTATTTACATTAGTTAATATTTATAATTTTTGTAGTAAAATTATAAGAAAAAGAGGGATTTTTATATGAAATTACACAATTCTTATTCAAACACAGTTGAGGAGTTCACTCCAATTCAAGATAATAAAGTTAAAATGTATGTTTGCGGGCCGACTGTCTATGATTTTGCACACCTCGGTCACGCAAGATGCTATATTACATGGGATGTTTTATACAGATATTTGAAATTCAAAGGTTATGACGTAACATACTGCCGTAACGTTACAGATGTTGATGATAAAATCCTTAAAAAAGCCGAAAAAGAAGGGAAAACTCCTGAAGAAGTTTCGCAATACTGGTACAAACAGTTTGCAAATTCTATGCTGGCTCTAAATACTTTAAAACCCGATATTGAACCTTTTGCAACAAAAACACTCGGCGAAATGATTGCTATCGTAAAGGATTTGATTAACAAAGGCTATGCGTATGAAGCAAATGGCGATGTATATTTCAGAGTTAAAAAATTTAATAAATACGGATATCTTTCAAAACAGCCTATTGACCAGCTTGAAAGCGGTGCAAGAATTGAAGTAGGTGATATGAAAGAAGATCCGCTTGATTTTGCTCTATGGAAAAAAGACGAAAAATTCGGCTACAAATCACCCTGGGGTATAGGCCGACCAGGCTGGCACATTGAATGTTCCGCAATGAGCAGAAAATATTTAGGCAAAACTATTGATATTCACGCAGGCGGAGCGGATTTGATATTCCCTCACCACGAAAATGAAATTGCTCAATCAGAATGCGCAAACGGATGCAAATTTGTAAATTATTGGCTTCACAATGGTTTTGTAACCATTAACAAGGAAAAAATGTCAAAATCATTAGGTAATTTCTTGACTATTGATGAGCTGTTGAAAAAATATGACTCAAATACAATAAGATTTTTCATCCTGACAAATCACTACAGAATGCCTGTAGAGTTCTCCGATGAAGCCTTATCTTCTGCACAGGCAGGTGTAAAACGTATGCTGAATGCTAAACAAACAAAAATTAATGAGGACTTAGATATTACACAAACCAATGAATACAAACAGTTTGTTGAGGCAATGGATGATGATTTAAATACATCAAAAGCTCTTGCTGTGCTGTTTGAGCTTACAAATAAGGCGAACAAAGATGACAAAGATGCATTCACAATTTTGCATAAATTAGCAGCAACTCTCGGTTTTACATTTGAAAAACCAACATTGAGCGAAGAAGAATTGCAAAATGCAGTAAAACAGATTTGTGAAAAACTCGGTAAAGATTTTACTTCAATGGAAGAAATCATTGCATTCAGAAAAGAAGCCCGCGATGCAAAAAACTGGGATATCGCAGACAAAATCAGAGTTGCACTGGATGAAGTAAATATTGTACTTAAAGATTCAAAAGAGGGTACAACTTGGGAAGTAAAATAAAAATATATCTTTTAGCACTTGCAATATGCACAACGCTTCCCGTATGCAGCCAGATACCGCAGATTCCGCAAACAACATTGGAAATTGCGCAATCTGTTGCTGTCACCGAACACAAACCCTCATCTCAAGTTGTTCGTGTCGGTATCGGAACAACAAATTTCGGAACTTATCAATATAATGATATTACGGTTTTTGGTACAGGCGACACACAGATTTATGATAACCGAATGCTTATCGCAAACATCAGTGCAAACCAGCCTGTAAAAATTACTTACAAAGACGGATATTTTAACATTTCCGCCCCGCAATACAGCGAAAAAGTTTCAGGCCCTGTTCAAATAACAAGCGACTACGGACTTTTAGGTGTAACAGGTTTAAAACGTGCAGGGAAACAGGCACTTTATCACGGAGCATTTGAACTTATTAAAAAAGATAACAATACTTTCAATTTAGTCAATATGGTTGAAGTTGAAGAATATTTAAAAGGTGTTGTACCTAACGAAATGCCCGTTCACTTCGGTCTGGAAGCATTGAAAGCGCAAAGCGTTGCGGCTAGAAACTACGTTCTTTCCCCGCGCACTAAAGCATCACCGAATTATGACGTTGTAGACAGCGTTGCAAGTCAGGTTTATTTCGGTGCAAACACGGAAAAACCTTTGTCAAATCAGGCTGTAAAAGAAACTGAGGGCGTAGTTGCAATTTATAATTGGGATTTAATCCTTGCACAATATTCATCCACAGCAGGCGGATACACGGAAAGCTATTCAAATGCATTTTCTGACCCTGTGACAAAAGCTTTTCCTTCACCTGAAAAACCTTACCTCAAGGCAAAACCCGATATAATTGGACAAGAACCGCTAAATGATGAGGAAAAAGCAAGTGCATATTACAAGTCAAAACCGACAGCGTACGATATCCGTTCTCCTTATTTCAGATGGGAGCGCGAATGGACTTCTGATGAATTAAAAACCGCGCTTGAAACAACACTGCCAGCACAATCTGCAACAGGATTTATAAAACCCGCATTCAAAAAAGGCGACAAGCTGGATGATTTAACAGAAATCAAAGTACTAAAACGCGGAGATTCAGGTAAAATTGTTGAAATGGAAATTGTTACACGTTCACAAACCTATAAAGTTTTCAAAGAACTTGTAATACGCCGCCTGATGACCAATAATGGCAAAGCATTGCCTTCTGCAAACGTTGTATTTGACAATATTTATGATGAACAAGGAATTTTGACAGGAATTCATGCTTATGGCGGAGGCTTCGGGCATGGTGTGGGTTTAAGCCAGTACGGTGCAGGATTTATGGGCTCAGAACTACATAAATCTTACGATAAAATATTACAGCATTATTATTCAGGGATTACGTTAGCGACAAAACCAATAATTCTGTCGGCAAATTCAGCACAAATCTCAGCAGAACAAAGTTTTTACGCCTCAAAAAAACAAGCGAAAGTCATTATTGATAACAAATTTGGAGTAAGCAAACTCATTGTTGACATAAACGGACACGAACAGATTTTTGAAATGCCGAAAGACCTGTTCGGATACAAACGCAATGTAGAAATTGATATTTCAAAATATATTAAAGTGGGAAGAAATACTGTTAAATTCAGCTCACCCGATTTGGAAGGAAGTGCATTTAACAAGGGATTAAGATTGTATGTGGAGTTAATCGAAAGAAATGACAACGAATGGGAATAGTATGAGTGTTTTACGCGCCGCATGGATAATTGCGGTCGTAACGATTGTGAGCAAACTAATAGGATTTGTGCGCGATATTATTATCGCAAACTATTATGGCGCATCAATGGTGTCTGACGCTTATTATTACGCATATCAAATCCCGTCACTTTCTTTAATCCTTTTAGGCGGTGTTGGAGGGCCTTTCCACAGTGCAACAGTTGCAGTGTTTTCAAAACTTATACCGAATTTACAAGAAAAACCACAGGAATGCGTAAACAAGCTTTATTCAACATTTATGACCGCGACAACGATGTTTTTTGTTCTGTTGTCGGCGGTCATGTTTGTGTTTGCAAAGCCCATCATGGGACTAATTATCTCAAGCGGTTCGGCTGAAATGATTACGTTAGCAGCAGAACATTTAAAAATCATGACACCACTTCTTGTAATCGGCGGAATTGTCGGAATATATTATGGAATTTTGATTATTTATAAACAATTTATGCTCCCGAACCTGTCGCCAATTATAATGAGTGCGGCAATAATCGGTATTGTAATGGCTGTACCGAATGACCAAAAGGGTTATGCGCTTGCGTGGGCAACCACAATCGGTGCGATTTTACAACTAATAATCCAGTATCCGAATGTCAGAAAGCTCGGCTTTAAATGGAAACCGAATTTTAACTTCGTTAATAATCCCAATTTTAAAGAGATTACAGAGCTTCTATTCCCTGCTGTTTTAAGCTCAACTGTCGGACAAATTCATATTTACGTTGATATGTTTTTCACATCGTCAATTTCAGAGGGCGCGTGGACTGCAATCGGTTATGCAAACAGAGTTTTCCAATTCCCTGTCGGCATTTTAGTCACAGCATTTCTCGTACCTCTTTTCCCGATTTTTTCAAGACTCGTTGCAGACAAGGACTTAGACGGAATTAAATCATATTTCAACAAAGGTGTCGGAGTGCTGTTTTTTGTAGGAATTCCTATTATTATAGGAATTTTGACAGTCGGTTATGATGCTGTCAAACTTGTATTTGAGCGCGGAGCATTTGATTCTACCGCAACATTTATGGTGACGGAAGCTCTTTGGTTCTTGTCCGTTTCAATCCTGCCTTATGTATTCAGGGACAGCATTACAAGGGTTTATTACTCGTTTAATGATTCCAAAACACCTTTTATCGTTGCGTTTTCATCAATCGTATTAAAATATTTATTGAACGTAATTTTCATTACAAAACTCGGTATGGGTATTGGCGGAATTACGCTTTCTACCTCGCTTGTAACTTTATTCAATGCGGTAGTTCTCGGAGCTTTGATTTACAAAAAGGTCAAAATGGATTATAAGAGTTTGTTTAAAAACCTATTAAAGATGTGCATTGCAGGAGTAATTACGCTATGCATCTGTTTTGGAACAGCTTACGGGTTTGACAAATTTGTTGAACTTCCAAAATACATATTTGAATTAAGCAAAATCGGTACGGTTGCAATTGTTTGCTTTGCAGTCTACACCGCCCTCAATTTACTATTTAGAATGGAATATGCAACGGAATTAAAAAATAGGATTATCAAATGAACAAAGATGAAATATCAAAAGTATTAAATAACGACGGCGTAATCGCGTTTGTTACAGACACAGTATGGGGTTTGGGATGCTTACCGACATCAGAAAAAGCTGTCAATAAAATTTATGAGATAAAAAAACGTGAAGCACAAAAACCTTTGATTTTAATGTCAAATGAAGTTTATCACCTTTTAGAATATGTTAAGCCAATTCCAGAAATAGGATGCCGTTTAATAAAACAACATTTTCCAGGTGCGCTTACAATCGTTACGGAAAAAAGCGAAAAAACACCATATTACATAACTTCAAATATGGAAACCGTCGGAATACGCGTTCCTAACAACGAAATTTTTAGACAAATTTGCGAAATAGCAGATGGTCACGTTCTTGCAACTACAAGCGCAAATCTTTCACATCAGCCGTCTGCAAAAACTTACGAGCAAGCTTTAGAAAATATGGAAGAACTTGCAGATTTAATAATTCCTGATTACGGTCACACCTGCAAAGGTTTGGAATCAACAGTCGCAGGGGTTATGGGAAACGAACTGCGAATATTCAGACAGGGTGCTATACAAATATAGTTATGCAACAGTTGCCAAAGTTCCGTCTGATTTTAATACTTTATCAACGTCTTTAATTGTAAATTGATATGCTGTTCCCATAGCCTGCTTCTGATTGTGAAAAGCAAATTTAAACGCATCCCTGACAGAACTCCAAGGATTTATACCTGATTTTGCCATACCCAAAGATGCTTGCGGAATATCTTTCATAAGAGTTATTATATCAATAGACTGACCTGTCAATTTGGCTGCATCAGACACATTAGAGAAAAACTGCATTTGTGCTTTCATAGCAGTTGTACTTTCGGGCGGAAGTTGAAGATTGTGCCTTTCTAAGATTTCATTAATCTTTGCCTGTACATCATTAAACTTTCTTACATTATGTTTTTTACCGAAAATTTCAGCTTTAATATCTTTTGCAACCTTTTCCACAACATATTCTGTTCGAAACGGTCTGTGTGGACACTGTTTTACAAAGTATTCGGCAACACCTTTTGAATTACCGACAAAATAGTTTGAGAAAAAGTTTATATCATCCTTTATTTGTGCACTTGTTCTTGTCACACAGCTTCCTGTATCAATAAATTCAGGTATTAACTTGCCATTTTTATCTGCAGTTATAAAGAAATTACCTTTATGCGGATCACCATGCATTACGGTTTGAGCGCCTTTTTTCATAAACATAAACTGTTCGTCAAATACTTTTAACAAAGTTGAGGGAAGTTCTTTTGCAACTTTTTCTGGATTTGCAAGCCATGGGTTAGTTTCAATTTCTTTTGCATATTTAGTTGCAAATTTTGCAGGATTAGCCTTATGTAATTTCAACATTTCCATAAGTTTTTCCATTTGTATACCGTTTGCTTTATCCATAATTATACAGCTTGCATCATCGGAAATTCCCGTAATGTTTGCAACTCTGAATCTTTTAGCACCTTGCGCGAGCAATTTATTATTTTTCATTTCCTGCACAAAATTTAATTCCTTTGCCCAGTCAGAATATACAGTTCTAAGCTGCTCGCGGTATTTTGATAATACTTTAGGATCATCAAAAAATTCTCTTGCCATACGACTCAATAAATTTTCTTCCATATTTAGAGTTTCTTTACTGACTCCGTTTTTAATCATTTTTATAACATGTTCTGTGCCGTCAGGTTTTGTAACGAGATATGTTTCACCAATACTTGCAGTACCGAAATCTTGTTTAATTTTAATATTTTGACCAGGAAATGCTTTGTCAATAACTTCCTGAGCCTGCTTAATTGTCCTTGTCGGGAAACATTTTTTCTGCGTATTTGCCAATGCTTCAACAACTTTCGGCCCGAATTTTTCCTCAATTTGTTTGACTAAAGCTGGGGTATCAGCAATAATTTGTGCAGCTTTTGTAGGGCCGACACCAAGTGTTTCAATTACTTCCTGAATAAATCGTTCGTTATTCAGTTTACTTAAATCTGGATTTCCCGATTTCAGAGCGGACTTAACCGTTTCCCGAACTTCGTATTTTATTTTTGCACGTCTAAAATTTTGTCCAGGTCCTTTAAGCGACATCCTCTGTGCCTTATACTTTTCAAAAAGTTTTACAAATTGCTTGTCTTTTTGTAAGTTAATAAGAGCCTGCTCGCCTTTTTCGCTGATTAAAAATTTTACACGCTCAAACATTCCTGCAGAGGGGTCAGCAGGAAGATCCATTTTAATTTTTACAGCTTCTCGTGCGTGGTGTACACCGTCGCGTAATCGTTTTCCAATTGGCGTATGGTTTTTGACCAAATTTTTAGTTCCGCGTGTAACATATTTAGCACCGCTTTTTGTCGCAGAGCAAAATTTCACAGCAAAAACTGATACTTTTCCCAAAGCCATTATTTCCTCCAAAAAATTGAATTATTTCCCCGTACATTTATAAACAAATTTGGTATAAAAATTTTGACAAGGGCGCACGGATGCTATGCTATGCTATGCGGCATTATACCTGCATTACAGGCTTTGTAAAATTTTATTAAGTAACTGTTACATTTTACATTAGATTTCTTTTGTTATAGAATTTAGTTATATTAAGAAAAAGAGGGAAAAATAATGCAGGTATCAATAAACTGGTTAAACGAATTTGTAGAAATATCAGATATAGACGTAAAACAAATCGCTCACGAGCTTACTATGAGCGGATTAGAAGTTGAGGAAATCGAGGAAGTTAAACCAAAATTTACTAATATTCAAACGGTTAAAATCGAAAAAATCGACAACCACCCAAATTCTGACAGACTTCACCTTGTAACAGTTAACACAAAAGACGGGTTAAAAACAGTTGTCTGCGGTGCGCAAAATATCGAAGAAGGTCAAATTATTCCATACGCACAAGTGGGCTCACAAGTTTTGGATAGAAAATCTGGCGAAATGTTTACTTTGACTCCTGCTGTAATCCGCGGTGTTGAATCTCAGGGAATGCTTTGTTCTGCTGACGAGCTCGGCGTATCAGAGCGCGGCTATCAAGAAGAAGACGGAATTTTAATCCTTAACAGAATTTTCCCTGATGTTAAAATCGGCGAAAAAGTTGAAGACGTTCTCGGCTTTGACCAAGACTATGTATTGCATGTTGCACCGACAGCAAACAGAGGCGACCAAATGTCTGTAATCGGCGTTGCAAGAGAGTTGAGCGCAATTTTTGACAGACCGTTGAAATTTTCTCCGCTGGAATGCACCAGAGATTTATCTACAGACAATTTTAAAGTTGAAATTATTGATGAAGATGTGTGCAAATACTATTCTCTAGGTATTTTAAAAGATTTAAAAATCAAACCGTCGCCCGATTGGATGCAAAAAAGACTTATCGCATCTGGTGTACGAGCAATTAATAACGTAGTTGATATTACAAATTACGTAATGCTGGAATACGGCACACCTTTCCATGCTTTTGACTTAGACAAACTGAACGGTTACTTGTGTGTAAGACGCGCTAAAGAGGGTGAAAAAATAGTTACACTTGACGAAGTTGAAAGAACATTAACTACAGACAGCGTTCTTATTGCATCAAAAGACGAAGGAGTCTGCCTTGCAGGCGTATTCGGCGGAGCAAACTCTGAAATTGATAATAATACAAAAAATATTGCTCTTGAAGCTGCATATTTTACGCCGCAGAGCAACAGAAAAAGCTCACGAAGCGTAGGATACAAAAGTGAAGCCTGCTCAAGATTTGAACGCGGAATTGATATTGAATCCATCAAACCTGCATTGATGCGTGCTATGCAATTACTTGTAGAACTTACTGATGCAAAAATCGAGGGGGTTGTAGAAGCTGGCGATAATAAACTTGAACCAATTGAAATCACTTTAAGATATGCTCAAATTAAAAGAATTTTAGGATGCGAAATTGCTCCTGACAAATGCATTTCAATACTTGAAAATCTAGGGTTTAAAAAACTGGGCGGAAATGATTTGGCTGCAAAATTCCTAGTTCCATCATTCAGAAGCGGTGATGTTACACGCGAGATTGATTTGATTGAAGAAGTTTCAAGAATTAACGGCTATGACAAAATCACCCCGACACTTCCGAGCAAAAGCGAAACAGCTGTTATTTCTTTAGAAGAAAAAGTAATCAAAAAAGTTAACAAACTTATGCTCGCATCAGGGTTAGACGAAATTATTACAAATTCACTAATCGGCAGACCGATGCTGGATAAATTTATGGTTCCGTTTGATGAAACAAAAGCTGTTAAAGTGTTGAATTCTGCAAGCGAAGAATGCACAATGCTTCGCGAAAACATGTCAGGCTCAATTTTAAACTGCTTAAAATACAATTACGATAACGGTCAAAAAAATTTCTGGGCTTATGAAATCGGTACAACATACAATAGAGTTTCTGAAAGCAGTGAAAAATCATCAGGCATTGCTGAAAGACGAGTTCTTGCAGGTGTTTTGACAGGTGAAGTTGAAAATTCAAAATGGCAGGTTAAAACACAAACTGATTTCTTTACATTAAAAGGAATTGTTGAAAATCTTTTCACAGAACTAGATGTGACAAAAAGAATCAAGTTAACACCCTGTGAGGATGTTGAATATTATCATCCATACAGAAGTGCAAAGGTTAATATTTTGGGCAAAAACCTTACCTGCATAGGTTATTTCGGACAAATTCACCCGATACTTAAAGACAAAATGAAAATCAAAGGTCAGGATGTATTTATGTTTGAACTCGATTTGGATGCATTAATCGAAATCGTTAAAGAACATACACCTAGATTTAAAAAGTTGGCGCAATTCCCTGAAGTTCGCCGTGACCTTGCCTTTGTAATAAATGATGATGTAACTTTTGATGATATTCAAAAAGTTATCAAAGGTGCTGTTCAACAAAATATTTTCAAAGGAAGCGAAATTTTTGATGTTTATCAGGGCGAAAATATTGAAAAAGGCTTCAAAAGTCTTGCATTCCGTATAAAAATGCAGGATGAAAATGCGACATTAACCGATGAGGTTATTGAACGCCAAATGTCAAATGTACGTACAAAACTTCAAAAAACATACGCAGAAATTTCATTCCGTGAATAGGGAGCTTAGTCACATTGAAAAAAATCTTATTAATACTCGCAATAATGTTATTGATACCAGTAAAAGCAATGTGTGCCAATGTTGTACCGCAGTATGTGAGCATTGAGCAGACAAGTACACTCGGTTTATATCAAGCACCGAACGAAATTGTGCTTTACAAGGAACCATCGGAATCTTCAACAATTTTGCACAGCATAAGCTGGATAGGAAACCAAATTTTCCCTGATTCAATAAATCCCGAACATCTGTTTGTAGTTTATCTTCCGAACAAAAACCTTGGGATGCTTGCAGTAACCGATGAAACCGATGATTGGGCAGAAGTTATTTACAACAACAAAACAGGCGCAAAGGGCTGGATAAAAAAGGACGACCCCTATAGATTTATGAACTGGATAATGTTTTATAACATGTACGGTAAAAAATACGGTCTGACCTTATTAAAAGAAGCACCTGCAGAAGCAAAAGATATTAGATGCGGTACAGACGACAAAGCGCAACTAGTCGGTACAATTAATATGCCGCAAAAAATAAACTTAACTGCAATCAAGGGAAACTGGGCATTGGTAAGCGTTTTAGACATTGACAGAACCCCTAAAACAGGTTATGTGAGATGGCGTTCTAATAATGGCGTAAAATATTATTTTCCTGCAATGAGATAGTACTGCACACGCAGCCTTGGCGAACAAGATTGGTAAAAATCAGTAATTTAATTCAGCAGTACTTTACATTCCTAAAAAAACTCTCGACAAAAAGTTTTGTTTGTAGTAGGCTGAAATTAAACGTAATATAAAATAGCAAAGGAGATAATAAAAATGCAAGTTATATTAAAAAAAGACGTACAAAACCTTGGTGAAGCAGGTGATATCGTTACAGTAAAAGACGGTTATGCAAGAAATTTCTTGTTGCCGCAAGCTGTTGCAGAAGCTGCAACTAAAGGTGCTTTAGAAAACAGAGAAAAGAATTTAGCAAGAATTAAAGCTAAACAAGAAAAATTACATGCAGAAGCTTTAGAAACTGCTAAAAAAATCGAAGAATTCGGCAAACTTGAACTTTCAGCTAAAGCTGGCGAATCAGGAAAATTATTCGGTACTATCACTACTAAAAAATTAACTGAAGAACTTTCAGCTAAAACTGGTATTGAAGTTGATAGAAAAAATGTTTCTTTAAACGCTCCTATCAATAAAGTAGGTGAATATACAATGTTAATTAAATTAACTTCTAAAGTTAAATGCGAATTGGCTGTTGCAGTTACTGCTTCTGAAGTTTTGAAAGAAGCTGTTGAAGAAGAAGTTGAAACAGTTGAAGAATAGGTGATTAATGGCATCTGAATTGACGCTGGAATGTTTAGCTATAGGCTCACTACCCTGTGACAATTTGGATAAAGCAATGGAAATTGTAGAAAGAGATTTCGCAAATATTCCATTCTGGCCCCAATTAACAAATATTAGTAAAAAAGAAGACATGATTGCCCAATTTTCGGACGATATGTCTTCTTTTTGTTCCATTAGTTTCCCAAAATTTATAGAATTAATAAAAAAAACAAAACCCCGCTATGCAAAAGGACATATTACAGGACCACATACCCTTTCATTCAGGGTAAAATCGGATAATCTAGTTGACGTATTAACCCAAAAAGCTTTGTGGCAGATTAAATGTATTAAAGAAGCAAATCCTCACACAATTCCAATAATTTTTATTGATGAACCATCACTTTCAACTCCAAACGGCAGGAATGCTACAGAAATGATTAAATTCGTATCAGATAAAATAAAAGAAAGCGGTGCAATAAGCGGAGTTCACTGCTGTGCGGACTGCAACTGGAATATTGCAATTGATGCAGGAGTGGATATAATAAGTTTTGATGCTTATACTTATGCACCACAAGCTGATTTTAAAAAATTTCTGGCACGAGGCGGCAAAATTGCCTGGGGCATAGTTCCGACAA
Organism: uncultured bacterium; assembly: GCA_948964545.1. Taxonomy (GTDB): domain Bacteria; phylum Cyanobacteriota; class Vampirovibrionia; order Gastranaerophilales; family Gastranaerophilaceae; genus Stercorousia. Next base: position 191,391 of record CAREDV010000001.1, on the reverse strand, counting down.
AAGATAAAAAAGCAATTGAAGATGCAAATCTTGAAGATATGATTCAAATTTTTGAAAATGGTGTAAAAAATTTGACCAAAATGGGAATTGATGAGAAAATTATTATAGAAAATTCACTTATAACACCATCTTGCGGAGCTGGTTCATTGAGTGAAGAATTGGCTCGAAAAGCCATGGATTTGACCAAACAGTTATCAGATAATAGAAAGGCATTATGGCATTTAAACTTGCAGTAACAGGAAAAAGCGGAAGCGGTAAGACAACAGTTGTAAAAGCATTTTTAAACATTTTTCGAGAATATTTTCCCGAAAAATCTATTTTGTTATTTGATAACGATTTAACAAGCGAACTTGGACATAGTTTTGGACTTGATATCAGAAACACAATATATGGTATCAGAAGCGGTAAACACGAATACAAAACTGGTATCCCTGAGGGAATGTCCAAACAGGAATATGTTGAATGGGCAATGGAAGATATTGTCGTTTCCATAGATGAAAATATCGATATAATTGTTTCCTGGTTTGTAGGTTCAAAAGATTGCAGATGCCCGATTACAGGCCAGGTTAATGATGCTGTGTTAAAACTTATTGACCGCTATGATATTGTAATTTTTGACTGCGAATTCGATTTGAAATATTTAAATCAACTTGTAGATACTGACATTGATACAACTTTAATAGTTGCAAACCCGACAGATGAAAGTGCGCATCTTGCAAAACGTATTGAAGAGTTCAGTGCAAAATACGCTGCTGGCAACCAATTAGGTGTTATAATCAACAAGATTGAAAACAACGATTTAGAAACTGTTTATGAAATGCTTAAACGTTACGACTTGGATGTTTTAGGCGTAATTCCTACAGACAAGGAAATTAAAGACAGGTCGTCAAAAGTCGTACAAGAAGCTATTAAACAATTTTACTTCAGACTTAATTTACCGCAAGTGAGGGAATAGATGACAATAATATTAGACGGAAAAAAATTAAGAGATAAAATATTTGAAAATTTAAAATCGAAGGTTGATAAGATGCCCGTCAAACCTACACTTGCAGTAATTCTTGCTGGCGACGATACCTCAAGCAGAATTTATGTAAACAACAAGAAAAAATGTGCCGAAAAACTCGGAATTAATTCCTTGGTAATTGAATATCCATCTGATGTCACAGAACACGAGCTGATTTGTAAGATTGAGGAATTAAACAACGACAACAATATCACAGCAATTTTGGTTCAACTGCCTTTGCCTGAACATATTAATAAATTGAAAGTCATTGACACTATTTCACCACAAAAAGATGTTGATGGGCTTACAACTTACAATTGCGGAAAACTTTTTGCAGGTGAGAAACCTTATGTTTATCCCTGCACTCCTAAAGGAATTTTGTTACTTTTAGATGAATACAATATTGAGCTTGACGGCAAACACGCAGTTGTAATTGGACGTTCAAATTTGGTCGGCAAACCGATTGCACAAATGCTTTTAAATAGAAATGCCACAGTTACAATGTGTCACAGCCATACAAAAAATCTTGAAGACATAATAAAAACTGCTGATATTGTAGTTTCAGCAGTGGGAAAAAATGTTGTAGGGGAAAAAAATATAATAAAAAATAATTGTGTTATCGTTGATGTGGGAATTTTTAGAGATGAGTCGGGAAAAGTTCGCGGCGATGTTGAAAATGTTTCACCTGCGTACCTTTCGCCTGTGCCGGGCGGTGTAGGCCCCATGACCATAGCATCTTTGATGCTTAATACAGTTGAGTTGTTTTTGTTTGACAAGACTTTGTAAAAGTCTATGCAATACACAATGTGTCGGGTGGAGCGGCACGCTCCCTACCCACCGATTAGGTTCAAGCTGCAAGCTGACTTGATGTTATTGTTAACAAGGTTTTTCAAACTCGAAATCTCGTTTTCCATCAAACTTATCTGTGAATCCAGCGAATCCTGTCGTGTTTCAAGATATGATTCTTGCTGTTGAAGCATTTGATATGTCGGATCATCATCTACATCAATATCCTGATCTTCAAGTTCTTGTGCTCTATATCCCATTTGCTTTGTGATATAGTTTGCTCTGCTCATTACAAGCGTTTGTTCAAATTGCAATTGGCTTTTTTGCAATGTAAATAAATTTTTCTGTGCATCAATCGCTAAAAAAGTCATCTCATCTCTCCTTATGTTTTGCTCTCTTACACATATAAAGTATTTTAAAAATCTCCAATTTCACAAGTTGTATTTTTCGTTACAATTGTTAACAATAAAAAAAGACGGTTTGTTGAAAACCGTCTTTTTTGTATATATTTGATATAAACTATCTTTTTGAGAATTGGAAACGTTTTCTTGCACGTTTGCGACCGTATTTTTTACGTTCTTTAACGCGTGGGTCACGTGTTAACAATCCTTCTAAACGTAATACGTTTTTGTATTCTTCATTAGCTTTAACTAATGCTCTTGAAATACCATGTCTGATAGCTCCGCATTGAGCAACGACACCGCCGCCTACTGCCTTAACTTTTACATCATATTTTTCTTGATTATCAGTTAATACTAAAGGTCTGTATACTAACATTTCGATAGCAGGTCTGTTACCGATATAGTTTTTTAAAGTTTTACCGTTAACAAAAATTCTGCCTTTTCCTTTAACAAGTTTAACAACCGCGATAGAGGTTTTTCTGCGGCCTGTAGCCATAATTTCTTTATCTGCCATTATTTAGCCTCCTTTTCCAACACGATTGGTTTTTGTGCTGCATGCGGATGTTCAGCACCATTATATACTTTTAATTTAGTGAATTGAGTATCACCCAAAGTATTGTGCTGCAACATACCTTTAACTGCTTTTTCAATTAAAAGTCTTGCATCTTTTTCACGTAATTCTTTTACGCTAGCTGATTTCAAACCACCAGGGAATCCTGTATGGTGATAATAAATTTTATCAGTTTCTTTTTTACCTGATACAACAACTTTATCAGCGTTGATTACGATAACGAAATCGCCTGTATCAACGTTAGGAGTGTATTCAGGTTTATTTTTTCCTCTTAAAATATTTGCTACTCTGGTAGCCAATCTGCCAAGGATTTCACCTTCAGCATCGATTAAATACCATTTTCTTTCTACTTCTAGAGGTTTTGCTGAATAAGTTTTCATGCTTTTCTCCATTTATTTCCTTAATATGTTACTTTCATTAGTGTCAGACCGTACGGACTGACTGTGTGTCCTGCTTTACGCCTATCACAGGCATCAAGCACCTGTTTCATAAGTTCGGCAGAACGGTTATGACCCTCTATTTCCAAAAGGGTTCCGACAATAGTTCTTACCATATTGTATAGAAATCTGTTTCCAACAATATCAATAATCACCTTATCACCGTCACGATATGCAGCGGCTTTTTCAATAAAACAGACTTTGCTCGGGTTAAGCGTTCCTGAACTTTTGAAACTTGAGAAATCGTGTTCACCTAAAAGATAACTTAAGGCTTTATTCATTCTATCAATATTGATATCAAATTTCACTCTCATCAAATCGCCGTCAAACGCATTTTTACATTTACGATTTACAAAAACGTATCTGTAATATCTGCTTTTAGCGGACTTTTGAGCGTGAAATTTTTCATCAACTGCTTTCAAGTCACTGACAGAAATTTCTTTAGGAAGTATTTCATTTAACTGATAGACAAACTTTGAAGCAACAATAGATTTGTCAGTGTCAAAATGAACTACCTGTCCTTCTGAATTTACACCTCTGTCGGTTCGTCCGGAAAAGACTGTTTTAACTTGTCGGGTTTTATTCACGGCGGCTTTGCCGCCGATTATCAATTTACAAAGTGCTTTTTCAAGTTCACCTTGTATAGTCGGGGTTTCAATTTCTCTGCCGTTTTCAAATTGAATTTGGCTGCCTGCAAAATTTTTCCCGATATACTGAACCTGAAGCGTATAACGCATGGCTTATACCAACTGGATTAAAGCCATTTCAGAAGCGTCACCGCGTCTTGGAGGTAATCTAAATATTCTTGTGTATCCGCCTTGACGGTCAGAGTATTTTTTACCAATGATTGTGAAAAGTTTTCTCAAAACTGTTTCTTCAGCCAATTTTTTATCAGCTTGAGGAGCTTCAAAAACTTCTCCTGTTGCTAAATCCATAAATCTGCCTGTTTCCTTATCAAATATGAATTTAACAGCTTGACGGCGAGCGTGTAAATCGCCTCTTTTTGCAAGGGTGATAATTTCTTCAGCATATGGTTTCAAAGCTTTTGCTCTTGCCATAGTTGTTTTGATTTCACCGTGTACAAAAAGTTCAGTCGCTAAAGAACGTAACAAAGCGTCTCTTTGATCCTTAGCACGTCCCAGCGTATGTTTTTTAGTTTGGTGTCTCATTGTTTTATCCTTTTATTTTTTACTTAACTTATACTTCTTCTTCTACTTCAGGGTTTGGAGCTAGGTCTAAACCGAAGTGGTGAAGTCTTTCAATTACTTCATCAGATGATTTCTTTCCGAAGTTTTTAATATTCAATAAATCATGTTCTGATTTTTTCAATAATTCACTCATTGAGTTAATGCTTGCACGTTTCAAGCAGTTGTACGCTCTTACTGAAAGTTCTAATTCTTCGATTGTCATTGTCGGTGTATCTGCTTCATCTTCAACAGTTTCTTCAACAGTCATTGAAGGAGTGATTACAGGCTGACCTGTAATAGATGAAATTTGCATAAAGTGATCAATTAACAAGTTTGAAGCTTGGCTCAATGCGTTTGTTACATCAATTGAACCATTTGACCAAATTTCTAAAGTCAATTTATCAAAATCAATTGAATCACCAACACGAGTATTTTCAACAGTATAGCTTACACGTTTAATAGGCATAAATGTTGCATCTATTGGAAGAACATCAATTGAAACGCCTTTTGAATCTCTAGGTACATCGTGAGCAACGTAACCTTTTCCTGTTTCAATAGTAACGTCAGCATGGAAACTTCCGCCATCTGCTACTGTACAAATCAACCAGTCAGGGTTAACAACTTTAACACCTGCAGGAAGTTGAATATCACTTGCAAGTACTGCGCCTGGACGATCAACATCAATTCTCAATGTTTGAGGTTCTTTGGAATCAGTTTTTACAACCAATCCTTTAAGGTTAAGCATAACATCGATAACATCTTCTAATACACCAGGAATTGCAGTGTATTCGTGAGTTATACCTTCGATTCTAACTGAAGTAACAGCTGTTCCTTCTAAGCTTGAAAGTAATACACGTCTTAAAGAGTTTCCGATTGTTGTACCGAAACCTTTTTCTAACGGTTCAATAACGAATTTACCGTATTGTGAGCCGTCAGAACTTGTTGTTGTATTAACATTTTTAATTTTTAATTCCATGTTTTTCTCCTAGTTTTTTGTTAACTATTTGTCGGCGAAGCCGATTTCCACTCAGGTTTTGTAATTATTTTTCAAAATCCCATGCGGATATATGCCTTAGGCATAGCTGTCTAGCTCGCACTACTTAGAGTAGTACTCAATTACAAGTTGTTCTTTGAATTCAGAATCTAATTCTTCTCTTTCAGGAATTCTGTCGAAAGTGATTTTCAAAGCATCTTTATCAATTGTCATCCAAGCTGGAGCACAAGCCATATCAATCAATTCAGTTACAGATTTCAAGAAAGCTGCACTTTTTGATTTGATAGTGATTACATCACCTGCTTTTACAAGGTAAGATGGAATATCAACTTTTTTATCATTAACAAGAACGTGACCGTGGTTAACGATTTGTCTTGTTTGTTTACGTGTAATACCTAAGCCTGCTCTGTAAAGAACGTTATCTAATCTTGATTCTAAAAGTTGAAGCAAAATTGTACCTGTAACGCCTTTTCTTCTAGCTGCTTCTGAATAATATTTAGCAAATTGTTTTTCAGATACCAAATATGTGAATCTGATTTTTTGTTTTTCAACTAGGTGAAGAGCGTATTCAGAAAGTTTCTTTCTAACTGCACCATGTTGACCTGAAGCTGTTTGTCTCATAGAAGAAGTCAATTTTCTATTAGACAAATCTTTTACTTTTTTATTTCTAAATAATTTATTTGTTGGTCCTGTATATCTTGCCATTATTTTCTCCTTTTCTTTTCGGGGCATCTACGGTTTGCTTTTTGGCTTAAAGCAAGCCCCCGAGTAACTTTTAATTGTCTTGCTCACGACTAACGGGCTTTGGCTCTGATTATCTTTACTTTCGCAAAACTACCACCAGCCTCGCTCTCAGGCCGCTCGCACTATACACGTCTTTTCTTAGGCGGTCTGCATCCGTTGTGAGGGATAGGAGTTACGTCTTTAATTAAAGTAATTTCTAAACCTGCAGCTTGAATAGCGCGGATTGCAGTTTCTCTACCTGAACCTGGTCCTTTGATATAAACTTCAACTTTTTTCATACCTTGGTCGATAGATTTTTTAGCTACTGATTCAGCTGCTGACTGAGCTGCAAATGGAGTTCCTTTTCTTGCTCCTTTGAAACCAGAAGCACCTGCTGTTGCCCATGCAATAGCATTACCTTGAGTATCAGTAGAAGTTACGATTGTATTGTTAAATGTTGATTGAATGTGTACAACACCCTGCAATACGTTCTTTTTTTCTTTTTTCTTAGTTTTTACTGGTCTTGCCATTTTTTATTTCCTCTATTTTATTACTTATTTCTTTTTAGTGATTGCCATACCTTTTTTACCGCGTCTTGTTCTTGCGTTAGTTTTTGTTCTTTGTCCGCGGCATGGTAAGTTGCGTTTGTGTCTCATACCTCTGTAAGAGCCAATCTCTTGTAAACGTTTGATATGCATTGTAACTTCACGACGAAGGTCACCTTCGATGTGGTAGTTAGCCAATTCGTTTCTTAAAACTTTAATATCTTCATCTGTCAAATCATCTGTTCTTAAATCAGGTGAAATATTAGTAGCTTCAAGAATTTTTTTAGCTCTTGTAGGTCCGATGCCATAAATATATGTCAACGCGATTTCCATTCTTTTGTTACGAGGTAAATCTACCCCAGATAGTCTTGCCATTTTTCTTTTTCCTTTCTCTTGGCTTTCGAGCAAATTTTTGTCATAAACGGTCTCCCGCTTGCGGCATCCTTTCTGCCCCTGTTGTTAGATTTTTTTGTGTATGAGGGATAAATACTTCCTCACCAACTACTGATGCCCGCAGTTTCAGCTATGCGATTAACCCTGTCTTTGTTTGTGTTTTGGGTTTTCGCAAATTACGGCAATTCTGCCTTTTCTTTTAATACATTTGCATTTATCGCAAATTGGTTTTACTGATGATCTTACTTTCATTTTGTTTTTCCTTTATATTGTGTGAGATGTACTTTTCCTGCTTATGCACTACTTTAATCTGAAAGTAATGCGTCCTCTACTCAAATCATATGGTGTCATTTCAACTTTTACTTTATCACCTGGCAAAATTCTGATGAAATTTTTTCTAATTTTACCTGAAATATGAGCAAGGATTTCGTGGTCATTTTCAAGCTTTACGCGAAACATTGCGTTCGGCATAGCTTCCAAAATTGTACCTTCTAATTCTATTACGTCTTTAGCCATTAAATTTCCTTTTTTGTAATTCGACCAGTGCACAACTTTGCACTATAAATCCATCATACTTGCTAAATTATTGATTGCAAGCAGTTTGAGCATGTTTTTCATACATATAAACCAGTTAAAATTTGAATGTTTTTTTAAAAACGCCACTGTTTCAATATTGGTCAGCATGTTAAAAAATGCCTTATAAAAGAACTTTTTAGGCTTTTGTAAACTTTTCTTAATAATTTTAATTATTTAATTTTTAATTAAACAAAATTATTATTTCAACTATTTTGCTTCTTTACAACTGTGTGCACCATCCCAGGATAATTTATCTTTGCAATAATTATAGTCAATATTTTCATTATAAAGCACCCAGGCAGTACAATTGGCACTACTTACACTATCAGGTGCACAAAACTTGAAGTTTCCATCATAGCCAGCATTTTTGTGACCTTGAGGCAAAACACCATCAGAATAAACTACAAAATTAAAAACTTTATTTTTATAATTAGGTATAGCATGACCTCTGCTATTATATCTGGAACTTAAATATACGTTTACTGATGCACAATAAAAAATATCAAATTTTTTACCAGATAATGCATCAGCTGCTGTAGAATAATCCACAGAACAATCTCGACGATTGCGGAGTTGAACAATAAGACCGTTTGACAAAACATGAGCAGGCATATTCATATAATGAGCACCGCATAGATGTCCTTCACTACACGATTTTACAACATTTAACTGCTTTAACAATTCTCTTTCGAAAGTTTCATAACTCTGATCACCCCATTCATTTATTTGACCATTATACGCAATCATCATTCTAACAGCTTGACTGAGCATTGAATATTCTTTTTTTACTCTTGTAACTATCTGTTTTTCTTTATATTCAGCAATCAGAGACGGTATTGTCAATGCCGAAACTACACCTATTATCCCAATAGTAATCAAAACTTCAGCCAAAGTAAATCCTTTTCTCATAACTTCCTTTCCGTAAGCAAAATAATGTGTTTATATGTGATATATCACATATAAACACATTATAACTCATTTCAATTAATAATCAATCCTTTAAAATAAATTTATTATGAAAAATATTAAACTCCTTAAACTTGGAAATAAAATCAGACTTGAACGTATGAAACGAGACATGTCTCAAGAAAAACTCGCAGAGATGGCAAATGTTTCAATTCGGACAATCAGCGATATTGAACGCGGTATTACAGACATCAGATATACCAATCTTTTACAAATTGCAGAAGCATTCACTCTAACAACTTCCGAACTGTTAAACTTTAAATATTAAATTTCATTACAATTTTTATATATTTTGAAATCTGATGGGAATAATATTCTTAATATATACAGAAGGAGAGATTTTATGACTATTAAAGTTGACGGCATAACATCAGAAGACGAATTACAAAAAGCGCAGGCATCCGCTCAAGCACAAGGAAAATCTATTACAAACTACAGCGAATGGGCAGAAATTCTTAAAGATTTTTCTGAAAACGGTATTGAAAGCACGGGTTCATATTCGGGTGACAAAGCAAGAATGGAAGAGATTAAGGCGCTTACTGAACAGTATGTGGCGGAAATTCAGGCTCAAGAACAGGTTAAACAAACAGAACCAGAAAATAAAGAAACCGACAAAGTGCAAAAAGCATCAGAAACTGACAAAGATCAGCAGTTAAAAGCAACTGTGGTAAACGGCACAAGCTCACAGATTATGGCGGATTATATGAAATTTTACCATTTATTATAATTTTTTAATTCTGTTTAAAGGCCAAAAAAGCACGACTGCTCTGCCAATAAACCTATCTTCTGGCAAAAATCCCCACCATCTGCCATCATAAGAATTGCCTCTGTTGTCGCCCATCATAAGATATTTGTGTTCGGGAATTACAACAGGCCCGCAAATCATATCTTCAGTGCAGGGTTTACCATAATACTCACTTCGAATATATCTTTCATCCAAGGGTTTATCGTTAATATAGACAGTACTTTTGCCATCTTTATCAGTCTTAATCTCAAATTTATCACCAGGCATTCCAACTACACGTTTGATATATGCAATATCTTTACAGAAAAAGCCTGTCAAGCGTGAAAAAATACGCCAAGGAGTATTCGGAAGTTTTTCAAACGGCGGATAAAAAACCATAACATCACCACGCTCTGGAGTTTTATAAAACCTTGAAAACCTTTCAACAACAATTCTGTCGCCCTCGATTAAAGTAGGACGCATTGAAGCTGACGGAATCCAACGTATTTCAAACACAAAAAACCTTATTATAATAACCATTACAACCACAAAAACTACAGTTTCAATAATCTCTCTGGCTGTCGGGTTTAATTTCATATATTCATTTTTGCATTTTTGTATAAGTTCTTTAAATTTATTCATCTCTCATTAGCTCCAAAAGCTCTATAAGCGCAAGTTTATACTTGTTTTCACTAATATCATTTAAACATTCAAGCGCATTGTTAATGTAATTATTTAACAAAATATTTGTTTTTTCAATAGCATCACTTGAGATTTCAGTACCGCCAGAAAATATAACAGGAGCATTGTAAACACCTTCTTTAATATCAGAATTTGTGGTTTTGCAATTAATCAAATCGTCACGAATTTGAAACGCAATGCCGAAATTTCGTGCAAATTCAAGCCCTTTCCGATTGGATTTTGCAATCAAAAGACTCCCGCAAAGCGCTGTTTCAAATAGTTTTGCCGTTTTTTGCGCAGATTTATTTATATATTCATCAATTGAGGGAATTTTAAACCTGTTAAAATGCTGGACAATTTCGCCCGTACTCATAATTTCAAGTGTATCTGAAAACATTTTAATAAGATTTATTTCTCCAATTTTAATAACCTTATCCAGTGCAGCGGAAAGCAAAAAATCACCTGAAATCACGGCAAGCTTATTTCCAAAAGCATTATTAAGGGTTTGTTCATTGCGTCGGATTGGGCTTTCATCAATAACATCATCATGGATTAACGATGCATTATGAACGAGTTCAATTGCAGATTGATACAAAATTTGTTTTTCGTCAATATTTTCACCGATTGCTTTCAAATATAAAATAGAAACAAGCGGTCTGATGTGCTTTGAAGGTGCGTTAAGAAGCGCGAAAAGTTTTGATTTAAGCGGTTCTTGAACCTCAACGCCTTGTGACATCTGTTTTAAAACATACTCTATTTCTTCTTGAACGATATTTAAAATTTTAAGATATTTTTTCTGCATAACCCACTACACTTGACAAACATAGAAAAATGATAAATAATAAGTATACAGGGTGGTAGTTTCCTAAGCTACCGATATCCTGAAGAAAGTCTACGGCTCTTATCTGTTAAGGTAAGAGTCGTTTTTTAATATGTACAAAATCAAAAAGATTAAAAATAAAGTCAGATTGAAATCATTCATATCGACCACCTTTCTAGTCGGGAACCAACCCGAAAGTCTACAATAAAAATTGTCAGTCAGGTTCCTTTAAGAAAGATATCTTTTACCCTGCAAATAAATTATATAATAAATCCGTTTTTTTGTCCAGAAAAGTATTAGTTATCCCAAACATATAATTCATCAAAATCAAAAAACTCTTGTGGATTAACTTGAAAAAAATCTAAAAGTTGTATTAAAACCTTATGGCTCATTTTTCTTTCACAACGTTCTACATGACCAATATATTTATCATTCAAGCCTAATAATTCTGACAATTTTTCTTGTGTTAAACCGCGTAATTGTCTATATTTGCGCACTTGCTGTCCAACTTGTTTATAAAAATATTGTTCAAAAGTTGACATATTTCAGTACCTACTAATTTTCTACAAATTAAATAGCTCAGACAGGGTAATCTTTAGAGCTTTAGCAAGTCTTTTGGCAGTTGAAATAGTTGTATCCGTAACTCCACGCTCAATAGCACTCAAATAACTTGGAGAAATATTTACTTTAAACGCTAATTCATCTTGGTTTAAACCCAAATTTTTGCGCAAAAATACAATCTTTTCACCAAATTTTCTACATAAAACTTTATCGTATTTATACGTTTTCTTACCCATTTTTATAAATTTAAAATATTGTTTGACAAAATTGAAACAATGGGATAGTATTTTTTCAGATGTTTTGTTGATAATAAAGCTTTTTAAAAGTAAAAATTTCAAATTATACAGTTAAAATTATATAGGAAGTAATTTATGAATAAACGATACAAATTATCTAAACAGCTTACATAAAACTATCAGCTCTCCCTGTTTTTTGCTTCTGTGACATAACCCCAAACATTACCCTAAATTAACTTACATGGAGGGCCCGCTTCGGCAGGCGCGTGCGCAGCACCGCCCTCGCATTAAACGGTACAAACTCCAAAACTGGAATAATTATCCAAAATTGGTAGCGGGAAGCCGACTTCGTCGGCAAAAAAAAACGACTTGCTTGTGCTCGTCGTTAGAAAATCAATAGGAAAAAGGGAAAGGAAAAAAATTTTATTTATTATCCAAAGGTTTTAAAGGATGACTCGGTATTCTTTTGGATAACTTGTGAAACTGCATCGATTTCTGTTGAAATTGCTTTTTGTTCAGTATCAAGCTGTTTCAATCTCAATTCAAGGTTTTTATCTTGTGATTGAACGATTTCAATCTTGGCATTAATTTCTTGAATTGCCTGATCGTATTCGTATTTTTCATACTCATACTGGTTCATGGCATCTTCATATGCAGCCTGATCTGTTGTTGTTGAAGTTGTTAAGGCATAAGTAACCCCTTTATTAATATCAGGGTTTCCGTTAGCATCATATGCAGGAATTTTAATATTAATGTATCTGCCTGAACTGTCTTTTTCAACTCTGCATCCTTTTAAAGCTTTTACTTCTTCAGACTTAGTTTCACTGCCTATTTTGTAGCAGTTAATATTTGACAATGAATTGCCGTTGTCATCATAATTTGCACCTGTCAAATCTGTTTTCTTATAGAAGTTAGGTTCATATTCGCCTGTAGTTGTATTTTTAATATAGCGAACCATATACTCACTATCTGAACCATATTTATTTTTAAGGAGATCAATATATGCAGTCTCTTCATTTTTCAACTGGGCACGCTGATCAGGTGATAAATCTTGCAAATATTCATCTTTAATATTAAACTCAATTGTTTTACCGTCAGTATTAATTGGATTACCTGTAAAGTTTTTATTTGCATAATATTTTTTATCTTTTGGATTATAGTATGCAGTTGTACCTGTTGCTGCATCAGGAGTATTTTTTATTGTATAAGTAAAATCATTATCCTTACTCATTTCTCTTAATGATACTGCACCAACTTTAAATACAGTTTTGTCGGCATTTGAGTTAACAATACTTGTATTAGCAGAAACTACAGAAAAATCATCTGTCCACTGTCTCAAATAGCTTATTGTATAATCACCATTAGGCTGTGACATCATTGCGGTAATCTGGTTTGTTAATGCTCCGTCTTCGAAAGTATACACAGTTTTTGTGTAATCGTCGACAGACGGCGGTACAGGTACAGCCATGCCGAGCAAATTATTGTAGTAATTTGCAGACTGGTTAGACAATGTTGTTCTTTGCTGGTTAATCTGTTGACCTTCAAATTCAACATTGTTTTTTCTGGCTGTCAGACCTAAAAATCTAGCTTGTGACGCTGCCATTCCCATTGCTGTCGAACTTCCTTTCGTTTGTTAGTAACTCGTATCATGCATGTCGGCACATGAGTTGTAAAACTTTAAACATGTGCTTAACCATGTTACAAAATCGTTACAAACTAATTTTTCCTGAACCTGTCAGAAAGGTACGAAAGTATTGCCCCGCCTATTTCTTCGTTAGGGTCGAAGTTGGAAGTTTGAGGACGCAAAGAATTTTGTATTAACATCTTTACAAGCGGGCCGAACGCGTCAGGAACTTGTGTTTTTCTGTAAATTCCCGCCAAAAATGTTTGGATATTAGGGGAAGTTGTGTTGTTAAAACGAGCTAGGACAGGATACATTTTATCAACTCCTTTTACGCCGTTATCAAGCATTTGATCAACGATATAAAGAGTTTCCACAACTTGGGCTTCATTGTTTGAATGCGCTAAGATATCGGCAATATAAGGCAGTGAAGCTTCTTTTTGTGAAACAAAATAATCCGCTTTGTTCTTATCGACAACGGTATAATTTCTGTTTCCCGCAGGAAGCATACAAGGTTTATATTGATTGTATTGTATCGGTTGAATATACATATTTTACCTCTATGAATATACAAACGGCGGGCCGTTTTTAATTTCAAACAATATGTTCTCTGCCATTACTTTTAATTCTTCTTTAGGCTTGCCTTCACGCGCCTGCTTGTAGAATTCATCCATTAAAGGCTGGATTGCCGAATCTTTTTTGGACTTAAAGTTTTTAAGTTCTGTAGATACAAGTCTTTGCTGCAATTCTGCTTCGGTTTCAGCATTCAATTTTTTAACCTGAACTTCTTTTATCGCATCGCCTGCAAGCTTTCCGCCATATCCAATTGCGGTCAAGCCTGTTGTTCCGAGGAACAGCGCTCTAAATTGCTTATTGTCGGTATCGAGCAGATAGTTATACAAAAATGCTCTGTAATCGTCAACGTGTGAGTAGAATGTGGGTTTTGGTGTTTTTCCGCCGCCGCAGTAAATGTTTGCATCAACCGTTGATTTATTAATATCACGCGATAAACGTTTAATATATTCTTCTTTATCACTCCAATTAAGCGGTTTCATAAATTCTCTTATTGCATCTTCTTTTGTTTCAGCTGTTTTAAATAGATTTTCAAGATTTACCATATCCTGAGCTTTTGTTTCAGGTGTAGAATTTTTAACAATTTTAGAAATTTCATTATTTGTAGCTTTTATAAAGTTTTCAAGATGCCCTTTGCTTCTGGTGAGCAGTTTTAACGACAAGAACCCGAGCCCTACAATACCCGCAACGGTTGCTAAACCAAGAAGTAAATAACCGTCGCTTTTTTTATTTTCTTTTTTATTTTCAGCACCCTTAAACATCAATGCTTGAAAAGTCTCGTCACGGCGCTGTTTAGGTTCATAGTTCAAATATTTTCCGAGTTCGATTGCTTTTTGCGAAAGCATACTTCTTGTAATTTGAATTTTACCCGCAAACGATTGTGTTTCAATATCAATAAGTTTTTCCTGCAGATTTTTTTGAATATCCGCTTCTTTTTTCCTTACCCAGACATCTTTGAAACCGTCAAAGAAAGTTTTACCCATAAAAGCCATTGCAGTGAGCGAGAATACGCCGACACCCGCTTGAATTGTTTTATAATTCGGACATTCTACAATTCTGTATAAAGCCTGAATTGTTTCACTGTTTATCGCTACGTTTCTGACTGTCGGGGGAACTCGTTTCAAGGAATCCATTGTAAGATTAATTTTCGATGTGTGGTGAACAAGTCCAGCAACACCAGCTATTACACCCATTACACCGAGTGCAAGTGCACTTATCGGCATAAGACTTTTTTTAGCTTTATCCTGCTCATAAAGCTTTTCGGGCATCGCTGTGTTTTTTGAAATTACAAGTGTGTCCATTGTATCGTTAAGGTTACAATCAGGACAATCCTTGTCTTTTATAAAATTATTAACCAGCACCCCCTCGCGGGTTTCCATATTCGCCCGTTTTTGAGAGGTTGTTAAATTTCTTTGCTGTCTTACCATTTCAGCATCATGCAAAGGACTAATCATCTTTTTCACCTATAAGTTTTTTATACAAATCATGTATAAATGTTTTTAATTTAAATGTTTTCTTATTTTCAGTTTCTTCTACAGGTTGGAAAACCACAAACAAGCGTTTAATTTTCTTTTTAAGTATCTTGAAACTTTCTGAAATTTTCTTTTCAATTGAGGCTTTTAGTTCACCCATAATCGCTGTTAATTTATCTGAAATATCTGCAAGTTTCTGGTGAACTGTCTGCACAAAATTAGCAATGTTTGCAATCATCCTGACTGCTCCGCCAAGAATCGTATTTAATACAAAATTAACGGGTTTTGCAATTATCGGCGGCATAGTCTGTGTAATCATTTGTGCTATATTTGCAAGCTTTTGCGAATTATTCATCATAGCGTTTTGAAAAGCCTGAGCTTTTTGAGCAAAAGTTACGGCATCCTGCTCGCGCGCCTGCTGAGCCATTTTTTGCGCTTTTAAAAATGCCCCGATTGCTGCGCATTGGTTCCAACTCATTTCACCAGGTTTTGCGGAAAAATCAGCTTTTTTCACTCCGCCCCCGCCCATTCCGTTACAAATAGGGCATGCGCCAAGCGGTAGTCCGTGCGGACACGTACCCACTCTCGAGCTATTCGTTTTTACAGCATTTAATGACATTTTTACATATCCATTCTGCACGTAGATAATGCAACAGGTATTCCGACTTTTACGGCTGCGGCAGCAGTCGGAGATATTCACTCCGTTTCCTCGTATTTATTAACGTATGATAATCATGATTTTAAGTCAATTTATTATTAAGAAATTTTTCTGGTATAATAAATACGTAAGGAGATAAAAAATGACAGAACGAATAGTATCAGGAATGAGATCTACAGGAAAATTACACTTAGGACATTATCTTGGTGTAATACAAAACTGGGTGAAGCTCCAGCATGAATATGAAAGCTTCTTTTTCGTTGCTGATTGGCACGCCCTTACAACTAAATACGATAAAACCGAAAACTTGAAACAGGATGTTAAAGATGTTGTAATTGATTGGCTGGCTTGCGGAATTGACCCCGAAGTTTCTACAATTTACGTACAATCTTTAGTGCCTGAAATCGCTGAATTAAATATATATTTAAGCATGGTAACACCGCAAAACTGGGTTGAACGCGACCCGACTTTGAAAGATATGGCAAAAATTTTGAGAACCAAAGAAGCTGCAAACTCTCAAATCAGTTACGGTCTGATGGGTTATCCTGTTTTAATGAGTGCCGACATTATGATGTTTAATGCAACATCAGTTCCCGTCGGAATCGATCAGGTTGCGCATATCGAAATCACAAGAGATATCGCAAGACGCTTTAACAATATCTATAAAACAGAATTTTTTAACGAACCTAAACCTATTTTGAATGAATGTTCATTGATTTGCGGACTTGACGGAAACAAAATGGGCAAATCTTTCCAAAACGATATAAAAATTTCTGACACCGAAGAAGTTACGGCAAAGAAAATAATGAGCGCGATTACAGACAGAAGCAGAATGCGTAAAGACGATCCTGGACACCCAGATAATTGCGAAGTTGCGTTCAAATACTGGCAGATTTTCGGCAATAAAAAACAGGTTGAAACCGTAAAATGCGAATGCGAAAAAGGCTTGCGCGGATGTGCAGACTGCAAACGCCAGCTTGGTACATTGATTAATGAAAAATTTGCACCGATAAGGGAAAAACGCAGATACTACGAAGAACACCCTGAAGAAGTTGAAAGAATTATTCGCGAGGGTTCTGAAAAAGCCCGCAAAGAAGCTCAAAAAGTACTTCACGAAGTTAGAAATATCATTGGCATGTATGGAGCGTAGCCGCTCCACCCGCCACATTCGGTTTTGGAAAAAGTTACAAGTTTTTGTATATTAAAACTCCCTTTCGGGAGTTTTTTAATAATCCATTTTCCAGCCGTCTTCCATAATTTTAGATAAACAGCCTGGGCCATAGCCCATACCATTATTTAAACACCAATCCGCTTGAGATAAATCTCCACTATGACTCTCTGCAACGACGCCATCACTATATAGCTCAGCATAGAACAAATCTCTGCCTAATATATTAGGGCCTTGCAATCCATTAACATCTATATATAAAATAGAATTACCATGTCGTATCCTTCCATCTGAATAACGACCATCAATCATATTTCTTGATATACAAACAGAAGCACCGTTTGCTAAAATTACTGATGCAGAATAATATCCGCTACAATAACCATTCCAACCAGAAAAAACTTCACCTGTAAGAGTTTTATATTCACTAGCAAAGCATTCATCTCTATTTGAAGAACAATTTTTTGTAACTTTTAAATATCTAGTTAACAATTTAGCATCTTGAGGATCTCTATATTCAGTTTCAGCAAGTGAAATTGCATTATTATCAGTAATTGCCCTCTCTGCTGCCTGAGTCAATTCATTTACAACTTTCTGCAACTGCGTCACATAAACTGTGCGCTGATGGTTTTTAACCAGCGTCGGCAAAGTCATTGCCGAAATTACCCCGATAATGCCCAAAGTTACTAACACTTCCGCAAGGGTAAAAGCCCCCCCCCCGACGAGCCGAGCAGAGGCACGAGAACTCTGTTCGAGAGTCGAACAATCATAATCGGAAACCACGTTTTTCGATTTGATTGTGAGCGATGCCGTTTCAGGCGAGGCGAAGGTTTGATGTAATAATGTTTCATGTATTATCATAAATCCTGCTCCTATAAAAAATACTAGAATATTATAACATATTTCTGAAAAAATTGCAAAATAAAAGCCGTTTTTACAAACGGCCAATCTCATATTTGGTAAAAGGTTTAAGTGTGTGTAGGAGAAAATAAAGAAAAAGAAAATGGTTTATATTATATATATACCGCGCATTAATATATACTAAACATATATCTGAGATATATTTACATTTATTTACATTGTATAAATATTTTTTTTAAGGTACAATATAAATAATAGCGAGGGGTATTTATGAGGATTGAAGCTAGAAATTTAATTAAAATATACGGTGACAGAAGTGTTGTTAATGATGTTACTTTTGATATTAACAAAGGCGAGGTTGTGTGCCTTTTAGGCCCTAATGGAGCAGGTAAAACAACTACATTTTATATGGTTGTAGGACTTGTGAAACCAAATAAAGGTCATATTTTTCTTGACGGAGAAGATATTTCCAACTGGCCTATGAATGAACGTGCAAAATCAGGTATTGGATATCTGCCGCAAGAAGCTTCTATTTTCAGAAAGCTTTCTGTTGAAGATAACATTAAACTAGTTCTTGAAATGAATGACAAACTTACAGTCAATGAAAAAAGAATGAAGTTAGAAGAACTTTTATCAGAATTCGGTGTTGCAAAACTCAGAACATCTCCTGCTGTCGCACTTTCAGGGGGAGAACGCAGAAGGGTAGAAATTGCAAGAGCACTTGCTGCAAGCCCTGATTTTATGTTATTGGACGAACCTTTCGCGGGTATTGACCCAATTGCAATCGGTGAGATTAAAGATAATATTAGAAAAATCTCCGAGGACAAGGGGTTGGGAGTACTTATCACAGACCACAACCCTAAAGCAACTCTTTCAATCACAGATAGAGCTTATGTAATTTTTGACGGTAAAATTAAAATTCAGGGCAGAAGTAAAGATGTTGCCGTTGATCCTGTCGCAAAAGAATTTTATTTAGGAAAGGATTTTGCTCTGTAATGAAATTAGTTCCTAAAATAACAATTTATGACAGATATATTTTTACTCAGGTTGCATTAGCAACTTTCGTTTCAATTTTGCTTTTCACGGTTGTTTGGATTGCACCTGAGATGCTTTTAAGTACAATTAAAAAGGCTCTGGCAGGCACATATACCATAAAAACTGCTATACTTATATTATTTTATGAATTACCATTAATCTTGGGTAAAGCTTTTCCTGTAGGATTACTGTTAGGAACATTATTCACATTTGATAAGTTGAGTAAAGACAGTGAACTTACAATATTTCGTGCAGTAGGTCTATCTTTTCAAAGAATCATTGTACCTGTACTTGTCCTAAGTGTTATTGTCACAGGATTATGTTTTGTGACAGGTGATAAACTTATTCCATTTTCTGTTAACAAAAAAAATGCTATTAAAGGCGGATATATTTCAACCCAATATATTTACACACAAAAAGATAAAGACGGAATACCTACGAAGTCAGTAATAGTTTCAAAATTTTCCCAAACAACAATGTATAATGTAATAGTTTTAGATTTTAGCAAAAAACAATATAATGATGTTCACCAACTAAAAAACATATACCACGCGAAAACTGGGAAAAACTATCCTGATAAATGGGTTTTAAATGATATTACTCAATACCAGATTACCAGCGACGGAATTTTTATTGATATTGATAAATTTGATACCATGGATATTTTAGAAGGTGAAGATGCTAAAAATGCATTCACCCTTATGACATATTCTGTAAAAAAAGAACGTGAAATTAATAACCGTGATTTAAAAAATTATATTAAACTGCTTAAAAAAGAGAATTTGGATGAAGAATACAGATATATGTTAAACAAATATCTGCAAAGATTTTTCCACCCATTTGTATGTATTCTTCTTGCAATTATGGGAGCTCTTTTGGGTTTCAGTAAACCAAGGGAACAAAAACTTATCGGTTTTACAATTGCAATCGGATGTATATTTGTTTATTACATAACACTTCCTTTCTTTGATTTGCTTGCAGAAAAGGGGGTTCTTCATCCGTTTATTACTTCAGTTTTTCCGCCTGCGGCATTTCTTTGTGCAATCATAGCATTCTACAAATCAAAGGATTTATAATATGAAAAAATTATTACTGATAATGACTTTAATTTTCACTTCCACATGCGCAAATGCAGGGATTAATATTGAATATAATGACGGGATTTATCATATAGCTTTAACAGGTGAGAAAATAAAAAAAAGAATACATTTCATAAGCTCTGAAAGCCTTATTACCAATAAAGAAGCGCATCAAAGAAGCAAGGCGAAACTAACTGTTAACGCTGGTTACTTTGATCCAAATAACGAAAAATCAATTTCATATATTGTGACAGACAGAAATACGGCAGAAGATCCTCAGGCTAATCAAAGCCTGCTTTCAAGTCCAATTTTAAGACGTAATGTTGACAAAATATTAAACAGAACAGAATTCAGAGTTGTAGAGTGTTCAAACGGTAAAAGACATTACGAAATTGTACCTCACAAAAGCTCTGTAGACTTCGGATGCAACATAATCACATCAGCTCAGGGCGGGCCTTTGATTTATCCGCAGTTGAGATTGGAAGAAGAATTCTTTATAGTGAAAGATGCTGACGGCAATATTGTTCGTGAAAGCTGTTCAGTTTTACACAAAACTTCCAGAACGATTATTGGTTTAAAAAATGAAGAAGCACAAATATTAATAATTACAGACGAGCATCCAATGGATTTGTATGAGGTTCAAGAGTATGTACGAAAACTCGGCTGGGACAGAGCAATGGCATTTGACGGCGGAAGCTCAACTTCAATGAACTACTTAAAACAATATAATATAACCTCTGTCGGCGATGGAGCAGGAAGAAGTTTAAAATCTTTTATGATTGTAAAGTAAGCATGTTAATCATACATGCAGATTTTTTAAAATCTTCTATGGTTATTGTAACTTCTTTTGAAGAATCCCATGGATTTACCAGTAGGATTTTGCTGTCTGTTATTCCTTTAACAGTAAAAGCATGATTACCTCCTGTCACCACCTGTCCGTTTATGACTTGCTGAGTGATAGGCAAAGAAACTTCAACTGCTAGATTTTTAAACGTACCATTCTTTTTATTTGCTTGTTTTTTCATCCTGCTAATTACTTGCTCAATATCATCATAACGATTATTAAATACATTTGACTCATTATTTTTTAAACTTGTATCCCAGCTGCTTGAACTATTTTCAACTGCTGTAAGATTTCCATCTGAATCAATATGACAAACATTATGAGTTTCTGAAGGACTAAAATAAACATCAGACTTTTTACCAGTAAACAGATACATAGTTACACCGAGCATACCGCCTGCTCCCATATCTTCTGCATCAACATTCCAGCCTCTTGCGACATCAAGACCTGCAATCAATTTAGTATCATCTGTAAACAAACTTAAGTTCACATCATTTTCTTCAACAGTCTGAGTGGCATCTTTACGGTATTTTGCGTATGCAAGTTCCAAAAGCAGTACATCTTTATCGCCTGTAGAAAAATCTTTACCCGCTCTTACACATGCGTCTTTATATTCTTCTTGTGTAATAATATAATCTGGTTTTATAAATATTTTTTCACGCGGAAAATTTTTTATTCCACTGTTCAAATCTTCTATAATTTTAGAAGCTCCGCCAAACGAAACCTTAAAATCACCATTTTCATCTGTACTTATCATACTATTTAAAATCTTTTTTCCTTCATCAGATAAATTCAAAGTATTAATTGTTTCAAGAAAAAAGCAATTGCCAATTCCGCCTTGCGAAGAAGTTTCTATAACGCCATCGGGTTTGCTGTAATCATATTTTCTTATCTTACCATTTTCTTCCACAGTTTTGCCAATTAAAATACCTTCTGCACTGAAATTATTTATTTCAGTTGATTTCACAGTTTTTGCAGCTTTATCATAAATTGTCCGTTTTGATGGTAAGTAATCCATACGATTGTCAAGATTTGCACCATCATATTCTTCGACAACAAAAATATCATCTTTTTCCTGTTTTATCTGCCTGTTCAATATAGTATCACCAGAATAATTTGTAACTTCTGTTCTGCTCAAACCATTTTTATTTGTTATAATTGTTGTTTGTAAAACTGACTCATCTGTACTGTATTTTGTAGTTGTGTATTTAGTATCTCCAGTTTTAGTGTCTTTATATTTATCAATTTTTGAAACCAAATTCCCACTCTCATCATATTCAAATAACGTATGCTGAGTATACGGGCTGGTCCAATCATCACCAGGGTATATACAGGATTGTTCTGATACATTGCCATTATCATCATATATAACATGAGATGTCATATTATTATTTGTGGGTTTATTAAACTCACCTTCTCTACAATCACAATTTGTGCAGGTAATAAGTTCTTTTGGTATACCGTCTTTAGAATAAATGTTTACTCTGTATCCGCCTTTAATAAAATCATCAAAAAGTCTTACTCTCACTCCTGAACCATCTTCCCTAAAGGATGATAAATTATTGCCTGAAAATTCCATACTGCCATTTTTAAGACAAATCAAAAAAGCTTTAAATAAAGCTGTATTTCTTTCAGATTGTTCAGTTTTTTTGTCCGATTTTGTAAATAATTGAGCTAACTCTTTCTCATCAAGAATATTATCATCACCTGCAGCGTGCAATATATCTGATTTTAAATTCTTAAGTTCATCCCCTTCAATTCTGCCGTTACCGTCAGTATCATAATCTTTTAATATATCTTGAAACGCATCATTAACAACAACCCCCTCTCCAAAAATGCTTAGATTAAATGTCTCACAAGTTTTGCCTATTGTTAAACTTATATCTTGCGCAGGTTTTACACTATCTGTACGTTTAATAAACATAACACATTCCTTAGTAATTACTGATTACTATATCGGAATGTGTTATGAAAAAATTTAATTATTCAAAAACAACTTTTACATTATTTTACAAAGAAGCTTGCGTTAACATTTGCAAAAATTTTAACAACACCGCTTTCAATAGTTGTTGAAGCAGCTTCAGGTGCTGCACCTGCAGCATCCATAAGCACATTTGATTTCATCATACGATATTGTGTGCGGACTGCATTATTTGCATTACAAGATAAATCCATTGTTCTTACACCTGTAATTTGTGCAGGAACAGCTTTTGCTACTGCTTCAGCTCTTAATTTCGCTCTTTTTGATGCTAGTTCAAGCAAATTATTACATTCATTTTCGTAATTTGAAACAGAGAATGAAAGACTATTTACATTTGTAGCTCCAAGTGAAATTGCTTTATCAATCATTGCTCCAACTTTATCAATAGATTTTGTATGAACAATTACTGAATTTGAAACCTGATATTTGTCAAGATTTCTTTTGTTTCCTGAATATGTATAAAGCGGTGATGCATTAAAATCAGATGTTTTTATAAAATCTCCGTTTGATGTATTAATCATTGCTTTTAATTCTGTAATAACTTTTTCTGAAATCTCTTTGTTTTGCAAAGTAGCTTTCTGCATAGATTTGTTATCGTATGTTTGAACAGCAATTGAAACTTCCGCAACGTCAGGCGCAAGCTCAGCATTTGCAGTTGTGCTTACTGAAATATAGCCTCTTTCAATTCCTGTAGTTGTCGTAATAGCCTGAGTTGAGTAACAACCCAATGCAATGACTGCCGCTAACAATAAAAACTTCTTCATACATTCTCCTTATCTTTCTCTTCAGCTTTTTTTAAAACCTGACTTTGAGATTTTACATTTTCTAAAATGCGTTGTACTTCCGCATCAGTAAGTTTATTTTTAGAGCTGAAAGAAAAAAGATATTTCTTTCTATCGTTAATAATAAACCCGCTGATTGCTACAATTGCCCATAAAAGCAAGCCCTGAACCATATTTATAGCAGGAATTGCTATAAAATTAGCAGCCCAGTTCCACACATTCATAGCAACAATTGCAGGGAATGCAACAAAGCCAGCAGCCAAACAGGTTGCAATAAATACAACCATTAATATACCTCTAAGTCCTGATATCTGTATAATTCGCATATTATTTTTTCTCATTAAACCTTACCTTATCATGTTCAGAAAATCATCTTCCGATAATATTATAACACCTAATTTTTGTGCTTTGTCTAATTTTGACCCAGCATTTTCACCCGCAATTACAAATGAAGTATTTTTAGATACCGAAGATGAAGTCTTACCGCCCATTTGCTTAATTTTTTCAGACGCTTCATCTCTTGTCATATTTTGTAATGTTCCTGTTAAAACAAAAGTTTTTCCTTTCAATTCATCAGAAATATTTTGAACAGGCGGTTCTGGTTCAACCCCAAGTTCTTTTAATTCTTTAATCATATTAAGATTTTGAGGGTTTCGGAAAAACTCATAAATATCTTTTGCAATAATTTCACCGACTCCTTCAACACATGCCAGTTCTTCAACCGATGCCGCCATCAACTTTTCCAGCGTACCGAATTCACAAGCCAGAACATTTGCAGTTTCTTTACCGACATTTCTTATGGTAAATGCAGTCAAAAGTTTTGCCAAAGGCCTATGTTTGCTGTTTTGAATGGCTGTGAACATATTAAATGCAGATTTTTCTTTAACCAAATCCAGCTGCATAAAATCCTGCATTGAAAGTTTGTATAAATCAACGGCACTTTTAATAAACCCTTTATTATAAAGCTGAGCAATTATAGAAGGCCCAACTTTATCGATATCCATAGCATCTTTTGACACCCAATATTCAATTCCTGCACAAACTTTTTCAGGACACAAAGGGTTGTCGCAGTAAAGATTAACTTCATCGTCATGTGTGTTCAATTTTGCATGGCATGAAGGACAAAATTCAGGCGGATTATATTGAGGACGATTAAAATGTTCCTCATCATCAATAACTTTTACAACTTTAGGGATAATTTCGGCGGCTTTTTTGATATAAACCTTGTCACCTATTCTCACATCAAGCCTTCCAACCTCATCGAAATTATGCAGGCTGGCGCGAGCAACGGTACTTCCGCCAAGCTGAACGGGTTTAAGAATTGCAACGGGAGTTATCGCACCAGTTTTGCCAACACTTTCTTCAATATCCAAAAGAGTTGTCATAACTTCTTCAGGCGGAAATTTAAACGCTGTAGCCCACTTTGGCGCACGTGATGTAAATCCCATTTCTTCCTGCACGAGTATACTATTTACTTTTATAACAACACCATCAGTTGCATAATCAAGTCCAAAACGCTTTTCATCCCATTCCTGACAATATTTGACTGCTTCTTCGGCATCTTTACAGAGTTTTATATTTGGATTTGTCTTAAACCCTAGTTTTTTCAAATACATTATGCTGTCATAGTGGGTTTTAGCCTCAATTTCGCCCGTAAAAATTGCGGTATAGCAAAACATTGACAAATCACGTTTTGCGGTAATTTTACTATCAAGCTGTCTGATTGAGCCTGCCGCAGCATTTCTTGGGTTTGCGAACAATTTTTCACCGTTTTTCAAATTTTCTTCGTTCAACTTTTCAAACGAAGATTTCGGCATATAAATTTCGCCTCTAACTTCAACATCAACTGGTTCAAAAAGCTTCAACGGAATTGCCTTAACGGTTTTGAGATTGTTTGTAATATCCTCTCCAGTAATCCCGTCACCGCGCGTAACACCTCTTACAAAAACACCTTTTTCGTAAGTCAAAGCAATTGCAAGCCCGTCAATTTTAAGCTCACAAACAAGTTCTTGTTCACCATATTCTTTAACAATTTTTTTGTACCAATCCTCTAGTTCATCATACTCGTAAGTATTATCAAGACTATACAGGCGATATTTATGTTTATAAGGCTGAAATTTTTCACTTACCGAACCTACCCGCTGTGTAGGACTATCAGGTGTGATTAAAAGCGGATTTTGCGCCTCAAGTTCTTTTAATTCAGCAAACATTTTGTCATACTCAAAGTCGCTTATGGAAGGATTATCTTCAACATAGTAAAGATAATTTGCCTTGTTTATCTCATCTTTTAAAAAATTTATTCGTTCTATCATAATACCATTAATAATTCACGTATAACTTTTGTTGCAACGGCAGTAGAAACACCTGATGTATCATAATCGGGCGCAAGTTCAACAACATCAGCACCAATTATATCAAAATCTTTCAGGTATTCAAACCATCCCATAAGTTCATTAAACTGCATACCGCCGCTTTCTGGAGTTCCAGTCCCTGGCATTACAGAAGGGTCTAAGCAATCCAAATCAACCGTTACAAAAATCTTTTTATCCTTCAAGCAATCAAGATCCGAATAATCAGAAATAAGAGTATTATGCTTTTTCATAAACTCCCATTCTTCTTTCATGCCTGAACGAATTCCGATTTGTTTAAGATTTTCCGCGCCGACAATTTTTGATGCGTGACGAATTACGGCAGAATGCGACATTTCTTCTCCCATATATTCTTCTCTCAAATCTGTGTGTGCATCAAAATGTACAATTGCCAAATCTTTATAAAACTTTGAAACAGCTTTAATTTCTGGCAATGTCACAAGGTGTTCGCCGCCAATGCCAAAAACTTTCTTTCCGTCTTTATAAATTTCTTCCACATTTTTTTCAATTAAATCAAGTGATTTATATGTATTACCCAGCGGGAATTCTAAATCACCCGCGTCATGAAAATTAACATCTTCAAGATGTTTGTTAAAACGCGGAGAATATTCCTCCAATCCCCAGCTTGCAAGTCTTATCTGCTCAGGCGCAAAACGAGAACCGCTTCTGTATGACACAGTTCCGTCAAAAGGCATTCCGAGCATTACAATATCCGATGAATTATAATCAGGGTTCTGTCCCATCCAACTTCTATCTAAAAACGGTCCGCTTAACATAAATATCTCCTTTTCTATAAAACATTTTATCATAAAAACTCTTGCATTTTTCAACATAATCGTTAAAATAGAATTATGAAAAAGTTTTTATTAATTCTGTTACTATTAACAGCAGGAATTGCATACGCAGAAACCGATTATGAACAAATATACAGAGAGCTTGAACCAGCCGATTTTTCCTATGTTCACAACATTGATCCAGGTGAAATGTATGATGTAAAAGATACATCTTGGTCGCCGTATCCGCTATTCAGACTTACTGCACCATTATTTTTTAAAAATACAATGATAGAACCAGGATATTATCTATTAACACCGCGTGAGCATAAGGGCAATTGGTATATTCTTTTTAAAGAACAGGGAAAAGTCAAATACATAATCCCTGTATATAACAGAGAAATTGTTCCAATGGGATTTTATGATGAAAATTTGCCAAAAATCAAGCTGACTCCAACACAGAAATTCCACTTAAAATTCCATGATTTTGTCGGCAAACATGTAAAATCATCACAGCGCAAGCCCGCGCCAGAAACTTATCTTGAAGCAACCGATTTGGAAGATAACTTTATTTCAATAATAATTTACTGGGGCAGCCACAGATATTATATGATTTTAAGAACTATACAGCTATAATCTTATTTTAATATGAACACCTGCCATTGTTACAACTTTATGAGTTTTTTGATTTTTTATTGAAAAAATCTTTTCAGGGAGAGTTAATTTTAGCTTATTACTATTCATTTTGTCATATTCTTGAATTTTTAGTTCTAAATCCATTTTTTCTTCCCATGGTATCAAATGTAAATTATGGAATATTTCACCAAGACTTGAAGCATTTTTACTCCAATTCAGATTATTCAATGCATATTTTCTTGCCATAGATTTCAAATTTTTTATCTTTTCAAAATTATCAACATAGAACTGCATTTTTTTAACTAAATCATCTTCATTAACATAGCACATCGGCCAATAATAATTATCTTGTCGATATTCATACCTGTCTATTTGAACTACGGACGAAAACTCTTTATCAACAAATTCACTCATAGGCGGACAATCTGGAACAATTATAGGCAATCCACTGGCTAGAGCTTCTGCCTGTGTAAGCCCAATACCATCTAAAACTGTCGGATAAACATATACATCCCCCATATAAAATAATCCTGGTGCTTTTGTTGTTTCTGGAATATACTTAAGTTTATTTGCTGTAGTAAGTTTATTAATTAATGATTCCAGTTCTGGAAACCTATCCTCCACTTTTACTTGGCCTTGAATAATTAATCTTGCATTACCATTTAATCTTTCAAAAGCTCTCAATAAAAAATCTGTACCTTTTCGATTAGGACTATATCCATAAGAATGGAAAAATATTATACAATCAGAAACAGGTTCACAAGATTTTGGCTTAAAAAGTTCAATATCAGTTCCCCAAGGAATATAGACCGCATTTTTGTGATTTTTGAAAACTTCGTAATGTCTTTTTGTATTACATATCAAACAATCATATAAATCAAAAAACTCTACAGTTTCTTTTTTATAATAATCTACATATCCTACCGTTTTTATACCATTTTTAGCACAATACAAGACAGGTTCCCACCATACTTGTTCGTTAAATAGAACAATATCAATTTTATTTTTATCAATCCATTTTTTAAATTTATTTAGATTCAATGTATTCCAATAACCATCAAAATCTTTCGTAAAATCCCATTCAACATTTTCAGTATCCCAATCAGAATTTCCTACAGCTTTTTCTTCTCCCCCTCTAGCATATATGAATACATTGGCATTTTCTTTTAACACATCTGCATATTGACGCGAAACATATGCAGCACCTCGTTCAAACCAGGTAGTTACAATCCCAATATTAATAGATTTATCAGTTTTTATACGCTTATGATAAGATATTTTAATTTTACCGATATGTATAATGCGTTTATTCAATATTTTTTCTTTATAGATAAACGGTTTAACTTTTTCCAACTTATAATTTTTACATACAGATTTTTTAAAATACTTATTCCAAATTTTCACATATGGCATTTTATCTGTTTTCCAAGGTTTTTGCGGTGTTAAATGAACTATAATCGGCTTTTTAGAATTTCTTTTACAAATGTTTTTATCATACAAGCCTTCATTTGAAGTCATAAAATTATATTCTGATGATAAAAATTTTAACTTTGAAGCCAGTACAACATTAAAACAATCCTAATCCATATATTTTACAGATGAGGTATTTAGCTTATACTGTAATAATTTTTGCGGGATGTTATCCTTTCTCAAATTCTCTAAATTTAATAGCATCATCCCAGAGTTAAAATAAGACTTAGTCCCAACTCTTTCATTATCTTTAAATATGTGTACAGAAGTTAAATCCTTTACAACACCTGCATAATAATCAGTTAAATCTGTATTATACAGTTCTGCCAAATCATCCATTATAACAGTGTCACTATCAATATATAACACTTTATCTAAATCTTTTAGAATTAATGGTATATCAAACTTAAACAATGCAGCCTTAGAAACATATACATGCGTGGTATTTATATCATCATATTTATTATCCAAAGTAAATAATTTTATGTTAATATCCTCCAGTTTCAGACTTTCAATAAGTTTTTTACTTTTATCGGAAAGCTCAACCCCGAAAATATAAATATTATAAACTGAGTTTTTCTTATTTTCATATATAGACTGGATAGATACACAAGTCGGCATAACATAGTATTCATCGCAAATATAAACTATGGAGATTTCATTCTTATACATGAGCTGCCTCAGTTATTTTATTGTCTATAATATCCGCACACTTTTCCCATGTAAATAATTTAGCACGTTCAATACCTTTTTCTACACAAGAGTTTCTAAATTCTCTGTCAAAATACATCTTTTCTAATGCTGAAACCATTTCTTCATCACTATGAGGATTAACCTGTATGCCGCAATCTCCAATTACTTCAGGAATTGATGTGCAATTTGAACATATTACAGGAAGACCACAATTCATAGCTTCAAGGACAGGCATCCCGAAACCTTCATATAAAGACATAAATAAAAACATTTCAGCTCCGCTGTATAAAGCAGATAAATCTTCATCATCAACATAACCGATTTGCAAAATTTTATCTTCTATATTACCAAACTCTTTAAGTTTGTCATTAAACACTTCCCTAAAATCATCAAAATAAGCCCCGCCAAGTACAAATACAAAATCATCAAGATTATTTTTTTCAATAAATTTTAAGAAATTTCGTATTGAAAATAAAAGATTTTTTCTTGGATTTAAACTGCAAAGACTAAAAATATATTTCTTGCCAAAAGGAATATTATATTTTTCTCTTATTCTATTGAGCTCAATTTTATCTGCAATTTTTTCGTAAGGCTTGCCTGTAGACAGAGGAATAACGGAAATATTTGCAGGATTAATATTCGGCACATACTTTAAGAAATCACGTTTTGTAAATTCGGAATTTGCAAAATAAAAATCTTCTTTATTAATAGATTTAAGCAGTTTATGAAACCATTTCGATTCCCAAGCCAAATGTTTACATTCTTCCGCAATTGGAATAACATCATGCAGTATAGTATAACATTTTATATGTTTATTACGTCTGATAACCACAGGAACAGCATTCATAGGAGAAAAATAGGCATCAATCTCATTAAGTTTTGTGGAATTTTCACTTAATATATAACATTTTTTCAAAATTGAAGCTGTTAAACCATATATACCTCTAAGAAAACTTGACCCGTTATTAAGTTTATTCTCATTTTTTAAATTTCTAAAAAAAGCAACCCACTCCTGTAAAAAAGAAAATTTGTATATCTTACAATTTGAAAACTCAGGACAAGTTTTAACAATCTGTCTGAGCTTAATCAAATCATCTGCATACAGATAAACCTCATACTCTGGTCTTTTTAAAAACTCCAACAGGACGTTATACGCCACAAAAAAAATACCGCTTCTTGACGAATTTTTCGCCATAATGTTGCAAACAATCGTTGCATCATACAACAAATTAACCTTTTTCATTATAAATCACCTCTCTTGACACAATCAACTTATCATCAATGAGTTTAATATGTCAAGTTCTTAACATTATTCATTCTCTTTCAAGAAAACTTTACCATGTTAAGGTAACTTTGTCAAACTATATACCATTTACAGGTATATAAATACTTAATAGTGTATTTTAATATATTTATATGGATACTTTAAAATTATTTGGGAAAAGATTAAAAGAAATCAGAAAAAATAAAAACTATACTCAAGAAAACCTTGCTGAAAGGATTGGTCTTGAGCCTAAACAAATATGCAGAATGGAAAATGGAGTTTGTTTTACATCTTTTGATAAATTACAAAAAATTGCACAAACCTTGAATGTAGAATTATACGAAATTTTCAAATTTAATCATAAACAGCCAAAAGATGCACTTATTAAAGAAATGAATGAAATCTTTAAAAATGCATCAAATGAAAAAATTGAGTTAATTTATAAAATAATAACCACTTTATTATTCTGAATCTTCTTCTTTTTTAATAGTATCTACAACCATTTTTGCCATTTCTTTTGCAATTACATGCTGGGTTGCAGCAGGGCAGTTTTGAAGCATATTCATGGCAGTTCTCAATGTTGTGTCAATGTCGTACCAGCGTCCTTTGCGGTTATCGTCAAGTCCTGAGCCAACGGCATTGATAATATCTTCAACTGCCTCGAATTTTTCATCTTCAATATTGTGTTCAATAATAATTTTAATTAAATTTAGAGCAATTTTTATTTGCGTTTCATCATCAGACTGCTCCAATGTATGAACTGCCTGTGACAAAACAGGGTCTTTATCATACCATCTGCGATGTTGATTAGTGTATTCCTCTTTCATAATGCCTCCCCTTTTTTTCACAACCTCTGTAGATTACAATCATACTTTGTCTACTACCGTCAGAGGCTAAAGCCTCCGTTTCTATTATGACGATTTTCTATAGTTGTGTCAAGTTTTTTAAAAGTATAAAAATTAATAACCAATTTTTCTCAAAATTTCATGCACTTTGATATCTAGAGCATAACAAATTTTAAATAAATCTAATGTATAATATATTCCATATTTTTCAATTTTATTTAATTTATATTCTGATATTTGGGCTGATTTTGCTAACTGTTTTTTAGAAATTTTCTTATCTTTTCTGATTTTTATTAATTCTTCTCTTAATTTCTCAACCAATAACCAATACTCATAACACATATTTTCTTATCCTTTCTTACAAGAAAATTAAAGCATTATGCATATATGATAGTCTACCACCTACCTGGTTGTATATTAACCTTGTTTAAACGTAACCCCTTTTGTACCTTTCGGGTATTCCCAGCCAAGAGAACAGCTTTCGCACGCAATTCTGCATGCGCCGCATTCAAGGCAGTTTTCAAAATTTACAATTAATTTTCGAGCGCCCTCGTCCCACTCGTATACTGCGGCAGGACAAATTATAGTGCAGATTTTTGAATTACAAACGCGGCAGCACTCCTGCACGGGCTGTAAGTGTGATTTTGAATCAGGCGTGTATTTTACCGTATATAATTTATTTTCCAAATCGCTCATTTTACCAAAATACTCCATAAAAACTTTACAACAGCCCAAAAATCTTTGAACAAATCTGAAATTTTTCGGTCTGTAAAAATACTTTTTATAAATTTGTGATACTTTTGACGTTTCGGCACACTGTCCACAGACGTAAACATTTCAAAGAAAGAATTTATTTTCTTTAGATAATATCCGAGAAATTCCGACTTTCTTTCTGCAATTCCGCTCATCAAGTCTTGATATGTACGTAAATCTTTAATAATAAACGAATTTTCAAGCATTTCCTGATAACGCGAAAGCGACTGCTGTGAAAAATCGCCTTTTCCAAGCGCAATAACTGCCGTTTCACCCGCAAATTTACCCGAAATCATAGCGAGGTTTGTACCTTCCCAGTGCATATTGTTAACGAACATCGCAGCATCACCGCAAACCATTACACCATTTGCAACAAGTGCAGGAATTTTTTTGTAACCGCCCTCTGGTATAAGGTGAGCAGAATATTCAAGCAATTCACCGCCTTTTAATAACGGCGCAATTTCAGGGTGCTGTTTTAATTTATCCAATAAATCGTAAGGTTTTAAACTTTTTTCCACAAGTTCATTCAACGCAACACCCAAGCCTATGCTAACAGAATTTTTGTTTGTATACATAAACCCGAGCCCGAGCATGCCTGACATTGAACCGCCAAAAATTTCGTAAATACAGCCCTCGTCAGAATTTACATGGAAACGTTCGTTAATAACTTCTTCAGGCAATTTAATAACCTCTTTTACGCTCAATGCAACATCTTTCGGCTTCAAATCCGCGCGAAGTCCGATATGTTTTGCAAGAAGCGAATTTACGCCATCAGCAAGCACAACGATATCAGCATAATAATCTTCGATTTCGGTTCTAACCCCGACAACAGTTCCATTTTCAAGGATTAAATCCCTGACAACGGTTTCTTCGACAAGAATTACGCCCTCTTTTTGCGCCTGTTCTGCCATCCAGCGGTCGAATTTCCCGCGGATTACGGAATAACTTACCGTATCATTTTTGCGGTAAGAAATAACCGTCCCGTCATCCTCGCCCAGAAGCGCAAATTTATGTTCAATATTTCGTCTTTCTAAGGGTGCTGACTTTTCAAAATCGGGAAAAATTTCGCGTGTCGGCTGAGCGTAAATCGCACCGCCAAAAACATTTTTGCTTCCAGAAAATTTTCCGCGCTCAATAAGGACAACTTCCTTGCCCGCTCTTGCAATTGTAATCGCACATGCAATCCCCGCAGGACCTGCACCGACAACTATAACTTGTGTTTTATTATCTTTTCGTTCCATACAATAACTATACATCAAATTATATTCATTGTAAAATAGCTATATGATTATCACAGCAGGCAAATTTAAAGGCAGAAAAATAACCGCACCGAACGAAAATATTACCCGTCCGACCCTTTCCAAGGTAAGAATGAGCGTATTTAACACTCTGCAATCGCTTGTTGAATTTCAGGGAAGATCTTTTTTAGATATGTTCGCAGGCTCAGGTATAATGGGGTTAGAAGCTTTATCACGCGGATTTGCAAACGTAACCGCGATTGAAAAAAACCCAAAAGCAGCAAACATAATCAAATCTAATTTTAAAAAATTTGAAAACCCGCCCAAACTTATTATTGCAGACAGCCTTAAAACAAAATTAACCCAAAAGTTTGATGTAATTTATATAGATCCGCCATATTTTGCAGGAATTTACGAGGCAAGTCTTAACGCAATAAAAGATAATGCAGTCGGAATAGTAATTCTTGAACATGTCACAGAAGTTGATTTTCAGGGGTTTGAAGCAATAAAACAGAAAAAATACGGTGATAAATTTATAACATTTTTACAAATTACCAAGGATAATTGTCTTTAATCTTCCAACCGTCAAGCATAATTAATGCTCCGCAAAATTGACCTGAATAATATACGTTGTTGTTAGGAAATTTTTTGCATCCTCCAAAAAAATAATTTACAACATCATTTCTTGTTCTATTTGCACCAGCAAGTATTAATGTATTTTCTTTCGGCAAAATTTCAAAAACAAAACCGTCACGTCCCATACGGTTAGGACCTTTTGTACCGTTTATGTCTACAGTCAAATAAATACCTCCATGATCATAAATAAGACTGTAATTCATTCCGTTTTTCATAGCATAGATTTTGCCGTTAGACCAACCGCCCCAGTGTATATAAGCTGATCCACCAGTACCTAAATTGTACAATCCATACTTTTTTACAATCCCAACTGTCTCAACGTATGGAAAAATATATTTTGGTGCCATATCCGAATACGATAACTCCCAACCTTCAATATCACCATTGTCTTGTATAGAACGTGTAACTGCCTGTGAAAAAATTGAATAAGCTGTTTTTAAAGCTGTCACAGTAACCTTTTTTTGATGTTTTTCAATCAAATTCGGCATAGTTAAAACAGCAACAATACCAATAATCCCAAGTGTAATTAAAACCTCAGCAAGTGTAAAACCGTCTCTAAAATCTCTCCAAAACCCAATTGGACGGATCCAACGGCACGTTGGGCTTAGATTGCCCCCCCCCCGACAAACCGATTAAATTTTACCATAGCATCTCCTTTCAAATTTTATAATATAAAAAACGGAGTTGAAATTCAACTCCATTTTTTAAATACCTAGCCTTGGTTGCTCGCGATTAACGGGTCTATCGGCAAAGCTAAACGCTTTGACCGTT
This sequence comes from uncultured bacterium, assembly GCA_948964545.1. Classification (GTDB taxonomy): domain Bacteria; phylum Cyanobacteriota; class Vampirovibrionia; order Gastranaerophilales; family Gastranaerophilaceae; genus Stercorousia. Next base: position 156,265 of record CAREDV010000001.1, on the reverse strand, counting down.
CGCCCTTAGCTCGCAATCCGCTATTTTACTAATTCTTTGAATTTTTTACCAGCTGAAAAAGCAGGAACTGTTTTAGCAGCAATTTTCAAAGGAGCACCTGTTTGAGGGTTTCTACCTGTTCTAGCAGCTCTTTTACGCGGTTCGAATGTACCAAAACCAACTAAAGTAACTTTTTTACCTTTTGAAACTGTTTTTTCAATTGTTTCTAATGTAGCTGCAATGATGTCAGCAGTAGCTTTTTGAGAAACTTTTGCTTTTTTTGATACTTCTTTTACTAATTCTTCTTTGTTCATTATGAACCTCCTTCTACCTTGTGCATACAGTAAATAAAAACCATTCTCTTACGCATGCTCTTCTCTATCGACAGATTCATTATAACATTTTATTTAAATTTCGCAAGTGTTTTTAAGAAAAAATTTCATAAATACATAATAACGACAGGCTTTGAGCTTAATCCGAACGCGAAAACACCATTAAACAGCGAATTTTCAGCTAATTATAAGATTGAGGATTAACTTTTGCAAACTTTACATCTTTGTAAAAATATTGCAAAATTTGGTATGCATTATAACCTTGCTTAGCCAGATTATTAGCACCATGCTGAGACATACCGACTCCATGCCCATTTTTTTTAACATTATCATCAAATGATGGAACTGAACGAAGATAAGGTACTGAGCTTCCCCAATTGTTTACATTTGTCTGTCCGCCTGCAGATGCTGAATAGTATGCACTTATAACTTTTGTATTATACGTTAAAACTATTCCTTTTGTTTCTTCTACAGCAGAATTTGTACTTGCGGTTTCAGCCGATGCACCGTTATAGGCTTGATCTTCGGGAGTGTCTTTCAAATCATATCCAAATTTTGCACGTTTTCCAAGGTTTGCAAGCGCATAACTTCTTGCCGCAACTGCCTGAGCCTTATGAGCTTCATAAGCCCAGCTTGTCGGCATTTCGGCAGGAACAACTCCTCTTATATATTCTTCTAACGGCACGTTATTAATAACGGTTAATCTGCCATTTTTATTTTGAATAATTATATTTCCCCTATACCATCTGCCTTTTGCACTTACAAAACCCGCGCTTATAGGCTTAATAACTATATTATCAGACTCTATTTTATAGTAAGTACCCTTATAATTTATTGCCATCAAGTTATGATACGGCTTTATCTCATAACCTTTCATAGCATCCAAATCACATACTGTCTTATTTGTATTTGCATCAATAATCGTTCCCTTAACAGACGTTCCGACAGATGCCGAGCCTACTTCTGTTTGAAGCCCGATTTTGATTGCATGACAGGGATTTGCAAAAATAAGAATTGTTAGTATTAATAAAATCTTCTTCACAAATATAATTATACCACAGGCTGGTATAAAAATTCATTAAACTTTTTGGTTGATTTTTTTAGGAATTTTAAGCTCTGCTTTAACTTTATCAGCCACATCATTTCCGACAGCCTGACCTGCAGAATAAGCAGTCATAGATGCTGAAACAAACACAAGCCCTTTCAAAATTGTTCCTGCTTTTCCTGTCCATTTGTGTTTTTCAAGAAATTTAACAATAGGTTTTAATTTGTCTGATTTGATAACTTTTGACACTGTATTAGAATTAGCAATCCTATTATAATTATGTTTCACGACAGCTTCCGCCATAAACATCGTAGATAATGCCGCTGCTTCTGTAATACCTGTTTTAACCTTATCATCAGACATTGCAGTTTTTATAACACCTGATGCACAAATCAGCGGATTAACATTGTTCACGGCAAACTTTGTAACTTTTCCAGCATATTCAAACGCCTTATGTTCCTTTGCAAGGTCTGAAAATACGCTCAAAGCACTTCGTGCACCTTTAGCTGCAATATTATCGTATTTGGCAATTTCTTGAACAAGACCTGCGGTTTGCCCTAATGCCACAGCACTTCTTCCGACATCACCGTTTGCGGTTTTATCAACATTACGCGCTGCAAATATTCCTGATGCTACTGCACTGAACACTATAAATCACCTTTAAACTACACTACATTTATATAAAGTATTTTTTTTGTCAAAAATTGCGTTTTAAATGCAAATGTTTACAATTGTAAAAAAACTGTTATAATAAAATTATGAAGAAACTGTTGATAATGCTGGGCATACTTTTAATTCATAATTTTGCAATAGGTGCAGAGCTTGAAGATATACAGCTTGAAATGAGAGATTATGACACTGTTCAAATTCCTGCAGGAACTTTTATCCCTGTTATGAATACTCAGGAAATTTCTACACAATATTGCTCTGAAGGTTATAAAGTCAAATTTATTGTAACCACCGATTTATATATGTACGATACAATTATAATCCCAAAAGACACAGAAATTTACGGCTATATTGAAAAAATTAACGACCCTGTAATCGGTACTAATGCCTCTATGAAAATACGAGTTTCAAAAATAGTATGCAATGATGGATGCGAAATACCTATAAAAGGGTATTTGTATAACGCAAATAATAATGTTTTTGGAGGCGGGATTTCTGAACCCGTGAAATATCATAAAATGGCACAACGGCAACAAAAAGTGCATTATACAACATTGCAGATAAAACCTGTATATGAACGAAAAATGGGAACTCATACAATGATAGAAACAGGTTCGAATGAAATAGTAGTACTTACAGCACCTGCTGAAATAATCCATACACCTTAACAAATTGACTTTATTTTCGCGCTGTAATAAAATATGCAGGAGGTAAAAATTATGAAAAAAATAATTCTTGGAACAATTCTTTTAATCGGAACAACGGCAATTTCAGCACCAAATTTTGACTATGCTCAAAATAATCCAGTTCCAATGTACAATCAGAATAATTATAACCTTCCAACTCAAACAGTCAGCGCAAACCATACACTTAAAGGCAGCGTTGTGACAGTTCCTGCAGGGCAGAATATTTCGGCAGTAGTAGCTGCACCAATTAGTTCTGCAAACATGATAGCAGGACAAGGCGTATCTCTTGCACTTGGTTCAGATTTTTATTATAACGGCAGCCTGATAGCACCTGCTGGAAGTTCTATAACAGGAACTGCAATAGAAGTTTCAAAAGCAAAACACGGAAGTATTAATGGAAAACTGCTTTTGAGATTTACCCAGATTACAACACCTTATGGAATACAAATACCTATTTCCGCAGTTGTTAAAACAACAGATAATACAGGTATTCTGCTAGGCGGTACAAAAATGGATATTGCCAAAAATTACGGTAAAGATGCAGCTATCGGTGCAGGTGCAGGTGCTCTGGCAGGTGTTATAATTTCACCTCTTGCTGGCGGAAATGTGGGTAAAGGCACTGCTCTTGCAACAGCAGTAGGCGCAGGCGGCGGAGTAGTTAAATCAATTTGGGATAAAGGAAACGATGTTGAAATCCCTGCAAATTCAGCAATTCAACTTGTTTTAACACAGCCCATTACGGTTAATCCTGCAATTTATAATAATTATTAGTAAGTCGGGTAATAATTTTATTTTTGGTTTAAAATAAAATTACTTCATATCAGACATTGGGGAAAGAAAATGTCCTTAATAGGGAAATATACAGAAAACATAATAGAAGAAGAAGAAAAAAATACAAGTTATACAGCACCCGTCGTTTTAAAAAACGACGAAGATTTAACGCTGAAAAAAGCGGTTGCAGCATCAACTGCAATCCATATCACACTGCCTGCGTTAATTGGTCTTATAAGTCTTATTCTCACACTTTTGGGAATAACATTTACTCTATTTGATAAACCTAAACCAAAAATGAACGATATAGAATTTGTACTTGTTGATAAAGAAGACACTCCTATAAACAAAAATACACCATATCGTTCTGATAGAAATTCACGTGCAGGCGGTCATCATGATCCAAAAAGAAAAGTTTCTATGCCGTCACCCGCACCTGGCAATCCAGTAAAAGCTTCACAGCCAGCTAAACAGCAGCCAAAACAGAATCCTATACAAAAAATGGTTCAGCAGACAGTACAGCCTAAACCAGCACAAAAACCGACACAGACACAGCAGCCGCAAAAACCACAGCAGGCAAAACCTGCACCACCAACGGCTCGTCCATCAATAAAACCACCGTCAACTCCACGTCCTGTGGTCAAACCAACATCACCATTTTCAGTACCTGTACCAAAAGGCGGAACTGGAACTGGAAGATATACAACAGGGCCGATTAACGGTTCAGGAACTTCTGCAAAAGGCGGAGGTTCAACATCAGGCAGTTCTGCTGGCAAATATGCACCAGGCCCATCATTAGCTCCAACAGGCGGTTCAGGCAACAAACTTGCCAAAGGAACAGGCGGCGGCGGAACAGGCGGAGTAGGAAATCCTGGCCCTGGCAACCCGAACGGCAGACCAGGTATTGATGCAATCAAAGAACCTGATTTTGGGCCATATATGAGAGATTTACAAAAACGTATAAAAATGAACTGGGATCCTCCGAAAGGCAACGAAAGCAAACGCGTTGTTCTGCTTTTCAAAATTGCTAAAGATGGAAGACTACTGTCATGCAGTGTGTTTAAATCATCAGGGCTCCCGAATGCAGATAAAGCCGCAATTAATGCGGTTCAGGCAACAGCACCTTTTAGACCGCTCCCGCCTGAATTTAAAGGTTCGAGTATAGATATTCAATTTACATTTGATTATAACGTATTTGGAGCATCAGGATACAACTAAGAGTGTGTTTCTCAAACGCAATAAAGACAATTAAAAGAAAAGAGGATAAAAAATTATGGAACTATTATGGAACTCAATCGCAATGGACTGGCCTGTATTATTACCAATTTTGGTATGTTCAATTCTGGTAGTGGCAGTTGTTATGAACAGATATTCTTACTACAACAAAAACAAAAGAGATATTAATCTCTTTATTCCAAGATTACAAAGCGAGCTTATAAAAAATAATACTCAGGGTGCTGAAAATATAGCAATCCAATGCGGCGGGGTAATTGGAGATATTACAGAAGAAGCAATTAGAATTTTTAAAGAACAAAAAAGCGGTTTCTCTCGTTCATTTGATATTGCAGCATCATTAACTACAAGAAAACTTGAAAATCACTTAACAATTCTTGGTACAATTGGCGGTGTTGCTCCTTTCCTAGGTTTGTTCGGAACAGTTGTAAGAATTCTTTTCACATTCCAAGACTTAGCTGGACAAGGAAACCAATCAGCCGCTGTTGCATCAGGTATTGCATCAGCATTGATTGCTACAGCTTTTGGTCTTGGTGTTGCGATTGTTGCGGTAATTTTCTACAACTCATTCCAATCAATCGTAAAACGTTATGAAGATGATTTTCAGCTTATAAAATTATTATTCTTAAGCTTTGTAGATTCTAACGACGAATCAACAACACCATCTAACGCAAATATTTCATTATAGGTATAAAAAATGGGAATGAAAACAAATAAGGGCAAAGAAGCTCTTTTTACAGAAATCAATATAACTCCATTAACAGATATTTTTCTGGTTCTGTTAATCATTATGATGGTTGTCGCTCCGACATTTCAGTCAAATGACACATCTATTGCAATGCCTGAGATTAACAGCGGTGTGTCTATAGAACAGCATAACGCAACTGTATCTGTCACTAAAGAGGGTGATATGTATCTTAACGGCAATCCTGTAACAGAAGAAAATCTTGTATCGGAACTTGCGGCTCTGAAAGAACAGCTTGAAAAGCCTGAACTTGTTGTAAAAGCTGATGAAAAAGTTAAAAGTGCAAAGATAATGGAAATTATGAACTCTGCACAGGAGGCGGAATATAAAAAACTTATCGTAGCAGGCGAACCATTGAGTAAAAAAGAACAAGATAAATTAAAAAACCAAGAAGGATAAAAAAAAATGGGACGAAACAGAGATTCATTCAATGAAATAAATATAACACCTTTGACAGATATCTTTCTAGTATTGTTAATCATAATGATGGTAATCGCTCCAATGCTTGACCAGCAGGGGTTAAATCTTACTGTTCCAGAAAATGTTGCAGAAGAACAGGTTAAGAACAAAGAATCTAAAATTATGACCATAATGGTTGATGCGGGAGATAATTTCCACTTTGACGGTCAGCAAATTCCTCTTGCAGATCTTGAAAGCACAATCAAATCGCAGGCAAAAAATTATCCCGACGGACTTTTGATTAAGACTGACGCCGATTCTTCACACGGTGCTATGGTTAAAGTTATGGACAGTGCAAGAAATTCAGGTATAACAAGCATTTCTGTCGACCAGATTTAATCTGTCCAGATAGAATTTCCGTCTGCAACATCAAAAAACTTTTTCATTTTATCTGAAACTGAATCATCCGAAAAAATCGGATTTAGTTTTGGTGTAACAGGTTTTGCTATTGCATCCAGTTTATCCACACGGTTTTTAAAACTTTCAAAATCAACTATCTTCATAAGTACTCTCTCTGTATTAATAAAAACATCACCATACAGGCGATTTCAGAAAGTCCTGTTTTATTTACAATTCTTAAAGCAATATCCCCGATTTTTGAGGTATAATTGTATCAAAAGAGAGAGGTATATATGAAAAAAAATCAATCTGCAGGAATGTATATAGTTTTAGGCATAGTGATACTTGCTTTTGCATCATCATTTATAATGTCCAGCCCTGCAACAAAAACTGAAGAAATTTCTTATTCAAACTTTTTGGAAAGACTTGATAAAAGCGAATTTAGTGAAATTAAAAAAGCAGATGATTTTTTGATTGCAATACCCAAAAATCAGCCCGAAACTGAAAAAACTGTTACAACTCCAACGTTAGACAATCCTTTCGGAATTCCGCAAACCAAAGCTCCAGCTTTAAGATATAAAGTTTTAACCCCTGCTTATGATCCTGAATTAATGAAAAGACTTGATAAGTCAGGTTCTGATGTACAGGTTACTCGTGAAACTGACCCGTCTAAAGCTCTTGGAAGTGCTTTAAGCTTCCTGCTGCTTCCGATTTTATTTCTTGTATTCTTTGCAGTCCTTGCAAAAAGTATTCAAGCAGGCGGTTCTCAGGCAATGTCTTTTGGCAAAAGCAAAGCCAAAATGCTCCTTGACAGCAAAGTAAAAACGACTTTCAAAGATGTTGCAGGCATTGACGAGGAGAAAAAAGAACTTGAAGAAATCGTCGACTTTTTGAAAAACGGCGACAAATACATAAAATTAGGTGCAAAAATTCCTAAAGGAGTACTTCTTGTAGGCCCTCCAGGAACTGGTAAAACTTTGATGGCAAAAGCTGTTGCAGGTGAAGCAGGCGTTCCGTTTTTCTCAATCAGCGGCTCTGATTTTGTTGAAATGTTTGTCGGTGTCGGTGCAAGCCGTGTAAGAGATTTATTTGAACAGGCTAAAAAACATCAGCCTTGTATTATATTTATCGATGAAATTGATGCCGTAGGACGTCAGCGCGGAGCAGGTATGGGTGGCGGACACGATGAGCGCGAACAAACACTTAACCAGCTTCTTGTAGAAATGGACGGTTTTGATGAAAACACAAATATTATCGTAATCGCAGCTACAAACAGACCTGACATCTTGGATAATGCTTTATTAAGACCGGGACGTTTTGACAGACAAATTTACATAAACGCACCTGATGTTCGAGGCAGAGAACAGATTTTGAAAGTTCACGCTAAAAATAAAAAACTTGATGAAGCAGTGGATTTAAAAACTCTTGCAAAACGTACACCAGGCTTTACGGGCGCAGATTTGCAAAACCTGCTTAACGAAGCAGCATTACTTGCAGCAAGAAACAATAAAGAATTGATTTCAATGGATGATATTGATAATTCAATCGACAGAGTTATTGCAGGTATCGAAAAGAAAAGCAAAGTAATGACTGATGAGGATAAGGAATTAACCTCTTATCACGAAGTAGGTCACGCGCTATTGGCAAAACTTTTGAAAGACGCAGATGAACTTCATAAGGTTTCAATCATTCCTCGCGGATACGCTCTTGGTGTAACTTGGACAAAACCAAAAGACGAAAAAGTTCATACCAACAAAGCAAAATTGCTTGCACAGATTACCGTATCACTCGGCGGACGCGCGGCAGAAGAAATTATTTACGGCAAAGACCGCGTTTCTACAGGTGCATCACAGGATTTAATCAACGTAACAAATATCGCAAGAAAAATGGTTACAGCTTGGGGTATGTCTGATAAGCTCGGCAACATGGCTTACGGAAAAAATCAGGAAAACGTCTTTATGGGCAGAGATTTCGGACACCAGAGAGATTACTCGGAACAGGTTGCGTTTGAAATCGACGAGGAAATGAAACGAATTGTCGATGAAAAATATGAGGAAGCAAAACGCCTGCTCAGCGATAACCGCAATGTATTAGAGGCAATTGCCAGAGAACTTCTCGACAAAGAAACAATAGAAGACAAAGAGTTTGAAGAAATTATGAATAGGGTTAGAGGAAGCGAGGTTTAAAACCTCGCTTTTTTATTACGGAAATATTTTTTTAATATTCCAAGTTGCATCTCCAATAAGTTTTGAAGCATAAATATATGCATGGGCTTCTTCATCCAGACTATTATATTTTAATGCATTAAATAACAAATCATTAACACATTCTATTTTATCTATTTCAATTTTAACAACTTTGAGTTTTGTTTCGTCATCAATCTCAATCAAATCATCCATATTCACGTAGTCAATCATTTTAGTCTCCTTTCTCAGATATTCAATTATAATTGTATATACAATTATAATTGAATACACATATTTGTCAAGTAGTGCAATAATAAAAATATGGACAAACAAACAGTTCTAAAGAAAATAAGTAAAAACATACAACAAGTCAGAAAAGAAAAAGGCTATACTCAAGAAAGTTTTGCTGAAAAAATGGATGTTTCTTGGAGCTATGTTTCAAAATTAGAATCAGGTATATTAAATTTATCATTGGGCAAAATTGTAGAACTTGCAGATTATTTAGAAGTTGATGTAAAAGTTTTACTTAAATTATAAGGGCAGCCCTGAAAACCTCCGACGTCACAACATATAGTGATAGATATGGGCGGAAAGGAGGTTAAAGATGAAACTAAGAGCAATTAAAAAAGCTCTACTGGTAATAGAGCTTTTAATTAAATTGATTTTAGCAGTAATCAATTAAGGGGTGATACAGTTGGTTAAGTTCTAGCGGAGCTTAGCCAACTCCCTTATTTTTATTATAACATATTTTTTTGCGATTTCAAGTCCCTATACTATGTGAGAATACGAAATAAAATAATCCGTTATAATATTCACAAGCATAGGCAAAATCCATATCATTATCGCCGCACCCAATACAGGTTTGAACAGGAAGCTTAATTGGAAAACGTTTACCTGAGGCGCTGTTTTTGAAATTACACCTAAAATAATATCCTGCCCCAATGTAGCAAGCAAAATCGGAGATGCAATCTGCAATCCCATATACAAAACATTAGACGACATTTTGACTACATAATCCAAATTCACAAGCTCTGCCAGCGGAATTAAAGTTCCATCTAAGGGAAATACATCAAAACTGTGAATTAATGCCGTCAAAAGCCAGTAAACACCGCCTAACTGCATAAAAATTACAAGACCGAGGAATGAAAACAATTTACCAACAATAGAAACCTGAGAAGATGTTGTCGGATCTAAAACCATTGCTGATGAAAGCCCCATTTGCATATTCACCATGTCACCACCCGCATCTACTGCAAGCAGAATCAACTGTGCAACATAACCAAGCATCGCACCAACAACCATATTTAAAACAAGTGACAGCATAAATGAATTTTCGATTATTGTAACCTGAGGTTTAACAACACCTGTTAAAATTATTGTTATAAGCAAAACAAGCGCTATTTTAATCATCCCTGGCATTTCTTTTCGGTTAAAAACAGGCGCAAATCTTACAAACCCCAGAAGTCTTGCAAATATAAAAATTCCGCCCGCAAGATATGCGTTCATCAAAGGAAACATTTTCATTAATTCTGAAATAATCTGCTCCATCTATCTCCCCAAAATCTTGTTAGTTTCTACAAAATCAGGCTTTGGCATTGGAGTCTGCTGACTTGGAATATATTTTGTTTTCTGTTGATTATCGATAAATGGAACTTTTCCAGGATTTTTCATAATCTCGTTAATTGTCGGCTGATTATTAAACTTATCAGACATTTCCTGCTCAAATGGACTTGTATATTTATAATAGTTGGCAGGCAACACATAAGAATCATTTTTGGACACAAGGTTAAATGCAATTGAAACACCATCAACAAAAAAACCTTTTAATAGATTGATAAATCCAATACCGCCTATAACGATTACTAAAAATACACCAAGAATTTTTGGCGCAGCTGCAATAGTCTGTTCCTGAACCTGAGTTACCGCCTGTAAAATACCAACTACAAGACCAATACCCGCCGCAACAAGTACACAGGGCATAGATATAGAAAGCATTAATAAAAATCCTTTTGCTAAATATTCTATCAATATCTCCATATCAATCTCCTAGTTATAGCTTGTTACAAGCCCTTGTACTATCAGCGCCCAGCCGTCAACGGCAATGAATATCAGAAGTTTAAACGGCATTGAAATAATCGTCGGCGACAGCATAAACATACCTAACGCCAGTAAAATATTTGCAACAACAAGATCTAATACAATAAACGGTACAAATATAATAAACCCAATTTCAAATGAAGTTTTTAATTCGCTTATAATAAATGCGGGCGCAACCTGCCATACAGTTAGTTCCTCGGGATTTGCAGGAGCTTCACCTTTCGACATCTGGACAAAGAACGCAATATCGCTCTCTCTTGTCTGTTTCAGCATAAATTCTTTTAAAGGTTTTGACCCCTCATTTATTGCCTCGACAATATTCTGGTTTTTCTGATACGGAACAGAGCCCATTTCATACATTTTTTGGAACGTTCCTCCCATTGTATAAAATGTTAAAATCATTGCAAGTCCGACGATTACAACTGACGGCGGAACCTGCTGTGTACCCATTGCGGTTTTCAGCATTGAAAAAACTATAACAAACCTTAAAAAACTTGTCATACAACAAAATACCAACGGCAATAACGAGAAAACCGTCATAACTATCAGCATTTGTAATACAGGGTTCATATCCTTAATTATCGTATCCATTATTTTTTACCTATATTTACTAAATTTTTAAAAACTTCATCAGCCCCTTTTGCTTTATTAATATTCACAATCGATGGCAATTCTTCAACAGAAGCTTTTGCAGGAGTTTCGCCCTCACCAAGTTTTGAGATTAGAGAAGTTCTTTCAGCATCTGATGCCACCAAAAATCTCTCATTACCAGCTCTTACAACATAAAGATTTTTACGCGGAGCAAGGCTTATGCAATCTTCTACGTTCAAAAACTGTGATTTTGAAACGTTATTATAAGAGAATTTTTTATACACAAGAACGGCAAGGAAAATAATCCCAATCATTGCGGTTGTATAAACTATGAAATTAATTAAATAGCTTGTCATTTTTATCCTCCCCGAATATCTTTAGATATCCTCATCTTCTAATTCAAAGTCACTGTAATCGAATTCGTCCTCTTCTGAAGTTTCTTCCTGCTGTGGAGGAATTTCTTCTTCTATAGCATTATTATCTTCAAAACTTTCTTCAGCAAAACTGTCATTTTCCTGCGGTTCAGGCTGCGAAGCACTGCTTTTCGCACCTTTTGCGATAACCTCATCAACCTTAACGCCGTATCTGTCGTTAACAATTACCAGTTCGCCGCGCGCAATAGGTTTATCCTCAACGCTTAAAGTAACTTTATTATCATAAATAGAGGTCAAATCAACTACCAATCCTTCCTCAATTTTTTTGAGGTCGCCGAGGGTAATTTTAACAGTATCAAACTGTGCACTCATTTCAACCTCAATGCTATCCCAAAGGTTAGTGTTTTCAGCCATTTCTTCCTCTCCTTCGTCATCATTATCATAAGGCAGTATAAGCCCTAGATTCGGATTGAGATTAATATCTTTCTCGTAATCCTCAAGCTTTAATACCATATGTCTTGTATCAGTGTTATCAAAAACAACTATATCATCAATATCAATACTTTTTACATCAATAAGTTTAAGTCTTGTTGTACCAATTTTCACAGCTCCTTCAAGTGTGCTTGCTGCAAAATCATTGTAATCAAAATTATCACCTGAACCTGTAACAACATCAGGATTTAACAAAACATCAGGCAAAGTTATAATAAATTTTCCACAATTATTTTTATCTGCATCTTTAATTAAAAAAGTTAAATGTACAACATCAAAATTTGTTCTCTTTAAAGTCGGGGGGGCAGGCGCTAAAAGCCTTGAAACAGCATTATACATATAATCATTGAATGCAGTAATAATTTTTGCTTCCAAATCTGTTAATCTGTTTAAATTAAAACGCGTTTCAGGTTTACCCAAAACTCTTTCTAAAATTAAGCCGACAGCCTTTTCAGACGAGCGGAAAAACATATCATGAACCTTGTCAATCATAACTTTGGTTACAAAATATGCATCTTTATCCATTAATGTATTAATATTTTTGCTAATTCCTAAAAGAATAAATTGAAACCCTGGCAAAAAAAATTCATCGCAAGCCTGCTGAATTATCGGGGGGTATTCCCTCGAAAACCAGTTGTACTGTGCGTACAATTCCTTATTATAGGTTGTATTGACTTTTTCCGCTGCCATATCTATCCCTTAAGTCCGATATTCCCCATAAATACAATATAATAATACCGTTTACTTCACATCAATCATTTAATGGATATTTCGGAAAAATCAACAAAAAAAAGTCCCCTTAAGGGGACTTTTTTAAGCTTCGTCAAGCGCATCAACGCCTGGTAAAACTTTACCTTCAATGAATTCCAATGAAGCACCGCCGCCAGTTGAAACGTGAGTGAAGTCTTCGGCTTTAAAGAATTTTTTAGCCGCAGAAACAGAATCACCGCCGCCAATAACAGAAACAGCACCATTTTTAGTAGCTTCAACAACAGCTTCCAATACAGCTTTTGTACCTTCTGCAAATTTCGGATTTTCAAATGCGCCTACAGGGCCGTTCATTAAAATTGTTTTTGAAGATTTTAAAACTTCAGCAAAAGCTTTTCTTGATTCAGGGCCTGCATCAACACCTTCAAATCCGTCAGGAATTTCATTGATAGCAACAAATTTGTTAGTTCCGTTACCAGAGAAATCATCAGTAACTAGAACATCTGTTGCCATAACAAGTTTAACGCCTTTTTCCTGAGCTTTCTTTTCAATAGCTTTAGCAACTTCTAACTGGTCATCTTCACAAATTGAATTACCGATTTTACCGCCGTTAGCTTTAACAAATGTATAAGCCATACCACCGCCAATAATCATATTGTCAACTTTGTCTAACAAGTTTTCCAAAACACCGATTTTAGAAGAAACTTTAGCACCGCCAACAACTGCAGTGAAAGGTCTTACAGGATTATCAAGAGCTTGTGACAAGCATCTGATTTCTTTTTCCATCAACAAACCAGCAACAGCGGGTTTTACAAGTTGAGCAACTTTAGCAGTTGAAGTGTGTTTTCTGTGAGCTGCACCGAATGCGTCGTTTACATAGAAATCGCCAAGTTTAGCAAGTTCTTGAGCAAAAGTCATATCATCATCTTTAGCTTCTTCAGCTTTGTAGTAACGAATGTTTTCCAACAAAGCAACCTGACCGTCTTTCAAAGCTTCTAATTCTTTATCAGCACCTTCGCCAACAGGTGATTTAACAAATAAAACATCTTCACCTAAAACTTTAGACATGTGTTTTGCAACAGGTTCTAAAGTAAATTCAGGGTTCCATTCACCTTTTGGTCTGCCTAAGTGAGCCATAAGAATAATTTTAGCTCCTTTTTCCTGCAAAGCACGAACTGTTGGAACGATAGCCTGAATTCTTGTATCGTCTGTAACATTTTTGTCAGCATCTAAAGGTACATTAACATCAACTCTTACAAGAGCGCGTTTGCCTTTAACATCAGTTAAGTCATTAATAGATTTTTTCATATTGCATCTCCTTCTAATTGCAATATGATTATATTAAGAACAAAAAACAATTGCAATAAAAAAGACGGAGATTAAAACCTCCGCCAAATTATGTGTTTATTATTGCTTTAAACCATAAGTAATATATTGTCTGTATAATTGAGTTATGAACTGGTCATTACCACCGCCTCCGCCAATTGTAAATTCTTCTGACATGTACTGTAATAAACCCTTACCTGTCATTTCTCTTAACTGTTTATCAATAGCCCTTGCCTCTGCAGCATTTAATGGTTGTCTACCATGAAGATACTTATCAAAAGTTCTTTCACCAGACTTATCCCTTCTAGCACCAACAGTTACATTGTCAATAAACATTCTTTCATCAGTTCCAAAACCTCGAGATGCATCAACAATTAAATGGGCACGGTTAGGTACATCTTCTTTCTTAAATCGTAATCCATCTCCTTGTTTAGGTTCTGGCTTTGGTTTTAATGGCGCTGTTTTATCAGGTACAGGTTTTTGGGTACGTGGAATTTCAGTCTGCTTTCCTGGGTCAAAACTTCCTTTCGGGGGCACTTTTGGATTATAATTCTTTGAAGGTTTTGCAGGAATATCAGCAGTTTTAGGTGGTTCTTTAGTATTATCTGCTTTTGGAGGTTGTTCTGCAGGTGTATCTGGTTTAGCAGGTTCATCCATAACAGGTTTTACAGGATCACCAACACCATCTTCGGGTTTTGACGGTTGCTGCTCTGTTGGAGTTTCTATTTTTACAGGTTCTGTTTTAGTTTTATCTTCAATTTCGTTTAAAAATTCACCAAAACCAGCTTTTATTAATTCTTGTTTAAAATATTCAATATCTGCAGCGTTATAATCACCTCTTGTATTTTTAATCAAATCTAATAGCATACGTGCTTCAGGTTCATCAAGTTCTTTTTTATTTGGTATCATCTTCTTAAGATTTTTAACAGCCTCTCTTGCAGCTGGAGTCACCTCTGCTCTTTGACGTTTTTCAGCAGCCTTTGCATTATCTGCTGCAACTTGATATTCATACTCAACCATCAAGCCTGCAACATATTCTTTTTCAGAGACACTACCTGTTGTTTCAAGTTTTTGACCCAACTGTTGCAATGCTGCAAATTCGTCTGCAGAGTCAATTTTCTTTTTGTTACCACCCATTCCTGAAATAGTTTTAATTTCTTGTTGTACTGATGCTGAAATTTTGTTAAAGTCAACCATACATTTTCTCCTTTACTTTTTTATGTGCTACACTTTACAAATTTGTGTTACGGCAGTTGGAGAAAAAACTTTATACAGTTCCCCTCTATGCTATGCTATGCTATGCTATGAGGCATTATACAAGGGTTTTAGCCATTTTAAAATTTAACTTTACAAATTGTTACATTCGATTTTCCCGTTACATTTCGAAACAAATCTACTCTATCGGGTAATAAAAAACATTCTATAAATATATAAAATAAAACTGTAATAATTATACAAAACCCAAGTGGCGGGTGGAGCGGCACGCTCCGAAAGGATTTATATTATGAAGAAAAAAATTATCGGAACATTAGTTGTTATGAGCGCATTTGCACTAGGTTATTCTGTAAATAATATTGCTGTATCAAAAGCATCTCCTGATTATAGAGTTGCTGTTGTTGATATTCAAAAAATTGTCGCAGATTCATCGGAAATTACTGCACTAAAGGCAGAGCAGGAAAAACAGCTTCAAAACATGCAGACAACAATTGATAAGGCAAGAGCGGATATTGCAAAAGAAAAAGATCCTGTAAAAATTGCAAACCTTGAAGAAAAATACAGAAAACAAATTAATGACCAAAAACTCGCGCTTGATACATCATACAACAACAAGCTTACAGCAATTGACAACAAGATTAAAACCGCAGTTGTTGAGAAAGCACGTTCTATGAATTACAATATTGTCCTTCCAAAAAATACAGTATTATTTGGAGGAGATGATATTACAGAACAAGTTTCTTCAATCATAAAATAATTATCTTGAAAGAATATTAAACATCACAGAATTTGTCATTTTGTTGGTGTCACGCCAAACCTGTGAACTTATTTTTTTGTTTTCTATTTTCTGTCTATATAACTCATTGTCAACAGCCTGCTTTGAGCGAACATTTTCATAGCAGGCTTCCTTAAAATCTTCTGACATTAAATCGCATTTTGCAAGCGCATCATAAAATTCAACTCGCCTTTGCGCCCAATAGTTATAAAGTTCTTGACTTGCTCTAGTTCCCTCAGGCCAATACCATTGAATCTCTTTATATACAGCATCATGTAACCCTTGAGGGCAATTTTCTTCCCACACAGGGCGCTCTATTGCAAAAGCTGTATTTGCAATAAAAATAATTAATAATAGTACTCTCACATCTTTTATTATAATAAAGAATTAAAGAATAATCAAATTATGTTATAATAATTATTAATGAATGAAAGACTAAAACAAACTCTAAAATTACTCCCATCGCTTCCTGGGTGTTATATTTACTATAACAAAGATGGCGAAGTAATATATGTCGGCAAAGCAAAAATTCTTAAACGACGTGTATTAAGCTATTTTAACCGCAAGCACCACGACAGCGTTAAAGTTAATGTGCTTGTACAACAGATTGAACGCCTTGAATATATAATCACTAATACCGAGGTTGAGGCACTAATTCTTGAAAATCACTTAATCAAAAAACACAAACCGAGATATAATATTTTACTCAAAGATGATAAAAAATATCCTTATTTTTTGATTACGGATGAAGATTTCCCAAGAATTTCCATTGTGCGCAAAAAGAATATGAACCCCGAGAAAGGCCGCTATTACGGGCCTTATACAGATGTAAGAGCAATGCATGCAACACTTGATTTTTTGAAAAAACTTTTTCCGCTCAAACAATGCAGAACACCAAAACACAAAAATCGTCCCTGCCTTTACTATCATATTGGGCGCTGCCTTGCACCATGTCAGAATATGGTAACATCCGAAGAATATAAAAAAATTGTCAATCAGGCAGAACTTTTCCTTTCGGGAAAACAAACAGAATTAATGAAACAGCTCAAAGAGCAGATGCAAAAATACTCTGAAGCTCTGCAATTTGAAAAAGCCGCACGACTTCGCGACAGCTATAATGATTTACAAAAAACACTTGAAAAACAAAAAGTTGTTTATGAAAATACAAAACTCAACGAGGATGTAATCTCGCTTCTAGCTGACGACGGGATTTTTGCAATAGTAATTTTAATGATACGCGAGGGCAGACTTATAGATAAAAAAGATTTTGTCTACGAAGTTGAAGATGAGGACAGGGCGGAATTTTTCGCAACTTTCTTCAAAGAATACTACAGTACACTTAAACTTGAATTTCCTGATAGAATTGTTTCAAACGAGCTGGAATCAATCGGTGAAAAAGCATTGTATGAAGAATGGCTTGAAATTCTTGCACAGAAAAAGGTTAAGATAAGCTACGGAAAATCAGCGCAGGGTAAAGAACTTCAAATGCTTG
The DNA here is from genome assembly GCA_948964545.1 of uncultured bacterium. Taxonomy (GTDB): domain Bacteria; phylum Cyanobacteriota; class Vampirovibrionia; order Gastranaerophilales; family Gastranaerophilaceae; genus Stercorousia. Next base: position 138,751 of record CAREDV010000001.1, on the reverse strand, counting down.
CAGATAAAAACGCAAATGTCGTTCTCGGTAACGCAAAAATTGCCAAAATGTCAAAAATAAGAGATGATTTCAACGAAATCGGCTCATACCTTGCTGAAAAATTAAAACTAAAAAACTTTCCGCACAGAATGGAATGCTATGATATTTCACACATACAAGGCACAAATACGGTTGCCTCTATGGTTACATTTATAAACGGAGTTAAAAAGACTTCCGAATACCGAAAATTTAAGGTTAAATCAACTGAAGGAAAACCTGACGACTTTTTATCAATGAAAGAAGTTTTAACAAGACGCCTTGAACACCTTGGCGAGCCTAAATGGGAAAAGCCTGATTTAATTATAATTGACGGAGGTAAGGGACAGCTTTCAAGCGTTATGCAAATTATCGAAGAACTTGGAGTCAAGGGTATTGATGTTGTAAGTTTGGCAAAAAAACATGAAGAAGTATTCTTGCCCAACCAATCAAAACCAGTTATTTTACCGAGAAATTCCAGTGCATTGTATCTTTTCCAACGAATAAGAGATGAAGCACACAGATTTGCAATTACATATCACAGGAAACTACGTTCACAGTCTATGATATCTACTCCTTAGGTGTATCTTTTTTGTCTTTGTTTTTCTCAGCATCCAACCAGCAGGCTCTCAAATCAGAAATTGTATTTGATTTATCAAACCATCTTAAAACATATCTCTCATCAGGCCCAAGTCCTCCGCTTGTTTTATCACCCGACTGCAAATCAAATTCAGCTTCAGACATTGCAATAGTAATAACCACATGGGGTTTTGGATTTGCAGCAACATCCATAACAAGTTTAAGATTATTGTATCTTTCCTTCCTCATATTTCCTTTGTTATGAGCATCTGATTGCAAATCTATAATACAAGTTTTTAATTCTCCTGCAAGTTCATTTAAAGTTTTACCCATGATAATCCTTTTAATTGTTTAAACTATGTATCGGCGCAGGAATTCTGCCGCCGCGTCTTACAAATTTTGCAGATGATAAATTGTTAACAGACATAATAGGTGCTTTACCAAGCAGGCCGCCAAACACAACTTCATCACCCACAGTTTTTCCTGCTACAGGTATAATTCTGACAGCAGTAGTTTTTTTATTAATCATTCCGATTGCCATTTCATCAGCTATTATCCCTGCAATTGTATCAACGGGAGTATCACCTGGAATTGCAATCATATCAAGTCCGACAGAGCATACTGATGTCATAGCTTCCAATTTATCAAAAGTTAGATAACCGTTTTCTGCAGCTTCAATCATACCTGCATCTTCTGATACGGGAATAAATGCACCCGAAAGCCCGCCGACATGAGAACTTGCCATAATACCGCCTTTTTTAACGGCATCATTAAGCATTGCTAGACACGCTGTTGTTCCATGTGCGCCTGCATGTTCCAAACCCATTGCCTGAAAAATTCCTGCAACACTGTCACCTTCAGCAGGTGTCGGTGCTAAAGATAAATCAATTACACCAAACGGAATTCCGAGTTTATCTGCAAGTTTTCTTCCCACAAGCTCACCTGTTGTCGTAATTTTATAAGCAGTTTGTTTAATCTTATTGGCAAGCTCGCTTAAACTTGCATCATCAGGCAAAGACGCAACTGCCGCTCTAACAACACCAGGCCCTGAAACTCCGACATTTAATGCACATTCAGGCTCGCCAATACCGCAAAAAGCACCAGCCATAAAAGGATTATCCCCTGGAGAATTACAAAATACAACAAGTTTTGCTGCACCCAAGCCGTCTTTATCTTTAGTCACTTCTGCAGATTTTTTAATTGTTTCTGCCATTTTTAAAACAGCATCCATATTAATTCCCGCTTTTGATGATGCGACATTTATCGAAGAACATAATCTTTCAGTCTGCGCAAGAGCTTCGGGAATACTTTCAATTAAAAGCTTATCTCCTTTTGTACATCCTTTTTCTACCAGCGCAGAAAATCCGCCGATAAAATTAACTCCGACATCTTTTGCAGCTCTGTCCAGAGTTTTTGCGATTTTTACATAATCAGGATTTTTGCAGGCTTCTCCGACAAGTGAGATAGGAGTAACTGAAATTCTCTTATTTACAATAGGAATTGAATATTCATTTTCAAACTCGTTTGCATACTCAACAAGGTTTTTCGCATAGTGTGTAATTTTTTTATAAATATTGCCGCATACAACATCCACATCACTATCCATACAATCTCTTAAACTTATCGCCATAGTGACGGTTCTGATGTCGAGATTATAAAGCTTAATCATATTTATAGTTTCTAATATAAGATTTTCATTAATCATCGTACTGTGCTCCGCTGAATAAAACTTCTGTAATATCTAATTTTTTTGTTTTCAAACGCATTTCAACACGTCTGCTTTTGTTATAATCCTCTTTGCCGTTTTTCAAAATTGGTTCAGAGTAACTTTTTCCCTCAACAACAAGAATTTTCTTTAACTTATCGCTGTATTGTTTGTTATAGTTAGTATGAAAAATATAATTGGCAACAGAATTTGCCCTTTCAAGACTCAAAGTCATATTTCTCATATACTGCTCATCAGGATTTTTAATCCCCGCATAAGACTGACTGTCAGTGTGCCCTTGAATCATTATATTTTCAACCTGACCAATAAGTTCAGGTTTAGAAAAAATTGTATTAATATAAATTGGAACAAGTTTATCCAAATATTTTCTGCCTTTAGGCGAAAGGTTGTAACTGCCGACTTCAAAAAGTTCCAAATCAGAAATCTTAACATCACCCGACAACGGATCAACCTGCGCATCAATATCAGCATCTTTAAGTTTTTCGATTAACTCTTTATTAACTTCCATTTGCTGTTGTTTTTGAGAAATAGTCTCAGACGAAAACCCAGTAATTGCCAAAACAAACAGCGTCATAAATACAATAGCCAGACCGAGCATAAGGTCGGACATCGTCGTCCAGAATACGTTTTCTTCGGCTTCTCCGCCGCCGCCTTTTTTTGCCATTATACCCATAAAGCACCTCTAAAACAAATCATCAACGTCATCGCCTTTACTGCTTTTGGCAACTTCTTTCATACCTTTATTGAGCTGATTAATCCCAAAAATAAGGTTTTCCAGATAAGGAACAAGATTGCTTGCAATTCCTGAATTCAATGCAATTTTAAAATGGTCTGGCATTGCAGCCATTAAATTTGATAATGCATTATTTTGTATCTTTGTTTCTTTTAAAAGTTCAAATAAGAATTTTTCAGAAGAAATATTATCAAACAAGCGGGAAATAGTAGTTTGAACTTTACCCAATTCATTTTCGCATAATCTGTTAAAAGAAATTTTTTCAATCATGATAAAAATAAGTGATGCTGATACCGCAAATACTGATACCAAAGCAGCAGTCTGCATTGATGACATCAAGCCAGCAACAGAACTCAAAATAGTTTCTTGAGAAGAAAAGTCCAGCTTACCGAACGCAACAGCAATATTCAAGAATGTAAACATAGGCCCTAAACCTGTCAAAATAGTCGGCAAAGATGCAACAAGTTTACTATTGTATTGAGATTTTACAAGAGCATCTTCATCAAAGAAATACAACGGATCAACAGTTGTTTGAATATTTTGAACAGTTGAAGAAACTTCTTTATATGTTAAATCATTATTTTTACCTTTAAGAGCAACTGATTCAGAGAACACTAGTGTATTTTTAAATTCCAGCCAAATAGTAGAAACATAAGGATTATAAGACATCCATTCATCAATTTCTTTAAAACGAAAATTCAAATCAGTTTTTTTGAAACTTGAAATAAATATAAAAAACTCTTTCAAATTTTTATTTACTTTTATATAGTACTTAAAGCAGTATATAAGCGAGAAAATAAACGTAAAAATAACGATTAAAATAGGTATATCTGTTAAAATATGTAATATGTTCATAAGTTCTCCTTATTGGAAGTATATCATAAGACCCATTGCAGGGCAAGACTTTTGTACTACAATAAACGTATGAAAAATGTTTATGTTCATATCCCGTTTTGCAAATCAAAATGTAAATACTGCTCGTTTGTATCTTTCCCGAAGCTTGAATTAAAAGAAACATATTTACAAGCGCTTAAGACAGAAATCAGCAGTAGATATAACGGCGAAAAGCTTAACACACTTTATTTTGGAGGCGGTACACCATCTGTTTTAACAAACAATGAATTAAATCGGCTGATAAGCTTTTTTAACATTGATGAGAACACAGAAGTAACGGCAGAATTAAATCCCGAAACAATTACAAAAAGCTATCTTGAACAGCTTAATGTAAACAGATTAAGTTTCGGATGCCAGACATTTGATGATAAGATTTTGAAACTTATCGGCAGGCGTCACAGCGCCAAAGACGTTGAAAATGCAGTAAAATTTGCCCAAAAAGCAGGATTTAACAATATAAGTCTTGATTTTATCTACGGTCTGCCCTCTCAAACCTTAAAAGGATTTAAACAGGATTTAGAGCACGCTGTATCACTGGGCGTTCAACACATTTCACTTTACGGTCTGAAAATCGACGAGGACTGCTATTTTTATAAAAATCTGCCAGAAAATCTTCCCGATGAAGATATGCAGGCAGATATGTATTTGGCTGCCATTGAAACCCTAAAAGATTTTGAACATTATGAAATAAGTAATTTTGCACAAAAAGGTTTCCATTCGCGCCACAACCTCAATTATTGGGACAATAACAGCTATTACGGTTTTGGAGTTGCGGCTCACGGATATGAAAAAGGTATAAGATATTTTAACACCTCAGATTTAAACGAATATATAAATAATCCGATAACCCATAAAAACAAACACAAACTCTCTGAACAAGAGCAGTTGGAGGAAGAAATTTTCTTGGGATTTCGCAAAATGTCAGGAATAAATATCGAAGAAATAAATAAAAAATTCAATATTGATTTCCGCAAAAAGTACGCTGCAACAGTTGATAAGTACATCTCCTATAAGTATCTTTCAGAAACTAATACAGGTTTTAAGCTCACTACAGACGGAATTCTTATCAGTAATATCATTCTTTCAGAATTTCTTGAATAAATTTTACTCTCATCCTGTGGCAATATTGCGTGTAGTTGTTGTCGTAATCCCCATATTCATTAATTATATGAACAAGCCAACAGCCGTCATCTATTGTAAATTTTTCAGGTAATTGGACGACATTAGAAAGATTATCTATATATTCCGAGGTTAAAAGAATTAATTTGAAAGGTTTGCCGCTGCGTTTTCTTTCTAAGACAGCGTAAAGACGAAGAATATCTTTGCGTAACGGAATTTTTCTGTAATCTGAAAAGATAAAATAAAGCATTTTATCTGATTGTAAAACTTCTTGAAAGTTTTTTATTCGATTTTCATAACGTTTAATAAATTCATCGTGAGATAGTTCGTCATCATGAGGAAAATTGGTTTTATCAATATCTGAAAAAAAATCTTTAAAATTGTTTTCTAAAAGGTCAATATTTCTTTTTAAATTACTTATATATAAGTCAAATACACATGTTTTTTCTCCGTAAAATCTGCGGGGTTTTAGTTTGATTGCCGTAGTCAAACCGCGCGGCAAGCAGTTAGCACCAAGTGAAACTATATGGTAATTTGCATGTTTGAAACGCCAATAGTCAGAAAATGAAAACCAGTATAAAGCTTCGCGATAAAGTATACGTTGTTTATACGGCATCCAGCAAGTAAAGACTTTACAAAGGAATTTTTTTAGGTGTAGTAAATGTGACATATTATCTCCAAATCTTAATAAAGTTCGCACATGTGAACTATTACATAAAAGATGTTTATTATCATTAAAAAAGTTCACAAGTATGAAGTTTGATTAAGAATGGTTGATAAAGAGTTCAGAAAAATACTATGTAATAGAATAATTGCGCTCCGTAAAAAATATAAACTTAAACAGGAACAACTGGCACTTCAAAGTGGAATCGCAAAGGGTGGTTTAAGCGAAATAGAAAGATGTAAAAAGACCCCATCTACATATACTATAGCAAAAATATGCAGTGGTTTGGGTATTACAATAGATGAATTTTTTGCATTCGACGAAATCAGAAACTACATGGATAAATTATAAAGACTTCATATATATGAACTACCATTTATAAATATTAGTCTAGTATCAGATTACAAATTCATACTTATGAATTTATTTTAAACTATGATTAATAAAGATTTTAATAAGTTAATATGCAACAGAATTTTAACTCTCCGCAAAGAGCGTAATCTTAAACTGGAACAACTCGCATATCAAAGCGGGATTTCAAAAGGCGGACTTAGCGAAATTGAAAGAAATATGAAAGAACCCAGAGCTTATACCATTTTGAGAATTTGTAGCGGACTGGGTATCACAATGAAAGAGTTTTTCGATTTTCCTGAAATAGACGAATTTACTAATATAATGTGATTTTATCAAATTAAAAAAGTCCCTTTCGGGACTTTTCTTATGATTTTTTAGCAAATAATTTTCCGAGTGTCTTATCCCACGCCTTGACCGCGTATTCACCGATTGTGTGTCCGAGGTTTTTAGTTTTCGGCCATAATTTCTTAAAGAAACTATCTGCATCATTTATTGCTGTTTTTTCTAAATGACCTTTCTTAACAGCATATCCAAGTCCTGCAAATGCTGCTAAACCAAGTGCCAGCGTTGCAATTATACCTTTTGCGCCAGATTTTTTCTTTTCTTCACCCTGCATTTCAAAACTGTCAGGCGGAAGTTCCGCTGACTGCATCGGTGAGGCAAATTGCCCTGGTGAATTTATTAAATCCTGATTGTTCGCAATATCACCGCGAAAACTTAGATTTGAAACCGAATTAATCATGGAAACCTCCTTTTATGCCAATCAGGCAAAATACACACTACTACATGTTAGAAAACGATTTATATAATAATTTTGCTCGAAATCATCTAATTTTTCAACATTTGTTACATAACGTTACAACAAAATTGGAATATTTTTTTATCCAGTGTCATCTTATTACATGTAAGGAGAATGGCATGGAACAAGATGTTTTAATTTATATTGGCGATAAAGAGAGATTAGAAGCAAGCGCGGCGGCAAATTCGTTCGCACATAAAGATGTGAAAAACAGAGCGTACATAAATACACTCGGCGCAGAACTTGCAATGAAATATCTTGTATCTGAAAATATGGATGTAAGTGATGTTAAAAATATGCACTCTATTAAAAAAATTCTTGAAGAAATAGATGTTGCAGATATTTTACTTCCAAATATTCATATTGATGTAAGGGTTGTTTTTGACGAAAACATAATATTTATCCCGAAATCTCATTTTGAATTCGGACTCACTCCTGATATTTATCTTGTTTTCAATCTTGCTGAAGACAAAACTTTTGTTAAATTTTTGGGATTCTTTGACCCTAAACTTATTAACAAAAATAATGAAAATTCAAAATATTATTTTATAGAAAAAGAAAAATTAAGCCCTGCACTTGAGCTGGTAAACTACATTAATTCGTTCAGCGGAAATACTGATAGAGAACTGTCAGATGAGGATTTTGAAAAAGCAGAAAACTATATTGTTTCAATGGCTGATAATGATATTTCAGATTCAGACAAAAAACAATTGATAAAACTCCTTTTGGAAAGTGCACAGCTCAGAGATAAATTTATTGAATACGAAAACTTTGAAACTCTTTCATACAAAGCTATGAATGACCCTTTGATTGAGAAAAAAGAAGTTCAGCCGATTGAAACATTTGAAGAAATTGAAGAACCTTCGGGCGATTTTAACCTTGAAGAATTTGCAGTTAATGATAATGATACAAAAGATGGAGTTCAGGAAGAAGAACCTGAATCAATCAATTTCGAAGAACTAGAAGTGTTTGAAGAACCAATGCTTGATGGAATTGTACTTGATGCTGTGGAAATACCGCAAACAGAAGAAGTTGAGGAAGAACCGATAGAAGAAACACTTTCATTGGAGTCTGTAGAAATCTCTCAAGATACCGAAATCATGGAAGAACCTGTACTTGATATGCTTTCTTTTGACGAAATTGAACCATTAGAGGAAACTCTGATTGAAGAATCTCCTGCTGATATTATGTCTTTTGAAGATGTTGAGCCATTAGAAACAGAGGGAACTCAATTGGAAGAAACACCAGACGATATAATGTCGTTTGAAGACATTGAACCTTTACAAACGAAAGAAGTTCCGTTGGAAGAACCAACTGATGATATAATGTCGTTTGATAACATTCAACCTTTACAGACAGAAGAAATTACACTGGAAGAAACACCAGACGATATAATGCCATTTGATGATGTTGAATCTTTACAGACAGATGAACCTGCGGCTGAGCCTTTACCTGAAGAAGAACTTTCTATGTTCTTTGAGCAGACTCCTCAGTTGGAAGATTTTGCAGAAATTCCCGATATTATTGAAGAAATAGAAGAAGATTCTTCTTTTGGCAAAAATCTGCTTGAAACCCTTTCTGCAGAAAACGGAGATAATATTGAGATAGAAAACCATGATGATATTTCTTCACAAGACTTATTGTCACAAATTGATGACGTTTTAAACACATCCTCAGCTGCAGATGACACTGTTTTTGAAGAAGAAATGCCGACAGACAGTATTGATGATATTTTGAATGAAGAAACAGATTTAAATGTTTTATATAACGAAGAAACACCTCCATCTGAACAGCCAAATGTAGAGGAAGAACTTCCCCAAGTTCCAGGAGCTGCACTATTTAATAAAAAATCAACAGACAAAAAATCTTTAATTGTTGCTGGTGCATTGATTACAATTCTTGCAGCAGGTTCTGCATTTGTATTTTTGAAACCTAAAAACGATACGACAGCAGACATTGAGCCGCTTCCGATTAATAATGAAGCTGCTGCACTTCCGCAGGGTTCACCAGATGACATTCTTGCCTCTAATACACCTGCACCTGCTAAAAATATAGAAACTAAAAAACCTGTTGTAAAAGAATTAAAAAACAACCCGCCAAAACCTGTGAAATCAGAATCATATCTTGATGTAAACAAACTTGTCTGGGATGTACCTGATGCACTTTCATACAGCAGTAAAATGCAAAACTATTTGAGAACTGCAGGCAGAAGCATAAAACTTTCATTATCTGCAGATTTATTGCTTGCAACTGAATATGCATACACAAATCAGGTCAAAGTAGGTTTGACATTAAGCAAAAATGGCTCTGTTCAAGATGCACGTATACTTTCAGGCTCAGGCTCAACTCAAATTGATAATATTGTGTTACAATCTGTTAAAGATACTTTAAATGTCGTAAAACCGCCTGCTGACGAGATTAAAACCCCCGATTTCAACTTGAACCTTATCATATACTTTTAATTATGATATAATGTTATCAAACAGGAAAATTTCAAAGTGGAATTAGCTCAAGATAAAATAGATTTAATAGAAAAAATTATCAAAAGCGACAGAAAATTCGCTAATAATGAAGATTTGTACGATGACTTTTTTAACGAAACCTGCAGACGTTCTTTGCTTATCGTTAAGACAGTAACTTCTGATGCAACATTGGAAGCTTACTTGAGAAAAGTTGCTGCAACCTCAATTTTAAATGTCTTAAAAAGCGAGGGCAGATTAAGAAGAACCAAAAGCGGTTTCATGTCTGTAACAGAAGTCCCTATTGAAACAACATCAAGTCTAACAGATTACTCCAATGTAACCGTAACTTACGAACCCGTTGATATTCAAGAAACTCCTGAGGATTTAGCTGTAAAAAAAGACATTCTGCAAAAAATTGTTGATACTGTTTATGAAATTGACCAAAACGCTCCTGATAAAAACTATTTGAACCTTTATAACCTGCGTTATGAAAAAGGAATGACTCAAAAAGAAATTGCACAGGAATTAAACCTGTCTCAGTCAGAAGTTTCAAAAAGATTATTTAAACTGATGAATAAAGTAAAACAAGCTTTCGGTAGTTAAAATGATTTGTCCTATATGCAAAAAAGAAGTTTCTGATAATACACTAAAATGCCCTTACTGTAAAGCTCGTACGGGCTTGATTTGTAAAAAATGCAATACTGTTAATTCAATTTTTGACTATAATTGCAAAAAATGCGGAACAGAAATCTTAAAAATCTGCCCGAACTGCAAAAGTGTAAATTTTCCGAACATCGAAAAATGCAGAAAATGCGGTTATGCATTTGCAAAACCCCAAACTACAGAACAGCTTGAATATACAGCAAACCTTATTTCACAACAAAGTGCAAAAAATATTCTTGTAAAAGGAATTACAGCCAAAAATAAAAAGATTTTTTCACTCAGCGGTGAAAAAGGATGCGGAAAAAGCCTTGTATTAAAATCGGTTGTAAAGGATTTGAAAAATTACTCGTGGATTTACGGCAAATGCACACCGATTACACAAATCACATCGGGCGGAGTAATTCAGGATATCCTCTTAAACCTTTTTGGACTACCGAATTTTTGTCTGAATAATTTGCAGTTTAAAAAAGATGCTTCAAAATTTTTCAAAAACGAATTTCCCGAACTTGAAAATAACGAAATTTTTGACCTGATAAATTTTTTATACCCGTCAGTTGAAGGAACTTTTGAAAATATTGTTTCTGGTAAAAATAATACATTTAGCTTCTTAAACAAAGTATTTGACAAAATTACGGCTCATGGAAAATTTGTAATCGTTATTGATAATTTTGATTTTATCGACGGATTTTCTTACGAATTTATCAGCAAATTTATAAAAAAAGATAATGTTTGGAAAAACTTAAAACTTCTGCTTCTGTATAACGAGGCAAAACCTGCAAAAGGATATTTTTACTTTCCCTCTAACAAGGATGAAAATATCTATTTAGATATCGGAATTGCACCGCTTGAACCGCAGCAGGTAAAAATTATTTTAGACCAGAAAACTAAAAAAACAAAAAATTTCACTGAATTTTCCAAAGAGGAACTTCATGATATCTATAAAATCAGCAGAGGCAACGCATCTTATATAAATCAGGCATTATGTTTGAAACACGATTGTATGCTTTGCGAACAGGAATTTGAAATAAGCACGACTTTCAAAGGTCTTTTGGAACACAGACTTGCATTATTATCGCATTTAAACCCAAAGGCTTATGAAATCCTCTTAGGCTCTGCAATTATAGGCGATAAAATCAATATAAACCTTGTTAAAGAAATTTTTGAAGTCAGCGACACAGAATTTCGAAAAATTATAGTTTACTTGAAACGAATGGATTATATCAATGCGGTAAACGATATTTACTGCGAGTTTAATTCTCTTCTTTTATGGGAAACAATTTTGAAAACCGCCAAAAATGACGAAAATTATACGAAAATCAATAAACAGATTTTCACATATCTTACAGGATTTACGCTGAATTCACACGCAATTTTAGGAATTGTTGCGCAAAACCTGAAACAGCCCGAACTCTCGCTTGAAATCTGGACAAGAAATACAAGACTTGCAGCTTATATTGGAGATATGAATCTTTACGCAATTTCTCAAAAACAGTCAATGGCATTGATAAACGAATTTGATGAAAACGATACATTAAAAATTCGCTACAATATATCAGAACGCCTCGGTAAACTTCTTTCAAACTCAAATCCGCAAGAAGCAATGGAATATCTGCCCGATGCAATTTCAAATGCTCAGGCAATCGGGGACAGCCCGAAAGAAATTGAACTCCTTGCCTACCTTGCATCATGCTGCAGAAAAACAGGAAATTATTTTGGCGAAGTTGAATGCGTAGATGCAGTGTTAGAAAAAGTTAAACCTGAAAACGATATTGATATCGCACTTTTAAAAGCCTCAAAACTCGGCGCGCTTCTTAATATCGGAAACTGCGGTCAAATTGTCAATATGATAGACAATGAAATTATGCCGATTCTCGACAGATATTTCAGCAAAAAACACAGCGCACAAGACCCGAAACTCGGATTTATGTATGAAACTTGGCTCAGAGTTTACCTAATTCTTGCAAATGCTCTTGTAATGCAGGGTTCTGACAGGTCTTTTGAAATTTTGACAATTCTCTTTGATATTATCGAAAGAAACAATATAAAAGATGAATTATTCATCTGCAAATGCAAACTTACTCTGGCTTTTGCAAACACAATGAAAGGCAACTTCCAAGCATCTGAACAAATGCTTGAGGAAGTTTTGAAGCTTTACCGCGAAAACGTAATGGACAATGAAACAATCCTGCGCTGGAATTTTATTAACATTATAAATAATTTCTTTAGAAAACGTTATCACAGAATGCAGGAAGATTTATTCCAAATCGTGACTTTTGCGAACAATAACGGTGACAATTTCACAAAAAATATTCTGAAAACTTTGTTGGGCAAAATTTTCCAAGATAATGAAAATTCAAAACAGGCATTGGAAATTTATAACGATCAAGCAGCTTATTTTGCAAAAGAAAAAATGGCAATTGGTGCACTTTTAACTTGGTATTTGATAGCTGACGCAACTTTAAATACCGAAGGGCCGCAAAATGCAATGGAAATCGCAGAACAGGCGCTTGAAGTTGCACAAAACCCAAAAATCAATAATTACTTCTTTACGATTTTACTGAAAACCGTAATCGCAAAATGTGCAATAACAAATTCAGACTTTGAAACAGCAAAAATCCATATAGAAGGCGCAATTCTTATTGCGCGCAAATTTAACCTGAAAGATATGCTATCGAGATTGTATCTTTTGTACGGCAAATATTTTCAGGAACTCGGTTTGATGAAGTCGCCGAAACAGATAGAATACTTGCAGGCATCGGATAAATTATACAAGCAGGCAAAAGAGTTAATTGAGCAGACAAAAAACAAATATGTCTATCAAGACCTGAAAAAATCCCAAAGCGTACTGGGTTCGTTCTGCAAATTGCATGGGATTGAAATTTGAAAACAAATATGTTATAATAAAGGAAAGGGCGAGAGGATTGCCGTCCTCTCATTAAAAGCCCCGTTAATTGGATTTAAGCACTAATATTATCAGTAAGATAAGCATTAGTGCTTTTTCAGTTATACTGAATTCCATTTTTATCACCTCCTTTCTTTACGGTTGTCCAAATTTATAGTTTGTCCCCCAAAGATATGGATTGTGATAATGGGCTTACCCTTTTTAATCATATATCGCGAGCGAGAATAAGTCAATATTATTAAATATCAAAAATAAACAGCTTGTAAAGTTCGATATCTAAAGCCTTTGCAATCGCACCGACAGTTTCAACGGTGGGTGATTGAACTCCACGTTCTATTAAACTAACTGTACTAGAACTAATTTTAGCTAGTTCTGCTAACTCTTCTTGCGAGAGACCCTTTTTTGCTCTTTCTATTTTAAGTTTTAATGCAAATTTATATGTTACAGTATCCACTTTGCTCATTATATTAATAGTATACTACTTGACTTTCAAATTTCTAGAGAGTATACTCATAATATCAAGAGAAAAACGAGGGACTAATGCAAGACGAAAAAAATCAACAAAAGGTATTAACTACTTTAAAACAAATTCAATATCAATTGCAGTATACTCTGAGTGACTTACATAAATGCAGTTTGGATATAAATACGTTAGAAAACTTTCTTATATTTAATAAAGACAACAAAAAAGCTCCCCAATAGGAGAGCTTTTTATTACATCTATTCGTACGTAGTACCTACTTAGCTAACGCACCAGCAACAGCTACTGCAACTGCAACAGTCGCACCAACCATCGGGTTGTTACCCATACCGATTACACCCATCATTTCTACGTGTGCAGGAACTGATGATGAACCTGCAAACTGAGCGTCACCGTGCATTCTGCCCATAGTATCTGTCATACCGTAAGAAGCAGGACCTGCAGCTACGTTATCAGGGTGAAGTGTTCTTCCTGTACCGCCGCCTGATGCTACTGAGAAGTATTTTCTATCGTTTTCATAGCACCATTTTTTGTAAGTACCTGCAACAGGGTGCTGGAATCTTGTCGGGTTAGTTGAGTTACCTGTAATAGATACGTCAACGCCTTCTTTAATCATAATTGCAACACCTTCAGATACGTCGTCAGCGCCGTAGCATTTTACTTTTGCTCTTTCACCATCTGAGAATGGAATTTCTTTAACAACTTTAAGTTCGCCTGTTTTGAAATCATATTTTGTTTCAACAGCTGTGAAACCGTTAATTCTAGCGATGATATAAGCTGCGTCTTTTCCAAGACCGTTCAAGATTACTCTTAAAGGTTCTTTTCTAACTTTATTAGCGTTTCTAGCGATACCAATAGCACCTTCTGCAGCTGCGAATGATTCGTGACCAGCCAAGAAACAGAAACATTTTGTTTCTTCTCTCAACAACATAGCAGCCAAGTTACCGTGACCGATACCAACTTGTCTTCTGTCACCTACTGATCCTGGGATAGCAAATGCTTGCAAGCCTAAACCAATAGCTTCAGCAGCTTCAGCTGCAGATGCAACTTCTTTTTTCAAAGCAATTGCACATCCTAAAGTGTATGCCCAAACTGCGTTTTCAAATGCGATAGGCTGAATACCTTTTACAATCGCATCAACATCAATACCTTTTGATACGCATAGTTCGCGTGCTTCTTCCAAGTTTTTGAAACCATATTCAGGTAAAACTTTTTTCAAAGAAGCTTCACGTCTATCTTGTCCTTCAAATTTTACTGTCATTTTATTTTCCTCTTAATTCTTTTTGTAACGCTTATTCTTCTCTCGGGTCAATATATTTAACCGCATCAGCAAATCTGCCGTAAGTACCTGTGAATTTTTCCATAGCTTCTGTTGCGTCCATACCTTTTTTAACAGCTTCCATGAATTTGCCGAGGTTAAGGAATTGATAGCCGATAACTTCGTCATTTTTATCCAAGCCTAATTTAAGAATGTAACCTTCAGTCAATGAAAGGTATCTTACGCCTTTTTGTTTAGTTGAGTGAATAGTACCTGTCATTGAGCATAAGCCTTTACCTAAATCTTCAAGACCTGCGCCTACAGGCAATCCGTTTTCAGAGAAAGCTGATTGAGTTCTGCCGTAAACGATTTGCAAGAACAATTCTCTCATTGCAACGTTAATAGCGTCACAAACAAGGTCAGTATTCAAAGCTTCAAGGATAGTTTTTCCAGGAAGAATTTCACCTGCCATAGCAGCAGAGTGAGTCATACCAGAACATCCGATAGTTTCTACCAAAGCTTCTTGAATAACACCATTTTTAACGTTAAGAGTTAATTTACAAGTCCCTTGTTGAGGAGCGCAGCATCCGCATCCGTGAGTAAGACCTGAAATTTCTTCGATTTTTTTAACCTTTGTCCATTCACCTTCTTGAGGGATAGGAGCGGGTTCACCTTTTACGCCGCGTTTAACACAGCACATTTGTTCTACTTCGTGTGTAACTTGTATACGATCCAACATTTTCTATACTCCCTTCGGTTATATACAAGTTTTATTGTACGCGCTGAAAAGGGTTAGTCAAGAATAAACCTCAAAAATAAACCTTAAAAATTTATACAAAACCCAATGTGGCGGGTGGAGCGGCTACGCTCCTACCAATCAGATGAAACTTCATCTTCATCATCTTGGAGCGATGACAAATCTTTATGCCCTGTTCCGTCAAAATCTTCAGGTAACATATCATCATCAGGCCATACGGTATCTTCATCATATCTCGCAGAAGGGAGGTTAACCGCAGCTGTCAAATCTGAATTAGACAAATCTGTTTCCGATAAAATACAGCCTGCAAAGTCACAATCAGAAAAGTTGCAGTATGTCATTTGGGCGTAACTACAGTCAGCACCTGTTAAAAGTGCATCTGTAAAATCACATTCAAGAACACCTGAACGCGTAAAATCAACTGATGTTAAATCCGCATTTGAAAAATTCACAAAAGACAAACTGCAATCTGCAAAAGAACTTGAATTCAAATCAGCATCAGAAAAATCAATTTCTGAAAGGTTTATGCCTGAAAAATCAACTTCTGACAAATCGACTTCTTCCTGCTCAATTTTCCACTCATTGAATTTTTCGGGATGTTTTCTCAATAATTCTACTAATTCTTCTTTTGTATAATCTATCATTTATTTCTCCTTAAATCTGTTTCGCAAGCAATACCGCTTGAGTTCTGTTTGTTACTTTCAGCTTTTTAAAGACACTGTTCAAATGAGTTTTTACCGTAACTTCTCTTACACACATTTTATCAGCTATTTCTTTATTTGAACACCCATTTGACACAAGCTCCAGAACTTCTTTTTCCTTAGCGGTCAGAGGTGTTAAAGAAACATTTTTCTTAATGGCGGGTTCACTTTGACGCGCAGAGCGTCTTAAAACCGCTTCCATTCTCGCAAGTAAATTTGGCAGGATAAACGGTTTCACAATATAATCATCCGCACCGTTTTTCAAACCCGAAACCATTTTCTGGTCTTCGTTTACTGCGGTAAGCATTATTACAGGTAAATGCTTTGTATCTTCTTTTGAACGGATTGCTTTTAGTGTCTGCCAGCCGTCCATATTAGGCATCATAACATCAAGAAGCACAATGTCAAATACTTTTTTTTCAAGAGCCTTTAATGCCTGAATGCCATCGCACGCCGTTTCTACTTCATAACCGTAAAAAGGCAGTGCATCTTTAAGATATTTGGAATTATCGTCAACTAATAATACGTTCATTTCTAAACTATCTTATTTTTTAGAGCTTTCAATGCTGCTTGAAGCCTGTCATCTACTTCAAGTTTTTGTAAAATGTTTGCAACGTGTGCTTTTGTTGTATTAATACTTATAACAAGGATTTGAGCGATTTCCATATTGCTGTATCCCTCAGTCATAAGCTTTAAAATCTGCGCTTCACGAGCTGTCAAATCGTAATCTTTACTTTTATTTTCAGTTTCGACTACAGAAGAATTTGCACTAGCTTTCAGAACAATATGCGCAATACTTGGATCAAACCATGCCGCACCGTCTGCAACAGACTGTACAACCTGAATTAATCTTTTAGGGTTAATTTCTTTTGAACAATAAGCGTTTGCCCCTGCTTTCAAACTGTTTAAAACTTCTTTTTCATCATTATGCGACGTCAGAATAATAACTTTAACATCTTTATTTAAATTTCTAATATGCCTTGTAGCATCAATACCGTTCATATTTGGCAGACCCAAATCCATAATGATTATATCAATCTTATTTTCGTTAAAAATTTTGATTGCATTTTCGGCAGAATCAGCCTCGTAGATATTTTCGACATAATCCACACCCTCAAATGTGGTTTTAAGTCCAAACCTTGTTAATTCATGGTCTTCTACAATCAAAATATTTTGTTTCATATTTTCAATTCCTCTTTTGCAGGCTCATAATCAGGATTCAAGCTCAACGATTTCTTGAAATAATAAGCACTGTCGTGCCCCTGCTTTTTTGCAAGCAGTCCTTGATAATAATAATATCTAAAATCATTTTCGTCAATATAATTTGCGATTGCAAGATATTTTTTTGCATCTTTAAAATTTTGGCTCTCAATTGCGCATCTGCCCAAATCAATCCATGCATCTTTAAAGTTTAAATTAATTGCAATAGCTTTCTTAAGGTACGCAATCTCCTTAGATTTGTCGTGCAGGGCGATTTTGTAATACGCTTCATAACAATTGTTGTATGTTTTTAAGAGTCTGTCATAAATCTCAAGTGCTTTTTTCTCTTTGCCTAATTGTTCATAAGTTTTGGCAATTTTAACAGAACTTTCAATGTCATTATTTTGAGCGTTTTTGTAGAATTTTAACGCTGTTTTGTAATCCTTTGTCCTAAAGCTTAAATCGCCTAAAACCAAAAGCGCCTGAGAGTTATTTCCGTCGATTTTTAAAGCTTTTTGAGCATTATCCTGAGCTTTTTCAAAGTCATTCGTATCAAAATAAACTCTTGCTAAAAGCGAGTATACATCTTTGTTAAATTTTTTCTTAGACGTAAACGCGCCCTGCAAAGTTCTCACAGATTTTGCAAGCTCGTTTTCGCAGTAATAATAGTATCCCAAATGATACATTTTTTCGGAATAATTTTTCTTGGATTTGTATAAAACAAACTGCTCAAGAGAGTTAACTTTTCTTGTAAAATCAGTTGAATAAAGTCTTTGTGCCTTAATATATTCAACCATTTTCAAGGCGTTTTGAGGTTTTTTGCCCTGCGATAGGATTTCAGCCTTTAGTTTCTTATAGTTAAGGTTTTGATTATTCAGCCCGATTGCTTTATTTATATAAGTTTCAGCGTTTATCAAATCGTTTGATTTCAAATAGCCCAATGATGCAACATAATTTGCATAATCGGAATTTTCAAGCAAAGATGTGTTTTTAACAAGTTCTGCGGTTGCTTCTTTGCTCTGGTCGTTGTACATAACGTTTGAAAAAACTTCGCCTAGATAAATCTCGTCATCTTTTTTAAGCTTTTTTGACGGGAAATAATAAAGCTTCATATCCTCAATCAAATAGTCATAGAGGTTTTTGTCATCAATTTTTGAAACCGCCATATCAGAAAGGTTAAAAAATCCGATATCAGCCATTCTCTGCGCAAGCTGAACATAACCGAAATCACTTTCATCCATTGTTTCGACAAGAATTTTAAAATCACCGTAAGCAGATTTTACATTACTCTGCATAAACCTGTCAAAAGCAATCGCATACTGGTTATGCAGACTGTTATGAGTTAAAACCGCTTTTTTAACTGGCAGAGCTATTGTGTTTGAAGGTATAGGCATCGGCGAAAGAGGGTTTGCAGGCTGAATTGAATCAAACCCCTCTGCAAAACAGGGAGATGATGCAATTGCAATTATAGAAAATGTTAAAAAAAGTTTTCGCATTAACCCTCTATGTTATCTTTATTCCCCGAATAGTAAAAATTAAACAATTCTGCAATGTGTTTATTTTGACTATTCTCATCTGTTATAAAATCACAAATATTTCTCAAATTAAAGTGACTTAAAGTCTCGCAATCTTCATCTTTTAAAGAATGATGATTTTCTGTCAAAAATACTCTGACGATTTTATCGACAGAAATATTTAAAAATGCATCAACGAGTTTTCCGTCAAAATGCTTGTCCTTACCGCTGTTCAAAATATCAATAACGTTCTGAATAGGCATCTTGTCGCGGTAGTGGCGTTTTGAAGTTATTGCATCAAACACATCAGCAACAGCAAGAATTCTTCCGCCGTAAGGAATTTCTTCACCTTTAAGATGTCTGTAATAGCCCGAACCGTCATATTTTTCGTGGTGTGAGCAGGCAAATTCGGTAATCATTTTAAAACTTTCGGATGTATGAATTTTTTCTAAGATATCATGAGTAATTTTCACATGTTCTTGAATGTGCTTATATTCCTCATCAGTAAGTTTTCCCTCTTTTTGCAAAACGGAATCTCTAATGCCGATTTTTCCGATATCATGCAAAATTGCAGCCTTTTCAATTAACTCTTTAAATTTCTCATCACATTGAAGTTCATCTGCAAGGAGCATTGAATATAATTTTACACGGCTTGAATGACCTGCCGTAATCTTGTCGCGCGCATCTATAGAGGTTGCAAGAGTATTGATAAAGCTTTCGAAAAGTTCTTTCTGTTCCTTGAATAACTGAGCGTTTTCAAGTGCAATAGAAGCGTTTCCGCCGATTGCAACAAGCAAATCCTCATCACCTTTTGTAAATACTCCGCCTTTTTTGTTCAAAACCTGAAACGCTCCGATAATTTCCTGGTTATTGTTTTTAATAGGCATACAAAGAATTGTTTTTGTTGTGTAGCCTGTTTTTTTGTCAATATCAGGGTTAAAACGCGGGTCGTTATAGGCATCTGGAATATTCAAAGGTTCGCCAGTCTGAACAACATATCCGGCAAGCCCTTTATCAGCAGGAAATCTTATTTCCTGACTGTCCATACCTAATGCAACTTTGCTCCAGAGTTCATGTTTTTCTTTATCAAGCAGAAATACTGTGCATCTGTCAGCCTGAATTGCAATTTTTGTTTCTTCTGCAATAACCTTTAAAAGTACATCAATATCAGTAACGGCAGTAATTGAACGCCCTATTTTAACCAGTGATACTAAAGGGTCGCTTTTTATCGGAAGCGTAAAATCCATACCATTTTTAATCTGTTTTGAACGTGTCAGAACATAGCCCATAATTGAAAGTTCGTCCCCATGATTCATTGCAATGTTTTTTGCGTTATCAAAATGAATAAGCGCAATATCACGGTTTCCCTCGCCAAAATCAACAGTTCCCTGTGCATATTCATTAACTAATTTTGCAGTATTGCTTTTAGAATATTGAGCCATATATCTTGCATCGTTCAGGCATTTCAAAGCTTCAGAAATATTATTTTTATCCTGTAAATATTTTGCCATTCCAAGCAGGCTTAAAATAACAGAAACACTATCATCAGAATTTTCTTTTGCCTGTTCAAACAACTCGGCAGCGCCATTGTAATTCTTATCCTCTAAAAGAGACAAACCTTTTTTTATAACTTCTGTATCACACTTAATCATCTTCTCATCTTCCGTAAATTTACAACTATCTGTTTTTATTGTACAATATTTTTGGCAATAATACAAATAGTTTTTTAAAAAGGTTTAGGGATGAAAAAGATTTCGATACTTGTACCTGTTTTTAACGAGGTAAATACTCTTTCTCAAATTCTGGAAAAAGTTGAAAATACAGATTTTTGCGGACTTGAAAAAGAAATAATTCTGATTGATGATTACTCAACAGACGGCACAAGAAATTTGTACAAAAATTACAATTATAAAGTTCTTTATCACGAATACAATCAAGGCAAAGGTGCAGCTTTGCGTACAGGTTTTAAAGAAGCATCAGGCGATATTATCGTTATTCAAGATGCAGATATGGAATATGACCCTGTAGATTACGCACCTTTAATTCAATTAATCTTAGACGGCAGAGCAGATGTCTGCTACGGTTCAAGGCTTTCTGGCGGAAAACCGTCACGTTCATTTATGTTTCACCATTTGCTAGGAAACAAATTCCTGTCACTTTTGACAAATATTCTGTACGGTTCTACCCTGACAGATATGGAAACCTGCTACAAAGCCTTTCGCGCAGAATTTATAAAAGGAATTGAGATAAAATCAAACAGATTTGACTTTGAACCAGAAATTACAGCAAAAGTCCTAAAAAAAGGAGCAAGGCTATATGAACTTCCGATTTCATATTACGGACGCGAATTTTCGGAAGGTAAAAAAATCACATGGCGTGACGGTATTCACGCAATAATTGCATTAATAAAATATAGATTTATGGATTAAGAAAGGACAAAAAATGAAAAAACTATTATTGTTATTTATGGCAATTCTATCATTACATTTATCAGCAAATGCAGCTGCAACTACCAACTGGAACAGCGCTGCACAGGTAAAAAGAGTTAACACAATCGGTAAAAATCTTCTTGTAAAAAACAATCTGCCGACAAAAATTACATTTAAAGTTATGCAGACAGATGAAATTAACGCGTTTGCAAACGCAGATAAAGAAATATACGTTTACACAGGTTTATTGAAATTCGTTGAAAACGACGCAGAACTTGCAGCCGTAATTTCTCACGAAATCGGTCATATCGTAAATAACCACGTTGCAAAACAAAATGTTGTAGGTACAGTTACAGCAACTGCAATTTATAACGCAAATATCGATTCAAGACTTAAAGCAGGTGCAAATATTGCGAACAATATGTCAATGCTTAAAATGTCAAGAACAGAAGAATACGAAGCCGATATTACAGGTGCAGACCTTATGACAAAAGCAGGCTACAATCCGCTTGCAATGGTTTCTGTTCTAAACAAAATAAGCGGAAACTACGTTGATGTAATCTCAACTCACCCGTCAGGCGATAAAAGAACAATGTACGTTTATGATTACATCACATACACATATCCGCAAAAAACCAAATTAGGTTACACATCAGCATCTTTCAAAAGTTTTATGAACTATGCAGGCCCTATTGTTAAAGAAAGAAATGCTGACCCTAAAAAATTGGCTAAATTCAACAAATCTCAAGAAAAACTTAAAGCAAAAAGAATTGCAAAACTTGAAAAATATAAAACAGCTAAACAATCAAACGGCTGGGATAAATCATTTAACGTAATAAGAGCAATTTCTTATTAGAAAGGGAAAAAATGAAAAAATTACTATTATTATTTACGGCAATTTTACTCGCAGCTCCTGCATTTTCAGCTACTTGGAGTGCAGTAGACAGAGTTTCGGCAGTGGGTAAACAAATCCTTACAAAAAACAATCTGCCCGCAGATACAAAATTTGTTGTAACAGAAACTGCCGTTGTAAATAGCACTTCTAATACAAACAAAGAAATTTATATCCAAAAAGAAGCTTTGGGCTATACAGGCAATGATAACGAAGTTGCAGCAGTTATTTCTCAAGAAATCGGTACAATAATTAATGCTAACGCATCAAAGAAAAAACTTGTTTCTAACCTTGCATCAGCATTAGCTGGAAGCGTTTCAGGAGAAAGCGCTCAAAATAATGCGATAATTATCAACGAACTTGCAATGAATAATATGTCAGCAAAAGACCAGATGGATGCTGATGTTACAGGTGTTGACTTAATGATTCAGGCAGGTTACAACCCGCTTGCAATGATTGTGGTTCTCGGCAAAATGCCTGGTTCAACAATGGATACTTTAAAAAGCCAGCCAAACAATTTCAAACGCACAATGTATATTTATGATTATTTGACATACAATTATCCGTCAAAAATCAAAGCAGGATACAATTGTAAAGAATACAAAAACTTTGCGGCATACGTTCAGCCTACAGTTGATGAAAGAAAAGCAGACAAGAAAAAACTTGCAAAATTCAACAAAGAACAGGCAAAATTAAAAGCAGAACGTGCGAAACAAATCGCTAAATACAAAGCAACAGGCGGCTTAAACGGCTGGGATGCTTCATACACAATTTTGAAAAACTTATCTGAAAGTTCAGAAAGCAAATAGTGCTACGCACGTAGCCACATTAGGCTTTGAACATATTTTAAAGAAAGGAGCAGGATTTTATACCTGCTCCTTTTTTAAGGAGCAAAGTTCACAATCGATTATATCTAATTTCCCTTTTGCCACATCCAGTTTATCTAATATCAGCTCGGAGAACAAATACTGATAATCATTATCTTTATTTTCATGAAATGAGAGTTTTAAAGAATCATTTAACACCATCATTAAATTAGCAATATCACACAAATCATCCAAAACTTCACTGACTTTTTCTTCCATAGGTTTCTCCTTTGCATACTTTACTGTGCAACATGAATATAATACAAGGTAGATTTATTTTTGTCAATAGCATATTATAATATTCATTATGAGAAATAAAATAGGCAAAAAGATTAGAATAGAGAGATTAAAAAGAGAATTATCACAGGAAGAATTAGCATTCAGTGCAGGAGTAAATCGAAATACTATTGGGTTTATTGAACGTGGGGAACAATCTCCGACATTTGACACAATGGAAGCTATTGCAACAGCTTTCGGCATGACAGTTCAAGAACTTTGCAACTTTGATAATATTTAACCCTTGACAAAACCATAAAAATCGTAAATAATGTAAACACAGGGTGGCACCTTGAGAAAGTGCCAGATGCCCTTTAGAAGTCCAAAACGGTTCTTATTCTTTATGATGAGAGCCGTTTTTTAATACAAATAAAATCATAAAGATTAGCAACAAACTAATATTGAATTTATCCATATCGACCTCCCTTCTAGTCGGGAACCAACCCGAAGTCCATTATCTATTGTAGTCAGTTCCGTTTTGAAAAGAGCATCTTTTACCCCACAAAATAATATTAACATAATTTCCGTTTTTAGCAATATTATTCCTTTACAAAGAAGAAACAGTTTTTTTAAGTTTTTCCAGACTTTCTAAACTTCCGCTTTCAAAGTAAATTCTTAATAGCGGTTCTGTTCCGCTGGGTCGTACCAAAATCCAGCTTTGATTGTCGTCAAAATAAAGTTTTACCCCGTCTTTTGTATCAATTTTGCTTACCCTGAAATCGCCGACAATAGTTTTGTTTTTATATTTTTCTAATACAGGCTTAACCTCGTCAAAATTTTCCAAATGCTTGTCAATTCTGTCGTTATAGAATTTACATCCCGCAAAATCATACAAATCTTTTTGCAATTCTACAAGAGATTTATTTTCATAAGCCATTGCTTCTAATATTAAAAGATTTGCAAGTATTCCGTCTTTTTCTGGAATATGTGCCTGAATACTCAAACCGCCTGATTCTTCACCCCCGATAATCGGATTAAATTTACGCATAGCTTCACCAACATGTTTAAATCCGACAGCAGTTTCAACAACTTGTACCCCGAGTTTTTCGGCAGCTTTATTGAGCAAAAGACTTGCCCCGACTGTTTTTACCAAACATCCTGAATACCCTTTATTCTTTTTCAAATGCATCAAAAGAATTGAAATAATTTCGTTTGGCGAAACATACTCACCATTCTCATTTATTACTCCAAACCTGTCAGCATCACCGTCATTTGCAAATCCGACAGCGTTTCCGTCAGCCTTAACTTTTTCAATTAATTCAGTCAAAAATTTCGGTTTAGGTTCGGGCATTCCGCCTCCAAAATTTACGTCATGAAACATGTGCAGGCTGTCAAATTTTACATTATGCTTTTCAAGAAGTTTATCAAAATACCCGATACTTGCAGAATAAAGTCCGTCAAAAATTATGTTTTTGTCAAAAGGTTTAATTTCAACAAGTTTTTCTATATGTTCAAAATAATCGGGTGCAAAATCATATTTCTGCACCTCACCCTGACCTTGAATATCAAAAGATGCATCCAAATTTTTCATCAATCCATCCGTAATCTCAGAAGTAGCAGGCCCCGCATAATCCGGAATAAATTTAATCCCCAAATATTCAGGAGGATTGTGAGAAGCCGTAAACATAACCGCACAAGCATTTAAGTATTTTGCACTATATGCTAAAACAGGTGTCGGAAGAACTTTATCTGACAATAATACATTAAAGCCATATCCTGCGAGTTGATTTGCCGTTTGTTGAGCAAACTCAAATGCCATATTACGCGGATCATAACCGACAATAATTTTCTTATCAGAACCGAAGTTATCAAAAACATATTTTCCAATCGCCTTTGTAACCGTTCTTACATTTTCTTCATTAAAATCTTTTCCTACAACAGCTCTCCAGCCGTCTGTTCCAAATTTTATATTTCCCATCAATCCTTCTTTCTAACAAATGCAATCGCTTTTGACCTGTCGTGCGATAAACTTACTTCAAATTCTAAGCCTTGTGCAATCGGGTTTAATATTCTAATTTGAGGCACTTTCTTTTCATTATGAAAAATTTCAATCTCAGATAAAGCAACACCTTGAATATTTAAAGCCGTCAAAGCTTTGATAACAGCTTCCTTTGCACAAAATCGCGCCGCAAAATGACTTTCGGGCTTGGTATATTTCATACAATATTCTATCTCAAGGGGTGTAAAAACCCGTTTAATAAATTCTTCAGATTTATCTTTAAATCTTTCAATATCTTCAATATCAACACCAATTGCCATAAACAAATTTTAGCAGACATTGACAGATTTTGCAAACCTATGATAAAATAAAGTATCAAACGCCTTTTTTATATTCATTAAATTGGTCAGAAAGGAAATTTATGACTAATTCAATGATACCATATTCGTTCATTCCTGGCACAAAAGCAAAAGCTGGAGAAGTTAATGCGAATTTTATTGCACTGGCAAATATCATAGATACAAACAAAGAAATTGCATTTGAAAATATTCTTGAGATAAAAGAAATACTAAAAGATAAAGCTGATAAAGATGAATTAATTAATAACTTTACAGTATCAACCGCGGAAACCGACCTAAACAATTATAAAACTCCAGGAACATACATATTTTCATCACTATATACTCCGCTAAATATTCCTAAAGGTGAATCAGGTACACTTACAGTATCAGGTATAGAAGAATCTACAATAAAACAAATCTGGTATTGTGATGGAGAAGACGGCGAAATATTTACAAGAAGTTACCAAAATTCCGAATGGAGCAAATGGAATTCAAATACAGGAACTATTACTTTAGAAAATCCTGGTTATCTTCGATTTCCAAATGGTCTGCTATTGCAATGGGGAAAAGGCAGCGGAAAAACAACAACTTATCCTGTAGCTTTTGAAGAAATAGCCTGTCCGTTATTTACAAAAGAAGGCTGCACAACCACATTTGAAAGAAGTGACACAGGGCTAACAGCACAAAGTTTAACAGGATTTTCAATGAATACATCAGGTAAATATCATTCAATAAACTGGATAGCACTAGGATACTAAGGAGAAAATTATGAAATATTACGGAACAAAAAATAATAAAGATTATGGATTTTATGAAAAAAATTTCGAAAATGCACTAGAAATTACCGATGAACATTGGGCAGCACTTCTCACTGAACAAAACAATGGTAAAAATATAATACTTTTTGAAAACAATGTTATAGCTGTAGAACCAACAGAATATGAATTTAAAAACGGCACTTGGATAAAATTGTCAGATTCAGAAAGACAAGTACGCCAATTGACAATACAAAACGCAGTTCGTGCAGAGGAGATTCAACAAGAACTTGACCTGTTAGATAGAAAACGTATCAGAGCAATTGCTGAACCAGCATTAAAAGATGAAAATACTACCTGGCTTGAATATTACAATACTCAAATCTCACAACTGCGTGAAGAACTTGCTTTAATTTCATAAATTTATAAACCGGTTTAAAAAAACCGGTTTTTTATTGTATAATTATTTTAAAAATGGAGATTGAGAAAAATGGAAATAAGAAAAGAATTTATTGAGCAGGCTAAACATTTAACACGCAATGCTGAAGTTTTACCAGGAGGTATTGAAGAACTCGCTGTAAAATTACAACACGCATATGATACAAAAACACCGCTGAGAGTTAAACTCGGAATGGACCCGACGCGTCCTGACCTGCATCTTGGGCATACAGTTGTTATGCGAAAATTAAGAGAATTTCAAAACCTTGGACATAAAATCGTTCTTATTGTCGGGGGAGCGACCGCTATGGTCGGCGACCCGTCTGGAAAATCTGAAACACGTCCAGCTTTGACAAAAGAACAGGTTGAAGAAAATGCAAAATCTTATTTTGAACAAATGTCAAAAGTACTAGATGTTTCTAATGCTGAAGTTACAAACAACGCAGACTGGCTTCATAAAATGTCATTTACAGACCTTTTAAAACTTTCTGCACAAGTGACTGTTGCTCAAATGATGACACGCGATGATTTTGCAAAACGTTACGCTGATGGCAGACCTATTTCAATCCACGAATTCTTCTATCCATTGATGCAGGCTTATGATTCTGTAGAAATTGATTCTGATATCGAACTTGGCGGAACAGACCAGAGATTTAATACGTTATTAGGCAGAGATATTCAATCAGCTTACGGCAAAAAATATCCTCAGCTTGTAATGCTTTTACCGCTTCTAGAAGGTACTGACGGTGTTGTAAAAATGTCTAAAACATATCCAGAACACTGCATTTCACTTACTGACAGCGAAGTTGATATGTTCGGCAAATTAATGAGTATTCCCGATAATATGATTTCAAGATATTTCAGCCTGCTTACTGATGCAACAAAAGACGAGCTTGAAACAATAGACAAACAAATTGCAGAGGGTTCTGTTAACCCGCGTGATATTAAAATTAAACTCGCCTATACAATTACAGCTGAATATCACGGCGAAGAAGGTGCAAAACGCGGTCAGGATGCATTCATCAATATTTGTTCAAATAAAGGAATTCCTGATGATATACAAGAGGTTTCGGGAATGAACGGAAAAGGCATTTTGGATGCTTTGGTTGAGCTTAAATTTGTTGCAAGCAAAGGCGAGGCAAAACGTTTAATTCAAGGCGGCGGTGTAAAACTTGACGGCGAAAAAATTACCGATATGGCTTATACACTTGATTTTACAGAAAGCGTAGTATTACAAGCAGGTAAACGTAAATTTGCAAAACTGGTCTGATTCCCCACTCCGATCTGGAATGGAGAATTGCCGCAACATTGGTGAAAGTAGATATGTTCAAAGTATTAAAACGCGGAATAACAAAAGTAAAAGAAGATATTCAGGTAATTTATGACAAAGACCCCGCAGCAGCCAATTTGCTTGAGGTTATACTTTGTTACCCTGGGCTGCACGCTTTGATAGCCTACCGTTTTGCACACAGATTATACAAATGGCATATCCCGCTTATACCGCGTATGATTTCATATCTAACAAGAATTATTACAGGTATTGAAATTCATCCTGCTGCAAGAATCGGCAGAAGATTTTTCATTGACCACGGCGAGGGTGTCGTAATCGGCGCAACAACAATAATCGGTGATGATGTATTGATTTATCAGCAGGTAACACTAGGCGGAACAGGTAAAGAACATGGCAAACGCCATCCGACACTGGGAAGCGGAGTAATAGTCGGTGCAGGTGCAAAGGTTCTCGGAAATATTACGCTTGGCGACCACGTAAGAGTCGGCGCAGGTTCTGTTGTAATGGAAGATGTCCCCGAATACTCGACAGTAGTAGGAGTTCCAGGACGTATAGTCCAGCGCAAAATCAAAGATGAAAACGGAGTTTTGATGCACAATAGAGTTCCTGACCCGATAAAATGTGAGTTGAACAGACTTAAATACGAAGTTTTAGAATTAAAAGAGAAGATAGGAGAATAAAAATGTATCACGTTTATACGGAAAAAAATCATTCGGAATTTACAAAAACAGAAATAGCGCAATGCAAAGATTATGATACAGCTTTACAAAAAGCCCAAAAAGCAATCGAAGGCAAAGAAGGATACAATTACATAATCGAAGAAACAGACGGTTCAATGAACAGTTATGGCGAACTTATTGCAAGAGTAGTTGCAGAAGGTTAGAAACGTGCCACATTAGGCATTGGAAAAATTTTAAAGAGATTGGAGAATAATTTGAAAGCTGTAGTATTTGATGAAGGTTTAAAACTTGTAGATGATTATAAAAAACCCATTCCGCAAAAAGGCGAAGCTCTTATAAGAGTAACTCTTGCAGGAATTTGCAACACCGATTTTGAAATCACAAAAGGTTACATGGGTTATAAAGGTATATTAGGTCATGAGGCTGTGGGCGTAGTTGAAGAAATCAACGACCCAGACCAATCATTATTGGGAAAGCGTGTAGTTTCTGAAATAAGCTATGGATGCAAAGACCCTAATTGTCCATATTGTGCAGAAAAACTTTACCGCCACTGTCCTGGCAGGCACACTCTCGGAATCTGGAGAAAAGACGGCTGTTTTGCCCAATATTTTACAATGCCTTTGGAAGTTCTTTTTGAAGTTCCTGCAAACGTAACCGATGAACAGGCAGTATTCGTAGAACCTTTGGCGGCAGCTTGCGAAATTACAGAACAATTACATATTAAACCTTTCCAAAAAGTTATAGTTTTAGGCGATGGTAAATTAGGCCTTATTACAGCTTTAACATTAAACGCTCAAAATATCGACGTTACACTGGTTGGCAAACACCAAAACAAACTTGATATTGCAAAAGCTCAAGGAGTTGATACAAAACTTTTATCAGATTTGAAAATTGAAAAGGTCTATGATGTTGTAGTTGAAGCAACTGGTTCTATTTCAGGCTTTGAAACAGCACTGGCGCTTACAAAACCGCGCGGAGTTCTTGTTTTAAAAAGCACTGTTGCAGCTTCAAAAGAATTTAACCTTGCACCTATTGTAATTGATGAGATTACTGTTTTAGGTTCAAGATGCGGACAGTTCGGCGCAGCATTAAGACTTTTAAAATCACAAAAAATTGATTTTACACCGCTTATTTCTGCACGTTACAAAGCTGATGATGCAATCGAAGCTTTTGAAAAAAACAAGGAAAAAGAAGTGTTAAAAGTTCTTTTAGAATTTTAAAAAAGGCTCAAATGAGCCTTTTTTTTATTACCAATATAGTACATTTTGCCAACGGTTTTCAACTTCTTCAAAAGGAAGATGCAAATAATCCATATTGCGATGTTTTATAATCCAAGAACCGCAGCTAAGCCCCATTCTATCTGCACTATTATGAATATTACATTCACTTGCAGTATCTTGCCAAGCATAAGGAGCTAAACGTTCTTTCGCCAACCCGAAAACAAATTGATCTTTCCCTAAAGTATTAGGTCCTTTTTTGCCATTAGTATCAAGCCAGAAAAAAGAATGATGAGTCGCGTTTGCACCGCCAAATGTTATACATTCTCCCGACATAAGAGCTACTGTCGGAGTATGACGTACTAATTCCGCACTTTTGCCAACCTTATTACCATTCAAATAATAACTCGTATCAGGCATACAGTTTCGAGCTTTACTGTCTAAGAATTCCGAACTTATCTTCAAATATGGTTTAAATGTATTATATAAAAACTCATTGTCATAACTCCCAACCTTAAATTTTCCATTTTCATATCCAGACTTTACTCCCTCCCAATTCTCAACAGGCCCTAATTCATTTAATGAAAGTTTGTAAGCATTCTCTAAAATTGAATAAACGCGTAAATAGGATGTAATCCAGGCTTTCTCATTATATTTTTGAACTAAAGACGGAATAGTCATCGCCGCAACTACACCAATAATTCCCAGAGTAATTAAAACCTCTGCCAAAGTAAAAGCCAAACGTACAGGAGTTAAACTATGAGTGCCCCCCCCCCGATAATTTCGATTAAATACTGTTTTCATAATTTCCTCCTTTTTTTATAGTATCATGTTCTTCATATATTTTCAATATTTGATAATTAAATTTGTTTACTATATCATTTTATATATGGAACAGCTGAAGAATATAAAATTACTTGATAAATATATCCTCAAACAGGTTATTGAAATGTTTATAATGGGTGTTGCTGTATTTACGTCAATTATTTTTGCGTCTGATACATTTATTACACTTATCAAACAAATTTCATTATTTGGAATACCATTTAATGTTGCGTTGATGATGATTATTTTAAATTTACCTCAGGTAATTGTTATGACAATACCTATGGGTGTATTGCTATCAACTGTCATGACATTGAATAATTTGAGTTTAAAATCTGAAATTACAGTAATGAGAGCCTGCGGCATAGGATTAAACAGAATAGCAAAACCTATATTTATTTTTGCTATTTTAATGTCTATATTCAGTTTTTTTATTAACGAAACTGTTGTTCCTGTTATGACCAAACAGTCTAAAGATTTGGCATTATGGTCTTTAGGCCAGAAAAATATTCCTGAGGGTAAACAAAATTTCGTATTTAAAGAGCTTAATAATAAAGGAAGCATCAAAAGATTATTTTATGTAGGATTTTGTGAAGATAAAGTTTTACACAATATTACAGTTCTTGATACAGCAAAAGAGGGTACAATTCAAGTTTTGCAGGCTGATGAGGGTAAAACTTCACCTGAGGGATGGGAATTTCAAAAGGGTGCAGTTTATACTGTAGATGATCATGGAAAAATTCTTAACACAACACTTTTTGACAGTTCTGTTGTGAAATTCGGGCTCGACTTATCAAAAGAACTTAATAAAAATGTAGCTAAAGAAATGAATTTCTCAAAACTTATCAGCTACATCCGCCATAACGCGCTTGAGAAAAAAGAAAGCAATATTTTACGCATAGAACTCTATGATAAACTGGCACTTCCATTAACCACAATTGCTCTTGTTCTAATCGGAGTTCCGCTTGCTATAACTCCGCCTAGAGTAAGATATAACAGAGGATTTTTGTTCAGTATCTTAATCATTTTTGCATATTATCTGATTAGAGCTTTATCAATTTCCTTTGGTGAAGCTGGCACTTTGCCTGCATTTTTAGGAGCTTGGATGCCCAATATCGTCTTAACCGTAATTGGTACAATGTTATATTATAAGAAAGTTTACACAATTGAGTGATAAAGGCAAAAATATATTTTCACGCGTTTTAGGTAACTTGAAATGACACAAAACTTATTTCAAAACAAAAGATTAAACGACTACGATTTGAATATCCTGAATGATAATTCATTTAAAGATTTTGACGACAAGACCTTAAAATTGGAATGCCTTATCGCAGAAAAAGAAGAAGCACTTGAAAACTTGAATAACAAAATAAAAGGAGCTGAACTTATAGGCAAACTCCTTGATGTAATGGAACTAAAAATTCAGGCAAAACAGATTGAAAATGAGCTTGCACAATTAAGAAGCGAATATGCAAAAAGAAATATTACTGAAAGACTAACCCCGAAAATCTCAAAGCCTAAAAAACGGCTTTCTCCGTTGAAACTATTTGCACGTTTTGTTACACGCCATATTTTTGCTCGCGTTTCTAAAAAATTCAAATCAATCGCTGATTTAGGCGACTCGCTCGATACACTGGTAAGCATAAACGATAATGTGGATGAGCTTATTGCTATGAAAGTACCATACGGCGAAACAAAAGCGAATTACGAAAAATTAACAAACTATTTATACCGTGCAAACAGAATTCACTCAGACATCAGCAAAAAAATGCAGAAATTATAACTATACTGTTGTGCTTTCATCCCAACCTACTATTATTTTTCGTCTTTTGTCAAGTGGGAGAGTTTTTCAATTTTTATAGTATTATTATCTATTTTTAACGCAACCTCATCCAAAACAGGATTTATAGATAACCCTTCTAAAATTGCTTTAGGGATTATTATCCCCCAACTATTTCCTATAGGTGTAAATTTTTTCTTTATCATTATAACTCCTATTATAATTTTTATTATAACATTAACCACTTGACATATGTTATAACTAATGTTATAACATTAGTTATAACAAAGAGGGCAGCATGAAAGATTATTGTAAACTGGACAAAGCTATAGCCGATAAAATGGATATGATTGGGTGCAGACTTTTTACATTAAGAGCAGGTTTAAATTTATTATTATATTGCGTGGAAGGCGAAATTTACTCAGAAAATACATATGAAATTCATAGTTTGGGGCTTATGATACAAGAATATTTCCTTAAAACTAAAACTTTGTACAACGAAATTGAAGAAGAAGTTGGAACATTGAATTAACAATAACTTGCGAAACTGTTATTTTTGTCATAAAATCAAATTATAGAATTAGCTTTAAGGAGATATTATGAACGAGCTTTTAAGAAAATCAGCGACAGAGCAAAGCAAAGCTTTAAAAAATAAAGAAATTTCAGCTGTAGAATTAACAAATGCAGCTTTTGAAAGAATTGCAGAGTTAGACGAAAAATTAGGTGCTTTCAACTCTTTAACTAAAGAAATTGCGCTTGAAACAGCTAAAAAAGTTGATGAAAAAATCGCGCGCAATGAAGAATTACCGCTTCTTGCAGGCGTTCCTCTAGCACTTAAAGATAACATGAATTTAGTAGGTTCTAAAACGACAGCATCTTCAAAAATTTTGGAAAACTTTGTGTCGCCTTTCAACGCTACAGTTACAGAAAAACTTTTGAATAACTTAGTACCGATTGTCGGCAAAGCAAACCTTGATGAATTTGCAATGGGTTCTTCAAACGAAAACTCAGCGTTTAAAAAAGTTCATAACCCTTGGGATTTGAAAAAAGTTCCGGGCGGTTCGTCAGGCGGATCTGCTGCTTCTGTATCATCTTGCGAAGCAACATTAGCATTAGGTTCTGACACAGGCGGTTCAATTCGCTTACCTGCATCTTTCTGTGGTATTGTTGGTATGAAACCGACTTACGGCAGAGTGTCAAGATACGGTTTGATTGCATTCGCATCATCTTTAGACCAAATCGGCCCGTTTGCAAGAACAGTTGAAGATGCAGCAAATCTTCTTGAAGTTATTTCAGGACATGACCCAAAAGATTCTACATCTTTAGACTTGCCTGTTGAACACTATTCAGCAAACTTAAATAACGACATCAAAGGTATGAAAGTCGGCGTTATTAAAGAACTTATGACAGAAGGTTTGTCAGAAGATGTTGCAAAAGCTATGGAAAGAGCGATTGAAGATTACAAAAAACTCGGCGCTGAAATCGTTGAAATTTCATTACCAAACCTGAAACACTCAATCGGAATTTACTATATCTTAGCAACAGCAGAATGTTCATCAAACTTGGCACGTTTTGACGGTGTTAAATATGGCTACAGAACAGCTGATGCCAAAACATTAATGGAAATGTACACAAAAACAAGAGCAGAAGGCTTCGGACCTGAAGTTAAACGCCGTATAATGCTTGGCACTTACGCTTTATCATCAGGTTATTATGATGCATATTACAAAAAAGCGCAACAGATGAGAGCTTTAGTTACTCAAGACTTTATAGAAGCATTCAAAAAAGTTGATATCTTAATTTCACCAACTTGTCCGAACACAGCGTTTGAACTCGGTGCAAAATCATCAGACCCTCTTGCAATGTATTTGACAGATATCGCAACAATTTCAGCAAACCTTGCAGGAATTCCAGGTATGAGCGTTCCAGCAGGATTTGATAAAGACGGAATGCCGATAGGCTTACAAATCCTTGCTCCTCAATTGCAGGAAAGCAGATTATTTAATGCAGCTCACAAATTCGAACGAGCAAACGATTATTATTTACAATTAGCAAATATATAATAAATAGGCGGGAATTAATTCCCGCCTATATCATATAACTTATCAAAATCAATTTCTAACGTTTTCATTATCGCTATTACAGTTGTTAAGGTCGGATTTGTTTCTCCGCGCTCAATCGTTCCGATGTGTTTTCCTGCACAAATTCCTATTGCATCGGCAAGTCCGTCTTGCGAGTAACCTGCACGATTGCGCTCGGCTCTTAAATTTTTCCCAAATTCAATGAGAATTTTATCTTTATCCATAACAATATAATGACATATTGACAAAATTCTATCGACCATTTATAATTATTTATATACCATTTAAACATGGCTTATGGAGTACTTTAACTATGTAAAGGAGAAATTTATGACAGGCATTGAAAAAACTGGCAGTTCGCAGGGAACATCAAAAAGTTCTGACTATCAGTCTCAAATGAAAACATTGAACAGCCAGATTAAAGAACAAGCTCAATCTTTAGAAGATTTACAAAACGCAAAAAGAATAAAAACAAAAATGATTGCTCTTGCAAAAGCTAACGGCGACATGGAAAAAGCAAACGAATTGCAAAAAGAACTGGATAATATTAACAGTGATATAGCAAGAAATACAAGTATTTTCGAATAATAAAAAAGCGGAGTAATTTTACTCCGCTTTCTATTTAGATTATTTAACATTATTCTTTTGTATATTCTGCATCGATTACATCATCATCTTTTTTGTCTTCTGTTGATGATGCATTTTCGCTTGATGCTGTTGCTTGTTCTTCTTTTTGAACAGCTTCATAAGCTTTTTGCGAAATCGCAAACATTGTTTGTTGTAATTCATCTGACAATTTTTTCAATTCTTCAGTTGATTTGTTTTCATCCAATGCTTTTTGAAGTGAAGCTTTTTGTTCATCTAATTTTGCTTTATCAGCAGAATCAATTTTACCTTCAAAATCTTTTACGATTCTTTCAGCAGAACCAATCAAGCTTGTTGCATTGTTTTTAATTTCAGCTTCTTCTTTTTTCTTTTTGTCTTCTTGAGCGTTAGCTTCTGCTTCTTTAACCATTTTGTCAATATCAGCATCACTCAAGTTAGAAGAATTTGTAATTGTAATTTTTTGTTCTTTGTTTGTAGCTTTATCTTTAGCTGAAACGTTAACAATACCGTTTGCGTCGATATCAAATGTAACTTCGATTTGAGGCAAACCTCTCATTGCTGGCGGAATACCGTCAAGTCTGAACATACCTAAAGATTTATTATCAGACGCCATTGGTCTTTCACCTTGAAGAACGTGAATATCTACTGCAGTTTGGTTATTTTCAGCAGTTGAGAACACTTGTGATTTAGAAACAGGAATTGTAGTGTTTCTTGGAACTAACGGAGTCATAACACCGCCTAATGTTTCGATACCCAATGTTAAAGGAGTTACGTCTAAAAGAACGATATCTTTAACTTCACCTGCTAAAACACCTGCTTGAACTGCTGCACCAACTGCAACAACTTCGTCAGGGTTAACTGATTGGTTAGGTTCTTTACCTGTGTATTCTTTAACAAGCTGTTGTACAGCAGGAATACGAGTTGAACCGCCGACTAATACTACTTCATCAATATCAGATTTTGAAACACCTGCATCTTTCAATGCATTTTCAACTGGAACTTTACATCTGTTTAAAAGGTCACGTGACAAATCTTCAAATTTAGCTCTTGTCAAATTCAAATCTAAGTGTTTTGGACCGTTTGCATCAGCTGTAATGAACGGAAGGTTAATATTTGTTTCCATAACTGATGACAATTCGCATTTAGCTTTTTCAGCAGCTTCTTTAACACGCTGCATAGCTTGTTTATCACCTTTAAGGTCAATACCTTCTTGTTTTTGGAATTCTTCACAAATCCAATCCATAACTTTTTGGTCAAAATCGTCACCGCCTAAGTGAGTGTCGCCTGATGTTGAAAGAACTTCATGAACACCGTCGCCGATTTCAAGGATTGAAACGTCGAAAGTACCGCCGCCTAAGTCGAATACAAGCACTTTTTCTGATTTTTCTTTTTCAAGACCGTAAGCCAAAGCAGCAGCAGTAGGTTCGTTTACGATACGTAAAACATCCAAACCTGCGATTTTACCTGCATCTTTAGTTGCCTGTCTTTGAGCATCGTTAAAGTAAGCTGGAACTGTGATTACAGCAGAAGTTACTTTTTCACCCAAATATGAGCTGGCATCATCTGCAAGTTTTCTCAAAATCATAGCTGAGATTTCTTGCGGAGTATAATCTTTTCCGTCAATATTTTTTTTGTAATCTTCGCCCATGTGTCTTTTAATAGACGCGATAGTTTTATCAGGGTTAAGGATAGCCTGACGTTTTGCAAGCTGACCTACTAATTTTTCACCTGTTTTTGAAAAGCCGACGATAGAAGGGGTTGTACGAGAACCTTCTGCGTTAGCAATAACTGTAGGCTTACCGCCTTCCATGACTGCTACAACGGAGTTAGTTGTACCCAAGTCAATACCAATTGTTTTTGCCATAATCTTTATCTCCTTTACATGATTATTTTTTCATCACTATTTATTTATAACATTGATTTTTCAAAAAACCGAAAAAATAAACAAAAAATTAATAATTGCGCGAGTTAGCTGAAACAAAACGTAGAATTACCGTTAAACGCGAACGAGCAAGACACCTGAGCAGAGAAGAATATTTACGGCAAACTTTTCCAATACGATTTAGTATCATCATTAGGAAAAACATCTTTTAACGCAAAATTAATACATGAAGACCCAAGCGATGTACTCTCAGCACTAAAGTCACAGTTTTTTTTTGCGTTATCTTCGGGATAATTAAAATATCCGTGTACGGTATTTAATGAATTGTTATCATTAATAATATAAACAAATGCATCATAGCCCATCCTGTTAGGTTTTGCCAAACCATTTGAATCTACTACAAAACCCATTTTTCTTTGAGCAAAATTAGCACATCCGCTTGAATAAATAATTAGTTCATTGGTACGCATTCCGCCAAAATCGTCATAACTTGGACTACCTGCTTTGCCATTTGGAGTAAGCCAATAAGAGTTTTTGTAGCCTAAATCCGAAGCATGGTTACTCTCTTTATCAACATAACTGCCAGGAAAATATTTAGACAAATCTTCAATAAAATTTTTCATATCCGCATTACTATTGCAATATACCTCATTTATAGAAGCCCCGTCTATATCATTTTCCATTAATTTAATTGCTTGAGAAACAATTGTATTTGCTCTTTTAAATCTGACTTCAAGTTCATGATTTCTGATTTTACTTGTTAAAACAGGCATAGTTATAGCAGCAACTACACCAATAATTCCCAGAGTAATTAAAACCTCTGCCAAAGTAAAAGCCAAGCGTGCAGGAGTTAAACTATGAGTGCCCCCCCCCCGATAATTTCGATTAAATACAACTTTCATAACTCCCTCCTTTTTTATATATTATAACAAAAACAAAAGGCGTGCTTAGCACGCCTTAAAAATCTATTCGATTATTTCACCTCCAGGTTCAACCCCTGGCAGACAAACTCCAAACTGACAGTTAGAATTGTAATCTGCAGTCGGAGCACCTTTAGTCGAATTACTTTCAGTATTAATAAGCGCATCGTGATAAGGGTCAAAATAATTAGGTTTAAAAGCATCCGTTCTTTGTAAATCTTGAAGTCTGTTAGGCAGGTACTTCTGCTGTAAAGGTGTCGAATCCCAGTTAGAAGCAGTGCATGCTCCGCCATCTATCGGACAGGAGGCAAAAACAGGAAGCGAAAATAGTATTAATGCGGTTAGTGTAAAAAATCTTTTCATATATCAAATTCCTTTCAAATTATTCCACATTATAAGATTAAACGACAATATGTAAATTTTCATTGCCCGAAAGTAGCAAAAAAAAATTTTTATGTGTTTTAAGAAAAATAAAAGGAGTCAAATTCATGAATAATATAAGCTTTCAAGGCAGAACAAATATAACTTTTGATAAATCTCTATATAACCAACTTATAAATAACTCTAAACGTCAACAATATACAAATTTAAACATATGTAAAAGTAATATTTGCAATATAAATAATTGTAAAAACATTACATATGATCCAAACGAAAAATTACATCCAGGAGTTTTATTAATACATGAAAAAGGTGGAAAGTTTTTCCACGATGCACAAAATCAAATTGATGAAATTATAGACTGCATTAAAGATTTTCAAATGACGGCAAAAAGAAATTTAACAGCCTGGATTATTGGCGGAATAAGAAATGAAAAAACTACAAGAGATGTAAATAAACTTGCAGAAATCCTATGTGACAGAACAGATATTGATACCTCAATTATTGCAGGACAAAAAACTATTGCACCGAATATTACTATCTATTCAAGACTTGATGAACTTCAACTCAATATTGGCTCACCTGCGCCTAAAAAAAGTGAAAATGTCGAAAATTATTTGGAAAAATATTTTGATATTGTAGAACTAAATAATACTTCTTCTATTGCTTAGATTTTGAAACTTTTTCCATAACCTCGCAAAACGGAATAATAGGCTCCATTTTATAGCCGCAATCATCTGACAAAGCCCCGCCCATAGAAAATAATTCTTCCTGCGGATAACGTCTGCAAATTCCAGGACGATTTTTATGTATTTTGCATTTATGAGTTTCAGAATCAAGATTCTGACATTCAAATATTAACCCGATGTCATCTTTGCCAATAACTTTTAAATAAGTATAAAATCTATGAAGATATTGAAGTTTTTCAAACTCCTTTTCATCCTGAATAACATGTTTATAATGTTTTACATAAATATGTGTACAGCATTTACCACAAGCATTACATTTACCTGTTCTGTAATATTTGCGGCGTAAAACTTTTGATAAAAAGAATTTCCTTAATTTGTTTAACATACTTACATCATAACATAAAGTTTTGTAAACATTTAAACAAAAACAAGCAAAACAAAATCTTGAGGATAATTATAAAATGTGTAAAACAAAACCAATCATAATTACTATAACATAACCAAAATAACCAACCTTGACCTTGCAATAGCAAGGTCTTTTTTTGCGGACAAAGTCCGTTCATACAAATTTGGACGATATTTTAAAAGTTATTAGAAAATTTTAGCTAATCAAGCACAATATAAACAAAAATGATAATAATTCTTACTTTACATTTCATTTTTATTGTTTTACAATTATATTGTAAATATTAAGAAAGGTGGTAAAAATGGCTAAATTTGTATGTACAGTATGCGGATGGTCAACAGAAGCTGATAAAGCTCCAGAAAGATGCCCTCTATGCGGAGCAACAACATTTAATGAAATTACAGACGGTGTAAAAACTTATGCTTGCGAACATAAAGTAGGAGATGGCAAAGTTGAAGATGCAGAAATAATGGAAGGTTTGAAAGCAAACTTTATGGGCGAATGCACAGAAGTAGGTATGTATCTTGCAATGGCAAGAGTTGCAGAAAGAGAAGGTTATCCTGAAGTTGCAGAAGCTTATAAAAGATATGCATTTGAAGAAGCTGAACATGCTGCAAAATTTGCTGAATTATTAGGCGAAGTTGTAACAGACTCAACAAAGAAAAACCTTGAATTAAGAGCAGAAGCTGAACATGGCGCTTGCGCAGGTAAATTAGCTATTGCAAAACGTGCAAAAGAATTGGGTTATGATGCAATTCATGATACAGTTCATGAAATGGCTAAAGATGAAGCTCGTCACGGAAAAGGTTTTGACGGATTATTGAAAAGATACTTTTCATAAATAAAAAAAAGACCTCTCGGATGAGAGGTCTTTTTTTTTATATTCTATTATGCCAAACCCCGCCTTTACGGTCAACAAAAGCATCATAACAAGACCAAAATCTAAATACACCTGTCAAACCTAATATTGCGTGTGTAGCATTTTTTTCAACTGGATTATCAAGAATTAATTGTCCTAACCCTGGCCATACCAATAATGATACAGCAGCAGCACCTACTGATTTTCCAGACACTTTTCCTGGACGACCTTCAGTTCCGCCTGCAAATACAGGTGTTGACAGACTCATAACTGTAATTAATAATGCCAAAATTGTAATCTTTTTCATTCTTAACTCCTTTTTTATACTTGTGCTAATGCCTTAACGTCTTTACGTTTAACCTTATTTGTTGCGGTTCTTGGCAAAGGGGATTTTGATACAATAATATTTACAGGACGTTTATAAGATGTAACATGTGTTGAAAGCTGCTTAACTTCTGCTCTTACAACCTTATCAAGTTCTTCGTCACTGTATTTATCAATAATTTCCTGCTTTGGAACAACAACTGCAGCAATTTCTTCTGTACCATCTTTTGACCCAAAAGTTCTTGAAAGCCCGAATACACAAACTTCAGAAAACAGCGGGCTTTTTTCCAAAACAGCCTCAACTTCTTCAGGGAAAACTTTTTTACCACCAGATAAAACTATCATATTTTTAATTCTGCCTGTAATATAAATATGTCCGCCATTTCTTATTTCTGCAATATCGCCTGTATGAAACCATCCATTTTCATCAATAACTTCTGCGGTTAGTTCAGGCTGGTTGTGATAACCTTTCATTACACAAGGTCCTTTTAAAAGTAATTCACCTGTTTCATCATCAACCATTGCCTCAAAACTTTTCAATGGCTGGCCAACAGATGCAATATCACTATGCCTGTTAACATTTATTGATGCTACAGGGCTTACCTCAGATAAACCATACCCCTGAAAAACCCTAATACCAATTCGCTGGAAAAACTCACCAACAG
The DNA here is from genome assembly GCA_948964545.1 of uncultured bacterium. GTDB lineage: Bacteria > Cyanobacteriota > Vampirovibrionia > Gastranaerophilales > Gastranaerophilaceae > Stercorousia. The sequence goes on along the minus strand of CAREDV010000001.1, from coordinate 97,388 downwards.
AAATATCAAGAGGAGCTCCGCCTGATATACACCCCATGAATCTTCCGCCAAATTTATCATGAGTTTTTCTAAACATAAATTTTTTAATTCTATATGATGGAACAAATTTTGCTATAGCAAACTTTAAATTAAATTTCATCTGCTCAATTTTTGATTCATTATTCAATTCTGACTCAATAGTAGTCTTTAGCAGCTTTAAAAATGCAGGAACAACAACCATAAATTGAATACGTTTTTCTCTCATAATACTTAAAATATCTTTTGGTTTTAAGCTTGAAGTATAATATAAAGAACATCCGAAATTTAAAAAAGTTGAAAACCCTACAGTCATTTCAAACAAATGATTCATAGGCAAAATTGAAAGTAAATTTATATTTTTAAACGGCAAAATCTGGTCAAGAGCAAATTTCAAATCGTCAAGCTGCGTTAGCATATTTGTAAAAGTTGTTTCAACACCTTTTGGCATACCAGTTGTCCCAGATGTATAAATAATAAACGCAGTTGACTTCGAACTTCTGACTCTCCATTTTGCATCATAATTATCTGGAAGCTGATAAATACTTGTTTCTTCAATATTATAATAAGGTTCATCCATAACAAGGATTGTATGTATCGAAGAAATTTCTTCTTTCAAAAATTTTGCCATATTAATATGTTTTCTGGAAACAAGAAGTACAGAAGGAAGACAATCTGAAAGTATCGATTTCAGTTCATATTTTGTTAATTTAACATCAAGCGGCACAGTAATTGTACCAGCCAGAATTGAGGCAAAAACACAAGCACCAAATTCAGGTTTTGATTCTGACAAAATTGCAACTTTCTCACCTTTTTCAACCTTAATTTCATCTATCAAATAAGATGCAAGTTTTCTGGATAAAAGCCCTACACCTGAATATGTAAGTTCTTTCCAGCCATATTGGGTTTTCATACCCAAAGCAACTTTATCAGAATAATTTTCTGTTCTGTTTTTCAATAATGTTAAAATACTCTGTTTCTTAGATTCCATACACTAACCCCTTACATTGTTCTAACAGTATATTCTAATATTTATCCTAAAGTCAAGAATATTAAGTATTTTTGTATTATAATTATACATATTGAAAGGGAAGATATGACAAAAAAAGTTTATATAGAAACAATGGGATGCCAAATGAACAAATCAGATACTGAAAGAATGCTCGGTATACTGTCTCATTTTGATTATGAAGAAACAAAGGTACAAGAAGATGCAGATTTATTAATGGTTAATACATGCTCTATCCGACAATTATCTGAAGATAAAGCTTTCAGCCAATTAGGCGTATGGGGCAAATGGAAAAAAGATAATAAACCAAATTTAAAAATCGGCATTTGCGGATGTGTTGCCCAGCAAAAAGCTAGAAAAGTATTCTCACGCGCACCTTATGTTGACTTTGTACTTGGAACTCATAAAATCTATTCGCTTCCCGACGTAATAAAAAGGATTGAATCAGACGAAAGAGTATGTGAATGTGAGGAAACAAACCTTGCAGCAGCAAACGAAAAAGGTTACCCGATTAACCGCGTTAAATCAACAAACGCATGGATTAATATCACAGAAGGATGTAATAATTTCTGCACATACTGTATCGTGCCCTATACACGCGGCAGAGAACGCTCACGCCTGCCTGAAGTAATTATAAAAGAGGTAAAAGATGCACTGACTGACGGATTTAAAGAAATTACACTTCTAGGTCAGAATGTAGACAGCTACGGCAAGGATTTCAAAGATAAAAATTACAGACTTGCACAACTTCTCCGTGACATAAACGCGATTGAAGGAAATTTCAGAATTCGTTTCGTAACCTCATATCCAACAGACATTACTGATGAACTTATAGAAACAGCAAGAGATTTAGACAAGGTTTGCGAATACTTCCATATCCCTATGCAATCAGGAAGTTCAAGAGTCTTAAAAGCTATGAACAGACGCTATGATAGAGAAACTTATGCAAAAATTGTTGAAAAGGTACGAAGAATGATACCTGATGTAACTATCACAAGTGACTTTATCGCTGGCTTTCCTGGAGAAACCGAAGAAGAATTTATCGAGACATTGACTGCAATTGATGAATTTGAACTTGATTACTCAAACGTTGCAGCATACTCTCCACGCGAAAAAACTGTTGCAGCAAAATGGGTTGATAAATTTATTCCAGAAGATGTAAAAGATGAAAGATTTCAGCGTTTGAATTTAAAAGTTCAAGAAAACTGCCTGAAATCAAACTTAAAATATGTAGGGCGCGAAATGGAAGTTCTTGTTGAAAACTTCTATGAACACAAAGGCAAAATGATTAATACCGGAAAAACAAGGAATTTTAAAACAGTTCACATTCCTTGCGACGAAGATTTAACCGGACAATTCATAAACGTAAAAATATCAGACGCAAAAACTTGGTATTTAAAAGGTGAAATAATATAGGAGGTAATATATGTTTAAATTTAATACTCAGAGTTGCCCCCCCCCCAACAGAATCCGCTAGTAGCAAGCGACTTAAGGAGCTTTTACAAAATCTGTGTGGTGAGTCAAGCAGCACGCTTGGCTTTTACACTTGCTGAGGTTCTTATTACCTTAGGGGTTATCGGGGTAATTGCAGCAATTACAATGCCGACACTTATCGGTATCATCGTGAAAAAGTTACTGTCACACGCTTAACACATACATACAGCCTGCTCTCACAAGCAATTGAACGTATGATAGAAGACCAGGGTGAGACTATTCAATATTGGGGAAGTGATGCTGCCACAAGACGTGCAAAATTTGAAGAACTTTTACCAAAATATGTTGAAATAATAAAAAAATGTGAAAAAATGGAAAAAGGCTGTATTTCTCCAACTAATTATACACCCGGAGTTATAGGAGCACCAGCCGGAGTTTGGATTACAGGAAGAACACCTCTAGCAAACAGTTATCTGTTGAAAAATGGGGTAGGAATAAAAGTAAATAAAGGAGGAACATGTCAGCAAGACACAACCTTACAAAAGAAAGGATGTTCAGAATTTAACCTTAACTGTAACCCAAACGAGGCAACACTTAACTAAGGTACTTATCAACATAATTGCATTGGATTATTTGTTGACATTAATGGTCCAGCAGGTCCTAACAAAACAGACATTGATTATTTTGAATTCTCTATAGTACAAAATGGGATTGTACCAAGTGGTTCTTCAAAAGAAACTATTTGGACAGAAAAATTTGATAATTGTATAAAATATAACCGGTACAACAATTGCAAATGCACAGCCTGGGTTATTTATAACAAAAATATGGATTACCTCAAATGTCCTGACAAACTCGGCTGGAACAAAGCTTCAAGCTGTAAATAATACAAGACAGATAAAATTTTACAAAACACATATATCTACGTGCGTAGCAAAAAAAAGGGCTGAATTTTTCAATTCAGCCTATATTTTTTTGGTGAAAAAAATATTAATTTTTATGCGTCAGTTCTAAGAACGTTATGCGTAAATCCTGCTAAGAAACCTGCACCTGCACCTGCAACTAAAAACGGCACTACAGGTCTTTTTATTTTCAACATCATGCGATATGCGGTATTCCATCTTTTTAACATTTGAGCAGAAGCATCATTAACTGTTCTAATAATACCTCTAAATTCTTTTCCTGCAACAGAACTTTCACCGCCAAGTGCTTCAACTTTTTTTGCAAGTTTATCGAATTGGAACGCTTCTTTATCGCCAGATTCAATCATTTTAACAAAACAATCTTGAGCTTTCGTTTTCGTACTCATTTCATTAAACTCACGCACTTTTAATCTATTGGTAAGTTTATGACAATAGTTAGTCATAATTTTAGCATTAAAATCATCTTCCTGTTTAGTTATAGGATACAAATATTTTAAAGCGTACCCTGTTCCTGCACCTACGGCTGTTGAAGTAATAATCGTACCAATGTTTGAATGTTCGTTTTGTCCTACTGCACGTATTGTCATAATAAACACCTCGCTGTTGAGTTTTCAGACTCAACTTTAAAAACTATATGGCAGATTTACACTTAAATATTCTGAACAAAGTCAAAACTGAGTAATTAAATCCATGCGCATTTTAACACATATTTATTTTTTTGTCAACATTTTAATTAAATTAAGAAGAAACATTACAACAACAATTGCCAGAATTGCAATAGAGTATTGTTTAACAGTAGCACCGCCTGTAATTAAAACTGCGAGTCCGCCTGCAATAATTGCAACAGATGTCAAAATCATAACGGTTTTTTTCTGAGAAAATCCTGCATGTAATAATTTGTGGTGAATATGCTCAGCATCAGCTACAAATGGAGATTTACCCTTCGCAATTCTTCTCAATGATGAAAAAGTAATATCCATAATCGGTACAGCAAGTACCAAAAATGGTAAAAGAATTGCCAGAGTTGCCGCTTTCATAACACCTGTAATAGATATTGCTGCAAGCAAAAATCCTGAAAACAATGCACCGCTGTCACCCATAAAAATACGAGCTGGGTTAAAGTTATAAGTTAAAAACGCCATCATTGAACCTGCAAGGATAAAACCTATTAAAGCACTAATAGGACTTGGCGGATTCATCGCAACTGCAATAATAGCAAGGGTTACAGCATTAACCGTAACAACAGAACCAGCAAGCCCGTCTACACCGTCAATAAAGTTTAACGCATTTGAAATTCCTACAATCCATAAAAGAGTTATAGGATAAGAAAAAATCCCTATATCGCCGATAAACGGTATATGATTAATCTGAACCCCTAAAAGATAAACCAGAGTTGCAATAGCAATTTGCAAAAACAGTTTAAATTTGGCATTAAGATTATAAATATCATCAACAAGCCCGAGCAAGAACATCAAAGACCCGCCGAGCAAAATTCCTGATAACAAGCTTCCATAAGGATAATAACTCATAAATACAAGGCACAAAAAAGTAAGCATTGTGCTTGCCCATATAGCAACACCGCCAATGCGTGATATAGGTTTGGTATGAATTTTTCTGTCATTAGGAACATCAACAAGCCCCTCTTTTTTAGAATAACTAATTACCAAAGGTACAAGACATACCCCGATAAGGTACGCAATTACTGTTCCTATTACATGTGCATGATTGAGTTTTATAAGCATATTATATTAACCTCTATAAATCGGATATTTCTTACAAAGTTTAAGTGAACGTTCTCTTAAATTTTGTAATCCCAATTCATTATCTGACGAAAATATTGCAGATGCAATAATTTTTGCAACTTCAGTCATATCTTCCTCTTTGAACCCGCGGGTAGTAACAGCAGGAACGCCTAATCTTATACCGCTTGTAACAAACGGACTTTGCGGGTCATTCGGAACTGTATTTTTATTAGCAGTAATTCCGACACGTTCCAAAATATTCGCCATGTCTTTACCTGTTTTGCCCGTTTTTCTCAAATCCAGTGTCATAAGATGGTTTTCTGTCATTCCACCGACAATATCCATTCCCTCATCCATCAATCCTTGCGCCAAAGCTTTTGCGTTCTTAATAATCTGTTCGCCATATACTTTAAATTCAGGCTGAGAAGCTTCATACAATGCAACAGCTTTACCTGCAATAATATGTTCCAAAGGCCCGCCCTGCATTCCTGGGAAAATTGCCTTATCAATGCCTTGCGCATGTTCTTCATCACACATCACGATACCGCCTCGAGGGCCTCTTAGAGATTTGTGGGTAGTTGTTGTTACAAATTGAGCGTAACCCGCAGGCGACGGATGTAAACCTGTTGCAACAAGCCCAGCAATATGCGCAATATCAGCTAACAAATATGCGCCGACTTCATCAGCAATTTCTCTAAACTTTTTAAAATCAATAATTTTTGAATAGTTACTTGCTCCGCAAATAATTAATTTCGGTTGATGTTCATGCGCCATTTTACGTACATCTTCATAATCAATATTTCCGTTTTCATCAACTCCGTAACTTTTCACATCAAAATAAAGTCCTGAAAAATTGACAGGAGAACCATGAGAAAGGTGTCCGCCGTTTGACAAATCCATACCTAAAACTTTATCACCGGGTTTTAGAAGATACATAAATACTGCCATATTTGCCTGAGCACCGCTGTGAGGTTGAACATTTGCATGATCCATTCCAAAAAGTTCACAAGCACGTTTTTGGCAAATTTCTTCAATCACGTCAACATGTTCACAACCATTATAAAATCTTTTATGCGGTTTCCCTTCCGCATATTTGTTTGTCAAAACACTTCCGCAGGCTTCCATTACAGCTTCTGACGTAATATTTTCAGAAGCAATAAGCTCGATTGTGTTTTGCTGTCTGTCAAATTCTTTTTCTATCTGTTCCGCAACCTGCGGGTCAACTTTTTTTATATGTTCAATATGCATCCTTTTACCCTCTTTCCCAAATTTCTTAAAATCTTTCGCGATTTTGGTTAAATGTTATCTCCCCTAACCATCTCTTTTACATAATTATAATAATCGTTATTTGAATATTTGGCAATATGTTTTTCCAAATCTTCTTTTGTAACAAATCCCATACGATATGCAACTTCTTCAAGACACGCGATTTTTATGCCCTGATTTTCTTCAATTGTATGAACATACTGACTTGCCTGCAAAAGCGAATGGTGAGTTCCCGTATCAAGCCATGCAAACCCGCGCCCGAGAAGTTCAACATTCAAATTACCATTTTTCAAATAAATATTATTCAAATCAGTAATTTCCAATTCGCCGCGTTTAGAAGGTTTCAAACTCTTTGCATACTCAACTACTTTGTTATCGTAGAAATACAAGCCTGTTACCGCATAATTTGATTTAGGATTTTGCGGTTTTTCTTCAATTGATATTGCGCTTCCGTTTTGGCCAAATTCAACAACCCCGAACCTTTGCGGGTCTTTTACGTAATATCCGAAAACAGTTGCTCCGCCGTTTTTGGTATTTTCGACAACGTTTTTCAATTTACCCGAAAATCCGTCGCCGTAGAAAATATTGTCACCCAAAACAAGTGCTGCATCATCATTTCCGATAAATTCTTCTCCGAGAATAAATGCCTGAGCCAACCCATCAGGTGACGGTTGTTCTTTGTAAAAAAATTTTACACCAAATTGACTGCCGTCACCGAGAAGTCTTTGAAAATTAGGTAAATCAGCAGGTGTAGAGATTATAAGAATTTCTCTAATCCCCGCAAGCATTAAAACAGAAATCGGATGATAAATCATAGGCTTATCATAAATCGGCAAAAGCTGTTTTGAAACCGCAATTGTCGAAGGATGTAACCTTGTTCCCGCACCGCCTGCTAATACAATACCTTTCATAATTATACCTCTCTAAGTTCCAAGTAATCCTTTAATGCAGCCTGCCACTTTCTGCAAATTCCGCCGTTGTCCATAACACTGAACTTCGGACGTTTTGCCGGACGCGGAAATCCATCTGTTGTACAAGGTTTCAAATTAACTTCCAAACCTGATTGGGCAAAAATTTCCTTTGCAAACCCATACCAAGTCGTAAAGCCTGATCCGCAAACATGATATGTTCCGTAAGGTTTTGAAAATAACTTTACAATACCGTTTGCAAGTTCAACTGTCCAGGTCGGACATCCAACCTGATCATCCACAACATTAATTTCGTTTCTGTCAGCAAGCCCAATCATTGTTTCCACAAAGTTTTTACCATGATGCCCGTAAAGCCAGCTAGTTCTGACAACGTAATATTTTTCGCAAAGACTTCTGACAGCTTCTTCGCCTTCATATTTTGTAGCTCCATAATTGTTTATCGGATTTGGCAAATCCTCTGTTGTATAAGGTTCAACCGTTTCACCATCAAAAACATAATCAGTTGAAATATAAACCAAAGTAATACCGAGTTTTCCGCAAGTTTCTGCTATATTTTCCGTTCCCGTAACATTGATTAATTCTGCTGTTTTCAAATCTTCTTCCGCTTTATCAACATTGGTATAAGCCGCACAATGAATTACCATATCCGGTTTTTCTTCTGATAAAACCTGTTTCACCTGCTCGGCATTTGTGATATCCAATTTATCAACATCAGTTTCAACAACTTCATACCCGCAATCTTCCAATATAGGACACAAATCCTGCCCCAGCATTCCTTTTGCACCTGTTACCAATATCTTCATACTAATTCCTTTTTAGCCTCAATAGATTTCATCCAGTCTTGGTTGTTCAAATACCAATCTATCGTAAGTTTAATGCCTTCTTCAAATGTCACAGACGGTTTCCAGCCAAGTTCACTTTGGATTTTGTCGTTGCAAATCGCATAACGTTTATCATGCCCGAGCCTGTCCTCAACATATTTGATAGAACTTTCATCTTTACCCATTGCATCAAGGATTAGATGAGTAATTTCCATATTTGTTTTTTCGTTATGACCGCCGATGTTATAAACTTCGCCAACTCGTCCTTTATGCAATACCGTATCAATTGCACAGCAATGGTCGTAAACATATAACCAATCGCGCACATTCAAGCCGTCACCATATACGGGAACTTTTTCATCTTTAAGCAATTGCGAAATAAAGAATGGGATTAATTTTTCAGGATATTGGTAAGGCCCGTAGTTATTTGAACATCTTGTTGTTAAAACAGGCAGTTTATAAGTTTCAAAATACGCTCTGACAAGCATATCAGCCGAAGCTTTTGAAGCTGAATACGGGCTGTTTGGAGCAAGCGGTGTGTTTTCAGTAAAATAGCCTGTTTTTCCTAAAGTTCCGTAAACCTCATCAGTCGATACCTGCAAATATCTGTCAATCCTAAACTGCTTTGCACATTGCAAAAGGTTTAACGTTCCCTGAACATTTGTTTCTACAAATATTTCGGGATGTTTAATAGAATTATCTACATGCGATTCTGCCGCAAAGTTTACAATAGCATCGACCTGTTCAACAAGCTCACAGGCAAGTTTTCTGTCACAAATATTACCGTGCACAAACGTATAATTCGAGTTATCTTTGACATCATCAAGATTTTCAATATTTCCGCAATACGTGAGCGCATCAAGATTTATAATTTTGTAATCAGGATGCTCGTTTAACATTCTTCTCACAAAACAACTTCCAATAAACCCTGCACCACCTGTGACTAATAACCTCATTAGAACACCTCTTTCAAACTTGGCTGATTTTTATCTTTTTCTGACAAAATCGGCTCAAAATCTATTTCCCAATCAATATTAATATCTTTGTCGCACCACAACAAACCTCTGTCTGCTCCTGCGTTATACTCACCGCTTGCCTTGTAAAGTAGTTCCGCCTCATCAGACAGCACAACAAATCCATGTGCAAAACCTTCTGGAATATAAAGCATATGTTTATTTTCTTCAGAAAGCTCAACTTTCACATACTGCCCGAAAGTCGCAGATGAAGGACGAATATCAACCGCTACATCATAAATCCTTCCGCGTCCGCATCTTACAAGTTTTGCCTGAGCATATGGAGCTTCTTGATAATGCAAGCCTCTCAATACATGTGCACTGGATTTTGAATGGTTATCCTGATTAAATTCAACCTCAATACCGTTTGCAAAAAACTCTGATTTTTTGTAACTTTCCATAAAAAATCCGCGATGGTCACCATAAACTTTAGGTTTAATCAAAATTACATCTTTAATCTTTTGAGGAATAAATTCAAATGCCATAAAAAAATTATACTACAAATTTAACCACTAGCCAAATGTCTAATAGATTTATTTATAAATAAGGTTTAAATAATCATTTAGAGAGGAAATTTACATGAAAAAATTATTAACAATATTATTACTTATGATACCTTTAACAGGAGCTGCTATGGAAAACAAAATTAAATTTGATGATGAAACCTATAATCTTTCGGTAAATACAGAAAACGGATACAATTATTACCCGAAAGGTGAAAACGCAGACAACTGGCATTCAAAAATAACAATTAAAAAACTTCCCTCAGGCACAAATCCAGTTGAAGCATCAGCAGAATTTGCGCACCTGATTCAATCAGAACACCCTGGAGCATCAGTGCTTGTTTATCCTGACGCTGGAATGGTCGGATATCTTATGCCTAATAAAGATTTTTACGAATACAACACAGCATATTTTCAAAAAGATAGCGAATTCACATACGGCAGAAGATTTTATAATGCTGACGGTGATGCTCGCAAAAAAGCAATCGAATTTGCCGAAAAATACAACAAAAAATATATGGAACTTGTAAACAAAGAAGCGCCGAAATATAAATTGTAAAGATTAATTAAAATTTTTAAAATGCATGTGTTTGTGATACAATGTAGTAAAGACATTGGAGGATGAAAGATTGAGTAATCAACAAAGCATGTTTAATGACGGAAAAATTGTTCCCGTTAATATTAGAGAAGAAATGAAACGTTCATATATCGACTATGCGATGAGTGTTATCGTAGGCCGCGCGTTACCTGATGTTCGTGACGGTTTGAAACCCGTACACAGACGTATTTTATACGCAATGAACGAACTCGGAATGACACCTGACAAACCGTTCAAGAAATGTGCACGTATCGTTGGTGAAGTTCTCGGTAAATACCACCCGCACGGTGATACAGCCGTTTATGAAGCTCTTGTTCGTATGGCTCAAGACTTTTCAACACGCTATTTAACAGTTGACGGTCACGGTAACTTCGGTTCTGTTGATGGTGATGGAGCTGCAGCAATGCGTTATACAGAGGCTAGAATGCACAAAATTACTCAATCTATGCTTGCTGATATCGATTGTGAAACTGTTGAATTTGAACCTAACTTTGACGGTTCATTGCAAGAACCCTCTGTATTACCTGTAAGACTTCCTATGCTTTTGTTAAACGGTGTTTCAGGTATTGCTGTCGGTATGGCAACAAATATTCCGCCTCACAACTTATGTGAAATCGTTGACGGTACAATCGCGCTTATAGACAACCCGAATATCACAATTGCTGAATTAATGGAATACGTTAAAGGCCCTGACTTTCCGACAGCCGCAACTATCATTGGTTTAAGCGATATTAAACAAGCTTATGAAACAGGCAGAGGCTCTATCAAAATGCAAGCCGTTGCAGGATTTGAAGAAATTGCAGGCGGCGGCGGCCGTCAGGCGCGTACAGCTATCGTTATCACAGAAATTCCATATCAGGTTAACAAAGCGGCTCTAATTGAAAAAATTGCAGAATTAGTTAAAGACCAAAGAGTTACTGGCATTTCAGACATCCGTGACGAATCTGATAGAGAGGGTATGAGAATCGTTATTGAACTTAAACGAGATGCAAAACCAGATGTTGTTAAAAATAATTTATTTAAATATACACAACTTGCAACAACTTTCGGCGTAAACAACGTTGTTCTTTGCGGAAAACAACCAAGATTGCTTAACTTATATGAAATTTTGTCTGAATTTGTTGAACACAGAGTTGAAATAGTTACAAGACGTACAATTTTCTTCCTTAAAAAAGCTAAAATCAGAGCACATATTTTGGCAGGTTTGATTATTGCACTCGGTTCAATTGATGAAGTTATTGAACTTATCAAAAAATCAAAAACCACTGATGAAGCAAGAGTCGGTTTGATGAGCAGATTCGGGCTTGACGTTGACCAGTCAAACGCTATTTTGGAAATGCAATTAAGACGTTTAACAGGTTTGGAACAGGATAAAGTTAAGGCAGAATATGATGAGTTATTGAAAAAAATTGCAGAATACGAAGAAATCTTAGCAAGCCGTCAAAAAATCCTTGACATTATCAAAGGCGAACTTCTTGAAGATAAAGAAAAATACGGCGACGACAGAAAAACTCAAATTTTGCCTGAACAGGGTGAAGTTACAATCGAAGATTTGACACCAAACACTCCAATGGCTGTATTTATCACTCATCAGGGATATTTGAAACGAATTTCTTTAGACACATTTGAACGCCAAAACCGTGCAACTCGCGGTAAATCAGGTATGAAAACAAAAGAAGATGATGATATTCAGCACTTCTTTACCGCAATGATGCATGATAAAGTATTGTTCTTCTCATCTAAAGGAACGGTTTACAGCTTAAATGTTTACGACTTCCCTGAAGGCGGACGTCAGGCAAAAGGTTTGCCTATTGTAAACGTACTTCCGATTGAACAGGATGAAAGAATTACGGCTGTTGTTCCTGTAAGTACATTCTCTCATGATTTGAATCTGATTATGCTTACTAAAAAAGGATATATCAAACGAATTGAATTAGATAACTTCTCAAATATCAGAAGAAATGGTATTATCGCAATCGGTTTGGAAGACGGTGACGAATTAAATTGGGTAAAACTTGCAACTGCACGTGACGAAATCATTATCGGTACATCCTGCGGTATGGCAATCCGCTTCCCGATTGAAGATTTAAGACCGCTTGGAAGATCTGCACGCGGTGTAACTTCTATGAAATTAAGAACAGGCGACGAACTTGTCGGATGCGATATTGTACCTAGAGATTACGACGCAGACTTGCTTGTTGTAACATCTGACGGCTTTGGAAAACGTACAAAACTTTCTGAATTCAGAAGTCAAAACAGAGGCGGTATCGGTTTGATTGCAACTAAATTCAAATCATCAGCATCAAGATTAGTTGCATTGACAATCGTTCAGGATTCCGATGACATTATGATGGTAACTGCAAACGGTGTTGTAACAAGACTTAATGCCGGTTCAATCTCACGTCAGGGCAGACCTGCAACAGGGGTTAGAGCACAAAACCTTGTTGACTCAGATACAGTAGTTTCTGTTAACAAAATCGTAAATCCTGATGAGGATGAAATAGTTAAAAAAGACGTTGAAGCAATGGATACTCAAGAATCGACACAGACAAGTCTTTTAGATAATAAAGAATAAAAAAGAGGCAAATGCCTCTTTTTTATTTTACAATTTTACCAAGCATTGTATTAAATGGTTCAAAAAGCTTAACCCCAGGCTGTTTATAATGCTCAATAACCGCTTTCAAATATTCCCTCAAATTTTTAGCGCCTAATGCTTTCTTTTCAGCCTGATATACATCTTGCCCGAGCTGTGTCAATGCACCATTAGGTTTCATTAATGCTCCTTGACCGTTCATAGCAGGTCGAGTACAAGTATTCAATGCTTTTACAAGTTCTTGAGGTTTAACTCCTAAAAATTTTGCGGCTCTAACACCAATTGTTGACATAATTTCTTTCCTTTCTTAAAAACATTTCCCTTACTCTTTTATAAAAAAATAATCGTCAAAATAATTGCTACACGCGCAATAGGAGCATAGCATAGCATAGCATAGCATAGAGACATTATGACAGGGTTTCAGACATTTTAAAACTTAACTTTACATATCGTTACAATTACGGTTTCCATTTTATGATATAATCGAATAAAGGAGAATTATATGACTCGTTGGGTTCAAAGGTTTGAAAATTTTGAAAAAGCACATGCTAATTTTAAAGACACCATAAATTGTATAGAACAAGAGGGACTGAACAAAATTTATACTATGGCACTAATTCAGGCATATGAAATTGTCTTTGAACTAGCCTGGAAAACTCTAAAAGATTACCTTGAATATAACGGTATCAAAACTGAGACTCCGCGCGAAACAATAAAAGAATCTTTCCAAAAAAATATAATCAATAACGGACAAATCTGGATTGAAATGATGGAAGCAAGAAATAAAACTTCTCATACATACAGAGAAGAATTTGCCCAACAACTTGTTTCTGAAATTTTGAACAACTATACTTCTTTGTTAGATGAACTGCAAGTTTATTTAAAAGGTAAAATTAATGGATAATTTTGGCTTACCAGATAAAACAATAGAAATGATTAAAAATTTATTTCGCTCATATTCTGAAATTAGTGAAGTGAAAATTTTTGGCTCACGGGCAAGAGGAAATTACAAACCCGGTTCTGATATTGATTTGGCAATTTTTGGCAAAATAAACGAAAAACTTTTGCGTCACATAGCTTTTGAACTTGATGAACTCTCAACACCATATAAATTTGATGTTTTAAATTATGACACTGTTGATAATGAAACGTTAAAACAAAACATAGACAAATATGGAAAACTGTTACACAGAAACTCTACACCTGCAAACTAACACAGTTTCTTCACAAACAAATCTTTTAAATGATAACGAATAAAAAAGAGGCGAGTGACTCTTTTTTTATTTGATACTTTTTATAACAATAACACCCTGTTGTCTGTCGGCATAATAATCTGTTTTTTCAAGGATATCATTACCAATTATCCCGTCAAATACTTTATTTTCCGTAGGCATTATATACGTCGGAAGATTGTTAAACTCCATACTGCCGAGTTTTAAATTCAAATTCGCAATAGGAACAACTGACTTTGTTCCGTTAGCAGATGTTGTAATCCCAAATACATTTGTTTTTACGGGGATTTGTTTATTCTTTATAAAGTTTGCATATACAAGAGAAGATGTTGCGCCTGTGTCTATCAAAAAACTTGCAGGAACACCATTAACTTTAGCATTTACAATCATCAGCCCGTTGACGTTTTTGAACGGGATTGTTTCGCTTTTAAACTGAGGTGCAGAATGATAAGGTTTACCGGTAAGAGCAAAGTATTTAGTTCTAGCATCAGTATTTTCATTCACATCAAGTTTTGCAGTCTTTGCATAATAGTCAGCAGCTTCATCTTTTTTGCCCATTTTTTCGTATAATTTTGCAAGCATATATAAATCATAGGCGTTATCGCTGAATTTTTCAGCCGCTTCTTTGCGGTATTTTAAAGCATTTTCTAAATCATTTTTATTTTCATAAATAGTTGCAATTGATGCGTATGCAATTTCATAACCCGGAATTAAATCTTTCAATTCTTTGTATAATTTTATAGCTTCGTCATCTTTTCCGTAATTTGCATAACAGTTTGCTAAATGAATTTTATAATCAACATTTTTAGGCGAAAATTCAACTGCATTTTTGAGATATAATTCGGTTTTTTCTCTTTCGTCTAGATTAAAATATACCAGACCGAGCAGATAATTATAAAACGCATCTTTCGGATTAATTTTCAAGAGTTGTAAAGCAGTTTGCTCCGCCTGATACAATTTATTCAAATTCATTTCTACATTATATTTAAGCAGATAAAATTCTTTTTCAATATCACGCGGAGGCTTGCTTTCAAGAAGTTTATCAGCTTGCTTGAGATTTGAATTTCTGAATGCATCCTGCGCTTCAATATAATTTTCATGCATCTTAATATTGTTTTGATATATTGAATACCCGCCAAACATGCCGGCTATACCCAAAACAATTACACAGCTGATAATTAAAGACTGTTTAAAATCCATATCATTCTCCAACTCTAAATTCCGCAGATGTAAGAACTTTTTGCGGATTATCTTTTGAATAAACTTTCATTATATAAAACCCTTTTTCATTCAAAACAAGGTAATCTGTAAAATAATTTACTTCTTCATCTTTAAGCCGAACATTTTTTGTCCAAATAAGATTATAACCCAAACGACCGTAAGAATTATCTTTTTTAATTACCTGAATATAAATATATCTCGACTGAATTTTTTTGGGCACTAAAACCAGATAATAAATCCTTGTTCCGATGGGAAAAATTACCGAATAATCATAAACATTCTGCTCGCTAATCGGATGTCTGTTAAAAAGAATTGCAGGCTTGTCTGCACCTGTACAACCCGCGCACAACAACATTATTAATACAAGCAGACTAATTAGTTTTTTCAAGCTGTTTTACCTTTTCATGAACCGCTTTACCTGTCGCTTCATCTTTATTGTGAACAAGGAAAATTTTGTAATTATTTAAAGCTTCTTTTTCATTTCCGTCCTGTTCATAAGCAAGTCCGAGCGCATAATATGCATAACCGTAATTCGGATTTAGTGAAATTACGCGGTGGAAACATTCTTTTGCTTTGTTGTTATTTTTGTCGCTTGCATAGACAAGTCCGAGATTAAACCAGCCGTCAGAGTAATTCGGGTTAACAACAATAGATTTTTTGTAGAAATTTATTGCATTTTTATTGTCATTTTTAATCTTATAGATATTACCGAGCTTCAGCAATGTAACCTCATCGGCAGGGTTAACTCTTAATGCATCCTGATAATTTTTTACGGCAATGTCATAATTTTTATTTTTGTAATTTTCGTCGCCTTTTGAAATCAGTTCCTTACTGTCTTCCTGCCCGTAATCCATTGTAAGCACTACTTCTTTAACCTCTGATGATGTATCAGAAATCTTCACTTCAGGTTTGCTTGTAGCGGAAATAAATTCAGCAAATTCCTGACTATATTCCGCCCTTTCAGGCGACATAGAAATTGCTTTTTCAAAATATTCGGTTGCTTTATCATTAAGGTCGCATGCTCTGTAACTTTGAGCAAGTCCAAAATATGCATAACTGTCATTTGTATTACGTTCAATAGCTTTTTCAAACATTTCCGCTGCAAGCGAATAATTATGAGATTTTAAATATTCATCACCCTGAGCAATATATGCAGATGTAAGATTTGCCTCAACTGCGCTGTTTTCCTTAATTTTTAAAAGCTCGTTGTACATTGCAATAGCATCATTATATTTATTCATTGAGTGCAAAATAACCGCTTTATTATACTTAACATCATAATCATCGGATTTTACTGCCAGAACTTCATCATAATACTTCAATGCATTTCCGTAATCTTTGTTAAGGTGGTAACATTCTGCCAAATCCTTAACAAGCTCAACATCGCGCTTATCTTTTTGAAGCTTAAGTGCCTTTTCATAATTTGCTATTGCTTCGTCAGTCTTTAAAAGACGTTTATAAACTATACCGATATTCTGATAAGCTCTTGCATCCTGTGGATAATTCTGGATATAAATTTTGTAGTTTTCAATAGCTGCTTCTTCCTTATCCATTTCTGCAAGCAAATTACCGTAATCAAAACGTAAAGAATGCAAAGCAGGCTGTTGTCTAAAAACTACATCATACTGTGCCAGAGCGAGGTTGTTTTTGCCAAGTTCTTGATATGATAGCGCAAGGTTGATATGTGCTGAAGAATTATCAGGATCAGCATCGACAGCTTTTTCTAAAAACTCAGCCGCTTTTTCGTAACTTTTAACTTCAAACAATGCAAGTCCATATTTTGAAAAATCTTTAAACGCAGAGGGGTTTTTGGAATATATATTTGCATATTCATTTACCGCCGACTGATAATTTCCGTCGCTCAAATAAGATGCTGCAAGGTTTTCGCGAGCTTCACGGTGCTGAGAATATGTTGATAAAAATTTGTTATAATTTTCAATAGCAGATTTGTAATCTCCGAGCTGATATTGAACATTTCCGATATTCAAATAATTATATATGTATTCGGGACACATTCCCATAACTTTATTGTAAGCGGTGAGTGCTTCTTTATATTTACCCTGATTTTCGTAAATACTTCCGACACTTATATAAATATAACCATCGGTCGGTTTAAGTTCAGAAACTTTTGTATAAGCCTGCAAAGCCTTGTCATACTCTCCCATTTCAGAATACACACCAGCAAGTTTTGTATATATCATTACATCATCAGGTGAAATTGCAAGTGCTTCTGTCAATTTTTCAACCGCTGTTTTATAATCCTCTTTATATTCTGCAGAACAAGCCTGCTGGTACAAAGAATTAGCCTGCGGGGTCATTGCCTGAACCTGAACACCTGCAAGAACAACAGATAATAATGCTGAAATTAAAACCCTCTCTCTCATACCCACATTATAACAGAAAATATAATTTTGTGCAAAGCCAATCGGGCAATTGAAAAAAATCACTTCTGCGTTTAATATTTAAGTATCGTTTTTGCAGTAAAAAATCTTTACAAAAATTTACAACAAGTTTTATCAGGCAGGGAGCAAATTTTGAAATGTTCGTGTTTTCATACCACTAGAAAAATTTCTCACTATTTGTTATAATGCAAAAATAAATATATGTGTCACTAATGGAAAAAGGAGAATGTCTATGTTAACTACAAAAGTAACAAAAGAAAAAACGACAAAATCCAAATTCAACGACGAATTTGAAAATTATTTAAAAACTCAATGTTTAAAAACAACATTTAATGGAATCGAACTTGAAACGTTCTCCTGGTATAGAAAAGTTTTAGGACTTGTATAAAATAATAAAAAAACCACCTGTCATCGAAAGGTGGTTTTTTATGATATAGCTCTAATCATTTCCTGTGCTTCTTCGCACTCGGGGAATGTTTCAACAATTTTATCAAGAGCATTTAAAGCTTCATCCTGTTTTCCAAGCTTTTCATAACATTTTGCTATTGACAATAAAAGATTAACATTCAATGGATTTTGCTCTAATAAATGATGAAAAATGCCATTCGCCTGCTCATATTCACCAAGTTCAAAATAGCACATCGCAAGCATTTGTTCCGTATCTGCAGCTTTTTCAAGCTCATAAGATTTTACGTAATACATTTTAGCATCTTCAAATTCTTTTCTCAGATACTTAATTTTACCTGCAATAAAATACATAAATCCGTCGTTAGTAACTTTACTCAAGACTTGCTCAATCATTGAATACGCAGTATCCAAGTCACCCAAAAGCATTTTATTCAGCGCACAAAAACCGACAGCTTCATAATTACCTGAATAAATTGCCAAAGCTTTTTCATAATATTCATCAGCTTTTTTAAAATTAGTCGTCGCATGGAGAAAATTTGCATACTCAAACAAAGATTCAAAATCTTCAGGGTCAGCCTTTAATGCAAGCTGAAACTCATCTTCTGCATAATCAAACAGACGTTTGCTCAAATAAAGCACGCCCAAATCTTTGTGAGCTGGAGCAAATTCAGGGTTAAGTTCAACTACTTTTTTCAAAATCTTTTCAGCCTTATCGCTGTCATTTGTTTTCACACAAATATGAGCAAATTCATAATAAATTTCATATGAAACATTTCCCTGACGGATAATTTTTTCGTAAAGCTCTTTAGCATTAAAAAATTTACCTGCTTTTATATAAATGTTAGCTAATTTTCTTGACATTGAAACTGATTTAGGATTCAAAATTACAAGCTGTGCAAGGATTGCAATTGCGCTTGCATATTCACCGACAACTTCATAACAGCTTGCAAGGTTGTATTGAAAATTCGGTTTTTCTGGATGATGCGCCGCTAGAGTTTTATAGTGTGTAATTGCATCTTGAATTTTGTTCGACTTAACCTCGGAAAGCGCTAACGCTGTTAAATAGTTATCCTGCGGGTCAAGTACGTAAGCTTTTTTAAAAAATACGCAGGCTTCTTCATGTTTTCCCTGCATCTGCAAAATTGATGCTATATTAAAATAAGTTATGGAATTGTCTGGATTATATTCGCTTGCTTTTAAAAAACTTTCATAAGCTCTGTTCAAATCATTTGTTGAAACATAGCAAGTTCCAAGATTATTGTAAATCTGTGAGTGTTCAGGGTTAAGCTCGAGTGCTTTTTCAAAAAACTCAAGAGCTTTTGCAAAATCTTTCAAAGCCATACAGGCAGTTCCCGCAATATAATAAACCGTATAATCGTCAGTCACATAATCCAATGCTCTTTGCGCAGTTTCAACAGCTTTTTGCGGTTCTTGATTTTTCACATAAACGACTGCAAGATTTTTATATGCATCAGTGTAGCCGCTGCGCATTCTTAAAACTTCTTCATAAGCAGCGATTGCATGCAAAAAATCATCCTGATTATCATAGCAGTTTGCAAGATAAAACCAGCTTGTCGCATCATCATTATATTTAACAACCGTTTCAAAAACAGCCTGCCCGTCTTTGAATTCGCCAAGGTTAACATGACAAAGTCCGAGAAGTTTTAATGCCTCAATATTTTTCTCATCTTCTTCTAAAATTTTTAATAACTCTTGTTTTGCAAGTGTAAATTCTTTATTATTTATAAGCTCATTAATCTTTTCCATATTCAAATTATAGCACATACTTTACAGATTTCAAACACACGTGATATAATATAATATGCCTTTTGAAATTCACTAAATTTTTGTCCGCATAAAGGATAGAACAGGAGCAAGCGAAAGCATGCAGCTGTCCAATCCTTAATAAGTCCGACCAAAGTCGGCGGAAAGGATAAAATAAATGGGAAAATCTTCGAAGTATTCCACAGGGACAATTAAAGTAAATGGGCAAACCAAAGCTCAAACTTATAAATCAGGGAATAACGTAATTACAAATTACAAAATGTCAGATGCAGAAAAACGTGCATATGATTATGCACAAAATTCATTTGCAGATGGTTTGCAGTCAGTGAATATTTTTGATGAGAATACGAAAAAAAATCTTCAATCTCAACTTGATGCATATACACTTCAAGGTCAAAAAATGGTTAACAGCATTTATACACCAATGCTTAATGATTTAAAAACCGATGTTGCATCACGTTTTGGCAACTTAGACAATTCGGTGTTTATGGATAACTTAAATACCATAGAATCAAATCGTGCAGATGCTATTAATAACCTTGCACAGGATATTACTGCCAAACGCTCAGAACTTATAAATAACGAATTATCACAAAGATATACTTATTTAAACTTTTTGCAGGATATTCAAAACCAAACAAATTCAAATATTCTGAATTTTGCGAACAGTTCTCAGGCAAACAGCAATTCGGGCAATAATTTTAACTCAAAAAATTCAAGTGGTTTTGGGGCATATTCCAATCTTACATCAGGTCTTTTGAAAAATTTAACTCCCTATGCTTCAGCAGCAACATCAGCTTTACAAATTGCACAAAAATACTTATAACAAAAAAGGGCTTTCAAAAGCCCTTTTTTGTTATATAATTATCTTATGAACATTATTCAGGAATTTGACACAATAACTGCAATCGCAACTCCAATCGGCACAGGCGGAGTAGGCGTTATACGTATATCAGGCGACAAAAGTTTTGAGATTATTGATAAAATCTATTCAAGACACAATCTTGAAGCAGGCAAAATTTCTCACGGCTGGATTTTAGACAGTGACAAAAAAATCGACGAAGTTATTATACTTCCGTTTAAAAATCCGAATAGTTTTACAGGTGAAGATGTTATTGAAATTCACTGTCACGGCGGGATTAACGTTGTAAGAAATATTCTTGATATCGTTTTGAAAAATGGTGCTAGAATGGCTGAACGCGGAGAATTTACAAAACGCGCATTCTTAAATAAAAAACTTGACCTTTCGCAGGCAGAAGCAGTGGCAGATTTAATTCATGCCAAAACAAAAGATTTTGCAAAACATTCAGCAAAAAACCTTTCGGGTGTTTTGGGTGCAAAAATTAAAGAAATCAGAAATGACATTTTTGCAGTTCTTTCGAAAATCATTGCAGGAATTGATTTTCCCGAAGATGTTGCAGAACCCGAATATGAATATTTAATCTCGGAATTTGAAAAAGCTCTTGTCAAAATCGACAAAATTTTAGCAGGTGCAAACTCATCAAACATAATGCGTCAGGGGATTAAAATCGCAATTGTCGGCAAACCTAATGTCGGTAAATCATCATTATTTAATACTCTGCTGAATGTTGAACGTGCAATTGTAACAGATATTGCAGGCACAACCCGTGATGTTTTAACTGAAACGCTTGATTGGGATGTTGCAATTACACTCGTTGATACAGCAGGCATCCGTGACGGTGAAGAAGTCGGAAAAGTCGAAGAAATCGGAATTGAATTTTCAAAACAATCCGCAGACGAAGCAGACCTTGTATTATTTCTCTATGATGGATCACACGGTATGAATGAAGATGATGAAACAATTTTAGAACTTATTAAAAATAAAAACCATATTATAATTGCAAACAAATCTGATTTAACAGAAGAACGCGAAGCTGGCACATTCTATCTTTCAACCGTGACAAAAGAGGGCTTGGCTGAACTTAAAAACAAAATAAAAGAAACCGCCTGCAACTTCTCACTTGAAGATACGGAATTTGTAACCAACAGCCGTCAGCAAGACTGTCTTGCAAAATGCCGCGAGAGTTTATTACAAGCCCTCAACGCTGCAAAAATCAATGAACTTCAAGACCTTATCTCAATTGATTTAAAATCAGCACTATTATATCTTGATGAAATTACGGGAGAGGTAATCACTGACGATATTTTAAATAATATCTTTGACCATTTTTGTATCGGCAAATAAACCTATACAAAAGGGAAAAACCCGAATTCACTTAATGCTTCTTTTTGCGCATAAGGTGAATAAAGAAACTTTTCATATAAAGGAATAAATTCCTCTGCATTACTATCAGGGCCCATATAAGGCATTACAGATGATGTTAAAAATTTGTGTGAACGTATAAGACAAGTCATATTATTGTCGTCAGGCTTACTTTCAGGAAGAACTTTTGCAGTAATAATACAGTCTTTTCCACCTCTTCCGCTATTTTTGATAAATTCATTAAACTCATATAACCCCTGTTTTGATGAAAATAACGGAGCAAAAATAACATTTATATTCTTTTTCTCACAAGTATTGTCACTCAGAGCCATATTTTCATATGGGAAATGTTCATTTCTCATAGATTGACCAGAAAGTAAATAATCATCAAGGATTATCAATGTCGAACCATCAGGCATATTTTTCAAATCTAAACCGTCGGAAGTAATTGAATTTCTTGACATAATATAATTCTGCATTTTATCAATATCATTTACCTGTTTGTATTGATAATTTATAAGAGCAAAACTTTTATTTTTATTCGGAACAACATAATAAACCTTATCAAAATCCCTATTATGCTCTTTTAAATGTTTAACGATTTTCTCATGCATTACCTGCAAATTTTCAGAAAGCTTTTTAGGTGTAACAGCATCAAACATTGTATTCATTGAATTAATAACATATTTTTCACCATATAATTTAGAATTAAAATATTCTATTGAAATTTTGTTTAGAGTTTTATGAAAAGTTTCATAATCAGGAATTATCGGATTTAAGTTATCGGCAATTTTTTCAGGTGTTGGAATGTTTTTTTGTTTAATAACATTGATATGCCCCCCCCCCGAAACTGCGTCAATATTTTCCATTACACGTCCGTTCAAAGCATACCTTATATTATATTTAAAATCTTTACCCGTATAGGTTTTCAATGTTTTTGCTTTTTCAATAATGTCAATCGTAAAATCTTCAAAACTCATATTCTGATTTAAAAAATTATATCCGTTTTCAAAATTTTCAATATAAAATAATTCGTTATTCCGTCCTTTATAGAATTCATCATCTTTTAAAGCAATATCAATCAAGTTGTTATCAATAAAAAGAGCTTTTTTATCAGATTCTTTGCAATTATAATCGGATTTAAAACCAAAATTTTTCAAAGAAATATATTGCAAAACATTTGTCAAACACAAAGGAGTTCCGCAATTATTTTCTTTGTAATACAAACCCAGATTATTTATAGCTTGAATATCTCTTTTTTTTAGTTCATCTTCAATAATCCCAAGACTTTTATAGCTTGAATACTGACTTAAAAGCCCCATTGTGTCGTAAACATCATCGAGAGGTACACCCGTCTTTTTAGAAACTCTGTTTGCCTGTTTGATAATATCCTGAGGAGTTACAACTCCCATAGATTTTTCAAGTTTTGAATAAAGTATCTTACATTCATTATCAAAATTAAATTCAGACTTTTCAAAACTATCAGGGCGACTAACAGCCTGATTTTGTTCAGTCTTTTTAACAGACGTAAATACAGGTTTAAATATTTGAATTGCATCTATTTTCATACACTAAATACAAAACCTGTAAAAAAATTTTTTGCTAATATTGGAAATACCTGTCAAAATCCACATCATCAAAACTGCAAAGAAGTTTGTAAACCTCATCATCTTCATTCATTCTTTGAAAAGAATAATTATCAAACTTCCAATACTTCGGATTTATGCCTTTAACCCTTATTATCCCCGCATCTTTTAAAATAACAAGCTTCTTTTTAACAATATCAAGCGGCAACTCTACCATTTTGGCAAGTTCCACTGCAGTAACCCATTCTTCGCCCGAACATTTTTCAGGCGTCATAAACATAAGTTCAAGTCCGACTTTTTTTAACTCATAATCTTCACACATACATGTATATTAATGCCAAATAAAAAATTTTTTATCATATTTTTGTATTAAATATCTGAACAGCTCTGGGCAGAATTCCAAGACAATACGAAATTGCTGAACCATAATTTGTAATTGGTACTCCTGCCTTTTCAGCCAGAAGAATTCTCGACAAAACCTCACGTCTGTTGGTCATACACGCACCGCAATGAATTATTAATTTATAATCCTTGATATCAGGAAAATCATGTCCCGCATAGTTATGTATAACAAGATTTTTACCAGTTTTTTTACGCAAAAGATTTGGGATTTTCACACGTCCGATATCATCTTCAATGGCGTGATGTGTACAGCTTTCAAGGATTAAAACCATATCGCCGTCTTTCAAATTGTCAATCGCCTGCGCGCCTTTGACAAATTCGTCCAAATCACCTTTCAATCGGGCAAACAGAATTGAAAAAGAGGTCAGAGGAATTTCATCAGGTACAATTTCGCTTACTTTTTTAAACGCCTGACTATCAGTAATCACAAGTGCAGGCGGAGTTTTTAAGTTATCCAATGCCTGTTTTAATTCCGTTTCTTTTACCACGTAAGTCAAACAATCACTGTCTAACAAATCACGTAATGTCTGAACCTGCGGTAAAATAATTCTTCCCTTAGGTGCTTCTTTATCAATCGGAATTACAAGAATAACCGTACTTTTCGACTCAACCAAATCCCCTGCGATTTTTGGAGAATTTACAAAATCATCAGGCAAAAGTTTTACAAGAGCCTCTTTAAATTTAAACACTAATTGTTCATCGTCCTTAACCGATGTGTAAAGTGCTTCTTTATCAAGTTCAGGTTTTTCAATATCACATTTGTTAACCACAATAAGGTAAGGAATTTTTAATTCATCAAGTTTTTTGATAAGTTCGTTCTCATATTCGCCCAATCCCCTGTTATCACAGACGATTACACCGACATCAATACGGTTTATAACTTTCATAGTTTTTTCAACACGCTGTACGCCAAGTTCTGTGCTGTCATCAAGTCCTGCTGTGTCCAAAAAAGTTACAGGCCCGACAGGCAAAAGCTCCATTGACTTTTCAACAACATCGGTCGTAGTTCCCGCAACGTCAGAAACAATAGAAATTTCCTGATTGGTAATTCTGTTTAATAATGATGATTTACCAACATTTGTTCTGCCAAAAACCCCTATATGCAAACGCATTGATTTTAACGCTCTCATAAATACTCCTTTTAAAAAAGCACCCTTTCGGGTGCTTCCAAAACAGCTTGGTTGCTCGCATTAAACGGGTCTGCTGCCGTCGCCTTCGCGCCGTCGTGCGCCCTCAGCTCGCAATCCGCTAACCTCTAATTCCTAACTTTTTAATCAATTCTCTGTATTCGTCAAGATTTTGAGATTTCAAATAAGAAAGTAATCTCTTTCTTTTACCTACCATCATCAAAAGACCTCTTTTAGTAGCGAAATCTTTTTTGTTAGATTTAAGGTGTTCAGTAAGTTCAGAGATTTTTTTGCTCATCATAGCAACTTGAACAGCTGTAGAACCAGTGTCTTTTTCGTTTTTGCCGTAAGCTTTAATAATTTCTTGTTTGTTTTTTAAGTTCATTGTAATTTCCTTTACTTGTTGAGTGATTATTGGCGTAAGCACTCTACAAACTGCATGATAATATATAAAGGAAAAAATGCAAGCGTAATGTTAAATTTGATTAACCCATCAAACCCCTGCGCTGAGTATCAACAGCATTTTGTCTTTGACTTAGATAAACATTTGTCATAATCTCGGCATCTGTTGTTGTTCTAATTAAATCAATAGTATATCCCGAGTTTAATACAGCACTTCTTTTCTCTGCACTTGTTGCCTCACCTGTCCCATTGCGATTAGCATATATTGTAATCAGTTCATTGTATTTATTAAATTTTTGAGTTTCAAGATTCTTTAATTGGATAAAAACATTATTTTGTTGATTATAAAGCGCTGTATACTGTTCATACATAGCCTTGCCTTTATTATAAAGGTCATAAACACTTGTTGTAGAGAGTTTTCGCAGATAAAAACTTTGATTAGCCGAAAAATTTTCATACGAAACACCTGATTCACGTAACGATTGGAAACGCGCATCAGTTGCATATGTATTTTTATCTATCTGAAAATCACTCATAATATCCTCTTATATATATAAAGTATTTACTTTGTAAATAATTGCCTTTTTTGTAAAGTTTTGTGATAAAATAAAAATATGATTGAAAGATACTCACGCGAAGAAATGAAAAAGATATGGGATTTGCAGTCCAAATTCCAATACTACCTTGATGTAGAAATTGCCGTAGCACAAGCGTATGCACAAAACGGCGTCTTTCCTGAAAATGAAGTAAAAGAACTTGCTAAAAAGGCAAAATTCGACCTTAAACGAATCGATGAAATTGAAGCGGAAGTCCGCCACGACGTTATCGCATTTTTAACCTGTGTCAATGAAACCCTCGGCGGTCTTGCAAAATACATGCATGTCGGAATGACAAGTTCTGATGTAATAGACACGGCTTTTGCACTCCAGATTCAAGATAGCGGAAAAATTATACTCAAAGATTTGGATAATACAATTCAATCATTAAAAGATTTAGCCAAAAAGCATAAAAACACAATCTGCATAGGACGTTCGCATGGAATTCACGCAGAAGTTATGACGTTTGGAGTAAAAATTTGTAATTGGATTGATATTCTTGAACGCCAAAAAGAAAATTTTACCCTAGCACTTGAACAAATCCGTGTCGGACAAATTTCAGGCCCTGTAGGAACTTACAGCAACATTTCTCCTGTAATCGAAAAAATTACCTGTGAGAATCTAGGACTTAAACCTGCAAGGATTTCAACACAAATTATCGCAAGAGATTACCACGCATACTTTATGCAGTCACTGGCTTTGATTGCATCTGTAATTGAACAGTTTGCAACTGAAATCAGACATTTGCAAAGAACAGAAGTTTTGGAAGTAGAAGAAGGTTTCGGCAAAAACCAGAAAGGTTCATCTGCTATGCCACACAAGAAAAATCCTGTTTTATCGGAAAACTTATGCGGGTTGGCACGTGTTGTAAGAGCAAATTCAATCGTTGCACTTGAAAATATTGCGTTGTGGCATGAAAGAGATATTTCTCACAGCTCTGCAGAACGTATAATTTTCCCAGACAGCTTAACTCTGGTTGATTTTATGCTGACCAGATTTAATTCTGTCATACAAAATCTTGTGGTTCACGAGAAAAATATGCTTAAAAATACAGACAAATTCGGCGGAATAGTTTTTTCTCAAAAAGTACTATTAAAACTTGTCGACAAAGGATTGACCCGCGAAGATGCATATCGTTTGGTTCAAAGAAATGCGTTGGATGCATTTGAAAATGACGGAAATTTCAAAACAAATCTGTTGAATGACAATGAGATAACTCTCACCCCGCAAGAAATTGAGGAGATTTTTAACAAAGAAGAATTCTTGAAAAATATTGATGAAATTTATTCAAGAGTACTTGCGTAATAACGCAGAATGCTGTAGAATGTGGTTAAGGAAGTTTTATTATGGCAAAAATTAATATAACAGTATGTATGGGAAGTTCGTGTTTTGCACGCGGCAACCAGGAAAATTTAGCGTTCATTGAAGCTTTTATACAAGAGCATAATATGGATGCGGAAATTGATTTGGCGGGAACTAGATGCGAAAATAGATGCGCCCACGGTCCAAACGTCATAATAAATGACGTTGAATATAACAGTGTTAATGAAGAAAAATTAGAAGAAATTCTGACAAAATTATTATAAAATCTGCAAAACGGGAGCGAACGAAAGCGAGCGACTAACTAAAATATATAAAATCTGACCAATATCGTCGGAAAGGGCAAAAAATGAATAATCAGTATCCTGTCTACACGCTGACAAACGAATGTCACGACTGCTACAAATGTATCAGGGAATGTCCCGTAAAAGCGATTAAAATCGAAAACGGACATGCTTCTGTAATCCCTGAAAAATGCATAGCCTGCGGAAACTGTGTAAAAGCCTGCCCTTCAAGCGCAAAACGTGTAAGATGCGACATTGACAAGGCTCAAGCACTTATTAGAGCACAAAAAGATGTTTATGTATCTTTAGCACCATCCTGGCGTGCTTCTTTTGAAAACTCTGCTGAAAAAATGATTGCTCTTTTAAAAGAGTTAGGATTTAAAGATGTATCTGAAACAGCTTTAGGTGCACAAGAAGTTTCCATTAAAACTACTCAAATGCTTAACAGCACAGAAAAAGGACTGTTTATCTCAAGTGCATGCCCCGTTATAGTTGATTACATAAGAAAATATATGCCCGAATTCACAAAATATATTACACCAATCGGATCGCCTTTAATGACACATTCAAAAATGCTTAAAAAAATATATGGAGAGGATATAGCAGTCGTATTCATAGGGCCTTGTATCGGCAAAAAAAACGAAGTTACATACTCAGGACTCTTTGATGCAGCATTGACCTTTGAAGAACTCAGAATGTGGCTTAATGAACAAATTATTGATATTACAAAAGTTGCACGTGATAATAAATTCAAGTTTGTACCTGAATCGGCTTATGAAGGAACTCTTTACCCGATTGACGGAGGTATGAATCAGACAATAAGAAAATCAGGAATTAATAATAATGTTCAACTACTAGAAGTTTGCGGATTAAATGCACTCCAAAGAGCATTGAAAAACCTTGATCCTGATAAACTTGATAAAACAATATTTATTGAAGCTTTAGCCTGTGAAGGAGGCTGCGTCGGCGGTCCTTGTATTTCATCAGAAAAATCTGGCATAACAATGGTTTCTGACATTCTAACTAAAGAGAAAAAACGTGATAAAATTCCACAAGAACCACAAATTATTGTAGATTATAATATTGAACCCCAAAAAATTGTCGACAGCGAATATCCTATAGAAGAAATTTTACGAACACTTAAAAAAATCGGGAAACATTCAATTGATGACGAACTTAACTGCGGAGGATGCGGTTACGCTACTTGCCGCGACCTTGCAAAAGCATTACTAGATGGAGATGCCGAAACCTCAATGTGTGTATCTTACATGAGAAAAATCGCAATGAGAAAAGCCGCAGCAATGATACGTTGTATGCCGTCAGCAATTGTTATGGCAGATAATAATTTAAACATCATAGAAGCAAACGACAGCTTTATGAAAATGTTTACAGGAGATATGTATGAAGTCTTTAAGGCCCGTCCTGACGGACTTATTGGAGCTGCACTCGACAGAATAGTAGATTTCGCTGATCTGTTTAAAACGATTTTAAAAACAGGAAAAGACTTACACAAAGAACGATATAACGTTAAAGGCAAATTATACGATATTTCAGCATTTACAATTGAAGAAAACGAAATTGTGGGCGCGGTAATAACAGATGTAACTTCATCAGAAACCAACAGAGAAAAAATCTCCCAAAAAGCCCATGAGGTTATCTCAAAAAATATTTCAATCGTACAGGAAATTGCTTGTCTTTTAGGCGAACACATGGTAGAAACAGAAACACTTTTGAGTTCTATTGCCGAAGACTACGAATCCGACGAAACTTCTAGCCAATAAATAAAAAAGGGTAAAAGAAATGTTTATAGATATCGACTGCAGTCAAATGAAAAAATATAACCAGAATGCTTACGGAGATTACTTTATTTCAAAAAGATATCCTGATGAGGCAAAATTGATTGCTGTCCTTTCAGATGGTCTCGGAAGCGGTATTAAAGCTAATATTTTATCCTGTATGACTGCAACAATGCTTTTAAAATTTATTGAAGGCGATCAAATCCCTATAAGCAAAGCGGCTGAAATTATCATGAACTCTTTGCCTGTGTGCAAAGTCCGTCATATAAGTTATTCTACCTTTTCAGCAATTGAAGTTGACGATGAAGGCAACGCAAAAATTGTTGAAGAAGGAAATCCCGAATTTATATGGATTAGAAATGGCAAAGTTATGACACCAGAATATAAATCTATACCGTCAAAAACCTTTAAAAACAGATGTTTAAAAGTATACAAAATAAAATTAGAATTAGGTGACAGATTAATCACATGTTCAGACGGTGTAACACAGGCAGGTCTCGGGGGAGGAAGATTAAAACTAGGATTAAGACGTGATGGCTTAATTATCTTAATTCAAGATAAACTTAAAGAGCAGCCTGATATTTCCAGTACAGAACTTTCGAAATATCTCATAAATCAAGCGAGAAATATAGAAACAGACAGACTGCCCAAAGATGATATATCTTGCAGTGTCATATATTTTAGAGAGCCAAGAAAAGCACTAATTTTTACAGGCCCTCCTTATCATCAACAGAAAGATAAAGAATATGCTGAAATGTTTGCAAATTTTAAAGGTAAAAAAGCGATTGCAGGCGGCACAACGGCAAATTTGATATCAAGAGAGTTAAATCGCCCGATTACAATGGATACAACAATAAGTATCGGAAAACTTCCATCCTGCTCTTATATGGATGGAGTTGATTTAGTAACCGAGGGAATTTTAACTTTAACAAAAACTTTAGAATACTTAGAAAACGGAACTTGTGATATTGACAACGCAGCTACTAAACTGGTAAAATTCTTATTAGACAGCGACTGCATAAATTTTATGGTCGGCGCAAAACTAAATCAAGCTCATTATGATCCTTCGCTCCCAATTGAAATTGAAATCAGAAAAAATATTATTAAAAAAATGGCTTGCTTGCTGCAAGAAAAATATTTTAAAAAAGTTAATATTCAGTACATGTAGGGAATTATAATATAGTATATATGAAAGGACAACGGGAACGAGCAAAAGCGAGTGACTGACAAAAGTTTAGAATAGTTGACGGCAATCGTCAGAGAGGATAAAACCTTTCACCCAAATAGTAAGGTCCGACCAGTGTCGGCAGAAAGGACATAAAGAATGGCAGAAAAAATTAGTGTTAAAGTATGTTTAGGAACAACTTGTTTTGTAATGGGTTCATCAAATTTGCAAGAATTAATCGAAACAGTTCCCGCAAAGTATGGAGATAAAGTGGAAGTATCAGGCGTTCCTTGTTTGGGTCTGTGCTCAATCGACTGGGAATTTTCAAAAGCGCCTTATGTAAAAGTTGACGACGAAGTTATCAAAGAAGCAACGGTCGAAAAAGTTTTATCGGCAATCGACGAACACTTGAAAAAATAACAAAAAAAGGAACCTTAAAGGTTCCTTTTTTAAAGTTCTTCAACCATACCTCTCAAAATTTTATAAATCTTTAAAATCAAACTTATACCCTAATATGTGAGCAATCAACTCAAATTCATTTACACTTAAAGTATCTCTATAAAGTTTAGCGTTAATGCTTCCTCGTGTATATTTCTTTCCAGTTATTTTTGTCATCTCTTTTGCTAATTTATCATAATTAGATTGTTTTAATGACATCCAAAAGTTTATTTGTGCTCTAACATTCATGTCATTATTATAAAATATTTGACAAATTTTATATAGTTAGTTATAGTTTAATACGTATACGTACTATTTAAATCGTATTAGTGTTATATTATATCAAAAGGAACTATTATGCTCACACGCGAACAATTTTTTAAAAAACTTGGGGAAAACATTACAAACCTAAGAAAACAACAAAATTTAAGTATCAAAGAATTATCTTTAAAATCAAATATATCTGCCAAATATATTTTAAAAATTGAGAATGGTGAAGCTGTAAGAGTCACTCCTAAACATATTTTTTATTTGAAATTAGCCTTAGATGTTTCATTTAAAGATATTTTCAAAAATCTTTAATCATATGCTTTTGAAAAATTTTCATGTTTATGTGATAATTCTGTTAAGGTGATATTAAAAGTAAAAGGAAGTTGAAAAATGGCAATAAATACCCCTAAACAGACAGCGCATTTAAAAAGAGAGATTTTGGTAAGACTTATCAGATCTTTTTTAAGTGACAATTTTGAAGAAAACACAAGATTAATTCCATACGATATGCGTCCAAAAGGTCACGAAGTACCATACAGATGCTGTATCCACAAAGAACGTGCAATTTTACGCGACAGAGCAATTGCAGGTCTTGGATGTTCAATTGAAGAAACAGATGACAGCACATTGTTATCATCAGTTGCTGAAAAAGCTCTTAAAAGAGAAACTCCAGAAGAAAATCCTTTAACAGTTCTTACAACAGCCTGCAAAGGATGTGTTCCGTCAAGAATATACGTAACTGACCTTTGTCAGGGCTGTGTTGCAAGACCTTGCGAAAACACATGCAAATTCGGTGCAATAAAAGTTATTAACGGCAAATCAGTTATTGACCCTGCTAAATGTAAAAACTGCGGAATGTGCGCACAAGTCTGTCCTTATCAGGCAATCCAAAAAATTATCGTTCCTTGTGAAAGCGCATGCCCTGTTGGTGCAATTGCTAAAAATGAAGAAGGATTTGCACAGATTGACTTTGAAAAATGTATTTCCTGCGGAAAATGCGTTGCGGCTTGTCCTTTCGGCGCAGTTCACGAAAAAAGTCAGCTTATTGATGTTTTGAAAAATATCAAAGCGGGTAAAAAAGTTATTGCAATGGTAGCCCCTGCAATTATGGGTCAATTGCCATGTACACCGCAGCAATTAAGACAGGCAATTTTAAACCTCGGTTTTGCCGATGTTTATGAAGTTGCTCAAGGTGCAGATATTACAACAAAAACTGAAGCTGCTGAATTCGTTGAAAGACTTGAACACGGTGCGGAATTTATGACAACATCTTGCTGTGCAGGCTACAACGAGCTTGTTGACAAACATATTCCTGAAATGAAACCATTTCGTTCAGATACAAAAACTCCAATGTATTATACTGCTGAAATCGTAAAACGTGAACATCCAGATGCAGTTACTGTATTTTTCTCACCTTGCGTGGCAAAACGCCGTGAAGCATTAAATAATTCTAATGTTGACTATGTTCTAAACTATGAAGAAGTTGGAGCTTGGTTTATTGCACACGGTATTCAGGTTGGCGAATGCGAAAGCAGTGAATTTAAAACAGAAGCCTCAGCAGAAGCAAGAAAATACGCTGTAATCGGCGGTGTTGCAGAAGCTGTTCAAACACAATTACCTGAAGAAATTCCTGCTCACCCTGTAATTATCGACGGTTTGAACAAGCAATCTATCCGTGATTTGAAAAAATACGCTAAAAACGGAATGTGCGAACTCGGCAACTTGATTGAAGTTATGGCATGTCAGGGCGGATGCTTAGGCGGTAACGCAACAATCAATGCTTATAAACCTGCATTGAAGCAGTTGTCGGCATACGTCAGCAACAGTAAACCGCTGAATTCAACAGAAGTTAAAGCATAAAAAAGAGCCTAAAAGGCTCTTTTTTATTTACCGCATTTTGTCTGCACTGCCCAATCTAAATCACAGTGGAGATAATCCATATTGTCATTTTTCAAAATCCAAGCAGCACAACCTCTTGCCTGTTCGCTGCTATTGAAACTGCATAATTTTTTAGCTTGTGCAGGTGTGGTATCAAAACCTAAGGGCTTTATTTTTTGAAAGGCTATTTTTCCATAGTTATTCAACTCGGTATGCATATTCATTTCAAAGAAAAAAGTATCATGTCCGTGGTGATTTGGCGGTTTTGGACCATTAACATCAACTCTTATTCTTATAGCGGCATAATAATCTGAATAAATTTGAATTAAAGTGCCGTCTTTAAGTATTATAGCGTTGTTGGTTCCCCAAAAATTAGTTCCTTTCTTTTCTAAAAAACTATAGTGATACCTTCGAGACGGAACACAAAAAGCTTTTGTTTCATCACAATTTACAGTTATATCCAGATAAGGGCTAATTTTATCTAAAAACTCTTTAGGTGAGATTGCAGCTCTGGTTGAAGTATCAACTAAAACAAAATTATAACCATATTCTTCTTGAGCCATTCTATATGCATTTTGCAAAACGGAATAAGTCTTTTTAAGCTGCGTAATAGTTGCTCTTTCTTTGTGACGCTGAACAACACCGGGTAAAACAAGCGACGCAACAACCCCAATAACCCCTAAAGTAATTAAAACCTCAGCCAACGTAAATGCGGTTTTACGGTAACCTTTCGACATGGCTACGTGCGTAGCACCCTCAGCTAATTTGAAAGCTAAACGCGGGTAAGCGCCCCCCCCCCGACATTCCAGCTATATTTCATGATGACCTCCTTTATATATTATTATAAACTATTTTTTATATTTTACAATATTTGTCATATAATAAATTTATGAAGAGAAAAATAAGCATTATAGGCTCAACGGGTTCTATCGGAACTCAGGCTTTAGAAGCTATAGAAAAATTAAGGGACAAGTTTGAAATTATCGCGCTTGCAGGCGGTCATAACAAAGAACTGCTTGCAAAACAGGCTGAAAAATTTAAACCAAGATATACTTGCCTTGGCGAAGAGGGTTTGGAAAAAATTTGTTCCGATAAAGAAAATGACATCATTCTTGTTGCATGTTCGGGCAAAATCGGTTTAAAACCGACACTAACTGCGATAAGAAACGGTATTGATATAGCACTTGCCAATAAAGAAACGCTCGTTATGGCAGGTGATATAGTAATGGCTGAGGCTGAAAAATATGGTGTTAATATTATACCAGTTGACAGCGAACACTGTGCAATTCATCAGTGTATAAAAAATATCAGTCAAGTTGATAAACTTATTATTACAGCATCAGGCGGGCCGTTTCTTAAAAAATCCGTTGAGGATATGAAATGTGCAACGGTTGAACAGGCTCTTGCACATCCTCGTTGGAATATGGGTAAAAAAATTACCGTTGACAGCGCAACTTTGATGAACAAAGGTTTGGAAATCATTGAAGCACACCATCTTTTCGGATTTGATTATGATGATATTGATGTTGTTATTCACCCGCAAAGTATCGTACATTCAGCAATTGAATACAAAGATGGAAGTGTAATCGCACAAATCGGCTTACCGAGTATGCATATCCCAATTCAGTATGCAATTACTTATCCAGAACGCTTTGAAGGTATAAAGTCAAAAAGTTTTAGTTTTGCCGATATTGCAAGACTGGATTTTGAAAAACCAGATTATGAGAAATTCCCCACATTGAAACTTGCTTATGAAATGGGAAAACTCGGCGGGACTGCAACAGTTTGTCTTAATGCCGCGAATGAAGAAGCAGTATTCGCATTTTTAGACGGAAAAATTAAACTTTATGACATTTATAAAATCACTAAAAAAATGTGTGATGAGCATAAAGTTAGCAAAAATCCGACAATTGATGAAATTTTTGCGGTGGACAAAGAAGTTCGCGAAAAGACACAAGAACTTATAAAAACGGAGAGAAAATTATGATAACTCTCAGCCCCCCCCCCGAACAAGCCGAGAAGAAGCACGAGCATTTAGCAAGAGACCAACGGCAAGCAGCGGAAACATTGAATTTTCGGTATTTGCGTGAACGGTGCTGTTTATCGCGAGGCGCAGTCGCAGCCTTCACATTAGCTGAAGTTTTAATTACATTGGGTATTATAGGCATTGTTGCTGCTATTACTATTCCAACATTAATTGGAAATTACAAAAAACAAAAAAACCTTAATATCTTAAAAACTGCATACTCCGATTTAAATAAAGCCGTTGTGGATTTTAATCAGGAATATGATTGCGCCGAACATTTAGGCAGTTGTACTCCCAATAGCGGTGAATTTGTGTGGAAGTTTACCAATTTTTTACATGATAAAAAGAATTATAAGTCTTTGTACGAAGTAGCTCCTTATTATCCTGACAGAAATGTTTGGGTAAAACCTAAACTGCTTAACAATCCAAATCAACTGTATACTCAGTGGATGATAAAAAAAACAGAAGTTCCGTTTAGTAAAGAGCAAGGTAGTGCAGCAGTACCTCATTGGCTTATTTCACCGAACGGCACATATATTTTTGCCATAGGGGTAAATATGTATGATAATTATTATACAATAGACGGCAAAACGCCAGCTAATCAGCGTTACATAAGAGCTTTCATCTTAATAGCTACTAATACATCAACTCTCACAAAAGTTGGTCTTGATTATCAAAATAATACTGACTTAACATTAGGAAAAGATTTATTTGAAGCTTTTATTGTTAACAATTTAAGAGTAGTACCAAATGGTTCTGAACTATGCAGTAATGGTGGATATTACTGCAGTTATTGGAAAAAAGGCAATACCTGTAATCAGGAACAAACAAGCGTAAGCAATGGAAGGGGCTGTTTAAGCCGTATTATAGAAGACGGATGGCAGATTAAATATTATTAATTATAAGATATCTAACGGGTCAACATCAATAACCATTTTGATATCTTTTGGCAGAGTAATTTTATTCATGAAACTTGAAATAAACTGATGCCCTTTTTCTGATAACTTATTTTTTATAAGAATTTGAAAGCGGTACTGACTATTGATACGCTCAATAACACATGGTGTCGGCCCGAGAACTTCTAAACGTTCCGAAATCCCGAACTTTTCTATCATTGTACAAAGTCTAAGCGCGATTTCCTGTGCAGATTTTTCAGCGCGAAAATTATTCTGCGAACTCAACACCAGCCTTATAATTTGGCTGTAAGGCGGATAGTCAAATTCTTCACGCGCGGTAATTTCTGTTTCATAAAACTCACTATAATTCTGCTCTTTTGCACTTGCAAGCGCATAAAAATCAGGATTGTAAGTTTGGAATAAAACTTTTCCTGAGAATTCTCCGCGTCCAGCACGTCCCGCAACCTGTGTCAGAAGCTGAAATCCGCGCTCGGATGCTCTAAAATCTGGCAGATTAAAACTTGCATCAGCAGAGATTACACCAACAAGTGTTACGTTCGGGTTATCCAAACCCTTTGCAATCATTTGAGTTCCGACCAGAATATCAATTTCTTTGTGCTGAAAACGTTCTAAAAGCCTTATGTGTTCTCCTTTTCTAGTCAAAATATCGCTGTCAATACGCTCAATTACGTTATCAGGAAAAATATCTTTTATATACTGCTCAATTTTCTGCGTTCCAGTTCCGCTGTTTTTTAAAGCATCTGACCCGCATTCGGGACAAAAGTCGGGAAAATATTCAGTGTGATTACAGTAGTGGCATTTGAGCATTTGATCTTTTGCATGCCATATCATCGGTATTGCGCAGTTAGGGCATTCAATCACCTTACCGCAAGCCTGACACTGCGTAAATGTCGAAAAACCTCGTCGATTAATCAATAAAATCACCTGCTGGCCTTTTTCAAGCGTTTCTTTTATCTCTGTCTGCATCGGAATTGAAATAACATTTTTATATGCCGCACGTCCGTGCTCCTGCATATTGATAACCGATACGGGCGGAACTTTCGCATTATTGTAACGGTGCTTAAGTTCAAAAAGATTTCCCTCATTCAGCGCTCTGTAATAAGTTGAAATATCAGGAGTCGCAGAACCCAATAAAAGCGGACATTTGTGAAACTCCGAAAGTTTTCTCGCAACAGTTTTTGCATCATAACGCGGAGCAGGCGTTGTCTGCTTGTAAGCACTCTCATGCTCCTCGTCGATTATAATTAATCCTATATTCTGCAAGGGGGCAAAAACGGCTGAACGTGCTCCTGCAAGAATTTTAATCTCGTTTTTGTAGAGTTTTTGCCACACATCATAACGCTCGCCGTCTGAAATACTGCTGTGCCAAATTGCAACATCATCTGTGCCGAATTTTTTCGCCAAACGTTTTGTTAATTGTGATGCCAAAGCAATTTCAGGTGCTAGAAAAAGAACATTTTTTCCAGATTTTATCGTATCATCAATAAGCTTGAAATAAACCTCTGTTTTTCCTGATGCCGTAACCCCATGGAGCAAAATCTGCCCATGTTTTTTCTTTGCAATTCCTTCATAAACTTTTTTCTGTTCACCCGAAAGCTCAAACAAAGGTTCGCGCTCTTTTATCTGCAAAATATCAAGCGGGTTTCTATAAAGTTCCTCTTGAGAAAGTTTTACGCATCCCATAGTATCAAGCTTTTTTATGGTTGCGCGCGTTGTTCCTGCATATTTTTCAAACAAAATCAAAGGCATCTTGCCAGATTTTTTTAAAAGTTCAAGTACTTCCGTCTGGCGTTTTGTCGCTCCGTCAAACGAAACAAACTCCACAAGCTGTTCGGTTTTTGATGCTTTTTCTATAAGTTTCAAAGGGATTGCAGCATTCAGAACTGTTACCAAATCACAGCAGTAATAATTCGCAACCCATTCTAAAAGTTTTAAATAATCAATTGAAAAAAGCGGAGTTTCATCAAGGATTTTGTTAATTTTTTTAACCTTAAAATCTCCTGGCAAATAATCAGAAAACCCAGCACAAAAAGCATTAACAAGCCCTTGCCTGCCAAACGGAACAAGAATTGCCTGTCCTATTTGGATTTTGTCTTTCATTTCGTCAGGGATTAAGTAACTGAATGTCTTAACCCCCAGACCTTTGATATTAACAAGAGCAAGAGCGTACTTCATTACTCAGCTTCCATAAATTCCTTTTTAGCTTCCTGAATAGCTTCTTCCAACAAATCCAATTGATCAGGTGCAAAAGTAACGCCTTTTTTAGTCGGAAGCCAAGTTGCGCCTTCATCTGTTGTATAGAATATTCTCATATTCAAATAACTTCTGCCTTTGTATTCGCTTACAGAAATCTGTAATTGTTCAGTGTCGCTTCTTTCAATAGTTGCCAAAATTTTTGCATCTGCCATAATCTTCTCTCCTTATAAAATTTACTTTTTTATGGTATCATAAAAATAACAAGGAGAGAAAAATTATGATTAAAATAGCAGTATGCGGAGCGTTAGGAAAAATGGGGCAGGAAGTTTGTCAGGCTGTGACAGATTGTCCAGATACAGAACTTATTGCAAAAATTGATATAGCATCAGATAGCATGTATCATACGATTGAAGAAGCTCACAGGGTTGAAGATATTGATTTGCTTATTGATTTCACGCAGCCTAACTCAATCTATGAAAACGCATTGTACTGCTTAAATAACGGAATAAAAATCGTAATCGGCACAACAGGTTTAACTGATGAGCAAATTGAGGAATTGAAAAATCTTTCTGAAGAAAAAAATACAGGATGCTTGATTGCTCCAAACTTTTCAACAGGCGCAGTTTTAATGATGATGTTTGCACAGCAGGCGGCGAAATATTTTGATAATGCAGAAATCATTGAATTCCACCACAACCAGAAAAAAGATGCACCTTCAGGTACAGCGATTAAAACTGCTAGTTTAATGGCAAAAGAAAATGATAATTTTGCAGCAGGCAACTGCGCAGAAACTGAAACCTTAGAGGGCTCGCGCGGCGGTACATCTTATTCAAATATTCATATTCATTCTGTAAGAATGCCAGGTTTTATCGCATCACAGGAAGTAATTTTCGGTTCATCAGGTCAAATTTTCAAAATCAGACACGATTCAATGGACAGAAAATGTTATATGAACGGCATTTTACTTGCAGTAAAACATGTCGCTGAAAAAAATGATTTTGTTTATGGATTAGAGAATATTTTATAATAGGAGAAGTTATGGGAAACAGACCGAACATTGCAATATTAGGCGCTACAGGGGTTGTAGGCAGAGAGATTACAAAAATCGTTGACGAATTGAAAATCGATTTCAACGAAATAAAATTTTTATCAAGCCCAAAATCAGCAGGCACAAAGCTTGAATTTCAAGGCAAAACCTATACAGTTGAAGAAGCAAAACCCGAGAGTTTTGACGGCGTAAATATTGTACTTGCATCAGCAGGCGGTTCAACATCTCAAAAATTTGCTCCAGAAATCGTAAAAAGAGGCGGTGTTTTAATCGACAATTCATCAGCATTCAGAATGGAAAAAGATGTTCCGCTCGTTATCGCTTATGTTAATGATGAAGATTTAAAAAAGCACAAAGGGATTATCGCAAACCCGAACTGCTCAACTTCACAATTGATGCTTGTATTAAAACCTTTACACGAAAAAGCAAAAATCAAAAGACTTATCGTATCAACTTATCAAGCAGTATCAGGCGCAGGCTTAGCAGCAATCAACGAACTTCGCGATGACACAAAAGCAAACCTTGCAGGCGAAAGTTTTGAAAACAAATGTTTCAAAAAACCGATTTCATTCAACGTAATCCCGCAAATCGACGTATTCTGCGAAAACGGCTACACAAAAGAGGAAATGAAAGTTGTTAAGGAAACTAAAAAAATTCTTCACCTTAATGAAGAAACACCGATTTCCTGTACAGCAGCACGCGTTCCCGTATTCAACGGACACTCCGAAGCTGTCGACATTGAATTTGAAGAAAACATTACACCTGATGAAGTTCGCGAAATCTTAGAAAACTCATTCGGTATAAAAGTTATCGACAATCCCGAAAACTTTGAATATCCGACAACACGTGACGCATCAGGAGTTGACCCTGTATTTGTCGGCAGAATTCGCAAAAACCTTGCGTTCAAAAACGGGATTTCACTCTGGTGTGTTGCTGATAATTTAAGAATCGGAGCAGCGTTAAATACTGTAAGAATTTGTCAAAAAGTTATTGAAATGGGACTTTTCTAATGCTTATCAAACGCGAAGAAATTAAAGATTTAATTAACAAAATTCACAGCGAAGGAAAAACCGTTGTAACAACCAACGGCTGTTTTGACATACTTCATGTCGGACATGTGCGGTACTTAGAAAAAACAAAGACTTTTGGAGATTTTCTTATAGTACTGTTAAATTCCGACAAGTCTGTCCGCTCAATTAAAGGTCCGACGCGTCCTATTAATTGTGAAGAAGATCGCGCAGAAATATTAAGCGCTTTGAAATGTGTGGATTATGTGGTATTATTTGATGAAGATAGTCCAAGAAATCTCTTGGATGAAATGAAACCCGATGTATACACAAAAGGCGCAGACTATACAATGGAAACACTTCCAGAGGCAGACATCATGCGCAAAAACAACACAAGGGTTGAGTTTATAGAATTTGTTGAAGGGAAATCAACAACAAAAACAATTGAAAAAATTAATTCATAAAATAAATAAGGAGTAATAAATATGCCAACTTTTACATTAGAAGAAATTACACATATCACAGGCGGTATGTTAACTAAGGTTGAAGATGCAAAAATTACACAAATTGCACCGCCTTTATTGTCAGATGAAAACACTTTAGCACTTGCTTTGGGCGAGGAAGAAATCGCAAACCTTGCACAATCAAAAGCAAAAGCTGCACTTGT
Source organism: uncultured bacterium (assembly GCA_948964545.1). Taxonomy (GTDB): domain Bacteria; phylum Cyanobacteriota; class Vampirovibrionia; order Gastranaerophilales; family Gastranaerophilaceae; genus Stercorousia. The sequence continues at coordinate 56,145 of CAREDV010000001.1, read as the reverse complement.
ACCATTAGGAGTTCAAATTCCTAACTTGACAACAATTGAAGTTGAAAGACCTCGTCTTGCAATGATGAAACTTTTAAATATGTTCTACACTGCACCTGAAGTAAATAAAGGAGTTCACCCGACAGCAACAGTTCACGAAACTGCAAAATTAGGCGAAAATGTCCAAATTGGCCCGAATGTTGTAATTTCTCATGATGCTGTAATCGGCGATAATACAAAGATTTTGGCTAACTGTTACGTTGGCGGAGGAGCTGTTGTTGGTAAAAACTGCTTGTTCCATGCGGGCGTTAATATCGGCGACAGAGTTCAGGTAGGAAACGACGTAATCCTTCACCACGGCGTATCTTTAGGCGCTGACGGTTTCAGCTTTGTTACTGAAAATCCTGACAACATTGAACAGGCAAGAAAAGACGGCGAAATTAAAGAAGCTAGTTCAAAACACGTTATATTTAAAATCCCGTCAATCGGTTCGGTTGTAATCGGCAACAACGTAGAAATAGGAGCAAACACAGCAATTGACCGCGGAACAATTGAAAACACAATAATCGGCGACAACACAAAAATCGACGATTTAGTTATGATTGGTCACAACTGTAAAGTCGGCGAGGGATGTTTAATCGTTTCTCAAGTAGGTATTGCTGGAAGCTGTGTAATAGGCGACAGAGTTGTAATCGCAGGTCAGGCAGGACTTGCTGACCACATCGAAATCGGTTCTGATACAATCATTACTGCAAAAGCAGGTGTTACAAAATCATTCCCTGAAAAATCAATTGTTGTGGGAATTCCTGCTATGCCAAGAAAAGATTTCATTAAACAGTTGAAAACTATGAAAGATGCTCAGGAAATCTTTGCAAAATTCAGAAAATACGAACCGCTTTTAAGAGAATTTGAGGAAAACATTAATAATGACCACAATTCTTAAGGAAATTTCAATAACAGGTAACGGCTTGATGAAAAACAAGCCGTGCACTGTTAAATTTGTTCCGTCTAAAGAGGGGAAAATAAGATATTTCGTTAACGGTCAGATGTTTGAAAGTACGACAGACAATGTTCTTGCAACAGACCATTGTGTTGTGATGGGAAAAGATAAAAAAAACTCAGCGATGTTGACCGAACATTTGTCAGCTGCTCTTGCTTTCTGCGGAATTGACAGTATCGACATTTATATGGATGAAAATGAAGTTCCCGCACTCGATGGAAGCTCCAAAGAATGGGTTGAACTTTTTAAAAAAGCAGGAATTGAAAAACACTTTTTTGAAAAACCTAAATATTATACGGTTTCAGAACCTGTTTATTACCTGAACGGTAAAACAAGTCTTGTAATTCTGCCGTCTGACGAACTTTATATTTCCTATTCGGTAAACTATGACCATAAAGATTTGACAAGACGCTGGGTCTGCTACAATCCTAAAAACCAGCAGGAAATTATTGAAGCAAGAACTTTCGGATTTTACAAAGATTTGAAAAAATTTCAAATGCTCGGTTTTGCACAAGGCGTAACATTAGAAAACACTTTAGGTTTGACAGATGACGGCTATACTTCAGACCTTCGCTCTGAAAATGAACCTATAAAACATAAAATTCTTGATTTAATAGGCGATTTGTATTTAACAGGAATAAATCCCTTAAATCTTAAATGCCAAATTCTTGTAAAAGAGGCAGGGCATGCTGTTCATGTGAAAGCTGCTAAAATGCTAAAAGACAAAATAATCAATATAAACGGGAGCGAACTCAAGTGAGCGACTGACAAGAGATTTCAAAATTTAACGAAAATTGACAAAGAGGATAAAAAAAGGAGAGAAAAATGACAGAAGAAACTAAAACAGAAGCTTTAAGCTTTGACATCATGGAAATAATGGATATGATTCCTCACCGTTATCCGTTTTTACTTGTAGACCGAATTACAGAATGCGTTCCTGGCAAAAGCTGTAAAGGTTACAAAAACATGACAATGAATGAGGGATTTTTCCAGGGTCATTTCCCGAACAATCCTATTATGCCTGGTGTATTGCAATTAGAAGCTATGGCACAATGTTCAGCACCAATCTTGATGACAATGCCTGAATATAAAGGTAAATTAACTCTATATGCAGGAGTTGACGGTGTAAGATTTAAAAATATTGTTCGTCCTGGTGACAGATTTGACATGGAAATCGAAGTTATCAAAGTAAAAGGCCCTGTTTGCAAAGCTCACGGTGTCGGAAAAGTTGACGGCAAAGTTTGCGTAGAAGCAGATATGACTTTCGCGTTTAAATAAAAAATAAAAAATCCCCTTTAAAAGGGGATTTTTACTAGCAAAAAAAATTTTCACGGATTTTATAAAAAATATGAGAATTACAAATATACAACCCAAATTAACATCAAAATTTAATATTAATAACTACCAAACTACCCCGCAGCAATCAATCCAAGAACAGCCAAAATATGACAAGCTACCGTCAACACAGCAATACTTGGCTTTTATGGGCGGAGCAAGTCTTAATCTGGCGGAAACAGTTAAAAGGCTGGATATACTTGCAGAAAAAAATTCACATATTTATCCGCCAAATATCAGAGAATGGATTGGCATGAATCTTGAAGAAGGTAGTAAAAAGACTCTCATCGGAGTTCACAAAAAATATTTCTCAAATCTTAAAAATTTCTTTACACTTGATGAGATTAAAGCTAGATTTCCCGAATTCCAAGATGTTATACCCGCAAGCAGTATAAAACCTAACGAAGGCTCTTTTATAGACAAATTCCAAAAGGGCGAATTGGAATTTTTTGATAATGACGAAGATTTATCGATTCAATTGATAAAGCTTTACTGGGGCGAAGGCTTTTCACTAACAGACTTGAAACGCTATGCTGGCGGAACTGATTTATACCATACAATGAAAAGGTTAGGAATTCCGAGAGCAAGTCAGGACTACGGGCATTATTTGAAATTCTCCGATTCGCAATATAACGAACGCCTAACTGCGGAAATGACAGAAAAACGCCTTCAGGCTCTTGATCGACGTGCTCAAATCCAAGAGGGTGAACCTGTTCACATTCCGCGCGGCCCGCTTTCCCAACAGCATAAACAAAGAATTTCAGAAGGATTAAATCGTTATCATCAGGAAAATCCCGAAGCAGTTTATCAAATGTCTGAAAGACGAAAAGAATTCTACAGACAAAATCCCGAACGCGCCAAAGAATTAAGCCGTGTATTGAAAAAAGCTTGGGGTATACACAGCGGTGAAAATATCAGAAAAGCAATGAGCAAATTTTTCAAAGGCAGAAAAGTTCCGATGTTTGACCTCGAAAACCCAATTTCAATGACAAAAGACCAATCCAGAACTATGGGAGAATTCTGGGTCGCAAATCCTTGGGCAAAAAAATCGTGGTCAAAAGCTATGGAATACGGTTGGAAAAAAGTTAAAGAAGAAAATGAAGCTGTATTTATCGTACGTCTTTGCCCTGATGAAATAATCAGATATGTTGAGAAAAAAGAAGGCTTACCTGAAGGCTCGCTTGACTTTGACACAAGATACAACCCATATCTTAAAACAAGCAGTATTAATGAAACGGATGGAAAAATTTTCACAAAACATACTGACATTGAAGGTATCAATAATTTAATGGCAGATACCTATCAAACATCTCTATTTATAATGGTTAAACACATTGAAGCTCAGCCAAAGCATAAACCGACTCGCAATGAGCAGGAGTTTAAAACTCTTTTACTAAGTATTTTACATCACAATAAGACTAATAATGGTTATGCAATCCAAACCACAGAAGAAGCACGCGATGATTTTATTCTGCTTGCACAATTAGCTGCAGAAAGCAGAGATCAAAGACTGATAGATATTGTAAATAAATCACTTAACGAAGCTTATGAATCTGCAAAAGAATACCACAACTTCATATTAAAATAATATAAATAATAATAAAATTGCGAAATTTTATACTATAATTAAGTTTATAGTAAAAGAAAGAGAGAATTTATGATAGACAAAACCGCAATCATCCACCCAACAGCAAAAATCGCTGATGATGCAATTATAGGACCTTACGTAGTTATAGGTGAAAATGTAACAATCGGAGCAAGAACAAGGGTAATTTCAAATGCTCATATCGAATTTGCCGAAATTGGCGAAGACTGTACAATTTCTCCATTTGCTACAATCGGCTCTGAACCTCAGGATTTGGGCTACAAAGGCGAAGAAACAAAAGTTGTTATAGGCGACGGCACAATTATTAAAGAAAATGTAACTATTCATAGAGGTGCTGCATGCGGTGATTTTACTACAAGAATTGGTAAAAAATGTCTTTTAATGGTTGGTTCGCATGTTGCACATAACTGTGTACTTGATGATCAGGTAATTTTGGCAAACCTTGTAACACTCGGCGGTCATGTTCATGTAGGTTTCGGTGCATTTATCGGCGGAATGAGCGTATTCCACCAAAACATCAGAATCGGTGATATGGCTATCATAAGCGGATTTTCAGCTTCACGTCAGGATATCCTGCCATATTCTAAAGGTGAAGGAAGACCACCTGTTCCACGCGGTTTGAACGTAATTGCAATGAAACGCAGAGGTGTTTCTCAAGAAGTTAGAACTGCAACTAACGAAGCTTTCAAACTATTAATTTCTCAGGATTTAAACACAACTCAGGCTATTGAAAAAATTAAAGCAGAAATTCCTATGAATGAATATATTGAAAAAATGATTGATTTCATCCAATCGTCTAAACGAGGAGTGCTTTTAAAATCTCACAAATCAGGACATGAATCATTAGAGGAAGCGTAGCCGCTTCACCCACCACCTATAACAATTATAAGGCGCTATTTAAAGTTGTTATCAAAAAATTTTTGACTTTGAAAATAGCGCTTTTAATAAAAAAGGAGAAAAAATGCAAAAATCAATTTGGGATAAATATGCAGAAGTCCTTGTTGACTATTCAACAAACGTGCAAAAAGGAGATTTGGTACAAATAAGAGCAACAAGCATTTATGCAAAAGACTTAGTAAAAGCTGTCTATAAACGAGTAATCGAAAAAGGCGGACATCCGATTATGAGAACATCTTTTGAAGATTTCTCTGATATTTTTATCAAATACGCTTCTGATGAGCAATTGGATTATATCGACCCGATTATTGAGCTTGAATATAAAACTATCGACAAATTTATCTCAATCGGCGCACCTATGAATACAAAAAATATGGCACGCGCAGATTTAAACAAACTTTCAAGACGCTCAAAAGCTTCTCAAGGTTTGTCAAAAACTCTTATGGAACGTTCAGCAAAAGGTGAAGCATCTTGGGTTGTTGCAGATGTTCCGACACATGCTCTTGCGCAGGAAGCTAAAATGTCATTTGATGAATATTCCGAATTTCTTTTCAATTCTTGCTACTTGAATTTAGACGACCCTGTTGAAAAACTTCGTGAACTTGACGAAAAACAGACCAAATGGGCAAACTATCTGAACGGCGTTAAAAAGGTTAGAATAGTTGGTGAAAAAACAGACATAACCTTTGGTGTTGAAGGCAGAAAATGGATTAGCTGTTCGGGATTGAATAATTATCCTGACGGTGAAGTTTTTACATCTCCTGTGGAAAATGATATTAACGGCGAAATTTATTTTGACTTCCCGCAAAACTACCGCGGTAACAGCGCAACAGGCGTTCATTTATGGATAGAAAACGGACAGATTGTAAAATTTGAAGCCGAAACAGGCAGAGATTATCTGGAAGCTATGTTCAATATGGACGAAGGTTCTAAAGGTATCGGCGAAATTGCAATCGGAACTAACGATGAAATCCAAGAAGTTACGGGAAACATTTTATTTGACGAAAAAATCGGCGGATCAATTCACATGGCAGTCGGCGCATCATACCCCGAAACAGGCGGAAAAAATGTATCAGGACTTCACTGGGACATGATTAAGAATATGAAAAACGGCGGTAAGATCTTTGCCGATGATGTTTTAATCTATGAAAACGGAAAGTTTATAATTTAAAAATATTGCACTATATATCAATTTATGATATAATTTGTTTGGGTAAGCCCTAATCATCTTTCATACTCTGCGGCACGAACTGCAAATTTGTTAAACCGTTAGAGAAAGGAGGTGATAGAGATGATATTCATCACAAGTGAAAAAGCACTATTTATATTATTTCTAATAATCATAGTGCTTAGTATCATCAAATAACGGGGCTTTTAAAGAGAGGACGGCAATCCTCTCGCCCTATATTTATTATACCATACGTATTGATAATTTTCAAGTGTTACTTGGTTGCTCGCGTTTAACGGGTCTGCGATTTTGTCTGCAATGGCTATGCCATTTTGCCACAAAATCTCGCCCTCAGCTCGCAATCCGCTATAACCGATTTTTATAAAATTTCAACCCTTTAATCAGGAATATATCTGAACAAATCATTTGGAGTACAATCAAGTGCAAAACAAAGCTTGTTGAGGGTTTCAAACTCAATACCTTTTGTCTTATCGTTATAGATATTATATATGGTTCTCCTGCTGATACCCGTCAATTCAACAATTTCATGAGGTTTTATTCTTTTATAACCCATTATTTCAGACAATCTATTTTTTATCATAATCTTAATAATAATTTATAAGATTCTAAAACGCCCATTTGGGAAATAAAATACTCAATTGGGTACTTTACTTCTCAATTTGTTTAATATATATTTATATTGGAATTGAGGTTAATATGGACGATAAAACTACCAGAATTTTTGATGCGGTAGAAACAATAAAACTATATATCCAGCTTGGAATGAGTTATATTGATGCACACGAAGAAATGGAAGGGTTAGCTCCGATGGTTATGGTGCTTGATAAAATAGAACAAGAGATAAATATTATCGACGAAAACTATGACAAATAATCACAAAATTAACTTATAACTCAAAGTTTCAATTACGGTTTGAATATTCATATTCAGGCGGTTTTCTTTTTTTGCCTGCTCAATCGCTTTTAAATCTGAAATAAGCTTAACTTTTAAACTCATATTATCAAGATTTCCACGAAGCAAATTTTCAATATAATTCTGCATCTGCGTAAAAACTGCTTGAGCATCCAGCATTTTTGTTAATTCAAGAATTTTATCGTTAAAGTCCAAAACCTCACCGCGTTCAAGCTCCAAATATCCCTCCATTGCATCTTTTACATCAGAAAAATCTTTATCTTCATCTTTCATCGACGGAACATAAAAACTTTGTGCGCGCGAAACTACCGTTGTAATCATATCGGATTTGTCTTTTGTCAAAAATATAAAAGTAGTATTTTCAGGCGGTTCTTCAAATGTTTTTAAAAGAGCGTTTGCTGCATCAGATTGGAAAACCTGCTGATTTAATCCTTGAATATTGCTGTCTTTATCCCTGTCACAAAAGATTAAAACCCTGTGGTAATCAGAAGTTACAAGCAGGTCATTTTTAATCATCCTTGCTTGTTCTATAGATATAACTGTTTTTGAATTATCATTAACAGGTTTGTTATCGACTTTAGAAATAGTCAAAACAGCAGGATGCTTATTTTCTCTAATCCAATTACAGTTCAAGCATCCGCATTCTGGAGTATGAGTGCCTTTACAATTAAGCAGTCTTGCAATTTCAAGCGCAAGATTATACTGCGCCTCAATATCAGAGCCGTAAAACAAAATACAATGCGCCATTTTTCTGCTGTTGACACCTGAGGTAAAATATTTAGTTAAAAACGGATAATTATCAACGGAATAATGCATTTTCTACCTCTTTTTCAACATCAAACGCAAGTCCTGCCTTAATACGATATTCAGCATCTGTCAGGTTTTGTTTTAATCTTACCAAATCTTTTAGATTTGTATTTTTCAACTTTTGCAAATTTAGTTTAACAACATACTCATGCATGCCTGTCATTCTTGAAAGTTCCATTGAACTTGCTGTTTTTCCTTTCGCTTTAAGAATTATCCATCTGCGCAGCATTGTCTGTAATGTTGACAAAATTTCCAAAGGATAACGCGTATCAAGAAGTTTACGGTATTCCAAAAGTGCTTTATCTTTGCGGTTTTCCATCAAAAAATCAGAAAATGCAAACAAATCTTCATTGGAAATACAAATTTCTCGCACCATTTGAGCTGTCACAACATCTTTCGGATAAGCAAAAAGTTTGAGCTTATCAAGTTCTTTGTCAATCTGACGGAGATTATTTCCGATTTGAGAAATCAGCGCGGTCATACCGTCTTTATCAAGCTTAACCCCTTTATCTTTGGCAATTTTTGCAATTCTGCCCTCAAGGTCTGCCGTTTTGTATGTCGGAATTACTGCGCATTCTTTTGCGTTTTGTTTAGATAAAAGTTTAAAGAATTTTTTACGGCTGTCGAGCTTCTTGCCCTCGCCTCTCGGTAGTTGTGCAACAAAGACAATATCAAGGTTTTCGTTATTATCCTCCAGTGCCTCTTGAATTTGTTTCATCTCTTTGTCATCAAAGGTTTTTGAAAAATAATCAAGACAATTAATTACGATAAGCATCTTACCGAACATCATAGGCTGTGAGCGCAAAATTGAAATTAAGTCAGGAAACTTTGGATTATCAAAAGTTTTAAAACTCATTTCAAGGAAATTTTTATCAAGTCCTTTTTTAAGTTTGCCAACTTCGTTTTCTATATCAAAATCTTCTTCGCCATAAAAAAAGTAAATCATTTCTAACTTTCAATCAACAAGCTTGCGCCGATTACACCTGCAGTGTTTCCTAATTGTGCATGAACAACCTCGACAGTTTCGCCTGCAATTTTCATTGCACGTTTTTTCAAAGTTTCAACAAGCGGTTTGATAAGCAAATCGCCTGCATCTGCTACTCCTCCGCCGATAATAATTTTTTCGGGATTAAGCAGGTTTACAACTCCTGCCATGCCAATTCCTATGTATTCGCCCATAATAGTGAAAATTCTCTGCGCAACAGGGTCTCCAGCTTTTGCAGCTTCACAGACAATATAAGGTGTTAAAGGTGTACCGTTCGCGATTTCTCTGTATTTTGTTGATTTTCCGCCTTTAATATAATCTTCTGCCATTGCAACAATTGCAGGACCTGATGCAAAAGCTTCCATACAGCCTGTATCTCCGCATCCGCAAATCGGACCGTCATGCATTTGAAGTTTTATATGACCAATTTCGCCCGCTGCATTTGATGCTCCGCGAACCAATTTACCGTTAACAATTAAGCCTGAGCCGATTCCTGTTCCGACTGTAATACAAATCAAGTTTTCACAGCCTCTGCCTGCGCCGTAATTAAGTTCGCCCAATGCTGCGCATCTTACGTCATTGTCAACACGAGTGGGAATATGGAATTCTTCCTCAAATATTTTTGCAATAGGAACTTCCACCCATCCTGGAATATTGGGAGCGTTTCTGACAATTCCCTCTTTATAATCAACCTGACCTGGAAAACCGAAACCGATTCCTTCAATATCTTTTGCTTCAAGTTTCGTTTCTTTCAAAAGGTCGTAAATCGCCTGTTTAATATTATTAACCGTATATTCATAACCCATTTCGGCGCGTGTAGGAACTGAATTTGAATAAATAATCTGCCCTTCATCATTTACAAGAGCAATCTTAACGTTCGTTCCGCCGACATCTATACCAATTCTATTTAAAGCCATATTCTTATCTCCCTTTTCAAAACAATAGTACCATGAAATTATTTTTTATTGTACAATATTATTGTAGATAAATATAAAGGAAGAGAAATATGGAAAAACTTTCACCATTACAAATCGAAAGATTAAAGTATCAGCCGAAACTTCCATCAAGCCTTTCTTCAGGCATCAACTGCCTTGAAATGTCAGAAGGCCCGGCTACTCAATCAGTTAGAGATCAGGAACAAATTCAGGAATTATTTCAAAATACATACGGCAAACCCGTTGTAACTTTTAAAAACACATCATCATCACATTCATCAGAAGTTAGAAATGTTGGTGTAATTCTTTCAGGCGGACAAGCTCCTGGCGGTCATAACGTTATCGCAGGCTTATACGACGCATTGAAAAGCGCTAATTCATCAAATAAACTTTACGGTTTCATAGGCGGCCCTTCAGGTATTATTGAAGGTAATTATATTGAATTCACAGACGAATTCATGAACGCTTACAGAAACACAGGCGGTTTTGATATTATCGGTTCTGGCAGAACTAAACTTGAAACAGAAGAACAATTCAAATCTTCATTGGAAGTTTGCAAAAAATTGAACCTTTCTGCAGTTGTAATCATCGGCGGCGACGATTCTAACACTAACGCAGCACTTTTAGCTGAATGGTTTGTTAAAAACAATACAGGTATTCAAGTTATCGGATGTCCTAAAACTATCGACGGCGATTTGAAAAACGAACAGATTGAAATTTCATTCGGTTTCGATACAGCTACAAAAACTTATGCAGAACTTATCGGAAACATTCAACGTGATGCAAATTCAGCTAAAAAATACTGGCACTTTGTAAAAATCATGGGTCGTTCAGCTTCTCACGTAGCTTTGGAAGCAGCTTTACAAACTCAGCCGAACGTAACTTTGATTTCAGAAGAAGTTGAAGAAAAGAAAATGTCTTTAGACAGCATTATCAGCTACATGACAGACATTATCACAAGACGTGCAGAAATCGGCAAAAACTTCGGTATCGCAATCGTTCCTGAAGGCTTAATCGAATTCATCCCTGAAATGAAATCAATGATTTCAAACTTGAATGACGTTATGGCAAGAATGGAAAAAGAAGGCGTTGCAGTAAGCTTTGAAGCTGTTGAAAGCAGATTAGACGCATCAAACGCTAAAGTTTACAGCTCACTTCCGACATTGATTAAATCTCAATTGCTTGCAGACCGTGACCCGCATGGCAATGTTCAGGTTTCAAAAATTGAAACAGAAAAATTGTTAATCGAAATAATTTCTGAAAGATTGTCTGAATTGAAATCACAAGGTAAATTCTCAGGCAAATTCAATGCACAGTCACACTTCTTCGGATATGAAGGCAGATGCGCATTCCCATCAAACTTTGATGCTGATTACTGCTATTCATTAGGCTACAACGCATTTGCATTAATCAACTTCGGTTTGACAGGCTACTTATCATCAGTAAGAAATCTAACATCACCTGCCGCTCAATGGATTGCAGGCGGTATTCCTCTTACAATGATGATGAACATGGAAAAACGCCACGGCGAAATGAAGCCAGTTATTCAAAAAGCATTGGTAAAACTTGACGGCCCTGTGTTCAAACAACTTGAACAAAACAGAGAAGAATGGGCAATGAATGATAAATATTTGTTCCCTGGAGCAATCCAATACTTCGGTCCGTCTTGCGTATGCGACGTAACAACTTGCACGCTTCAGCTTGAACGTTCCAAACAACTCGCAAGTGTATAAAAAAAAAGGGGCTTTAGCCCCTTTTTTATTTAATAATTGTTTTCAATTTTTCTCCCATTCTATCTTTGTACTGCGTATACTTGCTGTTGTAATCCCCATATTCATTAATTATATGAACAAGCCAACAGCCGTCATCTATTGAGAACTTTTCGGGTAACTGGATGACATTGGGGAGATTATCTATATATTCCGAGGTTAAAAGGATTAATTTGAAAGGTTTGCCTTGCCGTTTTCTTTCTAAGACATCATAAAGGTGCAAAATGTCTTTTCGTAATGGTACTTTTAAATAATCTGAATGGATAAAGTAGATTAGTTTTTCTGACTGCATCATTTCAAGAAAGTTTTTTATTCGGTTCTGGTAACGTTTGTAAAATTCATTATCAGGAAGGTCGTAATCGTGCGGGAAAAGAGGCTGTTCTTTTACTAAACGGTCAAAATAATCAATAAAATCAGTTTCTATAAGCTCAGATATTCTATTCAAATGATGATCTTCGCTTGTGTCAAACGGGCAGGATTTTTCGCCGTAAAACCTGCGGGGTTTTAGTTTGGCTGCGGTAGTCAAACCGCGGGGCAAACAGTTAGCACCGAGTGAAACTATATGGTAATTAGCGTGGTTGAACCGCCAATAATCAGAAAACGAAACCCAGTATAAAGCTTCGCGATAAAGTATACGCTGTTTATACGGCATCCAGCAAGTAAGAACTTTGCAAAGGAATTTTTTGATATGTAGTAATTTAGACATTTTGCCTCACTGGTGTTGAGAATTCTCAATGAAATTTATTCCATTATATTCCATAATTGAGAAAATGCAATACTATAACTTTGGAAATTTTATTAGACAAAAAAGAGAGAAATTAAAAATTTCTTTAAATAGTTTTGCATTAAATTGTGAACTTGACCCTGCAACTTTATCTAATTTTGAAACAAGTAAAAGTGATATTTTATTTATGAATATAGCCAAAATACCAAAAGGTTTCGACATGAGTTTAGGAGAGTTGATTACAGAATATGAAAACAGTCAAAAAAATAAGTAGCCCGCTTACGTTGAGAAATCTCAATGAATAATTTCTTAATATTATTCATAATAAATAAATGCAGTATTCAGTACTTGGAAAATATATAAAAAATGAACGCAAAAAGTTGAACATATCGTTGAACGAATTTGCGCTCATTACCGATGTTGATTCTGCTATTTTATCACGTATAGAAAATCTTAAACAGGATATTAAAATGAATGTCTTAAAAAAAATTGCTAATGGTTTTAATAAGACACCTGCTCAATTTTTGACTGAATTTGAAAATACTAAATAACTGCGCGCTACCGCAGGTCAACTTACGTATTTAATCAACTTTTTAACATCTCTGTTCCAAATGCCGTTCCAGTTGCGGATTATCACATCAGCAGGACAAATCCCTGCAAGTGCATACTCTTTTATAGCATCTAAATATTTTTCCTCATCCAAATCTGCTTCAATAAGTGATTTTTCAGCTATATATAAAATCTCTTTGGCGATATCTTTCACGTAAAACCTGCCGATTTTCGCATTCATAGCACTTTTCACAACATTATATCTCAATTCCGAAAAATCTCGGTAATCAAACGGTGCAAAAAGTTCTTCGATTTCAGCAATCGCAGAATTGTTATACAAAATCCCCTTATAAATCGCAAGAATTGAGTATTGCAAACCCTTGCCAACGCAATCGTGATTTCTGATTTCCAAGAAATTACGCATCCTAACCTCAGGGAAATACAAATTCGAATGAAGTTCAAAATCCTGAATATCAGGTTCAAACCCCTCATACCCGTTTTGCATAAATTCCGCAAAATTTATTTTACCGTTAATCGGCACAACATCATCATCACGGTTTATAAAAATCATCGGAGTTTCCAAAACATAATCAACATATTCTTCAAACGAAAATCTGTCATCAATCTGCCCGACAAAACCGCACCTGTCATTGTCGGTATTCAGCCAGCTGAGAGCGCGAAAACTCTTATATCCCGTTTCAACCCCGCCCCTTATCGGAGAATTTGCAAACATAGCAGTCATAAACGGAGTAAGTTTGTTTGCAATCTTAAATTTTTTAACCGCGTCTTCTTCGCTCTCAAAATCAATACAGCATTGAACCCCCGCAGTTTCACGCATCATTACATCTGATAGAATTCCCCACAAATATTTTGCCATAAGCTTATAACGCTTTTTAGGAATAAGATTAATTGATTTGTGCGTAGACAAAGGTGAAACGCCGTAATTCAAAAGGCTTATGTTAAATTTATCCAAAATCGGACTCATTTTTTTATCTAAACTTTCAATCTTATTTTTAATCTCATGGATTGTATTTTCAGGCTTAATACTCAACTCCACCTGACACCCCGGTTCTAGCGTAATCGTGTCATGCTCCTGTTTTAGCCCGATTATATTGTAATCATCTGTGATATAATCCCAATTTTCTTCTCTTGCGAAATTTCTCAAAAAATTACAAATTCCAAACTCAGAACCGTAATCAACAGCCCTTGATGTCACGGGAAAAATCGGTAGCCTTTCATATTCCATTCCGATTTGACAAGAATTTTTACAGCCGTCTTTAAATAAATTTAAAATTTCTTCTTTCCCTAATTTATGTGCAGTTTGCATGACTAACTCCTTAACTCAATTATAACATCCACAAAAATATCAAAAGAAATTATGTAAAACATTTACCTGTCTGTGGTATTATTATAGGTAAGATGAACTACTACGAACGGGCAAAATACTTTAGAACCAAAAAACGACTTGGACAAAACTTTCTGATTGACGGACAGACAATCAGTGATATCATTGATTTTGCAGACATTCAGCCTGATGATACAGTGATAGAAATCGGACCGGGTGTAGGCTTTGTTACAGAACAGCTGGTAAAGCATGCAAAACAGGTTATCGCAATCGAACTTGATGAAGAAGCAATCAGAGAACTTAAAAAACTTGATGCTCCAAATCTTACAATAATCCATAACGATATTTTGAAACAAGATTTGTCAGAACTTTGTGAAGGCAAAGTTAAAGTTGTTGCAAATATTCCATACTATATTACAAGCCCGATTATCGCTCATTTGCTCGGTGAAATTGATGATTTGAACAACAAAAACCGAAATAAAATTACAGAGATTCTGCTTATGGTGCAGGAAGAAGTTGCAAGAAGAATGGTTGCAACTGAAAATTCGCCATCAAAACAATACGGGCTTTTGACTATATTGTCACAATTCTGGGCAGACGTAAAAATCATGAAACTTGTAGGCAGACGTTCATTTTATCCAGCACCGAAAGTAAATTCCGCACTGGTAAAACTTATTGTCAGAGAAAAACCTCTTTTAGAATTGAGCGACTATTCGCATTTCAGAAAAACTATTAAAGCTGGATTTTCACAGCGCAGAAAAAATGTTAAAAATTGTCTGCTTTCAGGCGGTTTCTCAAAAGAAAAAATCACTTCTGCGCTTAATTCGCTCGGTTTAGACGAAAACATCCGCGGAGAAAAACTTTCAATCGAAACGTTTGGGAAACTATCGGAGTTATTGCATGATTAAGGTACAGTGTCCTGCAAAAATCAATCTGACCTTAAAGGTTACAGGCAAACGCCCTGACGGGTTTCATAATATTGAAAGCATAATGCAGACCATAAGCCTTTATGATTATTTGACCATAAAAGCAGAACCTGCCGAAAAAACTGAAATTATTTTGTCAGGAAACAGCACAGAAATCCCTTATAACGAAAAAAATCTTGTTTATAAAGCTGTCAAATTGTTTCCGATGAAACCTCACAGAGTTGAAATTTATATAGAAAAAAATATCCCTGTTTCAGCGGGCTTGGCAGGCGGAAGCACGGATTGCGCAGGAACACTTTTCGGGCTTAACGAACTTCTGGTACAGCCTTTAACACGTAATGAACTTCATAACCTTTGTGCAAAACTGGGTTCTGACCTTAATTTTTGCTTAGAAGGCGGACGGCAGATGACTTCAGGCAGAGGAGAAATTCTTAAGCCGCTTGAATTTGAGGAATTTAATGTATCATTAATTAAGCCGCAAAACCTTGGAATAAGTGCAAAAGAAGCTTATACAAAATTTTCGGCAAAACAGGGGAAAAGCGATTTTGCAAACGACTTGGAATGGGCTGTAATTGATGATTATCAAGAATTACAGACAATAAAAAACCTGTACCCGCAATCAATGATGTCAGGATCAGGCTCAACTTATTTTATGATTAATGATGAATTCAAAAAGCAAAAAGGTTATTGGATATCCAATAACCTTAGAGCTATTCCTTTTGGTATAACTGTTATTTGACCAAAACCGGTACATTATCGTGACAATCTTGTTTGTATCTTGCCGGAGCTGTAATTGCACCGCCGAACGGTGTATATTTAGTTCTCGGTTTTCCTGTAGTTTTTCCTGAAATAACTGTGCCGTCACAATCAAGTTCAATCTCAGCATCTTTCAATAAAAGCAATTCAGGATATCTTCTAACTAATTCTTCATCTGCCAGCAAGTCTGCAAAATCACTGTATAATCTTACATTTTCACCAACTTTCGGGAAAGTATTTAATCCGAAATTTGTAATACCATGTTTTAGTTTCATTGCGTGTACATAAGCTTTTAAAACTTTTCCTTGAGGTTTTTTACCATTAATAGTCTCAACTTTGCCTAACACAACTCTTGTCCAATCATCACCACGTTTAACTGTATGGTCGCAATAATCAGATTCCCATCTTTCTTCAGGACATGGAGGTTCTACCGGAGGTGTCGGAGGAGTTGGTGGGGTTGGAGGAGTTGGTGGCACCGGTTTCGGTTTACCAGGTGCGTAAACTTCTTTTTCAGGTCCGCCGTTATCTCTAAACAGGTTTTTAAACCAAGCACCACCGACTGCTACAGGGACGCCTGCAAGAGCACCAAGTCCGCTGACTGTTGCTCCAGCACCTGCTGCTGCTCCTGCGCCAGCGCCTGCACCGCCAGCTGCACCACCCGCAACTGCACCAGCGCTTGCTCCTGCTCCTGCGCCAACACTAACTGCAGGTATAGCCAATGCACCCGCTGTTGCCACAACTGCTGTTGCACCGCCTATAATAGCTATTTGTTTAACTTCAGTATAATCTTTTTCCCAGTTTCTGCCATTACCATTGTAGTCTTTGTCATCACTTGCCCTGTGAACCATATCAGCCACTGCATCATCGCTCATATGTAATCTTGCTGCAGAATCGCGGCGTTCCTTTAATGATTGGTAATGATTTAATGCTTCACCAGGTTTTGTATGTTCGTTCATCAAACCAATAACAAATTGTTTATATTTTGCCTGATTTAAAGTGCCATCATCATTCAAGAATCCATTTTCAGGGTTTTGTACATATGCAAGCGCTTCTTTGTTTTTTAGACGTTCAACATGAACAAGATTTGCCTGTGCCCACTCATTAGTACGTCTTCTTGCTTCGCGTCTTCCGACACCTTGTGCTCTTAAATCATCATAATAATCTTTTTTAGCCTGCTTATATTCTTTTTTAGCTGCTTTTTGCTCATCTTTAGTCAGTACAGTTCTTGTAGAGAAAATGCCTTCTTCATATGCAGCGTCTCTTACATATTCTTCTGCCAGTCTTTGAGCTTCTTTTTCTTCAGTAACTGCAGTTCCGTCTTCTCTGCCATTAGCCATAAAATCTTTTTTAGCTTTAGCTATAGCGTCAGTACGTCCTTGTTCAGTATGTAATGTTCTTGGAGTCTTTAATTGCGGCTCATCACCTTCAAACATAATCTGTTCTTCAACCTGTTCAACAGTTGGAAGTTCAACTTTTGCGGGCTGTTGAGGTGTTTCTTCTTTAACTTCTTTAGTTTTTGCAGCATCTTCTGCACCATCAACAGGTACATCAGCCTTGACTTCTGTATTTGCATCTAACTGCTGAGCAGCTTTTGTATTGAAACTTGCGCCTAAATCACTTGCTACTTCATTTGCAGGTGCTTCATCAGCTGGTACAGCTTTTTGGTTTTCTTTACCAATGGGTACTGTAATACCCAGTGCGTCCATACGTCCGCGATTATAAGCGTTTTGTTCATTACATTTTTTTCCAAATTCTGCAGCATAATCTTTCATGCCATACTTAGTCGGATCAAAATCCAATCCCATAATGTCCCCTTTCAAAATATTCTCGTTTTTTCATCCTTGGACGGCTTATTCAGTGACTTATTAAAATTTGGTGTCACTTTCTAAATCGCCTATTTTGATATTTTTTAAATATCGGATGATTTTTTCCCCTGTACATATGTAAAAAATTTTCGTATGGAAAAATTGCATGATTTGCCCCTTACTTCTTAACATTTTGTAACAAAAAGCATCTAACCGTACTATTCACATATGGAAAAATATAGTGTATTATAGGATTATGGCTATTTTAGAGGTTAAAAACTTAAATCTTGGTTTTAATTGCGAATGCGGATTCCGCCAGGCACTTTTTGATGTATCTTTTTCACTTGAAAAAGGAAAAATGCACGCACTTGTAGGGGAATCAGGATGCGGAAAAACAATCAGCGCAATGAGTATTCTGCAATTACTGCCCAAAACCGCAAAGATTACAGACGGACAAATTCTTTTTAAAGGAGAAAATCTTTTGACTAAAAAGAATTTGCGTGATATCCGCGGAAGTAAAATTGCGCTTATTCCGCAAGACCCGATGACATCTTTAAACCCTCTTTATACTGTCGGAAACCAGCTTTTGGAAGTTTTAAAAATTCACCATAACCTCAAAGGTGATGAAGCATATAAAAAAGCCGTAGAAGCACTTGATGCCGTACAAATTCCCTGTGCACGCGAACGTATGAAAGCATATCCGCATGAATTTTCTGGCGGAATGAAACAGCGCGCAATTATCGCAATGGCACTTGCATGTGATGCGGAAGTTCTTATCGCGGATGAGCCGACAACAGCGTTAGATGTAACAATTCAAGCACAAATTATGAACCTGCTTGATGAGATTAAAAGAACCAAACAAACTTCAATTTTGTTGATTACACACGATTTGGCACTTGTTGGCGAAAACTCTGATTATACATCCGTGATGTATGCGGGCAGAATTGTCGAAACCGCTCCATCAAAAGAGTTTTTTGCAAACCCTAATCATCCGTATTCAAATGCTCTTTTGCGCTCCCTGCCGTCAGCTCAAAGCGAAAGACTGCAAACAATTCAGGGTCAGCCTCCGACGATTATGCAAAACATTTCAGGATGCCGTTTTCACCCGCGCTGTGAAAAATGTATGGATGTGTGCACTCAAAAAGTTCCCCCGCTGGATAATGTCGGCATAAACCACTTTTCGGCATGCTTTTGTAATTGAAACTTATACGCAGCACTTACATGAAGAACCATAATATAATTTTTGCATACCTTGCCAGAAACAAAAGTGCAAAGCTGAAAACCATATCATAAATTATCTTAACACCGCTTTGTGCGCAAATCCAACCGCTCATAAACGCCCAGCCCTCATGTTTTATACCTGCAATAAAAAGCATATATAAAACACCGATAA
Source organism: uncultured bacterium (assembly GCA_948964545.1). Lineage (GTDB taxonomy): Bacteria > Cyanobacteriota > Vampirovibrionia > Gastranaerophilales > Gastranaerophilaceae > Stercorousia. The sequence goes on along the minus strand of CAREDV010000001.1, from coordinate 37,233 downwards.
GATGAATTGTCAAAACCCCGACAATCACGGCTTTTAAGATATTTTTATTTGAAAACCCGCTTTTTAAAATCGAACCTGCAAAAAACACAGCGGGAATATAAGCCACAATATAGCCAAAACCATATTCAAGAATATATTTAGGGCCGCCGCCAAGTGCAAAAACAGGAATTGCAATAAGTCCGAGCAGAATATATAAAAGAATACTTATAATCCCGTATTTTCTGCCCAAAAACGCACCCGTAAACATTACAACAGGAATCTGCGGAATAAATTTATAAGTATGAATAAAATCTTTAAACCCTAAATCAGCTCCGTCAAACAAACCTTTTGGAACAATAAAATGACTTATATCGAGCTGAACAAAAGTCGCAAGTATAAGAAGAAACGTACAGCATAAAACAAGCAATATACTGCCGAAAGACAATCTTATACCCTCTATTTCTTTTTTTATCAATTTAACTGTCATAAAATATTTATTTTCCCGTTCAAGTTTTTAATATTTGCTTCAAATAACGATTTAAATTTATCGTAAAAAATATTTTCTGTCCACATAATCAGGGCATCTTCATTATTATCCTGATAATATCCTTTACGTGTTCCCAGTGACTTGAACCCGTATTTTTCATACAAACCTTTTGCTGGCAGATTGCTCACACGAACTTCAAGTGTTATAAACTTAACCATATCCCTGTAACACTCGTCAATAATCGTTTTTAAAAGCACTTCTGCAATATGTTTGCGCCTGTATTCAGGCAGAACAGCAATTGTTGTAATATGCGCTTCTTCTAAAATTTTCCAGCACCCGCAATATGCAACGAGCTCTCCGTTTTCGTTAAAGACACTGAAATAACTTGCCAGATCATTTGACAACTCGCCCAAAAAAGATTCTTTTGACCAGTGATGCTGGCCGTAAGCCTGTTCTTCAAGTGCGATTACGGCATCTATATCGGATTTTTCCATAGGTTTGATTTTTATGCTGAACATAACTTAATTTTAGCATAGAAAAACAAAGCCCGCAGATTTATTAAATTTTATTTACCTCTTGATAAAATGAACGTAATATGATATATTTAGCAGTAAGAAGAGTAGAATTAAGGACAGAAAAATGAAGAATATTGTTGTTTATACGGACAAAAACGAATCAAAATTAGCTGATGTACTGGCTCAAATTGAAGATGCAAATGTTAGAATTGAGAATGCCGAAAACCTTAGAGATTACGAAACTCTAAACCCAGGATTGGTTGTAATTGAAAGTGTTCCGAATATCAAAGATGTTCTTATGACAACAAAATTCAAAGCGCCTACATTGTTTATTGGTGATGTTTTCAAAGGCTGTACAGTAAGAGCTGTGCTTTTTGATTTTATCAAAACTCCTGTTGATAATATGGAACTTGTAATCAGAGCAAATGCGCTTTTGAAATACAAAGAATTACGTGATAAGTTGAAAATCGTTTCTACAACTGATGAACTTACAGGGCTTCATAACAGAAAATATATGCAGGAACGTCTTGAGCAGGAAATTTCACGTGCTAGACGCTACGGAAACAAACTTTCTTGCTTGTTGTTTGACTTAGACTTTTTCAAAGTTGTAAATGATATTTACGGATATGAGTGGGGCGATGTACTTTTACGCTCAATCGCGGATAAACTTAAACAATTAATCAGAAAAGAAGATATCCTGACACGTTACGGCGATGAAGAATTTTTGTTAATCCTTCCGAATACTTCAGAAGAAAACGCATTCTTGTTTGCCGAAAGATTCAGACGTGACATTGAAAAAATGGAATTCATCCCCGCTGGTGAAGAAGAAAGACACCCGATTACAATTTCAGGCGGTATTTCAACTTATCCATGTATTCAAGATACGGAAGAAGATGCAAATACAATTATCCGCTACGCAGAACACGCATTGTATAACGCTAAAAAACGCGGTAAAAACAAAATCGTTCAATTCTCTAAATTAAATTTAGGTGAGGGTTAATTGTTAATTCCGTAACCAAATAACGCAAAATCGTATTTTATCGGGTCAACGGGGTCGAATTTGCGCAGATTTTCCGTTATCTCAAGAACAGATTTAAAGTCGTTTGCATTGCGTGTCAAAAGACCCATTTCACGCGAAAGTCTTGCTACGTGAGTATCCAATGGGATTAACAAATCAGATGCAGGCATAAAATCCCAAATCCCGAAATCCACAGGGCCTTTTCTTACCATCCAGCGTAAAAACATACACATACGCTTCATTGCACTGCCTTTATTTGCATCAGGTATCATAAATTTAAATCCGAGTGCTTCTTTATCCTTTGCACGTGAATAAAAATAATCCGTCACTGGGATAAACATATTTTCAGAATTCTCATATCCGTATTTGAATAACTCCTCAAGTCCGCCGTCTTTTTCATAAAGATTTTTCAAGATATTAAAAATCTGCGCAAAATCATCGGGTTTGCCAAAACGATAATTAAAATCGCCGAGAATTTTTGGTTCAAAGTTCATTATAAAATTATAAGGTTCATTGTGTGCAATTTCAAAAAGCTGATTAAGTTTTTTGATAAAAACATCACGTCTGCCATAAGCAACAAGAGATGCAATAAATCCTGCAAGTTCAATATCTTTTATATCGTTGAACCTATGCGGAACGCGGACAGGATCGTCTTTTATAAAATCAACTGTTTCATATTTTTCGGCAAGTGCATCAATTTCCAACTTTGTAATCATCTTAACTCCTTGAAATATTCATTTAATATTTTATCACATTCTTGTTCCATAATCCCGCCGTAAACTTTCATTTTGGAATTAGCAAGTTTTCTGACGTCTATGCTTGAGCCTAATGCACCGTAATTTACATCATAAGAGCCGAAGTATACAGTCTTTATACGCGAATTTATAATCGCCCAAGCGCACATAGGACAGGGTTCAAGCGTAACATACATTTCACAGTCATCTAAGCGCCAGCGCCCGAGTTTTTTTGAAGCTTCACGGATTGCAAGAATTTCTGCATGCGCAGTCACATCATTCAGTTCCTCTTTACGGTTATAAGCTGATGCAATCACTTCACCCTCTTTTACAATCACCGCCCCGACAGGAATTTCAGAGCCTGCCTGTTTTGCAATTTCTATCACACGCTTCATGCCAGCCTCAACGTAACTTCTGCACAGAACCCGCAAGTTTCGTCACTATGTAGTTTAATCTCACCGTTCATTGCTTCAATCAAACCTTTCACGATAAATAATCCCAAACCTGTACCGCGTGTGGTTCTTGTTGTGTTATCGTCAAGGCGGATAAATTTTTCAAAGAGTTTTTTGAGTTTAGCAGGCGGAATAACATCGCAGTCATTTTTGAAAAATATTTTAGCTTTTTTGTCCTTAATTTCAGTATCAACCACAATATTTGAGGATGAATATTTTGCACCGTTTTCAAGCAGGTTCACAAATACCTGTAATAACCTGTCTTTATCAGCCTGAACAAGCGGAAAATCTTCACTCATATTAAAGATAATTTCTTTTTGCTCTTTGTTTTTGATTAAAACACGCGCTTCTTCAAGCACCTCGGGAATCCAAACTTCTTCGATATTTGCACGTAAACGCATTCCCTCAATATCAGGAATAGTCAGCAAATCCTCTATTAAACGTTTCAAACGTTCCGACTGTTCTTTTATTACCCTCAAGGATTTTTGCTTGGTTTCCTCATCAATTACAATATCCTGACGCATTAAACGTGATGTATAGCCTTGAATACTTGTTAAAGGTGTTCTCAGTTCGTGGCTTACGGTATCAATCAGGTTTGAGCGAAATTCGTTCAACTGTTTCAATTCAATGTTATTTTTCTTTAATTGAATATAAGACTTATGAATTTCCGTTGCCATACGGTTAAATTCAAACGCAAGGAAAATAATTTCGTGCGGAGTAAAAGCTGTTGTCAAAAGTCTTATCTGGCGTTCGTAATTACCTTTTGAAATCGCAATAATCCCTTTAAATAACTGTCTTATATTAATATATAGATAATAAGTGTATAGCCCGATGACAAAAATAATCGCAAATGCAGCAAATAAGCAGGATAACAGAATTTTCCAGCTGTTATTTGTAATGGCTTTTCTTGTAACTTTTTCGGTCGTATTTACAACAATTGTAATTTTAGGTTCATCACGAGAAACATATACAAGCGGCTGGTTTTTAACATCACCGAAAATTACAGGTTCATTTTTCTCAAGTTTTTGCGGTAAAAGTGAAATTGTCTTTTTAAAAGCCTTATCTGTATAATTATGTTCAGCAATCAAATTGCCGTCATTTGTAAGTACATAAATTTGTCTTTTATCATCTTTCAAAGATTTAAAAAGCTCATCTCTCACAGCATCAAGCTTATAAGTTGCAACAAGATACTGTGTGTCGGAAATCTTTAAAGGAACAGCAGCCTTTTTCTCAACTCTGTTAATCTTTTCAACCTTTTCTAACTCTGATGCTTGAATAATCTCTAATTTTTCGCAGTCGGGAAGCTTTTCTACAACAGATTTCAAATAATCTTTTTTTGCCTGTTCAGTTTTATAACTCTTTAAAGAATATCCTATCTGCTCAAGGTTGCTTTTTACAATTTTGTTAAAAAAATCAATCTCATCAGATACCATGTTTGCAATCAAAACAGCACTTTCACGAAGCTGGTATCTCATTGCCTGCTGGTTAACGTTGTTGATAACAAACGCACTTATAGACATTGGGATTACAACAGCAAACATAAATACAATGGCAATTTGTTCAACGATTTTTAAATGCTTTCCAAACATACTACTCTTCCCCGAACGGTGTAAGTTTGTAGCCCACGTTTGTTACTGTATGAAGATATTTTGGATGTTTCGTATCAGGTTCAATTTTGTTGCGCAGACCGCCGACATGCACTCTGAGCATTCTGACATCCTCGTTACTGTCATAGCCCCAGACTTCATCAAGAAGTGTTGCAAGTTTGACGGCATTATTAAAATGCTGTAATAAACAATACAAAATTTCAAATTCTGTCGGTGTCAATTTAACTTTTTTATTTACAACAACAGCCTCAAGAGTTTCAGGGAAAATCGTAATGTCGCCCGCCTGTAAAACTTCATCCGATAAAGCTGTTTTATCCTCAATTTGATTGCGTCTTAAAAGTACTCTTATGCGCAGCAAAACTTCCTGAATATCAAAAGGTTTCACAAGATAATCATCCGCCCCGCAATCGAAACCTTCGGTTTTATCGTCAATTGTACCTTTTGCGGTAAGCATTAAAATCGGAATAGCCAATTTTGCCTGACGAATATTTTTACAGACATCAAATCCGTTCATTTTAGGCATCATAACATCAAGCAAAATAAGGTCATAAGTGTTATTCAAAGCCTTATTAAGCCCCTCAAGGCCGTTAGATGCGGTATCAACAAAATAACCGCTTGCTCTGACGTCGAACTCAAGAAGTTCTCTGATTTCGTCATCATCATCAACTATTAAAATTCTTTTTTCGCTCATTTTTTTGCCCTTTTTGACGAAAATTTTGATATTTGTAAGATTTTCGCCAGAGGCTAAAGCCTCCGTTTTTATTTTATAAAAATTTTAATGTTTTGGCAATTGATTATAAAGAAATATTTATGATAAAATACATTAAAAGAGGGTATAAAAATGTCAACAATAATAATGATTTTACTTATAAGCATCCTGATACTTGTACATGAGGCAGGACACTTTTTCTCGGCAAGAATGTTCGGGATAAAAGTAGATAAATTCGGAATAGGTCTGCCAATCGGGCCGACATTGTGGGAGAAAAAAGTCGGAGATATAACACTTGTTATCCACGCGTTTTTATTTGGCGGATATGTTTCATTCCCTGATGATGACAAAGATTCAGATGTTCCCGCTGATTCAAAGGATCGTCTTATGAATCGTCCTGCTTGGCAAAGAGCAGTTGTGTTCTCTGCAGGTGTGGGAGCGAATGTAATCTGTGCGTTTGTTCTTGTGCTTTTGACAGCTTTTTTGTGGCACAATATGCCGTCAGGAAAATTCGATACTTACGTAACAAAAATTACAGCACCCAAAGAAGCTTCCGTATGGAATTCTGGCTTACAGGCAGGTGACAAAATCATAGAAATAAACGGTTCTTCCGCTGACACAAAATATGCACTAAACCTTTATGCAATGTATAGCGCATCTTTTGACGGCAAAACAGATAAAGAATTGGTTGAAAAAAATTACACAAACCTTAAAAAAATCAATCAGGCTTTCCCGCGCGAAGAAATTATCGAAAAAGGCTTGATTGTAAAACTTCCAAAAGCAATTTCAGAAGAAAAAGTTGTTTTAAATAAAAATATTCTAAACGCAGTTGAACTTTACAAAAACGATGAAATAAAACTTTCAGATGCTCAAATCAAACTTCGTGATGAGATTAAGGGCAAAAACTTTTTGGAAGCAGACGGCACATATTCACTGAATGATTTGGCTTATGCAATGTCAGATAACCAAAAACCAATCGACATAAAGGTTTTGAGAGATGATAGAGTTGTAACTATAGACACAGTTTACTCTAACAAAGACGGTCTAATCGGAATTGAAATCGACCGCAAGGAAAAATTAATCCCCGTTACAGGCATCAAATCGGCATTTTCAGCAAGCTGGAACTACCTATATAATGAAACAAAATCAATGCTTATAGTATTGAAACAACTGTTTACGGGCAAAATTCCTCTGAAAAATATGCACGGTGTCGTATTGATAACCAAAGTCGGCGGAGATATCATAAGCAACGATGGAATTTTCTACGGAATACTTTTAACAGCCGTAATTTCAATGAACCTTGCAATATTGAATATTCTGCCAATCCCTGCACTTGACGGCGGTCATCTGTTATTCCTGCTTATTGAAAAAATTACGGGCAGACCGGTAAACGAGCAAGTTGCAGAAAAAATAATGACGGTATTTTTCGCACTGCTTATAGCGCTATTGGTATTCGTACTGTTTAACGATATATATGTGCTGGTTCAGCCGTTATTTACAAAGTAAAAAAAAGAGCCTTTCGGCTCTTTTTTTTTCACCCTTGGGCGGCTTTTTTACCACTGGGCGGCTAATATAAGAACTTATTAAATATTATTGTTACTTATACAATCGCCTATTGAGAAACTTTCCCAACCGCCTATTTTGGAATTTTACCAAACACTATTTTTTGCTGATATTAATAAATGGCATCGAACCGCCTAACATATATTCAGGAAGTTTTCCGTCCCATTTTTGAACAGCCTCGTACTCAACAAGAGCTTTATTTTGTGTAAGAGCGTGTGCTCTGATTGACATTGATTTTGCTTCTGCTTCTGCTGAAATAAGCTTTTGTTTAGCTTCTTCTTGGATTTGAACTGTTTTATTTTTAGCACGCAATGCTTCTTGTTCTGCAGTAACTTTGCTTTCAATAGCTTTTTCAAACACACCTGAGTATGCGATAGCTGTCATTTGAAAATCTGTTACGTTAATATATTTTGAAGCAAGGTGGTTTTGAAGTTTTATCAAAATTTCTTGTGTTGCTTTTTCTCTGTTTGCAACCAAATCTTGCGCATTCCATTTACCGATAACGTCTTTAAGTGTACCTTCTACTACAGGGCTGACCACAGTATCAAAATAATTTACACCAACTTCTCTGTACATCTTATGAGCGTTTTCTGGCTGTAAGTTGTAGTTAAGAACGTATGTAATTTTTGCCTGCTGAATGTCTTTTGTATAAACAGAAGTTTCGATATAATTTTTCTGAGTTTTTACGTTCATATTCTTGATTGTAGAAATAAACGGCGTTACAAAATGAACGCCCTCTGTATAACTTGTCGGTGAAACTTTACCGAGTGTAACCTTAACCCCGCGTTCGCCGACACCAACGATTGCAATCGGATTAAAAAATGCGATAAAAATTATCAACAATGTGACAATAATTAACGGTGTAATTAATTTATTTGATTCCATAATTCCTCCTAAATACCAGCAATTGACAGTGCTGCGTATAGTACCACCAAAATTAATGCAAAAACTCCGTAACAGTTTGCGATTAATTTTCCATGCGTTTGATAAAGGTTCTTTTTCAAAACCAGACTTAAAAGCATAATTACAAGGTTTGTAAAAATTACAAACGCTAAAAGTAAAAATAAAATTCTTAAAGGCATGCTATTCTCCTATTTAAAAAAATTGTAAATTATAAATCAATACAACAAATCGTACATATGTTTGAGTTTTTATAATTACACTTTTTTATAATAAATAAATGAAAGGAGAAATTTATATGTGGGAAAAAGATATTAACATTAATGAAGTTAAAGAAATCCGCACAAGAACAACGGTTTATTTTGGTGTAGGCGCTATCAAAAAGATTGACGATATCGCAAAAGTTTTAAAAGAAAAAGGAATTGACAAAGTTATCGTAATGTCAGGCAGAAATGCTTACAAAGCAACAGGTGCATGGGATTACGTTGAAAAAGCTTTGAAAGATAACAGTATAGGTTACGTAAATTATGCAGAAGTAACCCCGAACCCGACTACAGATCATGTCAACGATGCGGCAAAACTTGCAAAAGATTTCGGTGCAAAAGGGGTTATTGCAATCGGCGGCGGCTCTCCGACAGATGCGGGAAAATCAGTTGCGATTTTACTTGAATATCCTGAAAAAACAGCAGAAGATATTTATGATTTCACATTCGCACCAGATAAAGCTGCTCCGATTGTATCAATCAACTTAACTCACGGAACAGGTACGGAAACAAACAGATTTGCAGTTGTAACCAATTTGAAAAAAAACTTTAAACCTGCAATCGCTTATGACTGCATCTATCCGATGTTTGCAATCGACGACCCGCAATTAATGACAAAATTGTCACAGAAACAAACACGATATGTTTCAATTGACGCGGTTAACCACGTAATAGAGGCTGCAACATCTGCAGTTGCATCACCTTATTCAATCTCGCTTGCAAAAGAAGTAATCGAACTTGTTGCAAGATATTTACCGAAAGCATTGGAAAATCCTGATGATTTAGAAGCTAGATATTTCCTTGCTTATGCAGCAATGATGGGCGGTGTAAGCTTTGATAACGGGTTATTACACTATACTCACGCACTTGAACACCCGCTTAGCGCAGTTAAACCTGAATTATCACACGGTTTAGGTTTGGCAATTTTACTGCCTGCGGTAATTAAGACAATTTACAAAGACAAACCGCATGTACTTGCTGATATCTTAGCTCCAATTGCATCAGGCTTAAAAGGCGAACCAGATGAAGGTGAAAAAGCAGGAAAACTTGTTCAAGACTGGTTATTCTCAGTCGGCGTAACCGAAAAACTTGAAGATGAAGGCTTAACAGAAATTGATAAGCTTGTTGATTTGGTTTATACAACTCCGTCACTTGAGGGGTTAATCCAAATTGCTCCTTCAGGATGCGGACGCGAAGTTGTAAAAGAGATTTACAAAAACTCAATAAAACCGATGTAAAAAAAGAGCGCTTGAGCGCTCTTTTTTTATACTATAATAATTTTATGCTTGAACTTTTAGCACCTGCAAAAGATAAAGAAACTGCGATTATTGCAATCGAAAGCGGAGCTGATGCGATTTATATCGGATCACCAAAATTCGGTGCGCGTCAGGCTGTCGGAAACTCCCTTGAAGATATCAAAGAAGTCGTTGATTACGCTCACAAGTTTTATGTAAAAGTTCATGTGACCATTAATACAATTTTGACAGATGAAGAATTAAAGCAGGCGCAAGAGCTCATTTTTAAGCTTTACGAAATCGGCGTTGATGCAATTATTGTTCAGGATATGGGTATTTTTAAACTTGCAATGGATGGAAAACTCCCGCCAATTCCAATCCATGCCAGCACACAATGTGACAACAGAACTTTAGAAAAAGCAAAATTCTTTGATGATATGGGGATTTCACGCATAATCCTTGCACGTGAACTCTCTATTCAACAAATTAAAGAAATTTGTCAAAACGTAAATGCTGAAGTTGAAACTTTTATCCATGGTGCATTGTGCGTATCATACAGCGGACAGTGTTATTTAAGCCACTATATCGGCGGACGTTCTGCTAACAGAGGTGAATGCGCGCAAGCCTGCCGTAAAAAATATACTCTTGTAGATGAGGACGGCGAAATTATTGCAAAAGATAAATATCTTTTGAGTCTGCGAGATTTTAACGCATCAAAACATATAAAAAAATTGATTGATGCGGGTATAAAATCATTCAAAATTGAAGGCAGATTAAAAGACAAAAATTATGTCAAAAACGTCGTTGCTTTTTACAGACACGAAATCGATAAGTTTGCCCAAAAAGATTCATCAGGCAAAGTCTTTTTGGATTTTGAACCAGACGTAAACAAAAGCTTTAACCGCGGGTTTACAGATTATTTTCTCGACGGTCGAAAAAAATGTTTCAACTTTGAAACCCCCAAAGCTCTCGGCGAATATCTGGGCAAAATTAAAAAAGTCGGAAAAGATTACTTTGAAATTGATGCGGAACTCTCGAAACAAGACGGGTTGTATTTTAACGGGCAAGGTTGTCTTGTAAATAATATTGACGGTAAGAAGGTTTACCCGAACCGAATGGACGGAATTGCCGTCGGAATCGATGTATACAGAAACTTTGACTCAAAGTTTGAAAAACAGCTTGAAAACTCCAGAACAAAACGCCGAATTAAAGTTGAATTTTCATGCAAAAACGGAGTTTTAAAAGCCATTGATGAAGACAAAAATTCTGTACAAATCCAACTTCCAGCAAATGAAACTCCGAAAAATCCCGAAAAAATGCGCGAAACATTTATTAAACAAATGCAAAAAACAGGTGAAAGCGATTTTTATGTAACTGATGTTACCGTTGATAATTTGCCATTTATGCCCATGTCAGAAATTAACGAACTTCGCCGAACAATACTTTCTGCTTTAATGAATGAACGTTTAAAAAATTACCGCCGTGAAGTGCAAAAGCCGTTAAAATTTACGAAATTTCCTCAAGAAAAATTGGATTACAGAGCAAACATCCACAATCAAACAGCAAAAAGTTTCTATGAGGCTTGCGGATGTGAAGTTTGTGAGATGTCGGCAGAAAGCGGTTCAAAACACACAGAACTTATGCGTACAAAACATTGTTTGAAATTCGCGTTCAACATGTGCAAATCCCCCAAAAAACTTTTCCTGATTGATGAAAAAGGAAAACATTATCCGCTTGAATTTGATTGTTTAAACTGTCAGATGATTTTGACTTCCTTAAAATAATCCTTAAACATATATCATACGAAAGTATGACGTCTAAAATCGTGTTTTAGGATATAGTAGTCTTGAGGGTACAATTGTGTTAAACGGTATTTTTCAACGTCCATATTTAAATAACAACAGTCTTGTCAAAAAAAAGCAGGACGAGGAAAAAAACGCGTCCCAAACACAGCGTGAACAGCAGGCTGACCAAAATTCCAAAAGCAAAGGACTTCAATACATAGAACCTCGGACAACTCAGTCAGAACAACAGGTTGATTGGCGTCAGATGCGTACTCAAATTCAGGCACAAGCAAGACAGCAGACTCAAAGTGCTGAAGAACCTATGCCGACAAAAACACTGTCAGGCAGAAGTACTGTAATTAATATTGCTCAAATCCTTAAAGATTTCAGAAACACAGCTGCTGCAATAGGAACTCCCGACAACTTGAAAGAAGAAGTTGAGGGATATTTAACTCTTGTTGAAAAACAGGTTAAAAAAGACGATGCAAATACTAAACTTGTAAAATCAAACCTTAAAAACGCATCATCAATCCTTGACGGCTACATCTCCCAAACTTTAAATAAAGATTCCAAAGTCGTTGAAAACTGGGTTGATGCACTGTTCTTACAGCAAATCGACTTTAAATACAACGAAGAAGAAATTAACCCTCAATTTTTGGTAAAATTCCCGCAGAATAACGAACCTAAAACTGTTGAAACCCCACCCGAACCTGTTGAACAAGAGATTCAAACCAATGCAAAAGTAGTTTCTCTTATCCCGCAGGATAAAGAATTGAAATCACTCTTTATTCAGTCTAAAAAACTCGTCTACGCAAACCAGCCAGAAAAAGCTATAGAAACTTTTGAAAAAGCATTACACAGAGCAGATGAAGTCGGTGACAACGAAACAAAATCAAAAATTTACTATGAAGTCGGCAGAATTTATGACGACCACTCTTATTTTGCAGAAGCATTAAAAAGTTATCACAAATCAATTCAAAACACTCAAGACAATAACGTAAAAACAAAAGCGCATTATTCAATGGCGCAGATTTATGATGATGTAAACCAAATTAAACCCGCACTTGACCATTATTTCAGCTCGGTATCATGTGCAGGCGAAGTTGAAAACCTTTCAGCACAGTCTACATCATTGACAAAAATGGGCAATATATTTACAGATATGTTTGATATTCAAAGCATTGAATACTATGACACTGCAGATGCTCTTGCACAGCAGACAGATAATGCAAAAGTAAAAGGTTTTGTATCATCAAGCCTCGGTAATGCCTATGAATCTTTCGGAGAACCCCAAAAAGCACTTAAAGCTTATTCTAATGCCGTAAAACATTATACAGATGCTGATTCTCCGCAAAAAACAGCACAGAATTATCTTAAAGCTGGCGACATAATGGTTGAAATGAGCAATGTATCAAAAGCAAAAGGACTTTTAACAAAAGCTCAAACCTACGCCCGCCGTACAGACGATATTAATTTGATGAACGAAATCAATGACAAATTGAATAGTTTAAATTTACTGAATTAATTCAATTTCATTTCCGTCAGGGTCTTTAATAAATGCAATTGTAGAATCTGCTTCTTCCATATAATAGGGTTCATAAAAATATTCATAACCCATTGAATGAAGTTTTTCACTAAATTCATCCATAGAATCAACTCCAAATGCAAAATGTCCAAATGCATTACCATTTTCATAACCGTTTTCAGGATTTTCAAAATTTGCAGTAATTTCAATTTGTGTCTGCCCGTCCTCATCGCTTAAAAAGTATAGAACACAATCTTCAAGCTTAATTGTACGAACTAAATTTAATCCTAAAAGTTTTGTATAAAAATCAAGAGATTTATCAATATCTTTTGTTCTTATCATTGCGTGTAAAAATTTCATTTTTTGCCCTCATTAATTTTATCTATTTCTATAACATGTCTGATAATAGTATGCGCCATCAAAAGCAAATATGGGTTAACCTCATTGGTATTTGACATATTAATCTTTGCTTCTGGTTTTTCACGTATTTCTCTATTCGCCGTCTTTGTCTCAAACGATACAACCGAATTCATAGAATAATGCTTTTCGTCAGCTTCAATTCTTAATAACAATTCGTCTTTCGGAAACTCTTTATCACACTCAATATTAACATGAACCGAGTTTGATGTTTCCAAAATCAATGTCGCAACGACATTGCCGTAATTCATTGTCGTAATTGTAATTATCAAAATACTGTCACTAACATCTTTATCCTCACCTGATTCAATTTCAAGATCAAATCCAACACCTTCTTGCAGAGGAAGCCAGGGGAGATACAAAAGCATCAATAATTTCATAGTCTGTGCGCCGTCGTTTTGCGATGCCGCAGCAACACTTGCATTTATAAGTTTTGCGGTTTCTTTCAACTGCGAAAGATCTTGAACGCCAAGTTTTGCATTACTTGCCATTGTTGTAATAAGTTTTGCAATCGCATCCTTACCATTTGCCTGAATCATTGCTGAAATATCGGTAAGATTAATCATAGTATTTGCAGAAATTGTTAGATTTCTCAAATTAGTCTGCATCTGATTTAAAATAGCTTTATTGCCGTTCAAAATCATATTTTGAGCCTCAGTCAAAGACATTCCCTGTAATTGCGCAAGAATTTGAGCCTGAGTCTGTGATATTTGTCTGTTAGCTTGAGATGCAAATCTTTGATTTAACTGATTTAAAGTAATATTTCTCTGCATCATAAATACAAATTCGTTAAGATTTTTCGGCAGTTTCATCATATCTTTAACATAAACAGACTGGTCGCTTCCAGCCATTTGTGCCTGCTGAGGAGTTGGCAGAGGGGATGATGGTTTAGATGGAGCTTGCTGCGGGGCTGGTGTAAAATTTTGCGCAGGCTGATTTGCAGGCGCATGTTTATTCAACGTCTGATAATTCACAAATCTTGAAATCAAATGTCCCAAATTCAAATCTGCCATAAGTTCAATTATACTGATTTTTCTTGATTTGTCCAGCAAACTTTCAAATTCTCAACCATTTCATTAAGAATTTCAAGTGTATTTTTATTAGGCTGAGTTAGTAAATTGTTTATATTTTCCTCAAAGTTTTCTGGTAAAATCTTACAGTTGTTTTTACAATATTGAATAAGCCGTTTTTCACCAGGATGAAATATTTTATTTATTGCAAAAATTATGTCAAAATAACTTGCAATAAAGGCTGAAATTCTATGATTTATACTGTTAATATCATTTCTTTGAATCGCTTTTTCAATCTGTTTATAATATGAAGCAAAAGGTTTATCTTTCAATAACATAATATTTCTTTTTATTATATTTTTCTGCAATTGTTCTGGATATTCACATTTTAATTTATCTTTCAAATTCTCAAGCCAATTTTCAGGGTCATAAACAATATTAAAAATACTCAATGTATATAAAAAAGCTGTACTGTAGCCATTTGATGGATAAAACTTTTCCCAAGTGCAGCTTACCATATCCTCAAACCAGTTTATATTCCAGAACATAACATCAAGCTGCCGATTTAATCTATCCACAAAAAATTCATCACCTGCACCGAAATATTCACCGCCGACTTCATATTTTGAGGAAATTTTTTTGACAATTTCTTCGCGTTTTTCAATACTGATATCTTCTGTCACAAACACATAAACATCAATATCAGATGCCGAATCAGAAGTTTTTGCGCTATCAGACCCGCCAAGTGCAATAGCTTTCACCTGCGAAAATTTTTCATATTCTTTCAAAATTTCAAACATATTAACTCTCCTAAAAAATTAATAGGAATAAGGATAAACCCTATTCCTATTAATTTACCAAGGGAGAGATTCGAACTCTCGACCTCACGGGTATGAGCCGTGCGCTCTCACCAACTGAGCTACCTTGGCTTGTTACAAATTCTATTATTACATAAAAAATTTTAATTTCAAGCACTTTTTATAAATAGATTAATCAGGCAGTTGCAATATTCAAAATTTCATGACAGAATAACTCCAGTGAGGTGTTTATATGTCAACTTATATTGAAGATGTTTATGCAAGACAAATTTTAGATTCCAGAGGAAACCCGACCGTTGAAGTAGATGTTAAACTTACAAATGGAGTAAGAGGCAGGGCTGCTGTTCCATCAGGCGCTTCAACAGGAATTTTTGAAGCTCTGGAATTACGTGACGGCGACAAGTCAAAATACTTAGGCAAAAGTGTTCAAAAGGCTGTCGATAACGTAAATAATATTATCGCACCTGAACTTATCGGCGAAAAAGCTTCGCACCAAAAAGAAATCGACACGTTTATGATTGACATGGACGGAACAGAAAACAAGTCAAAATTAGGTGCAAACGCAATTTTGGGTGTGTCTTTAGCAGTAGCAAAGGCTGCTTCAAAAGCTTATGATATGGCTTTATACAGGTATCTGGGCGGAATTAACGCACTCACACTGCCTGTTCCAATGATGAATATAATAAACGGCGGGGCTCATGCTGATAACAACATTGATTTTCAGGAATTTATGATTGCTCCTGTCGGTGCAGAAAGCTTTTCTCATGCTCTTCAAATGGGTTCTGAAGTTTTTCATACATTGAAAAAAGTTTTAGGCGATAAAGGTTTGGTAACATCTGTGGGCGACGAGGGCGGTTTTGCTCCAAACTTAGGCTCTAATGAGGAGGGTATTGAAGTTATTTTAGAAGCTATTGACAAAGCTGGCTACAATACCGACCAGATTAAAATATGCCTTGACGTTGCATCATCCGAATTTTATGAGGACGGAAAATATATATTAGAGGGTCAATATTTTGATAATAAAGAAATGACCGATTTTTTAGATGAATGGGTTAAAAAATATCCAATTATTTCTATTGAAGACGGAATGGCAGAACAAGACTGGGACGGCTGGGAAATGCTCACTCAAAGATTAGGTTCAAGATGCCAGCTTGTCGGAGATGACCTTTTCGTAACAAATACAAGACGTCTTGCAGACGGGATTAAACGCAAAGCAGGAAATTCTATTTTGATTAAAGTAAATCAAATTGGAACATTGTCAGAAACATTGGATGCAATTTCTATGGCGCACGCAAGCGGTTATACTACAATAATTTCTCACCGTTCGGGCGAAACGGAAGATACATTTATTGCAGACCTTGCGGTTGCAGTTAACAGCGGACAAATCAAAACAGGTTCGGCATCACGTTCTGACAGAATGGCTAAATATAACCAGCTTTTAAGAATTGAGCAAAAACTCGGCTCGGCAGGAAAATATTTAGGACTTAAAGCATTTAACGGGCAATAGTTATTCTTTTAACAGGCTTTTTCCTACATTATACAATATTTCAAGTTTAAGCCTGTTATCACTTAACTTTACAATAATCTGTTCCAATTCTTTTTTAAGAATTGGAACTTCTTTATAATGGTTGGTTGCAAACAACTCCTCAAAGTTCGTATCTAATGCCACAACAATCTTATCGAGAGTATCTGCGGTAACAAAATTTTCACCAATTTCAATTCCGCTCAAAGTTCTTTGGCTGACATCTATTTTTTCAGCAAGTTCTGCCTGTGTCAGATTTCTGTTTAATCTCATTGTCTTTATTTTTTGTCCGAGTTCTGATTTTATACCCATAAATACCTTCAACCGCTAAAAAGATGAATTTAACCGATTTAATTTCATTTTATATTAATTTTTGTAAAGCTGGAATGCGACAACACATCTAAATAACGCCATTTTATACATTTAATTTCATACAATATTAGCAAAAATTCTTTCTGCCATGTTTTAATGTAAATAAGAAGGTTAAAAATAAAGGAAAATAAAATGAAAAATGTAGACAGCGTAAGAACATACGTAAGAGATTATTTAAGACAAAATCCAAAAGCGTCCGAAACACAGGTTCTTGTAGAAACAAAAGGTTATTTTCAAACTAATGCTAAACAATTAGGTATAAGCAAAAAACAAATTTCTCAAATAGCTCCTGTTGTATCAGAAGTACATGCGCAATTCACAGCCGAACAATTAAAAGCGAATGTAAAACCGGTTACAACTCCGACTGTACAAAATGCTGTCACAAAAATCAACTCCCAAGAGGCACAAAGGCATTATGATGATTTTCATTCGCTTACAAAAGAGGGAAGACAAAAATTACATAAAAGAAATATGCAGGAAGCAAAATCAGCATTTGCAGGCGATGAATATATAAAATTCTTAGAAGAAAACCATCCTGATTTGATAGAAAAAGAAGTTCCAAAAACTTCCAACAACAAAAATAAAAAACAGGCTAACGCTGAATACATGTCATCCAAAAAGAAAAAAGAAATTAAGAAAAAAAATGAACACATCTCACAAGAAACCCATAAGCGCTATAGGGATACAAAGCCTAGAAGAAACGCAAAATACTTAACTTCACAGGGACAAATGACTAAAGAAGCCAAAAGGGTTTATAATACTCTTTTAAAAATTCAAGGGCAATTGGAAAGAGGTTTTACACCATTCCATTCAGCAAAGGAATCAATGCAAGTATTTATAGAAAACGGCTTAGCACCAATAATAACAGAAAGTAAAAACCCCACAGCAAAACCTCCAACTACTGCAAAACCTGTTCAAGAAGCTGTTGAAACTGCTGTAGAAACTAGTGCTAAAAACACTTTAAACACAGTAAAAAAATCCCATAATAAAACACTAATTGCAATCGGCAGCGGAATAGTCGGTTTGGGAGCACTTATGTTCGGTTATAAAACTTACAAAGATACTGACAAACATGCTTCATAAAAAAAAATGACCTCTATGAGGTCATTTCCTTTCCAAACGTTACTAAGTTTATTTATTTTTGTATTTGTAGCTTAAAAGACTGTATGTATCTGTTGATGCGCTTTCACTGCCGTAAAATACTGACATATCAGTTGCACGGCGGTTATTAAATTCATCTTCAACTTCCATTCTAGAACAGTTAATACTGTATGCAGAAATTTCCGCACTTGTAATTTTGCCATCATGGTTTGTGTCCATTTCATCAAAATTTTCAAGTATTTTTGTCATTGTGCTTTCTGAAAGACCACTTGCACCTGATGCATAAAGCTGTGTAAGTTCAGCTTTTGTTAAGCCTTGTGTCGAAATCATATTTGACAAATTGTTCATTTCATCCTCTGTGATAATTCCGTCGCCATTTTTGTCTATATTTGCAAAATTTGTCTGCAAATATGATGCAAAAGATTGATTTAAAGTATTCAGATTTGATGCTTTTCCTCTTGCTTCCGTCAAATTTTCAAGTGTCAAACCATTTGGGTATTGTGACGCAAGATATGAATATGTACTTGTAAGACCTGATGCGATTCCTGATAGAATTCCGTTATTGTTGTTTGCCATAGTTATCTCCTTAAGTGTATTTTAATAATATTTTTAAACATGTCAAACCTCTAAATATATGAGTTTTTATAGTACAATAATTTTATGAATATTGTACTTATCGGAATGATGGGCTGCGGCAAAACAACGGTCGCAAAAGAGCTTGCCAAACAGCTTTCAGATTTTAAATATGTAGATATTGATGAGGAAATCGAAAAAAGCACTCAAAAAAAGATTTCTGAAATTTTTTTGCGCCATGGCGAACACTTTTTCAGAATGCTTGAAACAGAAAAAATTCAACATTTTTGCAAAAATGATAAACAAATAATTTCTGCAGGCGGGGGAGCATTTGAAAATACAGAAAACCGCAGAATTCTATCTGATAAAAATCTTGTAATCTATTTAAAAACTTCACCTGCTGAGATTTACAACAGAATAAAATCAGAAACTCACAGACCGCTTTTAAAAAAGAATTTTTCATTGGAAAAAATTACCGAAATAATTAAAAACCGAGAACCGAATTATAATAAGGCACATAAAATAATTGACACAGATTCAAAAACACCTTACAATATCGCACAGGAAATTTTGGGAGTTTTAAATGATAGAAATAAAGATTAAACCGCAGGAGAAAAGTTATCCTATAATTATTGAAAACGAAGCAATAACAGATTTGAGAGAAAAAGTGTTTTCTAACCTCGAAAGTTATCTTGTGGTAATCTCTGCCAGGGTCGAAAAACTTTACGGCAAACAGTTAAATATACCAAAAGAGCGAAAATTTGTTTTAAAAGATGGTGAAAAAGAAAAGAATTTTAAAAATTACAGAAAGATTTTAGAACATGCCCTAAAACTTAAACTAACCCGCAAAAGTACGATTGTTGCAGTCGGCGGAGGTGTAGTCGGAGATTTGGCGGGATTTTGCGCATCAACTTATATGAGAGGAATTGATTTTATTCAAGTTCCTACAACTTTGCTTGCGTGTGTTGACAGTTCAGTCGGGGGGAAAACCGCGATAGATACAAGTTTTGGCAAAAACTTAATTGGAACTTTCTATCAGCCCAAAGCAGTTTATATCAACCCTCGTTTTTTGAAAACTCTTGATAAAAGACAGTTTAAAACAGGTTTGGCAGAAGTTATAAAATATTCTTTTATTGAAAAAAGCTGTATGTGCGGAGAAGAAATGAATTTGACAAATTTTTTGAGCACCGAAGATATTTGTGATGAAAAAAACCTTGCAAAACTCATTGAAATTTGTATAAAGCTTAAAAAATCCGTTGTTGAAAAAGATGAAAAAGAAAGCGGAATGCGCAAAATTTTAAATTTCGGACATACTTACGGACATGCAATAGAAAAGATTACGAATTACAAAAAATACACTCATGGCGAAGCTGTTGTTGAGGGTATGAGATTTGCGTTCGACCTTGCATTAAAAAAGAATTTGATTGACAAAAATTATAAATTCTTAGCAGACGATGTAATGAAAAAATTTGATTTCCGTCAAATTCCAAAATACAAAATGGAAAAAATGATTGAACTGATGCTTATGGACAAAAAATCCGACGGAAAAACCATAACCTTTATCCTGCCGACTGATTATTCAACCGTTGAAGCGTTTGATTTAGTGCTTTAATTTTTTAATAAACAGCATCAAAGGAATTACGGCAAAGCAAAGAAGCCCGAAAATTCTGAAAGAGTCAATAAACGCCCATAGTGTTGATTGCTTTATCAATTGTCCGTATTGTGAATACTGCGCCATATAATGAGCAACAGACCCTTCGGTATACTGCATTAAAGCACCCGCTGTCGATTGAACACGCTCAATAAATGCAGGGTTAAGCTCACTCATTTTACCAACCAGCATATATTGGTGAACCTGTGCAAAACGAGTTAACATTGTAGCAACTAAAGATGTTCCGATTGCACTTCCGATGTTTTTTAACAAGTTTTGAAGCCCCGTAGCGTTTGTCATCTGGTCATTTCTCAAAGTTGCAACTGAAAGGTTCATAATCGGAACCATTGAAAGACCCATACCAAGCCCCATAAAGTAATTCGGCACTGCAATATTCATATTGGAAATTTGAAGATTTAATGACCCGAATACCAAACTTGCTCCGCCGATTAGCGCAAGCCCGACTATAACAAACAATCTGTTATCAATTTTATTTGAAAACAGTGCAGTCATAACCATAGCCGTCATACTTCCAAAACCTCTCGGCATCATTGTTGCACCGCTTAAAAATGCAGTGTATCCCATCATGCTCTGCAAAAATTGAGGTAAAATCGCTAATGATGCATATAATACAGCCTGAATTACAACCTGAATTATTGTACCTGCCGAAAAATTTTGGTCTTTAAATACTGATAAGTCAACAAGTGAATTTTTATTTGTAAGCTGTGAATGAAAAAACAGTGCACATGCAGCCATTGAAATCGCAAATGTCCAGCAGACCCATGTTGCGTTAAACCAATCAGCGTTATTACCTTTATCCAAAACTGTCTGCAGTGTAACAAGCCAAATTGTTAAATAGAAAAACCCTTTTCCATCTATTTTAACATTCTTTTGTTTGCGTGCATAAGGCGGATCTTCGACAAGTTTTTTTGAAAGAATTGCCGAAATACACCCGAAAGGTACGTTAATATAGAAAATCCAAGGCCAAGACCAGTTATCTGTAATCCAGCCGCCCAAAACAGGCCCAATAATAGGTGCTAAAATTACTCCCATACCAAAAACAGACATTGCAAGCCCGCGTTTTTCTTTTGGGAAAGCTTCAAGCATAATCGCCTGTGATATAGGTAAAATTCCGCCTCCGCCAAAACCTTGCAGAATACGCGCAAAAATCATAAACTCTATATTTTTTGCCATACCGCAAAGCATTGAAGCAATCGTAAATACCAAAATACTTATAATAAAGAAATTTTTACGTCCAAAAACCTTGCTGAAAAAGTCAACGGCAGGAATTACAATACCTGCTGCGATTAAGTATGAGGTTAAAATCCACATACTCTCATCACGAGTTGCCGAAAAACTTCCAGCCATGTGAGGCAGAGCAACGTTGCCGATTGTTCCGTCAAGCACGTATATAAATACCGCAAGCATTACGGGTATAATCATTATCCAAGGATTAACCGAGGGTTTCCATTCTTGTTCCATAAATTTTCTCCATAAAATTTAAGAGCCATAAGGCTCTTAAATTATTTAATTTTTACCTTTGGTACAACTGACATCCCAGGAACTATGTTAAACTCATTCGGGTCAATATCTTCTGTAAATACAATCTTAACAGGAATTCTTTGAACAATCTTAACAAACGACCCTACAGCATTTTCAGGCGGAAATAAACTTGATTTAGCCCCTGACGCTCTTTGTATACTATCTACTTTACCTTTGAAAGTTTTATTTGGATAAGTATCTATTTTAATATCAACAACCTGTCCTGGCTTCATGTGACGAAGCTGATTTTCTTTGTAATTTGCAACAATCCAGACATTTTCAGGAACAATTACAAATAAAGGAGTGCCGACATTAACATACATCCCTTTTTCAACTCGTCTTGACGATACTGTACCTGCCTGCGGCGCATAAATATTTGTGTAACCAAGATTTAATTTAGCTTTATCTCTCAACGCTTTAATTTCTTTCAAATCAGCATCAGCAACTTTGTTTCCTCCTTGAGATAACAAGGATTGTTCTGCATTGGTCAAGTTTGCCTGTGCACTGTCATATTTTGCCTGCGCTTGATCTAAAATTTGTTTTGATACTGCACCTTGCTCATAAAGGTTTTTGTATCTGTCCAAATCTTTTTTAGCAGTATCAATATTTGACTGCATTGCTTTGAAATTAGCCTGTGCATTTTTTTGGTTCAAAAGAGTTCTTTCATATTTCGCTTCTGCTTGAGCAAGAGCAATTTCATAATCTGCAGGGTCAATTTTTGCAACCAAATCGCCCTCTTTAACTTTCTGGTTATCAGTGATAAAAACTTCTGTTATCTGACCTGAAACTCGCGGTGCAACCTGAACGGTTGTAGTTTCGACGTACGCATCATCGGTTGATTGATACATCAACGCATCATGTATAAAATAAGCACCTGCAAGTGCAACAACCAAACCCGCACCGATTGCAATAAATCTTTTGAACGGTTTATGTTCTTGCTTAACTTCTTGTTCTGTTGTATTTTGTTCTTCCATATTTATCCTCTTAAATATTAATTTCTACTACTTGTTCCAAATTTTTTCTAAATTTTTTCAAAACTTCTTGAACTTTAGCAACCTCTTTTGGTGAAAGTTTGCCGGTTGTACCATCAATGTAACCTTGAATTTTAATATTAATTAAATCAAGTTCATTGTAACCTTTTTCTGTAATCCCCATTTTTTTGACAAGTCTGTTGTTTTTTGTGTCAATAAATCTTGTAATAAACCCTTTTTGTTCCAGAGATTCGAGAATTCTGCCTGTATTTGCCCTGTCTTTCAATAGCAGTTTAGCCAAATCTCTCTGACAAATTCCTGCATTAATTGAAACTGTATCAAGCGCAAAATATTCATCAGGGGTAATATCTAATTTTAATTTATCAAACAATTGCAAAGTCAAAATTTTCATCAATCTTGCAGCCTGCTCAAGTTCATAATGTATACTGTCTGTATAATGTAATATTTTTTTCATATTTCCTTTATAATCTTAATACTATGTTGTAAAAAAAATATGTTGCATTTACAACAATATTATGCTAACATAGTATTGTAAAAATTGCAATAGGATTTTTAAAGAAATGAAAAAGATTATAACAACAGCACTTTTGACAAGTATTTTAAGTTTAAATATCATGCCTGTACTCGCAGATTCACCTCAGCCAAAACAGTTCAAAAGCATGGTTATAAAAAACAAAAATACTGATTCTGACAAATTCGCTTATATTAATTTAAACTGGTGGGACAATTTTAATGACGATTTGTTAAACAGCTACATTGAAAAAGCTGTTTTAAATAACTACGATTTAAAAATGGCAACAATTAATGTTGAAGAATATTATCAGCAGACAAGAGCACAGTTTGCAAATCAACTTCCCTCAGTCACAGGAGGTTTTGGGCCGTCATTGTTGAAAATGCCTGGTATGACAAAAACACAATCAGGTTTTGGATTACCGATGATTGTTCAGTATGAAGCAGATATTTTCTTAAAGAACCATGATAAAACAAAATCTGTTAAAAAGCTTTATGAAGGCTCAAAAATGGATGAGCGCGCAGCATACATTGCAATCGCATCTGCTGTTGGAACAGGTTATTTTAATATTATAAAATTAGATAAAATGATTTCGCTTCAGGAAGATATTGTAAAAACCCGACAGAACATCTATGATTTGATGCTTTTAAGAAACAAAGAGGGTTTAACATCTACCGCTGATACAATTATAGCTAACAAAGCTCTTGTTCAGGGACAGACTGATTTAATTGAATTAAAAAAACAAAGAGAACAATTATTGCACCAATTCTGTGTACTTGTCGGTGAAAGCCCAGAAAATTCTTCTTCAATTGAAAGAAATTCTCTTGACAGCCTAAATTACCAACTTTCAATTCCACAGCAAATTCCATCAGAGATTATCGTGAATCGTCCCGATTATGTTAAAGCAGAACTTATGGTGGAAAAAGCAGGTATTGATGTTAAAGTTGCAAGAAAAGAATTTCTGCCGTCAATTAATATTATAGGCGGCGGCTTATTTAACGCAGGCGATATAGGAAGTTTGTTTACAACAAAAAATATGCTTTTAGGCGTTGCTGGCGGACTTATGGCACCGTTATTCCAAGGCGGTTCTTTGAAAGCTAATTTAAGATTAAAAAAAGCTGCTTATGAAAGAGTTTTGCAAAACTACTACAAAACCAACTTGACTGCAATTCAAGAGGTTAATGATGCTCTTGTTGCATCAAGGTTAGACAAAGAGAAAATGTCACAGACTGAAAAACAATATGAACTTGAAAAAGCTGATTATAAATATAACGAACAAAAATATAATCAAGGCACAATTTCTAAACTTGATTTAATTCAATATCAAGAAAATCTTTTAGCAATCGAAAAACTTGTGGCACAGCAAAAAGTTGAATGCATGACAGATGCAATAAGTTTATATAAAGCTTCGGGCAGCAAGCCCTATGATTATGTAAATTGATAATCTAACAAGCTGCGAGAATCGCAGCATAATCATCACCTCTTTACTTCCACAAAAGTAATGCGCCGACACAAAGTGTCGGCTTTATTTTGTAAACATTTTTATGATATAATATTATTATGAAAGCAGTAGAATATTTTAAAAACGGAAACTCATGTTCAGAAAGTATTATAAGATACGCAATTGAAAAAGGGTTGTGCCCTGAAAGTTTTTTCCCAGCAGCATCTGCTTTTTCAGGTGGAATGTCATCAGGATGTATCTGCGGAACAGTTGCCGCTGTTCAAATGATTTCGGGATTTAATGACCCGCAAAATGCACGCGCAAACGCAAAATATATTGTAGAAGAATTTAAAAAGCGCAACAAAGTTACATGCTGTCGTGTTTTATCTGCAGGTGTAGAAGGTATGGCTAAAAAAGAACATTGTTCAAAATATGTTACAGATGCATGGGAAATTTTGGAACAAGTTTTGAAGGTTAAAGTATGAGAAGTTTTGACAAACTTAATTTTATAACTGCAGGTATGCCGTTAAGCACAGGTAAGGGAAGTTATCCGAGTGCATTTGAAGCCTTAAAAAGGCTCGAACTTGATGGAATGGAACTTGAATTTGTACATGGCGTCAGAATGAACGATGAGCACAGAAACTTCGTTAAAGAAATGTCAAAAGATTTTGTTATTACTGCTCATGGACCTTTTTACATAAATTTAAACTCAAAAGAGCCTGACAAAATTGATGCAAGTGTTCAAAGAATTCTCGACACAGCATCAGTTGCCTCACAGGCAGGCGGATTTAGCATAACCTATCACGCAGCTTTTTATATGGGAGCAGATAAAGAAACTGTTTATAATCAGGTTAAGACCCAAACAAAAAGAATTATCGATGTTTTAGACAGAGAAAAAATCGATATTTGGGTTCGCCCCGAAACCACAGGAAAAGCAACGCAATGGGGTGATTTGGATGAAATTATAAGACTTTCAAATGAATTTGAAAGAGTTTTGCCCTGCATAGATTTTTCACACCTTCATGCACGTTTTAACGGTATTTATAATACTTATGACGAGTTTTCTCGTATTTTGGAAAAATTAGGAAAAGAAGTCGGACAATACGCATTAGAGAATTTCCACGGACACCTTGCGGGAATTGAATATACCGCAAAGGGTGAAAAAAATCACCTTAACCTTGAAGAATCCGATATGAATTACAAAGATTTATTGAAAGCTATGAAAGAATTCGGGGTAAAAGGTGCGCTAGTGTGCGAAAGCCCTAATATTGAAGGCGACTGTAAATTGTTAAAGGATTACTATTACTCCATTTAGATGATTTAATTAAAGAATTTTTCATATTAACCGTAAAATCAGAATATGTTTAATAACGTTAACAATCCTTTTGGAAACAGAGCAATTTCATCTTCCACATCATCTGACAGTCATGGCAGACGACAAAAAGAAGACCCGAAAGAAGAACTTAAAAAATACATTGATGAGGATGAACCCGATGAGGTTAAAATCGGCGGACTTCCAATCCTTACCGAGAATGAAATTTTAGCAATGACAAACAGCTATATTTCAAACCTTAAAAATGAACACGAAGGCAATGAAAAAGTTATCAAAAAACTCGACAAATACCTCGAAAAGTTTGATGTTAAAAAGTTTATGAAAAAGAACCCCAATATGACAAGCCCTGATTTTTATATGGTTATGTACAACGAAACCGAGGGACTTGTAAACTAATGTAACATTATATACTTTTTATATAATAAAAAGTCAATTTCTCACCCCCTTACTTTTTTATTAATATAGAGGTATAATGATTTTATGAGAGATTTTGAAGTAATCGAAAACGAAAAACTTAAAGAGCAGGCAAAACCAAAAAAGCTTGCAACAAATCCGATTGCGAAAAAATTTGTCAAATTCCATGAAGATAAAAAGTTTAGTGTGAAAGACGTATTTAAAAAATAATTTTCTACCCTTGACAAAAAATTGAAAATCGTAAATAATGAATATATAGGGAAAAGACCTCAAGAGGTCTCACTCTCTTAAGGTCTTTCATAACTTCCCTACTTAATGAACGCAAGCGCTATTATTATCAACAAGATAAGCAGTAGCGCTTTTTCAGTTATACTGAAATTCATCTTGAACACCCCCTTTCTGCTCAATTTCTTCATAACAAGTCTGTGACAGCGGTAGGTGCAAGCAGGTTGGCTTACCCTTAAAATAATTTTAATATAAAGTCATTATTTTGTAAATATTGTGTTTTTCTGTTAATATAGTTTTATGTACCAGATTAAAAACCAAATTTATCTTGATATGACCAAGACACAGAAATCTGCTCTGTGTAATTTTTTGCGTGCATTGGTGAAAAAATCACCCGAAATGTCGATTGATGATATTTTCGACAAATTTATCGAGGACGAAAAGTATTATTTTGAGATTAATAATCCGCATTTTGAGTTTCTTCAAGAATATTTGGAAAATGGAACTTTTGCAAAAGACACGATGCTTTACTTGAAAGAGTGCCGAAAATATTACGATTACAAGAAAAAGCAAGAGCCGATTATCCAGGCACAGAAAGAGTTTGAAAAGAAAAAACGCGCGTTTTTGAGAGAAGTTAAGATGTCAAAAGACGAACCTACAAAAAAACAGCTTTATTATTACGAGCGTTTGTGCAAAAAATATAATATAGAGAAAAAAGAGCTTTCGTCAAAACTGGAAGCTAGAGATGAGATAGACAGGATATTAACCGAACATGACCATTCAAGAGATTTTGAAAATATTGACCGATAGCGGAATTGAGCCGAATGAGGCAAACGTGGAAGTTAAGATGCTTTTGGAACATTTTGCAAATTACGGCGCAAAAGATATTGTTATGGGCAATAAATTAACTGCCGAAAAACTTGAAATTGTAAAAGAAAAAGCCGAACTCCGCGCAAGGACAAGAAAGCCGATACAACATATTATAGGTTTCGCTGATTTTATGGGCGAAAAATTTATTGTAAACCCGTCCGTTTTAATCCCGCGTGATGAAACGGAAATTCTTGTCAGAAAAGCTGTTGAAATCATTAATGAGAATAATTTTAAAATGGCTCTTGATGTTGGAACGGGTTCTGGGTGTATCGCATGTATGGTTGCAAAACATACGGATTGTCAGATTATCGGACTTGATGTGTCGACAGATGCTTTGAATACCGCACTTGATAATGCATCAAGATTAAACCTTTTTAACAAGGCGATTTTCAGAAAATCCGATGTTTTTTCAAACGTAAAACCGCGCGAAAGCTTTGATATTATTATCTCAAACCCGCCGTATATTCCAAAAGGAACAAAATTGCAAAAAGAGGTTGAGTTTGACCCCGAAAGTGCTTTGTTTACAAAAGATGATAAAGGGTTAGAATTTTATGAAAAAATAACAAAAGGCGCACCTGCAATTTTAAATGAGGGCGGATATTTGCTGTTTGAGCTCGGTATCGGGCAGGCGCAGGCTGTCAAAGAGATTATGAAAGATTTTAAAAATATTGAAATCATAAAAGATTTGGCAGGGATTGACAGAGTGATTGCAGGAAGATTATGATATAGTTATGAAAGAGTGGATATTTAATAAGTACGATGAGCAAGAAAAGTCTTTAATAAAAAGACTTTTATATTCAAGAGGGGTTAAGACTGACGAAGAAATTAAGGAATTTTTAAACCCCCTTGAGATGAAATTAACACATCCTAAAGTTTTTACGGATATGGAAAAATGCGTTGAAAGACTTTCAACAGCAATCGATAACGGCGAAAAAATCGTTATCCACGGCGACTTTGATGCTGACGGCGTTACGTCCACTTCACTTCTTTACAAGACTTTTAAATATTTAGGCGCTGACGTAAATTACTTTATTCCAAACCGCGAGAAAGAGGGACACGGATTTGATACAAAAGCGTTGGTAAAGCTAATGACACAGGTTAAACCAAAACTTATAATCTCTTGCGACTGCGGGATTTCAGACGTTGATGCCGTAAACTTTTTGAACAGCTTTAAAATTGATGTAATTATTACAGATCACCACGAAGCACCTGAGGTTTTGCCTGATGCCTACGGAATTATTAACCCGAAAGCTCCGAATGCATTAGATGAAAACCTTACAACAAAACAGATTACGAGTTTAACTTCTCTTGCAGGGGTCGGGGTTGCATTTAAAGTTGCGCAAGGCTTGCTCGAAAAATATTCAAAGTTAGAATTTATTTCTAAAATTTTGCCTTATGTTGCTGTCGGAACAGTTGCGGATTTAGTTCCGCTTGTTGGTGAAAACAGGTATTACGTAACAAAAGGACTGGAATTAATCAACAACCATTACGGGCTTTCAAGATTATTGGAAAGCGCAGGATACAAAGGGCAAATAACTTCCGAACACATAGCTTTCGGTGTCGCTCCGCGCATCAATGCATCAGGAAGACTTGATACCGTTGATGAAGCTTTGAAAGTTTTAATTTCAGAAAATAAACAAGAAATTGAAATGGCAATTCAAAACTTGAATGAATTTAACAAAGTTCGTCAGGAACTCTGCCAGAATATTTTTGCCGAAGCTGATGAAATGGCAAAAAACGACCGTAATTCAGCAATTGTTTTATTCCATAAAGACTGGCATATAGGAATTATCGGGATTGTTGCATCAATGCTTGTCGAAAAGTATTACAAGCCTACGTTTTTGATGACTTATTCCGAGGAAACTAAACAGTACAGATGCTCTGCAAGAAGTATTGACGGAATAAACCTTTATGATGCAATTTCTGCCAATGCCGAAATGTTTGACGGGTTTGGCGGACACGCAATGGCAGGCGGTCTGTCGTTCTCAAACCATACATTTGATGAAGTTAAATCAGCGCTTTGCAAAACCATTAAAGAAATGTCGCAGGGAAAAGATTTAAAACCCTTTATTAACATTGATTTGGAGTTGACTCATGACGATATTCATATTGACCTGGTTGAGCAGTTATCACAGCTTGAACCGTTCGGAATGTGCAACCCAAGCCCTGTTTTTGCAATAAAAAATTTAAAGATAAAAGAAAAACGCTTAATGGGTGAAAATAAAAACCACCTTCGACTGACCTGCAGCGCGGGAAGTTCGGAATTCAACTGTATCCGCTGGAAACAGGGCGATGTGCCGCTTGTTAACGGTGACACGTTAGACATTGCATTTCATCCGCAAATCAACGAATACAACGGCAATACAAGCGTTCAACTGATTATTGACGATATTCACTCGGAATATCTCAAAGAAGAAGAAAATACAGTATCAGTGAAACTTTATGATCACCGCAAAAAAACAGATATTCTCCCGCAGGTTAATGATTATGTAAAAAATTCCAAACAAAATATTCTTATTTTCGCGGAAAGCAAACAAATTTGCGATAAATTAAGACCTTTTTCTGCTCTGGCAGAGAAAATAATTACACGTGACAACTTAACCCCGTGTGATGCGCTGATGTTTTTTGACTATCCTGCCGACCGCGAAACTTTCGACAGAATTCTTGAAATGACAACTCCCTCTGCCGTACATTTTATGAATTACGAACAGAAAATTCTTGATGAAGAGGAATTTTTGAAAACAGTTTACGGAATGCTTAAATTTGCCTGCCATAACAATGGCGGAAAAGTAGAACTTCGCCGCTGCGCAAGTTTTTTGGGAAAATCATATAAAGTATTTGATCTGTTATTTTCAATTTTTGAGGAAGTCGGACTTATTAAAATCAAAGAGCATACAAAAGATTATTACATCATTGATTTAACAGGCGACGATATTTCAAAAGCTTTACATTCACAAAAATACGCGCTATTGCTTGATTTAATTGAGGAATGCGAAGAATTCCAAAAAACATTGCTTGAAGATGAAATATACTCGCTATAACTTGCAAATTTCTCAAATAATGTTTATAATAATGAAAAAGGAGGTTAGAATATGATTAAATCACAAGCTCAGAACTGCCCCCCCCCCGAGCTTTTACCTTAGCAGAAGTTCTCATTACTTTAGGCATTATCGGGGTTGTTTCTGCATTAACCATACCAAATATAATTGGAAATTATCAAAAAACTGTTACCATTAATCAGTTAAAAGTTGCTTACAGCGTTTTGTCAAACGCTATTGAACAAGCAATAGATGAATACAGCGGTGACTGTGAAAAAATATATATTATGGGAGATGAATTAGGTACAGGTAATGCTAACGCTGCATTATCTGCAAAATATATTGACCCTTACATAAAAGGGACTGAAAAATTTATGAACATAAAAGAAAGAGAAATATGGATTTCTAATTTAAATAAATCAGCTAATTTAATGATTGGATATGATAAATATACAAAAAACTTTTCTCCAATGTGTACACCAAAAGGTTTTTGTTACTGGGTAATTAATCACACTAATAATTATACATATATCGTTGTTGACTTAAACGGTCCAAAAGGTCCGAATATATTAGGCAGAGATGTATTTGCATTTGATATTGCAACCGAATACATTCCCGCAAAAGGACATCAATATATAACCCTGCCGCATCATTTTTATGATTACCAAAATGACTATAATGCTTTATGTAATAATACATCACAATCAAAATGGAACGGCTTAACCTGCGCCTCAAAGATTATGACTGACAGCTGGCGGATTCCCTCTGATTATCCGTGGTAAAAACTTGCCATAAATCTAAAAATCCGCTAAACTCATTGTATGGATGAAATCGTTGAAAGATTAAAAGAACTCGGGCTGAATGAATACCAGTCAAAGGTTTATATCGCATTGTTGAAAAAATATCCCGCAACAGGTTATGAAATCAGCAAACTTGCAAATATTCCGCAATCAAGAACTTATGATACTTTGAAAGCTCTTGAAAGCCTTCATATCGTAATCCCCTCGGGCACAAAACCATTGACTTACACACCGATAAAGCCTAAAGAATTAACCAAACGGTACAAAAGAAAAATTGAAAGTACAATTGATTTTCTTGACAAAAAACTTCCAGATATTAAAGAAGAAACTTACACTGAACCGATTTTGACAATTTCTGGCAGAACAAAAATTGTTGATAAATCAATAGAACTTATCAAAGGCGCAAAGAAAAATATTTATATTTCACTGTTCGCGCAGGATTTTAAATACCTTGAACAGCATCTTCTTGATGCCTATAACCGCGGTCTGGATGTAAAAATTGTCAAATACGACAGGTTTATCTGTAATTTTGGTGCAGTATTCGAGCATTCGGGAATACCCATGCTTGAACATTATAAATGGGGAAAATTTATATTTCTTACAATAGATGATAATGAAGGAATTTTTGGTATAAGCGACCCTATCAAAAACAATTTACCCGAAGTTATCTGGACAAAAAATTCAGAAATTGTATTCCTAATCAAAGCTTTCAGCGTCCATGACATGTATATGATTGATATTGAAGATAACTTCCCTGAACAGCTGAGATACTTCTACGGCGCGGGTTTGAAAAGGCTAAGAGATAAAGTATTAAAACCTTAACCAATATCATTGTTGGAAAGGACAAAAAAACGTGACAAAATTTTTACATTAGCTTTTCAAAAAAAAATCACGGAAGTATAATATTCTCAGAGGGGATAAAATGAATTACGGGTATAGTTTTGAATTAATTACAGGGCCGATGAGCTGCGGTAAAACCGAAGAACTTTTGAGAAGAATAAGACGCTCAATTATTGCAAAAAGAAAAGTTAAGGTAATCTCTCCAGATATTGACACACGCGCAAAAGGAGATTATATAGAATCAAGAAACGGCTTGTGGCTTGATGCAATTAAGGTTAAACACGCTATACAGATTATGAGCGTTGTAAAACCTGAAGATGAAGTTATTGCAATCGATGAACTTCAATTCTTCGACAACAATATTGTTAAAGTTATCTCTAAGCTTATGGATGAAGGTAAAAAAGTTATCGGAACAGGCTTAGAACTTGATTTTAAAGCAGAACCTTTCGGAAGCATGCCTGAGTTGATGTGTATTGCAACAAAAGTTGATAAACTTCATGCCGTTTGCATGAAATGCGGCGGGGAAAATGCTACACGTACTCAAAGACTTATTGACGGCAAACCTGCTGATAAAAATTCACCGCTTATTATGATTGGCGGGGATGAAACTTATGAAGCACGCTGTATAAAATGCTATGAGCTTCCTGATATCCAATCGGAAAAGAAAAAACACGGGTTTAAATTATTAAACTTTGAACATTAGGGACGAAGTCCCTCTCCCCACTGGGTTTTGTAGAAATTTTACAGATTAACTAACAAAAAAAGTCGGGTTTAACCGACCTTTTTTTATATAATATGCAGAAAAAATTCTTAGAATAAATTTGCAACACCTTCGATTGTTTCTTGATGCAACGGTTTTTCAAGATATTTTGCAAGTTTGTCATGGTTTACGCCTGTGATATTTGCCATTGCAAATGCTGCAAAATCTTCACCGCCTTGCAATTCATCCAATGCTGCCATAAATGCTGAACCTGCAAATGCCTGCTCCAATCTTTTTGCGGTTGCTTCTTCTGATGTATCAACTCTATTCAATTGAACTTTGTTTTGAGCTGCCAAAACATCAAGAACATTAGCATCAACCTTTTTTGCTTCAAATTCTTTAGCCTCTTTAACAGGCTCTTTCTTTTCTTCTTCAACAGTTTTTTTATTTACGTTATATGCACCGTAAAGAGCTTTTAAATTTTCTAAATTGTTTCCGTTAATTCTGTTCATTTCCGTTTCTCCGTTTATTCTATACTAACAATATCGGCTGTTGCTTAGAGAAACTTTAATAAATAAAGTAAAATATTACAGAATTGTTACATACAAATAAAATTTGCAATAAAAGTTTTTAGTTAATTTTCAAAGAGGGGTGCGTAGCACAACAAAAGACCGATTATTAAATCGGTCTTAAATGTGAGTAAAGAAAATTTATTTATCTATGCTACAGTTTCAGGCGGCACGTATAATCCATTTTCCATTAAATCAAACAAGTCGTTAGAGTATTTTCCACCCAAATCAAATCCACGTACTGTATTATCTGCACTTAAATTACCGTACATATATGCTTGTGTTAAAGGATCTGATACTAAATGAAAACTTTCACGTTTAATTTCATTATCTACATTATGAACATCTATACCAAATGGTGTTGATGTATCTGCAGTTTCAACTTGATTAGCTTTTTTAGTGCTTAACTCTAATCCCATAATTTCTGCTGTTGTAGCTGTTAACATATCAGGTGCAGATGGAGTAGTTAATTTTTTAATTGCATCTGTAAGAAAATTCTTTTTAGGTTTAGATGCTTTAACTTCTACATCCGATAAAGTTCCACCAGTATAAATCTTTTTATCGTTGTTTGAATAATCTCCACTAATTGCCATAATCCTGTGTTCTCCTTTTTCTTTACTCGTTTCTCTTAATCTTTTATTCAATTTCCTATTAAATTCATCTCTATGTTTATATAAAGTATTTTTGTATTTAAAAATTGCGTAAATCGTATATATTTCTTATATAATTTGTAACAATTCTTTACATAAAATATAGACAACTGTCTAATTGAAATTAAATATGCTTTTGCTAGTATTGATTTAAGTTAAATTTTGGGATATATGATAATGAAAATAATTACAGAAGATACACCAAATTATGATTTTACTCCAAGAGAAAAGGATATTTTACCATTATTGGTAAGAGGATTAAAAAATGAAGATATAGCTAATATTCTATATATTAGCGTTTCTACAGTTAAAGCTAATCTTACAAGTATCTTTGAAAAATTGGGAGTAGACAATAGAACACAAGCAGCTGCTAAAATTTTGGCGGAAAATCTTATTCCTCATCGAGACTCAGAACAGCCATAAAAGCTTCCTGCGGAACATCTACACGTCCAACAGATTTCATACGTTTTTTCCCTTTTTTCTGTTTTTCCAACAATTTGCGTTTACGCGAAATGTCACCGCCATAGCATTTATCAAGAACGTTTTTACGCATAGCTTTAATATTTGTCCTTGCGATAACTCTGCCTCCTACAGCAGCCTGAATAGGAACTTCAAATAATTGGCGGGGGATAATATCTTTGAGTTTTGCGGTTAATTTCTGACCAATATAAAACGCGCTGTCTTCATGGCAGATAACCGACAATGCGTCAACGATTTCGCCTGCAAGCATAATATCAAGTTTTACAAGTTTTGAACGTTTATAGTCTTTGAATTCATAATCCATACTTGCATAACCCTGAGTACGTGATTTTAACTGGTCATAAAAGTCTGTAATAACTTCACTCAATGGAATTTCGTATTCAAGGCTTGCACGAACTTTATCAATATATGACATATTAATAAATATACCGCGTTTAGTCTGTGCCAAATCCATTAACGTTCCGACATAATCTTTCGGAGCAATAATTTGAACTTTAACATACGGTTCTTCAATATAATCTCTCAATTGTGCAGGCGGAAGATTTGCAGGGTTGTCAATTTCCACCATTTCACCATTTGTTTTATAAACATGATAAACTACAGATGGCGCTGTAGTAACAAGTGATAATCCGTATTCTCGCTCCAAACGCTCCTGAGCGATTTCCATGTGAAGCATTCCCAAAAAACCGCATCTAAACCCAAATCCCAGTGCTGATGAGGTTTCAGGTTCAAATGTAATACTACTGTCGTTAAGCTTAAGTTTTTCCAACGCTTCTTTAAGGTCTGCATAATCGTCATTATCAACGGGATACATACCCGAAAATACCATCGGCAAAGCTTCTTTATAACCTGGCAAAGGTTCTGATGCAGGATTTTCAATATTTGTAACAGTATCTCCCACAAACCTTGTTAACTCTTTAATAGAACCTGCAAAATAGCCTACATCACCACACACCAGTTCTTTAACCTGAACTCTTGCAGGAGTCTGATAACCGAGTTCTACAACATCATATTCTTTGCCTGATGCCATAAACCTGACCTTGTCGCCAAGCTTCATTTTTCCGTCAAGAATTTTAAAGAAACAAAGTGTTCCTAAATACTGGTCATAAGCACTGTCAAAAACCATTGCTCTTAAAGGTTTTTCTGAATTATCAACAGGCGGCGGAATTAACTCAACAACCGCTTCCAAAACTTCTTCAATCCCAATCCCTGCTTTAGCACTGACAGGAATTGCCAAAGATGCATCAATTCCAAGAACTTCTTCGATTTCTTCTTTAACGCGTTCAACATCAGCGGACGGCAAGTCAATTTTATTGATTACAGGTATGATTTCCAAATTTTGTTCGATTGCAAGATAAACATTTGCAAGAGTCTGTGCCTCAACCCCCTGCGTTGCATCAACGATTAATAACGCACCCTCACAGGCTGCAAGTGAACGTGAAACTTCGTAAGAAAAATCTACGTGACCAGGAGTATCAATAAGGTTCAAAACGTAATCTTTTCCGTCTTTTGCTTTATAATTCATTCTTGCAGAGTTAAGTTTAATGGTAATACCGCGTTCGCGCTCAATATCCATAGAATCCATAATCTGATTCTGCATGTCGCGCTGTGCGACAGTTTCGGTTTTTTCAAGCAAACGGTCTGCAAGTGTTGATTTTCCGTGGTCAATGTGGGCAATTATGCAAAAATTTCTGACATTTTCTCTGTATCTCATATTCATATTATATGAAAAAAACAGATAACTTCAAGTATAGAAAGAATTTGTTAAAGATTACTCGTCAATAAATGTAAAATCTTCACCCAATTTATCTTCAAGCATTTTTGCAAATTCAGAAAATTTTAATCCGTGGGCTTCAACAATTTTCCAAGCAGTAATAAGATAAATATTTATAATTCCACGTTCAGTTTTACTCATATTACTTTTATCCAAATCATATTCCAACGCAAATTTGTTTAAAGATAAATTTGAATTTTCCCTAATATCTCTAAAAATTTCACCAACTGCTTGTTTAAAAATTTCATTATTTTTACTGTGTTGCATAAATTTATGATATTTGCTATAATAATTAATGGTGTGGTATGCTAACCAACAAAATGAGAACTTAAATGTTTTTGTAGGTGTATTAAAAATTTAAAAATTCGGACAATGATAATTGAAACGCCTTTGCTAATTGTGCAACTTTAGTAAATGTAAGGTCATTTTTAGCAGTTTCAATATTTCCCAGAGTTGAACGAGGTATTCTGGATAAATAAGATAAGTCATCTTGAGTAAGACCTTTTAGTACTCTTAGTTCTTTAATTCTTTTAGCCAGTTTTTGTAGTAAAACTTTGTTCATACTAAAAATTGTCCGTCATAATGACAATTTTCACAAACCGCCACACGGACAAAATATATATTAAATTTAAAATAGGAGAATACCATGTCCAAATACCTACATATTAAAAAATTCCTTTGTAAAGTCTTTACTTGCTGGATGCCGTATAAACAGCGTATACTATACCGCGAAGCTTTATACTGGTTTTCGTTTCCCGATTATTGGCGGTTTAAACATGCAAATTACCATATAGTTTCACTTGGTGCTAACTGTCTGCC